>NZ_JBVIVI010000003.1:0-650826 GCF_055595765.1 Streptomyces sp. NPDC040405
GGCGGCCTACGGTCACTTCGGCCGTGAGGACTCCGACTTCACCTGGGAGCGCACCGACCGCGTCGACGCCCTCCGCGCGGCGGCCGGTCTGTAAGCCGCAACTCCTCGCGCCCCCACCGACCGCATCCCCAAGGAGGACACGACGTGCGCATCGCCGTCACCGGATCGATCGCGATAGACCATCTGATGGTCTATCCCGGACGGTTCGCCGAGCAACTGATCGCCGGGCAGCTCGACAAGGTCTCCTTGTCCTTCCTCGCCGACGATCTGGACATCCGGCGGGGAGGCGTCGCCGCGAACATCGCTCTCGGTCTGGGCAGGCTCGGGCTCGACCCCCTGCTCGTCGGCGCGGCCGGGGTCGACTTCGCCGCCTACGGCTGCTGGCTGCGGTCCAACGGCGTGGACACGGAGTCCGTACGGGTCAGCGAGACACGCAGGACCGCGCGCTTCGTGTGCACCACGGACGCCGACCAGAACCAGATCGCGACCTTCTACGCCGGTGCCATGACCGAGGCGAAGGAGATCGCGCTCGAACCGACCGTGCGGCGCGCCGGGGGGCTCGACCTCGTGGTGATCGCCCCCAACGACCCCGAGGCCATGCTGCGCCACGCCGACGAGTGCCGCGAGCGGGGGTACGCCTTCGCCTCCGACCCCTCGCAGCAGCTCGCCCGCATCACCGGTGACGAAGCGCGCAGGCTGGTCGAGGGCGCCCGCTACCTGTTCACCAACGCCTACGAGGCGGCGATGCTCCGGGACCACACCGGCTGGAGCGACGCCGACATCCTCGACCGGGTCGGCACCTGGATCACCACGGACGGAGCCGAAGGCGTCCGCATCGGGGCGGCGGGGCGGCCGACGCTGAAGATCCCCGCGGTCCCGACGTCCGGAGTGGCCGACCCCACCGGCGGCGGCGACGCGCTGCGCGCCGGATTCCTCGCCGGGGTCGCCTGGGGGCTCGGCCACGAGCGCGCCGCCCAACTGGGCTGCGCCCTGGCCACGATCGTCCTGGAGTCGGTCGGCACCCAGGAATACCAGCTCTCCGCGGACGACCTGCTGACCAGGCTCGACAAGGGCTACGGCGCCGAGGCCGCCCAGGACCTCGCACCCCACCTGGCGCGGACGGCATGACCGCGCCACCCCGGACACACCCGGGCGGAAGCGCGCCCTCGGCGACCACCTCGGCGACGACCACCTCGGCGGCCGCTTCCGCGACGCGGGTGCGCACACCGCGCCGGTCCCTGGCCGAGGTGCTCGCCGCGGGCGAGCGCTCGTACTCCTTCGAGTTCTTCCCGCCGAAGACCGAGGCGGGGGAGCGGACCCTGTGGAACGCGATCCGGCGGATCGAGAGTCACGCGCCGACCTTCGTCTCGGTGACCTACGGAGCGGGCGGCTCGTCGCGGGACCGGACCATCGGGCTGACCAAGCGGATCGCCGCGGAGACCACCGTGCGGCCGGTCGCCCACCTCACGGCGGTCGGGCACTCGGTCGGCGAACTGCGGCACATCATCGGCCAGTACGCGGACGCCGGGATCCTCGACGTCCTCGCCCTGCGCGGCGACCCGCCCGGCGACCCCCGCGGGCCCTGGCTCGCGGAGCCGGACGGGCTGGCCTACGCCCACGAACTGGTGGCGCTCATCCGTGAGTCGTGCGACTTCAGCATCGGGGTGGCGGCCTTCCCCGAGCGCCACCCGCGCTCCCCGGACTGGGACAGCGACGTCCGGCACTTCGTGGCCAAGTGCCGGGCGGGCGCCGACTACGCCGTCACGCAGATGTTCTTCGACGCCGAGGACTATCTGCGGCTGCGCGACCGGGTGGCGGCCGCGGGCTGCGACATTCCGATCATTCCCGAGATCATGCCCGCGACCGATTTCCGGCAGGTGCGCCGCTTCGCCGAGCTGAGCGACGCCCACTTCCCCGAGGACCTCGCCCGGCGGCTGGAGGCCGCCCAGGGCGACGCCGACGCGGGGCGCCGGATCGGTGTCGACCACGCCACCGCCATGGCCCGGCGGCTGCTGGACGAGGGCGCCCCGGGCCTGCACTACATCACGCTCAACCGATCGACCGCGGCGCTGGAGATCCATCGGAATCTGGCGCCACGACCCGGCCGTCACACGCCTCGCTGATGGCGGCGGGGTCCCAGTAGTAGGGCCGGATCTCGCGAATGCGGCCGTCCCGGAGGGTCACCGTCTGCACGATGGAGGTGACCACTTCGCGGCCGGTCGCCCGCGCGACGAAGCGCACCCGGTTGGTCGCCACCACGGTGTCGCGGTCCACGAGCTGCCGCTGTTCGAGGAATTCCATCGACTCCCACAGCTCGCCCATGACGGCGATGAACTTCTCCATGCCCTCGGGGCCGTACCAGACGCCGGTGAAGGGCAGGCCCGGTGCCTGGTGCAGCTCCACCTCCGGGTCCAGGCACGCGGCGATCTCCTCGAACCCGGCCTGCCCGGCGCCACCCCCCATGACATAGGCGCGCTCGGCCTCGTAGAACCGCTGCATCACGGCGATGGCGCTGTCGTTCGTAGACATGGTGTGACGACTCCCGGGAAACTTCGACGCTTCGTTCTCGTATCCCAGCCAAGCGTCCGGGCTCCCGCATTGCTGGCGGGATTCGGCCATCGCGCTCCGCGCCCGCGTCCAGCCGCAAGACTGTCCGCCATGGACCAGACCGAACTCCCCCTCGACCTGCCCGGACATACCGTGGGCGCCGGGGACGCACCGCACACCGCCCACGACGCCGTCCCCGCCCTCGCGGACCTGGACTGGCCACGGCTGTACGCCCAGCTGAACGAGGACGGTGTGGCCCTCACCCCGCCGCTGCTCTCCCGCGAGCAGTGCGCGATGCTCATCGACACCTTCGACAACCCGGGGCTGTTCCGCTCGACCGTGGTGATGCAGCGCTACGACTTCGGCCGCGGCACCTACAAGTACTACGCCGACCCCGCCGCCGTACCCCTCGTCCAGACCCTGCGCGAGAAGCTGTACCCGCCGATGGCGTGGATGGCCAACCAGTGGGCGCCCCTGCTGAACGAACGCACCTTTCCCGCCGCCCTGGACGACCTGCTCGCCGAATGCGCGGACAACGGCCAGCGGCGGCCCACCCCGCTCATCCTCGACTACGGCCCCGGTGACTACGCCTGTCTGCACCAGGACATCTACGGCGACATCGTCTTCCCGCTCCAGATCGCCTTCATGCTGAACGAGCCCGGCCAGGACTTCACCGGCGGGGAGAACGTCTTCGTCGAGCAGCGTCCCCGCTCCCAGTCCCGCGCCATGGTCCTCACCCCACGCCTCGGCCAGGGCATGATCTTCCCCGTCCGCCACCGGCCCGTGCGGGGGCAGCACGGCTACCGCCGCCACCCCATGCGGCACGGCACCAACGCGGTGGCCTCGGGGCGCCGGACCACCCTCGGCGTCATCTTCCACAACGCCCGCTGACCCGGGGCGACTCAGCCGGTGAGGCCCGTGACCCGCATGGTGATGTTCAGGCGTCCGGAGGTGAGCCCGGTGGCGGGGTCGGCGGTGCCCTCGTAGACCTTGGGCACGCCGTGGTAGACGTACCGGGAGGGGCCGCCGAAGACGAACAGGTCGCCGGAGGCCAGCTCGATGTCGGTGTAGGGCCTGGTGCGGGTTTCGGTGTTGCCGACGCGGAAGACGCAGGTGTCGCCGATGGACAGCGAGACGACCGGGGCCGAGGACAGCTCGTCCTTGTCCTGGTGCATGCCCAGCTTGGCCTGACCGTCGTAGAAGTTGATCAGCGCCGTGTCGGGGGTGTAGCTGTCCGGGGTGTAGTCGGCGCTGCCCAGCGTGTCGCCGTAGGCGTCCAGCAGGGCGCGGCGGCCCAACTGGACCATCCAGTCGGGGAATTCGGCGACGCGCTCGCCGTTCACATCCCCCGCCGTGCGGGTGTACTTGTACGGCTGCCAGTGCCAGCCGATGCACACCGTCTGCACCGACATGACGCCGCCGCGCGGCAGCCGGGTGTGGCGGATGGGCACCGGGCCGGTGGCCCAGGCACGGCAGGCGGTGACGAGTTCGCGCTGCTCTTCCAGCGTGAGCCAGCCGGGCAGATGCACGGCCCCGGGGGTGATCTCCATGGGCGGGCGGGGGATCAGGGCGGTCATGCGCTCCTCCCGTCCGGCGGATAGGAGGTGACCCAGCGGTTTCGGACCTCCCAGGTGCCGCCCTCGGCGGTGGCGCCGCGCAGGCCGTGCAGCGTGTCCGGCCCGGCCAGCGCGGGGAGCCGGGAGTCCTTCAGGGCGGCGAAGGCCACCGTGCGGGCCGGGTCCCAGTCGGTGGAGTGCCGCAGTCGGCGGGCCAGCTGGGCGAAGCCGAGGGGGGCTGCGGCCATGACCCAGGCGTCGGGCTCCTCGGCGGTCAGCCGGCGTGCGGCCCGCAGCCAGGACGCGGCGCTCTCCGGCCAGTCCACCGTGGCGAGGACCTTCCCGTCCCGCGCCTTCCACGCGGCCGCGAACGCCTCGGCGGCGGCGTGGGAGGCCGCGTCGCGGCTGTGGCCGATGGCGACGGTCTCGATGCGGCTCTTCCGGGCGGTCAACAGTCCTACGAGGGCGTCGAGTTCGGGGGCGGTGTGCGGGGCGGGGCGGGGCAGATCGCCGTACGCGGCCAGCTCCTCCGCGCTGATCAGGGGCGATCGGGATGCCGGTGGTCCCGTGAGAGGGCTCATGGTGTGGTGGTGTTCTCCCGGTTGGCTTTCCACAGGGCGTACCTCTGGGGCAGGCACACGGCGCACGGCCGGTATCCGGCGGCGACCGCGGTGGCCTCGTCCTCGAAGAACACCCGGTGTTTCACATAGTGGCCGCGGGCGAGGGCCCGCAGCGCGGAGGGGCAGTCCAGACGCCCGTAGAGCCGCAGGCCCCGGTGCCCGCCGAGACGGCCCTCAGTGGCGCTGCGATAGGGCGCCCCGTCGGGGCCGATCAGCGTGCGCGGGCGGGGCTCCGGGGCGGGTGTCATGCGGCGTCGTGGAAGACGAGCCCGAGGGTGTGGCGGTGTCCGGAGCGCACGGTGCTCACGCCGTGCCGCATGGGGCCGTTCGCCCAGCCGCGCTTGGAGGCCACCGGGCGGTCCCGGGTGGTGAAGATCAGCCCGTGGCCCTTGGGCAGGGTGGTGGACGATCCCCTGGACTGCGCGCGGGGGCGCTGCTCGGTCATGATGAACTCGCCGCCGGTGAAGTCCTCGCCGGGGGCGTCGAGGCCGACCACGATCTGGAGCGGGAAGAGCATGTCGCCGAACACGTCCCGGTGCAGGGCGTTCCAGTCGCCCGGGCCGTAACGCAGCAGGATCTGGGCGGACTTGGTCTGCCCCGCCTCATGGCACATCTCCAGCCACTCGGCCAGCGTGTCGGGCCAGGGCGCGGGCTTGCCCAGTTTCCCGGCCCAGTCGCGGGCGATGGGCAGCAGCCGCGGATAGAACGCCTCGCGCAGCTCGCGCACCAGGTCGGGGAGGTCATGGGTGAAGTAGCGGTACTGGCCGGAACCGAAGCGGTAGCGGGCCATGTCGATGGTCGTGCGGAAGCGTTCGGCCTCGTCGTACAGCCCGGCGAGGCGGTGGCATTCGCCCGGGGTGAGAAGCGGTCCGGTGAGCGCGCTGCCGTGCTCGCCCAGCTCGTCGGTGAGCGCGCTCCAGTCGTCCGCCGCGACGCGGTCGGCCACCTGGCTCGTGGAGGTGGTGGTATCGGTCATGAGGTGCGGTTCCTTCGGTGTGCTTCGTCAGGCGGCCGGTTGGGTCTGCTCCAGGTCCAGCAGCCGTCGCTTGCGCTCCAGGCCGCCCGCGTATCCGGTCAGCGCGCCGGTGGCGCCGATCACGCGGTGGCAGGGGCGGACGACCAGCAGCGGGTTGGCCCCGATCGCCGTGCCGACGGCGCGGACCGCGGCGCGCGGGGCCTCGATCCGGGCGGCGATCTCGCCGTAGCTGAGGGTCGTGCCGTACGGGATGGTGTCCACGGCGTTCCAGACGCGCTGCTGGAAGGCGCTGCCGCCGCCGACGTACTCGATGTCGAAGCGGGTCAGCTTGCCGTCGAAGTACGAGCGGAGCTGGCGGGCGATGTCCGCGAACGCGTCCGCGTCCTCGGTCCAGTCGTCCTGGACCGCGGGGCGGCGCTTCTGGTCCGGCACCGACAGGGAGGCCAGTGCGGTGCCGCCCTTCGCCGTCGCCGACTCCTCGCCGACCAGGAGCAGTTCGCCCAGCGGGCTGTCCATCGTGGTGTAGACCGTCATCGGCCTGGTTCCTCCGGTGATCGTCACGGTTGCCGGTGTGGATCAGATGAGTGTCGGCTGCAGCGCGCCCTCGTGGGTGAGGAGCCACACCTTGCGCTCGACCCCTCCGGCGTAGCCGCGCATGGTGCCGTCCGCGCCGATCACCCGGTGGCAGGGCCGAACCAGCAGCAGCGGGTTCGCGCCGATCGCCGCGCCCACGGCCTGGACCTGCTCGCGGGGCACGCCCAGCCGTTCGGTGAGCTGTCCGTAGGTGGTCGAGGTGCCGTACGGGATCCCCTCCAGCGCCTGCCACACGCGCTGCTGGAACTCCGTGCCGCCGGGCGTGAACGGGAGGTCGAAGGCGGTGAGTTCGCCGTCGAAGTACGCGCTCAGCTGCCGGACGGTCTCCGTGAACCCGTCGGGTGCGTGGCGCCAGTCGGGCCGTACGGCCGGCGCGTTCTTCTGTCCGGGCATGGACAGCGAGGTCAGTGCGGTGCCGTCCGGGGTCTCTTCGCCCACCAGGAGCAGTTCGCCCAGGGGGCTGTCCAGCGTGGTGTAGATGGTCATGATCGCGCTCTCTCGTCCTCTTTCGCCGCGGTTCGCTTCACCTTCAACGATGCGGGTCCGCGGCAGGGAATGCTGGCGGTATTCGGACATCACGCTGGGTGGTGCGGCGCTGGTCGGCGGTGGCGTCGGCGGTGGCCCGGGCAGCGGCCTGGGCGGCGGCCTTCCAGAAGTGGTGCATGGCGTAGGTGCGCCACGGCCGCCAGGCTACGGCGTCCATGGGCGCGGCGCCCGCGTGCCGCATACCGGCCCGGACGGCCACATCGCCGGTGAGGAGCACATCCGGGTCGCCGAGGGCCCGCATGCGGATGTATCCGGCCGTCCAGGGGCCGACGCCGTGCAGCCCGAGCAGCTTCTTCTCGGCATGGTCGCGGTCGGCCCCCGGGTCCAGCGCGACGGTGCCGTCGGCGAGCGCCGTGGTGAGCGTGCGCAGCGTACGGCGGCGGGACTCGGGCATCCCCAGCTCGCCCAGGGCGGCGTCGGCCAGCGCCTCGGCCGTGGGGAAGAGGTGCGTCAGCCCGCCGCTGGGCGTCCGCAGCGGCTCCCCGTACGCGGCCACGACGGCGTTGCCGAGCTTGCGCCCGGCCGCCACCGAGACTTGCTGGCCCAGCACGGCGCGGACGGCCAGCTCATGCGGGTCCGCGGCGCCCGGGGCGCGCAGCCCGGGGTGCCGGGCGACCAGCGGGGCGAGCGCCGCGTCGGTGGCCAGGCGCTCGTCCACCGCGCAGGGGTCGGCGTCGAGATCGAACAGCCGGCGCATCCGCTGCGCCGCCGTGGTCAGGTCGCGCGGATCGCCCAGGTGCAGACGGCACTCCAGCCAGCCGTCTCCCGGGGCCTCGCCGACCTCGGCGATCCCGGCGCCGTGCGGCAGGCGCAGCGTACGCCGGTAGACGCGGGCGCCGCGTTCCCCGGTGAACTCCTCGATGCCGTCGATGGCACGGGCGCCGAGGTAGTCGAACACCTCGGAGGCGGCGTACGGGCCGCGGTAGGCGAGCCGCAGCGGCACTCCGGCCGTCCCGAACCGTGCGGCGGGCCCCGGCTTCAGCTCCCTGAGACGGCTGGGGGTGGCGGCGTAGATCTGCCGGATGGTGTCGTTGTACTGCCGCACGCTGGAGAACCCGGCCGCGAAGGCGATCTCGGCGGCTCGCATGTCCGTCGTCTCCAGCAGGATCCGCGCCGTGTGCGCGCGCTGGGCGCGGGCCACGGCGATCGGCCCGGCGCCCACCTCGGCGTTCAGCTGCCGCTGCACCTGCCGGGCGCTGTACCCCAGCCGCGCGGCCAGCCCGGCCACCCCTTCGCGGTCGACGATGCCGTCCGAGATCAGCCGCATCGCGCGGCCGACCGCGTCGGCACGGACGTTCCACTCGGCGGAGCCGGGCACGGAGTCCGGGCGGCAGCGGAGGCAGGCCCGGAAGCCGGACCCCTGGGCGGCGGCCGAGGTGGGGAAGAAGCGCACGTTCCCGCGCTTCGGAGTGGTGGCCGGGCAGCTGGGTCTGCAATAGATCCCGGTGGTGGTGACGGCGAAGAAGAACGCGCCGTCGAAGCGGGCATCGCGGCCGCACACCGCCTCGTATTTGCTGTCGTCGGTGATCACGCTCCCAGGGTGCGGCGGCCCGGGGCGGCACGCTGGCGGAAATCGGACCTCGCGCTGACCCGCGGGGCGGGCCGACGGACCGGCGTGATCCGTTGTGACCCGTGCGTCCGCCCGGGATTCGCCGGTCCCGGGCCGTGGGTATGTGTCTCCGGAACGCCGCGCACCACGCAACGCGCCTGTCCCGTCGCTCACTTCGCTCCACGTGTCACCGTCGTGCACCGCCGTACGCCAAGCCACGCCATGCCACGCCACGGAGGAGAAGTCCCATGCGCCGTAGCTCCCGCCCCCTGGCCGCCGTGATCGCGTTCCTCACCTTCCTCGGGCTGCTGCTGCCCGTCGGCGCCACCGCCGCCACCGCCGCCGGACCCGGGCCGTTGCCGTCCGTCGTGCCGCGCCCGCAGACGATGGACCGGCTGGGCCGGGACGTCGTGGTGCCCGCGGAGGTGCGGGTGGTCTACGGCGACGGGGTGGACCGGCCCACGCGGGAGCTGGTCGCCGCCGTACTGCGCCGGGCCGGGGCGGAGCGGCTGCGGGGCGGCTCCGGGCCGCGGTTGACGGTGACCGTGGGGCGGCTCGCCGACGCCCGGGTCGCGGAGGCGCTGTGGTCCGCCGGGGGCAGGGTGCCCGGGGAACTGCCCGCGGAGGGGTACGCGCTCGCCGCGCGCGGTGCCGCCGTGGCGCTCGCGGGCGCGGACGCCGACGGGACGTACTACGCGGCGCAGACGCTGCGTCAGCTGGTCACCGGCGCCCGGACGATCGCCTCGGTGTCGGTCGTGGACCATCCGCTGATGCCGTTGCGCGGGGTGATCGAGGGGTTCTACGGAAGCCCGTGGACCCACGCCGAGCGCATGGACCAGCTGGCGTTCTACGGGGACGTCAAGATGAACACGTACGTCTACGCGCCCAAGGACGACCCGTACCACCGGGAGAAGTGGCGCGAGCCGTACCCGGCCGACCAGCTCGCCCAGCTCGGCGAGCTGGTCCGGCAGGCCGTCGGCCACCATGTGCGGTTCACCTTCGCCCTCTCGCCCGGCAACTCCCTGTGCTACAGCGACCCCGCCGAATTCACCGCGCTGCGGGCCAAGCTGGGGGCGATGTACGACCTCGGGGTGCGCAGCTTCTCGGTGCCGCTGGACGACATCAGCTACACCCGGTGGAACTGCGCCGCCGACCGCGCCGCCTACGGCGAGCCCTCGCAAGCGGCCGCGGGCCGGGCGCAGGCCGATCTGCTGAACCGGGTGCAGAAGGACTTCCTGGACGGCCGCGAGGGCGCCGCGCCGCTCCAGACCGTGCCGACCGAGTACGGCGATGTCACCGACACCGCGTACAAGAAGGCCCTGCGCGAGCGGCTGGACCCGCGGGTCGAGGTCATGTGGACCGGCACCGACGTGGTGCCGCCGCGGATCACCGTGGCCGACGCCGCGCGGGCCGCCGCCGTGTGGGGGCGCAAGGTGTTCGTCTGGGACAACTACCCCGTCAACGACTACGGCCAGGCCGAGGGACGGCTGCTGCTCGCCCCGTACGACGCCCGGGAGCCCGGGCTGCACCAGCAGCTCTCCGGTCTGGTCCTCAACCCGATGAACCAGGCAGCCGCCAGCAAGGTCGCCCTGTTCGGCGGGGCGGACTTCGCCTGGAACGACACCGGATACGACCCGGACCGCACCCGGCGGGCCGCCGCCGCGTACCTGGCCGGGGACGATCCGGCCCCGGCCACCGTGTCCGCGCTGCTGGCCTTCTTCGACACTCAAGCCCTCGCGCCCACCTTCGGTGACGAACCCTGGCAGCCCCAGGCGCCCGAACTGGCCGCCCGGCTGGCCACGTTCCGCACCGACTGGGACGCCGGACGGCGGCGGGCGGCGCTGAACGCCCTGCGCCCCACCGCGACGCTGCTGGCCACCGCGCCCGCCACCCTCCGGGCGGGCGTGGCCGACCGCGGCTTCGTGGCGGACTGCGCGCCGTGGCTGGACGCGCTGGCGCTGTGGGGCCGCGCGTTCACCCGCACCCTGGACGCGCTGGGCGCCCGGCTCGACGGCAACACCCCGCAGGCCGAGGGGTGGTTCGCCGAGGCGTCCTCGCTGGCCGGGCAGGCCGGGCGGATCCGTACGATCCCCGGCGAGACCCGCCCCGAGGGCCCGGTCCGCGTCGCCGACGGAGTGCTCGACACCTTCCTGGCGGCCGCGCCCGGACTCGGCAAGCGCGCGAAGGGCTGACGAACTGGCTCAGCCGTGCAGATCGCGAGGCCCACGCCGATCCGGACCGGTGTGCCGGGCGGACAGAAACTCCCAGGGGTTCGGAGGTCTTCGCTCAGAGGTTCTCGTTCACATACAGGTCGGACATGGCCACCAGGATGCGACGGTCGCCGCTGAACGGCTCGCGGGCGTGGGTGGCCAGGAAGTTGTCGACCACGAGGACGTCCCCGCGCTGCCACGGCAGCGACACCGCGGCCTCCTGGTACAGGTTGCCGATCAGCGCCACGGCCTCGTCCTCGATGGGGCTGCCGTCCCCGTAGAACGCGTTGCGCGGCACGCCCTCCGGGCCGTATTCGTCCACGAGGAACTCCGCCACCTCCTCGGGGAGGGTGGAGATGTGCCACAGGTGGGCGTGGTTGAACCACACGGTCTCGCCCGTGTGCGGATGCCGGGCCACGGCCTGGCGTACCGAGCGGGTGCGCAGCCCGTCCTCGCCGACCCAGGTGTACTCGGTGTGCGAGGCGCGGCAGTACGCCTCCACCTCGGCCCGGTCGGTGGTCTGGAAGACGTCCTGCCAGGGGATGTCGAGTCCGGGGCTGTAGTTGCGTACGTAGCTGACGCCGTGGCGCTGGAAGCGCTCGCGAATCTCGGCGGGGATCTTCGGGAAGACCGCGCGCTCGCTGGCCACCGGGGTGGCGCCGCCCTGCGCGGAGGGGCGGTCGCCGTAGAAGTACAGCGTGCTGGGCCAGTTGTGGGAGTACGACATCTCGTGATGGAAGGTGATCCACCGGTCGGCGGCCAGCTCGGTGGAGGTGAACACCTTGTCCGCGATCTCGGTGCGCGGCGCCGCCCGCTCCAGATAGTCGAGCAGGTCGGGCGAGTACGCGCGGGCGGCGTTCCCGAAGTCCTCGGGGCTGTCGACCGCGAAGCCGCGGAAGAGCAGGGCGCCGTGGCGCCGGAGCGCGTCGGTGAGGCGCGCGTGGTTGCCGGTGATCCACTGGTCCAGGCGCAGCCCCGGCTCGGTGGCCTCGATGCGCAGGAGGAAGGGTTCGGGGGTCACGGGCGCGGCCACCACCCGGCCGTCGGCGAAGGACATCTCTGCGTCGGGTGTGGCGTTCAGCTGGGTCATGAAGGGTCTCCGGTCGGCGGAAGGTGGGTGAAGAGAGGGAGGCCGGGTGGGGGAGGGGCGTTTCCCCTCCCCTTCCGCGCGGTCGGGTCAGGCGGCGGGCTCGCGGACCTCGAGAGTGCAGCACTTGACGCTGCCGCCGCCCTTGAGGAGCTCGCTCAGGTCCATGCCGATCGGCTCGAAGCCGCGCTCGCGCAGCTGCCGCGCCAGGCCGGTGGCCGCCTCGGGCAGCACGACGTGGCGCCCGTCGCTGACCGCGTTGAGCCCGAACACCGCCGCGTCCTCCGCGGAGGCGAGCACCGCGCCGGGGAACAGCCGCTCCAGCACGGCGCGGCTGTCGGGCGAGAACGCCTCCGGGTGGTACATCACCTCGTCCTCGGAGAGCACCGCCAGCGCGGTGTCCAGGTGGTAGTAGCGCTCGTCGGTCAGCTCCAGACCGATGACGGGGCGGCCGAAGAACTCCTGGGCCTCGGTGTGCGACTGGGGCGCGCTGCGGAAGCCGGTCCCGGCCAGCACCCGGTCCCCGGTGACCAGGAAGTCGCCCTCGCCCTCGTTGATGTGCGCGGGGTCGTGCAGCTCCGTGAAGCCGTTGTCCCGGAACCACGCGAGGTACGCCGGTCCCTCGGCGGACCGTTCGATGTTGCGGAAGCGGGCGCCCAGGACCTTGCCGTCGATCACCGTGGCGCCGTTGGCCGCGTAGACCATGTCGGGGTAGCCCGGGAGCGGGTCGATCAGGTCGACCGTGTGGCCCAGCTCCAGATAGAGCGCCCGCAGCTTCTCCCACTGCGCGATGGCCAGGTCGGTGTCCGTGGGCTTGCCCGGGTCCATCCACGGGTTGATGCGGTAGGTGACATCGAAGTGGGTGGGACGGCACATGAGGTAGCGGCGCGGACGGGCCTCGCGGGCAGGGGCGGCGGACTGGACTTCGTGGGTCATGTCTCTCCTGAAACGGTGTCGAAGGCGGGGCGGAAGGGCGACGGCGGTGGTGTCAGGAGGTCTCGCGCACCAGCTCCCGCAAGCCGTCCAGCATCCCCGTCAGCAGCTCGGCGACGGACTCCTCGGGATACCGGCCGGCGGGGTAGGCGCAGCCGAACTCCAGCCGCCCGTTCTCCACGGAGCCCACCACGTCCAGCGGATACACCCGTCGCTCCGTGGGCTCGTGTTCCCGTCCGCCGTGCGGCAGATGGCCCGTCACCAGCTCGTTGCCGGTGGAGCCGGAGTCCCACTGCCCCAGATAGTTGAAGCCGACCAGCGCACGCACCGGCTCCAGCGGCGCGGCCCCGGACCGGTCGGCGCCGAGATGGCGCAGCGCGCCGTAGCCGATGCCGTTGCGGGGCACCGCGCGCAGCTGTCGCTTGACCGTGCGGACCGCCACGGACATCGGTGCGTCGGCCGGGACGGCCAGCGCCACCGGGTGGGCGGCGGTGAACCACCCGACCGTGCGGGACAGGTCGACGCCCTCGAAGAGGTCCTCCCGGCCGTGGCCCTCCAGATCGATCAGTGTGCGCTCCCGGCCGGTCCACGCGGTCAGCGCCCGGCCGAGCGCGGCCAGCAGCACATCGTTGATACGGGCGCGGTACACCCCCGGAACGCGGCGCAGCAGGGCGTCGGTGTCCTCGGCGCTCAGCTGCCCGTGGACCGTCCGGACGTCCTCGACCGAGCCCGCGTCGGGGACCGGGGCGGCGTCCGCCGTGGCGGTGCGCCAGAAGTCGGCCTCGCCGTCGAAGCCGCCCTCCGCCGTGTACTCCTCCAGCCGCCGCGCCCACTGCGCGAACGAGGTGCTGCGCGGGCCGAGGTCGGCCTGCTTCCCGGCCGCCAGCTGCCCGTACGCGATCCGCAGGTCGTCCAGCAGGACGCGCCAGGAGACACCGTCCACCACGAGGTGGTGCGCCGTCAGGAACAGCTGCGGCGCCCGGCCGCCGCCCAGGTCGAACAGCATCGCGCGGAGCAACGGTCCCTCGGTGATGTCCAGGCCCGTCTGGCAGGCCAGCACCGCCTCCGCCACCCGGTCCCGCAGCTTCTCGTCCGGCAGATCGAACAGGTCGAGCCGCGCGAAGTGCCAGCGGCCCGCCGCCTGCGCGGTGACCTCCTGCCGCCAGCCGCCGTCGGCGCGGGTGAAGCGCAGCCGGAGCGCGTCGTGGTGGCCGACGATGGCCTCCAGCGCGGCGCGCAGTGCGGCGGTGTCGGTGTCCGGCGCGAGTTCGAGCATGACGGACTGGTTGAAGTGGTGCGGATTGACGGTGTGGGTGTCGAAGAACCAGTGCTGCACCGGGGTCAGCGGCACCGGACCGGTTTCCCGCCGCTCGTCCTCCGGTGCTCCGGCGCCGTCGAGGGTGCGTACCACCGCCGCGAGCTGGCCCACCGTCTTGTGCTGGAACAGCTCCTTGACGGTCAGGTTCAGCCCGGCGCGCCGGGCGTGGGCGACCACCTGGGTGGACAGGATGGAGTCGCCACCGAGGTCGAAGAAGCCGTCGTGCATGCCGACGCGCTCCACGCCCAGGACCGTACGGAAGATCTCCGCGAGGGACTTCTCCATGTCGGTGCGCGGCGCCACGTGTTCCTGGCGCGCGGTCACCGGCACCTCGGCCAGGGCGGCCCGGTCCACCTTGCCGTGCGCGGTCAGCGGCAGCCGGTCCAGTACGGCGAAGGCCGACGGAACCATGAACTCGGGCAGCACGGCGGCCAGTTCGTCGTGCAGCCGTCCGGGCTCGACGTCGGCGCCCGCGGCGGGCACCACGTAGCCGACCAGCTGCTTGCGCCGCCCGTGGGCCAGCGCCAGGACGCACGCCTGGTCCACCCCGGACAGCCGCGCCAACGCGGTCTCGATCTCGCCCAGTTCGATCCTGAAGCCCCGGACCTTGACCTGGTCGTCGGTGCGCCCCCGGAAGTCGATGTCTCCGCCGGGTAGCCAGGCGCCCAGGTCGCCGGTGCGGTACAGCCTGGCCCCCGGGCCGTCGCCGAAGGGATGGCGTACGAAGCGCTGCCCGGTCAGTTCGGGGCGGCCGAGGTAGCCCTTGGCCACGCCGGGTCCGCCGATGTACAGCTCGCCGGTCACCCCGACGGGCGCCGGGCGCAGCCCTTCGTCCAGGACGTAGACCTCCACGCCCGCGATCGGCCTCCCGATGGGCAGCCGCACCGCCTCCGCGGGGATCTCGCCCTCGAAGAAGGTCGCGCCGATGGTCGTCTCGGTGGGCCCGTAGCCGTTGACGAAGCGATGCCGGGCCGACCAGGCGCGGGCCAGCTCCACCGGGCAGCGGTCGCCGACCGCCAGCACGGTCGAACCGGGGGCGAGGTCGGCCGGATCCAGCGCCGAGAGGGCCGCGGGGGGCAGGCTCAGCAGCACCGGGTCCCCCTTGGCCAGGCCCGCGACCAGCTCGGGGCCGATGGCGTCGGCGCCGCGCTCGGGCAGGCACAGCGTGGCCCCGGAGGTCAGCGCGACGAAGGTCTCCCATACGGCGCCGTCGAAGCTGAGCGAGGACAGCTGGAGCACCCGGCTGCCCACACCGAGCCGGAACCGGCGGGCGCAGGCGGTGACCATGTTGACCAGTCCGCGATGGCCGAGCAGCACACCCTTCGGGACGCCGGTGGACCCGGAGGTGTAGATGACGTACACCAGCGCGTCCGGCGCCACCCGCGGCCGGTCGGTGGCAGCGCCGGTCCCGGGCCACGGCTCGTCCACGGCGACGGTACGGCATGCCGCGTCCGTGAACTCGCCCAGCAGGGAGCGCTGGGTCAGCACCACCGGCGCCTCGGTCTCGGTGAGCATCAGCGCACGCCGGGCGGGCGGGGACGTCACGTTCAGCGGCAGGAACGCGGCGCCCGCCTTGAGCGCGGCGAGGGTGGCCACCACCAGGTCCGGGCCACGGTCGAGGCAGATGCCCACCACCGAACCCGGCGTCACTCCCAGACCCGCCAGCCGCCGCGCCAACTCCTCGGCACGGGCGTCCAGTTCGCCGTACGTCAGCGCCCGGCCGCCGCACTCCACGGCGACCGCCCCGGGGTGCTCGGCCGCGCGCCGGGCGACCAGTTCGTGCACGCACACGTCGTCGACGTCCGGAGCGGGGGTACGGGCCCACTCCTCCGTCAGCCGCCGGTGCTCGCCGTCGGTCAGCAGCGTCAGCTCCGCGACCGGCCGGTCGGGGGCGGCCGCGATCGAGCCGAGCAGCGTCACCAGGTGCCCGCACAGCCGCCGCACCGTGGCGGCGTCGAACAGGTCGCCGCTGTACTCCACGTCCACGCCCAGCGATCCGTCGGCCCGCTCCTCGAAGCCGAGGACGAGGTCGAAGCCCGTGCTGGCCTGGGGAAGCCGGTGCTGCTCGACGTTCAGCCCGCTCAGGTCGAGCCGCGCCTCCGGGGCGTTCTGGAGGACGACCAGGACCTGCGCCAACGGCATCCGCCCGGCGTCGCGCTGGGGCTGCACCGCGTCCACGACCTGCTCGAACGGCACGTCCTCGTGCTCGAAGGCGTCCAGCACGGACGCGCTGCTACGCGTCAGCGACTCGGCGAACGACATCTCCGGCTCGACCCGGGCGCGCAGCACCAGGGTGTTCAGGAAGAAGCCGATGACCTCCTCCAGGCCCGGGTGCTTGCGCCCGGCCACCGGCGTGGCGACGGCGATGTCGGACTGCCCCGTCCAGCGGGCCAGCAGCACCTGCACCGCCGCGGTCAGCGTCATGAACAGGGTGGCCCCGCACCGCCGCGACAGCGCGCGCAGCGGCTCCGCCACGTCGGCCGCCACGTCGAAGGACTCCACATCGCCCGCCGAGGTGCGCACCGTCGGCCGGGGGCGGTCGGTCGGCAGCTCCAGCGGCGTCAGGTCGGCCAGCTGCTCCTTCCAGTACTCCAGCGACCCCGCCAGCGCGTCCCGCGACAGCTGCGCCCGCTGCCACACCGCGAAGTCGGCGTACTGGAGCGGCACCGGAGCGAGGGCGGCCTCCCGGCCCTCCCGCTCGGCCCGGTACAGCTCCCCGAACTCCCGGGTGAAGACGCTCATCGACCAGCCGTCATGGTTGATGTGATGCAGCGTCAGCACGAGGATGTGCTCGCGCTCCGCCAGGCGGACGAGCAGTACCCGCAGCAGCGGGCCGGTGCGCAGGTCGAAGGGCCGGGCCACCTCCCGCGCCACCGCCCGGTCCAGCTCCGCGCGCTGCTCGGAACCGGCGGATCCGCTCAGGTCGAGGCGCTCGAAGGGGACGTCGGACGCCTCGTGCGGGATCTGCACCGGGGTTCCGTCGACGGTGTCGAAGGTGGTGCGCAGGGCTTCGTGCCGCCGCACCACCCCGGCGATGGCGCGCCGCAGCGCCCCGGCGTCCAGCTCACCGGTCAGCCGCAGTCCGAAGCAGGAGTTGTAGCCGACCGCGTCGGGCTCCAACTCAGCTAGGAACCAAAGGCGTTGCTGGGAGAAGGACATCGGCAGCGGCCCGGTGCGCGGCACGGTGGCGATGACCGGTTCCGCGGCCGCGCCGTCCTCGGCGGGGCCGCCGTCCGCGCCCTCGCCGGGCGCTCCGGCCATGCGGCGCAGCAGTTTCTCGCGCAGGTGCGCCGGAAGTGCGGCGATCCTGTCCTCGAGTGAGGGGGACATGTGTCACGCCTTCCGTTCCGCGTCGGCCGCGCTGGCGGCGTCGGCAGTGTTTTCCGCGGCGATCTCCTCGGCCGCGGCCCGCTCCAGCTCCCGCACCAGCGCCTCTTCGATCAGCTCGGCGAAGCCGGAGAGGGTGGGGGTGCCGAGCAGCTCCCGGAACGAGGGCCGGACGCCGAAGGCGCGCTTGATCTGGGAGAGCGTCTTCAGGCTGAGGATCGAATGCCCGCCGAGGTGGAAGAAGTTGTCGTGGGCGCCCACCCGCTCCACGTCCAGCACATCGGCCCAGATCTTCGCCAGCGCCTTCTCGGTGTCGGTCCGCGGCTCGACGAACCCGTTGCCGGCCGTCTGCGGCGCCCCCTCCACGGGCAGTGCGCCGCGGTCAACCTTGCCGTTGGCGTTCAGCGGGAACTCCGCCAGCGCCACCAGCGTGGGCGGCACCATGTAGTCCGGCAGCCGCTCCGCGAGGTGGCCGGTCAGCGCCTTGGCGTCGAAGGACTCCGGCTCGGCCACCCGGACGTATCCGACCAGCCGCCGGGCCTCCGCCTCGCCGCGCACCACGACCACCGCCTCGGCGACCTCCGGGTGGCCGGTCAGCGCGTGCTCGATCTCGCCCGGCTCGATGCGGTAGCCGCGCAGCTTGATCTGGTGATCCAGACGGCCCAGGTACTCCAGCGTCCCGTCCGGCAGCCGCCGCACCCGGTCCCCGGTGCGGTACAGGCGCTCACCGGAGCCGAACGGGGCCGCCACGAAGGAACGCGCGGTCTGCTCCGGCTGGTCGAGGTACTCCCGGGCCAGCCCCGCACCGGACAGGCACAGCTCGCCGGGGGCACCGACCGGCAGGACGCCCAGCGCCTCGTCCAGGACGTAGGCCCGGGTGTTCTGCAGCGGGCGGCCGATCACCGGGCGGTCGCTGTCGGCGAGGCGCGTCATCACCGTGTCCACGGTGCACTCGGTCGGGCCGTAGAAGTTGAAGCTCACCAGCTCCGGGCGGGCCCGCAGCCGCTCCCACAGCTCCTGGCCCACCGGCTCGCCGCCCAGGGCCAGGCCGCGCAGCCGCAGCCCGGGACGGTCCAGCAGACCGGTGTCGGCCAGCTGCTGGAAGTACGACGGCGTGGTCTGCAGGAACTCGATGCCCTGGTCGGCCACATGGTCGGCCAGCGCCTGGGGGTCCCGGCGGGTGCGGTCGTCGACGATGTGCAGCTCGTTGCCGTCGGCCATCCACAGCACCGGGTTCCACGAGGCGTCGAAGGACGCCGGGGCCAGGTGCGCCACCCGCAGCGGGCGGCCGTCCGCGGTGTCCCGGACCGGGCCGAACACTGTGCGCCGATGGCTGTCGAACAGGTTGGCCAGGCTGCGGTGCTCGACCACCACGCCCTTGGGGCGCCCCGTCGAACCGGAGGTGTGGATGATGTACGCCGCCGCGTCGGGGGAGACCGTGACCCCGGGCGCGGTGGCGGGGCGGTCCGCGATCCGCTCCCGCTCCTCGTCCAGACCGACGACGGCCGCCCCGCTGTGCGGGATCCGCCCGCGCAGCTGGCCATGGGTCACCACCACGGGTGCCGCGGTGTCCGCCAGCAGCAGCGCCACCCGTTCGGCGGGCGCCGACGCGTCGACGGGGACGTAGGTGCCGCCCGCCTTGAGCACCGCCAGCAGCGCCGTGACCAGGTCCGTGCCGCGCTCCAGCAGGACCGCCACCGGG
Organism: Streptomyces sp. NPDC040405; assembly: GCF_055595765.1. NCBI lineage: Bacteria > Bacillati > Actinomycetota > Actinomycetes > Kitasatosporales > Streptomycetaceae > Streptomyces > Streptomyces sp. NPDC040405. Next base: position 18,966 of record NZ_JBVIVI010000003.1, read on the forward strand.
GTCTGGGAGCCGACGCCCCGCTCGGCCAGGTGATGCGCCAGCCGGTTGGCGGCGGCGTCCAGCTCGGCGAAGGTGAGCTGCCCGTCCTCGCCGACCACGGCGACGGCCTGCGGGGTACGCGCCGCCTGCTCGGCGAACAGCTGGTGCACCGGACGGTCGTCGAACGTGATCCGCGGGCCCTGGTGGGTGGTGAGCACCTCGCGCCGGTGCTCGGTGCTCAGCTCGCCGAGCTGCGCCACCGTGCGCTCCGGGGCCTCGGCGATCTCCTCCAGCAGGGCGCGCAGGTCGGCCATGACGCGCTCCGCCGTCTCCGGCTCGAACAGCACCGGGTCGTAGGCGAGCCGCAGGCCCAGCCGGCCGGCCGGGAACACGGCCAGCACCATGGGGAAGTTGGTGAACTCCAGCGCCTGCGGGTCGCGCAGGCTCACCCCGTACTCGGCGCCCATCTCGCCCTCGTACGGATAGTTCTCGACCACGATGTAGCTGTCGTACAGGCTCGTCCCGGCCGAGACCTGCGCCCAGCCGCGGATCTGCGACAGGGACACGAACTCGTAGCTGCGCGCCTCGGTCTGCTCCCGCTGAAGACCGGCCAGCCAGTCCACCAGCCGCCGTTCACCGTCGACCCGGGTGCGCACGGGGATGTTGTTGATGAAGATGCCCGCGATCGACTCGACGCCGGGCAGATCGGCGGGCCGCCCGGACACCGCCGAGCCGAAGCACACGTCCGTCCGCCCCGAGTAGCGGGACAGCAGCAGCGCCCAGGCGCCCTGCGCGAGGGTGTTGACCGTGAGCCGGTGGCGCTTGACCAGCTCGCCGAGCCGGTCCGAGGTCTCCTGGGGAAGCTGGAAGGAGATCCGGGCCCGCGAGCCGGTCCACTCGGTGCCGGGCAGGTCGTGGTCGACCGGCAGCGGGGTCGGCTCGGTGTGGCCCTCCAGCACCCGCCGCCAGTGCTGCTCGGCGGCCTGCGGGTCCTGGCGGTCCAGCCACGCCACATAGTCGCGGAACGGCCGCCGGGCCGGCAGCGGGCCCTCCTTGAGGCCGCGCACCCGCAGATAGTGCTCCAGCAGCTCGGCCAGCAGATCGGCGCTGCTCCAGCCGTCGAGAAGCACATGGTGCGAGGTCCACACGGTGCGGACGCTGCGGTCCGTCTCGGCGATCAGGGTGACCCGGGACAGCGGCGCGGCCGTCAGGTCCATGCTCCGCGCCCGCTCCTCGTCCAGCAGCTTCTCGAAGCGCGCGGAGCGCTCGGACTCCGTCAGCCCGGTCCAGTCCAGCATCTCCACCGGCATCGTCACGCCGTGGTGCACCACCTGCATCGGGTCGTCCACGTTTTCCCAGACCAGCGCGGTGCGCAGGATCGGGGTGCGGTCGGTCAGCAGCTGCCACGCCTGGGCCAGGGCGGGCAGGTCGTCCACGCCGTCCAGTACGAACGACAGATGGCCCAGGTAGATGCCCTCGTCGTCGCCGGACTCGTCCAGACTGTGGAACAGCAGCCCGCTCTGCATGGGCGTCAGCGGGTAGAGGTCGTCGATGCGGCCGCCGCGCTCGGTGAGCTGGTCCAGCGTCGGCTGGTCCACCCGCGCCAGCGGGAAGTCCGAGGGCGTGGCGCCGCCGGGCCCGGCCGTCGCGCAGTGCGCGACGATGCCGCGCAGCGCGTCCGCGAGCCGTGTCCCGAACCGCTCGACGGTCGCCGTGTCGTGCACGGCCGAGGAGTGGAACAGGGAGATCTCCAGCCGCCCGCCCCGGACGTGGGCGACGATGTCCAGCAGGTATTCCAGCGACTCCTCGGCCGCCTGCTCCGTGCCGAAGCCCAGCCGGACGCCGCGGACCAGCCCGTCGCCGAACGCCGCGTCATCGGCCTGGCCCAGGTAGTTGAAGCACACCTGCGCGCCCGGGGCCTCGGCGAGGATCTCGGCGGGCGAACCCGCCGGGCTCAGGTGGCGCAGCGCGCCGTAGCCGATGCCACGCCGCGGCACCGCGCGCAGCTGCTCCTTGACCGACTTCAGCCGCTCGCCCCAGTCCTCGCCCTCCGGGGCCAGCGCCACCGGGAAGCCACTGGTGAACCAGCCCGCCGTACGGCTGGTGTCGACATCGTCGAAGAGGTCCTCGCGGCCGTGGCCCTCCAGGTCGAACAGCACGCTCTCCCGGCCGGTCCAGTCGGCGAGGGCGGTGCCCAGCGCCGTGAGCAGGACGTCGTTGACCTGGGTGCGGTACGTGGCCGGGACGTCGTGGAGCAGCGCCCGGGTGTCCTCCTCGGCCAGCGCCACCCGCACCTCGCCCGCCGAGGCCACCGTCGCCTCGGCCCGGCGGTCGACGGGCAGGTCCGGCTCGGCCCGGCGGCCGGTGGCCACCCAGTGGTCCAGCTCCGCGTCGAAGCCGCCCGCCGCGGTGTGCTCGGACAGCCGCAGCGCCCAGTCGCGGAAGGAGGTGGTCTTCCTCCCCAGGTCCACCGCCTGCCCGGCGGCCGCCTGCGCGTAGCCGGTCTCCAGATCGGTGAGCAGCAACTGCCAGGACACCGCGTCGACCACCAGGTGGTGGGCGGTCAGGAAGAGCCTGCTGCCGCCGTCGCCCAGGTGGAAGAGCACCGCGGCGACCGGCCGCCCGGCGGCCAGGTCGAACCCGGCCTGGGCGCGCGTCGCGGCCCGGTGCATCGCCTCCTCGGGCGCCTCCTCCCCGGACAGGTCCACCTCCTCCAGCGGCCAGCCGGCGCCCGCCTCGGTCACCTCCTGCTGCCAGCGTCCGTACGCCGAGGTGTAGCGGGCCCGCAGCTGGTCGTGGTGGTCCAGCAGGGCATCGAGGGCGCGGCGCAGCGCCGCGGTGTCCGGCGCCCGGGACAGGTCCACGAGCACCGACATGTCGTAGTGGTGCGGCGCGGCCGTGTGGCGGCCGAAGAAGGTGCGCTGGATCGGCGTCAGCGGCGCCCGGCCCACCACCGGAGCGGCGCGCCCGGCGTCGGCGGGCTTCTCCGCCGTCTCGGCGGCGGTCGTCGCGAACGCCAGCTCGGCGACGGTCTGGTGGGCGAATATGTCCTTGGACGACAACGTAATCCCCTTCTGCCGTGCTCGGGTCACGACTTGGATGCTCAAGATGGAGTCCCCGCCGAGGTCGAAGAAGTTGTCCTCGACCCCCACCCGCTCGACGCGCAGGACGTCGGCCCACACCTCAGCGAGGGCCTCCTCCATCCGGTTGCGTGGCGGCACGTGGCCGGTCGTGGGCCGGTCCTCGGTGTCCGGGGCGGGCAGGGCGCGGCGGTCGACCTTGCCGTTGGCGTTCAGCGGCAGCGCGGCCAGCTCGGCGAGCGCCGCGGGCACCATGTACCCCGGCAGTACGTCCTTGAGGTGGGCGCGCAGCTCCGCGGCGGCGAACGGCCGCCCCGGCGCCGGTACGACGTAGCCGACCAGGCGGGCGGCGGCCGCGCCGTCCTGCCGGGCGGCGACCACCGCGTCGGCCACCGCGGGATGCCGCCGCATGGCGGCCTCGACCTCGGCCAGTTCGATCCGGAAGCCCCTGATCTTGACCTGGTCGTCGGCCCGCCCGGCGAACTCGATGTCACCGTCGGCCCGGCGGCGCACCAGATCGCCCGTGCGGTACAGCCGGGCCCCGGGCTCCGTGGCGAACGGGTCGGGCACGAACCGCTCCCCGGTCAGCTCGGGCCGGTTCAGATAGCCCCGGGCCACGCCGGGGCCGCCGAGGTACAGCTCACCCACGACGCCCACCGGGACGGGCCGCCGCGCCTCGTCCAGCACATAGGTGCGCGCGCCGGGAATCGCCTGCCCCACGGGCACACCGGCGCCGTCCGGCAGCCGGTCCGCACGCACCGGGTAGACACAGGACTCCACGGTGGCCTCGGTGACCCCGTAGGAGTTGAGGAACTCGGTGCCCTCGGCCGCCTGCGCCAGAAGCCTGCGGCAGTCGTGCGTCCGCCAGTTGTCGGAGCCGACGGCGAGCATCCGCAGCGGGGGAAGTCCGGTGCCCCGCCGCTCGGCCTCCTCGGCGAGCGCGCCCGCCAGCGACGGCACGGTCTCCATGTGGGTCACCCGGGCCCCGGCCATCAGGTCCAGCAGCAGCCCGGGGTCGGTGGTGGCCTCGGCGGGCGCGATGACCAGCGTGCCGCCGTGGCACAGCACATGCGCCAGGTCGGAGACGAACACGTCGAAGGACATGCTGGCCACGTTGAGCTGCCGGGCGGGCGGCGCGTCCGCGGTCCGGTACACCTGCCCCCAGGACGCGGCGGCGAACACCACGCTGCGGTGCTCGACCATGACGCCCTTGGGCCGCCCGGTGGAGCCGGAGGTGTAGATGACGTAGGCGAGATGGCTCGGCGTGACCCCGGACTGCGGAGTGCGCGCGGGAAGTCCGGCGATCCGCGGCCACTCCTCGTCCAGCCGGAGCACCGGCACCCCGCCGGGCAGCCGGTCGGCCACCGCGGCCTGGGTGAGGACCAGCTCGGCGGCGCTGTCGGTCAGCAGATACGTCAGCCGCTCGGCGGGGTGCGCCGGGTCCAGCGGCAGATACGCGCCACCGGCCTTGAGTACCCCCAGCAGGGCCACGACCATGTGGAGCCCGCGCTCCACGCAGATGGCGACCACCGAGTCCGGGCCCACACCGCGCGCGGCCAGCTCCTGCGCCAGCCGGTCGGCCGCCTCGTCCAGTTCGGCGTAGGTCAGCGAGGCCGCGCCGTAGACCACCGCCTCGGTGTCCGGGGTGAGCCGGGCCTGCCGGGCGATCACCTCGTGCAGACAGGTGGTCTCGTCGAAGGGGAGCGGGCGGCCGCTCCACTCGCCGAGCGACTGCGCCCGCTCGTGCTCGGGGAGCATGGACAGCTCCGCGAGCGGCAGGTCGAGGCCGCGGGCCATGCCGCGCAGCAGCGCTTCCAGGTGCTCGGCCATCCGCGCCACCCGGGCGCGGTCGAACAGGGCGGCGTCGTAGGCGAGTTGGATGGCGAGCCGGTCGCCGTCGAGGTAGACGGTCAGGTCCAGCGGATAGCTGGTGGTGTCCACGGCGGCGACGCCGGTGACCGCGAGCCCGTGCGCGGCCGCCGCCTCCTCGTTGCCCGGATAGTTCTCGAAGACCACGATGCTGTCGAAGAGCCGGACGCCGCGCGGCAGTTGCGAGACGGCCTGCACCTGGGGGAGCGGCGCGTACTCGTAGCGCCGGGCCTCGACCTGCTCCTCCTGAAGCCCCCGCAGCCAGGCCAGCAGATGGTGGTCCTCGGCCACCCGGGTGCGTACGGGCAGCGTGTTGAGGAAGTTGCCGACCATCGCCGCCACGTCCGGCAGCTCCGCCGGGCGCCCGGAGACGGTGGCCCCGAAGCACACGTCCTCCTCGCCGCTGTAGCGGGAGAGCAGCAGGGCCCAGGCCCCCTGGACCACGGTGTTGAGGGTGAGCCGGTGGCCGCGGGCGTGCTCGGCGAGCGCGGTGGAGTGCTCCGCCGCCAGCTCCACGGTGACCCGCTCGGCCGCCTCGGACTGGTGTCCCGGGGCGGGGCGGCGGTCGTACGGGAGCGGGGTGGGCGAGTGCAGCCCGGCCAGCGCGCCCCGCCAGTACTCCTCGGCCCGGGCGTCGTCCTGACGGCCGAGCCACTGGACGTAGTCGCGGAACGGGGCCCGGACCGGGACGGGCTCGGGCGCCGTCCCATCGGCGAGGGCGCGGTAGTGGGCGAAGACGTCGGCGAGGATCCCGGAGGTGCTCCAGCCGTCGAGGACGATGTGGTGGAAGGTCCAGAGGATGCGTATGGCGTCGTCCCGCTCCCGGGCCAGCACCAGCCGGGTCAGCGGGCCGGACGCCAGGTCCATGCCCGCGCCCCGCTCCCGGGCCACCAGCTCATCCAGCAGCCGGGCCCGTTCGTCCTCGTCGTGGCCGCGCCAGTCCAGCGTGCTGATGCCCGGCCGGGCGTCGCGCCGGATGACCTGCACGGGGCGTTCGACGCCCTCCCACACCAGGTGGGTACGGAGCGCCGGGGTCGCCTCGGCCACCCGCCGCCACGCCGCCTCCAGCGCCCCGGTGTCGCCCGCGCCCTCCAGCAGGAAGGAGACATGGTCGAGGTAGGCGCCGTGCGGCTCGGTCAGCGCGTGGAAGAGCATGCCGCTCTGCAGCGGAGTGAGCGGATAGATGTCCTCGACCTGGGTGCCGGGCCCGGCCAGCCGGTCCACGGCCGCCTGGTCGAGGCGGGCCAGCGGGAAGTCGGACGGGGTGGCGCCGCCGGTGCCCGGCGACAGGCAGTGGTCGATCAGGGCGCGCACCGCGCCGACCAGGTCGTCGGCCAGGGAGCGCACGGTCGCCTCGTTGTGGACGTCACGCGAGTAGTAGAGGGTGAACTCCAGGCGCCCGCCCCGTACTTCGCCGACGATGTCCAGCAGATGCGGGCGCACCTCCAGCGGGCTGTGGTCGCGGCCGAAGTCGAACGCGCGGGCCGCGTAGAGCCCGTCGCCGCTGTCGTCCTGCCACTGGCCCAGGTAGTTGAAGCTGACGGCGGGGGAGCGCTCGGGCAGGGCGGACCGGTCACCGGCCACGTACCGCAGGGCTCCGTAGCCGACGCCGCGCTGCGGAACGGCGCGCAGGCTCTCCTTCATCGACTTGATGAGGTCGCCCACCGCCTGCCCGCCGGGGACGGTCAGCAGAACGGGGAAGATCGACGTGAACCAGCCCACGGTCCGCGAGACGTCCACCCCGTCGAGGATCTCCTCGCGGCCGTGCCCCTCCAGATCGACCACCACCCGCTCGTCGCCGGTCCAGCGGCACAGCGACTGGCCGAGCGCGGTGAGCAGGATGTCGTTGACCTGGGTGCGGTAGACGGCCGGGACCCGGTGCAGCAGGGCGTCCGTCGCCTCGGCGTCCAGCCCGGCGCTCACCTGATGGACCGACGCCATGGTGTTCTCGCCGTCGCGGTCGGCCGGAAGGGGCGGGGCCGGATGGCCGGCCACCTCCCGCCAGTGGTCCAGCTCGGCGTCGAAGCCTCCGGCCTCGGTGTGCCCTGCCAGCCGCCGTGCCCAGTCGCGGAAGGAGGTGGTCTTGGCGCCCAGCTCCACCGGCCCACCGGCCGCCACCTGCTGGAAGGCGCGCTCCAGATCCTCCAGCAGGATCCGCCAGGACACCCCGTCCACCACCAGGTGGTGCACGGTCAGGAAGAGCTGGCCGGGGCTGCCGGGTGCCCCGGTGAAGAGCAGGGCACGCAGCAGCGGGCCGTCGTCGAGGCTCAGCCCCGCCTGGGCCCGCTCGGCCAGCGCCGCCGTGACGCGCTGCCGCTCCCCGTCGTCGAGGTGGCCCAGATCGACCCGCTCCAGCGGGATCGCCTCGCCCACGGGCAGGTTGACCTGGCGTACGTCCGAGCCCCGGCCGCTGAAGCGCATCCGCAGCGCGTCATGGTGCCCGACCACGGCGCGCAGCGCCGCCGCCAGCGCCTGTTCGTCGGTGTCCGGGGCGAGAGTGAGCAGCACGGACTGGTTGAAGTGGTGCGGCGCGCGGGTGTGATGGGCGAAGAACCAGCGCTGTACGGGGGTGAGCGGTGCCTCCCCGGTGACCGGGCCGCTGTCGGTGGCGGAGGTGACGGGCACCGCGGCCCGCGCCAGCTCCGCCACGGTCTGCCGGGCGAAGACATCCTTGGAGGTCAGCGCCCAGCCCGCCTGCCGGGCCCTGGCGACGACCTGGATGCTGAGGATGGAGTCCCCGCCGAGGTCGAAGAAGTTGTCGCGGGTGCTCACGCGCTCGATGCCGAGCACATCGGACCACACCCCCGCCAGGGCCACTTCGGCCTCGCCACGCGGAGCGGCATGGTCCGTGCCCGGGGTGTGCGACTCGCTCGGTGCGGGCAGGGCGCGCCGGTCCAGCTTGCCGCTGGCGGTGAGAGGGAACTCCGCGAGCGCCACGAAGGCGGAGGGCACCAGATAGCCGGGCAGCCGGGCCTCGGTGAAGGCGCGCAGCTCGGCGGGCTCGGGAACCTCGTCCCCGGACTGCCGTACATAGCCGACCAGTTGCTTGCGGTCGCCGTCCCGGCGCGCCACCACCGCGGCGGCGGCCACCTTCGGGTGCTGTTCCAGTACGGATTCGATCTCGCCCGGCTCGATGCGGTAGCCGCGCATCTTGACCTGGTCGTCGGTGCGGCCCAGGAACTCCAGTGTGCCGTCGGACCGCCATCGCACCAGGTCACCCGTGCGGTACAGCCGGGCCCCCGGGGCGTCGGCGAACGGGTCGGCGAGGAAGCGTTCCCCGGTCAGCTCGGGCAGGTTGAGATAGCCGCGGGCCACCCCTGGACCCCCGATGTACAACTCGCCGGGGACGCCCACGGGGACCGGCCCCCGGCGCTCGTCGAGGACGTACACCGAGGTGTTGACGATGGGGCGGCCGATGGGGATCGGGGTGGTCCCGTCCGCCTCGCGGACGTGGTGCCAGGTGGCGAAGGTGGTGGTCTCGGTGGGTCCGTAGCCGTTGACCAGGCGCTGCGGCGGAGCGGTCGCCAGGACCTGCGCGGCCCGGCGCGGGTTCACGGCGTCCCCGCCGAACAGGAGGTTCCGCAGTGTGCCGAACGCGGCCGGGTCGACGGCCGCGACCTGGTCGAACACCCCGGCCGTCAGCCACATGGTGGTGATGCCCAGCCGCTCGATGGCATCGCGCAGCGCCCGCGCGTCCAGCAGCGTTTCCCGCTCCATCGGGATCAGGCGCGCCCCGGCCGTCAGGGCGCCCCAGATCTCGAAGGTGGCGGCGTCGAAGGTGACGTCCGCGGCCTGGGCCACCACGTCGTCCTCGCGCAGCGGCGCGTAGTCGGCCTCGCTGACCAGGCGGACGATCGAGCGGTGCTCGACGACGACGCCCTTCGGTGTGCCGGTGGAGCCGGAGGTGTACAGCACGTACGCCGCGTCCTCCGGCCCGACCGCCACCCGGGGGGCGTCCGGGGGGCAGGCGGCGATCGCGTCGGCCTCCTCGTCCAGCAGGACCGTTACGGCCCGGCCTCCGGGCAGCCGCCCGGCCTGGGACCGGTCGGTCAGGCACACCCGGGCCCGGGTGTCGTCCAGGATGTACGCCAGCCGCTCGGCCGGATGGTCCGGATCCAGCGGCACATAGGCGCAGCCCGCCTTGAGCACGGCGAGCAGGGCCAGACAGAAGTCCGCGCCGCGCGGCAGGCACACCGCCACATGGCCGCCGGGCTCGGCGCCCTGGGCGATGAGGTGATGGGCGAGCCGGTTGGCACCCTCCTCCAGCTCCCCGTAGGTGAGCGTGTCCGTCCCGCCGCCGACCGCGATGGCGTCCGGGCCGCGCCCGGCCCGGGCGGCGACCAGCTCGTGCACGGTGGCGTCGGCCGGGTAGGGGACGCGGTTGTGGCCCCATTCGCGGGTGAGGGTGTGCCGCTCGCCCTCGGTGAGCAGCGGGAGGCCGCCGACCGGGCGGTGCGGGTCGGCCACGATGCTCTTCAGCAGCACGCCCAGGTGGCCGGTGAGGCGGGCCATGGTCGCGGCGTCGAACAGGTCGGTGTTGTACTCGACGGTGCCGGTCAGCTCGCCCGACGCGGTCTCGGCGAACTCCAGCGTCAGGTCGAAGATCGAGGACACCGACGGCGGCCGGAACTCCGTCACATCGAGGCCCGGCAGACCGATCTCGCCGCCGGGGGTGTTCTGCAGGACGACCGCGGCCTGCACCAGCGGGGTGCGGCCGGGGTCCCGCTCGATGTGCAGCGCGTCCACCAGCCGGTCGAAGGGGATGTCCTGGTGGGCCAGGGCGTCCCATACGGTGTCGGTGACCCGCCCGAGGAAGTCGGTGAACGGCAGGTCGGCGTCCACGTCCGAGCGCACCACGAGGGTGTTGACGAAGAAGCCGACCAGCGGCTCCAGTTCGCTGCGGTCCCGGCCGACGGTCACGGTGCCCACCGCCACGTCCCGCTGGCGGGAGTAGCGCGCCAGCAGCACCTGCGAGGCGGCCACGAGCACCGAGAACAGCGTGCCGCCGTGCCGCTGCCCCAGCTCGGCCAGGCCCCGGGCCACCCCGGCCGGGACGCTGAAGGGCGCCAGGGCGCCGTTGGTGGTGCGGACGGCGGGCCGGGGCCGGTCGGAGGGGAGTTCCAGCGGCTCCACACCAGCCAGGGTGTTCTTCCAGAAGTCCAGCTGGGATTCCCACCGGGCGGGGGTCAGGTTCTCCCGCTGCCAGGCGGCGTAGTCGCGGAAGCGCACCGGCAGCGGCGGCAGCCGGTGTTCGCGGCCCTCCAGCGCGGCCGAGTACAACTCGCCCAGCTCATGGGCGATCACGCCCTTGGACCAGCCGTCGGCCGCGATGTGGTGCATGTTGAGCAGCAGTGTGTGCCGGGCGGCGTCGAGACGCAGCAGCACGGCCCGCAGCAGCGGCCCCTCGGCGAGGTCGAAGGGGCGGCCGAGTTCGGCCCGCAGCATGTCGTCCACCCGCGCCTGCCGGGCCTCTTCGGGCAGTCCGCCGAGGTCGGTCACGGCCAGGTCCACCGGGGTGGCGGGGCGTACGACCTGGTGGGCCCGGCCCTCGGCGGTGGCGAAGGTGGTGCGCAGCGGCTCGTGGCGGGCGACGAGCGCGCCGAGCGCGGCGGCGAGCGCGTCGGTGTGCAGTTCGCCGTGCAGGCGCAGGCCGACGGACGAGGTGTACTCGATGCCCCCGGACTCGTACTGGTCGAGGAACCACAGCCGCTCCTGGCCGAAGGACAGGGGCGCGGGCCCGCTGTCGTCGACGGGCCGGATGGCTTCGGCTTCCGGTCCCGCCGCGGCCCGGTCGTTCAGCCGCTGTTCGAGCAGCGCGTCGAGGGCGGTGTCGTCCAAGTGGTCGAAGTCGTCCGGCCCGGATGCGCCGGAGATCTGGTCGGTCATGTCATTCCCCTCGTGCGCTGGTGCGCGTGGTGGCGCCCGGCTCCGGGCGGCGCAGCTGTGTGCGGGCGTGGGCGCGGACCACACCGGCCAGTTCGGAGACGTTCCGCGCGGTGAAGACCGCGCGCACCGTGACGGTGACGCCGATGTCCTCGCGGATGCGGGAGACGGTCTGCAGGGTGAGGACGGAACTGGCGCCCAGGGCCGCCAGGTCGTCCAGGACGCCGATCCGCTCGACGCCCAGGACCTGCTCCCAGATGCGGGCCAGGGCCCGTTCCACCGCGTTGCGGGGCGCGGTGTACTCGCGCCGTCCGTCCGGCCGGGCCGGGGGTTTCGGCAGGGCGTTGCGGTCGATCTTGCCGCTGGTGGTCTCCGGGAAGGCGGCCAGCACCAGGATGTGCGACGGAACCATGTACTCGGGCAGGTCGGCGCGGAGCCGTTCGCCCAGCCGCTCCGGGTCAAGCTCGCCACCGTCGTCCGGCACCACGTACCCGGTCAGCACGGCGGACCCGGAACCGCTCCCGTCCGCGACCACCGCGGCCTTGGCCACGCCGGGCAGCCGCAGGAGGGCGTTCTCCACCTCGCCCAGTTCGATGCGGTAGCCGCGGACCTTGACCTGGTTGTCCAGCCGCCCCAGGAAGTCCAGTTCGCCGTCGGGCAGCCACCGTACGAGGTCGCCCGTACGGTACAGCCGCTCCCGCGGGGCGAAGGGGTCGGGGACGAAGCGCTCGGTGGTCAGCTCCGGGCGGCCCAGATAGCCGCGGGCCACTCCGCGGCCGCCGACGTACAGCTCACCGGGCACGCCGACCGGCACCGGGTGGCGATGCTCGTCCAGCACGTACGTACGGGTCCCGGCGATGGCCGAGCCGATCGACGGCAGCCGGTCGTCGGAGGCGTCACCGCGCATCCGCAGCACGGCCGCCGTGGTCAGCACGGTGGTCTCGGTCGGACCGTAGTGGTTGATCAGGGTGAAGGGCGCGTCCGCGGGCAGCCTGCGGCGGACCACGTCGGCGCCGGTGAGCATGTAGCGCAGCCGTCCCTTGTAGACGCCGGGCTGGTCCAGTACGGAGTCCAGCCGCGGCGCCGGGACCACGGCGAGCGTGATGCCGTGGTCCGTGAGCCACTCGGTGAGCAGATACGGATCGTCCAGCTGCGCGTCGGGCACGAACCACAGGCTCGCCCCGGCGCCGAGGTTGCCCCACTGCTCCAGCACGGTCGGGTCGAAGCCCGGCGCCACCAGCTGCGAGGCGCGGTCCTCCGGACCCACCTGGTAGTAACCGCGGTACCACTCCACGAGGTTGAGCACATTGCCGTGCTCGATCTGCACGCCCTTGGGCTGACCCGTGGAACCCGAGGTGTAGAACACGTACGCGAGGTCGTGGCGGCCGATGCCGACGCCGGGCGGGCCGTCCACGGCCTGCCCCTCGGCGTCCTCCACGTACAGCACCCGGCCGCTCTCGGGAGCCGGGCCCTGCGCCAGGTGCCGCTGGGTGACCACGACGGGCACCCCGGCGTCCCGCAGCATGTACGCGGTCCGGTCCGCGGGCAGCGCCGGGTCCACTGGCAGACAGGCGCCGCCCGCCTTCAGGACGGCGAGCTGCCCGACGGTCATCTCGATGCCGCGGCCCGCCCGTACGGCCACGACGGTGCCAGGACGCACCCCGCACGCCACGAGTCGGTGGGCCAGCGCGTCGGCCCAGGTGTGCAGCTCACCGTAGGTCAGCTGCCGACCGCCGGATATCAGGGCGGGCGCCCGCGGTGTCCGGCGCGCCCGCTCGGCGAGGAGCGCGTGCACACTGCGGTGACCGGCGTCGACCGGGGGCGTGGCGGGGCGGCTCCACTCCTCGGTGACCAGCCGCCGCTCCTCCTCCGCCATCAGCGGCAGCCCGTCCAGCGTGCGCTCCGCGCCGGAGGCCATCGCGGCCAGCAGCACCAGCAGGTGCGCGGACATCCGCTCGACGGTGGCGCGGTCGAACAGGTCGGTGTTGTACTCCACCCGGCAGGACAAGTCGCCCTCCCGGTCCTCGAATTCGAGGCCCAGGTCGAACATGGCGGTGGCCTTGGGCACCGGGATCTCCTCGGCCCGCAGCCGGGCGGAGGTGACGGTCTGCACCCGCTTGAGGGTCACCGCCACCTGGAACAGCGGTGTGCGGCTGGGGTCCCGCTCCGGCTGCAGCTCCTCGACGAGGCGGTCGAAGGGCAGCTCCTGGTGGGTGAGCGCCTCCAGCACGGTGCGCCGGGTCCCGGCCAGGAACTCCCCGACCGTCATCTCGGGGCGGATCTCGCCGCGCAGGACGAGGGTGTTGACGAAGTAGCCGAGCACGTTCTCCAGCTCGACGCGGTCGCGCCCGGAGACGATCGTGCCCACGGCCACGTCCCGCTGACGGCCGTAGCGGGACAGCAGCAGCTGCACCGCCGCCACCAGCGTGCCGAACAGTGTGGTCTGCTGCTCCCGGCACAACCGGGCGACCTCCCCGGCCAGTTCGGCGGGGACGGAGAAGACGTGCTGGTCGCCCGCCGAGGTGCGGACGGGCGGACGCGGCCGGTCGGTCGGCAGTTCCAGCGGGCTCACCCCGGCAAGCTGGCGCCGCCAGTACTCCAGATCCTCCCGCGGCCCGGCGCCACTGCGCCGCTCCTCCTCGGCTCGCTGCCACACGGCGTAGTCCGCGTACCGCACCGGCAGCGGCTCCAGGCCCGCCGCGGTGTCCGTCGCGGCCTCCTCGTACAGGGCGCAGAACTCCCGCGCCAGCACGTCCTTGGACCAGCCGTCGGTGATGATGTGGTGCATGTCCAGCAGCAGGACGTGTTCGGACTCGGCCAGCCGCACCAGCGTCACCCGCAGCAGCGGACCCCGGCGCAGGTCGAAGGAGTCGGCCGCGTGGGCGCGCAGGCGCCGGTCCAGCTCCGCGCCGCGCTCGGCCGCCGGGTGGCCGGACAGGTCCAGACGGCTCACCGGCACCGGCCCGGGTTCGTGCACCCGCTGGACGCCCTGGCCGTCCCTGACGTCGAAGGTGGTGCGCAGCGCCTCGTGGCGGGCCACCAGCGCCCGCACCGCGCGCTCGGCGGTCCCGGCGTCCAGCGCGCCGGTCAGCCGCAGTGCCAGGGGCGAGTTGTACTCGGTGCCGCCGGGCTCGTACTCGTGCAGGAACCACAGCCGCCGCTGCCCGTACGACAGGGGCAGCGGCCCCCCGAGGTCGGTCCGGCGCAGCGCGGACCCGGCCGGGGGACCGCCCAGGCGCTGGGCGAGCGCGGCCACGGTCGGGGCCTCGAACAGGGTCCGGACGGACACCTCGCTGTCCAGTACGGCCCGGACCCGGCTGACCAGGCGGGTGGCGAGCAGGGAGTGCCCGCCCAGGTCGAAGAAGCTGTCGTCGATCCCGATCCGGTCGACGCCCAGCACCTCGCAGAACAGGTCGTGCAGCTGTTCCTCGCGGGCGACGCGAGGCGCGCGCCGGTTGGTGGCCGGTTCCAGCACGGGCACCGGCAGCGCGGCGCGGTCGGCCTTGCCGTTGGGCGTCAGCGGCAGCTCCGGCAGGGGGACGACCACGGCCGGGACCATGTAGTCGGGCAGCGTGGCCGCCACGTGCTCCCGCAGCCGGGAGGGGTCCGGATCGCGGTCGGCCGCCGGGACGGTGTACGCCAGCAGCCGCACATCGCCCGGACGGACTTCCCTGGCCACCACGACGGCCTTGGCCACGTCGGCGTGGCGCTCCAACACAGTCTCGATCTCGCCGAGTTCGATGCGGAAGCCGCGGACCTTGACCTGGTGGTCGCTGCGGCCGAGGAACTCCAGATTGCCGTCCGCGGCCCAGCGCGCCACATCGCCCGTGCGGTACAGCCGTGCCCCCGGCTCGCCCGACCAGGGGTCGGCCACGAAGCGCTCGGCGGTGAGGCCGGGGCGGCCCTGGTATCCGTGGGCGAGCCCGGCCCCGCCGATGTACAGGTCCCCGGCCACGCCGGTGGGCACCGGGCGCAGCGCGGCGTCCAGTACGTAGATACGGGTGTTGGCGATGGGCTTGCCGATGGCTGGAGCGCCGGGTCGGCGCTCCAGCCGCGCGGCGGTGGACCAGATCGTGGTCTCCGTCGGGCCGTAGAGGTTGACGGCCTCGGCGCCCAGCTTCCGCATGGTGGCGGCAAGCGCGCTGGGCAGCGCCTCGCCACCGACGGCCATCCGCAGTCCCTGTACCGCCTGTGGCTGCTGTTCGCACAGCGCGTGCCACAGGCTGGGGGTGGCCTGCACGACGGTGGTGCCGGTGGCGGTGATCAGGTCCGCGAGTGCCTGGGGGTCGCGGACGGTGTCCTGGTCGGCGAGGACCAGGGTGGCCCCGCTGGTGAGCGGGAGGTACAGCTCCAGGGCGGCGATGTCGAAGGCGATGGTGGTGACCGCCGTCCACACGTCGTCCGGGGTGAGCGGCAGCAGCCCGGCCATCGAGGAAAGGAAGTTGGCCAGCGCCCGCCGGCCGACGACCACGCCCTTGGGACGGCCGGTCGAGCCGGAGGTGTAGATGACGTATGCGGCCTGGTCGGCGCCCCGCAGGGTGCGGCGCGCCGCCTCGGCCGGCGCGGTGCCGGGCAGCGCGGCAAGCTCCCGCGCGGTGTCCGCGTCGTCCAGTACGAGGGTGTCGGCGCCGCCCGCGGACAGCCGCTCGGCGGTGCGGGCGTCGGTGACGACGGTGACGGGTCCGGTGTCGGACAGCGCGTAGGTGATGCGCTCGGCCGGGTACTCCGGGTCAATGGGCAGATAGGCCGCGCCGGTCTTGGCGACCGCGAGCAGCGAGGCCACCAGATCGGTGCCGCGGGGGAGGACGAGGCCGACGAAGGCGCCGGGAGCGGCGCCCCGCGCCGCCAGGGCCCGGGCGATGCGGTTGGCGCGGGCGTCCAGCTCCGCATAGGTGGTCGTACGGCCCGCGTACACCACCGCGGGCGCCTCGGGGCAGGCGCGCACCCGGGCCTCGAAGAGGTCGGCGACCGTGCCGTCAGGTATGGGCCGGGCAGTGGCGTTCCACCGCGTCAGCAGGCGGTCGCGCTCGGCGTCGTCCAGGATGTCGAAGGTGTCGACCGCCCGCTCGGGAGCGTCGGTGGCGTCGGCCAGCAGCCGCGGAACGGCCTCGGCGAGGCGGCGCGCGGTCGGCTCGTCGAACAGCTCGACGCTGTAGTCGACCAGGAGGTCCATGCCGCCCTCGTGCTCCGGCACCGCCCGCACGTGCAGGTCGTACGGCGAGCGGGTGACGGGCACGTCCCAGGTGTGCGCCGCCAGGCCGCCGAAGGTGTCCGGGGCGGGCACCGGCCCGGCCACGTCGAGGACGACCTGGCACAGCGGGTGCCGGTTCAGCGCCCGGTCCGGCCGCACCGCCTCCAGCAGCCAGGGGAAGGGCAGTTCGCCGTGTGCGCGGGCGGCGGCGGCCGTGGCCGCGCAGGCGCGCACCAGCTCCGTGAAGCTCGCGCCGTCCGGCACGGCGGTGCGCAGCACCACGGTGTTCTCCAGCGGGCCCACCACGGCCGACTCGGCGTGTGCGCGGGTGCTGACCGTCGTGCCCAGCGTGAGGTCCCGGGTCGCGGCGAAGCGGCCGAGGACGACGGCGAGCGCGGCGTGCAGCACGGCGAACACGTCGGTGCCGGTGCGCGTCGCCAGGTCCGCGACGGCGCGGTGGCGCCGGGCGTCCAGCCGCAGCCGGAGCCGGGCGCTGAGATACGTGGCGACGGCCGGGCGCGTGCGGTCCGCCGGGAGCTGGAGCTGTTCGGGCGCACCGGCCAGCGTGTCGCGCCAGAACTCCAGTTCGGCCGCGGCCGCCGTGGAGGAGCGCTCGGCGGTGCCGAGGACAGCGGCCTGCCGGGCCGCCGACCGCGCGTACTGCGCGGGCCGGTCCTCGTCCGCCGGGCGCTCGCCGCGGACGCGTGCCGCGTAGGCGTCGGCCAGGTCGCCCAGCAGCGGCCGCCAGGACGCCTCGTCCCCCGCGACCCGGTGCAGCACCAGCAGGAGGACGTGTTCGTCGGGGGCGAGCGTGAACACCTCGGCCCGCAGCGGGATGTCCCGCGTCAGGTCGAAGCGGCGGCCCGCGGCCTCCGCCAGCGCCCGGTCGAGCGTGTCCGCGTCGGCCGGGCGGACGGTCAGGCCCGCGAACGGCTCGTATGCGGGGCGCGGTTCGGGGCGGCAGCGGCCCTCGTGTTCGGCGAGGACGGTGCGCAGCAGGTCGTGCCGGGCCAGCAGATCACCCAGCGCGTCCCTGAGCGCGGCCGGGTCGAGGGTCCCGGTCAGCCGCATGGCCCGGGCGAGCGCCTCCCCGGCCCCGTGTTCCTGGAGACGGTTCAGGAACCACAGCCGACGCTGGGCCGGTGACAGCCCGTCGCCTTCCGTGGCCGCTGCCGGAGTTTTCGGTGAATCCGGTGAATCCACTGACCGCGACGGGGAAGAAGCCCGCCGGATGCCGTTGGTTCCTGTCACTTCCATACTCCAGCGAAAAGTCGTCCGAGAAGGCGGGCAGCCTCCGGTGGGGGAATTCAGTGGTCCGTTGCCGGGAATTCCGGCTCGTTCCTGTTACGACATCTCTTTGCGCAGCACGCGTCCGGCGAACTGCATCAGGGAGCCGTTCCCGGTCTCCGGGCGGCTCAGGAACCGGCCCGCGTAAGGGGCTTCGGGGACATCGGTGCGGTGGGCGGAAAAGACACCGCGGGCGTCGACGTCGAGGCGGTAGCGCGCCCCGGTGTCGTCCTCGAGGTGGAGCGGTGCGCCGACGCCGCCGGTGACGCGGTACGCCAGGGTGCCGTTGACCCAGGTGCCCACCCGGTCGGCGGCGGCCGGGGCCGGGTGCGGGGCGGGCCGCTCGTCGGGGGCGGCCGCGTCGAGTTCCATGCCCCGGTCGCGCAGCCAGCCGGTGAGACCGCGCCACAGCGCCAGCCCGGCCGTGGAGTCGGTGACCAGGGCCAGGACGGTGCCGTCGTGCGGACGCACCCGCAGGTTGCAGGTGGTGCCCGCGCCCATCGCGTCCAGACCCAGCCAGGGCCGGTCCCCGCGGCCGTACGTGGCCCAGCCCAGGCCCCAGCCGTCGGCGAGCCCGTACGGCTCGGCGCCCGGCACCGGGCGCCGCATCCGCGCCGCACAGTCGTCGTCGAGCAGCGCGCCGTGCTTACTGTCCCGCGCCTCGGTGTGCAGCCGGGCGAAGGCCACCAGGTCCTCGGCGGTACCGGCCAGCGCCGCCGCCGGGGCCAGCGCCGCGGGCACCCGCAGCTCCACGGGCACGGCCCCCGCGGCGGTGACGGTGTGGCCGGAGGCGACCGCCGGGCCGGGCACCGACGGCCCCGGCCCCGGGGCATAGGCGGGGGTGATGCCGAGCGGATGCAGCAGGAAGGAGTCCATGGCCTCGCGCCAGGACGTGCCGGTCACGGACTCGATCAGCCGGCCGGCGAGCGCGAAGCCGGTGTTGGAATAGGAGAAGGCGCTGCCCGGCGGGAACAGCAGGTCCGGCTTGCCCGCGGCCGCCACGTAACCGCGCAGGCCCTGGCCGTCGTCGTTCAGATCGCACACCAGGCCGCTGGTGTGGCTCAGCAGGTGCCGCAGGGTCACCGCCGCCCCCGGGCCGCCCGGCAGGGCGGCGAACTCCTCGCCGTAACTCCCCAGCGGAGCGTCCAGATCGAGATCCCCGTCGCCGACGAGCTGCAGGGCCACCGTCGCGGTGAAGAGCTTGGTGACGGAGGCGAAGGGAAAGCGGAGCGCCGCCGTATCCGGTCCGCCGACGTGCGCCACATGAATTTCCGTGCCGTCGGACAGGGCGAACTGTGCGCGGGAGACGCCGAATTCAAGCGCCGCGCGGTGGAAATGGGCGACAAACTCTGGTGACTCCACGGAATCCCCCTCCGCTTTTCTTTCCGTGACGAGCGGCAGACAGCCTGAAACTAGCATCAGTGATTTCCGGTGGGCAGCGTCCTTAAGCCGACCACGAAAAGCGCTGGTTGACGCTCATTTCTCGTAGGCCCCGGCCGTCGCGTCGTCGGAGTGGGCGCGGATGGCGCGGCTGCCGGTGGCCAGGAGGGCCAGCAGCGCCAGGGCCGCCGTGGCCGCCAGCACCGTGACCGTCGTCCCGGAGAACTCCAGCAGCGCCCCGCCCGCCACCGGCCCCAGGGCGGAGGCCGCTCCCAGGCTGACGCCGATCGCACCGGCCAGCCTGCCGCGCATCTCGTCCGGCGTGATCAGCATCTGGTGCGTGGTGATGATCGCGGTCGCGGTCGGCGCGAGGAACACCACGCAGCCGAGCACCGCCCCATGGGCGTACCCGGCGGGCAGCACCGCGAGGAGCGGTACCAGCAGGGTCGCCCCCCACGTCAGCAGCGTCACCGCGGCGTACGGCGTCATGCGCAGCCGCAGCCGGGGCGCGACCAGGGCGCCCAGCACGCCCCCGGCGCCCGTCAGCGCCCCGATCGCCCCGACCTGGCCCGCGGCTCCGGCGTGCTGCGCCAGGCCGATGGACACCAGCAGCAACCCGCTGAAGACGGCGTTGAAGCCCATGGTGAGCACGACGGTGACCCGCAGCAGGTGGTTTCCGTACAGCCAGCGCAGCCCCTCCATCGTGCTGCGCCACAGCCCCTGGGCGTCGGCCGACTCGATCCGCTTCCGCTCCTCGGGGGCCCGCAGGGTCAGCAGCGTGCAGAACGCGGCCAGGGAGGTCACCGCCTGGGCGGCGAACGGCAGCACCCGCATCACGTTGTACAGCACCCCGCCGAGGCCGGGGCCCACGACCGTGGCGACGTGGTAGCGCGCGGTGTTGCGCGCCACCGCGGACGCCAGCTGGGACCGGGGCACGACCTGGGGCAGCAACGCCTGGTCGGCGGCGCTGAAGAGCGCGGTGGCCACGCCCTCCACCACAGCCACCGCCAGGATCAGGGCGAGCGGCGCCCACCCGGCGGCGATGGCCACCGCCAGCGCCCCCAGCGCCACGGCCCGGGCGATCTCGGACGCCAGCAGCACACGCTTGCGCGACATCCGGTCCGTCAGCGCACCCGCGGGCAGCCCCGCCGCCATGCGGGAGGCTGCGACGGCGAACTCCACCAGCGACGCCTGGAACACCGACCCCGTCATGGCCAGCACCAGCAGCGGATAGGCGAACAGCGTCGCCTGGGAGCCCAGCTGCGAGAGCACATTGCTGCTCCACAGCAGGTTGTACTCACGGTTGCGGGACAGCGGGCGGACCGGAGCCTGCCCGGTCCGCCCGCTGTCCCGTGCCGTACCGGCCTCGGCCCGCTCACTCACCGCGCATTACCCGCCGGGCCGCCGCCGGGCAGCGCGGTCCGCTCCACCGGGCGCAGCCGCTCCCAGGACAGCGCGTCGGCCATGCTCACGAACAGCTCGCGGGGCGGTACGAACGGGGCCCTGCCGTGCGCCACGCTCAGGTTGTCCACGATCAGCACGTCGCCGGTACGGGCGTGCACGTCCAGCTCGTGCCCGCGGTAGGCGGCGTGCAGCGCCTCCATGACGTCCTGGCCGATCTCCGAGCCGTCGGCGTGGAAGGTGTTGGTCGGGATGCCCCAGGGTCCGTACTCCTCCAGCAGCAGTTCGGCGAGGTCCTTCTTCAGCGCGCTGGAGTTGAAGAACGTCATGTGGTTGAACCAGGACTTCACCCCGGTCTCCGGATGCGTGGCCACCGCCCAGCGCACCTGCCGGGTCTGGACGTGGTCCTCGGCCAGCCACTCGACCTCGATGCCGTTGTCCGCGCAGTAGCGGCGCACCTGGTCCCGGTCCTCGGTGGCGAACGCCTCCTGCCAGGACAGGCCGAGACCGGGCAGGAAGTTGCGCACCAGGAGGTAGCCCTCCTTGTCGAACCGCTCCACGATCTCGTGCGGCAGGGCGTCGTGGATGGCCCGGCAGTCGGCGAGGCGGCTCGCCCCGCCCTCGGGGGCGCCCTGCTTGCAGAAGAAGAACAGATAGCGCGGCACGTTGAGGTTGTAGGACTGCTCGGTGTGAAGGAAGATCTCCTCGGTCGGCGGGTGGTCCGTCGCCGTGAACACCCCGGGGTGCAGCTCGGTCCGGGGCGAGGAGCGCTCGGTGTAGTCCAGCGGCGCGCTCACGACCTGCTTGACGAAGGCGTCCAGATCGTCCCAGCCGGTCCACTGGTAGCCGCTCAGCAGGGCGGCGCCGTGCTCGACGACCCGCTCGCGGACGAACGGGCCGTGCTGGGCGCCGAGTTCGGTCAGCGCGGGGCGGTCCGGGCTGGACACCTCGCAGACCAGGCCGCCGAACCGGGGCTCGGTGTCCAGATGGATCGCAGCGGTCATGGGAACGTACTCCTCTGTTTCGCGGATGGTGCCGGGCCGCCGTTCAGGCGCCGGTGGGCTTCGAGGAGAGTGGCCTCGGGACGGTTGAAGGCCACCCGTACATACCGGGCACCGCGTCGGCTCTCGGCGAAGAACGGGGTGGCCGGGGCCAGCAGCACCCCGGTCCGCTCGGCCAGCTCGCGGACGAACCGGGGGCTCGACGCCTGGGTCAGGCCACGGATCCCGGCCATCACATAGACGCCGCCCTGCGGTACGGCACAGTCGAAGCCCGCCGCGCCGAGCATCCGCACGGTGTGGTCGCGCAGTGGCCGCATCGACTCGGCCGGATCCCAGCCGTCCGCCAGAACCGGCCCCCCGTGGGCCACGGCATGCTGCAGGGGCGACGCCGCCCCGCCGGTGGTGGCGACGTGCACCTGGCGCAGCAGCCGGGTCCACGGCTCGGGGGCCCGGACGTACCCCAGGCGCCAGCCGCTGACGGCGTGGCTCTTGGAGAAGCTGCCCAGCACGATGCTCCGGTCGGCGAGACCGGGAACCTCGGCCGCCGAACGGTGCCGTGCGCCGTCGTAGACGAACGTGGCGTAGACCTCGTCGGAGACGGCGGCCACGTCCCACTTCGCGCACAACTCGGCGATCAGGCGCAGTTCCTCGTCGCTCAGCAGCCGCCCGGTGGGGTTGCTCGGGCTGTTGATGACGATCGCCCTGGTACGCGGGCCGAAGGCGGCGGTGAGCGCCGCCGGGTCCAGCGCCCAGTCGGGGCCGTCGGCCGGTACGTAGCGCGGTACGCCACCGGCCAGCGCGATGGCGCTGAGGAAGTTCTCGTAGAACGGCTCCAGCAGGATGACCTCGTCCCCGGGATCCACACAGGACAGGAGGGCCACCGCGAGCCCCTCGCTGGCGCCCGCGGTGACCGTCACCTCCGTACGCGGGTCGGGGCGGCCCGGCAGGGAGTCGGCGATCCACTCGCGCAGCCGCATGCTCCCGGCCGGGTCCTCGTACTGGTTGACGCCCTCCTGAAGGGCGTGCACGGCGCTCTTGACCAGCTCCGGCGGGGTGACGGGCCACCCGGGGGTGCCGACGGCGAGGTTCACCACCTCGCCGCCGGTGGCCTCCATGAGCAGCCCGGCCAGGCCACCCGCGGGCAGCTGGCGCACGCGCTCAGCACCCAGCGGGTGGCCGGTCGGGCCGGCGGCGGGAGGTGGCACCGCCGTCATCGTGCTCCCTCGGCGGCGAACTCGGCCGCCGAACCCCGGGGGATCGTCGGAAGCCACGACGGGCGCGCCCGCTCGTACGCGTCGATCAGCGGGCCGCGCCGCAGCGTCAGTTCGATGGTGTCCAGCCCCTGCAGCAGCAGTTCGCGGGCGCGCTGCTCGACCTCGAAGTCGAAGGTGCGGCCACCGGCGCGCAGTTTCAGCTCCTTGAGGTCGACGGTGACCGTGAACGACGGGTCGCGCTCGGCCTCCGCCATCAGCTCCTGGACCACCTCCAGGGGCTGGTCGACCGGCACCAGGCCGTTGTTCAGGGCGTTGCGGCGGAAGATGTCACCGAAGCCGGTGGCCACGACGACGACGAAACCGCCGTCCTTGAGCGCCCACACCGCATGCTCCCGCGAGCTGCCGATGCCGAAGTTGCGGCCCGCCAGCAGCACGGTCGCGCCCGAGTGCTCCGGTCGGTCGAGGAAGAAGCCGGGCTCCTTGCGCCAGCGGGCGAACAGGGCGTCCTCGTAGCCGCTCTTCACGACGCGCTTGCAGTACTCCGCCGGGACGATCTGGTCGGTGTCGATGTCGTCGCGGCGCAGTGCCACCGCCCGCCCGGTGTGTGTGATCAGGGGTTGCATGGACCTCTCTCATCCCAGGTCTGCGGGGGCCGACAGATGTCCGGCCACCGCGGTTGCCGCGGCGACCACCGGCGACACCAAGTGGGTGCGGGCGGTGGCGCCCTGTCGGCCTTCGTAGTTGCGGTTGGAGGTGGAAGCCGAGCGCTGCGGCCCGGTCAGCCGGTCGGTGTTCATGCCCAGACACATCGAGCAGCCGGGCAGCCGCCACTCGGCGCCCGAGTCGAGGAACACCTTGTGCAGGCCCTCCTCCTCGGCCTGCTCGCGCACCTGCATGGAGCCGGGGACGACGAGCAGCCGGGTGGAGTCGGCCACCTGGCGGCCGCGCAGCACGTCGGCGGCGGCGCGCAGGTCCTCGATGCGCCCGTTGGTGCACGAGCCGAGGAAGACCACGTCGATGGAGACCTCGCGCAGCGGGGTGCCCGGCGTGAGGTCCATGTACGCCAGGGCCTGTTCGGCCGCCGCCCGCTCCACCTGGTCGGTGAAGGTCTCGGGGGCCGGTACCCGCTCGCTCAGCGGCACCGTCTGGCTGGGGTTGGTGCCCCAGGTCACCAGCGGGCTCAGGCCCGACACATCGAGCTCGACGGTGTGGTCGAACGCGGCGCCGTCGTCGGTGCGCAGCGTCCGCCAGTGGGCGACGGCGGTGTCCCAGTCGGCGCCGCGCGGCGCGTGCGGGCGGCCTTCGAGGTAGGCGATGGTGGTCTCGTCGGGAGCCACCAGACCGGCCCGGGCACCCGCCTCGATGCTCATGTTGCACAGCGTCATGCGGGCTTCCATGGACAGGGCCCGGACCGCTGCGCCGCGGTATTCGATGATGTGGCCCTGGGCACCGTTGGCCCCGATCTTCGCGATCAGCGCGAGGATCAGGTCCTTGGCGCCCACGCCCGAGGGCAGCTCGCCGGTGAAGTCCACCGCCATGGTCCTGGGGCGGCCGATGGACAGGCACTGGGTGGCGAGTACGTGCTCGACATCGCTGGTGCCGATGCCGAAGGCGAGCGCCCCGAAGGCGCCGTGCGTGGAGGTGTGGCTGTCGCCGCAGACGATCGCCATGCCGGGCTGGACGAGCCCCAGCTGCGGGCCGACCACGTGCACGATGCCCTGCCGCCGGTGGCCGAGCTGGTACAGCTCCACGCCGTAGGTCTCGCAGTTGCGCCGCAGGGTGTCGATCTGGACGCGGCTGACCGGGTCCTCGATCACCGTGGAGTCCGTGGGGACGTTGTGGTCCTCCAGCGCGACGGTCAGCTCCGGGCGCCGTACCGTGCGCTCCGTGAGCCGGAGGCCGTCGAACGCCTGCGGGGACGTGGCCTCGTGGGTCAGGTGCAGGTCGACGTAGAGCAGGTCGGGCTCGTCCTCGGCACGGTGCACGACATGGCTGTCCCACAGCTTCTCGGCGAGGGTGACGGGGGTGGTGGGAGTGGTGCTCATCGGGCGCCCGCCCCGGTCGGCCGGGCGAAGCGCTCGGCGAGGCTCGCCCGTACGACGTGCAGCTCGTCGCACTCGCCGCCGGAGCGGCTGGCGATGTACTCGTGGTACAGCTCGTCCAGCAGCTCGGGAGTGGCGGGCACCTCGAGCTGCTCCAGCAGATGCGCCAGGATGCCGCGGCCGGAGTGGCGGCCGACGAGCAGGGACCGCTCGCGGCCCACGCGGGTGGGTTCGAGGAACTCGTACGTCTCCGGGCGGGCCAGCATGCCCGCCTGGTGGATCCCGGCCTGGGTGGCGAAGGAGTACGCGCCGAAGATGGCCTTGTTGCGCGGCGTCTCCATCGAGATGGCCCGCGTCAGCACCTGGTAGGCCGCGTGCAGCCGCTCGGTTTGGATCGCGGTCGTGAAGCCGTAGTGCTCGGCCTTGTACAGCAGGACGGCGGCGACCTCCTCCATCGCCGCGTTGCCCGCGCGCTCGCCGATCCCGCCGAGCGTCACCTGCATCTCGTCGGCACCGGCCGACAGGCCCGCGAGCGTGTTGGCCACGGCCAGGCCGAAGTCGTCGTGGCAGTGGATGGACAGCACCGTGCTCGCGGGAATCCACTGGCGCACGGCGTGGGTGAGGTCGCCGAACTCGGCGGGCACCAGACAGCCGGAGGTCTCGCCCAGCGCGATCGTGGTGGCGCCCGACTCCGCGACGATCTCGCAGTAGCCGCGCAGCAGGTCGTGCTCGCCCCGGCTGGCGTCCTCGATGCCGACGGAGATGTCGGTGACACCGAGCTGCCTGGCCACCTTGATGGCGGCGCGCACCTCGGCGTACGCCTGCTCACGGGTGATGCCGCGCTTGTGCTCCAGGTGCAGGTCGCTGCCGGTGACCAGCAGCTGGATCTGGTGCCGCTCGGTGCCGCCCGCCTCGACGGCGATCTCCACGTCCTTGGGCACCGACCGGCAGAACGAGGCGAGCCGGACGTCCTTCAGCCGCTCGGACATCATCCGGGTGGCCTTGAAGTCCGTTTGCGAGGCCGCCGGAAACCCGGTTTCGATGACATCGACGCCCAGGCTCTCGATCGCCAGCGCCACTTCGAGTTTCTGCTCCGCCGTCATGGCATTTCCGGGCGCCTGCTCGCCGTCGCGGAGCGTGGTGTCGAATACGGATATTCTTCGGGGCTCTGTCGATTGGGTACTCATCGCTAGGTCTTCCCCCAATACCGCCAGCAGCGGCTCTTCGTTGTCGCCGAGGCGACAAACGGTGACTTGGTGACAGGCCGCGGCCGCCGAACGGAATCCGGCAGGCCGAGGTGTCCGGGGCGCCCCGGGAAACTCCCCATCACCCTGAGCGCTCTCCTTGAATGGGCTTACCCTGCCGGGCCGCGACCGGGGGTCGCTACGTCTTTTCGCAGTCGTCAAATATCCCTGGTCGAAGCCCGGTGCGTGGGCGGGAGCGGGTGGGGCGGGGTGCAGAGAACTGCACCCGCGGACTGCAGGGAGCTTGACTGACGGGGCAACTTCCCGGCGGTTAGTCTCGCTGTGCAGCGGGGCCCGGCCATCGGGCCGTGCGGCCCTTCAATCCTCACGGCGAACAGGAAACGCGATGTCTCAATGGCAGCCCCAAAAGGAACGTCGGTTGTGGCCATGGGTGTTGCTGGCCATCGTCGCCGTGGGCGTCGTCATCAACGTGACGCTCAGCCTGACGTAGCTCCCGCATGACCAGCCGGAGCCGGCCGCCTCCCCAGGCCGGCTTCCGGACGCCAGCTCCAGGCGGCCCGTCGCGCGCGAGGCAGTAGGTGATCCCCCAGCCACTGCGCTCAACCGCGGACGGCCGCCTGCGTGTTGTCCCCGGGTGCTCACATCTGCGGCTACGCTCCCTAAGGGACGGCACTTGGCTGTTCTGGGGAAGTGTGAGACATGTTTGACGTGGAATCAGCCGAGGGCATGCGTCCCGAGCCCATGGTGCTCTCTCTGGATGACGTGGCGAAGAGCTACGGCGAGGGAACCGACCGTGTGCACGCGCTGCGGGGCGTGAGCCTCGGCGTGCGGCCCGGCCGCTTTCTCGCGGTCATGGGAGGGCCCGGCTCCGGGAAGACCACTTTGCTGCGCTGTCTGGCCGGAGAGACCGCGCCGACCTCGGGAACGGTGCGGTGGAGCGGCGGCGAGCGAGGCGGCGCGATCCTGGCCGACCTCGCCGACGAGCCCCGGTCCACCGACCGGGTGACCGGGTACGTGGAGGGGAGCGGAGGGCAGCTGCTCGGCGCCGGGAGGCTGCGGAAGCTCTACAAGACGGCCGGTCTGTGGCCGCACCGGCGCGACGCGGTCGGGGATCTGCCCGCCGCGCGGACGCGCCATCTCGCCCTCGCGCGGGCGCTCGCCCAGGGCCCGGATCTGCTCCTGGTGGACGAGCCCCCGGCGCACCGCGCGGCCGATGAGTCCCGGGAGCGGGCAGAGCTGCTGCGCCGCGTGTCGCGCGCCATGGGGACCGCTGTCGTGATGGTGACGGTCGACTCCATCGCCGCGGCCCAGGCCGACGCGGTGATCCTGCTGCGCGGTGGCCTCATCGTCGACGCCCTCGCCGGAGCCACCCCCCAGCGGATCGGCGCATGCCTCGCGACGGCCGGAGCGGCATGACCTCGCCGTGGGCAGCGGTCCCGGGCGGATATGCCGGGTGCAGCTAGCTGCACCCGCCTGCGGGCAGGGACTCCACTATTCCGGGGCGCGAACTCGCCGTAAGGTAGGGGTCGTTGGGTGAGCCCTGAAAGTAGAGGAGCGCCACTTGCCTCGAAGGGGCCACTCGTCTTCAAGCCGGCTCGTGGCAACGCCTTCACCCCGATGTGACTGACGGGACGCGGTGGGCCGATGGAAACCGGGCGGCTGGCAGGTTTCGATGGGGGAAAAATGCGGCGTATCCGTTTTGCGTCCGGTGGCTTGCCGGTGACGCGCATACTGACCGAGTCGGATCAGTTCCGTGAGGCTCTGTTCGCTCTGGAGATGCTGGGTCGCGATGCCGGCGGGTGGACATTCAGACGCTGGCGCAAGAGAGTGGGCGGCCATCGCGCGGTGAGAGATCTCGTCACCATGGCCAGAACCGTACGGCCCTTCCCGGACATGGACCAGATCGTGCAGCGCGCGTGTTCTCCGCTGGGCGGGGCCGCTGCCAGGTGTGAGTCCGAGCCTCAATTGGTCAGGGACGTCCGTGAGTTCCACCGGATCGCGGTGGCTCCGTACCGGGACCAGATCGACCGGTTCCTCGAGGCCGACCGGGCCACGCGCCAGAGGATAGCGCTCGCCCACGGGCCGGAGGGGCTGCTGAGCACTCTGCACCCGTCGATACGCTGGTCGTTCCCCGTGCTGGAAGTCCCCACGCCGCACGATGAGGACCTGGAGCTGGACACCAGGGGGCTGCTGCTCTCTCCCTCGATCTTCCTCACGTCCCGGTTCCCGAGGGTCCTGGGCCCGTCGCCGGACGACGGAATTCCGACCCTGTTCTACCCCGTCACCCCGGAGCGGGGCTGGCGGATGCCCGCGCGTCTGCCGTGATGGCCCGGCGTGTGGCGGCCCCGCCCCCGCACAGCGGGGACGGGGCCGCCCGCCTGTTCTGAAGTGAGCAGGACGCCTCGGGAGACGGGGGATTGACCCGAGGCGTCCAGACTGGAGGGCCGGCCCGGCGGCGGGACGGCTGCGACGTCAGAAGTCCTTGTAGTCGAGACAGGTTTTCCGGAGGTCGGAGAGGCGCTCGTTCTGTTCCTTCAGGTAACCGACCACGGTGCGGGGGCCATGGTCCTTCGGCCTGGCCTCGCGAAGCGAATCCGCCGTGGACTCGATGACCTTGCGCAACGTGTCGTCCGTCGCGTCGTCGCCCAGCCGGTCCAGCTCGTCGGCACGCTTCCGGACGTCACGCTCGGCCTTTTCGGTGTCGCTCGGGAACGGATTGAAGAGCGCGAGCTTCACAATCTTGACACACAGTTCTCCGCGATCCTCCGCCTTCTGCGTCGAATCGCAGGCAGCGGTGGTGAGAACCAAGGCCCCGACGACCGAAACAGATAACATCGCCGCGCCGGGAAGTCTGCCGATTCGTCGGTTTGCGTATCCTTTTTCCTTGGCTGAACGCATCTGATCTCCCCCTCGCTACGGCCCTGGTCCATCCGCGGGTTCGTTCGCTCGATGGATTCCATTCTGCGCGGTGCGGCCGGTGGCGGCAGTGTGGCAGGCACCCGAAGCGCGGTGCAGTTCACTGCACCGCCCGAGGGCAGCGCGCTGCCGAGAAGGAGCCCCGCCGCGCCGGGCGGTCGGGCCTGGCTCATTTCGCGTCGCCTTAAACGTCTGGTAACTCCCGCTTGCTGAGCGGCAATCTGTTTTCTGGAGCTCGGCCTTCAGACCGAATTGGTCGCTCGCCTCAGGCCCAGAAGTCCAGCTCACTTTCTGGCATTCAGCCACCCCCATCCCATCGTCCCGGCGGGTTCGTCCGCGAGGACGGGTAACGGAGGAGCAATGGACGCACCATCGACGGACGCGTCGCACCGTCCGGCCGGGGCGGACCGCGGTCTGCAGCGGCCGACCCGGATGCCGCTGGGGAAGTACCTCCCGTACGAGCCGATCGGGCTGGACGACCGTACCTGGCCCGGCCGCCGGGCCGAGCGGGCGCCCCTGTGGTGCAGCGTCGATCTGCGGGACGGTAACCAGGCCCTCATCGAGCCCATGAACGTCGAGCGCAAGCGCCGCATGTTCGACCTGCTCGTCTCCATGGGCTTCAAGGAGATCGAGGTCGGCTACCCCACGGCCTCCCAGGACGATCACGACTTCCTCCGGCACCTGATCGAGAGCGACGCCATCCCCGACGACGTCATCATCCAGGTGATGGCGCCCATCCGCGGCGACTTCATCGCGCGCACGGTCAAGGCCCTGGAGGGCGCGCCCCGCGCCATCGTCCAGATCTTCAACCCGACCTCGGCGGTCCAGCGCCGGGTCGTGTTCCGCGCCGACCGCGAACAGACCCGCCGGATGGCCCTGGACGGGGCCGAACAGCTGCTGGCGTTCCAGGAGTCCCTGCCCGGCACCGACCTGTTCCTCCAGTACGCGCCGGAGTCCTACACCCAGACGGAACCCGACTTCGCGCTCGACATCTGCAACGCCGTGCTCGACTTCTGGGCACCGCGCGCCCGGCACACGTTCCGGATCAACCTTCCGGCCACGGTCGAGGTCTTCCCGCCCCAGGAGTACGCCGACCGCATCGAGTACATGAGCCGCAACCTGGCCCACCGCGACCGGACCCTGCTCTCCGCCCATCCGCACAACGACCGGGGCTCCGGCGTCGCCGCCGCCGAAATGGCGGTCCTGGCGGGCGCCGACCGGGTGGAGGGCACCCTCTTCGGTAACGGCGAGCGCACGGGCAACGTCTGCCTCGTCACGCTCGCCATGAACCTCTTCTCCCAGGGCATCGACCCGATGGTGGACCTCAGCGACATCGACGGGGTACGCCGGGTGGCCGAGGAGTGCACCCGCATGCCCGTACCCGACCGCCACCCCTGGGCCGGTGACTTCGTCTACACCTCGTTCGCGGGCACGCACCAGGACGCCATCGCCAAGGGGCTGAAGGCCCGTCAGGAGTCTTCCCAGGAGCGATGGGAGGTGCCCTACCTGCCCATCGATCCCCACGACATCGGCCGCGACTATCAGGCGCTGATCCGGATCAACACCCAGTCCGGCAAGGGCGGCATCGTCCATCTCCTGCGCACCGAATTCGGGCTGGAGCTTCCCCGCCGTCTGCAGATCGACTTCGCCGCCGTCATGCAGAAGATCTGCGAGCGTGCGGGAGGCGAGGTCGCGGCCCCGGAGCTGTGGGCGGCCTTCCAGGAGCGGTACGTCCTGCCCGGACGGCAGGTGTCCCTGCCCGACCCCTTCCCGCCCGCGCCCGCCACGCCCTCTCCCGCCACGGCCGCGCCCGGTGGCGTCGAAGCGTGGTTCGCTCTCGCGCGCACGGCCCTCGACGCGTACGGCCTCGAAGGCCATGTGCAGGACGTGACCGTTCAGGGCCCGCTGGCTGGGCACCACGAGAGCGCCGCCTTCTGCGAGATCGGCTGCGGCCCCCGCGCCTTCTGGGGCGTGGGAATCCACCAGGCGAGGGAGGAGGCGGTACGGGCCGCCATCCGGTCCGCCGTCCACCGCATGCGCGACTACGCGCAGGACGCAGAACCCGGGCTGCTCCCGGGCGCCGTCCACGCGCGGACAACGTCGAAGCTGTCCACGCTCGTATGACATCGCCCCACAGAAACCGCCCCGCAGAAACCGCCCCACGGAAGAGGACCGGTGACCGGATGAACGTGCTTCAGGACATCGTCCGGGGAGCCCGCGCGGACGTGGACGCGCGCATGGCCCGGGTGAGCCTCGGCGCTCTGCGGGAGCGGGCGGCGTCCGCGCCGCCCGCCCTGGACGCGGTGGCGGCGCTGCGCCGACCGTCGGGAGTACAGGTCATCGCCGAGGTGAAGCGGGCGAGCCCGTCCAAGGGCAGGCTGGCCGAGATCGGCGATCCGGCCGGACTCGCCGCCGGGTACGAGGCCGGTGGCGCGGCGGCGATCAGTGTGCTCACCGAGGAGCGCCGGTTCGGCGGTTCGCTCGCGGACCTCGACGCGGTGCGGGCCCGGGTCCGCGTACCGGTGCTGCGCAAGGACTTCGTCGTCACGCCCTACCAGGTGTGGGAGGCCCGCGCGCACGGCGCGGATCTGCTGCTGCTCATCGTGGCCGCCCTGGGACAGCGGGAACTCGTCTCCCTGGTGAAGCTGGCCGGCGAGGTGGGCCTGACCCCGCTGGTCGAGGTGCACGACGCCGAGGAGGCCGACCGCGCGGTGGCGGCCGGAGCCCCGGTGATCGGGATCAACTCGCGCGATCTGAAGACCCTGACCATCGACCGCACCCTCTTCGCGCGGCTGGCCCACCGCATCCCCGACGATCTGGTCCGGGTCGCGGAGTCCGGCATCCGGGGCCCCGAGGACGTGGCCGCGTGTGCCGCCTCCGGAGCGGACGCCGTCCTGGTCGGGGAGACGCTCGTCAAGGACGGCAGCCCGGCGGACGCGGTCACCCGCCTGGTCCACGCGGGGCGGTCCGCCGGACGCTGACCACCGCTGTCCGTCAGGGCGTGGCCGCCAGCTTGGCGGTGACGGCCGCCCAGCGCTCCAGGAGGTTCGCGGCCGCCCCCGAGTCGATGGCCCGGGCGCCGAGCCGGACCCCGGCGACGAGCCGTTCCGCCACCGGCCGGTCGTCGGGGTCGAGCGCCGCCAGCCCGGCGGCGGCCGACAGCAGCACCGCGTCCCGGACCGGACCGCGGGCCCCGGCGAACACCTCGCGTGCCACCCGGGCGTTGTAGTCGGCGTCACCGCCGCGCAGCGCATCGGGTGCCGCGTGGTCGATGCCGATGTCGGCGGGGTCGAACTCCTCGGCCCGGACCCGTCCTTCGACGACCGACCAGACCTTGGAGGTAGTGGTGACCGTCAGCTCGTCGAGCCCGTCGTCGCCCCGGAAGACGAGGGCCGAGACACCACGCCTGGCCAGCACCTCGGCCATCAGCGGAGCCAGCCGGGCATCGGCCACCCCCACCGCCCGGGCGGTGGGGGCCGCGGGGTTGGTCAGCGGGCCGAGCGCGTTGAACATGGTCGGGATGCCCAGTTCGCGCCGTGCGGCCGACGCCTGCCGCATGGCCGGATGGAACAGCGGGGCGAAGCAGAACGTGATGCCGACCTCCTCGGCCAGCTGGGCGATCCGGTCGACCGGCAGGTCGAGCCGGACACCGAGCCGTTCGAGCACATCGGCGGAGCCACAGGCCGAGGACGCCGAGCGGTTGCCGTGCTTGACCACCCGGGCCCCGGCGCCCGCCGCGACGATGGCCGCCATGGTGGAGATGTTGACGGTACGGGCCCCGTCGCCACCGGTGCCCACGATGTCCAGGGCCGGGCCGGGAACGTCGAGGGTGACGGCGTGCGCCTCCATGGTCCGGGCGAAGCCCGCGATCTCGTCGGCCGTCTCGCCCTTGGCGCGCAGCGCCACCAGCAGGCCCGCGAGCTGCGCGGGAGTCGTCAGCCCGCGCATCACCTGATCCAACGCCCAGGCGGAGTCCGCCGTCGTCAGATTCTCGTCGGCCAGAAGGGCCGCCAGCAGCCCGGGCCAGGTACGCCTGTGCTCTTCCGCAGTCACTGTCGATTCCCTTCGGACGCTTCCCTTGGGTGCCGCCTTTTGAACGCTGCCCTTTGAAAAAACTGGCTCGCGTTTCCGGAATCAGTGTGCGGGGGAGCGAGAAGGACTTGCCAGACCAGTAGGCGCGAGTGAATCCAGTCCACTTCACGGGAGAAAAAATCCAGATGGCACTTCACGCCCTGATCGACGTGTCCCGGGAATCCGAGGTCCCCTTGACGGTCCAGATCCAGTGGAGAATAAGAAAGGAGATCGGGGCGGGAGTTCTGCACCCGGGCACCCGGCTGCCCTCCAGCCGCCGCCTCGCCGAGGACCTCGGGGTGTCGCGCAGCGTGGTGGTGGAGGCGTACGGCCAGCTCATCGCCGAGGGCTATCTGGAGGCGGTCCAGGGCTCCGGCACGCGGGTGGTCCCGCACGCCGCCCAGGGCCCCACGAGCGCCACGCTCGCCGACGACGGACACATTCCCGCGGTGCGCTGGGACCTGCGCCCCAGCGCCGCGGGCACGGCGAACTTCCCGCACCGGGAGTGGCTTTCCTCGTACCAGAGCGCCGTACGGACCGCCGGCCGCCGCGGCCTGGACTACCCGCCGCTGTCCGGCGTCGCCGAGCTGCGCGTCGAACTGGCCCGCTATCTCGGCCGGGTGCACGGCGTATGGACCACGCCCGACCAGGTCATGGTCGTCTCGGGGTTCGCCCAGGCACTCGGCCTGCTGTGCGCCGTACTGCCACGGCTGGGCATCGACCGGCTCGGCGTGGAGTCGCCCTGCCACCACCGGCAGCGCACGTTCGTCCAGGAGTCCGGTCTGCTGCCGTGTGCCGTCCCCGTGGACGAGCACGGCATCGACGTGGCCGCGCTGGCCAGGACCGGGGTGCGCGCGGTCCTCGTGACCCCGTCCCACCAGTTCCCCACGGGCGTCACGCTCAGCCCCGAGCGCCGCGCGGCCCTCGTGCGCTGGGCCGAGGACGTCGACGGCTGGGTGATCGAGGACGACTACGACGGGGACCTCTGGCTGGCCCACGGCCCCCGCCCGGGGGCGCTGCAGCACCTGGCGCCGGAGCGCGTCGTCTACGCCGGGACCGCCAGCAAATCGCTCGCCCCCGGACTGCGGCTGGGCTGGA
The DNA here is from genome assembly GCF_055595765.1 of Streptomyces sp. NPDC040405. Lineage (NCBI taxonomy): Bacteria > Bacillati > Actinomycetota > Actinomycetes > Kitasatosporales > Streptomycetaceae > Streptomyces > Streptomyces sp. NPDC040405. Next base: position 52,583 of record NZ_JBVIVI010000003.1, read on the forward strand.
TGGCGGTACCGGCCCCGCTGGTCGCCCCGTTGGAACGGGCCCGCGCCCAGCGGGACCTGGGCACCGACACCCTGACCCAGCTCACCTTCGCCGACCTGCTGCGCACCGGGCTGTTCGACCGGCATCTGCGCCGCGAGCGCTCCCGGCTGCGGGGCCGCCGGGACACCCTGGAGCAGGCGGTGCGCCGCTATCTTCCCGAGGCGCGGATCGCCGGTTCCCCGGGCGGTCTGCACATGTGGCTGCGGCTGCCCCGCCATGTCGACGAGGGCGCGCTCGTCGCGGCGGCGCTGCGCAGATCAGTCCTGGTCAGGGGCGGACGCCGGTACAACGACCCGTCGTGGCCGACGGGCCCCGCACTGGTCGTGGGGTACACGGCGCCGCCCCGGTCGGGAATCGTGGAGGCGATGCGGGAGCTGGGGGACGCCTACGCCGACGTACGGAACGTCTGGTCCGTGCCCGCCCCCGCCGTGTGAACCATGCGCGCCGCATGCGCGCCCTCAGGGGGAAGCGACCGCCAGGAAGTTCGCGAACAGGTCCATCCCGCCCTCCGTGGCGATGCTCTCCGGGTGGAACTGGACCCCCTCGACCGGCAGCGTGCGGTGCCGCAGCCCCATGACGTAGCCGTCGTCGGTCGCGGTGGCCGTCACCACGAGGTCGTCCGGCAGGGGCTGGGAGACGACCAGGGAGTGATACCGGGTCGCCACCGTCGTACCGGTCAGGCCCCGGAAGACCCCTTCACCGTCGTGCTGCACCCTGCTCGTCCTGCCGTGCATCAGGTGGTCGGCCGTCTCGACCCGGCCGCCGAAGGCCAGGCCGATCGCCTGATGGCCCAGGCAGACGCCGAGCAGCGGGACCCGGCCCGCGAACTGATGGACCAGCTCGACGTGGCCCGACGCCGCCGGATGCCCGGGGCCCGGCCCCAGCACGACCGCGTCCGGAATCAGGGCGTCCAGTTCCCCGGGGGTGCGGGTGCCGGAACGGACCACCTGAGTACGGACGCCCAGGGTGCGCAGATAGGCGTCGATGATGTGGACGAAACTGTCGTACGCGTCGATCAGCAGGACGTTCACGGCACCAGTTCCTCACCGGTCAGCGCCCAGTAGGCGGCTCCCATCTTCGCCAGCGTCTCGTCCCACTCCGCCTCGGCCGTCGACTGGGCGACGATGCCCGCCGAACTCTGCGTGGAGTAGGTGCGCCCGTCGTGGGTGATCGTGCGGATGCACAGGGCGAGTTCGCTCCAGCCGCGCACATCGATCAGGCCGACCGCCCCCGCGTAGATGCCCCGGGGCTGCTCCTCCAGACCGTCGATGATCTCCATGGCGCGCAGCTTCGGCGCGCCGGTCATCGTGCCGGCCGGGAACGTCGCGCACAGCGTCCGCCAGACGTCGGCGTCCGGCTCCAGTCGGCCCGTCACGGTCGAGACGAGATGGAAGACGTGGCTGAACGCCTCCACCGTCATCACACCCTCGACGGCCAGACTGCCCGGGCTGCTCACCCGGGCGATGTCGTTCCGGCACAGGTCGACCAGCATGATGTGCTCGGCCTGCTCCTTGACGCTGGCCAGCAGCTCCTTGACGCGCCGCTCGTTCTCCTCCGGCACCGGTCCGCGCCGCGTGGTCCCGGCGATGGGCCGCATGACGACCTGATCGCCCTCGGTCCGGAACAGCAGCTCGGGGCTGGCCCCGATCAGCATGCCACCGGCCCCCGGGCACAGATACATATAGGGCGACGGATTCCGGAACCGCAGTCTGCGGTACACCTCCAGCGGCTCCAACGCCGTCTCCACGTCGATGCGGTGGCCGACCTGGATCTGATAGATGTCCCCGACGCGGATGTGGTCCAGGCAGCGCCGCACCCAGCCGAGGAAGGTGTCGCGCGGGACGCTGTCCCGTACCGCACGGGGTGCCGGAGCCGCGGGACAGGCCGGGCCGTCGGCCCGGCCCGATGGGGCGGCGGCGCGGGCCGCCGCGGCGACCGCGGGGGCGCCGAAGCCGGGGAAGTCCGCGCAGTCGGCGCTCAGATGGCTGGCTCCCGCCCCGTCCAGGTCGTACCAGACGGTGTCCCGGAAGAGGGCGAACGTCGCGTCGGGGCCGCCCTGGGAAGCGTCGCGCTCCGGCAGCCGTTCCATGTGCCAGGCGGCTCCGTAGCCCAGGGTGGTGAGAAAGCCGAAGGCGTACGCGTCGGTCGGGACGTCCGTCTCCACGGCGAACAGCCGCTGCGCCCGGCGCATCAGCTCCCACACCTGGTCGGAGCGGTCGAAGTCCCTCCGATGGCGGGAGCTTCCGGCGTCGTCCGGCGTGGTCATGCCGCTCTGCTCGGAGACCGCCAGCAGGGCGTCCCGCAACGGCTCCGTACCGTCGATCTCGATGTGCCGGGCGAAGACCCGGACCTCGGCCAGCCGACCGCACCCCACCACCGCGGAGCGGCAGTCCGCGTCGGGTCCGTTCAGGCTCTCGAAGAGGAAGACCTGATCCTGCCCCAGCTCGGCGCTGAGTTCCGCGTACAGCCGCAGCGGCTCGTGCGGCGGAAGCACCGACCGGCCGACCCGCACGGCGAACGGCGGCGACGCGGCCCGGACCGGTGGCGGCCCGTCGGCGGCCGGATGCGCGGCCTCGCCGAGAGTCGTCGTAGCTGGCATCTCAATTCCTCTCTTCTTCTGGGGTTCTTCTCCGGAGCTCTTCTCTTGGGCCGGTCAATTCCGGCGTTCCCGGTGCGGCAAACCCAATCAGCAGGTCGGCCGGGCGTACCAGACCACTTGGGGAACGCCGATACGGGCCACTCCGGTGAATCTTGACGACGGTCGGCGGCGTCGGCTGGAATTCCGGCCGAGAGAGAACAGCTCGTTATTTCGCCGCGAGAAACCGCATGCCTTTGGAGGCCCATACCGGAGGCGGCGTACCGTCTTCGACTTTTCGGGGGGCTGTGATGAATCCATCTCTGCAGACCGCACACCGTGAATCCTGGCGTTCGCTGACGGCCGGCCAGCAGCCCGCATGGCCCGACGAGGAGCTGCTCCGCGAGGTCACCGACGGCCTCGCGGCCGCGCCCCCGCTGGTGTTCGCCGAGGAGTGCGACCGGCTGCGCGACCGGCTGGCCGCCGTCGCCCGCGGCGAGGCGTTCCTGCTCCAGGGCGGCGACTGCGCCGAGACCTTCGACGGGGCCTCCCGCGCGGTGATCGGCCGCAAGCTGAGAACACTGCTGCAGATGGCGGTCGTGCTCACCTACGGGGCCTCGCTGCCGGTCGTCAAGGTCGGCCGGATCGCGGGCCAGTTCGCCAAGCCGCGTTCGCGGCCCACCGAGACCCGGGCGGGGCTCACCCTGCCCTCCTACCGCGGAGACGCGGTCAACGGACCGGAGTTCACCGCCGAGGCGCGCCGCCCCGATCCGCGGCGCCTGCGGCGGATGTACGACGTGTCCGCGGCCACCCTCAACCTGGTCCGCGCCTTCGCCACCGGCGGCTTCGCCGACCTGCATCAAGTGCAGGACTGGAACCGCGGGTTCGTCGCCGACTCACCGGCCCGCAGGCGTTACGAGCGGCTCGCCGACGACATCGAGCGGGCCCTGAACTTCATGCACGCCTGTGGCGCCGACCCCAAGGAGGTCCAGACCGCCGAACTCTACGCGAGCCACGAGGGACTGCTGCTCGACTACGAGCAGGCGCTGACCCGCACGGACGAGCGCACCGGCCAGAGTTACGCGGCCAGCGGACATCTGCTGTGGATCGGGGAGCGCACCCGGGATCTGGACGGCGCGCACATCGAGTACTTCTCCCGCGTCCGCAACCCCATCGCGGTGAAGCTCGGCCCCGGCACCGACCCGGACACCGTCCTCCGCTACGTCGACCGCCTCGCCCCCGACCGGGAGCCCGGCAGGCTCACATTCATCGTCCGGATGGGCGCGGACCTGATCCGCGACCGGCTGCCGGTCCTGGTGGAGAAGGCCGTCGCGGAGGGGGCCGGGGTCGCCTGGGTCTGCGACCCGATGCACGGGAACACCTTCGAGACGCCCAGCGGCCACAAGACCCGCGACTTCGACGCCATTCTGGAGGAGGTGCGGGGCTTCTTCGAGGTCCACCAGGCGCTCGGCACCCACGCCGGGGGCATCCACGTCGAACTCACCGGCGATGACGTCACCGAATGCGTCGGCGGCGGTTCACCGGTCGGCGTCGACGACCTGCCGCTGCGCTACGAGTCCGCGTGCGACCCCCGGCTCAACCACGGCCAGTCCCTGGACCTGGCCTTCCTGGTGGCGGAGATGATGCGGGAGCGGGAGTCGGCATGACCGTGCTCGACCTCTTCGCGGAGCAGGCCGCCCGGACCCCGGACGCGACGGCCGTCGTCCACGACGGGCACCGGCTGACGTTCGCCGAACTCGACCGGCACACCGACCGGATCGCCCACCGGCTGGTCCGGCACGGCGTGGGCCCCGAGGTGCTGGTCGGGCTGTGCGTCGAACGCGGCCCGGACATGGTCACCGGTGTCCTCGGCATCCTCAAGGCGGGCGGGGCGTACGTACCGCTCGACCCCGCGTACCCCCCGAAGCGGCTGACCTGGATGGTCGCCGACTCCGGCACCCCCCTCGTCCTCACCCGGGCGCGTCTCGCACCCCTGCTGCCCGATGACGGTCCCCGGACGCTGCTTCTCGACGAGGACCACGAACGTCCTGGGGACACAGGCGGCCCCCTCCCGCGCCCCACCCCGGACTCCGCGGCCTATCTGATCTACACCTCCGGCTCGACGGGCGTCCCCAAGGGCGTCCTGGTCGAACACCGCAATCTGCTCAGCGTCTTCGCAGCCTGGGACGGCCTTTACAAGCTGCGCGAGTCCCCGCCCCGCTTCGTGTCGGTCACCAGCCTGTCGGTCGACCTGTTCCTCGCCGATCTGCTCCGCTCGGTCTTCGTCGGCGGAACCGTCGTCATCGCGCCCCAGGACACCGTCACCGACCCCGCCAGGCTGCTGGATCTGCTGGAGAGCAGCGGGGGAGACGCCATCGAGCTGGTGCCGAGCCTGGCCAAGGAGCTGGGGCGGGAGGCGGCGGCCCGCGGCCGGACCCTGCCCCCGATGCGGTTGCTGTCCGTCGGCTCGGAAGGCTGGCTCGCCGAGGACTGCCGGGAGTTGCTGTCCCTCGTCCCTTCCGGCTCCACCGTGGTCAACGCCTACGGTGCCACCGAGACCACCGTGGACTCCTGCCTGTTCTTCCCGGCCGCCGAAGGGCTCGGGGACAGCGCCCTCGTACCCATCGGCCGCCCGGTCCCCGGCACCGTCGCACACGTTCTGGACGAGCGGCTGCGACCGGTGTCCGAGGGGGACACGGGTGAGCTGTGGATCGGCGGCCCCGGCGTCGTACGCGGCTACCACCGGCGCCCCGAGGCCACTGCGCATCGCTTCGTCCCCGACCCGTGGACGCCGGGCGGACGCCTCTACCGGACCGGTGACCTGGCGCGGCGGCGGGCGGACGGGGTGCTGGAGTTCCTCGGCCGCGGCGACGACCAGGTGAAGATCAACGGCTTCCGGGTCGAGACGGGGGAGATCGAGAACGCGCTGGTGCGCCACCCGGACGTGGCGGCCGCCGCCGTGGCCCTACGAGGTGGCGGCGCGGAGCAGGGCCCCCGCCGCCTGGTCGGCTACGTGGTGCCCGCGGGCCCGCGGGAGCCCGGCCCCGAGGCGCTGCGCGCCTTCGTCTCCCGGCGGCTGCCCGAGCACATGGTCCCCGCTACGCTCGTCACCCTCGAACGGCTGCCCACGCTGCCGAACGGCAAGGTCGACCGCCACGCCCTGCCCGCGGCGCCGCTCACCCCTCCGTCCGACGGCTCCCGGACACCGCCCCGCACCGCCACCGAACGGACCCTGGCCGAAATCTGGGCGGAGGTGCTCGGCGCGGAACGGGTCGGCGTGGACGAGGACTTCTTCATCCTCGGCGGCGACTCGGTCCTCGCCATGCGGGCCGTCGCCCGGGCCCGGTCCGCCCTCGGCGCCGACCTGTCCGTCCGTACGCTCCTCGAAAGCCGTACCATCGCCGCCCTGGCCACGGCCCTCCGGCCCCCGGCCCCCGGCACCGCCCCGCCGCCCAATGCGCGGCTCACCGGAGCCGCCGGGGAGGAGCGTGTCCTGCCGCTGTCCCCGGTGCAGCGGAGGCTGTGGTTCCTGCACTGCTACGCGCCGGGGCCCGACTACAACGTCGGTGGCGCCGTCCGCCTCACCGGGCCGCTGGACCCCCGGGCCCTCGACCGGGCGCTCACCCGGCTCGCCGCACGCCAGGAGTCGCTGCGCACGACCTTCGAGACGAGGGACGGCCAGGGCGTACAGATCGTGCACCCGCCGGGGCCGCTGACGGCGGAGCACATCGACCTCACCGCGGTCCCCGAAGCCGACCGGGAACGGGCGCTGGACCGCCTGATGCGCGACGACCTGCTGACCCCGTTCGACCTCGCACGGGGACCGCTGCTGCGCCCCCGGCTGATCCGGCTGTCCCCGGCGGAACACGTCCTCACCCTGACCTCGCACCACCTCATCAGCGACGACTGGTCCTACGAAGTGCTGCTGGCCGAACTGGGCGCGCACTACACGGCCGCCGTGACCGGCACCCCGGCGCCCCTGTCCGAACTGCCGGTGCGCTACGGCGACTACACCGTCTGGCGGCGGCAGCGGCTCGCGGACGGACTCGAAGCCCGGCAACTGGCGTACTGGCGTGAGCGGCTCGCCGGAATGGAGCCGCTGGACCTGGCCACCGACCGGGCCCGGACCCCGCAGACCGGCACCGCCGGGTCGTCCGTCGGGATCCGGATCCCGGGCCGGGTCGTGGACCGGTTGCGGCAGCTCGGCCACGAGCACGGTACGACCCTGTTCAGCACCCTTCTCGCGGCGAGCCAGATCTTCTTCGCCCGGCACACCGGACAGCGGGACATCGCGGTCGGGGTGGTGACCTCGGGCCGGGAACACGAGGCGCTGGACGATCTGGTCGGCTTCTTCGTCAACACGCTCGTCCTGCGCACTCAGGTGGACGGCGACCGCCCGTTCACCGACACGCTCGGCGACGTCCGCGACGCCATGCTCGACGCCGTCGCCCACGGGGAACTGCCCTTCGACCGGCTGGTCGAGGCGCTCGCCCCCGCCCGTGTGGCCGATCGCACCCCCCTGGTGCCGGCGCTCGTCGTCATGCGCAACGCCCCCACCCGGGAGCGGCGGTTCGGCGGGCTGACCACCACCGATGTCCGGATTCCCGTCGTGTCCGCCGCCTTCGACCTCACCGTGGAATTCGAGGAGACCGACGACGGGCTGAACGCCGACTTCCTCTACAACAGCGCCCTGTTCGACCGGGCCACGGCCGAGCGGATGGCCGGGCGGCTGCGCACGCTCCTCATCGGCATCGCACGGGACCCCCGCCTCGGCCCCGCCCGGCTCTCCCTCCTCACCGGAGCCGAGGAACACCAGGTGCTCACCGAGTGGAACGCCACCGGCGAGCCCGAGGACGGCCACTGCGTGCACGAGGTCTTCGCGGCCCACGCCCGGCGCGATCCGGACCGTCCCGCCGTGGTCTTCGGCGGCCACTCCATCGGCTACGGAGAGCTGGACGCGCGGGCGAACCGGCTCGCCCACCACCTGGTCGCCCTCGGCGTCGGCCCGGAGGTCCTGGTCGGGCTGTGCCCGGACCGCGGCCCGGACCTGATCGTCGCCGCGCTCGCCGTGCTCAAGGCCGGTGGCGCGTTCGTACCCCTGGACCTGGGACAGCCCAGGGACCGGCTGGCGCACATCGCGGCCGGTGCCGCGCCACGGGTGCTGATCGCACACCGCCACCAGCTCGGCTCGCTGCCCGACGTCCCCGCACGCCTCGTGTGCCTCGACCGCGCACCGGACCGCGCGGCCATCGCCCGCCGCCCCGCGACCCCGCCCGCGACCCCCGTCCGCCCCGCGCATCTCGCCTACGCCGTCTACACCTCGGGCTCGACGGGGCGCCCGAAGGGCGTCCTGATCCAGCACGGCGGGGTGTGCAACCTGGCGGCCGACAGCAGGCGCACCCTCGGGCTGCGGCCGGGTTCCCGGATGCTGCAGCATCTGTCGTTCAGCTTCGACGGCGGCATCTGGCAGGCACTGATGCCGCTGCTGACCGGCGCGACCCTGTGCATGAGCCTGCCCGGCGAATACGACGACCCGGCGCGGCTCGCCGAGCGCGTCCGCCGGGACGCGGTGACCCACCTCATGCTCCCTCCGGCGCTGCTCGGCGTGCTCGACCCCACGGCACTGCCGGAGCTGGAACTGGTCTGCTCGGCGGCCGACGTGTGTCCGGTGGAAACGGCCCGCCGGTGGCTGGCCGTGCACCCGTTCGCCAATCTCTACGGCCCGACCGAGACCACCATGTGCTCGACCGGCCACCTCATGGCACACGGCGACGCGCTGCCGGGGCAGCGGCTCGTCCCCATCGGCAGGCCCGTGACGGGCGTACGGCACTACGTCCTGGACGGCGCGCTGCGGCCGTCCCCCATCGGGGTGGCGGGCGAGCTGTACATCGCGGGCGCCGGGCTCGCCCGGGGCTACCAGGCCCGGCCCACGGACACCGCCGAGCGTTTCGTCCCCGACCCCTGGGGCGAGCCGGGCAGCCGGATGTACCGGACCGGAGACGTGGTGCGATGGCGCGCGGAGGGGGTGCTCGACTTCCTCGGCCGCGCCGACGACCAGGTGAAGATCCGGGGATACCGGGTGGAGACCGCCGAGGTGGAAGCGGCTCTGACGGCGCACCCGGACGTGTCCGAGGCGGTCGTGACCGCGCGCGGCGGCGGGGCGGCGGACGACGCGGGTGTGCGTCGGCTCGTCGCCTACGTCGTCCCCGGACCGGGACGTAACGCACCCACCACGACCGCGCTGCGCCGCCACCTCGGCACGCTGCTGCCCGGATACATGATCCCGTCGGCGTACGTGGCGCTCGACGCCCTCCCGCTGAACTCCAGCGGAAAGGTCGACCAGCGGGCCCTGCCCCGGCCGGAGGGACGGCCGGACACCGACGCCGCGTACGCCGCACCGGCCAGCGCCACCGAACGCGCCCTCGCGGCGGTGTGGTCGGAGGTGCTCGATGTCGAACGCGTCGGCGTGGACGACGACTTCTTCGACCTCGGCGGGGACTCGATCACCAGTGTGCGGCTCGCCTCCCGGGCCCGGGCGGCGGGCCTGGACCTGACGCCGAAGGACATCTTCACCCGGCTCACGGTCCGGGCCCTCGCGGAGACGGCCGGGGAGGCCCCCGCCGCCCCGGAGCCCGCGGGCCCGCCACCGGCCCCCCGCTCCGAGCCGTACCCGCTCACCCCGCTCCAGACCGGCCTGCTCTACCACTCGCTCGCCACGGGCGACGGCGGCGACGGCGGCGGGGATGTCTACGCCCGGACCATGCGAATGACCGTCGCCGGGGTCACCGATCCCGGCGTGCTGGCCCGGGCCTGGCAGCACGTCGTCGACCGCACGCCCGCCCTGCGGAGCACCGTCGCCACCGAGCCCGGCACCCCGCCCGTGCAGACCCCGCAGCCGGACTTCACCCTCCCCGTCGCCCATCACGACTGGCGTGGGCGGCCCCCCGGAGACCGGCACGAGTCCCTGGAGCGGCTGGTGGAGCGGGAGCGCGCGGCCGGGCTCGACCCGCGCCACGAGGTGCCGATGCGGCTGGCCGTCGTGCGCGTGGCGGACGACGAGGTGCTGCTGCTGTGGACCTGCCACCATCTGTTCCTCGATGGATGGAGTGTCACCGAGGTCCTCACGGACGTCTTCACGGCGTACGCCGCCCTGTCCGCCGGACGCACACCCGCTCTCGCCCCCCGCACCGCCTTCAGCGACTATGTGCACTGGCTCGCCGCCCGCGACGAGACCGCCGCGCGCACGTACTGGCGCACGGCGCTCGCCGGATTCCCGGCCGCCACACCACTGCCCTACGCCGGTACGCCGCCCCCCGGCCACCGGGTGCGGCGCCACGCCGCCCAGGTGACCGAACTGAGCGGAGCGGAGTACGCACGGCTGCGCGGCTTCGCACGCCGCAACCGGCTCACCGTCAACACCCTGGTCCAGGCCGCCTGGGCGCTGCTGCTGGCACGCCACAGCGGTGGCTCGGACGTGGTGTTCGGCGCCACGGTCGCCCACCGGGGCGACGGACCGCGGGGCGTGGAGTCCATCATCGGCCTGCTGATCAACACCCTGCCGGTGCGGGTGCGGATCGAGGACGGCGTGCCGGTGGCCGACTGGCTGCGCGAGGTGCAGGCCCAGCAGGCTGAGGCCCGCCAGTACGACACCTTCCCGCTGTCCGAGCAGCGGGCCAACAGTGCCGTCCCGCCGGGGGCGTCCCTCTTCGACACGGCGGTGGCCTTCGACAACATCCCCGTCGACCCCGCCGCGACGGCGGTGGGCGGGCTGCGCGTCACCACACTGGACACCGGCAACGCCACCAACTACCCCCTGTCCCTCCTCGTCTACACCACCGGCACCTTGGTCCTCGAAGTGAGTTACGACACCGGGCTGTTCGACCAGGGGACCGCCGAGCGGATTACTCGTCAACTGCCGCGACTGCTGGTCGAGTTGACCGCCGACCCCGACCGCCGGGTGTCCGCGGTCGCCCTCACCGCCGACACCTCCGGCCAGGCGCAGGCGCAGGCGCAGGCGCAGGCACCGGCACCGGCACCCGCACCGCGCTGCGCACACGAGCTGTTCGCGGAGCAGGCCGCACGGACCCCCGACGCACCGGCGCTGCTGGCGGACGGACACGTCCTCGGCTACGCCGAACTGGACGCCCGCGCCAACCGCCTGGCCCACCACCTCATCGCGAGCGGCGTCGGCCCCGAGACACCCGTCGGCCTGTCCCTGCCGCGCGGCACCGACCAGATCGTCGCGCTGCTGGCGATCCTCAAGGCCGGTGGCGCCCATGTGCCGCTCGACCCCTCCTACCCGCCGGAACGGCTCGGCTGGATGCTGGCGGACGCGGGCGCCGCCGTACTCGTCACGGACAGTGCGACGCGTACCCACTGGTGTCCGGACACCGTCCCGGCCCTCCTTCTCGACCGGGCGGGCGACGCTCTCGCGCACCGTCCCGCGACCGCTCCGCGCGTGCCCGTGCGGCCCGACAACGCCGCGTACGTCATCTACACCTCGGGGTCGACGGGCCGCCCCAAGGGGACCGTCGTCACCCACCGGGGCGTGACCGGGATGCTCGCCGGAGCGCACCGCGCCGCCGCCACCGGACCGGGCCACCGGGTGCTGCAGTTCGCCTCGGCCAGTTTCGACGCGGCCTTCTGGGAAACCGCCATGGCGCTGTGCAACGGGGCCACGCTGGTGCTCGCCCCGGCGGAACAGCTGCTGCCGGGCCCGGCGCTGACGCGGACCGTCGCCGAACACGGGATCACCCATGTGACACTGCCGCCCGCCGTACTGGCCGTGCTGCCGGACGGCGGTCTGCCGAGCGGGCTGGTGCTGTTCACGGCCGGGGAGAAGTGCCCGGCGGAACTCGCCGCGCGCTGGGCACCGGACCGGCGGATGTTCAACGCGTACGGTCCCACCGAGGCAACCGTCTGCTCCACGGTCAGCGAGCGGCTGGACGGCGCCGGGGAACCAACGATCGGCGAGCCGGTTCCCGGCACCGGCGCGCTGGTGCTCGACGCCGGGCTGCGGCCGGTCCCCGACGGGGTGACCGGCGAGTTGTATCTCGTCGGTCAGGGCCTGGCGAGGGGGTACCACGGCCGGGCGGCGCTGACCGCCGAGCGGTTCGTGGCCTGCCCCCATGGGCCCGCGGGCGCGCGCATGTACCGGACCGGGGACCTGGTCCGCAGAACCCCCGGTGGCGGACTGCACTTCGTGGGCCGGGCCGACCACCAGGTCAAGGTCCGGGGATTCCGGGCCGAACCCGGCGAGATCGAACGGGAGCTGTCCCAACACCCCGCGGTGGCGCAGGCCGTGGTGGTGGCCGTGGGCCGGGAACAGCGGCGTCGGCTGACGGCCCATGTCGTGCCCGCCGCGGGCCGTGCCCCGACCGCCACCGAACTGCGCGACCACCTGGCGCGCCGGTTGCCCCCGCAACTGGTCCCCTCGGCCTTCGGCTTCCACACCTCCCTGCCCCTGACCGCCAACGGCAAGACCGACCGCCGGGCGCTGGAAACCGCCGAACCCGCGCCCCCGCCACAGGACCCGCGGGCCGCGCCGCGCGATGACGCCGAGCGCACCGTGGCCGGGCTGTGGGCGAGCCTGCTGGACCGCGACGCGGACGGGATCGGGATACGGGAGAAGTTCTTCGAAGCCGGGGGCTCGTCCCTGACCTTGATGGAACTCGCCGGGCGGCTGACCGCCCTGGGCGGCGACCCGGTGCCGGTGGCCGCGCTGCTGGAGCACTCGACCGTCGAGTCGATGGCGCGACTGCTGGAGGGGCGCCCGGAAACCGCGCACGACGACGACCGAGGTGACTACGTACTGTGAGGCGAGGAGACCACGTGGACCAGGAAGCGGTCGCGATCATCGGGGCGGCGTTCACCCTGCCCGGGGCCGGGAACTTCGACGCCCTGCACGAGAACCTGAGCGAAGGCCGGGTCAGCATGGGCGCGCCCACGGCGGACCGGGTCCGGCACGCGGGCGGCGATCCGGACACCGGCTACGCGCCCTCGGGCTATCTCGACCGCGTCGACCTCTTCGACCACCGCTTCTTCGGCCTCTCGCGGCGGGAGGCGGAGCTGATGGACCCCCATCAGCGGCTCACCCTGCAACTCGTGCACCAGGCCGTCGAGAACGCCTGCTACGCGCCCCGCTCCCTGCGCGGGACGGCGACGGCCGTGGTGCTCAGCACGCCGAACCCCGACTACGCCACGCTGTTCCGCGACGACGACCCGCAAGCGATCCTCGGCACGCTCCCCGCCGCCGTCGCGGCCCGGGTCGCCTATCTCCTCGACCTTTCGGGGCCCGTCCTCGCCGTGGACACCGCGTGCAGCGGAAGCCTGACGGCGCTGGCCCTGGCTGCCCAGCAACTGCGCTCGGGTGCGGCCGAGTTGGCCATCGCGGGCGGTGTCAGCGTCCAGTCGCTCCTGCAGCCTTCGGCCACCCATGAGCCGTTGCCCGGCGTCGAGTCGCCCGATGGGGTGTGCCGTCCGTTCGACGCGGCGGCCAACGGCGGGGTCGGCGGCGAGGGCGGTGGCTTCGTGGTCCTCAAGCGGCTGACCGACGCCCTCGCCGACGACGACCACATCCATGGCGTACTGCGTGGCATCGCGGTGAACCACAACGGCTATCGCGCCACCAGCATGAGCGCGCCCAGCCAGGACGCCCAGGCCGAACTGATCACCGCCGCCTGGCAGGACGCGGCCGTGCCACTGACCACTGCCGGTTACCTCGAATGCCACGGCTCCGCCACCCCGCTCGGCGACCTGGCCGAGCTGAGCGGGGTACGTCAGGCCCTGCTGGCGGGCGGCGTCGCGGACCGTGCCGCCGCCCCGTTCCCGATCGGCAGCGTCAAGGGCAACGTGGGACATCTGGACCACGCCGCGGGCATGGCCGGTCTGTTCAAGGTGCTGGCCGGACTGCGGCATACGACGCTCTATCCGACCGCCCGCTTCCGGGACGCGCACGCCCTGGCGGACTCCGGGGGACCGATCCGGGTCAGCGCGCGGACCCTGCCCTGGGCACCGGCCGAGGACGGACTGCCGCTCCGTGCGGGCCTGAGCTCCTTCGGCCTGACCGGAACCAACGTCCACGCCGTCATCGAGGAGACGCCCGACCGCCTGCCCCTGGACCGTGGCACCGGCCCGGACGCCTCCGAGCTGGTCACGGTGTCGGCGGCGTCCAGCGCGGCGCTCGCCCGCTACACCCGGAGCCTGAGCGACTTCCTGGCGAGTACGGACCACGACCTGGCCACCGTGGCGCACGCCCTCAACCGCGGGCGGGACGACCACCGCTGGCGCTGGGCGTGCACCGCCGACGGCATCGGCGCACTGGCCACCGCCCTGCGGACCGCGGCCCTCCCCGAACAGCAGGCCCCCGCGGGCGCGCCGGTGGTGCTGCTGTTCTCCGGCGACGGCGATGTGGCGGCCTCGGACGACGTGGCGGCCTCGGACGACGTGGCCGCCCCGGGCGACGTGGCCGCCCCGGGCGACGTGGCCGCCTCCGGCGAGGCGGACCGGGCGCTCTGGCAGCGGCTGCGCACGGAGTTCCCCGCCCTCGCCGACGCCGAGGACTCCTTCACATCGGAGGCGCCCGACGGCCCCGACGGTGTCCAGAGCGGCGCCGTGACGCTGCTGACGCGCCACTACGCGCTGTACCGCCTGGCGGAATCGCTGGGGCTGGAGACGGGACGGCTGGTGGGCTCGGGCCCGGGGAACCTCGCGGTCCAGGTCGGCCGGGGACGGCTCCCGGCGGCCCGCGCCCTGGCGGCGGCGGCCGACGCCACCCTCACCGACGAGGTCGACGACGGCGGACTCCGCAGGGCGGTGGCGGACTTCGTCCGCGACGGCGCCCTCCTCGTCGAACTCGGCCGCGACGGCACCCTGTCCCGGCGCATCAGGGAACTCGCGCCCGAACTCACCGTCGTCCCGCTCCTCGGCGACGCGGGCCGCCACGACGTCCTGGGCGCCCTCGCGCACCTCTACGAAGCGGGCGCGGACCTCGACTGGAACCGCCACTACGAGGGCCGGCGCATCCTCCGCGCGGAGGTCCCCACCTACCCCTTCGAACCCGTCTCCTGCTGGTACGGGAGCCAGGAAGCGCCCCCGCCCCGGCACGCCACCGCCCCCGTACCCGCAGCCGCATCCGCGCCGGAGGCGGACGAGGCGGAGATCCGGCAGGCCGTCATCGCCATCTGGAGCCAGATCCTGGGCGCCCCCGGCATCGACGCCACGTCCGACTACTTCGAGCTGGGCGGCACGTCCATCGCGGGCATCACCCTGCTGCGGGAGGTCGAGGCCCGGTTCGGCACCCGTCTCACCTTCGCCGACCTCTACGAGCACCGGACGGTCCAGGAGACGGCCGCCCTGATCGCCGGGCGCCGCCGGGGCGGTTCCCCCGGCTCCGACTGGGCGATCGTCCCCGTGCCGCCGGGAGACCGCGTCCCGCTCACCTACAACCAGGAACAGCTGTGGTACCTCGACCAGCTGACACCGCCCGGCCCGCTGTACAACATCCCCGGTGACCTGCGCTACACCGGCCCGCTCGACCCCGACGCCCTCCGGGCGGCGCTGCGCGACGTCGTGGAGCGGCACGACGTACTGCGCACCCGGATCCCGCACGAGGACGGCCGCCCGTACGTGCGGTTCGACGCCTCCGGCCCCGGATTGGTCATGGAAGACCTCAGCCATCTGCCGGAACCGGAGCGCGAGGCGGAGGCGCGGCGCATCGCCACCGCGGAGGCCCGCCGCCCCTTCGACCTGGCGAGCGGCCCCCTGATGCGCACCACACTGCTCAAGCTGGCCGAGGACGACCACCTCCTGCTCTGCACCTGGCATCACATCGTCTTCGACGGCTGGTCGCCCGCGGTGTTCTTCCGCGACCTCGGCGAGTGCTACGCCGCCCGGCGGGCCGACCGGCCCGCGAAGCTGCGCCAACTGACAGTCGGATACGGCGACTTCGCCCGATGGCAACGGGCGTGGCTCACCGCGGAACGGATGGAGAAGGGACTGCGCTACTGGCGCGGACAGCTGGCCGGGCTGGAAACCACCGAGCTTCCCCTGGACCGGCCGCGCCCGGCGGTCCAGTCCCACGCCGGTGACCTGCTGGAGTTCACCCTCGGCCCGGACCAGGCCCGGGCGCTGCGCGAGTTCAGCCGCCAGGAGGGAGTGACCACCTTCGTCACGCTCCTGGCCGTGGTCGACGCCCTGCTGCATCTGTGGGCGGGCCAGGAGGACGTGGTGATCGGGGCCGCGGCCTCCGGCCGGTACCACCCCGACACCCACGAGCTGATCGGCTACTTCAACAACCTGCTGCCGTTCCGCACCAGGGTCGAGGAGGGGCTGACCTTCCGTGAACTGGTGCGCCGTTGCGCCGAAACGGTCGCCGGGGCCCTGGACCACGAGGAGATCCCCTTCGGGAAGATCGTCTCCGCCCTCGGGCCCGAGCGGGACGCCTCCCGGCATCCCCTGTTCACCGTCGGCTACACCCACCAGAACACCGCGAGCCACCCCGAGGCGCCGGAAGGACTCACCGCGGCCCCGGGCGGCGGTTCCTTCGGCGGCATCGCCCCCGGGACCGCCAAGCTCGACCTCACCCTCGGGGTGAACGACGAGATCGACGGCCCGATGATCGGCTATCTGGAATACGCCGTCGACCTGTTCGACCGGACCAGCATGGAACGGCTCGCCGCGCTGTTCCAGGAACTGGTGGCCGCCGCGATGGACGGCCCCGACCGCAAGCTGGCCGAGCTGACGGACACCCCGCACCCTCGGCCCGCCACCGCCGTGCTCACCGGGCCCGAACGGCCGCCCGGCGAGAGGGGTTCCGTGCACCAGGCGGTGGCGCACTGGGCGGCGACGGCCCCCGACCGGCCCGCCGTCGTCGACCCCGCCACCGGCCGGACGCACACCTACCGCGAGGTCGACGCGCTGGCCGGACGGCTCGCCCGGCGGCTCGCCGCCGCCGGGGTCACCCCGGGAGCCACGGTCCCGGTCATCGCCTCGCGCGGGGTGGACCTGGTGACGGGCTGGCTCGGTGTGCTGAAGGCCGGTGGCGCCTTCGTACCGGTGGACCCGGCCGTCCCGGCCGAGCGTGTGGCCGGTCTGCTGGCCGGGCTGGAGTGTCCGCTGATCGTGGCGGGCGAGGGCCAGGAGCCGCCGCTCGCGGACGCGCTGACAGTCCGTATCGCGGCACGGCCACCGGACGGGGAAACCGACCACCCCGGCCCAATGCCTCGTACCGCACCCGGTGACCTGGCGTACATCGCCCACACCTCGGGCTCCACCGGACGCCCGCACGGCTGCGAGATCACCCACCGGAGCCTGCTCAACGTGGTGACCTGGTGGGGCCGCGAGGCCCGGCTGAGCCCCGAGGACCGGGTGGCGCAGGTCTTCGCGCCCGGTTTCGACGGCGCCATCCTCGAAACGCTGGCGGCCCTGGCCCACGGCGCGGCCCTCCACATCCTGCACGACACCATGCGGACCCCGGTGGAACTGCTCCGCTGGATGGCACGGCAGGGGATCACCGCCACCTTCCTGCCGACCCCGCTCGCCGAGGTGGTGCTGCGCGAGTATCCCGACGTCCCCGGGGTGCGGCTGCGGGTGGTGGGCGTGGGCGGCGACCGGCTGCGCGTACGTCCCCCGGCGGGGGTGCCCTTCCGTACGCTGAACCTGTACGGGCCCACCGAATGCGCGGTCGTCTCCACCTGGGCCGAGGTGGCACCCGGACCGGCCGGTACCCTGCCCGCGATCGGGCGTCCCATCGACAACGCCACCGCCCGCGTTCTGCGCCCGGACGGACAGCCCTGCGCCGTGGGCGAGCAGGGCGAGCTGTACGTGGGCGGGACGGCCGTGGGCCGTGGCTATCACCGGCTGCCGGAACACACCACGGCCCGTTTCCTGCCCGACCCCTTCGCCGCCGACCCCGAGGCCCGCATGTACCGGACGGGCGACCTCGCCCGCCTCGCGGCGGACGGCTCCCTCGAGTTCCACGGCCGCGCCGACCAGCAGGTGGAGATCCGGGGACACCGCGTCGAACCGGCCGAGATCGAACGTGTCCTGCTCGAACACCCCGAAGTCCGCGAGGCGGTGGTGCTTCCCGACGGCGCGTCCCCCGACGCCACCCGTCTCGTCGCGCACATCGCGGGCGAACGGCTCCCGGCCCCCCGCGCCGTGACCGCATGGGTGGCCGAACGGCTCCCCGGCTACATGGTCCCCGCCCGGATCGCCCCGTACGACCGCCTGCCACGGACCGCGAACGGAAAGACCGACCGCAACAGGATGGTGGACATGACGACATCGGTGAACGCACCGGAACCGGCAGCGGGAGCCGCCTCCCCCGCCGGGGACGGCGACGCGACACGGATACTCGGCCGGATCTGGGCCGACCTCCTCGGCCGGGACGAGGTGGGCCCGGACGACAACTTCTTCGAGATCGGCGGGGACTCCATCCTGAGCGTGGCCGTCGCCGCCCGGGCGGAGACCGCCGGACTGTCCCTCACCCCGCACGATGTGCTCCGCCGCCCCACCCTGCGGGCCCTCGCCGCGGGCACCGCCCCCGCCCCCGCGGACGCCGCCCGCACCGCCCCCGAACCGGCCGCCGACGCGCCGATTCCCCTGACCCCGCTCATGCACGGCATCCTGGAACACGCCGACGACGGCGCCCGGGACTTCGTCGTGGCGGAGGTCCTGGAGACGTCCGCCGGAATACGGGCCGACAGGGTGCGCCGAGCGGTGGCGCGCCTGCTGGACCTGCACGAACCGCTCAGGTACCGCTTCCGGCAGAACGCGATCAGCCGCTGGATCGAGCGCCCCGGCGCCGGACCGTCCGACGCCGTGGACGTCGCCGTGGACGTCAAGGTGCTGCCCGCCATGGACGAGGAAACCGAACTCGCCGTGCTGGACGCCGACAAGAACGACCTCCTCAAGGACATCGACCCCGCCCGGGGAGCGATGCTGCGGGCCCGCTTCTACGACCGCGGCCCGGACCGCACCGGCCTGCTGCTCCTGCTCGTCCATCACTTCGCGTACGACCACATCTCGCTCGTGCCGCTGCTGGAGGACATCAACTCCTCCTTACGAACGCCCGAGGAAGCCCCCGCACCCGACCACGGTGCCCGGGACGGATGGAGCGCCTGGAGCCGCCACCTCACCGCCATGGCGACCAGCGACGAGGTGGCGGGCGAAGCCACGTACTGGACCGTCGTCATGGAGACGGGCCGGGCCGCGGGCGGCCTGCCGGAAGGCGCCGAGCAGCCGCCCCAGCCGGGCGCGGGCCAGGGCGTGCTGCGCCGCGTCATCCCGGCGGACCGGGTCGCCAAGGCGCTGGGCGACGGCAACACCGCGGGCCGTGAGGCGGCGATGGCCGCGGTGGCCTGCGCGTGGAGCCGCTGGCGGGGGCGCGCGGGCGCCTATCTGATGGCGGTGGGGGAGGCGACGCCGAACGCGCTGCGGCCGGACGGGCGGTCGCGCTCGCTCGGCTGGTTCACCAACGCCTTCCCCGTGATGCTCCCCGTCGGGGAGGGACAGCGCTCCGACGAGGCCCTTCCGGCGGTCGCCGACCAGCTGCGCGCCGTGCCCCACGACGGTGTCGGCTACGGCGTCCTGCGACGGCTCAGCCCCCGGGGCCCGGCCACGGACCGGCTGTGCGCGCTGCCCGAACCGGCGATCCTCGTCGAGCACACCGCGACCGGCGGCGAGGCACTGAAGATCGGCGCGGGAGCGGCGTGGAGCCGTTCCCTGCCGCTCGCCCTGGAGCAGCGCTCGCTGCTGGCCTATGTGCCGGTCGCGGTGTCCAGCGTGGTCCAGGACGGCGAACTGGTGATCTTCCTGGTGCACGACGGACGCCTGCGCGGCGACCGCATGGAGGAGTTCGCCGACCACCTCGCCGACGCGTTCACCGAACTCACCGGAGAAGCCTGACATGGGGGCACCCCTCGCGATCAGGGCCGCCGCCGGGCACCTTCCGGAACGGCGCGTGGAGACCGTGGACCTCCCCGAACGCGCCACCCTGAGCCGCCCGGAGCGCGAGACCCTCGACGCGCTCGGCATCGAGCGCCTCCGCGTGGACGACGAGCTGAGCGCGCACGACCTCGCCGTCCGGGCGACCCGGGACGTCATGGCGCGGGCCGGGCTCGACGCGGCGGACGTCGACGCGCTGATCGTGGTCGAGTCGCGCGCCCCGCACGAGCTGGTGACCTCCGAGGCGACCCGGCTTCAGGAGGCCCTGGGAGCCCGCAGCGCGCTCACCTTCTCGGTGGGCGGACTCGGCTGCGCCACCCTCACCCCGGCGCTGCTCGCGGCCCGCGGACTGCTGGCCGCCGACGAGGAGCTGACGCACGTCCTGGTGGCGCACGGCAGCAAACCGGCGACCCCCGGCCGCTACCGCCATCCCGTCACGCTCAACGGGGACGGCGGACAGGCGCTCGTGCTGGGCCGCACCGGTCCCGTACGGATCCTCGACGCCGTCCAGGAGACGAACGGCGCCTACTGGGATCTGTTCCACATCGACTACCGGGACCGGCCGGTCGAGGACTGGCGCGAGGAGTGCCGGGACCTCACCGGATACTCCTTCCGGCTGGCCGTGGAGTCGCGCAACCGCCTCAGGGACCTGCTGCGGCGCCTGCTGGACCGCAACGGGATGCGGCAGCGGGACGTCCACGCGTATATCGGGCAGAACCTCTCCGCCGGCGGGCACGCCTTCCTCCGGGACGTGCTGGGGGCGGAGCTGATCCCGGCCTGCCGAGAGAACCTGCGGAACTACGGCCACCTGGGCCCCAACGACGTGCTTCTGAACCTGTATTCGGGGCTGGAAAGCAAAGAAGTCGCCGAGGGCGAGCGAGCGGTGCTCATCAACATGAGCCCCGTGGCGGCGTGGAGCCTGCTGCTCGTGGAGATCGGCGATGACGGAGATCGGATCCACTATCTCTGAAGAGCGGAGAAAAGCGGCATGACAACTGTGACCGAAGAAATCCAAGGATTTCTCACCTCTGTTATCGGCCAGGAGGTAGGACCCGACGAGGACTACTTCGCGACAGGGCTGACGGACTCACTGTTCGCTCTGGAGCTGGTGACCTTTGTCGAACAAGAATTTGAACTGACGGTCGATGCCGACGATCTGAGTCTGGACAACTTCTCGACGGCGTCCCGCATCGCCGCATTCATACGGCGGAAAAACGGGGCCGCGGCCCCGGAGGCGAGCCATGAGACCAGCCGCTAGCTTCGCGGAGTCCGTGCGCGACGGGGCGGCCGGCTGGGACCGCGAGGGAACGATTCCGGCCGACGTACGGCAACGCCTGGCGGACACCGGACTGCTGGGCGCCGACATCCCCGCCCGGCACGGCGGGCTCGGTGGCACCCCCGCCGAACTCGGCGAACTGTGCGCCGAGATCGGCGGCGTGTGCAGCGCCCTGCGCGGGCTGGTCACCGTGCAGGGGATGGTCTCGGCGGCCCTCTCCCGCTGGGGCACCGACCAGCAGCGCGACCACTGGCTGCCGCGCTGGGCCACCGGACGGTCGCTCGCCGGATTCGCCGCCACCGAGGCCGAGGCGGGCACCGATCTCGCCTCCGTGCGCACCCGGATCGAGGAGGACGGCGACCAGCTGCTGATCACCGGCCGCAAGAGATGGGTCACCTTCGGCCGGACCGCCGATGTCCTCCTGGTGCTCGGCACGGCGGCGGGCCGTCCCACCACCGTGCTGGTCGAGGCCGACCGCCCCGGCGTCTCCAGGGAGCCCGTGGAAGGCCAGTTGGGAATGCGGGCCGCGGAGATCGCCCACCTGGACTTCGACCGCGTAACGGTGCCCCGGAGCAACGTCGTGGCCCCCTTCGGCCTCGGGCTCTCGCACGTCGCGGCGACCGCACTGGACCACGGGCGCTTCACGGTCGCGTGGGGCTGCCTCGGGATGGCCGAAACATGTGTGGAGACGGTCGCCCGGCACATCGCGCACCGTACGCAAGGTGGTGTCCGGCTCGCCGAACACCAGCTGGTCCGGTCGAGGCTGGCACGAGCCGCGGTGGAGACCACGGCAGCCCGCGAACTGTGCCTGCGCGCTGCCCGGTTCCGGGAGAGCCGGTCACCGGAGGCCGTGATCGCCACCATCACGGCCAAGTACGTGGCGGCCCGCGCGGCAAGCTCGGTGAGCCACAGCGCGGTCCAGAGCCTCGGCGCGGCGGGCTGCGCCCCGGACAGCGTCGCCGGGCGCTTCTACCGGGACGCCAAGGTCATGGAGATCATCGAAGGCTCCGAGGACGTCGCGGAGCTGCACATCGCCGACCGGCTGCTGCGCCGCCATGGATTCCGCCCCGGCCAGGCCGCCCCCACCCGCGAGCCCAAGGAGACTGCCCCATGACACCGGACCCCACGGCTCCGGACACCACGACTCCAGACACCACCGCGCCACCAGGCCCGGCACCGGTCCCGGCCTCGACGGTGAAGTGCCTGGTGTGGGACCTCGACGACACCCTGTGGGACGGCACGGTGCTGGAAGGCGACCAGCCCGCGCCGTTCCCCGGCGCGGTCGAGACCCTGCGCACCCTGGACGAGCGCGGCATCCTGCACGCGGTGGCCAGCCGCGGCGACCACGACCTCGCCGCCGCGCACCTGGCCGCCCACGGACTGGACGAGTTCTTCACCGTCCTGGAGATCGGCTGGGGAGCCAAGTCCGGGGCGGTGCGCAGGATCGCCGACGCCCTGGGAATCGGCATCGACACGCTCGCCTTCATCGACAACGACCCGCTGGAGCGCGCCGAGGTGGCCGCGGCCCTGCCCATGGTGCGCCGCTACCCGGCGGGGAACGCGCGCACCCTGCCCGAACTGCCGGAATTCCAGGTCCCGTCGGTGACGGAGGAGTCCCGCGAGCGCCGTCTGCTCTACCGCCGTGAGACGCGCCGCCGACAGGCCCAGGAGAGCCACACCGGCCCGCCCGCGCAGTTCCTGGCCTCGCTCGGCCTCGTACTGACGGTGCGCCGGGCGACCGAGGCCGACCTCGTGCGGGCCCGCGAACTGACCGTGCGCACCCATCAGCTCAACACCACCGGCCGCACCTATGACATGGAGGAGCTGCGGAGCCTGTGCGCCTCACCCCGCCACGAGGTGCTGGTCGCCGATCTGACGGACCGGTTCGGCTCGTACGGCACCATCGGACTCGCGCTCACCGAACTGGGCGAGGGGACCAGCATGCTCAAGCTGCTGCTGCTGTCCTGCCGGGTGCTGTCCCGTGGCGTGGGACCCGCCCTGATCGGCCACTTCGTACGCGACTCCCTCGCGGCGGGCCGTCGTCCCACCGCCGAGTTCATCCCCACCGACGTCAACCGCATCATGCTGGTGAACCTCAGATTCAGCGGATTCGAGGTGGTCGAGCGGACCGCCGACGGGATGGTCCTGGGCTACGGGAGCGGCGAGGCCCCGCCCGCCACGGGAAGTCCGGTACGCGTCGTCACCACGGGAAAGGACGTTCTTCGATGAGCGAGATGACCGAGATGACCGAGCCCCAGACCCCGCCCTTCGCCGTCGGCGTAGTGGGCGCGGGAACCATGGGCGTGGGTGTGGCCCAGTGCGCGGCCGAAGCCGGTTACGAGGTGGTGGTCGTGGACGCCGACCCCAAGGCCCTGGCCCTCGGCCCCGGACGGCTCCGCGACGGCCTCCGGCTGACCCGCATGCTGCGCAAGCGGCCCTCGGCCGCCGCTCAGGAGGTGGTGGAGGGGCGGGTGAGCTGGGCGGGCCGGGTGGAAGAACTCCGCGACGCGCGCTTCGTGATCGAGTGCACCCGGGAGAGCATCCCGGTCAAGGAGGACGTCTTCCGGGACCTGGACGCGGTCTGCGCGCCCGATGCCGTCTTCGCGTCCTGCACCTCGGCCATCCCGGTGTCCCACCTGGCCTCCTGTACGAAGCGGCCGGGCCACGTCATCGGCACGCACTTCATGAACCCGGCGCCGCTGAAGGACGCCGTCGAGGTGATCAGGGGCCCGGAGACGGACCCCGGGACCGTGCGCCGCACCCTCGAACTGCTCGCGGCCATGGGGAAGAAGGGAATCGTGGTCGGGGACGCGCCCGGGTTCGTGTCCAACCGGGTGCTGATGGCCACGGTCAACGACGCCGCGGGCGTCGTGGAGGAGGGCACGGCCGACGCGGCCACGGTGGACCAGATCTTCCAGGAGTGCTTCGGACACGCCATGGGCCCGCTGCGCACGGCGGATCTCATCGGCCTCGACACCGTGGTGGACTCCCTGCACGTCCTCCTCGAATGCACCGGCGACGCCCGTTTCGAACCCTGTGAGCTGCTGGTCGGCCTGACCGCCCAGGGCCACTTGGGACGCAAGACCGGCCGTGGCTTCCATGTCTACCCGCACGGAGCGGCGAGCCGCTGACGGCCCGGCGCCGAGAGAGCCCCCCGCTCGCCCCGGCGGGTACGGCTGTCTGCACCCGCGCCGGGGTGCCTGCACCATGTTCAGAATCCTCGAAAGACAGTAGATTCTCCTCGTCAGCCGCTTCTTTTCCGGGGGTCTCTGAAGCATGCCGCTCTACTGGTTAAGGTGCATAGATGGCGGGGCACGTGGAATACCCGGACCCTGTCGGCCGACCGGACATGGCATTTGCTCTTGACGATGTGTCCACGATAAACGTTCAGGGCGGGGCGGGGGGCGGAGTTCTTCGGAATGTGACGCTGGGCGTCCGCCCGGGCCGCTTCGTCGCGGTAATGGGGCCGCCCCGGTCCGGGAAATCCGCATTGCTGGGCGTCATCGCGGGAAAGGTGAAACCGGCCGCCGGAAGCGTGAGCTGGGGAACCGGAGAAAAACCGAGAGCGGCCTTTGTGGCACCGGTGGAAGATTTGCCCCGGCAGGGCCGGGTCCGGGATGTCGTGGAACAACGCGGGGCGGAAGTCGATGCGTCGGTGCTGTCGCGGGTGTACCACGGCGCGGGGCTGTGGTGGAGCCGGCGGAGGCGGGTGGCCGCCCTGTCGTCGGCGGCGCGCCAGCGGTTGGCGGTGGCGCGGGAGGCCGCCACCACGCCCGCGCTCCTGCTGGCCGCCGCCCCGGGAAGGGATGTGAATGCGTTGTCCGCCGGGTTACGCGGAATTGTAGATTCCTGTCGGCTGACCGCGGTAATGGTCACCGATGATCCGGCCGCGGCGGCCCGCGCGGACAGTGTGGTCTTCTTGCGCCGGGGAGAGATCGTCGACATGGCCGCAGGCTCCGATCCCGGCTTGATCCACGCTTGCCTGACGCGAATTAACCGCCTTGCTTAGGCCGCTTCCCGGGCATGACGGGCAATCGCTCCTCTTTTGGTCCCCCATTAATGACCTCCCGGTTGCCGGGCGGAGTCGGCCTGGCGAAGGAGATCGCCGGTGGGTCGAAGGCCGTGGTAGCGTCGCGGGCGGTAAACGCTTGTGCGGCAGCAGGTCGTCGTCGAGGTGGGGGTATGCGGCGCATCAGTTTTACGCACGAAAGTCTCGCGAGGACGCGAATGTCGGCGAGTCCAGAGAAACTCGTCGAAGCCCTTTTCGCTCTGGACCTGCTGTGTACAGGCAGGGGCGGGGCCGTGTTCGACGGGTGGCGAAAGAAGGCCCTCACGGTGCCGCGTGCGCGCGAACTGGTTGCGTTAGCCCAGACGATACGTCCCTTTCCGGACATCTATCGTCTTGTGCGCCAGACAGCGGATTCCGTCACCGATCCCGCGGGCGCCGAGGGCAGACCCCAAGTGGTCAAGGACCTGGGGGCGTTCTACCGGTTGGCCATCGCCCCGTACTGGAAGCGCATCGCCGGACGGCTGGAGGTCGACCGCGCGGCCCGCGGGCAACTCCTGCTCAGCGGCGGGGTCGACAGGCTGATGAGCACGCTCCACCCCTCCCTCCACTGGGAGTCGCCGGTGCTCGAGGTGCCGGGGAACGGCGCGGACGTGCTGCTCGAGAAGGACGGACTGCTGCTCGTACCCGCCCTGTTCCTCCACTCCAGACAGCCCGTCCTGTTCGCCGACAAGGAGGACGCGGACCGGCCGATGCTGGCCTATCCGATACCGGTGAAGCAGACGTGGGCCGCCCCGCTGTGGGACGTCGGTGAAAGCAACGAGCATGCGCTGGGCGCACTGCTGGGGCGGACGAGAGCGGCGGTGCTCCGAGCCCTGACCGACAGCTGCACCACGACGGAACTCGGGGAAAGAGTGGGAATCTCCGCGGCGGCCGCCAGTCAACACACCGGTGTGCTGCGAAAGGCGGGGCTGATCACCACGATACGCACGTTCAACAAGGTCCAGCACTCGCTGACGCCGCTGGGAAGTGCCTTACTCTATCACGATTTGGCCGCCTGAATGGGCCTCCGTGAATTCTGACCGGAGCTGACCGAATTGTGGACGCGCGGAGGGGGACAACCCCTCCGCGCGTCCGTGTGTCCGGCAAGGCTCAGACGGTGAGAGCCACGTTGATGCAGACGCCCACCGCGATGATGACCAGCAGTATCCACGGCCATAAGGGGCGTTCGTCGCCGGGCTTCCATCCCGAGGTCTGTGACATGGCTGAGTCCCGTGCGGTACGAGGTGAGTGTCAGGCGCGGCTGCGCCGACTCCCGGGACTCTACGCAGAGTTGGGGCCCGGCACAGGAGAGTGATCTCCAGTTCCGAGGTGCAGAAAACTGCATCTTTCCGGTCGGCCGGACTGCCCCGGTAACCCCCGCACCCACGGAGTCCACGTGCCCCACCTGCCCTATTTGCCGCCTCCTTAAAGACATGGTGGACGCCCGGCGGGGCGGGCAGGCTGAGCGCAGCGAGCCGGTACCGAGGATCACGATCGAACCTGAGGACGGGGACTGTGCAGAACATCGTTGTGATACCTGGGGACGGCATCGGCCCCGAAGTGACCGAGGAAGCCGTCAAGGTCCTCCAAGAGCTGGGCATCGGCCTGGAGTTCACCTTCATGGAGGACATCAACGGCGGCCGCTTCCTGGAGAGCGGCGTGGCCATGACCGACGACGAACTCGAACGGATCCGCGCCGCCGGGACCGTGCTGTTCGGCGCCGTGGGGGACCCGCGGGTCACCTCGACGGAGTACGCCCGCGGCGTGCTGCTGCGCATGCGCACCGAGCTGGATCTGTTCGTCAACTACCGGCCCGCGGTCCTGCTCGACGAGCGGCTCAGCCCGCTCCGTACCGAGTCCAAGCGCGGCATCGACTGTGCCGTCGTGCGCGAGAACACCGAGGGCCTCTACTCCGGCATCGGCGGCACACTGCGCGCGGGCACCCCGGACGAGGTCGCCATCGACCAGGACGTGAGCACCTTCCTGGGAGTCTCCCGGGTGATCGAGTACGCCTACTCCATCGCCCGCCGTTCGGTGTGCATGGTGGACAAGTCCAACGCCGTGCGCTCCGGCGGCCGGCTCTGGCAGCGCTGCTGGCGAGAGGCGAGCGCCCGCCACCCCGACATGGAGTCGACCCATCTGTACGTGGACGCCGCCGCGATGCGGCTGGTCACCGACGCCCCGTCCTTCGACGTGATCGTCACCAACAACTCCTACGGCGACATCCTCAGCGATCTGACCGCCGAACTGGCGGGCGGCCTGGGCACGGCGGCGTCGGCGAACATCAACCCGGTGACCGGGGCGGGGCTGTACGAGCCGGTGCACGGCAGCGCTCCGGACATCGTCGGCAAGGGACTGGCCAACCCCGCGGGCGCGGTGCTGAGCGCCGCGCTGATGCTGCGCGACCGGGGGTTCACCGCCGAGGCCGACGCGCTGCGCGAGGCCGTGCGCAGCACGCTGGCCGACTACCGGTGCACGCCCGACCTCGGTGGCACGCTCAGCACCCAGGAGGCCGGTGCGGCCATCCGGGCCGCCGTGAGCTGAACGCAGCGACCGGCACACGAACCGGTGTCGAGGGGTGTGACCGGGAACGCCCGGCACACCCCTCGTTCACGCGTTGCTGGCGTTGAGGTACGTGAGCACCGCGCGCACCCGTCGGTGGCCGCCGTCGGTGGTGGGCAGGCCGAGCTTGCTGAAGATGTTCCCGATGTGCTTGTTCACCGAGGTCTCGGCGATGAACAGAAGTTCTCCGATGGCGGTGTTGCCATGCCCCTCGGCCATCAGCGACAGCACCTCGCGCTCCCGCGCGCTGAGCGCGGCCAGCGGGTCGTTGCGGGTCCTGCGGACCATGAGCTGCGAGATCGCCTCGGGGTCCATCGCCACCCCGCCGTCCGCCACCCGGTCCAGCGCCTGAAGGAACTCCTCGATGCGGCCGACCCGGTCCTTCAGGAGATACCCCACCCCGGAGGCGCCCTGGGCGAGCAGCTTGGACGCGTACGCCTGCTCGACGTACTGCGACAGCACCAGCACCGGCAGGCCGGGGATCTCTGCCCGGGCGGCCATCGCGGCGCGCAGCCCCTCGTCCCGGAAGGTCGGCGGCAGCCGGACGTCCAGCACGGCGATGTCCGGGCGGTGCTCCAGCAGCGTGGGCAGCAGGCTGTCGCCGTCGGCCACCATCGCGCAGATCTCATGCCCGGCGTTGGTCAGCAGAAGTGAGATTCCCTCCCTCAGCAGGGTGTTGTCCTCGGCGATCACGATCCGCACGGCAGCTCCACTCGAAGGGTGGTCGGCCCCTTGTCGGGGCTGGTCAGCTCGGTGGTCCCATCGAAGGCCGCGACGCGGCGCCTGATGCCCCGGATCCCGCTTCCGGCGTCCTCCGACACCCCGCCCCGGCCGTTGTCCCACACCGTGATCAGGATGCTGTTCCCCACGGTGTGCAACCGGACCTGGGCCTGGGTGGCGCCGCTGTGTTTGGCGACATTCGTCAGGGCCTCGGAGATCACGAAGTACGCGGCGGACTCGACGGCGACCGGGGCGCGGCCGTCCGCCGCGGCCATGTCGACGTCCAGCTCGGTGGGCACCTGGCAGGCGGCGACGAGCGACCGCACCGCTTCGGCCAGCCCGTGGTCGACGAGGATCGGCGGGTAGATGGCGCGCACGGCCTGCCGCAGCTGGGTGAGGGCCTGCTCGGCCAGCTCATGGGTGCGGTCGATCATTTCCGGCAGCTGCTCCGGGCGCTGGGCCACGGCCATTTTGATCAGGCCCAGCCGCAGCGAGATGCTCACCAGACCGGCCTGTGCGCCGTCGTGCAGATCGCGCTCGATGCGCCGCAGCTCCGCGGCGTGGGCGTCGAGGGCCTCGGCGCGTGTTGCCGTCAGCTCCTCGATCCGCCGCGCGAGCGTCACCTTCCGGCGCCGTGCCTTGAGCATGAACCGGGTCATCCGCGCGTGGGAGCGTGCCAGCGTCGGCACGATGAACGCGGCCAGCGCGGCGTAGGCCAGGCCGACGATCACCGCTCCCAGCGAATCCGCCCAGGAGTTGATCTCCCAGAAGAGGAACTGGGCCTTCGGCACCAGGACCCACCACAGCGGAGTGGTCATCCAGCTCACCGCTCCCACGCACAGACTGAGCGTCAGAGCGCAGGTGAAGAGGCCGAAGAGCGCGTGCAGCGGCAGCCAGAGGAGATCGGCGTAGGTGGCCCGGTCGGTCAGCATGGTGTGCGCCCGGATCAGCACACCGCCCTTGGGCGTGCGGTAGTCCGACCGGATCTCGCCGCCCAGCACCGTTCCCGCCCGGTGGCGATGGGCGTCGGCACTGCGGCGTAATCGCATCAGGGAGGCGGGTAACAGCAGCAGGCCCGGGCCCAGCAGGCTCAGCGCGAAGACGAAGACCAGCGCGTAGAGACCGAACAGGCAGACCAGCGCGGTACCGCCGCTGACCAGCACGTACGGCACGGACGTGAGGAACCGGCTGACGAATGCCTGCCAGGTCATCATCCGAACGGAGCCCACGTAGATCGTTCTGTGGGAATCCACAGTCATCCCCGCCCCGCCCCCTCCGCATAGGTCGAGCGCACTTTATCACCGGAAATTCGCTCACCGCCGGGTCTCGGCGAGCGACCGGGGGAGGGGCAGCAAGCTGCACCTTTTATCTACCAGTGCACGCCGTGTCGCCGGGCGC
This sequence comes from Streptomyces sp. NPDC040405, assembly GCF_055595765.1. Classification (NCBI taxonomy): domain Bacteria; kingdom Bacillati; phylum Actinomycetota; class Actinomycetes; order Kitasatosporales; family Streptomycetaceae; genus Streptomyces; species Streptomyces sp. NPDC040405. The sequence goes on from NZ_JBVIVI010000003.1 coordinate 82,148, forward strand.
CGCGCGCCTCTAGCGTGAGTGCGGACAACGGAAAACTCTTCTTCAAGGGGGATGCGGCGGTGGCTCAACGTGGGGGTGCCGGCCGGGCAGTCGGCGGCGGGACTCAGGACGCGACCATGGGGATCGGCGAGCCGGGACCCGAAAGCCGCTGGGCCGTCCAGCTGCAGGGCGTCAGCAAGACATACGGCCGGGGCGCGGGGCAGGTCTCGGCCCTGCGCGACCTGACCATCGATTTCGACCGGGGCAGCTTCACCGCCGTCATGGGCCCCTCCGGCGCGGGCAAGAGCACCTTCCTGCACTGCGCGGCGGGCCTCGACCGGCCCAGCTCCGGCGCGGTGTATCTGGGCGGCACGGACCTGGCGAGGCTGAACGAGGCCGAACTGACGATGCTCCGCCGGGAACGGGTCGGGTTCATCTTTCAGGCGTACAACCTGCTGGCCTCGTTGACGGTGGCGGAGAACATCACCCTGCCCATGATGCTCGCCGAGCGGTCGCCGGAACCCGCCTGGTTCGAGCAGGTCGTGCACCAGGTCGGGCTGGCCGACCGCATGGGCCACCGGCCCTCCCAGCTATCCGGCGGCCAGCAGCAGCGGGTCGCCATCGCCAGGGCCCTGATCACCCGTCCGGAGGTCATCTTCGCCGACGAACCGACTGGAGCCCTGGACACCCGCACCGGTCGGCAGGTCCTCCAGCTCCTGCGCCACGTCGTGGACACCACCGGGCACACGGTGGTGATGGTCACGCACGACCCCGTCGCGGCCTCCCACGCACACCGGGTGGTCTTCCTCGCCGACGGCCGCTTCGCCGAGGTGATGGAGTCCCCGACACCCGAACGAGTGGCGGAGCGCATGACCCGCCTCGGGGAGTGGTGACCGGTGATCTTCCGACTCGTGCGCATGACGCTCCGGGAGCGCAAGGCGGGGCTCGTCGGCGCCTTCGTCGCGCTGGTCGGCGCGTCCGCCCTGGTCACCGCGTTCGGCATCCTTCTCCAGTCGGGCATCGGATCCGGCGTGCCGACCCAGCGCTACGCGGGAGCCGCCGTCGTCGTCAGCGGCAAACAGACCTTCAAGGTCCATGACGGCAAGACCAAGGAGAAGCCGCTGGCCGAACCGGCCGCCCTGGACCGCGACTTGGTCGGCAAGATCGCCCGGGTGCCGGGCGTCCGCGAGGCCGTCGGCGACGTCAGCTTCCCCGCCCAGGTGGTGAACGGGTCCGGCGACCTGGTCGAGGCCGACAACGGGCGGCCGTCCACCGGGCACGGCTGGGCGAGCGCGGCCCTGGGCCCCTTCGAACTGACGGACGGACGGGCGCCGCGGCGGTCCGGTGAGGTCGTGCTCGACGCGCACCTCGCCGACCGGGCGGACCTCTCTCCCGGCGACCGGGTGAAGCTGGCGACCACCGAGGCCGCCGCCACGTTCAAGGTCACGGGCGTCGCCACCCTCAAGTCCTCGGACGAAGAGCTGCGCTCCGCTCCCGTCTTCTTCACCGAGTCCGACGCGGCGCGGCTGTCCGGCGACCCCGGCCGGGTGCGGGCGGTCGGCGTCGTCGCCGCGCCGGGAACCGACGCGGGGGAGCTCGCGGGCCGGATCAAGGACAAGCTGGACGGCCAGGACATCAACACCCGCACCGGCTCGGACCGCAGCCAGGTGGAGAACCCCGATGTGGCCACCGCCCGCAGCGACCTCCAGGAAATGGCCGGCTCGCTCGGCGCCGTCGTCATCCTCATCGCGATGATCGTGGTGTCCAGCACCCTCGCGCTCAGCGTGCACCAGCGCCGCCGGGAGCTGGCGCTGCTGCGCGCCGTCGCCGCCACTCCCCGGCAGATCTACAAGATGATGGCCGCCGAGGCGTTACTCGTCTCGTCGGTGGCGTCGGTGCTCGGCTGCTTCCCCGGAATCCTGGTCGCCCAGCTGATGCGGGCGGCGCTGACCACCATCGGCATGGTGCCCGAGGACTTCTCGTTCTCCTACGGGCCGATCCCCATGCTGGTCGCCGTGTTCGCCGGAATCGTCGCCGCCGAGGTGGCGGCCCTCGGGGTCGCCCGGAAGGCGGTGGCCATCCGCCCGGTGGAGGCGATGGGCGAGGCGGCCATGGACCAGCCGAAGCTGGGCCGGGGCCGGGTGTTCCTCGGTGTGCTGCTGTTCCTGCTCGGTGTCGCCGCCTCCCTGCTGCCGCTGTTCTTCGGCAGCATCTTCGCCGTGGCCGGAGCGGGCTCCGGCGGCCTGGTGATGGTGATCGCGGTGCTGCTCCTGAGCCCCCCGGTGGTGGCCCTCTCGACCCGGCTGCTGGCCCGGCCGGTCCGCAAGCGCACCGGCCCGCACGGCTGGCTCGCGGTGGCCAACACCCGGGCCAACGCCCGTCGGCTGGCGGCCGGTATCGGCCCGCTGACGCTCGCGATCGGATTCGCGATGGTGCAGCTGGTCATCCCCACCACGACCGCCGAGGCCGCCCAGGACCAGGCGGAGCAGGGCATCGTGGCCGACTTCACCCTCAACGGCCAAGCGGGCGGTGTCCCCATGCCCGCGGTCGAGGACGCGGCCCGGGTGCCCGGCGTGGCCGCGGCCACGGGCGTCATGCGGGTGGAGCTGTCCGCCTCGCGCGCGGTGCTGGACTCGCCGGAAATCTTCGAGTACCAGGCCCAGGGGGTCACTTCCCGGGGGCTGGAGAAGAACATGGACCTGGAGGTGACCGACGGCAGCGTGAACCGACTGCGCAAGGGGACCGTGGCCCTCAGCAGCGGCGCCGCCAGCACTCTGGGTGTGGGCGTGGGGGAGCGGGCCCGGCTGCATCTGCCCGACGGCGTCGAGGCCAAACCGGTCGTGGTGGCGGTCTACAAACGGGGCCTGGGCTTCGGCGACGTCACCCTGCCGCAGCAGACCGTTCTCGACCACAGCAATAAGCGTCTGGACGACACCGTCTTCGTCAAGGCGGCGCCCGGTGCCGACAAGGACAAGGTCAAGGCGGGGCTCGAGGACCTCGGCAAGCGCTACCCCGGGACCGATGTCCTCGACGAGTCGGGTCTGTCGGCCGCTCAGGAGAGCCAGGCGTCCTCCAGCGTGCTCACCAGCGCCCTGCCGCTGGCCCTGGTCTTCGGATACCTGGCCATCTCGGTGGCCAACACGCTGGTGATGGCGACCCTGGGCCGCATCCGGGAGTTCGCCCTGCTCCGGCTGGTGGGCGCCCCCGCCCGGCAGGTGATGCGCATGATGAAGGTGGAGACGGTCATCGTGGTGATCACCGCGGTGGTCATCGGCAGCGTGGTGCCCCTGCTTCCGCTGGTCACCGTCAGCCTCGGACTGACCGGATCGCCCCTGCCGTACATTCCCCCGCTGCTGTACCTGGGGATCGTCGCGGCGACGGCCGCGATCGGCGCGCTGGCGATCCTGCTGCCCACCCGATGGGCGCTGCGCACGGCTCCGGTGCACGCCATCGGTCTGCGGGAGTAGGCCGAGTAGCCTGTTCTTCCTGTTGCCGCTGTCGTGCTGGGGAGGCTGAACGCCAGTGATCGTTCTCGGTTACAACGGATTCACCACGGGTGCGGAATTATTCGGTCGGCTCTACGGGGCCACGGGGGTCGGCCGTAACCTTTTGGTGGGTCATGACGCCGCGGCGGCCCTGACGATCGACGGCGAAGTGGTGGCCGCCGTCGAGGAGGAGCGGCTGAGCCGGGTCAAGAAGACCTCGGATTTCCCGGCGAACGCCATCACTTGGTGTCTGGACTCGGCTGGTGTCGACCTCGGCCAGGTGGATGTCTTCGCGTTTCCCTGGCGCTTTTCGCCGACCGTGGCCGAGGAAATGATTTCCGCGATATGCGGCACCGGCATACCGGTCGCGGCGAAGTTCGACTCGCTGCGGCGCCTCGGCGAGCTGTACACCGGCATGCTCAGCCCCGAGGCGATCTACCAGGACTTCGTCCGGCGCACCGGCTACGAGCTGGACCCCAACAAGCTCGTGCTGGTGCCCCACCACCTGGCCCACCTCATGTGCGGCGCCTACCTGGCCGGTGGGGGCGACGCCGCCTTCCTGGTGAGCGACGGCCGGGCGGAGACCCTGTCCTCGGTCATGGGCGAGCTGCGGAACGGCGTGGTGCGCCTCTTCGACGACAGCACCGTCGACATGACCAGCTCGCTCGGCGTGGCCTACGGAAGGATCACCCGCTATCTGGGGTTCGTCCCCAACAACGACGAGTACAAGGTGATGGGGCTCGCCGCCTACGGCCCGTCGCCCCAGCACAACCCCCTGCTGGAGCGCGTCGTGCGGCTGCACGAGAACGGTTCGTACACCCTCGCCATCCCCGCGGACATCCCGGCCTACTACGCGCTGTTCGACAGCGTCTTCGGCGGTGACAGCGAGAAGCGCGAGGAGTTCGACTTCCGGGTCAAGGTCGCCGGACTGGCGCAGCACATGGTCGAGGCCGTCACCGCGCATCAGCTACGGACGCTGACCGCCGCCTCCGATCTGGACACCCTGCTCTTCGAGGGCGGCCTGGCGCTCAACTGCGTGGCCAACACGAAGATGCTGGAGAGGTCGCCGTTCACCGGCATGGAGGTCAGCTTCGGCGCCAGCGACCCGGGCGTCGCCATCGGTGCCGCCGTGTACGCCGCCGGGCTCAGGAACCGGCCCGGCGACGCGGTCACCACCCCCTACCTCGGGCCCTCGTACGACGAGCGGCACGTCCTGGACGCGCTGGCGGAGTACGCGGACCGCGTCGAGTGGCAGGAGGAGCCCGACGCCGCCTCGGTCGCGGACCGGACGGCGGAGCTGCTGGCCGGGAAGAACGTGGTGGGCTGGTTCCAGGGCCGCGCCGAGTTCGGGCCGCGTGCCCTGGGGAACCGCAGCATCCTCGCCAACCCGTCCTTCCCCGACATCAAGGACCTCATCAACCTCCGGGTGAAACACCGGGAGCCCTTCCGCCCGTTCGCGCCGGTCGTGCTGGCGTCCGAGGCGCCACGGGTCTTCGAGATGGGCAAGAAGACCTCGTCCCCCTATATGACCTTCGTCTTCCCGGTGCGGAAGGAGTACCGGGAGCGGATCCCCGGCGCCTGCCACGTCGACGGCACGGCGCGCGTCCAGACGGTCGACGAGCGGCAGAACCCCGCCCTCGCCGGACTGCTGCGCGCCTTCACCGCGCGTACGGACGTGCCCTGCCTGCTCAACACCTCGTTCAACGTGGCCGGTGAGCCCATCGTCTGCTCGCCGCGGGACGCGCTGGAGTGCTTCCTCGCCACCGAGATCGACTACCTGGTCGTCGACCGGTTCGTGGTCACCAAGAAGGGCGCCGGGCAACCCTCATAGGGTCTCGACGGTCAGGAACGACAGCACATCATCGCCGATATTCTTCAGGTCGTGCAGGTGATATCGCTCCGAGGCGCAGGGAAAAGAACGGGTCTGGCCTCGGACGAACGATATCTCCCGCGTACTTCCGTCGCTGTTGTGCTGTCGGGCCCGGCCGTCGGTGAGGGCTATCCAGAGGTAATCCCGCACATGCCGATGGACGGGAAGCCGTTCTCCCGGTGACAGCCGGGTTTCCCAGATACGTGCCGTATCGCTCTCCTTCAGCAGCGACTGCCCCACGCGGTCGCTCGTGGCGTTGGTGTCGAATTCCTCCTTCAGCGGGGGGCTCCAGCGGGCGAATCCCTCGGCGACGACGGTGGCGGCCAGGGGGTCATCGGGGTGCGAATCCTTAACCACGAACCAAATCCTTTCGGTCCTGATGTCACAGGGCGGAGGAAAGCGCGTCGAGCAGCGCGGCGCATCCGTGCCGATCGGCGATGGTGATGCGGCAGGTATCGGGGACCAGGCGGCCGGTGTCGGCGACGAGGATGCCCGCGGCGCGCAGCTGGTCCATGACGCGCTCGTGCTTATGGAGGCGGACCAGCAGGAAGTTGGCCTCCGAGGGGAACACCCGGTCCACCGCCGGGTGATCGGACAGTACGACGGCCATCCGGTCACGCTCGGCACGGATGTGCCGCACGGTGGCGAGCACCTGCCGGGAGCTGGTCAGCCGGTCCCGTACGGCGCGCTGCGAAGCGTTGGTGAACCCGAAGGGCACCTGCACCCGCCGCAGCGCCTCGATGATGCCGGGCCGCGCGAGGACGACCCCGCAGCGCGCGCCCGCCAGGCCCCATGCCTTCGAGAGCGTCCGCAGCACGATGAGGTTGTCGTACCGGTCGATCCACTCGGCGTACGAAGGCTTCTCGCTGAACTCCACATAGGCTTCGTCGATCACCACCAGCCCCCGGCCGCGGGCCGCCAGAGTGCGCACCTGCGCCGGATCGAGCCGCGTCCCGACGGGGTTGTTCGGATCGCACAGGATGGTGACCCGCGGGTCGGCCGCCAGGATCTCCTCCGTGCCGAGCCGGGACAGATCCTCGCCGCGCAGCGGCACCTCGGTGACGGGCAGCCGCAGCAGACGGGCGAAGTGGGCGTACAGCTCGAAGGTGGGAGGCGTGACGCAGACGCCCTCCCCGGGCGAGGCCAGCGCCGCCAGGAGCAGCATGACGCCGTCGACCGCCCCGCTGGTGAACAGCAGATGGTCCGCGCTCAGGGCACCGAGGCCGTGGTGGCCGGGCAGTTCGGAGACGGTGGCCAGGTACGTCCGGGCAAGCTCCGCCGTGTCCAGCTCGGGGTAGTGGCTCTCCGCGCCCAGGAACGGATTGGTGTTGCTCGACAGGTCGAGCAGGTCGAACCGCGGCCGATGGCGAAAGCGGGCCGGGCCCGGAACCGGCACCGTCGTGAGGGGCGGCGCCGCGAACTCCGACAGTGTCCGCTCCCGCTGCTCCTCCTCGGCCGGAGCCGCGAGGCCGGGTGCTCGCAGCCAGTGGTCGAGGGGGACGAACAGGTCGGCACCCAGGCGCCGCATGCGGGCGGCATCGCCCCGGCCGAGGTGGACCCAGTCCAGGCCGGAGCGCCGGGCGTGGTGGTACAGCCGGTACAGGGACGCCACGAAGAGGTTGCGCCGCGCGAGGCGGTCGTCGTGGTCGATGGCCTGCGTGAGGAGGTAGATCCCGCGGCCGTTGTGGGACCTGGTGAGGAGCCCGGCCTGCACCACGGTGTTCTCCGCGCGGCGCACGAACATCTCGGTGCGATCCCCGGGCACACCGTGTGCCAGCGCGTCGAGGGCGTCGGCGGTGTACAGGTTGTGGCGGTCGCCGTGGCGCTCGGCCCGGCGCTCGTGAAGGGCGACGAAGGCGTCGCGCGCCCAGGGCTTGGCGTCGAGTTCGGTCAAGGGGATCCGCTCCCAGGTGGCGTCCCGGGACACCGCGCGGTGGCGGCGGCGCAGATCCCGGAGCTGGCCGGCGCCCACGCGGCCGCGCAGGGCGTCGTCCACCTCCCCGGCGAGCCGGACGACGCACTCGCTCCCGGCCGCCACGGGAACGAATCCGGCCGCCCGCAGCGCGCCCGTGTCATCGGTACGGCGCACATGGGGCACGAGGATCTGCGACACCCCCAGCCCCTCCGCCCGGCGGACCAGCTCGTCGGCGGTGTGCGGGCTGGGGGCGGGGCTGGTCGGGCCGTACCAGGATCCGCCGCCGACCAGGGTCGGGCGCTCGGCCACCGTGGCGTCCGCGTCCATGGCGGCGAGCGCGTCGGCCAGGCCCAGCCGGTCCAGGGAACACACGGGCGCCCGGGAGCCGAGGGCGGCGCACAGCGTGTGCTCCAGCGCGTCGATATCTGCGGACCTGCGCATGCTTCGCCACTCCTCCTGGTCAGTCGGACATCTCGGCCGCGTGGTCGTCGGCATGCGCGTCGACACGCACGTCGGCGCGCGTGTCGGCGTACGCGTCGATACGGTCGCGGTATTCCTCGAACAGGGCGGCCAGGGTGCGGGCGATGCCGGTCTTCCAGCCGACCGTGCACGCGCCGATCAGGTCGCGGCGGACGGTCTGGTCGAAGATCGCGGTTTCCCGGCTGTAGTCGCCGCGGTCCAGCCGGACCGGCACCCCGGTGAGCGCGGACATGTACTCCAGCAGGTCGGTGATGCCGACCTCCTCGTCACCGCCCCAGTTCACCACCCTCGCGGGTACCCCCGCCGCATCCCACAGCAGCGGAACCTGGCGGACGACATCATCGGTGTGCAGCAGGTTGCAGTAGTTCTGCCCCTGGCGGGGAACCGCGCACGGCTGTTCCCGGCGCATCTCGTTGAACAGGATCATCGGTACGCCGCCGTGGCCGTACGGGCCGTAGGCGATGTTGAGACGAGCGATCACCGCGGGCAGCGCGAGTGATTCGGCGAGGCCGCGCACCACCCCTTCGGCGGTGATCTTGGCGATGGGGTACGTGGGCAGCCACGGGGCCGCGCCGCCCAGGGGATCGCTCTCCCGGTACCGATGGCTGGCGTCGGCCCGGTCGTAGACCACGCCTGACGAGACGTACAAGAACGACTCGGCCGTCGAGCAGTGTGTCATCAGCCGCGCGGTGCCGACGGCGTTGACGCGCGCGGCCTCCTCGAAATCCCGGCCGTCGCCCCGGTGCACCGCCGAGTGCAAGACATGGGTGAAGTCCCTCGGCAGGCCCTCCAGTTCATCGGTGGCCATGTCCCAGGTGACCGTGCGGGCACCCGACTCCCGCAGCGCCTTGTGGGCGCCGCGGTCGCCGAACCGGCCCAGACACCACACCTCGTTCTCGGCGGCGAGCGCTTCGGCGACGGGCCTCGCCACCTGCCCGGTTCCCCCGGTGATGAGAATCTTCCTGCCCCGCATGGTCAGCGGCTCCCGGTGGTGTCGGCGGTGGCGTCGGTCCGGTCGGAGCCGAGCGCGCGGGCCAGCTCCCGCCGTAACGTCGCCTGGAAGGTCCGCACATGCCGCGGGCTCATCAGCGTGTAGTGCTCCCCGTCGACCTCGATATAGGTGTTGCGGTCACGCGTGAACTCGTCCCAGTGGCGCAGCTGGCCGTTCAGCCACTCCTCCGTGGTGCCGCGCAGTGGAGTGCAGTAGAAGACGTCGACCCGCCCGACCGACCCGGATGGTTCGTAGGTGCGGCCCAGCCCCACCATGCTCTGGGCCAGGTGCACCCAGGTGGTGAACTGCCCCAGCGTCAGGTCCAGTTCGGCCAGACGACGCTGTGGCGCGTGCGCGATCAGCTGGGCGAGCTGGGCGGCCTCGGGCAGCGGACGGAGGGTGGCGGTCAGCTCCTCGACGTCGGCCGGGCTGATCAGTTCGAGGAACAGCGCCAGGTTGATCGCGCCGTCGGTGAAGGTGATCTCGTTCATGCGGTCGGAGATCCGCGGCGGCAGGTTGAAGACGCCCACGAACTTCACCTCGTCGCCGTCGGCCTCCAGCCGCTTGGCCATCTCGAACGCCACGGCCGCGCCGTAGGAGTACCCCGCGAGGGCGTACGGGCCGCTGGGCTGCGTGCGCCGGATCGCCGCCACATAGGTGGACACCATTTCGGCGAACGACCCGAAGTGGCTCTCGCCCTGCCCGAACCCGCGTGCCCGCAGCGCGTAGAACGGCCGCTCGCCGGTGAAGTACTGGGCGAGGTTGACGAACACCAGCACCTCTCCCAGGCCGGGGTGGACGCAGAACAGCGGCGTCCCGTCCCCGGTGATCTGCAGCGGCACCAGCGGGTCGTAGGCGGCATCGCCTCCGGCGCCCTGCCCGGCGCCCAGTCTGCGGGCCAGGGCCCGCACGGTCGGGGCCTGGAGCAGCGTCGACATCGGCACATCGGCGATGCCGAACTCCGTCTGGATCTCCAGCTTGAGCCGCAGCACGTCCAGCGAGGTTCCGCCCAGGTCGAAGAAGCTGGCGGTCGCCGGTACCCGCTCGGTGTTCAGTACGCGGGCGTAGAGGCCCGCCAGCGTCGTCTCGTCCTCGCCCTCCGGCGCCACGTAGCCGCCGAGGAACCGGGCGGTCACCGCGTCCGACCGGCGGGCCGCCGCCTCCAGGCTCCCGGCCTCGACGGCCGCGCGCAGCCTCGGCCGCTGGACCTTGCCCAGGTTGCCGCGGGGGATGTCGGCCTCGGCGACGGGGAGGATCAGCTGAGGCCGGAACCCCCAGTGCAGCACCGTGGAGCTGCGGATCGCCACGAGGGTCCGGTAGACGGCCGTGTCGTCCGCGGGATCGCCCGCCGGGACGAACGCGACGGCGAGCTGTTCGGAGTCGGCGCCCGCCGGCCGGACCGGGAAGGCCGCGACCTGTCCGCGCTTCACCCCGTCCAGCTCGTCCAGGACCGCTTCCAGATCGTGGCTGTAGTAGTTGACGCCGTTGACGATGATGGAGTCCTTCGTACGGCCGTCCAGCGTCAACCGGCCCTCGGCGTCGAGGTGGCCCAGGTCGCCGGTGCGGAACCAGCCGTCGGGGGTGAACGCCTCCGCGGTGGCCCGCTTGTCGCCGAAGTATCCGCCGGTGACCATCGGGCCGCGCAACTGCACCTCGCCCGACCCGGTGCCGCCGGGCCGGTCGGTGGCGGCCCGTACCGCGCCGTCGCCGCCGACGATACGGATCCGCAGCCCACTTATCGGGTGGCCCAGCGGGGGAAACTCCGCTTCCCCGTCGCGGGTGGCGAACTCGCGGTTGAAGACGCTGCCCGCGCAGGTCTCGGTCATCCCGAACGCGGGCACGATCACGTCCTCCCGCAGCCCGTAGCGGGAAAGGGTGTGCAGGAAGGTCCGTACGGTGGCGGTCACGGTGGCCTCACCGCCGGAGATGATGTGCCGCACCCGCGAGAGGTCGAACTCCCGCCGCGGGACGGGCCGCCCCGCGAGGGCCTGATTGATCTGCCCGAACAGGAAGTTGGGGGTGAACGTCACCCGCACTTGGTGGGCCGCGAGCAGCCGGAGGAATTCCACGGGGTCCGCCAGCACCGTGGCCGGTGTCGTCATGACCTGGTCGGCGCCGCCCAGCATGGGCAGCAGATGCGCCTCGATCGCCGCGATGTGATCGACCGAGATCCAGTTCAGCGAGGTGTCCTCGGGCCCCAGCTCCAGCGCCCCCGCCTTCCCGGCCTGCGCCGCCAGCAGATTGGCGTGGGTGAGCCTGACCGCCTTGCTCGATCCGGTGGACCCGGAGGTGAGCATCAGCAGGACGAGATCGTCCGGGGCGGGTGTGTGGAGCGGCTGGTGCCCGGCCGAGGCGTGGCTCAGCTCCTCGACGGTCACGGTCCGCAGCCCGCCGTCGGGCAGGACTCCATGGGCCGCCTTGGAGAGAACCATCAGCGGGTCGTCCAGCAGGGTGCGCAGATGCTCCAACCGCTCCTGCCACCGGGACGGGTCCGCGGGCGGCGCGATCGGGCACGGCACGGCACCGGCCAGCAGGCATCCCCAGAAGGCGCGGAAGAAATTCTCGGGATCATCGGCGGCGATCAGTACCGAGTGGCCCGGGGCGGTTCCGCCATCGCGTAATCCCTGGGCGATTCGGCAGGCGCTTTCCCGCAGTTCGGCATAGGACAGGAACGAACCGCCGACGAAGGTGATTCCGCGGGAGGCGTCGTGAGCGGCCGCACGCTCGAGCAGGTCGGGAAGCGTAGCAGCGCGAAGTTGATCCGACATCGGGATGAGCCTCCTCTATACGCTGCCGGCCTCGTTGAATCGCACGATGTTTTCGATCGTCTGCTGGAGCTTCAGTTCGTCCTGGTCGGATACGATCGCCTGGCCGACGCGGCCGTACGGCCCGACCGGCGTATCGGGGGACGAGGAATACTGGATCTCGTCGAAACGGAAGTTCCGCTCGAAATCCTGCTGGGTCAATGTGCCCTCCTGGGGGCGGCGCAGCAGGATATAGCCGTAGAAGCGCTCCGGAGCGGTGTCGTCCGGAGCGCCGGCCGTCACCTCTTCGCCGAGCGCGAGGCTGATCTCGGCGTCGAAGAGATCCACGCCGAAGGTCAGTTTGTTGACCTGAGGGGACAGCGCCCCGGGGAGGCGGATGGCGCACTCACCGAACGTCAGCCCGGCTTCGGTCGTGAATGCTTCGAGATGAAATACGCAATCAGGCGCGTTCAGGGCGGAAAGTGACTGCCCGGCAAGTGTCTCCGCTTGCTGGAAAAGTTCCGAGTGCTGCCTTCTGTCCAGAATGTGGGCGGCCAGGACGCCGCCCTGTACGGCGCTGAGCGGGGAGATGTGGTTGCGGCTCATGGACGACCAGTGCAGACCGCCGTCCTTCCAGATGCCGTCGACGTAGACCTCCGGGGCGTCGACGAAGGACTCGGCGACGATCTCGACGTCCGACCCGCCCGAGAAGGGCTTCAGGGCCCGTGCGTACTCTTCCGGGGTGCGGATGATGTTCGTGCGCTGAGCGCCCGCCCCGGTCGCCGGTTTGACGACGAAGACGTCGCCCAGTTCGTCGGCGAGCTCGCTGAACGGCGTATCGCCGGAGATATGTCGGCAGCGCGCCCGCCTGATCTGGGGCGGCAGCTTGCTCTTCTGGAGATACTTGTCCCGGAAGGAAAGGACCGTCTTCGCGTCGCTGTTCCCGGGGAGTCCGAGCTGTTGCCGCAGACAGGCCGCCCCGAACACGCCCATTTCATGGACGGTCAGCACCCCTGCCACCTCACCGAGGTCCGCGGAGAGCACGGCCCGTAAGATTTCCTGGACATTCTCCATGTCCGCGACGCGCGTGAACCTCCGCCCCTCGGGCGTGTTCACCGGCGCCTGCGCGATGTAGAAGGGTTCTAATCCGCGGCGCTGCAATGCCTGGTCGAGACCGTCCCGGTGTCCGATGACAATCATTGTCGGCATTTCTTCGTTCCCCCATTACGGCTTACCGAACCTGAAGAAGTAATGTGCCGTATTGCCGTCCGGGTTCAACCCGGTGGCATCATTTCACAGGGGTACGGAGATGGAGCATGTGATGTGGATCACAAGTTCGATCTTGCGGTGAGTAATAATGGAATCACACATTCCATGGTGGCTCGCCTCCGGAAAATGACTTGCTGGTCAGGATGTTGTGACAAGAGAATGCCGAGTTATGGGACATTTGGAGGCCGCGCATCTCACCTACTTCCTGCCGGACGGGCGGTTGCTGCTCGGCGATGTGTCGTTCCGGGTGGGCGAAGGCACGGTTGCCGCCCTGGTGGGACCGAACGGGGCGGGCAAGACGACACTGCTGGGGCTGCTCGCCAAGGAGCGGGAGCCGCATGAGGGGACGGTCACCGTCAGCGGTTCACTGGGCGTGATGCCGCAGTTCGTCGGTTCCGTGCGGGACGAGCGGACGGTGCGGGATCTGCTGGTCTCGGTGGCACGGCCCGCGGTGCGGCAGGCGGCCCGAGCCGTGGACGAGGCGGAACTCGCGGTCATGGAGCGGGACGACGAGGCAGCGCAAATGGGTTACGCGCAGGCGCTCAGCGACTGGGCCGAGGCGCGGGGCTACGAGGCCGAGACGCTCTGGGACATGTGCACCATGGCGGCGCTCGGGGTGCCGTACGAGCGGGCGCAGTGGCGCGAGGTGCGCACGCTCAGCGGCGGCGAGCAGAAGCGGCTGGTGCTGGAGGCGCTGCTGCGCGGGCCCGACGATGTCCTGCTGCTCGACGAGCCGGACAACTACCTTGACGTACCGGGCAAGCAGTGGTTGGAGGAGCGGCTCCGGGAGACGCCCAAGACCGTGCTGTTCATCAGCCACGACCGGGAACTGCTGTCCCACGCGGCGGAGCGGATCGTCAGTGTCGAGCCGAGCCCGGCGGGCAGCGACGTATGGGTCCACGGCGGCGGCTTCGCCACGTACCACACGGCCCGGGAAGAGCGGTTCGAACGGTTCGAGGAACTGCGCCGGCGCTGGGACGAGAAACTCGCCCAACTCAAGCGTCTGGTGCTGGACATGCAGCGGTACGCGGCGCGCAGCGATGAGATGGCGTCCCGGTATCAGGCGGCGAAGACGCGGCTGCGGAAGTTCCAGGAGGCGGGCCCGCCGCCGGAGCCCCCGCGCAAGCAGGACATCACGATGCGCCTCGCGGGCGGACGCACCGGGCTCCGGGCGCTGATCTGCCGGGGACTGGAGCTGGAGGGGCTGATGCGCCCCTTCGACCTGGAGGTCTTCTACGGCGAGCGGGTGGCCGTCCTGGGGTCCAACGGCTCGGGCAAGTCCCACTTCCTGCGGCTTCTGGCCGGGGAGGGCGTCGCCCACCGGGGGGAGTGGAAACTGGGTGCGCGCGTCGTGCCCGGCCACTTCGCGCAGACCCATGTCCGCCCCGAGCTGCTCGGCCGCACGCTCGTCGAGATCCTGTGGACCGAGCACGCCCGGGACCGCGGCCGGGCGATGAGCGCCCTGCGGCGGTACGAGATGGAACGCCAGGGCGACCAGCTCTTCGACCGGCTCTCCGGCGGCCAGCAGGCCCGCTTCCAGATCCTGCTGCTCGAACTGGCCGGAACGACCGCGCTGCTGCTGGACGAGCCGACCGACAACCTGGACCTGGAGTCGGCGGAGGCGCTTCAGGAGGGTCTCGGAGCGTACGAGGGTACCGTGCTGGCCGTCACGCACGACCGCTGGTTCGCGCGCTCCTTCGACCGCTTCCTGGTCTTCGGCGCGGACGGCGTCATCCGGGAGACGCCGGAGCCGGTGTGGGACGAGCGCCGCGTCGGGCGGCGCCGCTGACCGGCTCGTGCGTCCCCCGGACGGTCCAGTGACTCACACGAAGGCGCTGTGGCCGGTGATCGACTTGCCGACGATCAGGGTGTTCATCTCCCGGGTGCCCTCGAAGGAGTAGATGGCCTCGGCGTCGGTCAAGAACCGGGCGATGTCGTGGTCCAGCAGGATTCCGTTGCCACCGAAGATCTCCCGGCTCCACGCCACCACCTCCCGCATCCGGGCGCAGCGATGCCACGACCGTCAGGGGGCCCTGCGCGGAGCTGTCATGCACGTCCATGTTCCGTGTCTGCGTGGGCACTTCACTCAGCGTGACGCTGACCTCCGCCCCTCCGAACGTGCCCCGCACTGTCGTGCCTTCGGTGGTCTTTTCCGCCTGCTCCTGCAGGAGGGCTTGGAGGTACGCGACGACCTGCCTGCGGAACTCCGGATCACGGCCCTGGGCGCCGGAGATGTGAAGCCGCAGGTCGAGGTCCTGAACGGGCCGCTCGGCCCGCGGCGCCGCCATCCCGCCCCCGCCGCCGATGCTCAGACGCAGCCCTTCGGCGCCCAGCCGCTCCTTCACGTCGTGGTTGATGATCTGTTCCAGCGCGGCGGCGGTGCCGAGCCGGTACTCGGACTCGACCGCGGGGTCCGGTCCGGCTCCCGACGCGTCCTCGACGCGCTGCACGACGGCCAGCGGATGAGCCTCGGCCGCCGCGGAACCCGGCCCGCCAGTGGCGCGCTGGTCCAGCGCGGCGTGAACGGCCGCATCGCCCGCGGCGCCCTGCGGAACGGTCAGCGGATGGGCAGCGACGGGAGAGGGCGCCACCTGGGCGGGCGTCCGGTGCTCGCCCCCGTGTTCCTGCCGAGTCTTGTGAGCCCTCATGCCACTTCCCGTCCATCGGATCATGTCGCGCCCGGAAAGGATGACATGGGCGAGCCGCCAGGCCTGGGGACATGCGTACACCATTCGGGCTTGTCGAGCGCCCGTCCTTACGCGTGTCAGCGTGCGGCGACCCCGGCCCGCTCGGCGAGGTACATCGGGTCGGTGGTCAGCCAGTCGTAGTCGATCCCGTTCCAGAAGGAACACCGGTGGCGTGCCGAGTACACCTCGGAGTTGGCGGCCCTGCTGCGGTCGCCGGGCAGCAGCGACATGAGCTTGCCGCCGCGGTACGACGGCCACGCCGCCTGCCCTCGCGTCGCGGGGTTCGCGTCCTTCACGAACGCGCCCCAGTAGCGCACCATCGTCCGCGACAGTTTCCGCTGCTCCGGCGTCAGCGGCTTCGGGGCCATGCCGGGCCACAGGTACGGAAGCTCGGCTGCGTGGGCCGCGCCCGCCGCGAAACCGGGCTGGGTGGGGCCGTGCGAGGGCGGGTTGCGGTCGCCGAATTCGTAGAAGTACGTCCGCGGCTGCTCGGACGCGAACCGGCCCGCCAGGCGCCGGTATTGGCAGCCGCCCATCCCGTAGAACACGCTGCTGTCGGTCCACACCGCGCTGAGGGGGTACGCCGCGTCGTACGTGTCACCGCGGGCGCCGTAGGGGTAGCGGGCGAGCACCCCGTCGGCGTGGCGGCCGAATCCCTGCCTGATCACCCGCTCGTACTGGCCCTTGGTGGCGTGCGCGAACGGCAGTGCCCACTTGCGTGTCTCATCGCGGTTGGTGCCGATGAGGAGGGGGACGTCGGCGAATCTGCCGGATCGCACCGCCACGCCCGGCGCGACCGGCAGTTCGGGAACCCCGGACACGGGCAGCGGGCCGTTCAGGATGCCACCGAAGTCGCGCCCGGCGGCCAGCAGCTCGTCCGGCCGCTTTGCCCGCAGGCAGGACACGCCGGTCGCCGGATTCCCGCAGCCCGCGGCGGTGGCATAGCTCCTGCCCCGCGCGGTGGCCTGCGCGGCCGTGAGACTCGGGCATCCGCCGCTCTGGATGATGGCGCGGTCGAACAGGCCGCGGGCCGGGGGCGAGGCCATCAGGGCGCACACGGACTGGCCCCCGGCCGACTCGCCCGAGAGCGTCACCCGGCCGGGGTCCCCGCCGAACGCGCCGATGTTCCGCTGCGTCCAGCGGAGGGCCGCCTGCTGGTCGAGCAGACCGTAGTTGCCCGCACCCCGCTTGCTCAGCCCGGGCAGGTCGAGGAAGCCGAACACACCGAGCCGGTAGTTGATCGTGACGACCACGATGTTGTTGGTCCGCGCGAGCAGCGAGCCGTCGTAGAGGTCGCCCGAACCACTCATGAAGCCACCGCCGTGTATCCAGAACAGCACCGGCAGTGGCCGGTCCGTGCGCCGTTCGGGGGCGTAGACATTGAGGTACAGGCAGTCCTCGCTCGTGCCCGGACTGCCGCTCGCCGTCTGGACGCAGCGCGCACCGGGCCGGTCCGCCGACCGGACACCCGGCCACTCGGGCGCGGCCGCGGGCGGCTGCCAGCGCCGGTCGCCGACCGGTGGTGCGGCGTACGGGATGCCGAGGTACCGGCCGACTCCGTGTGCCGCGGATCCCTCGACCGCGCCCTTGTCGGTGGCCACCGTCAAGGGCCGCGAAACCGTGGGCGCGGCCGAGGGGACGGTGAGCAGCGCGCCCAGGCTCACGACGGCGGCGAGTACTCGTCGGATCATGAATCGCCCGGACCTCCCGGAAGGCAGGTGTCCATCGAATCATGCCCCGCACCCGGGCCCGCGGGGGAGGTTGTTTGGGGGTGCGCGCGCCGGGCAGGCGCATGGTGTGCTTC
This sequence comes from Streptomyces sp. NPDC040405, assembly GCF_055595765.1. Lineage (NCBI taxonomy): Bacteria > Bacillati > Actinomycetota > Actinomycetes > Kitasatosporales > Streptomycetaceae > Streptomyces > Streptomyces sp. NPDC040405. The sequence goes on from NZ_JBVIVI010000003.1 coordinate 99,372, forward strand.
GGACTGGAGGCACGCCCATGGGAGCAGTTCGGCTGCTCGGGGTGTGCTCTGTCCAGCCACCTCGCACAGGCGGATTTCTCCCACGGTGCCACCGCACACGACGAGGGAGAGACCGGCGCATGACTGCCGTACATACACGCAGTAAGCACTCGCACGACGACGCTCCCGACACCACCGCCGAGTTCCGGCGCATCGCCGCTCTGCCCGAAGGACCCGAGAAGGATGCGCTGCGGCAGGACGTTGTACGCGCCTGGATGCCGATGGCGGAGCGGCTGGCCCGGCAGTTCCGCAACCGCGGTGAGTCCGCGGAGGATCTGCGGCAGGTCGCCATGCTCGGGCTGGTGAAGGCCGTCAAGCGGTACGAACCGGACCGCGGCAGCGCCTTCGCGAGCTTCGCCGTGCCGACCGTCGTAGGCGAGATCAAGCGCCACTTCCGGGACCACATGTGGGGTGTGCACGTTCCGCGCCGCGTGCAGGAGCTCCGCAACCGTGTGCGCGCCGCCGTCCAGGACCTCACCCGCACACCCGACGACCGCTCCCCGAGCGTGTCGGACATCGTCCGGCACACCGGGATGAGCGAGGAGGAAGTGCTGCTGGGGATGGAGGCGATGGAGAGCTTCTCGGCGCTGTCCCTGGACGCCGAACTGCCGGGCGCCGAGGACGGGTACTCCCTCGCCGACACCCTTGGCGCGCCGGAGCCCTCCTACGACCGCGTCATCCAGCGCGAGGCCCTCAAGCCGAAGCTGCGCGCCCTGCCGGAACGCGAGCGGCGCATCCTCTACTTGCGCTTCTTCCGCGAAGAGACCCAGGGCCGGATCGCCGAGCAGCTCGGCATCTCGCAGATGCACGTGTCCCGCCTGATCAACCGGACCTGCGCCAAGCTGCACGACCAGGTCGAGGCCAAGGAGCAGTTGGCCGGGGCCCTCGGCGCTTGACCTTGCCCCAGGGCGAAGGCCGACCGTGGCCGGGACCCCCGGAGGAGAGGCCCCCGCATGGATGACGACGCGCTCCTGAGGGAGCAGAAGACCTACTACAGGGCGGGCGCGGCCGAGTACGACCGGCCCTACACGGAGCGCGAAGAGCTGCGAGGACTGCTGGCGGCCGTCGACGACCTCCCCATCGCCGGGGATGTGCTGGAGCTGGCCTGCGGAACGGGCCAGTGGACGCCGAGGCTCGCGGCGCGGGCGCGGTCGGTGACGGCTGTCGACGCGGCGGCCGAGGCGCTGGCCCTCGCCCGGGTACGTACCGCACACGCGCCCCGCCCCGTCCGGTTCATCGACGACGGCCCCGCCGCCGAGGAGGAGAACGTCCTCACGGTGCCCTCACCGACGACCTCACGGCGCGGGGGTGGTCGGTGAGCGTCCGGACCGGCGGCCGGAACTACCTCGGCGTCGCCGAGCCGCCGGCCCGCGGCGGGGGCTGTGACGGTTGGGACAGATGAGGTGACTGGGAGTCAAGTGGTAGATATATGCCAAGTTTGTTGTCCGGAAGGGGTACATCAGACCTTCATCCGTGCCACACTGAATGTGGCTGGCCCTCACCGCATCCCCCGTCGGTGAGGGCCATTCCTTTCCGGTCACGTCCGGTCGGCCCGCAGGGCCGCCAGGTGGGCCGTGCGGACCTCGGGGGTCTGGCCCTGGACGACGAGGAACAGGCCCTCCCGGGCGAGGCGCTGGGCCGGGTGGGAGAGGCCGAAGGCCCTGCCGCCGCCCGCGGCGATGGCGGCCGTGGTGGCGGCGCGCATCAGGTCGTACGCCCGGGTCTTGGCCGCGAGCCTGTCGTCCAGGCGTTCGGCGGGCGGAACCTCGTCCACCAGGGCGTAGGCATCGCGGCGTACCGCGTCCAGACGGGTCCGCAGCACGCCCGCCGTGTCCTCCGCCTCGGCATCGCCGGACGCGTCGAGGAGGCCCAGGGCGGCGCGGGCCACGCCGAACACGGCCGGGTTGGTGTTGGTGTTCTTCGGCCGGTCCTCTGTCGCCCAGCGCTCGTGCGGGAGCCGCACCGCCACCGCCTCGTCGGGCACCACGAGCCCGTCGAGCAGCAGTCCAACCGTGTGCGAACCGGTGAGCGCGGCGAGCCGGAGCGGGCCGGTGGGGGTGAGGCCCGGCTGCTCGTGGGCGCCGACGACGCCGAACACCACCTCGCCGTCCTCGGTGGCGCCGCCCAGCAGGAACAGGTCGTTCCGCCCCCAGCCCGTGTACCAGGGCACGCGCCCGTCGAAGCGCCAGCCGTCCGCCACCCGGGTGGCCCGCACGGGCAGCTTCGGGTGGGCGCGCAGATGCGAGAAGGCGATCCCGGCGAGCAGGGTGCCGTCGCTCAGCGGGCGCAGCCAGCGCTCGCGCGCCGCCTCCTCGCCCGTGGCCAGGGTCCGTACCGGCGTGTGGTGCTGGGCCTGGATGAAGAACGTCGAGCAGCAGGCGCCCGCCAGGATCTCGGCGATCTCCCGGCCGACGGCCGCCGGGGCCTCCGCGCCGCCGTACGCCGCCGGTGCGTTGACCCCCAGCACCCCCGACGCCTTGACGGCGTCGATGGCCTCGGGGGTGACGCCCTCCTGATCGTGCGCTACGGCCGCGGGGGAGAGGACGTCGTCGGCCAGCCGGTGGGCCGCTGCGACGAGGGGGTGGTCGGGTGTGGCGGTCATGCGGAGTGCTCCTTAAGTGCCGGAACGCGGGGTACGGGGCTCGCCCAGGGTGAGCATCAGACGGTTGGCCCAGGCGAACACGGCGACGACGTGGACGAGGTCCAGGATCTCCGTGTCGTCCAGACCCGCGTCCGTCCGCAGCGCCGTGAGATCGAGCGGCTGGTTCGGCTCGCGGGTGAGCCGTACCGCGAAGTCGGCCACGGCGCGGCGGCGCGCCGTACCCAGGTCCGCGCCGGGGCCCGCGTCGAGCAGCGCCCGCGCCGGTCCGGCGTCCTTGGCGAGCTGCGCGAAGCGCCGCGCGTGCACGGACGCGCAGTACACGCAGCCGCCTGCGCGCGAGACGGCGAGCGCGGCGATCTCCCGGTCGCGGCGGTCGAGCCCGCGCGGCGCGTACATGATCGCGTGTAGAGCCGCGACCGCTCGCGCAGCGCCGTCACATCGTGGACGAGGGCCAGATAGTACGGCGAGGTCTTCGCCGTCGGCAGCGACTCCTCCAGCACGGCGATCTGCTCGGGCGTGGCGCGGTCCACGTCCACGGTCTCCACCCAGGCGTCCCACTCCAGCGCGTCGAGCGTGAACGGGCGCCCTGGGTGTGGGCGTACGCCTTGTCGCGGTACGCGCGCAACGCGGCGGGCGTACCGGCGATGGTGTCGATCACGTCATACGTTTCGGACACGGTTGGTGGTGCCTTTCTCGGGAATGCCGGGGGCCGCTCAGCCCGTCGCGTCCTCGCTCGCCCGGTACGCGCGCAAGTACAGGCGCGCGCCCGCGACTAGGAGGATGGCCACGCACACCGCCAGCGCGGAGGCGAGGCCGATCTCCTCGCGGAGGCGCTCCTTGACGGACTTCAGACGTACGGGGCGAGGAACTGGCCGTAGGTGCGCGGCGGTTCGATGCCCGCCGCGTCGAGCAGGCGCCGGAGCACGCCGACAGCAGGGCGGAACGGGCGGTGGGGGAAGGGCCCGCTCAACACCCCGTGGTGGTGGACCTGCGAAGATCGAGGTACCGGCGCTTGGTGAGCATCGGAGTTCGCACAGCCGCCCCCTCGGATCCTTGTGCGATACAGATGACCTTGAAACTATGCGGAGGTTCGTCCGCTGTCAAAGGTCCGGTGAGGTGGGGACGGGCCTCGACGGACCACCGGGGCGGATCTCCCCGGAGAGAGGGAGAGTGCGGCATGTCCGCGACGTTGCCCGAGGTGCCCGGAGAGGCGAGCGACGGCCCGGTGCCGTGCCGCCTCGTCGTGTGCCGGGACTGCTGCTGCGGCAGCCCCAAGCTGTCCCGCGTCGACCACGCGGCCCAGACCGCGCGGCTGCGCCAGGTGGCACCCGTGCGGATCTCCGAATGCCTCGACGTGTGCGACCAGGCCAACGTGGTCGTCGTACAGCCCTCCGCCGAGGGCCGGGCCGCCGGGGCGCGGCCGGTGTGGCTGGGGCTGGTCAACGACCCGGCCGCGACCGAGGACATCGCCGCGTGGGTCGCCGCGGGCGGTCCCGGCGTGGCGCCGCGGCCGGAGATCCTGGACCTGTACGAGGTCAGTCCACGGGCGCGGAACGAGGCTTCCTCCCGGTAGCCCGGCTTCCCCGCTCAGGAGACCGGCGCCGTCGACCCCCTGATCACCACGCGGCACCGCAGCGTCTCGACCCCCGAGCGCCGGGTCCCGGCTATCGCGCCGAACAGGGCCTGCGCGGCCGCCCGTCCGACCTGCTCCAGGTTCATGTCGACGCTGGTCAGCGGGGGCCGGGAGGCGGAGGTCAGGACCTGCCAGTTGTCGAAGCCCATGACCGCCACGTCCTCCGGCACCCGGTGGCCGCGCTCGCGCAGGATGTCCATGACGCCGCGGGCGATCTGGTCGCTGCCGCACAGGACGGCGTCCACTTCCGGGTGCCGGTCGAGCAGCAGCGCGGTGGCCGCCCGGCCCCAGCCCTCCGACCACTCCCCGTACCGCGGTTCGCCGACGAGCGCGAGACCGGCGTCGGCGAGCGCGGCCCGGGCCCCCTCGGTCCGGTCCAGCGCCGCGCGGTGGTCGGCGTCGCCGGTGATGTGCGCGATCCGCGTACGGCCGCAGGCGAGCAGATGGCCGACGGCGATCCGGCCCGCGTCGGCGTTGTCGGGGACGAGGGACAGATCCTCCGGATCGTCCGAGGGGGCGTACGCGTAGACGACGGGGACGGGTAGTTCGCGGCCCAGGGACGGCCGGGGGTCGGTCCGGCTGCCCACCACGATGAGGCCGTCGACCCGGCGGTCGAGCAGCGCGCGGACATGGTGCCGCTCGCGGATCGCGTCGCCACGGGCGTCGCAGAGGAACACCGCGACCTCGCCCGCCCCGAAGGCGTCCTCGGCGCCCATGAGGATGGGGATGCCGAAGCGGCCCTCCAGATCGCTGGTGAGCAGACCGACGGTGCCCGTCCGCCCGGCGAGCAGTCCGCGGGCCAGCTGATTGGGCCGGAACGACAGCCGCTCGGCCGCCTCGATCACCCGCTGTCTGGTCTCCGCGCGCACCTGGCTGCGGCCGTTGAGCGCCTTCGACGCGGTGGCGATGGACACGCCTGCCAGCCGGGCGACATCGGTGAGCGTGGCGGGATGCGAACGGGAGGGGCCGGTGGCCGAGGGCATGGGGCGGTCTCCTGGTTGTTTCGGTCAGAGTGTACGCAGGAGGTCTTCGTGGTTTCAGCCGCTCGCCAAATCCCTTGCCGGGTAAGGGGATTGACGGCCGATGGGTCGGGTCCTAACGTCACTGAAAGCCTTTTCGGTTTCTTTCTGTCACAGGTCATGCGCCACCCCATCCCTCGCCCGCCGTCGGCGGACCGACGATCGGAGTCCGAGCATGTCCCCATCCCCATCCCCGTCCCGCCGCCGCGCGCTGCGGCTGGCGGCCGGAGCCGCGGCGGCTACCCCGTTCGCGTACGCACTGCCGCAGGCACACGCCACAGCGATGCCCTCCCGGACCGGGCCGCCCTCCGCCCCCGCCACCTGGTCCGTGCGCCCCTTCCCGCTGGACCAGGTGGAGCTCGGCGACGGTGTCTTCCGCGACAAGCGCGATCTGATGCTTGACTACGCCCGGTCCTATCCGGCCGACCGCATCCTGGCCGTCTTCCGGGCCAACGCCGGGCTCGACACCCGCGGCGCCCGGCCGCCCGGCGGCTGGGAGACCTCCGACGGCAATCTGCGCGGCCACTACGGCGGCCACTTCCTCACCCTCATCGCCCAGGCGTGCGCCGACACGGGGGAGGCCGCGCTCAAGGCCAAGCTCGACTATCTGGTCGGAGCGCTCGGCGAGTGCCAGCAGGCGCTGGCCGAGCACGGCTCGCCGCGCCCCAGCCACCCCGGCTATCTGGCGGCGTACCCGGAGACCCAGTTCATCCTGCTGGAGAGCTACACCACGTACCCCACCATCTGGGCCCCGTACTACACCTGCCACAAGATCATGCGCGGTCTGCTCGACGCGCACACCCTGGCCGGGAACGAGCAGGCCCTGCGGATCGCCTCGCGCATGGGCGACTGGGTGCACAGCCGCCTCGGCCACCTGCCGAAGGCCCAGCTGGAGCGGATGTGGTCCATCTACATCGCCGGTGAGTACGGCGGGATGAACGAGGTGATGGCGGACCTGTACGCCCTCACCGGCCGCCGCGAACACCTCGCCGCCGCCCGCTGCTTCGACAACACCGCGCTGCTCGGCGCCTGCGCCGAGGACCGGGACACCCTTGAAGGCAAGCACGCCAACCAGCACATCCCCCAGTTCACCGGCTATCTGCGGCTGTTCGACCACACGGGGGAGACCGAGTACGCCGCCGCGGCCCGCAACTTCTGGGGCATGGTCGCGGGCCCCCGGATGTACAGCCTGGGCGGCACCGGGCAGGGGGAGATGTTCCGCGCCCGGAACGCCATCGCGGCCACCCTGGACGACAAGAACGCCGAGACCTGCGCGACGTACAACATGCTCAAGCTGAGCAGACAGCTGTTCTTCCGCGAGCCGGACGCCACGTACATGGACTACTACGAGCGCGGCCTGACCAACCACATCCTCGCCTCCCGCCGGGACGCCCCCTCCGCGACCAGCCCGGAGGTCACGTACTTCGTCGGGATGGGCCCCGGGGTGCGGCGCGAGTACGACAACACCGGCACCTGCTGCGGCGGCACAGGCATGGAGAACCACACCAAGTACCAGGACTCGGTGTACTTCCGCTCCGCCGACGGCACCGCGCTGTACGTCAACCTCTCCCTCGCCTCGACGCTGCGGTGGCCGGAGCGGGGCTTCGTCATCGAGCAGACGAGCGACTACCCGGCCGAGGGCGTCCGCACCCTGACCTTCCGCGAGGGCCGGGGGAGGCTCGATCTGAAGCTCCGGGTTCCGGCGTGGGCCACGGGAGGCTTCACCGTCACGGTCAACGGGGTCCGGCAGCGGGCCGAGGCGGTGCCCGGCAGCTATCTCACCCTGCGCAGGGACTGGCGGCGCGGCGACCGGATCCGGATCTCCGCCCCTTACCGGCTGCGCATCGAACGGGCCGTGGACGATCCCGCCGTCCAGTCGGTGTTCTACGGGCCGGTCCTGCTGGTCGCCCGGAGCGAGGAAACGGAGTTCCGCGCGTTCTCCTTCTACAAGGACTTCACCCTCCGGGGCGACCTCGCCGACGCGATCGAACCCGGCGACCGGCCGATGCACTTCACCACGCACGGCCTGACCCTCGCGCCGTTCCACCTCGCCGACGACGCCCCGTACCACGCCTACTTCAGGCGGGCGGAACCCCTCGTCGTGTTCGGCGCGACCGACTCCGGCGTACCGAACCGCGCCCGCGGGGAAGGGCTCACCTTCCTCGATGTGCTGTGGGAGGACGCCCCGTTCGCGACCTCCGGCCGCTTCGTCCGGGCGGTGCGCACTCTCGCCGACGCATGGCTGTCCGAGGGGCTGTTCAGCCGCGCCGAGCGGGACAAGGTCGTCGCGGCCGCCGTGCGGGCCGACCTGAGGGGCGGTCAATAGATCCGATGATATGAGCTGATGGGCTTCGAAAGTTTCGGAGTGCTACGCCCTCTCTCGACAGGCAGGTCGGAATGCGCATCAATTCATCCGATCACTCAACTGCCGAGAGAGGGAACGCCCCATCATGCAGAGACCTGGCTTACCCGTCCGCGCCCTGGGCATCCTGGTCGCGACCGCCGCCGCCCTCGGCGTCGTCGTGGCCACCGGAACCGAGTCCTCCGCCGCCCAGGCCGCCACCTCGTCCGCGACGCCTCCCGCCCCGCGCTCCTCCGTCGTCACCTGGGGCTCCAGCGCCTACCCGGCCGGAACCGCCACCCAGGACCTGACCTACCGGTTCGTCATCCACACCAGCGTCGGCGGCCGGGACCTGCGCATCCGGCTCTCCAACGCCTACGGCGACCAGCCGGTGACCTTCGGCCGCGCCTACGCGGGCGTCCGCGCGACCGGCGCGGCGCTCGTGCCCGGCAGCAACGGGCGGCTGACCTTCCGCGGCGCCCCGTCGGTGACCGTACCGGCGGGCGGCGTCGTGTACAGCGATCCGCTGCCGGGCGGCGTACGGCCCGAGTCCGACCTCGCGATCAGCCTGTACGTACGCAGCGCGGGCACCCTCGCGACCGGCCACAAGGGAGCCCGCGCGACCCAGTACGTCGCACCGGCCGGTGACCACGCCGCCGAGGAGGGCGCCGCCGCGTACACGCAAGCGATCACCTCCTGGTACTACCTCGACGCCGCCGTCGTGCGGCCGCGCCCGGGCACCGGCGCCGTCGTCGCCTTCGGCGACTCGATCACCGACGGCTCCGCCTCCTCCGCCGACACCAACCGCCGCTGGCCGGACTTCCTCGCCCGGCGGCTGCTCGCCGACCCCCGCTCCCGGCTCAAGGGCGTGGCCAACGAGGGCATCTCCGGCAACAAGGTCCTCGCCGACGGCTCCGCCGAGAGCGCCCTGAAGCGGCTCGACCGCGATGTGCTCTCCCAGGCCGGGGTGCGCACGACGATCCTGCTGGAGGGCATCAACGACATCAAGGCCACACCGGGCCCCACGGCCGATGAACTGATCGCCGGATTCCGGCAGATCATCGCCAGGTCCCATGCGCGCGGCGTCTGCGTGGTCGGGGCGACCGTCATGCCGTACGAGGGCTGGCGGGAGTACGAGGCCGTTGACGAGACGGTTCGTCAACAGGTCAACACCTTCATCCGCACCAGCGGCGCGTTCGACGCGGTCGTGGACTTCGACCGGGCCGTCCGGGACCCCGAGGCGCCCACCCGGATGCTCCCCGCCTACGACGGCGGCGACCACCTCCACCCGAACGACGCCGGGATGCGGGTGATGGGCGACGCCATCCCCCTGCGCGCCCTGCGCTGCTCCCGCTGACCCCTCCGCCCTCTCCGCCACGGCCCCCGGCCCCCGCCGGGGGCCGCAACTCCGTTCACTACGGGCCATCTTGGCAACTCCCCGCCCGCCCTTTACCGTCACGAGCATCAGTGCAATGTCACACAGCGCCCCATCGGTGGCCCCGCTTAGGCCCAGCCCCGAAAGAAGGCACAGTGAAAAGATCGCACTCCCTCCGGATCGCCACGCTGACCTCCTCACTGGCCCTGGCCCTCGCCGCCTGCTCCGGCGGCGGCCCGCACGGCGCCTCCGCCGCGGCCGGACCCGGCGGCAAGGCGGCCAAGGGCGGCACCGTGCGCGTCCTGACCAGCGTGGCGTTCTCCCACCTCGACCCCGCCCGCGGCTTCGACGGCGGCGTCAACAACTTCTACCGCCTCATCTACCGCACCCTGACCACCCAGGGCGCGGCGCCCGGCAAGGCCGGTACGACGGTCCGGCCCGACCTCGCCACCGACACCGGGACCCCCTCCGACGGCGGCAGGACCTGGACGTTCACCCTCAAAAAGGGGCTCCGCTTCGACAACGGCGACCCCATCACCAGCGCGGAGGTGAAGTTCGGCGTCTCGCGCGCCTGGGACCCCGAGATCGGCATCGGCTCCCCGTACGCCAGGCAGCTCATCGACGCCCCGGACGGCTACCGGGGCCCGTACGCCTCCGGGGACCTGCCCACGATCGGGACCCCGGACGCGCGGACGATCGTCTTCCATCTGAAGCGGCCCTACGCGGACTTCGGCAGCGTCGTGGCCCAGCCCACCTTCGTCCCCTTCCCCAAGGGCACCGGCGGCAAGGGGGAGTTCGACCGCGCGCCCATCGCCTCCGGCCCGTACAAGGTCGCCTCCTACAAGCGCGGCGCCGCGCTGAGGCTGGACCGCAACGCGCACTGGGACCCCCGCACGGACAGTGTCCGCAAGGCGCTGCCCGACCACTTCGCGTGGACCTTCGGCCTGGACGGCGCCACGATCGACGAGCGCATGATCGCGGGCCAGGGCGACGACGCCAGCGCCATCGCGGGCGGGGCCGGAATCCAGGCCGCCACCGTCGCCCGGATCCAGACCCCGGCCCTGCGCAAGCGCACCCTGTCCGGACTCACCGGCTGCACCACCTACCTGGGCCTGAACACCACCAAGTCGCCGCTCGACAAGGTCGCGGTGCGCCAGGCCATCGCGTACGCCGTCAACAAGGCGACCCAGGTCGACGCCGTCGGCGGCACCGCCAAGGCGCAGCAGGCCACGTCCATCCAGCCGCCGACCGTCGTCGGCCGGAAAGCTTACGACCCGTACCCCAGCAAGGGCGGCACGGGCGACATCGAGGCCGCGCGGCGGCTGCTCACCGAGGCGGGGCCCCCGGGCGGCTTCACCCTCACCCTCGACATCCGCTCCCAGCCGTACATGCAGGCCCAGGGCGTGGCGATCCAGCAGGCGCTGGCTCCGCTGAAGATCAAGGTCAAGCTCAACACCATCGACACCGCCACCTACTACGAGGCCATCGGCACCCCCTCCCAGCAGCACGACGCGGCCATCACCGGCTGGTGCCCGGACTGGCCGTCGGGCGCCACCTTCCTGCCGCCGCTGTTCGACGGCCGGAACATCACCGCCAAGGGCAACTCGAACCTTGCGCAGCTCGACGACCAGGGCGTCAACGACCGGATCGACGCGATCGCCGCAATGAAGGACGTGGACGAGCAGAACGCCGCCTACGGCGAGCTGGACGAGCAGATCATGAAGCTCGCTCCCGTCGTGCCCCTGATGTACGAGAAGTACGTCGGCGTCGTCGGGAGCAATATCGCGGGGGCGTACCTCCACGCGGGCTTCTCCGGCGGCATCGACCTCGTCTCCGTCGGCCTCGCGGCCCCGGACAAGTCCTGATGAGCGTCGTCGGCACACCGCTCCCGGACGCCGAGGCCCAGGGCCTGGCCAAGAGCCCGGTGGCACCGCTGACCTCGGGCCGCCGCATCGTCGGCGCGCTGCGGCGCGACCGCGCCGCGGTGGCCGCCGCCGGGTTCCTCGGGCTGCTCTGCCTGGTGGCCCTGTGCGCCCCGCTGATCACCGCGCTCACCGGCCGGGGCCCGTACGCCTTCGACTCCACCGCGATCGACACCAGCCTCGGCGGGGTGCCCAGGGGCTCGTACGGGGGCATCGGCTCCGAGCACCTCTTCGGCGTCGAACCGCAGAACGGCCGGGACATCCTCGCGCGCATCGTCCACGGCGCCCGCGTGTCCCTGCTGATCGCGCTGTCCTGCACCCTGCTCACCGGGGTGCTCGGCGTCGTCCTCGGCATGCTCGCCGGGTTCTACCGGGGGTGGGTGGACCAGGTGATCTCCCGGCTCATGGACTTCCTCATGGCGTTCCCCGCGCTCATCTTCATGATCGCGATCCTGTCCTCGCTGCCGACGGGAAACCGGCCGGTGCTGCTGGTGGCCGTCATCAGCGGCTTCGGCTGGCCGTATCTCGCCCGCGTCATCCGGGGCCAGACGATGGCGCTGGCGAGCCGGGAGTTCGTGGAGGCGGCCAGGGCGTCGGGCGCCCGCGACCGCGACCTGGTGTTCCGCGAGATCCTGCCCAACCTGCGCGGCCCGATCACGGTCATGGCCACGCTCGCCGTGCCCGGCTACATCGGCACCGAGGCCGGGCTGTCCTTCCTCGGCGTCGGCATCACCCCGCCCACCCCGTCCTGGGGCCAGATGATCGCGAACTCGGTGAGCTGGTACCAGGTCGACCCGATGTACTTCGTGATCCCGGGTGCCTTCCTCTTCCTCACCGTGCTGTCCCTGACCGTGCTCGGGGACCGGCTGCGGCACGCCATCGACGAGGGGGAGGCGGCCGCCTGATGATCCGCTACCTCGTGGGACGGCTCGCCGGTGTCGTCCTCATCCTCTTCGCCGTCTGTCTGTTCACCTACCTCATCTTCTTCCAGCTCTCGCCCGACCCCGCGGTGATGATCTGCGGCAAGACCTGCACCGAGGAACGGATCGGCGCCATCCGCGAGGCACTCGGCCTCGACCGGCCCTTCCTGAGCCAGTTCGGGGCGTTCCTCGGCGGGATCTTCGCCGGGCGCGACTACGGCTCGGGCGCCACGCTCGTCCACTGCCCGGCGCCGTGCCTCGGCTACAGCTTCCAGACCGACGAGTCCGTCTGGTCCATGATCACCGCACGGCTGCCGGTCAGCGCCACCCTGGCCGTCGGCGCCGCGGTGCTGTGGCTGCTCGTCGGGGTGACCGCCGGGCTGCTCAGCGCCGTACGGCAGGGGACCTGGTGGGACCGCGGCGCGATGGCACTGGCCCTCGGCGGCATCAGCGTCCCCAACTATGTGCTCGCCCTGGTCCTTCAGTACGTACTCGTCGTCAAGCTCGAATGGCTGCCGTTCCCCTCGGACATCGCCTTCTCCGACGATCCGGCGCGGTGGTTCCAGTCGTATCTGATGCCATGGATGGTGCTCGCGGCCGGATATGCCTGCCTGTACGCGAGGCTGACGCGCACCCAGGTGATCGAGACGCTGTCCGAGAACTTCCTGCGCACCGCCAGGGCCAAGGGGCTCAAGCGGCCCCTCGTGCTGCGCCGCCACGCGCTCCGGCCCGCGCTCACCCCCGTCACCACCCTCTTCGGGATGGACTTCGCGGGGCTGCTCGGCGGCGCCCTCATCACCGAGACCGTCTTCGGCCTGGGCGGCATCGGGAAGCTGGCCGCCGACTCCATCGCGAAGAACGACCAGCCGGTGATCATGGCGGTCACGCTGCTGGCGGCCTTCTTCGTGGTGGTCGGCAACGTGGTCGTGGACCTCGTCTACACCGCCCTGGACCCGAGAGTGAGGATCCGATGAGTGCACGCCCGGGGCTCCTCGTCGTGGAAGATCTCACCGTCACCCTGCCCACCGCCCGCGGTCCCGTCGACGTCGTCAAGGGCGTGTCCTTCACCGTCGACAGGGACGACACCCTCGGCATCGTCGGAGAGTCGGGCTCCGGCAAGTCCATGACCAGTCTCGCCGTCATGGGGCTGCTGCCGCGCGGCGCGAGGACATCCGGCAGCGTCCGGCTCGACGGCGAGGAACTGCTCGGCCGCCCCGACCGCGAGCTGCGCCGGATCCGGGGCGACGGGATCTCCATGGTGTTCCAGGACCCGCTGTCCTCGCTCAACCCCTATTACACGGTGGGCCTCCAGATCGAGGAGGCATACCGGGCGCACCGCGGCGGCTCGCGGAAGGCCGCCCGGGCCGTGGCCGTCGAGGCGCTGACGCAGGTGGGCATCCCCGACCCCGAGCGACGGGCGTCCCACTACCCGCACCAGTTCTCCGGCGGGCAGCGCCAGCGCGTCATGATCGCCATGGCGCTCGTCTGCTCCCCGTCCCTGCTGATCGCCGACGAGCCGACGACCGCGCTCGACGTCACCGTCCAGGCGCAGATCTTGGCGCTGCTCGCCGGGCTCCAGGAGCGGACCGGCACCGGGATGGTCTTCATCACCCACGATCTGGCCGTCGTCAGCTCCCTCGCGCGGCGGATCCTGGTGATGCGCGAGGGCGACCCGGTCGAGTACGGGGAGGCCGAGCGGATCTTCTCCGACCCGCACCATCCGTACACCCGGGCGCTGCTGGAGAGCGTGCCGCGCATCGACGACGACGTGGAGGTGCGTCCGTGAGCGAACCACTGCTGCGGGCACGGGAGCTGACCAAGACCTTCACCGGCCGCGGCCCCGGCGGAGTGCTCGGCCGCCGGGTCGCGTTCACCGCCGTCGACCGGGTGAGTTTCGACATCCGCGCGGGGGAGACCCTCGCCGTCGTCGGGGAGTCCGGCAGCGGGAAGTCCACCACCGCCCGGATGGCCGCGAAGCTGATGGAACCGACGGGCGGCAGCCTGGAGTTCGCGGGCGAGGACGTCACCCGGGCCACGGGGTCCGCGCTCGCCCGGTTCCGCAGGGGAGTCCAGGTCGTCTTCCAGGACCCGTACTCCTCGCTCAATCCGCGGCACACCGTGGAACGCATCCTCATGGCGCCGCTGGACTACCAGGGCATCGCGCCCCGGGGCGGCCGACGCGCCCTGACCAAGGAGCTGATGGAGCGGGTCGGGCTCGACCCCGACCACTCCCAGCGCTACCCCGCGCAGTTCTCCGGCGGGCAGGCCCAGCGCATCGGCATCGCCCGGGCGCTCGCCGTGGGCCCGCGGCTCGTCATCTGCGACGAAGCCGTCTCCGCGCTGGACGTCTCGGTCCGGGCCCAGGTGCTCGACCTGCTGCGACGGCTCCAGCGCGAGAGCGGCTTCGCGTACCTCTTCATCGCCCACGACCTCGCAGTGGTGCGCCGCATCGCGCACCGGGTGGCGGTCATGAACGAGGGGCGCATCGTGGAAACGGGCCCGTGCGCACGGGTCTTCGCCGACCCTCAGGCCCCGTACACCCGCACCCTGCTGGCCGCGATTCCCCGCATCGACCCGGAATGGGACCGAACCCGCCGCGCCCGCACCGCCGTTGGACGGTCCGGCGACGACCGAGCGAGCGACCTAGGAGGCACCACCCATGGCTGACCGCGACCGCGACCGCGACCGTGAGACCGACCGGACGATCGCCGCACCCGGCCGGTCCGGGCCCGTCCCCACCGAGCCGGACCCCCGGCTGCCCAGGCTCGGCGACATCCCCGGCTTCACCACGTACATGGCCCAGGGCTGGGCCACCCCCGACCGCACACCCCCCACCGCCCCCGGCGCGCCCGAGGCCGCCGCCGCACACCGCGCCCGGCTCGGCGCGGCGTTCCCCGGCCGGGCCGTCGTCGTGGCCAGTGGCAGCGCCCCCGTACGCAGCAACGACACCCGGTACGACTTCCGCCCGGACAGCAACTTCTTCTGGCTCACCGGCTGCGCGGCCGAGGACGCCGTCCTCGTCCTGCGGCCCTCGGGCACCGGACACGACGCGACCCTGTACCTACCGTCCCCGGCCCACCCCGGCGAGCCAGGATTCTTTTCCGACGCCGCGTACGGCGAACTGTGGGTCGGCGCCGCCCCCGGCCCGGGCGACTGGGCGGGGGCGCTCCAGTTGGAGGTCCGCCCGGCCGGTGAGCTGGAGGCCGCGCTGACGGCGCTCGCCGACCCGCTGATCACCGGGCCCCTCACCACCGATGACCACCACAAGCCCTCGGCCGAGTTGGAGCGCACCCTCGCCGAACTGCGCATGATCAAGGACGACTGGGAGATCGCCCGGCTCCGCGAGGCCGTCGACCGGACCGTCTCCGGATTCGCCGCCGTGGTCGCGGAGTTCCCCACCGCCCTCGAAGGCCCCGGCGAACGCTGGCTGCAAGGCACCTTCGAACGCCACGCCCGCACCTACGGCAACGGCCCCGGCTACGCCACCATCGTCGGCAGCGGCGCACACGCTCCCACCCTGCACTGGGTGCGGTGCGACGGCCCGGTCCGCCCCGACGACGTGGTCCTGCTCGACATGGGCGTCGAGACCCGTGACCTCTACACCGCCGACGTCACCCGCACCTTCCCCGCCTCCGGCCGCTTCTCCGCCGCGCAGACCCAGGTCCACGACCTGGTCGAGAAGGCCCACCGCGCGGCGCTCGCCCAGGTGCGCCCCGGGAAGCGCTTCACCGACTTCCACGGGGCCGCGATGGAGGTCATCGCCCATGGCCTCCACGACTGGGGGCTCCTCCCGGTCTCCGTCGACGAGGCCCTCTCCGACCGCGGCCAGCACCACCGCCGCTGGCTGGTCTGCGGCATCGGCCACCACCTCGGCCTCGACGTGCACGACTGCGCCCAGTCCTCGTACGAGGCGTACCAGGGCGCGGAGATGGCCCCCGGCATGGTGCTCACCGTGGAACCCGGCCTGTACTTCCACGCCCACGACCTGAAGGCCCCGCCTGAGCTGCGCGGCATCGGGATACGCATCGAGGACGACCTCCTGGTGACCCCCGACGGCGCCGAGGTGCTCTCGGCCGGCCTGCCACTGGACGCCGCGGGCCTGGAGCGCTGGATGAGCCGGGGCTGAGGCCACGGGATCCATGCCAGGCACTAGACAGGACTGGACAGGTATGGCTAGCTTCTGGACATGACTGAACAGGTCCTCAAGCATCAGCGCATCGCCGGTGTCCTGGCCCGTGAGATCCACAGCGGCGCTCTGGAGCCGGGCAGCAGGCTCCCCGGTGAGCATGCGCTGACCCGGCGCTTCGCGGTGAGCCGGAACACCGTCCGGCAGGCGCTGGACGAGCTGAGCAAGCGGGGACTGATCTCCACGCACGCCGGAGTCGGCTCGTTCGTCACCTTCGACGGCGGCCTGCTGGACAACCGGCTCGGCTGGACCAGGGCCCTGGCCGACCAGGGGGCCCGGATCACCACCGAGGTGCTGCGCCTGGAGGCGGTGCGCGATGCCCCGCTGGCCGGGGAGCTGGGCATCGAGGGCGCCGAGTTCCTGGCGCTGGACCGGCTGCGGATCCTGCCCGAGGGCATCCCCGTCTCGCTGGAGCGCAGCAGGGTCCCGCTGCTTCCGGCCCTCGCCGAGGTGCCGCTGCGCGGACTCGTCGACGGCTCGCTGACCAAGACCCTGGCCGCGGCGGGGGTACGGGCCACCCACGGCGACGAGTGGGCGTCCGTTGCCGGGCTGGACGCCGACGAGGCGGCCCTGCTGCGGCGCGCCGAGGGGGACCTGTTCCTGCGTACCCGCAGGGTCAGCCGCGGGGCCGACGGCCGCGTCGCCGAACACGTCACCAGCCTGCTGGACCCCGCCCGTTTCCAACTGCACCTCGGCTTCGGCGAGCCGCCCCGGTGAACCGCCGTCCGTCCGCCACCACTCCGTACCCACACCAGGAAGTCTTGATGAACGACCAGCACGACCGCGCACTCGGAGCCCTGTACGGCCTGGCCTTGGGCGATGCCCTCGGCATGCCGACCCAGATCATGCCCCGGCGGTCGATCGTCGCCCGGTTCGGCACCGTGACCGGGTTCGAACCGGGCCCGGCGGACAATCCGGTGAGCGCCGGAATGCCCGCCGGGTCGGTCACCGACGACACCGATCAGGCCGTCATCGTGGGCCGCCTGCTGGTGGAGGGCAACGGACGCATCGACCCGCTGGGGCTCGCCAGGGAGCTGCTGGAGTGGGAGCGCGCCATGAAGGCCAAGGGCTCGTACGACCTGCTCGGCCCCTCCACGAAGGCCGCCCTGGAGGCCGTCTCGCGCGGTGTGCCGCCCGAGGAGGCGGGCCGGTCGGGCGCCACCAACGGCGCCGCCATGCGGATCACCCCGGTCGGCGTCGCCTTCCCCGACAAGCCGCTCGAAACCTTCGTCGACCACGTGGCGGCGGCCTGCCGGGTCACCCATGACACCACCCTCGGCATCGCCTCCGCCGCGGCCGTGGGCGCGGCGGTGAGCCGTGGCGTCGGCGGCGGCGGTCTGGAGGACGTGTTCGCCGCGGCGATCACGGCCGCGGCGGCCGGTGCCGAGCGCGGCCACTGGGTGTACGGCGCCGCCATCGCGGCCCGTATCGAATGGGCCGTGGACCTGGTCCGCGGCCTGCCCGAGGAGCGGGCCCTGGACCGCATCAACGACCTCGTCGGCACCAGCGTGGCCAGCCAGGAGTCGGTGCCCGCGGCCTTCGCCGTGCTCGCCCTGGCCGAAGGCGAACCGTGGCGCGCCTGCCTCCTGGCGGCGAACCTCGGCGGCGACTGCGACACCATCGGTGCCATCGCCGGGGCGGTCGCCGGATCCCTCAGCGGCGCCTCGGCCCTCCCCGCCGACGCGCTCGCCACCCTCCGTTCCGTCAACGGCCTCGATCTGGAGCCGCTGGCCACCTCCCTCCTCGCGCTGCGGGCCGCCGCAGCCGGGTGACCACGTGCCGGTCCCGTGCCGCCCAGTCCCCGGGGCGGCGCGGACGGCCCGCAGTCCCGCACAGAAAGACAGGTACGACCATGGCCGCTTCGCAGGACGACCGCGTCGGCGCGGTGGAGACACGCGGCATCGAGCCGGTGCCCGACACCGAGCGCCACGGCCACGCAGGGCAGATGTTCTGGACGTGGTTCGCGGCGAACATCAGCATTCTGGGGCTGCCGCTCGGCGCCGCCCTCGTCAGCTTCCGCGGCCTGAACATCTGGCAGGCGGCTCTCGTGGCCGTCCTCGGCTCGTTCGGCTCGTTCGCCCTGGTGGGCGGGTTGAGCATCGCGGGCAAACGCGGTGGCGCGCCCGCCCTCACCCTTTCCCGCGCGGTGTTCGGCGTGCGCGGCAACGCGGGCCCCACCCTGATCACCTGGCTGAGCCGTCTCGGCTGGGAGACCATCAACACCACCACGGCCGCCTTCGCCCTGCTGGCCCTGCTCGACGTGGCGTTCGGCGTACGCCAGAACGCCGTCCTCACCGTGATCTGCCTGCTGGTCTTCATCGGCTGCACCCTGCTGATCAGCGGTCTCGGCCATGCCACCATCATGTGGATCAACAAGTGGGCCACCTACGTCTTCGGCGTGCTCAACCTCGTCGTTATCGCCTTCCTCGCGGCCACCGTGGCCTGGCACAAGGTCTTCCAGGCCCCGGCCGGACCGGTGAGCGCGATGGTCGTGGGCACCGGGATGATCGCCGCGGGCACCGGCATCGGCTGGGCCAACGCGGGCGCCGACTACGCCCGTTACCTGCCGCGGCGGATCCCCGGCCGCAGACTGGTGGCCGCCTCCGCGTTCGGCGCGGGCATCCCGCTGGTCGTGCTCATCTCGCTCGGCTCGCTGCTCGCGGCGGGGCAGCCGGACCTGGCCTCGGCCGCCGATCCGGTCTCGGCCATCAACGCGATGCTGCCCTCGTGGATGTCGATCCCGTATCTGATCGCGGCCTTCGGCGGACTTCTGCTCTCCAACCACCTGTCCGTGTACTCCGCCGGGCTCACCATGATCACCCTGGGGATACGGGTCCGGCGCACCGTGGCGGTCGGGCTGGACGTGGTCGTCACCTTCGCGGGCGGCATCTACTTCATCCTCATCGCCAAGGACTTCTACGGCCCGTTCATCACCTTCCTCACCCTCCTGGCCGTGCCCATCACCGCCTGGGTGGGGGTCTTCGCGGTCGACCTGCTGCTCCGTCAGTCCTACGACCGCGCGGCGCTGATGGACGTCGGCCGCACCAGCCGCTACTGGTTCCGGGGCGGCGTCCGCTGGTCCGCGCTGGCCGCGTGGCTGGTGGCCATCGTGGTCGGGCTGCTCTTCACCGAGGCCGCCACCGGCGCGACCGACATCTGGTTCGCCGGACCGCTCTCCGACACCTGGGTCGGCACCAACGGCCTGGGCTGGGTCGTGACCCTCGCCCTCGCGGCGGGCCTCTACGCGGTGCTGCGGCGATGGGGCGGCGCCACGGAGCGCTCCGGCGTCTCCGATGTGTCCGACGAGCCGCACACGCTGCCCGAGCCGACCGCACAGGAGCACGCATGAGCCGGTTGGTGCTGGTCGGCAACGCCATCGTCGACCTGGTCATGCGGGTTCCCGCACTGCCCGAACGCGGTGGCGACGTCGTCTCCACGGACACCACCTTCGTCACCGGCGGCGGCTTCAACGTCCTCGCCGCCGCCCGCCGCCTCGGCCTGCCCGCCGTCTACGCCGGAGGCCATGGCTCGGGGCCGTTCGCGGACCGGGTGCGCGCGGACCTCGCGCGGGAGGACATCGAGGTGCTGCTGCCGCCGCTGCCGGACACCGACACCGGCTTCTGCATCGCCCTCGTCGACGACGAAGGCGAGCGGACCTTCGCCACCAGCCTCGGCGCGGAGGCCCGGCTGACCGAGGCCGACACGGCGGTGGTGCTCGCCGCGCTGCTCCCCGGCGACCTGGTGCAGATCTCCGGGTACGGTCTCGCCCACCCCGCGGGCGGCCCGGTCCTGGCCCGGCTCATCGCGCGGCTGCCTGCGGACGCGCGGGTCTTCCTCGACCCGGGGCCGCTGGTCTCCGACATTCCCGAGGACGTGCTGAGCGTGGCCCTGGCGCGCTGCGACTGGATCAGCTGCAACCAGCGCGAGGGGCGGCTGCTGACCGGTCTGGACGACGCCCGCCGGACCGCCGCCGCGCTCGCCGCCCGGCTGGGCCCGGACACCGGGGTGATCGTACGAGCCGACGCGGCCGGCTGTCTGCTCCTGCCGCCCGGCGGCGAGCCCGTGCACGTCCCCGGCCGTCAGGTGACCGCGGTCGACAGCAACGGCGCGGGCGACGCCCACACCGGCGCGTTCCTGGCCCTCCTGGGCAGCGGGCTGACCCCGCTCGACGCCGTACGGGGCGCCAACGCGGCGGCCGCCTTCGCGGTCACCCGGCGCGGGCCCGCCACCGGGCCGACCCGCGCCGAACTCCTCGGTTTCCTGGACGGCGACGCTCCCGCCGCCGCGACGCTTCGCTCAGCTCTCGGGGGCGGGTTCGGCCCGCCCGGCCGAGGCTGAGGGCAGGTGCGTGAGCAGCAGGACGATCCCGGAGAGCAGGAAGACGCGGGTGGCGGCGTCCAGCCCGTTCCAGCTCTTCGACTGCCACATGGAGAACCACTCGCCGCCGATGGCGATGAACCCGGCGCCGAACAGCAGCATCAGCATCAACAGCCCGACGGTGCCCGCCCGTCGGGCCCGCCGGATGCCGCTTCCGTCACCACGCAGGCTCATGCACCACATGGCCGTCGCGGCGATGAGGACGAGAGCGGCGACGGTCTCCCAGACGATGATGGCGATGTAGGCGGCGTCCTGCAGCGCGGTCGACGTGATCGCCCGCCACATCAGGTCGTCGTCCTTGAACGTCGTGTCCATCGCCAGGACATGCCGCACGAACTGCTGGTTGGTGCCGAAGTCGGTGATGTTGCCGAACGCCACGAGCGCGATGTACAGCGCCATCGTCCCGGTGAGCACCGCCGAGACGGCGGAGAGGGTGCGGGGCGAACGCAACCCGTCTGATCGTTCGCTCACCATGTGTTCTCTCACCACGGTCACTTTTCCTCCCCCTGGATCCCCTGGATCCCGCGTGATCCCGCTGATCGTGCTGGATCATCCACCATGCACGGGAGAACAGTCCAGCGGTGGTACCCGTTGGATCAAGTGAAAGCGGTCTCCGTCCGCTCCGGGGACGCCGGTTCGGGCGCGAGGAAGCTCAGGACGGTCTCCAGGAGATCCATCGCGCGCGCTCTGGTGCCCGGCTCGTGAAAGGCACCGAGCAGTTCCTCGAATCGGGCTCTCATCAGGGCGTTCTCATCGTGTCGGCCGAGGGCCGCATCGGCATGCAGCGCGTCGGTCACGAGTCGGAAGGCCGCGATGACCGACTCCGTCTTGGCCTTCGGGTCTCCGGCGGAGAACTGCAGGTCCGCGTATCTGTCGAGCCACCACACCAGGCCGAGTCCGCCGTCGAGCAGGAGGTCGCGGAGCACTTCCAGGCGTGCCACGTGGGCTGCCCCCTCGACGCGGTGCCGTTCGGCGGCCTCGTTCCGGCGGCGTGCGGCCAGCAGCGTGTCCTCCCCGACGGTCACCGTGCCCCGGCCCGTCACGCGCAGCCGCTCATCGTCGCGAATCTCCTCGCTGAGCGCGCGGTTGACGGCGGTCTCCGCGGTCTCGGCCATGAGGACGGGGCAGGTGCGCAGGGCTTTTGCGGCGTGATCCGTCAGCAGCGACCGCGCCACCGCGTCGCCGTGGAGGAGCGGAGCCCGGTGCGATGCCTCCGGTGCCCAGTCGTAGGCGAAGCGCACATCGAAAGAGAGACCGTGGTCCGCGCTGGGCAGCCGGGCGGAGAAGGCCCTCCCGAAGGGGCTGGCCTCCCGCCCGGCGGAACCGGCGGCCCGCCGACGGAAGAGACGCGGCCTCATGCGGCGCTGTGAGCGGTGGACGTCGCGGGGCGGGTCGCCGTTTCCCTGACAACCTCGATCAGCCGCATACGCAGCTGGGAGCGGAACGGAGCCGTCCCGGCGATGAGCCGGTCGAGTTCACCGCCCATCACATCGGCCTGGGCCGCGAAAATGACCGCGACGACTTCCTCCACGGCGTCCCCGGGCAGCTCACCGGCTTCGGCCGCGTCGCACCACCGACCGAGGACGTCCGACGCGCGACCGCGCAGTTCAGGGCGGTGCCAGGTGGCCTGCCAGCCCTCGCGGAGCAGCTCCCGGACGGCCTGGCCGTGCTCCGCCTCCGCGGTGAGGAGGAGGGAGACCGGAGACGCGGCGGAATCGGTATCGTCCAGAGCGAACACATCGAGGAAGGCCGTGCGGCTGAACTCCCCCTTCTCCGACGCGTTCTTCTCCGGCGTGGTCCAGTCGACGAGCGTCTTCAGCACCCGCGCCGAGAGATCGGCGTCGCCCAGCAGGGACTTCAGCGTGGCCAGCGCCACCGCGCGTACCTCCTCGTCCTCGGCCGTCCGCGCCTTCTTCTTCCAGGTGCTCTCCAGCACGTACTTCAGCCTGGTCAGGGCGACGCTGGTGTACTCACGGACCAGCTTCTTCCCGCACACCCGTGCGACGGCCAGCTGGCGTTCGGGCGAGTTGGTGCCCTGAGCCCATTGAGCGAGGACCTTGCGGACCTCCGGTCCCAGAACGGGGTTGACCGCGAGTTGGTCCAGCACGTCGACCGCGAGCTGCGTGTAGCGGACGCTTCGATTGCGCAGCCAGTCCTGCGTCAGGCCGAGAACGACATCGGCCCCTTCGGACTCGGCCAGCGTCGTCAGGACCCCGGCGAGCCTGGGCAGGCAGCTGTCGGCGATGCCCTGCGGCTGGCTGACCGCCGAGAGCCAGCGGGTGAGGACGGGCACGAGTTGCGGCCGCTCCCGCCAGACGTGCCCGAGCAACGCCCGGTCTATGCCCGGGTGATGCTTGGTGATGGAGACGGTGCCGTCCGGCCCGTAGTCGAGTCCGGCGTCGGTGCAGCGTTGGCTGCCGCCCGCACCCCCCAGCGGACCGCCCTGCCGCACCGGCCAGTGGATCTCCGGGTCGGCCAGGAGGGCATCGGCGGCGTCGAGGACCGTACGGGCACCGGCACCGTCGAGGAAGGAGGCGGCGATCTGCAGGGCCCGCCGTTCCGGCGCCTCCGGGTCGGTGGAGCCGAACCAGTCGGTGAGCTTGTGCTTCCAGCCCTTGAACCCATCGAGCGCATCCGTGTCCCCGGGGCCCTTCGCGCGCAGAACGACATGCGCCAGGCGTACGGCCTCGGCAGGCGGCTCGCCGCCGCGCAGCAGACCCGCGAACACACTGGAGTTGTCCGTGAGCCATGAGGCGCGTCCGGCCCGCTCGGGGTCGGCCTCGATCCGCCGACGGGCGACCTCCAGCGCGGAGGGCGGGTCCATCTCCATGACCCTCACCGGTGAGGTCCGGCTGTTCATGGCGGTGCTGTTCCAGACGCGCGGGGTGGCGACGACGACCAGGAGGGTGCCGGTGGTGAGCGCCCGCATGGCGTATTCGGCGAGCCGGTCGTGGAACTCCTTGTCGAGCGGCTCCCTGACCCCGGCGAGGTTGAGCAGGTATCCCGTGTGGGGCTCGCAGGGGATGCGGTCGGCGTCGGGCTTCTCCCAGTCCGGGTACAGCTCGACGATGTCCTGGTTCTTGTCGGCCAGAGCCACGTCGAGCATGTCCAGCGCCGTGGTGCGGCGCCCCGAGGACTCCTTGCCCAGGAGCGCGATGACACTGCCTTCGGTCGGGTCGGCGACAGGGAACGGCTCCGGTACCGGCCCACCGAACCCCATGGACGGTGGGACGAAGAGCGGTGTGCGGAGGATGAGGCCGCGGTCGACGGGGTGGGGGCGCAGCAGGGCGAGCCCCGAGACGATGTGCTTGATGACGAGGTCGCGGCCCGCCACCATCACGTCCCTTCCCGCGGACGGGCGGTCGACCGTGATCCTCCGGAACGCGGCCTCTTCGAAGCCCTCGGGCTGATCGCTGCCGAAGTTCATCGCTGTCCTCCCTTGTAGACCTTGGTGTCGCGGCCGCCCAGGATGAAGTCCCCCTTGGCCCGCACATCGCGGACGCTGATGGTGTTCTGGGCAGGGCTCTCCGTACGCGCGGACTCCGCTGCCTCGGCGAGGGTCCGCACCTCGTCGGCCGCCGCGTCGGAGAGTGCCGCGATGCGTGCCAGGGCGGTGGTGGCCTGGTCGGTGAACATGGCGGCGAGGCTGTCGTGCTGTGCGCCCTCCACCGTGGCGAGGCACCGGTCGAAGCCGTCGAACAGGTCCAGGACCGTCCGCCGCTCCTCGGGCGCGTGGTGGCCGAGCAGGGCGGCGCACCGGTTCCGTACGAAGGCCCAGGCGTCCGTGGCCATGGCGCCCACGACAGCGCTACCGGCCAGCGCCGCGATGGCTTCGGGCGTGTTCATGCGGGGGTCCTCCTGCTTTCCGTCCGCGGTGCCCGGCACCGGGTGACCGTTGAGGGTGAGGCCGCGGATCTCGGCCGTGCTGTGTTCGGGGATCTGGATCCACCCGTATCCGGCGAACTCGTCGTGGCGCACATGCACCTTGATGTACTCGTCCGGGTCCAGCCCGTGGCCGCGCTGCTGGACGACGTCCTGGTAGAGCCGGTCCGAGACGATGACGGCCAGGCTCGTGGTGCGGGTCCCGTTCAGCACGGACTTCAGCGGGGGTGCGTTCAGATAACGGGCCACGGCTATGGGTGCGGGACCGCTGTGTCCGAGCGCCGCGGTCCTGGCCACCCCGATGTCCACGGCCAGCCGAAGCCGCATCGGCTGCTTCCGCGGACGATGGGCGTTGCACTCCCCGAGGGCGACCGTGAGATTCCTGACGAACTCACCGAGCACGATCTGCTCCGGAGTGCCGAGGGGCAGTACGGCGAACTCCTGGTCGCCCTGCGGCTGTCGGGTCCAGGACAGCCTGTCCAGGCCGCTCATGCCCGCCGCTCTGTCGAGCACCGCGACGAGTTCGGCCTGCGTCCGCTCCTGCTGCGGGATGTCCAGCCTGCTGTACCGCTCCACGTCGGCGGCCATACAGAGATGGCGCGTGATGGTGTTCTGTGATGCCATGCGACACCTGTCTGGTGAAGTGACGGATGTGGACCCGCTTCCGCGAGCCGGGCATCAACTGTGCAAGCAGACCGTGGGGAACATGGCGAAAGCCGTACTAATACGGTTTCCGCGGAGGGCCGGATGAGGGGTCGGGCAGGCCCGCGGTCCGACGGAGACCCGCCAGGTCGAGCACCGTGATGCGGCGATAGCCGGTGTCGAGCAGCCGCTCTTGGCGCAGCTCTCTGAGCGCCTTGTGGACGGTGACTTCCGAGGAGCCGGTCAGTGCGGCCAGTTCCGGCTGGCTCAGGGCGACACCGATGACGAGACTCCGGCGCACCTGATGGCCGTGCGACACCGCGAGCTCCGACAGCACCCGGGCAAGCCGTGCCTTGACGGGAAGCCCGCCGTACTCCACCCGGCGGCGGTTGGCCCAGCGCAGCTTCTCGATGACCATGCCGGTGAGCGTGATCGCGGCGTCGGAGTGGCGGTGGAGAAAGCGCTGCAGGTCCTCGTATTCCACGACACTGGCCGAGATCTCACCGCATGCGGTGACCGTCGCCGATCTCGGAGCGTCGTCCAGGGCGGCCATCTCGCCCACGATGTCGCCACCGGCCCGGATCGCCAGCAGGGCTTCACGGCCGTTCTCCAGCTGGGCGGTGACCTTGGCGAACCCGGAGTGCAGCAGGACCACGTACTGGGTGCGGTCGCCCTCCTGGATGAGGATGTCCTCCGGCGAGAAGCGGCGGCGGGTCCCGATCTGCAGCATGTCCGCCCGGACGCAGTCCCGCAGCCTGCCCAGGAAGCTGCGCAGAGGCCAGCCGTCGGGTAACGGAGGGCGGGCACCGGCACGCTCGGAACCGCGGGGGCCAGTCGGGGCAGCGCCCTCCAGTGTCAAGGTCACTTCCTCCGGACGCGGCCACTCGGCGAGGCTTGGCTCAGACAAAGACGTTTGGTGCTGTCTCAGGACATCACTCCCGACTGGTGCGAACAAGGGGCACTCGCTGGAGCCCTGCGCTCAACCGCGGTTGAGCGGACGGCGTGGCCGGAACTCGCCGCCGTCGCCCGCCTCACCGAACGCACCGGACGCCGCCACGCATACGGCCGCGAGCAAGATCCTCCGGCGCGTCGTGCCGGTCTTCGCGGTCATGATGATGTGCAACCAGCTCAACCGCTCGAACATCGGCTACGCGCAGGAACACCTGGAGGCCGACCTCGGGATCGGCGCGGCCGCGTACGGCCTGGGCGCCGGGCTGTTCTTCATCACGTACATGCTGTGCGAGGTCCCCTCGAACCTGCTCATGGCGCGGTTCGGCGCGAAGATCTGGCTGTCCCGGATCTGCGTGAGCTGGGGGACTGGTCTCGGAGGTCGAAGGGGTCGGTCGGCTGACCAATCCGGTGGTGGCGAAGGCGTGACGCGGCGCGAGGCGGCGACCGTACGCCCACGGGCCCATGGGCGCGGCTCGCCCGGGCGGTCAGTCCCGCGGCGGTACGTACCCGAGCACGGCCGAGAGGTCGGCGCACACCTTCGCCACCACCGGCCCGTACGTGGCGATGGACGGCTCCATCCGCTCCGCCACGCCCGCCACGCTGATCGCGGCCACCGGCAGCCCCGTGTGGTCGTACACCGCCGCGCCGCAGCAGGCGCTGGAGCCGTCGAACTCGCGGATGTCCTGGGCGTATCCGCGCTCCCGGGTGCGCACCACCTCGGCGTGCAGCTCGGAGACGGTCGCCGCGCTCACCGGGGACCCGGCGTCGCGGACCAGCTCGACCAGCATCTCCTCCAGGCGGGGCTCGGGCAGCGCCGAGAGATAGGCGCGTCCCAGGGAGGTGATGTGCATGGGGCGGGACGAGCCCAGCTCGGCGGTGACGGCGGCCGGGCGCGGTCCGCGCTCGCGATGGATGAACACCATCGACAGGCCGTTGGGGACGGCGAGGCTGACCGTCTCCTGGGTGAGGTCGACCAGCGTACGAAGGGCCGGGGTCGCCGCGTCCAGCAGGCTGGTGGCGGCGACGGCGGCGTTGGCGAGGCGCATCGCGGCGGGCCCGAGCCGCAGGTGTCCGGTCACCGGGTCGAGGCTCAGCCAGTCCTGGGCGCGCAGCCGCTCGACCAGGCGGTACGCCGTAGAGCGGGACAGCCCGAGCGCCTGGGCCAGCTCGGCCGTCGTGCAGCTGCGGGCTCGTGAGAGATGGTCGAGGATCGCCAGGCCGCGGTCCAGCGCCCCCGGGCCGCGCTCCGAGCCGCCGGGCCGGGCGGCCGACGCCGTGTCGCCTGCTGTCTCCATGGTGAAAGTGTCTCCCGCTCTCCGTCGCCCGACACGCGAGTTCGCCACCCGACGCGCGACCTCGGTAAATCCCAATGAATGAGATTACCGGGCCCTTGTGTGCCCCGGAAGCCCCTTGCTGGGTTTCTACTGTTCATTCAGTGGGACAGTGCACTATCCAATGAGACGTGAAGGTGTCTCGATGCTTCCCCCTAACAGGAGTGATCGCATGGCCGCTGCCTACGACAGCAAGCTCCCGCCGCTTGCCCCGGAGGTCCGCGAGAAGTTCTCCCGGGTCTCGACCGCCACCCTCGCGACCCGGCTGTTCGCCCTGGGCCTGCGCCAGCAGTTCCTGGTCGGGGTGCGCGCCCTCAACCCGGACCTCGCCGGGTTCGTCGGCGAGGCGTTCACCATGAGGTTCATCCCGGCCCGCGAGGACATCGACACCCTCGACTCCCTGCACCGGGAGGACAACCTCCAGTGGCTGGGCGTCGAATCCCTCTCCGACGGCCAGGTCCTGGTCATCGACAGCCGCTCCGACATCAGCGCCGCGTCCGCCGGGGACATGCTGGTCACCCGCGCCCTGCACCGGGGCGCGACGGGGGTGGTCACCGACGGGGCGTTCCGCGACGGACACGTCCGGGCCCTGGCACGGCGCGCGGACCATCGCGGAGAACTGGCGGCGCCTGGTGCTGACGATCGGCTCCGCATGGACCATCGACCGCCTGATCACCGATCCCACCTCGCATCAGGCCGTCATCGAGTGGACCCACTACAAGACCGCCCTGAACGGCTTCCTGCGCGGCGACGAGTGGTACGTCTTCGACGAAGGGACCGGCCTGATCACCGAGATCCGCGCGTACTACGCCTCCCGCGGGGACGGCCGGGACCACATCGAGCTGGAGGACTTCGACTACGAAGGCCGCGGCTACCACCTGGCCTGCCCCGTCTCCCGCCCGCACCCGGACGCCGCCGCGCCCGCACCCACCACCCGCGCAACCGAGGAGACCGTGGCGTGACCGCCGTCAGCGAACACTCCGTGGCACCGGCCGACGCCGTGGCGCGCAAGCCCTGGGCGCAGGCCCCCGGCGAGGCGACCACCGACCGCATCACCCACGTCCGCCTCTCCCTGGTCAACCTGCCGCTGCACGCGCCGATCTCGGACGCCAAGGTGCTCACCGGGCGGCAGAAGCCGCTCACCGAGATCGCCTTCCTCTTCGCCGAGACCACCGCGGAATCCGGCTGCACCGGCCTCGGCTTCGGCTACTCCAAGCGGGCCGGTGGCCCCGCCCTGTACGCCCACGCCAAGGAGATCGCCCCCGAACTGCTGGGGGAGGACCCCTCCGACATCTCCCGGCTGTGGTCCAAGCTCGTCTGGGCCGGTGCCTCCATGGGCCGCAGCGGTGTCGCCGTCCAGGCGCTCGCCGCGCTCGACATCGCCCTGTGGGACCTCAAGGCCCGGCGCGCGGGGCTGCCGCTGGCCAAACTCCTCGGCGCCCACCGCGACTCCGTACCCGTGTACAACACCTCCGGCGGCTACCTCTCGATGCCCATCGAGCAGGTGCTCGACAACGTGGACCGCGCCCTCTCGCGTGGCATCGGCGGCATCAAGCTCAAGGTCGGCTCACCCGACGCGCGAGTGGACCTGGAGCGGGTGCGCCGCGTCCGTGAACACCTCGGCGACGGCGTGCCGTTGATGGTCGACGCCAACCAGCAGTGGGACCGCCTCACCGCGGTCCGGATCGGTCGGCAGCTGGAGGAATTCCACCTCACCTGGATCGAGGAACCCCTCGACGCGTACGACGCGCAGGGCCACGCCGACCTCGCCGCCACCCTCGACACCCCCGTCGCCACCGGCGAGATGCTCACCAGCTTCGGCGAACACGCTCAAGCGATCGAGGCCCGGGCCGCGGATTTCGTCCAGCCCGACGCCCCGCGTGTGGGCGGCATCACCCCGTTCCTCCAGATCATGCACCTCGCCGACCACAAGGGTCTCGCCCTCGCGCCGCACTTCGTGATGGAAATCCACGTCCACCTCTCCGCCGCCTACCCGCGCAGCGCCTGGGTCGAGCACTTCGAGTGGCTGGAGCCGATGTTCAACGAGCGCCTGGAGATGGCCGACGGCCGCCTGGCCGTCCCCAGCCGCCCCGGCCTGGGCCTCTCCCTGAGCGAGCAGGCGGCGGCCTGGACGGTCGACAGCGCGGAGCTCGCACAGTAGGCCCGGGTAACCGAGGGTTACGGGAACATCAACAAGCCTCTGCACCCACCGTCGCGTTGTCGTAATGTGTGGCGAATGAGCTCACGTGACCCGGAGCCCCGACCTCCGTTCACCGCAGTCGGCAAGACGGACAGAGTGCTGGCGATACTGATCATCATCGGTATCGCCTTCGGGGTGTTCTGGCTGGTGTCAAGCCTCGCCTCGTCCTACATAGGGTTCTTCACCTGACGCGGCCACCGCCGCCTGGTCACCCCCGGGCGGCGCGGCCCGGTGACACGAAACCGGACTCGTACGCGGCGATGACCGCCTGTGTGCGGTCCCGGGCGCCGAGTTTCGCCAGTACGGAGCTCACATGCGACTTGACGGTCTCGGGGCCCACCACCAGCCGCGCCGCGATCTCCGCGTTCGACAGGCCGCGGGCCACGAGGCGCAGCACGTCGCCCTCGCGCTCGGTCAGCGCGGCGCGCTCCAGGGGCGCCCGGCCCTCGGCGTTGCCGTGGGTCTCGCCGTACGAAGCGGCCAGCTGGCGGACCGCCGCCGGGAACAGCAGCGAATCGCCCTCGGCCACCAGCCGCACGGCCTGCACGATCTCCGCCGGACGCGCCCGCTTGAGCAGGAAACCGTCGGCGCCCGCGCGCAGCGCCCCGTACACGTACTCGTCGTTCTCGAAGGTCGTCACCACGATGATCTTCGGCGGGTCCGGCACCGTGCGCAGGACGGTCCGGGTGGCCTCGATGCCGTCCATGAGCGGCATCCGTACGTCCATGGCGACGACGTCGGGCCGCAGCTGCCGCACCAGGGGGATCACGGCGGCACCGTCGGCCGCCTCGCCCACCACCTCGATGTCCGGCTGTGCCTCCAGTACGGCGCGCAGTCCCGCCCGCACCAAGGGCTCGTCGTCGACCAGCAGAACGGTGAGCATCCGCCCAGCATAGGCGGTGACTTGATCACCGCGGCAGCACCGCGACGTCACCGCAGTGGCAGGTCCACACGGACCAGCCACTGGCCCTCGTCGTGTCCCGTACGGGCCTCGCCGCCGAGCAGCGCCGCGCGCTCGCGGATCCCGCGCAGCCCGCTGCCACCGCCCGTGGCGGCCACCGCTGCCGCCGGGGACAGGGGGTTGCGCACCTCCAGCCGCAGCCGTGCCGCGTCCACGGCGATGCGCACGCGGACGGGGACCGGACCCGCGTGCCGCAGCACATTGGTCAGGGCCTCCTGGAGGATCCGGTAGCCCTCGCGGGACACCGGGCCCGGCACCCGCTCCAGCGGACCGGTCACCTCGGCGTCGATCCGCGCCCCCGAGGACCGCGCGGAGTGCAGCAGCCGGTCCGCGTCGCCGAGGGCGGGCCGGGCGCCGGGCGGCGGAGCCGTTTCGCGCAGCACCATCAGAACCCGTTCCAGATCCTCCAGCGCGGCCCGCCCCGACTCCTCGATGGTCTCCAGCGCCCGGTCGGTGAAATCCGGATCGGCGGCCGCCCGGGCGGCGCCCGCCTGCACCACGGCCAGGGTGAGGGCGTGGCCGAGGGAATCGTGCAACTCCCGGGCGATGCGGTTGCGTTCCAGCAGCCGTTCGGTACGTTCCTCCAACTCCGCCAGCCGCTCCTTGGCCGACGGGCCGAGCAGCCGACGGGCGGCCCCGGCCATGAGGGCGCCCGCCCCGGCGGCCAGGGCGGCCAGGACCAGCAGGGGAACCGGTATCAGCAGGGCGTACGCCCAGCCCGCGCCGGGCACGCGCAACGGCGCGTCGGCCACGCCGGGATCCCCCGCGGCGGCCCCGGCGAGCCACAGGCACAGGGCCATCAACTGCCCCGTCACCAGCGCGACGGCGAACCCCGCCTCCATGCGCAGCACCAGCCAGACACCGGTCCTGGCCCGGTCGCTCCACGAAGCGGACGGAGCGGCCGAGACCCCCGGATCCTCCTCCCCGCGCACCCGCGCCTGCGGCCCGGGGAACAGCATCAGCCGCGCCTGCAGCCCCTCCGCCCGGCGCACCGCGGGCACCAGGGCCGCGGCCAGGACCAGGGGCACCGGCAGGACCGCGATCAGTACCCAGTCGGCCGACGACGGACGGACCAGCCCCGGATAGATCATGGCGCAGACGAACGGCACGATCGCCCCCACCAGCAGATGAAGCCAGCGGGTGTACGTGACCGCACGCGTCAGCGGCAGCAGGAGGCGTGGCATGCCGTCATCGTGGCAGAGCGGGCGGCGCGGCGGCTCCCCCGCGCGGGGGAGCCGGTCTCCTCCGGCGGGGGATGCCCGGCCCCCGGCCATACGGCCAGGCTGGGGCCATGACCAGCATCGACGTGCACGACCTGACGAAGCGGTACGGCAGCACCCGGGCCGTCGACCGGCTCACGCTGAGCGTCGAACCGGGCCGGGTCACCGGATTCCTCGGCCCCAACGGCGCGGGCAAGTCCAGCACCATGCGTCTCATCCTCGGCCTCGACCACCCCACCTCCGGCACCGCCACCGTCGGCGGCCGCCCGTACGCGACACTGCGCGAACCCCTGCGCACGGCCGGGGCCCTGCTCGACGCGCAGGCGGCCCACGGCTCCCGGACCGCCCGCGACCATCTGCGCTGCCTCGCGGTCGGCAACCGCCTTCCGGTCCGCCGCGTGGATCAGGTGCTGGAGGAGACCGGCCTCGCCACCGTGGCGGGCCGCCGCATCAGAACCTTCTCGCTGGGCATGCGCCAGCGCCTCGGCATCGCCACCGCGCTCCTCGGGGACCCGCCCGTGCTGCTGCTGGACGAGCCCGCCAACGGTCTCGACCCCGAAGGCATCGTCTGGATCCGCGAGTTGCTGCGCCGACTCGCCCGGGAGGGGCGCACGGTCCTGGTCTCCAGCCATCTGATGAACGAGACCGCCACCTACGCCGACCACCTCGTCGTCCTCGCCCGGGGCAGGCTCCTCGCCGATGTCTCCATGGCCGACTTCATCGAGCGGCACAGCCAGGCGCGGGTACGGGTGCGCACCAGCGAACCCGCCCGGCTGCGGGCCACGCTGCGGGCCGACGGATTCACGGTCCTGGGCGGCGAGGACGGCGGATGGGTGGTCGAAGGCGCCAGGGCCGAACAGGTCGGGGCCGCCGCAGCCCGTGCGGGTATCCCCGTCCTCGAACTCGCCAACCAGCGCGCCTCGTTGGAGCAGGGCTATCTCGCCCTCACCGCGGACGAGGCGGAGTTCACCGCCACTGCCGCGACCACCTGACCTCCCCGACCCCCTGACAGGAGACCCGACCATGTCCGTCACAGCGGTGCTGCACGCCGAGTGGCTCAAGATCAGCACCATCCGGGCGAGCCTCGGCTCCCTCATCGCGGTCTTCGCCGCCACGGTGGCCATCACCGTGCTGGTGTTCGCCACCGTCGGCGGGACAGAGCTGAGCGGCGCCGACGACCCCGTCTTCGGCGCCTTCTACGCGATCAACTTCGCGCAGATCGCCGCCATCGCCTTCGGCGCCACCGCCGTCTCCTCCGAGTACGGACACGGCGCGCTGCGGATCTCCCTGTCGGCCGTACCGCACCGGGGCCTCTTCTACGCGGCAAAGACGGCGGCCGTGGCCGGTGCCGCACTCGCCGTGGGGCTCGCGACGGCCTTCGCCACCTTCTTCGCGGGCCAGGCGTTCCTGGGCGAGGACGCCATCGGCCTCGGCGCACCCGGAGCGCTGCGGGCGTGCCTCGGCGCGGGGATCTACCTGGCCCTGATGGCCCTGTTCGCCGCCGGGCTCACCTTCCTGCTGCGCAGCGCGACCGCGGTGCTGAGCCTGCTCATCCCGTTCATCCTCATCGTGGGCTTCGTGATCGGAGACCTTGCCGGGAGCGCCGCCGACTATCTGCCGGACCGCGCCGGGCAACAGGTGCTGCACCAGGCGCCGGAGGGCGGCGTCGGCCCCTGGACGGGCCTCGCGGTGACGGCGCTGTGGGCGGCGGCCGCGCTCCTGGCCGGTGGGTGGGCCGTGCGCCGGCGGGACGCCTGAACGTCACGTATGAGGCGCGTTTTTCACTCCAAAGAGATTCCATGACGGGTGAACTCTCCTGGCCGCTCTCGGTAATCTTTCATGCGCTTCGGAAAATATTCGAGGCGCGGCGAGCTGTCGGCACCGGAGGAGTGGGGACTCTCATGGGCGCGCTACTGGACCAGAAGTACGAAAAGCTGTTCGCCTTGCTGGACGCTAATGGCGATGGTGTGATCGCCGAAGACGACTTCGAACTGATGGGCAGCCGCGTTCTGGCCGCCGTCGGCGAGGAGCGCTCGGCGGCCAAGGGCAAGGAATACGCCGACGCGTTGATGACGTACTGGCGGGCGCTGCGCGAGACCGCCGACGCCGACGGTGACGGCCGGATCGACAAGGGCGAGTTCCGCCAGGCCCTGCGCCAGGTCAGCGACCAGTTCGACGTGCTGATCGGCCCGCTCTACCGGGCGGGCTTCCATCTCGCCGACCGGGATGACGACGGTTTGGTCAGCAAGGCGGAATTCGTCGCCGTCATCTCCGCCACCGGGGTCCCCGAGGCGGAGGCCGGGGTGGCCTTCGACCAGCTGACCGAGCACGGCGGGCAGTTGACGAAGGACCAGCTGATGACCGCCGCCTCGCAGTACTACCGCGACGAGGACCCGGCCAATACCGCGAGCCATTTGCTCTTCGGCGCACTCTGAGCCGAGGCGGCGGACGGGGGGAGAGGGCGGAGATGGGCACTGCCGTCTTGGCGGGCCGGGCACAGGTGTCGCTGTTGACCGAGGTGCTCTTCGACGGGCGATTCGACGAGGTGCACAGACCCTGGACGGAGCGATTCCGTCGGGACATTTTCCGTTACCGCGATGGATTGTCGCTTTCGGAGCGTTCCGAACTCGCCTATGAGCGTTTACGGGTCGTCAATGACGGAATCGAATCCGTCGAGGACTTGGTCATGGCGACGGACCGGCTGGTGTCGCTGCACGAGTGGCTGGGAATGGTCGACGGCTCGCTGACCACTCTGGCGACCATCCACTACAACCTGTTTCTCGGCAGCCTTCTCCGCCTCGACCCCCGCCGCACCGTGGACCTCACGCCGTTCACCCGGCTGCGGCGGTACGGCACCGTTCTGATCACCGAGCTCGGCTACGGGAACAACGCCGCCGAGCTGGAGACCACGGCCGTCTACCAGCCGGAAGCCGACACCTTCGTCCTGCACACCCCGTCGGCCGGTGCCCAGAAGTTCATGCCCAACACCGGCCCCGCCGGGGGCAGCAAGAGCGGACTGGTCGCGGCCAGGCTGATCGTCCGCGGCCAGGACTGCGGCGTGTTCCTGTTTCTCGTACCGCTGCGCGACGAGCGGGGGCCGCTGCCCGGCATCCGGATACGCCCCCTCTCGGAGACCCCCGGTTCGGCGGTCGACCACGCCATCACCTCGTTCGACCAGGTCGTGCTGGAGCGTGCGGCGCTGCTGGCCGGAGACCACGCGGACCTCACCGACGAAGGTGCCTTCCGTAGCGTGATCGGCAGTCGGCGCCGCCGGTTCCTGCGGTCCATCCAGCGCGTCACCACGGGCAAGCTCTGCCTGGCCGCGGCGGCGCTGGGCGGAGCCCGGGCGGGCCTCGCCGTCGCCATGCGGTACGCCCATCGGCGGCACACCTTCGCCCCCGCGAGCCGGACCGGTGTCCCGGTCTTCGCCTACCGCTGCCACCAGACCAGACTGCTCGGGGCGGCGGCCCGCGCCTACGCGGCGACCTTCCTGCTGCGCGAGGCCACCCGCCGCTGCACCGGACAGGACGACCCCGAGTCGCCCGAGGCGGAGGTGCTCGTCGCGGCGGCGAAGGGCTGGATCACCTGGCAGGCCAGGGACATCGCGAGCGAAAGCCGCGAACGCTGCGGCGCCCAGGGGCTGTTGTCGGCCAACCGCATTGTGGACCTGATCACGCCGATCGAGTCCACCATCACGGCCGAAGGGGACAACCTCGTCATCTGGACGAAGGCCGCCGCCGACATGCTGACCGGGCGCGGCTACGACCCGCCCGCCGTTCCCGCCGCGCGGACCGGCCCCCCGACCGGCCACCAGACCGCCCCGCTGACCTGCCCGCTGACCGACCGCGCCTTTCTGCTCGACCTGCTCGTGCGGCACGAGCTGTACTGCCTCCAGCACGCCCGCGGCCGGATCAGCCTGCCCAGCGACGGCCCGCTCGACCGCTGGAACCAGGCGGTGAACCCGGCCCTGGACCTCGTGGACGCGTACGCCACCCGGCGCGCCGCCCAGGCGTTCCTGGCCGCTGCCGACCGCATCGCCGACGACGCCACGCGGAGCCTGCTGGAGCAGGTCTTCCAGCTGTTCGTCCTGCAGCGTCTCGCCCCGCACGCGGGCCTGCTGCTGGCGGACGGCCACCTCACCGCCGACACGGTCCGCGACCTCGCCCCCGCCGTCGACCGCGTCAGCACCGAACTGGCCCCCCACGCACTGGCCCTCGTGGCGGCGTTCGCCATCCCGGACGACCTCCTCCAGGCGCCCATCGCCACCGACGGGTACGCCGCCGCCTACGACGACCCGGCCGGGCCCTGGCAGCCATGAGCGACGCCTTTACGAGGGAGCCGACGTGGGACCCCCGGCACTTCCCACCCGCCTCCCGAGCGCCGCGGCCCGTGCAGACGGTGCGGATGCTCCGGGACCCCCAGGGATACGCGCGCTCCCTGCGCCGCCGGTTCGGGCCCGTCTTCTCGCTCCGTACGTACCCCTACCGCGGCGCCCTCGTCTGCGCCGCCGACGCCGCGGCCAACCGGGCGGTGCTGACCGACCACGAGCGGTTCACCGGCGGTGACGCCGCCGCCCTGCTGGCGCCCGCGATCGGCGCCGGATCGCTGATCTGCACCCCGCCACCCCTGCACCTGACCCACCGCAAGCTGCTGCTGCCGCCCTTCCACGGGGCGCGGATCGCCCGCTGGGCGCAGCGGGTGCGGGAGCTGGTGCACTCCGGGCTGCCCGAACTGCTGGGCGGCGACGGCGTTCCCGTGCGGCCGTGGGCGCAGCGGCTGACGCTCGACGTCATCCTGAGAGTCGTCCTCGGCCTGGCCGACCCGGCCCGCGTCGCCACGTTCCGCCACGCGCTGAACGCGTACGTCGCCACGGACAACCTCGCCGTCCTGTTCCTGCCGGGGGCGCTGCGGCGCGATCTCGGGCCGCTCTCGCCGGGCGGCCGCTTCCACCGGCTCCGCGCGGCCGTATGGGACCTGACCCGCGAGGAGATCGCCGCCCGCCGGGCCGCGCCCGACCGCGCCGAGCGCGACGACGTGCTGTCCATGCTGCTGGACGCGCGCGACGACCACGGCGCCGGGCTGGACGACGCACAGCTGCTGGACGAGGTGACCGGTCTCGTCCTGGCCGGTTACGAGACCACGGCGACCACGATCGCCTGGACCCTGCACCTGCTCGCCCACCACCCCGCCGCCCGCGACGCCCTGGTCGCCGACCTCGACGCGGGCTCGGACCGACTGCTCAAGGCGACCGTCAAGGAGTCCTGCCGACTGCGCCCCGCCGTCTACAACGCCATGCGCACCGCGGCGCACGACACAGAGCTGGGCGGCCACCCGGTGCCGCGCCACGCGTTCGTCGCGGCGCTGTTCCCGCTCACCCACCTCGACCCCGAGCTCTGGCCGGAGCCGGACGCCTTCCGGCCCGAGCGCCACCTTGGCGCGGACCCGCTGCCGTACGCGCTGACCCCGTTCGGCGGCGGCCTGCGGCGCTGCATCGGGGTGTCGCTGGCCCAGCTGGAGATCGAGACCGTGCTGAGGGAAATCCTCGCGACCGCCCTCCCCGAACCGGCCGGTCCCCCGGAGGCGGCACGGCTGGTGGCGGTGACGATCGTCCCCGCCCGGGGCGGGCGGATCCGGCTCCGCGCGCGCCGGGCGCACCGCTCCGCCGCACGTATCTGGCAGTTTTAGACACTTGTAGACTTTTGACGGAAGCCGTTCCGAACCCCATCGGGGTGAGCACGGATGACCGACGGATGACGAGCAGCAACGGACCCGCCGTCTCCCGCGAGGAGTTCGACGCCCTCTTCGAGGCGGTCCGGACATGGGGGCGCTGGGCGCAGGCCGGTCGCGGCGCCTGGAACCGGGTGACCCCGGAGCAGGTGCTGCGGGCCCTCGCCCGGGTGCGGTCCGGGGTCGTCGTTCCGCTGGCGCGGCCCTGGGACACTCGGCCCGCGCCGGACAACCCCAGGCCCGCGCTGCACCATATGACGGACCTCGGGGATGTGGAGGCGCCGGAGCCCTCCGTATACAAGGACTTCCTCGCCGCCGACTACCACGGCAAGGGCATCTCCCATCTCGACGCGCTGTCCCATGCCGCCTACCGGGGGCAGCTCTACGGCGGCCGGGCGGCGCATGAGGTGATCGACGCCGCGGGAGCCCGCCACGGGTCGGTCGCGGACCTCGGGCCGCTCGTCACGACGGGTGTCCTGCTCGACCTCCCCGCCGTCCTGGGGACCGCCTGGCTGGAGCCGGGGCAGGCGGTGCACGCCGAGGACATCGTCGCCGCCGAACGGGCCCTGCGGGTGACCATCGGCGAAGGGGACGCGGTGCTGCTGCGCTCCGGGAGCCCGCGCCGTCGCGCGGAACGCGGCGCCTGGGATCCCGGCGCGGCGAGCGCGGGGCTCCATGTGGACGCCGTCCCGTTGCTGGCCGAGCGCGGCATCGCCCTGCTCGGCGGGGACGGCGACAGCGACGTACGGCCCTCGCCGGTCGACGGTGTGCACTCCCCGGTCCATGCGCTCGCCCTGGCGGCGATGGGGGTGCCGCTGCTGGACAACCTCGATCTCGAAGCGCTCTCCGCCGCCACGGCCGAGGCGGGCCGCTCCGCGTTCTTGCTGGTCGTGGCGCCGTTGAACGTTCCGGGCGGAACGGGCTCGCCCGTCACCCCGGTCGCCGTGCTGTGACCGCCGAGCCGGGGTCGGTCACCGTATGTGGCGTATCGAACACATGTTTCCCTTGCTCGCCGCCGCATGGTCCATACCCGTTATTGTCGAAGAGTGGACTTTTGGGGCTAATCGCGGCGAATGGCTAGGAGTGGCGTGATTCGGTCCGGTGAGGAAGCGATCCTGGCAGGGCTCGTGGCAGGCGGCATCGGGCCCGCACGTTCGCGTGAGCGATTTCTGGAGGGGGAGACGGTCCAGTCGGGCGGCGTGCGCAGCCTGATCCTCAATTCATGGCAGCGCTGCCGGACCCAGGGCCTGTCGCTGGGCGGCTTCGAGCTTCCGTTCCGGCAGTTCGATCCCGAGGACCGGCTGGTCCGCGCCGCCGGTCCGGTGCTCGACCGGCTGCGGGCCAGGTTCCAGGGCAGCCCGATGAACATCGCGCTCGCCGACGGGAACGGCACCGTGCTCCAGCGCCGCTTCGGCGACGAGTCGTGGGCCAGAACGCTCCCGCCCATCCAGCAGGTACCGGGTTTCGTCTTCGCCGAGCGGTACGCCGGTACCAACGGCATCGGCCTCGCCCTGGCGGAACGGCGGCTCATCCAGGTCTACGGTGCCGAGCACTTCGCCGAGCGCGGCCTGTCGAACGGCTGCAGCGCGATACCCGTCCGCGACCCGCTCAGCGGGCGCATCGACGGCATCCTGTGCCTCGCCTATCCGCGCAGCTCCGGGCACCCGGCGCTGGACGCCGTACTGCGCAGGGCGACCCGGGCCATCGAGCGGCGGCTGCTGGCGCAGAGTTCGGCGCGGGAGCGCGGGCTGCTGCGCGCGTATCTGGACGCGGGTGACGCGTCGCGGACCGGCGAGGACGGCGGGCACGCCATCGGGGTGGACGCCTTCGTACGGGGGCTGCACCGCGGCGATCAGATGATGATCAAGGAGAGGGCCGCCGAGCTGCTGTCCCACGGGCAGCGGGCCGCCACCGACGTGAGCCTTTCCGACGGGCGGCGGGTCACCCTGGTGAGCCGTCCGATGACGAGCGCGGCCGGAGTGGAGGGCGTGGTCGTCGAGGCCATGTTCCCCGACCGCACACCGCCGCCCCTCACCCTCCCTCCGCACCTCGCCCCGCGCCCCGCCCGGCACCCCTCCGGCGCCGCGCCCGGCCAGGGCACCCCGGCGGCCACACCATCGGCCGCGGGCACCCCGGCCGCCGGGGAGGGCGGCACGGCGGGCCACGCCACCGACGGCCTGGCCGGGCTGGTGCTGGTCGGCGAGCCGGAGGTGGGGAAGTACGCCCTGGCCGCGCGACGCCGCATGGAGTTGCTGTCCGAGGCCAGCGCGCGCATCGGCACCACCCTGGACGTGCGCCGCACCGCCCTGGAGCTCGCCGAGACGGCCGTCCCCCGGCTGGCCGACTTCGTCACCATCGACCTGCCAGACGCCGTGCTGCGCGGTGCCGAAACCCTCGACCCCCGGCACGATCTGCGCCGCGCGGTGGTCCACGGCATCCGCGACGACTGCCCCTTCTACCCGGTCGGCAAGCGGATCGAATACCACCCCACCACGCCCCAGCTGCGCTGCGTGGGCACCGGGCACGCGCTGCTCGAACCGGACCTGACGACCGCCGCGGGATGGCTCATCCAGGACCCCGAGCACACCGCACGGCTGCTGTCCCACGTCGGCTCCCTTATCGCCGTCCCCCTGGTCGCCCGCGGCACCGTGCTGGGCATCGTCAGCTTCTACCGCTCGCTCGACCACGCGCCGTTCGGCGACGACGACCGTTCGCTGGCCCAGGAGCTGGCGACCCGCGCGGCCCTTTCCATGGACAACGCCCGGCGCTACACCCGCGAGCACAACATGGTGCTGGCCCTGCAGCACAGCCTGCTCCCGCACGGCGTGCCCGGTCAGGACGCCGTCGAGGTCGCCCACCGCTATCTGCCCGCCGAGTCGCGGGTGGGCGGGGACTGGTACGACATCATCCCGCTGCCCGGCACCCGCGTCGGTCTCGTCGTCGGCGACGTCGTCGGCCACGGCATGCACTCCGCCGCCACGATGGGGCGGCTGCGCACCGCCGCGCGCAGCTTCGCCGAACTCGACTTCCCGCCGGACGAGGTGCTGACCCACCTCGACAACCTGGTGCTCCGTCTGGACCGGGAGGAGAGCAGCGAGGGCACGGGTGACGGCTTCGGCATCATCGGCGCGACCTGCCTGTACGTCGTCTACGACCCGACCTCGCAGCGCTGCGCCATGGCCCGCGCCGGGCACCCGCCGCCCGCGCTGGTCCGCCCCGACGGCACCGTGTCGTTTCCCGACCTGCCCGCCGGACCCCCGCTCGGCCTGGGCGGTCTGCCCTTCGAGACCGCCGAGATCGAGGTCCCCGAGGGCAGTCGGCTGGTGCTCTACACCGACGGGCTCATCGAGGACCGGAACCGCGGCATCGACGTGGCCCTCGATCGGCTGCGCGAGGTCCTGGCCCACCCGGACCGCACCCCCGAGGACACCTGCCAGGCGGTGCTGGACGACGTGGCGCCCGCGCACCCCTGCGACGACATCGCGGTGCTCGTCGCCCGTACCCATGCCCTCGACGCCCACCGGATCGCCACCTGGGAGCTGCCCACCGACCCGGCTGTCGTCAGCGAGATGCGGGCCGCCGCCGTCCGGCAGCTGGCCGACTGGGGCCGGGAGGAGATCTCGTTCGTGGCGGAGCTGCTGCTGAGCGAGCTGGTGACCAACGCCCTGCGGCACGGCAGCGGGCCCATCCGGGTGCGCCTGCTGCATGGCCGCACCCTGATCTGCGAGGTCTCCGACACCAGCAGCACCGCGCCGCATCTGCGCCGGGCGGCCACCACCGACGAGGACGGCCGGGGGCTGTTCCTCGTCGCCCAGCTGGCCCTGGCCTGGGGCACCCGCCACACCCCGGACGGCAAGGTCATCTGGGCCGAATGCCCCTACGAGACCGTGTGAGCCCGGGGCACCCGCCCCCTCGCCCCCTCGACCCGTAGACCCGTTGACCCCTAGGCCCGTTGGCCCGTTGGAGTAACGGAGGCATCGAGGGCCGCCTCATGCGGTAAATGCCATGACCCGTCCCGTAAGGTCTCGGATGTGAGGTGGGAATCCACGTCCCCGGCCATGGGAGCGGAACCGCTCGTCCGCATCCGGGCCCTCAGCAAGCGATTCGGCGGCACGCTCGCGCTGGACCGCGTCGACCTCGACATCCACCGGGGCAGTGTGCTCGCACTGCTCGGCCCCAACGGCGCCGGGAAGTCCACCCTCATCAAAGTGCTCGCGGGATACCACCCCGCCGACGGCGGCACGGTGACGGTGGCCGGGCACCCGCTCGGCACCGAGGCCGCCTCGCGGAACATGGCCTTCACCCATCAGGACCTCGGCCTCGTGGAGTGGATGACGGTCGCCGAGAACATCGCCCTGACCACCGGGTATCCACGCCGTGGCGGGCTGATCTCCTGGCGGCGCGCCCGGGAGCGCGGCGCCGAGGTCCTGCGAACCGTCGCCGGACACCTGCCGCCCGACGCCCGGATCGCCGACCTCGCTCCCGCCGAACGCTCCCTGGTCGCCATCGCCCGCGCCCTCGCGGCACGGGCGCGGCTCATCGTCCTCGACGAGCCGACCGCCAGCCTCCCCGCCGCCGACAGCGCCCGGCTCTTCGACGTCCTGCACACCCTGCGCGACCTGGGGCACGCCATCCTCTACGTCACCCATCGCCTCGACGAGGTGCACGAGGTCGCGGACGCCTTCGCGGTGCTGCGCGACGGCCGCCTCGTCAGCCGGGGCCCGCTGGCGGAACACGGCGCCGACCGTCTGGTGCGGGACATCGTGGGCGACGAACCGACCGGCTACCGGTCCGGCACGGTCCCCGCCCGTGGCCCGGCCGTGCTGACCCTCGACGGCGTCCGGACCGCGGGGGCCGGGCCGGTCTCCCTCGAACTGCGGGCCGGGGAGATCCTCGGGCTGGTGGGGCTCACCGGCGCCGGGCACCGGGAGCTGGGCCGTGCCCTCGCGGGCGCCGGGCCGATGGCCGCCGGGCGGGTGCTCCTCGACGGGCGGCCGTACCGCCCGCGTACGGTCGCCGCCGCCGTCGCCTCCGGGGTCGGCCTGGTGACCGGCGACAGGGTGGCGGAGGGCTGCGCGGCCGAGCTGACCGTACGGGAAAACCTGCTGGCCAACCCGCGGGTGGGCGGTCCGCCGACGCGGCGCTGGATCAGCCCCCGCCGGGAGCGGGCAGAGGCCCGCGCCCTGATCGAGCGGTTCTCGGTGCGGCCCCCCGACAGCGAGGCCCCGATCGCCACCCTGTCCGGCGGCAACCAGCAGAAGGTCATGCTCGGCCGGTGGCTCCGCGGGGGCTTGCGCGTGCTGATCCTGGAGGAGCCGACCGCGAGCGTGGACATCGGCGCCAAGGCCGCGATCCACCGGCTGCTCGACGACGCGCTGGCGACCGGTCTCGCGGCGGTGCTCATCTCCACCGACTTCGAGGAGGTCGCGGGGGTGTGCCGCCGCGCCCTGGTGTTCGTCCGGGGCGCCGTGACGACCGAGCTGGCGGGTACGTCGCTCACCGTCGCGGAACTCACCCGGGCGGCGTCGGCGCTGTCCGCGCCGGGAGAATGAGGCCCCCCGGATGACGCCTCCGCCCCCGCCCTCGCCCCGGTCCCGGCCGGGACCGCCCGGCAGACCGGGCCGGGGGCACGGCCGGGGCCGGGCGGGCGGGCATCTGATCGGTACGTACGGCCTGCTGGCTCTCACCGCCCTGCTGTTCCTGATCTTCTCCGTGACCCTGCCGCGCACCTTCCCGACCCTGGAGAACATCTCCGCGATCCTGGCCAACCAGTCGATCCCGGCCATCCTGGCGCTCGGCGCGACGGTCCCCATCGTGACCGGCAACTTCGACCTCTCCCTCGGATACGGCCTGGGGCTGGCGCATGTGATGGTGATGCAGCTCATCGTCCACGCGGGGTGGCCCTGGCCGCTGGCCTGCCTGGCGGTGATCGCCGGGGGAACGGTGGTCGGCGTGCTCAACGGAGTCATCACCGAGTTCGGCCAGATCGACTCCTTCATCGCCACCCTCGGGACCGGCAGCAT
Organism: Streptomyces sp. NPDC040405; assembly: GCF_055595765.1. Lineage (NCBI taxonomy): Bacteria > Bacillati > Actinomycetota > Actinomycetes > Kitasatosporales > Streptomycetaceae > Streptomyces > Streptomyces sp. NPDC040405. The sequence continues at coordinate 142,723 of NZ_JBVIVI010000003.1, forward strand.
GCTGTACGCCGTCACCGGCTGGATCACCGGCGGCGGCAGGATCGTTCCCGGCCCGGCGGGACTGCCGGACGCCTTCACCGACATCTACGACTCCACCTTCCTCGGCCTGCCGGTCCCCGCGTTCTACGTACTCGCCCTGGCCATCGCCCTCTGGCTGCTGCTGGAGCGGCTGCCGCTCGGCCGGTATCTGTACGTCATCGGCTCGAACCGCCGCGCCGCCGACCTCGTCGGCATCCCCACCCGCCGGTACACCGTCTGCGCGTTCGCCGTATCGGGCCTGGTCGTCGGCTTCGCCGGGGTGCTCCTCGCGGCCCAGCAGCAGCTCGGCAACCCGAGCGTCGGCCTCGACTATCTGCTGCCCGCCTTCGCCGGTGCGCTGCTCGGCTCCACCGCGATCAAGCCCGGCCGCGCCAACGCCATGGGAACGCTCGTCGCCGTGGCGGTCCTCGCCATCGGGCTCTCCGGCATCGGCCAGCTCGGTGCGCAGTTCTGGGTGACGCCGCTGTTCAACGGCGGCACCCTGCTGGTCGTCGTCGGCCTGGCCGGTTACGCCGCGCGTCGTCGGCTGCGTACGGGCATCACCGCGGACCGACCGAGGAGTTCCCGTGCGGCCCCGCCGTAGGACCGCCCTCGGCGCCGCCGTGCTGCTGGCGGCGGCCGTCCTCGCCGGTTGCGAGCGCGGCTCGTCGGCCGGGGGAGGGGACGCCACCGCGGGGCCGCGGGGCTGCCCCGCCGTCCTCGCCCGGGCCGAGGCCGCCGTCGCGCGGGCCGAGCGGACCGATGTCCCCTGGACCGGCCCGTGGCGCGGCCCCCGGGCGGTGCCCGGCAAGACCATCGTCTACGTCGCGCAGACCATGACCAACCCCGGCGTCGCGGGCACCGCGCAGGGGGTGCGGGACGCGGCGAGGGCCATCGGCTGGAAGGTCCGGGTGATCGACGGCGGCGGCACCCCCGCGGGCATCCAGGCGGCGCTGAGCGAGGCCGTCACCCTCAAGCCCTCGGGCATCGTCATCGGCGGCTTCGACCCCCACTCGACCGCGCGGCAGGTCGCGCAGGCCGAGGCGGCGCACATCCCGCTCGTCGGCTGGCACGCGGTCGCCTCGCCCGGCCCCAGCACCAGGCCCCGGCTGTTCACCAACGTCACCACCAAGGTCGAGGAGACGGCCAGGATCAGCGCGGACTGGGTGATCGCGCGGTCCCGCGGCAGGGCCGGAGTCGTGGTCTTCACCGACGCCTCGATCCCCTTCGCGAGGAACAAGTCCGAGCTGATCAGGAAGGAGCTGGCGACCTGCCGGGACGTCAGACTGCTGGCGTACGAGAACATTCCCATCCCGGACGCGGGCAGCCGCACCCCCCAGGAGGTCTCCTCCCTCCTCTCCCGCTTCCCGCACGACTGGACCTACTCCGTCGCCATCAACGACCTGTACTTCGCGGACGCGGCCCCGGCCCTCCGCGCGGGCGGCAAGCGGGGCTCAGGACCTCCCTTCAACATCGGCGCGGGGGACGGCGACCCCTCCGCCTTCCAGCGCGTCAACCACCAGCAGTACCAGGCCGCCACCGTCCCCGAGCCACTGACCCAGCAGGGCTGGCAGATGGTCGACGAGTTCAACCGGGCGTTCTCCGGCCGGGGACCCAGCGGGTACAGCGCCCCGGTCCACATCGCCACGGCCGCCAACAGCGCGGGGGCGACGAGCTGGAACCCGCCGGGCTATCGGGCGGCGTACCGCGCGATCTGGGGCGCGTGACGTCACGACCGACGTCACGACTCTTGACAGGGGCAACATCCGGCGCATCTCCTGGAACCGATTCCAGAACCCTTTTCACCTACGACGACACCGCGCTCACCCCGTGAAGCGCCCCTGTCGCGTCGCGAGCCACTGGACGGCCTTGTCGTAGTGTGCCCTGTCGATGTGCAGACCCCGGTAGCGCACCGCGCCGCTGCCCTCGGCGGCCGCCCGCTCGTAGGCGTGGACGAGCCCGGTGTAGAACGTGGTCTCCTCCGGGGTGGCCGAGAACACCTCGTTGAGGACCGGGACATGGGCCGGGTGGATCGCGACCATGCCGCGGAAGCCGAGTGCCCGGCCGCGCCGGGCGAAGGTACGGAGTCCGTCGAGGTCGTCGACGCGCTCCCACAGGCCGGTGAGGGCGTGCAGCCCGGCCTCGCGGCACGCGAGGAGCACCCGGCTGCGCAGGTACAGCGTCTCCTCTCCGCCCGGCGACCACTCGAAGCCGACCTCGCGTGCGATGTCGGCGTGCTCGGCGGTCGGGCCGATCATCGCGGCGACACGCGGCGACGCGGCTGCCACGTCACGGCAGTTGTGGATGGCCCGGACCGTCTCGACGGGGACGATGTACTCAAGACCCGTCACCCCGCCGCGCAGTTCGAAGTGGTCGAGCAGGGCGTCATAGCGCAGCACGTCCGTGGCCTGCTCGATCTTCGGCGCGAAGATGCCGGACAGGCCCGGGACGACGACCGCTTCGAGGTCGGCTCCGGTGAGCCGAGTGGCGAGGCCGTTGACCCGCACCAGCAGGCCGACCGACGGATCGAGCGCGCGCAGCCGGGTGACGGCGTCGGCGGCCCGGTCCCGGGCCACCGCCTTCAGCTCGTCGGGCACCGAGTCCTCCAGGTCGAGGACGATGGCGTCCGGGCCCGCGGCCAGGGCCTTCTCGGCCCAGGCCGGTTTGTGGGCGGGCACGAACAGGATCGACCGGTACGGTTTCACGGGTGGCTCCGAGGCAGGTCCAGGAGGTGGCCGAGCCGGTCGGCCACGTAGCCGAGGGCCTCGGCACTGGCGACCGGCAGCAGGTCGAGCAGGGTGACGAAGCCGTGGATCTGGCCCTCGAACCGCCGGAGTTCCACCGCCACCCCCGCGGCGCGCAGCCGGTCCGCGTACGCCTCGCCCTCGTCGCGCAGCACATCGTGCTCGGCGGTGACCACGACGGCGGGTGGCAGCCCGGTGAGGTCGGCGCCGCGCAGCGGCGAGGCGCCCGGGGTCCGGCGGGTGGCGGCGTCGGGGGCGTAGTGGTCCCAGTACCAGGCCATGGTGGCGCGGGTGAGGAGGAGTTGGCTCGCGGGGTCGTGGTACGAGGCGGTGTCCGGATGGCAGTCGGTCACCGGGCAGAGGAGCACCTGCGCCGCGACGGCCGGGCCGCCCCCGTCCCGGGCCCGCTGGGCCACCACCGCCGCCAGGTTGCCGCCCGCGCTGTCCCCCGCGACGATCAGCGGCGCGTCCGGTCCGGCGACGCGGGCCCGGTGCGCTTCCGCCCAGCGCAGCGCGGCCCAGGCGTCGGCCGGGGCCGCCGGGTAGCGGTGCTCCGGTGCGAGGCGGTAGTCGGCGAGCGCCACGGCACATCCGGTCCGCCGGGCGAGCCTGCGGCCGAGGGTGTCGAACGCGTCCAGCGTTCCGACCACCCACCCGCCGCCGTGCAGATAGAGGATCACCCCGCGCGGTGCGTCGCACGGGACGAGCAGCCGGACCGGCACGCCCGCGTGGCCGTCGCCCGGGGCCACGGCCTCCTCCACCCTCGCCATGGCGGGCCCAGCGCCGAACAGCGTGCTCATGACGGCGTGCCGTTCCCTGGCCTCGCGCGGCGTCAGCTCGTGCAGGGGCTTGGCCGTGGCCGCGCGGGCGACGAAGTCCGCCGTCGCCGGGTCGAGTGTCATCGCGGCGCCGTCTCCGGGCGACCTGGTGCGCCGCGTCGCTCTGCCGCGACGTCCAGGGCCTCCCGCCAGGTACCGCCGCCGTCCAGCAGCTTCCGGTACGGGGCGAGTTCGCGCGCCCCGCCGAACCCGACGACCGCCCGCAGGGTGTCCCCGCTTCCCGCGACCGCCGTGAAGTCGCCCTCGTCCGGGTCCCCCGAGACGATCCGGACCTCGTCCTGTGCGCCGACCCGTCCGTGGATCCGCAGTCGGCCGCCGAGCTGGTCGGACCACACGTACGGCACCACGTCGCAGACCATGGGCGTCCCGGTGAGGTTGGCGGCGACGACGGACGCCTGGTCGACGGCGTTCGTCCAGTGCTCGACGCGGATGTCCGCGCCGTAGCGGGGATGCTGCCAGCGGGCGATGTCCCCGGCCGCGTACACGTCCGCCGCCCCCGTCGCGCCCAGGTGCTGATCGCACACGACGCCGTCCCGCAGGACCAGCCCGGATCCTTCGAGCCACCGGGTGGCGGGCCGGGAACCGACGCCCAGCACCACCAGATCGGCCGGGACCAGCCCGCCGTCCCCGAGCGTCACGCCCCGGAGCCCGCCCCGGCCGTCGTCCTCGATGCCCGCCACGGTGGCCCCGAGCCGCACCTCGATGCCGTGCCGCACGTGGCGTTCGGTGAGCGCCTTGCCGAGCACCGGCCCGAGACCGCGCACCATCAGCGCGGGCTGCGGTTCGACGACGGTGACCGCGCAGCCCAGGGAGCGGGCGGTGGACGCTACTTCGGCGCCGACGAAGCCTCCGCCGACGACCACCAGCCGGGCCCCCGCACGGCATCCCGCCCGGATGGCTGCCGCGTCCCGCGCCGTACGCAGCACATGCACGCCGGGGCGCGGCCGCAGCCCGGGGAGGGTAAGGGGAGCGGAGCCGGTCGCGATCACCAGGGCGTCGTACGGCAGGGGCGGCGCGCCGCGCAGCGCGAGGGTGCGGCCCGACGGGTCCAGGCCGGTCGCCGTCGTACCGAGGAGCGGTGCGACGCCGAGCGCGGCGAGTGCCGGTGCCGACAGCAGCGGCGGAGCCTCGGCTTCGGGGTCGGCGAGGTAGCCCTTGGACAGCGGCGGCCGGTCGCAGGCGACCGTGGGTTCGGCCCCGACCAGGGTGATCCGGGCGTCGCTGCCCCTGCGGCGCAGCGACTGGACGGTGCGGACGCCCGCGAGGGAGGCGCCGACCACGACGATGTGCATGGGCGTGCCTCCTTCAGGCGTCGGGTCCGGGGAAGCGGGGGCGGCGCTTGTCGAGGAATGCCTGCGCACCCTCGGCCATGTCGGGGCTGCCGATCGACTGCACCAGCATGCCGAGGCCGCTGCTGAAGGAGTCGCGGGCCGCGTTCCACCACACATTGGAGCTGATCTTGGTGATTTCCAGGTAGCGCGGGCTGAGCTGCGCGAGTTCGACGATCCACGACTCGACGGTCCGTTCCAGCTCGGTGTCGGGGACCACGGCATTGACGAGACCCAGCTCCAGCGCCTGCGCGGCGGAGTAGCGGCGGCAGAGCATGGCCATTTCCTTGGCGCGCTTCTCGCCGATCTGCACGCCCATCACATTGGTGGCGCCGGTGACGGGGGAGCTGCCGACCCGGGGGCCGGTCTGCCCGAAGGTCGCCGACTCGGCGGCGATGGCGAGGTCGCAGGCGACGACGAGTTCGTTGCCGCCCCCGGCCGCCGCGCCGCCCACGGCGGCGATGACGGGGCGCGGGCAGTTCCGGACGGCGTCGAAGAGCCGCAGAGAGGCCCGGTAGAGGCCGCGCATCGCGGTCACATCGGGCCTGCTGAGGCCGGTGAGGGCGCCACCGGCGCAGAAGCTGCCCGGCACGCCGGTGATGACGACCGCGCGGGAGCGGCTGGCCGCGTCGAGGGCGGCCGCCACCGCCTCGGCCATGGCCGGGTCGTAGGCGTTGCGGCGGTCGGGGCGGTTGAGGGTGATCCACGTGGCGTCCCCGCGCCGCTCGACCAGGACGTCATCGCCGGAGGCGGGTGAGGGGGAGGGGGATGGGGCGGTCATGCCGCGTCCAGACCCATGAGACGGGCGAAGTTGCCGCCGAGAATGGACTCCGTGGCCTCGTCGGACAGGCCGAGGGCTCGGATCGCCGCGATCTCCGCCGCCGGGTCGGCCATCGGCCAGTCGGAGCCGAAGACCATCCGGTCCGCGCCGTGTCTGCCGACGATCGCGCGTACCCGCTCGGGCGCGAGCCGGGCCATGGTCGGCGGCCATGAGGTCTCCAGGAAGACGTTCTCGCCGAGCAGTCGCTCCTCCGCCTCCTCCAGCCGGTGGTAGCCGCCGAAGTGACAGGCGATCAGCCGCAGGGCGGGGAAGCGCCGCGCGATGGCGCGGATCATCGCGGGGGTGGCCAGCTCGTTGCTCTGCCGGTCGCCGCCCGCGCCGACGTGCGCGATGACGGCGATCTGCGAGCCGAACGCCTCCAGCAGGTCCCACACCCGTCGGTCGTCGTACGCGAATCCCTGGAAGAGGGAGTGGAGTTTGACCCCCGTGATGCCGTGGCGGTGCAGGCTCGCGAGGTTGTCCTCCAGCGGCAGGTCCGGGTGAACGGTGCCGAAGGGCAGCAGGTCCGGGCCGCTCTGGGCGGCGACGAAGCGGTTGACCGCGTCGACGTGCCGGGCGGTGTCCGCGATGCCGAGCAGCACGCCCTTGTCGACGCCGGAGCGGGCCAGCACCCGGTGCAGGCTGGAGATCTTTCCGTCACCGTGCCGTTCGAGCTGGGGCACCCGGCCGCCGAGGGCGCGTTCCGCGAGGGCGTCGGGCCAGGCGTGGCAGTGCACATCGATGATCACTTCGGACCCGCTCCCTTCAGGGCTGGCCGCCGTCGACGGTGATGACCGAGCCGGTGGTGTACGAGGACAGTTCGCCGCAGGCCAGATACAGCGCCGTGCCGACGATCTCGGCGGGCCGTCCGCCCCGGCGCAGCGCGAAGCCCGCCGCGCGGGCGGCGAAGGCATCCATGTCCCAGGCGGCGGCCACGTCGGTGTGGAAGGTCCCGGCCATGATGGCGTTGACCCGTACGGTGGGGCCGAAGGCATGGGCGAGGCCCGCGGTGAGGGCGTTGAGCCCGGCCTTGGCGGCGGCGTAGGGCAGGACATCGGCCCGGGGGCGTACGGCGGCGGTGCTGCTGATGTTGATGATGCTTCCGCCGCGATCGGCGGCCATCCGGGTACCCGCGAGCGCCGCCAGCCGGAAGGGTCCCTTCAGATTGACCCCGATCACCTTGTCGAAGAGGACCTCGCCGACGTCCGCGACCGTGTCGTAACGCGGCGACATCCCCGCGTTGTTGACGAGGACGTCGAGCCGCCCGAACTCGGCGTACGCGGCGTCGACCAGGGCGTCGAGCCCGTCCCACCGCCCGACGTGGCAGGCGTACGGCAGGGCGCGCCGCCCGGTGGTGCGGCGCACCTCCGCGGCGACCTCGGCACAGCGCTCCAGGGTGCGGCTGGCGATCACGACGTCGGCCCCGGCACCGGCCAGGCCGAGCACGATCTCCCGGCCGAGGCCACGGCTGCCGCCGGTCACCAGCGCCACCCGGCCCGACAGTTCGACGGCCGTCATGGCACACGTGTCCGGTCCGGGGCCACGGCCGAGGACGCGGCCAGTTCGGCCAGTTCCCCGGGGGTGAGGCCGAGCAGTTCGGTGAGCGCGGGCGCGGTGTGCTCACCGATGCCGGGCACCCCCTCGTACAGCGGGCCGGGGTAGCTGTCCAGGTGGAGGACCGGGCCCGGCACCAGCACCGGCCCGAGGGCGGTACCGGCCAGCTCGACCAGGGTGCGGGCCCTGAAGTGCGGGTCCTCGACGATGTCCCTGGCGTCGTTGACGGGCGCGGCGACCACCTCGTGCGCCTCCAGATCGGCGAGCACCTCGGCGCGCGGCCGCTGCCGCACCCATGTGCCGACCAGGCGCTGAAGTTCCTCGTTGTGCTCCATCCGCGCCGGGTTGGTGGCGAACCGGGGGTCGTCGCCGAACTCGGGGCGGCCCATGGCGGTGAACAGGCGCAGCGCGATGGTCTGCGAGGACGCGGCGATGGACAGCCAATTGTCGTCCGCCGCCTGGTAGATGCCGCGGGGTGACGCGGAGCCGGAGCCGTTCCCGACCCGCTGCTGGATCTCGCCGCTGCTGGTGTAGCGGAGGATGCTGTCGCCCAGGATGAACATCAGCGGTTCGTAGAGGGCGACGTCCACGGCATCGCCCCGGCCGGTGCGGGACCGGGACAGCAGCGCCGTGACCGTGCCGAAGGCGGCCGAGAGTCCGGCGATGGAGTCGGCGAAACCGAACGGCGGGGAGGTGGGCGGAGAGTCGGGCCAGCCGTTGGTGAACGCGTAGCCGCTCGCGGTCTCGGCCACCGTGCCGAATCCCGGGCGGGCCCGGTACGGCCCGGTCTGGCCGAAGCCGGAGACGCGGGTGAGCACCAGGCCGGGGTTGTCGGCGGCCAGCACGTCGTAGCCGAGCCCCCACTCCTCCAGCCTGCCGGGCCGGAACGACTCCAGCACCACGTCCACGCGCGCGGCGAGCCTGCGCACCAGGTCGCGGCCCGCGGGCCGGCGCAGGTCGATGCCGATGGACTCCTTGCCCGCGTTGAGCCGGGCGAAGCCGAGCGCGAGACCGTTGTGCTGCGGCATCCACTGGCGGGCGAAGTCCCCGGTCGCCGGGTCCTCGACCTTGATGACACGGGCGCCGAAGTCGCGCAGCATCCGTCCCGCGGTGGGGGCCGCGTACATCGTGCCCAGTTCGAGCACGGTGACCCCGGCGAGCGGCCCGGGGCAGCTGCCCCGTTCGCGGCTCATGGGGTGCGCTCCAGGGCCGCGGTACCGCGCGGGGCGAGGCGGTCGTGGGTGCCGGGGGTGACGCCCTCGGCGCGCAGCAGGGCTTTGCGCACCCGCTCCGAGGGGGTCTTGGGGAGCCGGTCGACGAAGTGTACGAAGCGGGGAACGGCGAACGCGGGGACCCGGCCCTCGCACCACTCCCACAGCTCGGCGGGGTCGATGTCACGCGCGGCCACGACGCAGGCCATCACCTCGTCCTCGCCCGCCTCGACACCGGCGGCGACGCCGATCACGGCGCACTCCAGGACGGCTTCACAGCCGAGCAGGGCCTGTTCGATCTCGTACGAGCTGATGTTCTCGCCCCGGCGGCGCAGCGCGTCCTTGTAGCGGTCCACGAAGTAGAACCAGCCCTCCGCGTCCTTGCGCAGTGCGTCGCCGGTGTGGAACCAGAGGTTCCGCCAGGCTTCGGTGGTGCGCTCGGGCATGCCGTAGTAGCCCATGCTGCACGTCCAGGGGTGTTTCGGGCGGACGACCAGCTCGCCGGTCTCGCCGGTCGGCACCTCCCTGTCGGTGTCGGGGTCGACCAGCCGGATGTCGAACCAGTCGGCGGCCTGCAGCCCGGCGGCGCCCGCCGGGCGCTCCTCGCCGTACGGGGTGAGGATCGGTGCGCTGGTCTCGGTGAGCCCGAAGACCTCGACGAACGAGCCGATGCCGTAGCGCTCGCGGAATCCCGCCAGTATGGAACCGGCGGTGGGCGCGGCGAAGACCGAGCGCAGCCGGTTGTCGGCATCGTCGGGCCGGGGCTCCTGTTTCCAGATGAAGTCCATCATCACGCCGATGAGATTGGTGACCGTGACGCCGGAGGCGCGGAGCTGGCCGACCCACCGGCTGGCGCTGAAGCGCGGCCGCACCACCAGGCGCGCCCCGGCGATGAGCGCCGGATACGCGGCCATGAACTGGGCGTTGCCGTGGAAGAGCGGGGTGCAGGTGAAGTACACGTCGTCGGCGGTCAGCCGCTGGAGGCTGACCACCTCCTCGCCGAAGAAATGCATCTGGGCGTGTGGCATCGCCACGCCCTTGGAGGGGCCCGTGGTGCCCGAGGTGAAGAAGATGGCGGCGAGCGAAGAGGGTGCGGGAGAGGGTGCGGCCGGGTTCGCCCCGGGCCGGGCGCCGCGCGCCAGCTCCTCCCAGGGCTCCGCCCGCCACCCGGCGTCGCGCAGCGCGCGCAGGGCGCTCTCGCGGGAACCGGTGTCGACGACCCAGAAGCATTCGATGACGCGGGCGTCGTCGGCGATGGCGAGGAACCGCTCGGCGAGTACGTCGTCCACCACCGCCCAGCGCGGGCCCGCGGTCACCAGCTGGTGGCTGAGGAACACGCCCTCGTACGCGGTGTTGACGGGCACCTGGACATAGCCGCCGAGCGCCACCCCGAGCCAGGTGCGCACGAACTGCGAGGAGTTGGCCGCCATGACGAGCACCCGGTCGCCGGGGTCGGCACCGGCCCGGGCCAGCGCGCCGGCGACGGATTCCGCCTGCTCCAGGCTCTGCGCGTAGCTGAAGGTGCGGTGCTCCTCCGGTACGTCGAGGAAGACCGCCTCGGGGCGGACGTGTGCCTGGTGGCGCAGCACGGTGGCCAGGGTCCAGGTGCGCTGGTCCGGAAAGACCGGCACCAGGTCCGTGTAGGTCCTCATCTCACCCCTTGTCTGCGCGGTGGCGATGACTCGAACAGAACCGATATAACCATAGTCATGGTTTTGGGGCCAGGGTTCAGGTACGGCCTCGCGTGAGCGTCTTCGCGAGCTGGCCGGTCAGCACCTCGTTGCCGCCCTCGTAGATCCGCATCGGCCGGGCATTGCGGTAGAGCCGCTCGATCGTGGAACCCGTGGCGAGGCCGAAGCGGCCCATCATCTGCACACAGCGGTCCACCACCCGGCCCGCGGTCTCGGTCGCCGCCACCTTCGCCATCGACGACCAGGGGAGCGCCGCCGCCGGGTCCTCGGCCGCCCTGGCCGCCGCGGTGTAGGTCAGGGCGCGCGCGGACTCGATCTCCATCCACGAGGTGCCCAGGAGGTGGGGGAGGGGCCCGAGCCGGGCCAGCGGCTGGCCGAACTGCTCGCGCGAGGTCGTGTGCCGTACGGCCTCGTCCAGTGCGGCCTGGGCGAGGCCGACGGCCGAACCCGCCACCGAGACGCGGAAGGTGGACAAGGTCCGCAGCACCAGCGGGAACGCGCCGCCCGGTGCGCCGATCCGGTGGTCTGCGGGGACCTTCACCTCGTCCAGGAGCACCGTGCCGAGGATGTGCGGGGCGATGATGTCCGGGCCGCTCTCCACCCGTACGCCGGGGGCGTCGGCGGGGACGAGCACCAGGCTGTGGCCGTCGCCCTCCCGGCACAGCACGGTGTAGAAGTCGGCCGCGCCGGCGTTGGTGATCCAGGACTTGCGGCCGCTGACGACGAGCCCGCCGTCGCCTTCGGTCACGCGGGTGCCGACCGACCGCAGGTCGGAGCCGATCTCGGGCTCGGTGAGCGCCAGCGCGGCGATCGCCTCCAGCGCGGCGACCCGGGGCAGCCAGGCGTCCCGTATCCGCGGGGCGGCCGCGGACAGCGCGAAGCTGCCGATGCCCTGCATGGCGAAGAGCGAGTCCAGATGGCCCGAGACGGCCATCAGCGCCTCGCGCACCACCGTGACGGCGAGGGGATCCACGCGCCCGTCCTCCCCGCCGTGCGCGGCGGGGACGGTGAGCCGGACCAGGCCGCTCGCGCGCAGCGCGTCCCGCGTCGCCGGGTCGATGCCGGTGGCGGCGTCGGCCCGGTCGGCGCCGGGGCGCAGCCGCTCGGCGAGTTCCGTGGCGCGCTCGCGCAGGGCGCGGTGACGTCGGGGTAGCCGGGTCAGATCGAACGGCATGGGCGGTCTCCTTCGCGTTCGTTTCGCCGGGCCGGGCCCCGGGGCGTTGGTCAGCGGCGCTGGTCGAAGTTCCGGCCCAGCAGCTCGGAGACGATGCGCGTGCGCTGCATGGTGGGCGTGCCGCCCGCCAGCGCCCAGCCATGGGCGTCGCGGTGCAGCCGCTCGATCCCGTATTCCTCGGTGTAGCCATTGCCGCCGTGCAGCTGGATGGCCAGGTCGGTGACGCGCTTCGCGGTCTCGTTCGCCGTGCACTTGGCCAGCGAGACCTCCAGCGATGAGGGCAGGCCCCGCCCGGCACCCCGCGCCGCGCGGTGGACCAGCAGCCGCGCCGCCTCGACCTGGAGCACCATGTCGGCCAGGGTCAGCTGGGTGGCCTGGAACTCGATCAGGGGCTTGCCGAAGGCGTGACGTGCCTGCACATAGTCCACGGTGCGGTCGACGGCCGCCTGGGCGAGGGCCAGGCTCATGGTCGCGTTGCCGAGCCGCTCCAGGGAGAAGCCGGTGAACAGCTCGCGGAAACGGCCGGCGTCCACCAGCAGGTTGGCGGCCGGGACCCGTACGTCGTCGAAATGGATGTCGCAGGACGGGATGCCGCGGAAGCCCATGAGCTTCTCCTGCGCGCCGTAGGAGATGCCCGGCGTGTCGGCATCGACCACCAGCGCGCCGATTCCGCGTGCGCCGGGCACGTCCGCGAGCCGTGCGTAGAGCAGGTACTGATCGGCGTGACCGCCGCCCGATATCCATCTCTTCGATCCGCTGACGCGGTAGAAGCCGCCCTCCCGGACGGCGCGGGTGGTCATGTCGGTGGCCGCGGAGCCCGCGTCGGGCTCGGAGATCGCCACCGCCATCGTCGCGTCGCCGCGGATGATGGGGGGAAGGCAGCGGGCGCGCAGCTCGTCGCCGCCGAGCAGATTGACGACGGCCGCCGGGCCGGTGTTGCACTCGAACACCTGGAACGCCGCGGGGCGGCATTCCTTGGCCAGCTCCTCGATCACCACGAGCGCGTCGAGTACCGGGGCGCCGGAGCCGCCGAACTCCTCGGGCAGCGTGATGCCGAGCAGCCCCAGATCACCGAGCCTGCGGCGCTCCTCATGCGGAAGCGGTACACGCTCCGCGTCCCATCGCGCGGCCAGCGGCGCGTAGTGCTCCCGGGCCAGGTCCCGCGCCATGCGGCGCACCTCGAGCTGCTGCTCGGAGAGGCCGTCCGCGGGTTCGTTCACCATGGTTCCGGACACGAATCCATGGTAAAGGTATTCATAGTTTCTCTGTCAAGGCACCTCACATCAGCCGCCCGCCCGCCGAGGATCCGGGGGAACGCCATGCCCGCAGCCGTCATCGTCGACGCCGTGCGCTCTCCCATGGGCCGGGGCAAACCCGGTGGCGCGCTCGCGGCCGTCCACCCGGTCGACCTGCTGGCGGCGGTTCTCACCGCGCTCCTGGACCGCACCGGCATCGACCCCGGCACCGTCGACGACGTCCTCGTCGGCTGCGCGGGCCAGGCCGGTGAGCAGTCCGCCACCCCCGGACGGCTGGCCTGGCTGGCCGCCGGACTCCCCGAACACGTGCCCTCGGCGACCATCGAGCGCAAATGCGGCTCCGGGCAGCAGGCGCTGGACTTCGCCGTGCAGGGGGTGGTCGCGGGGGCGTACGAGACCGTGGTCGCGGCCGGAGTGGAGTCGATGAGCCGGGTGCCGATGGGGTCGGCCCGCATGGGCGCCGACCCCTTCGGCGCGGGAGTGGCCCGCCGGTACGCCCCCGGCCTGCTGCCGCAGGGCGTCGCGGCGGAACTCGTCGCGGACACCTGGCACCTGAGCCGGGAGGCACTCGACGCCTATGCCGCACGCTCGCACGAGCGCGCCGCCGCGGCAGCGGCCGACGGCGCCTTCGCGCGCGAGACCGCGCCCGTCACCACCCCCCACGGCGTCGTCTCCGAGGACGAGACCATCCGCCCGGGTTCGACCCCCGCGAGGCTGGCCGAACTCCCCGCGGCCTTCGCCGGATCCGGTTACCACCGCCGCTTCCCGGACCTCGCCTGGAAGATCACCGCGGGCAACTCCTCCCAGCTCACCGACGGTGCGGCGGCGCTCCTGGTGATGAGCGAGGGGCGCGCGGCCGCCCTCGGCCTCACCCCCCGGGGCCGGATCGTGGCCTCCGCCGTATGCGGCGACGACCCGCTGCTGATGCTCACCGGTCCGCTCCCCGCCACCCGGCGCGTGCTGCACCGCTCCGGCCTGGCCCTGGACGACATCGCCGCCGCCGAGGTCAACGAGGCCTTCGCGAGCGTGCCCCTCGCCTGGCAGGCCGAGTTCGGGTTCCCCGGCGACCGGCTCAACCCCCGGGGCGGCGCCATCGCCCTCGGCCACCCGCTCGGCGCCTCCGGCGCCCGGCTGACCACCACACTGCTCGGCTACCTGGAGGACACCGGTGGCCGCTACGGACTCCAGACCATGTGCGAGGCGGGCGGCATGGCCAACGCCCTCATCCTGGAGAACCTCGGCGCGCCCTGAGCGCCGCCCGTGAAACGCAACTACCAAGGAAGCGATTGCCCATGGACGTCACGTCAGGGTCCGCAGTGGTGACCGGCGGGGCCTCCGGCCTGGGACTGGCCACCGCCCGGCGGCTGGCCGCCGCCGGTGTGCCGACCGTTCTGCTCGACCTGCCCGCCTCCGACGGCAAGGCCGTGGCCGCCGACCTCGGCCCATCCGCCCACTTCGCGCCCGCCGACGTCACCGACCCCGACGCCGTCGCCGAAGCCATCGCGGCCGCCGAAGACCTCGGCCCGCTGCGCACGCTCGTGCACTGCGCGGGCCGGGGCGGCGCGATGCGTCTCGTCGAGCGCGACGGCGAGCCCGGCTCCCTCGAACTCTACGAGTCCGTCGTACGCGTCAACCTGATCGGCACCTTCAACGTGCTGCGCCTGGCGGCAGCCCGGATGGCCCGGAACGAACCGGTCGACGGCGAGCGCGGGGTCTGCGTGCTCACCGCCTCCGTCGCCGCGTGGGAAGGACAGGTCGGCCAGCTTCCGTACGCGTCCGCCAAGGCGGGCATCGTCGGACTCACCCTCGTGGCCGCCCGCGACCTGGCCGGCAAGCTGATACGGGTGTGCACCATCGCCCCCGGCCTCTTCGACACCCCCATCCTGGCCCGCCTTCCCCAGCGGGTGCGCGACTCGCTCTCCACCATGGCGCCGCACCCGCGCCGCTTCGGCATCCCGGACGAGTACGCCCGGCTGGCGCTGCACATCGTCGACAATCCCATGCTCAACGGCGAGACGATCCGCCTCGACGGCGCGATCCGGATGCAGGCGCGATGAGCCCCGAGGTCACGGTCGAGACCCGGGGCGCCGTCCTCGTCGTCACCATCGACAGGCCGGAGGTCCGCAATGCCGTGAACACCGCCACCGCGCGGGCGATCGGCGCCGCGATGGAACGGCTCGACACCGACGACACGCTCCGCGTCGGCGTACTGACCGGCGCCGGAGGCACGTTCAGCGCCGGAATGGACCTCAAGGCGTTCCTCGCGGGCGAGCGGCCCTCGGTGCCGGGCCGCGGCTTCGCCGGTCTGGTGGAGGCGCCACCCGCGAAGCCGCTCATCGCGGCCGTCGAAGGCTTCGCACTGGCCGGAGGCTTCGAGATCGCACTCGCCTGCGATCTGATCGTGGCTGCCGAGGACGCCTCGTTCGGGCTGCCCGAGGTGCGCCGCGGGCTGATGGCCGGGGGCGGCGGCCTGCTGCGGCTGCCGCGCCGGGTGCCGCTGGGCACGGCGACCGAGTGGGCGCTGACCGGGGACCGCGTCGACGCCGCCCGGGCGCACGCGGCGGGCCTGGTCAACCGGCTCACACCGCCCGGCGGCGCCCTCGCCGAAGCGCTGTCGCTGGCGGGGCGGATCGCGGAGAACGGCCCCCTGGGCGTACGGGCCACCAAGCGGGTCCTGGGCGAGGGCGGGCAGTGGCCCGCCGAGGAGGCATTCGCCCGGCAGAACGCGATCTACGAGCCGGTCCGTTCCTCCGAGGACGCCCGCGAGGGCGCGTCGGCGTTCACCGAGAAACGCGCCCCCGTCTGGCGCGGCCGCTGAGCCCCGCGACGGTGTCCCCGCTCAGCGCCAGTTGACGACCTGGTCGACGAGGGTGGGGTGGCGCCTGCGCACGTAATCCGCGTACTCCTGCATGTGCTGCCGCATCAGCCGCTCCGCCGTCGCGGCCTGCCCCTTGGCGATGGCCCGCGCGATGGCCTTGTGCGTGGCCTGCACGTCCTCGCGCCGGTCGGGCGGGAAGAGGAAGCCGCTCACCTGGTCGTGGAAGATGTCCTCGAGCGACATGCTCACCAGGTTGAGGATCGGGTTCCCCGACATCGACGACACCTTACGGTGGAAGTCGTGGGTGGCGGCGAAGTACAGATCGTCGTCCTCCACCACGGACTTCTCGCACGACTCGGCCAGCTGCTCACCCAGCTCCGGCGCGTTGCGCTCGGCGGCGAGCCGGGCCATCGTCGCCTCCATCACCAGCCGCGCCTCCAGGAGTTCCTGGAAGGTGACACCACCGAGGTGATAGAAGAGCGTCGACATCCGGCCGTAGTCACGGGTGCGCACCTCGATGACCATCGGGCCGCCGTTGCGCCCCGGCTTCATCGTGATGAGCCCGTGGACTTCGAGGATCCGCAGCGCCTCACGGAGCGAGCCGCGCCCGACGCCGTAGTCCTCGATCATCTGCGCCTCGGACGGCAGCAGCGTGCCCGGGGGCAGCTTGCGCTTCACGATGTCGTGGACGATCTCCTGCGCCAGCGCCTCGGCGACCTTGGCTCCGCGTTTCAGTGTTTTCGTCGGTGCCATTTCCTCACCTGACAGCCAAGGTCCCTCCATGGGACGGAGTATACCGGAACCCTTATCAGGGTTGGCGCCCATGTCCGTTTCCCGTCCGGGAGAGGCCGGGACTAGGCGCGCCCGCGTCGGGGTGGCCCGAGCCCGGATCGTATCGGTGGCAGCTCAACTCCACCTGGCCCACCGTGGTGCGGGCGGGTCTCGCCGACCAGCACACCTGAGCCGTGTGCGGGCAGCGGGGCGCGAAGGGGCACCCCGGCCCGTCCGCGGCCGCGGACGCCGCAGTCGAGGTCGACACCGAGGCCCGCCGCACCTGGCGGCGCTTGCGCTGGAGCGCCGGATCCGGCACCGGGGCCGCCGCCACCAGCGCGCGGGTGTACGGATGGCTCGGCCGCAGACACACCTCGGCGGCGGGCCCCGACTCCATGACCCGGCCCCGGTAGAGGACGACCACGCGGTGCGAGATGTGCCGTACGACCGCGATGTCATGGGCGATGAACAGATACGCCACCCCCAGCTCCGCCTGGAGCGCGGCCAGCAGATTGATCACCTGGGCCTGGGTGGAGACGTCCAACGCGCTGACCGGCTCGTCGCAGACGACCAGCCGGGGCGAGACCGCCAGGGCGCGGGCGATGGCGACGCGCTGCCGCTGACCGCCCGAGAACCGCGCCGGATGCCGGTCCGCCGCGTCGTCGGGGAGCCCGACGGCCGCCAGCAGCCGCCGGATCTCCGCATCCGCCTGGTCCCGGCTCGTCCCCTTCCGCAGCAACAGCGGCTCGGCGAGCGTCTTGCCCACCGGGTGGCTCGGGTTGAGGGAGCTGTACGGATCCTGGAAGACGACCTGGAGGTCGGACGCGAGGGCGCGGCGGACGCGCGCGGACGCGTGCGTGATGTCCGCGCCGTCGAACGAGATCCGCCCCTCGGCGGCGCGGGTGAGGCCGAGGACGGCCCGGCCGATGGTCGACTTGCCCGATCCGGACTCACCGACCAGGCCCACCGTTTCGCCCGGTTCGACGCGCAGGCTCACCCCGTCCACCGCGCGCAGCGGCGTGGCCCGCCGACCGGGCGCGGGGTAGGTGACCGCGAGGTCAGACAGCTCCAGCAGCGCGCTCATGGTCCACCGCCTTCCAGGTGTCGGCACGGATACAACGGGCCGCCCGCGGGCCACCGGGCACGGGGCCGCGCACCAGCATCGGCACCGGCGCCGCCGAACAGGCCTCGGTCGCGAACGCGCAGCGTGCGGCGAACCGGCAGCCGGCCGGCCAGTCGCGCGGCTGCGGCACCGTCCCCTCGATGGCGGGCAGCGGCCCCGCCGTCTCCTCGCGCTCCGGCGTGGAGCGCAGCAGGGCACGGGTGTAGGGGTGCAGGGCCGAGGTGAAGATCTGGTCGACCGTGCCCTCCTCGACCACCTGCCCCGCGTACATCACCACCGCCCGGTCGCAGATGTCGGCGACCACCCCGAGGTCGTGGGTCACCAGGATCATCGCCATGCCCAGCTCCGCCTGGAGCGAGCGCAGCAGATCGAGGATCTCGGCCTGCACGGTGACGTCAAGGGCGGTGGTCGGCTCGTCCGCGATCAGCAGGTCCGGCTCGCCGGTCAGGGCGAGCGCGATCGCCGCACGCTGCGCCATGCCGCCGGAGAGCTGGTGGGGGTAGCCGCGGCAGACCTGCTCCGGGCGCGGGATGCCGACGAGGCTCAGCAGTTCGGCGGCGCAGGTCCGGGCCTGCGCCTTGGCCAGCCCGCGGTGCCGCCGCAGCGGTTCGACGAGCTGGGACCCGATGGTGAAGCACGGGTCGAGCGCGGTCATGGGCTCCTGTGCGATGTAGCCGATCCGCCGTCCGCGGTACGCCGCCAGCCGCTTCTCCGGCATCCGGGCGAGGTCAGCCCCGTCGAACAGGATCTGTCCCTCCCCGAGGTGTCCCGCACCCGGGACGAGACCGAGGACGGACAGCGCGGTGACGGTCTTGCCGCACCCCGACTCGCCCACCAGGCCGACGGTTTCGCCCGGCCGTACGTCGAAGCCGACCCCGTCGACCACCGGCTGGTCGTTCCCGTCGTCGTCGGGGAAGGACACCACCAGCCCGCGGACCCGGAGCAGCACGCCGTCGTCGGCGGGCTCCGTCGTACCGGAGTCCGGGGGAAGGGGGCGGCGGCCGAAGAAGCGTCCGGTGGCCGCCTGCCCCTGGCCCGCGGGGGCCGCGTCGCGCAGCGCGTCGCCGAGGAAGTTGAAGGCCAGGACGGTGAGGACCAGGACGCCCCCGGTCGGGACCATCAGCCAGGCGTCCTGGTTGATGGCGGCGGCGGCCTCGGCGATGCCCGCTCCCCAGTTGGGCGCGGGCGGCTGCGGGCCGAGACCGAGGAAACCGAGGCCGGACTGGATCAGCAGGGCGGTGCCCAGGGTCAGCGAACTCTGGATCAGCACGGGCGCGATGACGTTGGGCAGCACATGCCGTACGACGATCCGGGGCGCCCGCAGCCCCGAGACGCGGGCGGCGTCGACGTACAGCTCACCGCGTACGGCCGTCGTCGTCGCCCGTACCAGCCGGATGATGGCGGCGGAGAAGATGACCCCGAGGGCGCCCATGGACACCGCGAATCCGCGGCCGTACACCGCGACCACCGCGAGCAGGATGATGATCACGGGCAGGGCCATCAGCGCCTCGGCGATCCGGCTGATGACGGCGTCGGCCCAGCCGCCGCGGTAACCGGCCAGCAGGCCGAACGGGATGCCGATGAGGAGCGCGACCAGGACCGCTTCGCCGGAGCCGAGCAGGCTGAGGGCCCCGCCGTGCATCAGCCTGCTGAGCACGTCGCGGCCGAGGGAGTCGGTGCCGAGCCAGTAGGTGCCGGACGGGCCCTGGTAGATGCGGCGCAGGTTCTGGTCGAGCGGGTCGTGCGGGGCCAGCAGGGAAGCGAAGAGGCTGCCGAGGACGACCACGGTGATCCACGCCAGGCTCAGCCAGGTCCCGGGACGGCGCAGCACGCCGCGCGCGCGGCCCGCGACCTTGTCGCCCGAGCGCCGGTGGCGGCCCGGCCCGGCCGCCACCGTCTCGGTGTTCACGCCGACGCTCATGCCTGCCTCGCCTTCGGGTTGAGCCAGGCGTTGGCGACGTCGACGAGGAGGTTCGCGGCCAGCACGATGGTGGTCGTGAACAGGACGACGGTGAGCACCACGGGGAAGTCCTTTCCGTTCACCGCCGAGAGGGTCAGCGCCCCGAGCCCGTTCAGCGCGAAGACCTGCTCGACGATGACGGTGCTGCCGAGCAGGCCGATGAACTGGAAGCCGACGCTGGTCACGATGGGGATGGAGGCGTTGCGCAGCGCGTGCCGGAAGATCAGCGAACGGTTGGAGACCCCGGCGGCGCGCAGCGTCCGGATGTAGTCCTTGGTGAGCACGTCGAGCATCGCCCCCCGGGTCTGCCGGGCGACGGTGGCGATGCCGACCGCCGCCACCGACAGACACGGCAGGGTGATCGAGGCGAGCCAGCGGCCGGGGGACTGGGCGAAGGGCACATAGCCGGTGGCGGGCAGCCAGCCGAGCCGGATGGACAGCAGGAAGACCAGCAGCACGCCCAGCCAGAAGCTGGGGACGGCCATGAAGAAGCTGAGCACGCTCTGCCCGGTGCGGTCCAGGCGCCGCCCGCCGATCGCGCTGATCACGCCGACGGCCACCCCGGCGACGACCGTCAGCAGCACGGCGCCGACGACGACGGAGAGGGTGATGGGCAGCCGGGCGCCCACATCGGCCGTCGTCGGCCTGCTGGTGAGCAGCGACGTGCCGAAGTCACCGCGCAGCACGTGCGAGAGCCACGACCAGTACTGGGCGGCCAGCGGCCGGTCGTAGCCCATCTTCCGGTCCAGCGCGGCGACCTGCTCGGCGGTGGCGCCGTCGCCCAGGATGGTGCGCGCCGGGGATCCGGGGATCAGGTTGACCAGGCAGAACGCCACTGTGGCGATGCCCCATAGCATCGGGACGACGACCAGGAGCCGTCGGAGGACTGTCCTGAGCACAGCACTTGCTCCTCAAGGCTCAGGAGGCGGGCTCCAGGCCCCTGACGAACGGCAGTGACTCCAGCGGCACGTAGCTCATCTCCTTGACCTTCTTCGGGTTGTAGAAGTAGTAGGTCTTGCCGATGTTGGTGACGACGAAGAGCGCCTGGTCGACGACCTCCTTGGAGATCTCCTCGTACGTCGCCCGCTGCTTCGCCCCGGTCTCGGCCGCCGCCTTGTCGATCAGCTTGTCCAGCTTCGGGTTGTCGACCCGGTACGGGTTGTACTGGCCGTTCCGGCGCAGCAGCCGGTTGGCGTCGATGGGCGTGCCGATCCAGTTGTAGAACCAGGCGTACAGCGGGTTCTTGTCGGAGAGGCGCAGCGCCTGGTACTCCGGCAGCGACACGTTGTGGATCTTTATGCGGATTCCCGACTTCTTCAACTGCTGGGCGAGCGCCTGCCCGTAGCGGTCGAAGAAGAGCACGGCGGTGTTGGTGACCGTGAGGTCGATGCCGTTGGGGTAGCCCGCCTCGGCGAGCAGCTTCTTCGCCTTCGCCGGGCTGTACGGATACGCCTTGTCCAGCGCCTTGACGTAGCCGGGCTGGCCGGGCGGGAAGATCTGTGTGGTGGGCTGTCCCTCACCCGCGGTGGCCTGGAGCGCCTCGCGGTCGACGGCGTAGTTCAGCGCCCTGCGGACCCGCACGTCGCCGAGCGCCTTGACCTGGCGGCCGCTGCGGTCGTTGATGTTGAGCGCGGTGAAGTAGCTCATCGAGGAGGAGACGGCGAGGCCCGCGGCCTTGGCGGCCGGGACATCGTCGAGGGTGCCGATCGCACCGTCGATCTGCCCCGAGCGCAGGGCGTTCAGGGATGCGGTGGAGTCCTGGATGATGGGAAACACCAGCTTGTCGAACTTCACCGACTTGGCGTCCCAGTACTTCGGGTTCTTGACGAAGGTGTACTTGTCGCCCGGTGTGGTGGCGGCCGAGTCCAGGGTGTACGGCCCGGCGCCGACCGGCTTCTTCTTCAGCAGCCCGGGGTCCTTCAGCGCCTTCGGGCTGGCCATCTGGCCGAGCACGGCGGAGAAGACGAGCGGCAGCGAGGGGTCCGGCCGGGAGAGCTTGATCCGCACCTTGTCGGGCGCGGTGACCGTCACCTTGCCGAGGGCGGCGATCTCGTCGGTCCTGGGTCCCTGGACGGTCTTGCCGTGGTCGAGGTTGGCCTTCACCGCGGCGGCGTCCAGCTTGGTGCCGTCGGAGAAGGTCACGCCGTGGCGGATGGTCATGTCGAACGTCGAGGGGTCGGCGTAATTCCACTTCGTCGCGAGCCCCGGCGCGAACGACCCGTCCGGGTTGCGGTGGACCAGGCTGTCGTACGCGGCCTGCTGGGGCTGGAGGAACGGGCCCCAGTCGTTCTTGAATGGGTCCCACTGCGAGACGACGGTGGTCGTGCCGAGGGTGAGGGTGCGGTTTCCGCCCCCCGATGAGTCGCCGGAGGAGGAAGAGCCGCACGCGGTGAGGCCACCCGCGGCCATCACCGTCACCAGCCCGACCGCCGTGAGTTGTACCCGCATAACGCCTCCTTGGGCCCGCTGGGCTGTCCACACGATTGCCCCAGGTGTTCTGACCCGTCAAGGCTTTCTATGCGATTCCTGCGCATAGATTCGGGGACATGGCTCACGGTAAGCCCGTCGCTGCCCGGATGGCCAGATCCGTGCACCGCCTGTTCAGAAGGGTGTGCGCGATACTCCTCCCAAGGTGGGTGATCTCGACTACAGTGCAATCCATAGTCATGGTTTATGGAGACGCCCGGTTGAAGGAGACGCCCATGGTCGCCATCGCCCCCGTGGACCGGCAGCGGCTGTATCTGGGCGGGGGCTGGACCGCGTCCCGGGGCGGTACCCCGCTCGACGTCCGCAACCCTGCCGACCAGGAGCTCGTAGGGCGTACCGTCCTCGCCACCCCCGAGGACATCGAGCGGGCCGTCGCGGCCGCGCGCGCGTCGTTCGACTCCGGTGTCTGGCGGGAGATGCCGCGACAGGCCCGCGCCGAGGTGCTGGAGCGGGCGGCGGACATCCTCCAGGAGCGGTCCGGGTACCTGGTCGACCTGCTCACCGCCGAACTGGGCTGCCCCCGCTGGTTCAGCGCCGCGGCCCATGTGCCCAACCCCATCCGCCACCTGCGCTACTACGCCGGTCTGGTGCGCTCCACCGACCCGGACGAGCCGCGCACCGACGGTGCGGGCAACACCAGCCTCGTCACCCAGGAGCCGGTCGGGGTCGTCGCCGCGATCACCCCGTGGAACGGGCCGCTCAGCTCGCCGATGCTCAAGATCGCCCCGGCTCTGGCGGCGGGCTGCTCGGTGATTTCCAAGCCGGCTCCGGAGGCCCCGCTCACCCTCTTCGAGCTGGCCGAGGCGCTGGCCGAGGCGGGTCTTCCGCCGGGCGTCTTCAACCTCGTCCCGGGGGACCGGGACGCGGGTGCTCACCTTGTGGCCCACGAGGGCGTCGACAAGGTGGCGTTCACCGGATCGAGCGCCGCCGGGAAGCGGATCATGGCGGTCTGCGCCGAGCGCATCGCCCGCGTCACGCTGGAGCTGGGCGGCAAGTCGGCGGCGATCGTGCTTCCCGACGCCGACCTGGAGGCGTTCGTCAGGAAGATCCTGCCCATGGCGCTGATGGTCAACGGCCAGGCGTGCATCGCCCAGACCCGGATCCTGGCCCCCGCCACCCGGCACGACGCACTCGTCGACGCGCTGGCCGCCGCTTTCCGCGAGGTGCCCGTGGGCGACCCGCTCGCGGCCGGGACCGTCGTCGGCCCGTTGATCAGCGAGCGCCAACGGGACCGCGTGGAGGGCTTTGTGGCCACCGGCCGCTCCGAGGGCGCCCGGGTCGTCGCCGGGGGAGGGCGTCCCAAGGGGCTCGACGCGGGCTGGTACGTCGAGCCGACGCTTTTCGACGGTGTGCACAACGGCATGCGGATCGCCCGCGAGGAGATCTTCGGCCCGGTCGTCGCGGTCATCCCGTACCGGGACACCGACGAGGCCGTGGCCATCGCCGACGATTCCCCGTACGGCCTCTCCGGCTCGGTGTGGACCGCCGACCCGGACGCGGGACTCGCGGTGGCGCGGCGGCTGCGCACCGGCATGGTCAGCGTGAACGGCCACCCGCAGGCGTACGGGAGCCCGTTCGGCGGGTTCAAGGAGTCCGGCATCGGGCGCGAGATGGGACCCGAGGGCCTGCGGGCCTACCAGGAGACCAAGTCGATCGCCGTTCAGCCGGGGTGAGGCGCCAGTGCGATCGGGATGGTCTCGCCGCCGCCCTCGGGGGTTTCGAAGCCGATGCGCACCGGATGGCCCGCCCGCAGCGTGGCCGGGTCGATGCCCCGCACCCGCACCGTGATCCACGGCCCCTCCGCCAGCTCGACGTACGCCACCACCGTGGGCGGAACCGCGTCCGTGCCGCGCACCGGGATGACCGTCCAGGTGACGATCTCGCCGAGGCCCGAGGACTCCCGCCACTCCAGGGGTGCGAGCGGGGCACACGGGCAGACCGTCGCGGCCGGAGGAAGGTAGCCGCCGCACTCCTTCGACCAGCGCAGCAGCAGGACACCCCGGGCCGCGGCGTCGAAGAACTCCGCGGAGGGTGCGTCACGGGTGAGGGGGGAATCGCTCACGGGCCCGGTCCTTCCGGATGATCAGGGGTGCGGATGCGGGCCGAGGATCAGCGTCGCATGGTGGTCGAGTACCCCGCCGTTGCCGCTGACCAGGATCGCGCCGGCGTCGGCGACCTGCCGTGGGCCGCCGTCGCCACGTGCCTGGATGACGCCTTCCGACAGCGGCGTCATGCCCCACATGTAGTACGAGGAGAGCTGGCCGCCCCCGGTGTTGGTCGGATGGCTGCCGCCGGGCGCGAGGGCACCCGAGGCCACGAACGCGCCGCCCTCGCCCTTGGCGCAGAATCCGTAGTCCTCCAGGGACACCAGCGTCGTGAAGGTGAAACAGTCGTAGAGCTCGCGGACGCCTATGTCGGACAGCGAAAGACCGGCCATGGCGAGCGCGGCCGGGCCGGACGTGGCGGCCCCGGTGACCAGACCGAAGCCGCTGCCGCGCGCCATCGGGTGTCCGGGGTGGCCCTGGCCCCAGCCGAGCACGTACACCGGCGGCCGGGCGAGGCTCCTGGCCCGCTCGGCGCTCGTGACGATGACGGCGATACCGCCGTTGCTCACCAGACAGCAGTCGAACAGCCGCAGCGGGTCGGCCACCACGCGGGACGCCTGGTGGTCCTCCAGCGTCAGCTTCCGGTCCCTCATCTGCGCCCGCTCGTTGAGCGCCGCCCATTGCCGGGCGGCGACGGCCACCGCGCCCAGCTGCTCACTCGTCGTCCCGTAGCGCTCCATGTGACGGCGGGCGGCGAGCGCGTACTTCGCGGCGGCACTGTCCAGACCCGCGGCCCGCGGCAGCGCGTCCAGGGCGGACGCCTGCCGGGCGGCGCCGGTGTACGCCGCTCCGCTGCCCGCGCCCTGACGCAGCGGCGCGTCCGCGTACACACAGGCGACCGCCTCCGCTTGCCCCGCGCTGATCGCCAGCGAGGCGTACTGCACCATGGCGCACGCCGACGAGCCGAACCCCTGCACCGTGGAGAGCAGCCGCAGCTCCCCGATGCCCAGCGCGGCCTGGAGCGGCAGCCCGATGTCGCCGCCGACGCCCGGGTTGATGAGCAGCCCGTCGAGTTCGGCGAGCCCGATCCCGGCGTCCTCGGCGGCCAGGGCGACGGCACGCACCGCGAATTCCGTCGCCGTACGCCCGTACACCTTGCCCATCTCCGTGATGCCGAGACCGGCGATGGCGGTCCTGCCGGACAGCTCGTGGGACATCCGGCTGCTCCTCACTCCGTGCCGTCCGCGCGCAGCGGCAGGGTCGCCCGGACCGTTCCGGGGCCGACGGTGACGCCCGCGGAGTTCTCGCAGCGGACCTCGATGTCGACAGTCCCCGGCCCGTCCTCGGTGGCCACCGAGACCACCCGGGCGTGCACCCAGGTGGTGTCGCCGACGACGTTGAACGCTCGCATCCGGAAGCCCCTGATGCCGCGGATGGTCCCGGCCGGACCGATCCAGTCGCGTACGATCCGCTCCCACATCCCGAGCAGCAGAGAGGTGTTGGCGTACATCTCGGGCGCACCGGTGGCCCGCGCGTAGTCGGTGTTGTGGTGGATGGAGTTGAAGTCGCGGTTGGAGCCTGCGGCCATGACGAGGCGGTAGACGGGCAGCGGATACGCGACGCTCGGCAGCTCCTCTCCCTCGCGCACGTCCTCGAAGCGGCGCTGTCCCGCCGCTGGGCTCGCGGTCACCGTCCGGCTCCCTTCGGCGTCGGCTCGTAGGCGTAGGTGCTGGTGCGGATCCGGGCGACGACCTCGCCGTCCGCCTCGGTGACGAGGTCGCTCTCCCAGGTCAGGAACGCGCCACGGCCCACCGATGTCTCCTTCGGCGCACAGGCGACAAGCCGTCTGCCGCTGCGCCCCACGCGCTCACCGGCCACCACCGGGCGCAGGAAGTCGAGTTCGATGCCGGTGGCGAAGAAGCCCGTGGTGCGCGGGCCGAGAGGCATGTCCTGGTTGTTGATCGGGCTGTGCACGGGCTGCGCGTCCCGCTCGGCGGAGTCGAACAGCGGCTGCCCCGGTTCCCACATCGGTGGGATCGTCCAGGTGATGACGCCCGTGTACGGCATGGTCACGTCGGCGAAGCCGTGGGCGCGGGCCACCGCGGGGTCGGTGTGCAGGGCGCAGTCGAGCTCCAGCGGTTCCAGGAAGCGCCGGATCGCGCCGCGCTCGACGGGATCCGCGCCGAAGACGGTGGCTCCGTCGGAGAAGTCCCGCCCGACCGCGTCCACGACCGGTTTCCAGGCCGCCTGCCAGTCCTCGCTCACACCAGCACCTTCTCTTCTTCGAGTGCGCGTATCCGCTCCTCGGAGTAGCCGAGCAGCTCGCGCAGGACGTAGGCGGTGTGCTGGCCGAGGGTCGGCGCGGCACGGCGGACCGATCCCGGGGTCGAGGAGAGCGCCACGCGCGGGCCTTCGACGACGGTCTCGCCGTGCACCGGGTGCGGCAGCCGGACGAGATGGCCGCGGTGGAGCAGCGCCGGGTCGGTGCACAGGTCGGCGCTGGACGCCGAGAGATGGGCCGGGACGCCCGCCGCCTGGAGCAGCGTCTCGGCCTCCCGCGCGGTGCGGCCCGCGGTCCACGCGGCCAGGTGCGCGTCGAGCTCGGCCTCCCGGGCACGGCGCCCGGCGGCGGTCGCGAGGGCGGGGTCGGTGGCCAGGTCGGGGCGGCCGGTGACGTGTGCGAGCCGCCGCCACTCCTCGTCGTCGCGGGCGGTCAGGGCGACGTAGCGGGGGGTGCCGCGCTCCGGTCGGCAGGGGTAGACACCGTGCGGTACGAGCGCTTCGTCGGCGTTGCCGCGCCGCTGGACGACGGTGCCGTCGGCGGCGTAGTGCGCACAGTAGGGAGACAGGAAGAAGATGCCCGACTCGACCTGGGAGACGTCGATGTAAGCGCCGCGGCCGGTCCGCTCCCGCTGTTCGAGCGCGGCGAGCAGGGCGACGAGGGCCAGCCGCGGCCCGACGTAGTCGGTGTACGGGCCGAAGGTGCCGATCGGCAGCTCGTCCGGCCAGCCGACGAGGTTCTGGAAGCCGCTGAGGGAGGCGCCGGTGCTGCCGTACCCGGCGAGTGCCGCGTGCGGGCCCGTCTGCCCCATCAGGGACGAACTGACCACGATCAGGCGGGGGTTGTGCGCCCGCAGGGTCTCCTGGCCCAGTCCCCAGCGGGCCATCGTGCCGGGTGAGAAGGACTCCACCACCACATCGGCCCAGGCGGCGAGGTCGGCGGCGACCGCGCGTCCGGCTTCCCTGCCGAGATCCAGGGCGAGGCCGTACTTGCCCGCGTTGGCGTTGCCGAAGAGGGCCGAATTCTCCACCCCCGGCACGCCCCCGTGGAAGGGCGGCATCAGACGCGAGGTCTCGATCCGCCTGCTGGACTCGACGCGCACCACCTCGGCTCCGTGGTCGGCGAGCGCCCGTCCGACGAGGGGACCGGCGACGACCCACGACAGGTCCAGCACCCGCAGCCCCTCCAGTGCGGGGGCCGCCGCCCGTTCGGACGCCTCCATTCGCCGCACGGAGGCGGTCCACTCGGTGCGCACCTCCTCGGTGTGCTCGCCGAGAAGCGGTGCGGGACGGCGTACGCAGGGATACGGGGAGTCGCTGACCCGGGCGAACCGTCCGGGCAGGGTGACCCGGCGCGGCCCGTCGCCGACGGCCGTGAAGTAGCCCCGGTGGGCCAGCTGGGGGCTCGCGGCGACGTCGGCCATGTCGGCGATGCCGATGCACAGCAGCCGGTGCTCGACCGCGGCGTCCAGGATCTCCGCCTTCGTCTTCCCGGCGAACCAGGCACGGATGTCGCGGCGCGCCGCCTGGAGGTCGTCTTCGGTGACCTCGCCGCTCTCCACCCGCTCCGGCAGCCGTCGCCAGTCCCATGCGGCGAAGCGCGGCTCGCAGGCGCCCTCGCCGTGCAGCAGCCGGAAGAAGGTGTTGGTGAAGCCCCCCGAGGCGGCGCCCATCGCGAGGTGGAACTCGACGACGCCGTCCCGGCACACCCACTTCTTCATCGCGCTCGACGTGGCGGCGCCGCTGCCGCTCTGGTCCGTACGGGCGGACCGCGCGACGGGAGTGCGCTGCCACTCCGGGTTCTCGTCGCCGACGGCGTCGGCGAGCGCCCGGCCGAGGGTGGCGACCGGCAGACACGCCTGGACGGAGACGTCGACGAGCTGGCCGCGCCCGGTGGCGCGGCGGGCGCGGTGGGCGAGCAGCGCGCCGCACGCGGCGTCGGCCGACGCGTGCAGATACGCCTGCGGGACGCTGATGCGCACCGGCGGCCGGTCACCCTCCCGGTGCGGGTCGAGCGGGCCTCCGGCCGCCCAGAGCACGAGGTCGCTGTCGGCGTAGTGCGCCTTGGGGCCGGTGAGCCCGAACGGCGTGATGGACGCGTAGATCAGGTGCGGGTGGGCGCGCAGCAGCCGCCGGTGGCCGAGGCCGCGCTCGGCGAGCCAGGCGGGGGAGAGCGACGTCACCAGGATGTCGGCGGCGGCGATCAGACGTTCCAGCGCGGCGATGCCCTTCGGCGAGTCCATGTCGAGTGCGACGCCGCGCTTGTTCGCGGCGTACGTGTGCCAGTGGAGCGAGCCGCGGGGTGCGCTGCCGGTGAGCGGCGGCTGGCGGCGGGCGGGGGAGCCCCTGGTGGGCTCGACCTGGACGGTGTCGGCCCCGAGGTCGGCGAGGAGACGGCCGCACAGCAGTCCGCGTGCGTCGGTCAGGTCCAGTACCCGCAACTGTTCCAGCATCATCGGCGCGGGCTCCTGCGTCCGGCTTCGAAGATCGCGGAGGTGTCCGCGAAGCGCTCGGCGAGGAACGGCGAGGACCCGGGCGCGCTGGTCATGCCGCCGTCGACGCTCAAGGTCTCCCCGGTGATGAACCGCGCGGCGTCCGAGGCCAGGAAGGCGACGGCCTCGGCGATGTCGTCGGCGTGGATGGGCCGCCCCAGCCACGCGGTCTCCGCCATCTTCCGCTCCGCGCCCGCGAGGTCGGCCGCGTCCCCGGTGGTGAGGTCGGCCATCATCGCGGTGACGGTCGCGCCGGGGACGACGGCGTTGACGCGGATCAGGTCGGTGCGCAGCTCGGCGGCCACGGACCGGGTGAGACCGATGACCGCCGCCTTGGCCGCGCTGTAGGCGTGCGGCCCCTGGCCGCCGGAGAGCCCCGCGGGACTGGAGGTCGAGATGATGGAGCCGGAGCGCCGGGGCTGCATGACCCGGGCGGCGTGCTTCATGCCGAGGAACACGCCGCGCAGATCGACCGCGAACGTCGCGTCCACCTCGGCCATGTCGGCCGTGCCGATCGGCCCGACGGCCCCGAGGACCGCGGCGTTGTTGAACATGATGTCGAGCTGCCCGTAGCGCCGTACCGCCTCGTCGACCAGTGCCCTGACGTCGTCCTCGGCGGCGACGTCCGCGGTGAGCAGGGTGAGGCGGTCGCCGTATCCGGAAGGGGCGTCGGCCGGGCCGGGGTCGCGCACATCGCCCGCGACGACGGCGGCGCCCTCGTCAAGAAAGCGGCGCACGGTCGCGGCGCCGATCCCGGACAGGCCCCCGGTGACGACGGCGACGCGCCCTTCGAGGCGGCCGGTCACGGCTCGCCGCCCGGGGTCGCCGTTTCTCCCAGCAGGGTGATCGCCATCTCGGGGCAGGCGCTCTCGGCGCCGGCCGCCTGGCCCAGCAGCGGTGCGGGTACGGGGACGTCGGTGCCGCGCTGCTCGACGAACCCCTCTTCGTCATCGCTCAGCAGATCGGGTGCGACGCTGTAGCAGCGCCCGTGGCCGGTGCAGCGGGCCGCGTCGAGGCGGAGCCGGGCGGTCATGCGTCCCACTCCAGCGGCAGGCTCATCAGCGTCAGCTGGCTGCCCCGCTCCACGAGCGGCCTGTCGGACGCGATGCGGTAGTGGGGGATGCGTTTGTGCCATTCGCGCAGCACGATGGCCAGCTCGACCCGGGCCAGGTGCATGCCCAGGCAGCGGTGCGGACCGGCGCCGAACCCGAGGTGCTGGTTGACGCCCTTGCGGCCGAGCCGGAATGTCTCGGGCTCGGGGAACTTGCGCGGGTCGCGGTTCGCCGACCCGATGCCGAGCCAGACCACCTCGCCCGCGTCCAGACGCAGCCCGTCGAGATCGACGGGACGGGACACCTCGCGCCCGGCCTGTATGACGAGTGGATAGAGCCGTATGAATTCCTCGACGGCGGCGGGCACGACGGCCGGATCGCCGGTGAGGGTCGCGCGGTCGTCGTCGTGCTGTGCGAGGTGCCAGAACATGTAGCCGAGCGCGCTGCGGGTGGTGTCGAGCCCCGCCATCGTGAGCGTCATGCAGACGGTGAGGATCTCGTCGTGGGTGAGCGGCTCCTCGTCGGCCCCGCGGCGGGCCTGGACCAGGCGGGACACGAGGTCGACGGAGGGGTCGAGCGGGTTGCGGCGGCGCTCCTTCACCCGCGCGTCGAAGTAGTCGGTGATATTGGCCGACGCGGAGCGGGCGCGCTCCGCGTCGCCGGTGAAGATTCCGCCGAAGACGTCCTCGACCCAGGGCACGAAGAACGCGCCGTCCGAGGTGGGCAGGCCGAGCAGGTCGAGGAAGACGTCGGTGGGGTAGCGGATGGCGAACTCGGCCACGAAGTCGCACCTCCCCTGCGGTCGCAGCTCCTCGATCAGCTCGATGCAGCGGGCGGTGGCGAAGGGCTCCATCCGGCGGACCGCGGCCGGGGCGAAATACGGATTGACCACGCGGCGGAGCCGGGCGTGCGCCTCTCCGCCCAGCTGCTGGGGAAGCAGGTCGATGCCGCGTTCGGGGTTGAGCGCGCTGGTGACCTCGTTGGTGAAGGTGTCGGGGTCCTGGAAGCCCTGGAGCACGTCGTCGTACCGCGTCAGCATCCAGAAGCCGCGCTCCGTGGTGTCGCTGAAGTGGTAGCGGCTCGCTTCACGTTCGCGGTCGAGAAGGTCGTAGTGTCCGGCGGGAGCGGTGGTGCTCCGGTAGTCGGTATGACTCACCGGGCACTGCTGGATCTGCTCAGACATCGCCGCGGCTCCTGTTTCGCTCGTGCGGCCCGTTTGTCGACCCAACATGACCTGAGGGTTCGGCCCAAGTCAATAACCATGCGCATAGTTCTGGAGTGTGCTCGTCCGGGGTGTGCTGAGCGGCGGGTCAGTCGCGCATGCCGCGCCACGCCGTCGTGCCGCCGTCCACGGCGTAGACGGCGCCGGTGATGAACGACGCGTCGTCCGAGGCCAGGAAGCAGACCAGTTTGGCCACTTCCTCCGGCTGTCCCATGCGCGGGATCAGATGGGTGCCCGACATCCGGCGCTCCTGCGCCGCGCGGTCCTCGGCGACGCCCAGGCGGGCGCGGCTCATGGGGGTGTCCACGGAGCCGGGGCAGTAGCAGTTGCACCGCACCTCGGGCGCCAGGTCGATGGCGCAGGCGCGGGTCAGCTGGATCACTCCGCCCTTGCTGGCGGCGTACGCGGCCGCCGGGTATCCCGTCAGCCCCGCCACCGACGAGGCGTTCACCACGGAGGGGCCCCGGTCCGAGGCGCGCAGATGGGGCGCGGCGTACTTCGTGGCGAGCCACATCGCCTTGAGGTTGATCCCCAGCACCGCGTCCCACGCGTCCTCGGGCAGCGTCTCGAACGTCGCGCCGGGCGCGAAGGCCGAGTCCAGTACGCCCGCGTTGTTCACCAGGACGTCGATCCCGCCCATGGCGGCCGCTGCCGCGTCGACCATCTCCTCGACCTGCGCCGGGCGGCGCAGGTCGACAGTGATCGCGACCGCCTCCGCGCCCAGCGCGCGCACCTCGGCGGCGGCCGACTCGGCGGCCTCCGGGGCGATGTCGGCCAGCGCCACGTGCTCGGCGCCGCGGGCCGCGGCTTCGAGGGCGATGGCGCGGCCCATGCCCTGGGCGGCCCCCGTCACGAGGTATCGCTTACCCGGCACTCGTGCACCCCCAGCGGAAGTAGTGTGCATATCATGCGCCTGGTTTTGAGATAGGGTCAAGATGCGGCACACCCAGGAGAGGACGTGGCCATGGACCTTGAGCGACGACTGCGGGACGTGGAGGCGCGGCTTGCCCTCCAGGAGCTGGTCGCCCGCTACTGTCTCGCGATCGACGACCGCGACTGGGAGGCGCTTGCCGCGCTGTTCGACACCGACGCCACCATGCCCATACGCGGCGAGGAGGTGCGCGGCCGGACCGCGGTGGTCGCGGCCCTGCGTGAACGGCTGGCCGATGTCGCGCGGTCAGTCCACTCGCCGCACTCCTGCGTGCTCGACGAGCTGGACGAGGAGTGCGCGCGGGGCACGGCGCTGGGCCATGTCGAGCTGGGCCTCCGTGACACCACCCACTTCGGCGCCCTCCGCTATGCGGACCGCTATCTACGGCGGGGGGACCGCTGGGTCTTCGCCCGGCGCGAGATGACCTATCTCCACATGGGCCCCTGGTCCGAGGTCGGGCGCTCGCTGCTCTGAGGCTCCGCCGCTTCGGGGTCCCCGTTCCACCCCTTAAACCAGTCGCATGTTTTGTGCTTCACTCGTCCTCGTCGCCTCACCCGCTCACGGTCGGGAGGAACTTCCGATGGCCGACTCCCCGGCGTCTCCGCCGTCCCCGTCTCCTGCTCACGTCGACGTGGTCGTGGTGGGCGCCGGCTTCGCCGGGCTGTACGCGCTGCACCGGCTGCGCGGTCTCGGTCTGTCGGTCCGCTGCCTCGACGCGGCGAGCGGCGTGGGAGGTACGTGGTTCTGGAACCGCTACCCGGGGGCGCGGTGCGACGTGGAGAGCATGGACTACTCCTACTCGTTCTCCCCCGAGCTGGAACAGGAGTGGGTCTGGACCGAGCGCTACCCCGCCCAGCCCGAGATCCTCCGCTACCTGGAGCATGTCGCCGACCGCTTCGACCTGCGGCGCGACATCCGGTTGGAGACCCGGCTGACCCGTGCCGTCTTCGACGAGCCGGGTCTCGTCTGGGACCTCACCACCGACCGGGGAGAGCGGCTCCGTACGCGGTTCCTCGTCATGGCCACCGGCTGCCTCTCCACGGCCCGTATCCCGGACCTCCCTGGCCTCGACTCCTTCCAGGGCGCGACGTACCACACCGGGAACTGGCCGCACGAGGACGTGGATTTCGGTGGCAGGCGGGTCGGCGTCATCGGCACGGGCTCCTCCGGCACCCAGGCCATCCCGCTGATCGCCGCCCGGGCCGCCCACACCACCGTCTTCCAGCGCACCGCCAACTTCAGCCTCCCGGCGCGCAACCGGCCGCTCGACCCGGCCGAGGAGCGGGCGATGAAGGCCCGCTATCGCGAGCACCGCGCCATGGTCCGCTACTCGCCCAACGGCACGGGCCGCCGCAACAACGACCAGTCGGCGCTGGACGTCTCGCCGGAGGCGCGCCGGGCCGAGTACGAGGCGCGATGGCGGGAGGGCGGGGGCGGCTTCATCGGCGCCTTCAACGACCTGCTCGCCGACGAGCGGGCCAACGACACCGCCGCCGACTTCATCCGGTCGAAGATCCGGGAGATCGTCCACGACCCGGCGGTGGCCGAACTGCTGCTCCCGCGCGGCTTTCCGGTCGGTTCGAAGCGGGTCACCGTGGACACCGGCTATTACGCCACGTACAACCGCGACAACGTCACCCTGGTCGATGTCGGTTCATCCCCTATTGAGAAGATTGTCCCCACGGGTGTACGGACCGCCGACGCCACCTATGAGCTGGACAGCATCGTCTTCGCGACCGGGTTCGACGCCATCACCGGAGCCGTGCTCGCGGTCGACCTCCGCGGCCGGGGCGGGCGGAGTCTGCGCGAGAAGTGGGCGGCGGGCCCCCGCACCTATCTCGGGCTCGCCACGGCGGGTTTTCCCAACCTCTTCCTGATCACCGGCCCCGGAAGCCCCTCGGTGATCAGCAACATGGTGGTGTCCATAGAGCAGCACGTGGACTGGATCGCGGACCTCCTCCAGCACGCGCGGGGCGGCGGCATGGTGTGCGCCGAGGCGGACGAGGACGCCGAGGACGCGTGGGTCGCGCACGTCAACGAGGTCGCCGACCGCACGCTCTTCCCGCGCGGCGCGTCCTGGTACACGGGCGCGAACATCCCGGGCAAGCCGCGGATCTTCATGCCGTACGTCGGCGGCGTCGGGACGTACCGCCGCCACTGCGAGTCCATCGCCGGACGCGGCTACCCCGGCTTCCGCTTCCTCCCCGGGGCCTGATGTCCACTCACGCCCGGAAGCGCGGCAGCACCTCGTCCCGGAACAGCCGCATCGTGGCCAGTACCTGCTCCTGCTCCAGGTCGTACCACTGCATCCGCAGGATCACATAGTCCACCCCGAGCGCCGCGAGCTCGCCGAGCTTGGCGGCCGCCACGTCCGGGGTGCAGAAGAGATACGACTCGTCCGCCACCTGTGCGGCCGCCGCGTCGCTCGTCAAGTGCCGGTACGAGGCCGTGGTGTCCGGTGCGTCGAAGGCCCCGTACGCACGGGTGAGCGCTCCCCGTGCCCGCAGCCCGATCTCCCGCGCGCGGTCGCCGTCGTGGTCGAGGACCAGTTCCCTGCGGACGACGTACGAGAACGGCCGCTCCTCGCGGCCGAGCCGCGCCGCCTCCTCGCGCTGCCAGCCGATCACGGTCTTCAGCCGGTCCGGCGAGACATGCGGCGGGATGATCCACCCGTCGCCGAGCCGTGCCGCCCGCCGGGCCCCCGTCCGGTGCGCCCCGGCGCCGATCCACACCTCCGGGCCGCCCGGGCGCACCGGAGGCAGGCTGATCCGCTCGCCGTGCATGGTGAAGTGGGTGCCCGTGTGCCGGACCGTCTCGCCGGACCACAGGGCGCGGATGACCTCGATGGCCTCCTCGTAGCGGGGCTTGCGTTCGTCCATCGGGATCCCGAACGACCGGAACTCGTTCTCCCGGTAGCCCATGCCGAAGCCCGCGATGACATGGCCTCCGGACAGATGGTCGAGTGTGGCGTACAGCTCGGCGACCTCCACCGGGTGGTGCAGCGGCAGGATCAGCATGTTCGTGCCGATGTCCATGCCATCCGCCTCGGCCGTCAGCGCCGCCAGCGTCGGGACCGGCTGGAGGGTGGGCATGTTGCCGAGGTAGTGCTGAAGCATCCACACCGAGGAGAACCCGGCCTCCCGGGCTGCCGCGACCTGCTCCCGCAGGGCGCCGATCCGCCGCGCGGGGACCACGCCCGGAGGGAAGTCGTTCATGATCGCGAGACCGAACCTCATCTGGGACTCCGCTCACCGGCCACGAGGGTGCTGGGCACACGGGACACAGAAACTATGCTCACGTTTTCGCGGCGACGCAATACGCGAGCCGTGCTCACAGCTCCGTGAGCTGTTCGCGCATCCGTACGGTCTCCGCCGGGTCCAGTCAGCGTTCGGCGCGCGCGGTGACCTGGCCCCAGGTGAGCCCCGACGATTCGCCGAAGGCCGGGAACGGGAGGGCCACCCGGAGCGGGTGCGAGCGGGCTGGCCGTCGCCGCCGGGGGAATGAAGCCTTGACACCCTGAATGGTCTAGGCCAACATCCTGGTGATCTGTGTCGCGCCGTCGGGCTGCCGAGTCCGCCGCGGCGTGCTTCATCACGCCTCGGAGGCCCTGCCATGGGAGCGAGCAGCAAGCCGGAACTGGCGCGGCTGGCACATGCCGTGCTGCAGCCGGGCTTCGTGGGGACCACCGCTCCGGACTGGGTGCGGCGCAGGATCGGCCTGGGCCTTCAGTCGGTCGTGCTGTTCGGGCGGAACATCGTGGACGGCGAGCAGGTCGCCGCCCTCACCGCGCAACTCCGCGCGGAGAACCCGGACCTGGTCATCGCCATCGACGAGGAGGCCGGAGACGTCACCCGCATCGAGGCGCTGTCCGGCGCCACCCGGCCGGGAAACCTGGCGCTGGGAGCGGTGGACGACGTCCACTTGACGGAGCGGGTGGCCCGTGACGTCGGCCGCGAACTGCACGCGGCCGGGGTCACGATGAACTACGCGCCGAGCGCCGACGTCAACTCCAACGCGCTCAACCCGGTCATCGGCGTGCGCTCCTTCGGCGCGCGTACCGACATCGTCTCCCGGCACACCGCCGCATGGATCCGCGGTCTGCAGTCCGCGGGGGTGGCCGCATGTGCGAAGCACTTCCCCGGCCACGGCGACACGGCCGTCGACTCCCACCACGGCCTGCCCACGGTGGCCGCGGGTGCGGAGGAGATCGCCCGGACCGCGCTGCCCCCGTTCATCGCCGCGATGGAGGCGGGCGTCCGCGCGGTGATGACGGCACATCTGCTGGTCCCGGCGTACGATCCCGTACTCCCCGCCACGCTCAGCCGCCGCGTCCTGACGCATCTGCTGCGGACGGAACTCGGCTTCACCGGCCTGGTGGTCACCGACGCCATCGAGATGGGCGCGGTCGCCGACCGCTACGGCATCGGCGGAGCCACCGTCAAGGCGCTGGCCGGTGGCGCGGACGCGGTGTGCGTGGGCGGCGAGAACGCCGGGCAGGCCGTCGCCGAAGGGCTGGTCGACGCCGTCGTCCGCGCCGTCCGGAAGGGCGACCTGGCGGAGGAGCGGCTGGCCGAAGCGGCGGAGCGGATGCGGCGGTTCGCCGCCTGGTCCGGTGAGCGGGCGCGCTCCGTCCCGCCCGATGCCACGCGGTCCGACATCGGCCTCGCCGCCGCGCGGCGGGCGATCCGGGTACGCCGCCGCCCGGGCGCCCCCGAGGTGCTGCCGGTGTCCGGCGACGTCCATGTGGTGGAGTTCTCCCCGGTGATGAGCCTCGCCGTGGACGGTCAGACGCCGTGGGGGCTCGCCGCGCCGCTGTGCCGGCTGCGGCCCACGACCACATCGGTGCGGCTGACGGAGGCCGACGTCGATCACACGGGCCGGGCGCTGGCACGCGAGGTGCTGGCCCCCGCCGCCGGTCGTGTCCTCGTCGTCGTGGTGCGCGACGCGGCCCGGCACCGCTGGGTGTCCGAGGCCGTGGCGGACCTGCTGCGCAGCCGCCCGGACGCCGTCGTCGTGGAGATGGGCTTCCCCCTGGGCGGTGCGGACGGCGCCGCCGACCTGGTCACCCACGGCGCCACCCGGGTCTCCGGGCTCGCCGCCGCCGAGGTGGTGACCGGCGCGGTCACCACCTCGCCCATGGCCGGTTCCGTCTGAGACGTCGCGCCCGCGCTCATCCGGCCGGGCGCACCGCGATCCTCAGGCCGGGGGCAGCCTGCCGGACGGGGCCGGCGAACTCGCCGGCGGCGGTCTTGGCGAGGTGCGCGAGCCACTCCGGCTCGCTCGACGCGAAGTGGGTGAGCACCAGCTCGCCGACGCCCGCGGCGTGCGCCGTGCGGCCCGCGTCCGTACCGGACAGATGGCCGTGGTCGCTGTGGTCGGGCTCGGCGAGGGACGCCTCGGCGAGCAGGAGGTCCACTCCGGCGGCCAGTTCGGTCAGCGCCGGGGTGACGCCGGTGTCCCCGGTGTATGCCAGGGAGCCGGACGGGGCCTCCACCCGCATCCCGCAGTTCGGCAGGACATGCCGCAACTCCCGGGGTGTGACGGTGCAGTCGCCGACCTGGAAGCTCTCCCCGGGGGTGTACTCGCGCACGTCGAACGCCACCTCGAAGGCCCGGTCCAGCAGCGGCAGGGTGGTCACCGGGAACAGCGAGCCCCACGTGGCGAACAATTCCCGTGCGCCCGAGGGGACATACAGCGGTACGGGGCGGAATTCGCCCGCGAGGCGCGGCGGGCCGCCCTGCACATCGACCAGGCCGTTCAGCAGCGATTTCCCGATGGGCAGCAGGTCGTAGCAGTGGTCGGAATGGAAATGAGTGATCACCACGGCGTCCAGGGAAGTCGGCGGTGCGACCGCGCTCAAGGCGACGGCCGTACCCGGTCCGCAGTCGAGGAGAAGCCGGGCGCCGGCGGTTTCCACCAGATACCCGGAACTCGGCTGTCCGTCCGCGGGCATTCCGGCCCGGCATCCAAGAACGGTGAGCTGCATGTGTCGTCCGATCTACTCGATTCCCCGATTTCCACCGCGCGGGATCGACTGGTCGTGATCGTAAGTCCACGTCGGCTCGGTCGAGTGTGCACGACGACGCCTCGTCACCCGTCCATGATTGGACTGGACAACCGGTCCATGGCCGTTCGCTATCGCGTCAGAGGTCCAGCACCAATCGCGGGGACGCGGCCCGGGACACGCAGAGCATCATCGTGTCGCCGCTGACCCGCTCGTCCTCGGTCAGCACCGAGTCGCGGTGCTCCACCTCGCCGTCGAGCACGGTGGTCTCACAGCTGGCGCAGGTGCCCTCGCGGCATGACGACGGGACGTCGACGCCGGCCGCGCCGAGCGCGTCCATGATGGACTGCTCGGGCCGGACCCGGACGGTCCTGCCCGTGCTGGCGACCCGGACCTCGAATTCCCGGTCGGGAGCGGCGGCGGGGTCCTGGGGGCGGGGCTGGAAGCGCTCGATGTGCAAGGTGCCCGTACGCCGCTCGCCCCACAGCCGTTCGACGGCGGCGAGCAGTGGCTCCGGGCCGCAGCAGTAGACGGCGGTGTCCGGCCGCGCGGTGTCCAGGATCCCGGCCAGCGGCAGCAGCCCGTGTGCGTCCTCGGGAAGCGCCCGCACCCGCTCGCCGTGGCCGTCGAGTTCGGCGAGGAACGCCATCCGGTCGCGCCGCCGCCCTCCGTAGGACAGCTCCCAGTCCGCGCCGCGGGCTGCCGCCGCGCGCAGCATCGGCAGCAGCGGTGTGATGCCGATGCCGCCCGCGATGAACAGATAGTGAGGGGCCGCGACGAGCGGGAAGTTGTTGCGCGGGGCGCCCACCAGCAGCCGCGCGCCGGTCTCGATACGGTCGTGCAGAAAGCGCGAGACGCCGCGCCCGTTCTCCTCGCGCAATACCGCGATCCGGTAACGGCGGCGGTCATCGGGATTTCCGCACAGTGAATACTGGCGTACCCTTTCGGGGTCGGCGGTACCGGCGTCCGGAGCGAGGACATCGATATGCGCGCCCGGCGCCCATTCCGGCAGAAGTCCGCCGTCCGGATCGACCAGTTCGAATGAGCGCACTTCCGCCGCCTCGTCGCGGACGGCCGCGACCTCCAGGGCCGTCCAGTCAGCAGTAGTCGCCACGGTATTCGTCCTCCTGATATCGGTGCGGTATCGGCGGGCACCGGCAGTCTCTCCGCAGGAGAGCGGAAAAGAAGATCGCGGCACCGGTCTCCATTCGGCCGATTGGTTCTGGCAATGGCACGGGCCCCGCATACGACGGTCTGGCGGAATGGTCGCGACATGTCGATGCTCGCCCCAGCCGAGGAGGAGTCCGCGGTGCCCAGTCCCCAGGAACTCGCCGACCGTACCCGCGCCTTCGTGTCCGACCGCGTCCTGCCCGTCGAGCGGGAGGTGGTGGTGGACGGCCGCCCGATGGACGACGCCCTGCGCCTGGAACTCCAGAAGGCGGCCAAGGAGGCGGGCGTCTTCGGGCCGCTGTCCGCTGTCGAACACGGCGGGCTGGGCCTGGACATGCGCGGCGCGGCGCTGGTGCTGGAGGCCGCGGGAACCAGCCTGATCGGCCCGCTCGCCGTCAACTGCTCGGCGCCCGACGACGGCAACATCCACCTGCTGGCGCACTCGTGCGACGAGGAGCAGACCCGCCGCTACCTCGCCCCGCTGGCCGCGGGCGAGGTGCGCTCGGCCATCGCCCTGACGGAGCCCGCCCCCGGGGCCGGTTCCGATCCGCGCATGCTGATGACCGTCGCCGAGGAGACCGACGACGGCTGGGTGATCAACGGCAGGAAGCACTTCACGACCGGGGCCGAGGGCGCCGCGTTCACCATCTGCGTGGCGAACACCGACGACGGGGTCACCCTGTTCCTGGTCGACCAGGACAACCCGGGCATGAAGGTGGGCCGCCGGATGCCGACCCTGGACCACAGCAACCCCGGCGGCCACAGCGAGGTGGCGTTCGAGGACTGCGTAGTCCCCGACAGCGCGGTGCTCGGCGAGGTCGGCCGGGGTCTGGACCACGCCCAGGCACGGCTGGCGCCCTCCCGGCTGACCCTGTGCATGAACTGGCTGGGCCTCGCCACCCGCGCCCATGAACTGTCCGCGCGCCACATCGGGGGCCGGTCCGCCTTCGGGGTGCCGATCTCCGAGCACGGGATGGCGCAGGGACTGGTCGCGGACAACGAGATCGACATCACCGCGTCCCGGGCCCTGATCCACTCCACCGCGACGGTCCTCGACGAGCAGGGCCCGCTCAGCTCGGCCGCCCGCCACGCCGCGTCCGTCGCCAAGACCTTCGTGGCCGAGGCGGTCTGGCGGGTCTTCGACCGGGCGGTGCAGCTGCACGGCGGGCTCGGCGTGTGCGAGGACCATCTGGTGGCCCGCTTCCTGGTGGAGGCCCGGGCGGTGCGGATCTACGAAGGCGCCTCCGAGGTGCTGCGCTGGTCCATCGGCCGCCGGGTGCTGCGCACCTTCCAGTGACACGCGCACCAGCGATATGCGCACCAGCGATATGCGCACCAGCGACATGCGTGACCCGAACACTCAGGGACCGACCATTCAGGGATCGATCATTCAGGGGATGACGAGCGTGACCACCGACGTGAAGACCCAGCCCGGCGGCGCCTACTCGGCGGCGTTCGGCCACATCGACCCGGCCGACCCGGACTACGACGAGATCCGCCGCATCTGCACCACCCTGGTGCCGTTCGGCAACCACGCCGACGTGCGGGTCACCGAGATCGGCCCGGAGCGTGCCGTCGTGGTGGTTCCCGACGCGCCGCATCTGGCGAACCACATGGCCACCGTGCACGCGGGCGCCCTGTTCCTCGCCGCGGACATCGCGGGCGCGGCCGCCTTCCTCGGCGCCGCCGCCACCCGGCTGCACACCATCCGCCGCTTCGTGCTGCGGGACAGCAGGACCGCGTTCCGCAAGCCCGCCATCGGCCGGATCCGTGCGATCGGGCTGATCGACGAGCGCGCGATCCGCGAGGTGCTGGCGGCCGAGGGCGAGCGGCGGATGGAGGTGGACGGCAAGGCGCTGATGTACGACGACGCCGACGTCCTCGTCGCCAAGGCCACCTTCGACTACGTGGTGGACGTGGCTACCGGCGCGGACCAGGAGTCCTGATGGCCACGTCGAGTATGAGCGATGAGCGCCCCTCGGAGTTCGGCGCGCTCGAAGAGCTGCGGCTGACCACACCGGACGGCGCGGGCTTCGTCATCCGGCTGCTGCCGCACAGGGACCCGGCCGCCCCGGTGGTGCTGATGCTGCCCGCGATGGCGATGAAGGCCAAGTTCTACCTCCCGATGGCCAAGGCCCTCGCCGCCTCGGGCTGCTCGGTCGCCACGGTCGATCTGCGCGCCCAGGGGGAGTCCACCCCCAGGCTGCGTGAGGCGCCGGACTTTGGCTACCGGGAGCTGATCGAGGTCGACATGCCCGCGATCGTCGATGCCGTGGCGACGCGCTTTCCGCAGGCGCCGCTGCATCTGTTCGGGCACAGCCTCGGCGGCCAGGTGGCGCTGCTGTTCTCCGCCACCGCGCCGCACCGGATCTCCAGCGTCACCCTCATCGCCACCGGCAGCGTGTACTGGAAGGCGTTCGAGCCCAGGCGCTGGTTCGAGGCGCTGTGGAAGATCCAGTGGATCGGCCTGGTCGCCCGGGTCACCGGGCGGTGGCCCGGCGGGGTGCTCATCCCCGGGGCCATGCAGGGCCGGGTGATGGCCGACTGGTCGCGCCACTCGCTGAACAGCCACTACCGGCCCCGGGGCGGGTCGTACGACTACGACCGGAAGCTGGCCGCGCTGAAGCTGCCGGTGCTGGCCATCTCGCTGGACGAGGACCCGCTGGGCCCGAAGTCCAACGTGGACTTCCTGTGCGGCCGGGCCGCGGCCGCCGACATCACGCGCTGGCACATCGACGCGTCGTCGGCCGTCGTCCACCGCGACCACTTCCAGTGGATCAAGGACAGTACGGTCATCGGGCCCCGGATCGCCGGGTGGCTCCGGGACGGACAGCCCCCGCGATGAAGCTCTACACGGCCGCCCGGGTCCTGACCGGCGACGGCGGGACACTGTACGACGGCGGGGTGGTGGTGGGCAGCGGGGTGATCCGGGCCGTCGGCCGGATCGGCGAGCTGCCCATGGGCCTCGAACACGTAGATTTTCCGCACGGCACCCTGCTGCCGGGGCTGATCGACGCGCATGTGCACCTCGCGATGGACGGCGGCCCTGACCCGGTTCCGGCGCTCCGGCGGGCGAACGGCCCCGAGTTGCTGGACACCATGCGGAGCAACGCGCGCGCGTTGCTCGCCGCGGGTGTCACCACCGCCCGCGACCTGGGCGGCTACGGCTTCCTGGACATCGTCCTGCGCGACGAGATCAACGACGGCGTGGGCCACGGCCCCCGGCTGCTCACCGCCACCCGGCCGCTCACCTCGCCCGGCGGCCACTGCTGGTACCTCGGCGGCGGGTGCGAGGGTGTTGGCGAGATCCGCCGGATGGTGGCGGAGCAGGCCCTGTGGGGCGCGGACCTGCTGAAGATCATGGTGACCGGAGGGCACACCACGCCCCGCTCGAAGCCCTGGCTGCCCCAGTTCACCGACGCCGAACTCGCCGTCGCCGTGTCCGAGGCACACCTCCTGGGCATGCCGGTGGCCGCGCACGCACACGGGGTCGAGGGCATCCGCGCCGCCGTCGTCCACGGCATGGACACCATCGAGCACTGCACCTGGCAGACCGAGAGCGGCTTCGACGGCTTCGACCCCGCCCTCGCCGACGCGATCGCCGAGGCGGGCATCCCGGTGTGCGGCACGTTCAACCCCCTGCTGGCCCACGACGAGGCGTACGCCGCCGGGCGCCGCCGCGTGGTGGGCGAGATGCGCCGACGGGGTGTGCGGTTCATCGCCGGAACCGACGCCGGTATCCGCGACACCCCGCACTCCGCGTACGCCACGGCCCTGGCCACCATGGCCGGTTACGGCTTCACCCCCGCCGAGGTGATACGCGCCGCCACCAGCGACGCGGCGGCCGCGCTCGGCGTGGCCGCGTCGACCGGCAGCCTCACCCCGGGCCGCGACGCCGACCTGATCGCCGTGCACGGCGACCCGCTGAGGGATCTGTCGGTGCTGGCCGAACCGGCGCTGGTGGTCACCCGCGGCAGGGAGTACCGGCCCGAACGGGTGGCCACTGGATGACCGCCACCCACCCCGCGCCCGGCCCGCCGGTGACGACCGGCGGGCTGAAGTGGACCCGCCACCCACCGGACGTGCTCGCGGCGTGGGTCGCGGAGATGGACTACGGGACGGCGCCGCCCGTCCGGGACGCCGTCGAGGCGGCGGTACGGCGCGGTGCGTTCGGCTACCCCGACGACCGCTCCCGCCGGGAGCTGGTGACCGCGTGCGCCGACTGGCTGGGCCGTACCCACCGGTGGCCGGTGGACCCCGGCCAGGTGTTCCCGCTGCCCGATGTGGTGCACGGCGTACGGGTCGCCCTCGATGCGCACTCCGCCCCCGGCAGCCCGGTGATCCTCCCGGTGCCCGCCTACCCGCCGCTGGCCGACGTGGTACGCGGCT
Source organism: Streptomyces sp. NPDC040405 (assembly GCF_055595765.1). Lineage (NCBI taxonomy): Bacteria > Bacillati > Actinomycetota > Actinomycetes > Kitasatosporales > Streptomycetaceae > Streptomyces > Streptomyces sp. NPDC040405. The sequence continues at coordinate 186,102 of NZ_JBVIVI010000003.1, forward strand.
GTCGGCGGCCGCTGATCGAGGTGCCCATGAGCGCCACGGACGGGAGCACCGCCGACGGGAGCACCACGGACGGGCGGCCCACGCTCGATCCGGGCGCCGTGGACCGCGCGTTCGCGGCGGGCGCCCGTACCCTGCTGCTCTGCAATCCGCACAACCCGCTGGGCACCGTCGCCACCGCGCGGGAGCTGCGCGACATCGCCGCCGTGGTCGACCGGCACGGCGGCCGGGTCGTCGCCGACGAGATCCACTCCCCGCTGGTGTTCCCCGGCCACCGCCATGTGCCGTACGCCTCGCTGTCGGACACCGCGGCACACCACACCGTCACCCTGGTGTCCGCCTCCAAGGGGTGGAACATCCCCGGGCTCAAATGCGCCCAGGCGATCGTCACCTCGGAGCGCGACCGCGCCGTCTGGGCCGCGCTGCCCGCCGCCACCAACGGGGGCGCGAGCCCGCTCGGCATCGTCGCCGGGGCCGCCGCCTACCGCCACGGCGATCAGTGGCTGGCCGGAGTGCTGCGCACCCTGGACACCAACCGGCGGCTGCTCGCGGAACTGCTGGGCGAGCTGCTGCCCGCCGTCCGGTACCGCCTCCCCGAGGGCACATATCTGGCCTGGCTGGACTTCCGTGACCTCCAGCTGCCCACGGAACCGGCCGAGTTCTGGCTGCGCGAGGCCAGGGTGGCGCTCAGCGCGGGCCGCCCCTTCGGCGCGCCCGGCGCGGGTCACGCCCGCCTCAACCTCGCCACCTCAACCCACCTCCTCGACCGGCTCGTACGGGCGATGGCCGACACGTGGGGAGAGCGCGCGTGGAACTGAGTCTCGTACGGTACGCCTGGCACACCGCCGAGCCGGTGCACGCCGTCCTGTACTACGCGCCGGAGACCCAGGCGGCCACCGGGTCGCTGGGGCTGCCCGGCCGGTGGATGTGGTACTTCGGCTGCCGGGCCGCGCCGCTGGGCGCCGTCGGAGCCGCCGCCGCGACCTCGGTGTTCTACCATCTGGCGCCCGCGATGGTGTCCCGCTCGGTGCCCGCGCTGTGGGACCACGCCACCCCGCGGGACTTCCTCCGGGCCCGGCTCGCCGCCATGGACACGGCGCTGCGCCGCCTGGCCCGGCCGGTGCTGGACGCTCCGGGCCTGGTCCGGGCGGCCGAACTCGCCACGGCCGCCGCCTCCGTCGTGGACGGCGCGGGCGGACGCCCGCTGGGCGCGGCCAACGCCGCGCTGCCGGTGCCCGACACGCCGCATCTGGCGCTGTGGCAGGCGCTGACCACCCTGCGCGAGTACCGGGGCGACGGCCATGTCGCGGTGCTGGCTGGGCAGGAGATCGAACCGTGCGCGGCGCATGTGCTCGCCACCGCGTCCGGCCGCTCACCGCGGTCCGACGCGGAGAAGTACCACAAGTGGACGGAAGACCAGTGGTCCGGCGCGCTCGGCGAACTCGTCCGCCGCGGCTGGCTGTACGAGGACGGCACGCTCACGGCGGCCGGTGCCCTCGTCCGCGAGCGGATCGAGACGGACACCGACCGCCTGGCGGCGCGCCCCTACCGGGCGCTGGGGCAGGCGCGCACCGAGGAACTAGTCGCGTGTGTGCGCCCGTTCGCCGACCTGATCATGACCGCGGGCGCCGTCCCGGTCCCCAACCCGGTCGGCTTCGACTGGCCGCCGCGCCGCTGACCCGGCGGGCAGCACCAGCGCCGTGAGCACGGCGGCCAAGGCCGCGGCCACCGCGGTGGCCAGGAACGTCAGATGCATCGCGTGGACCGTGCCACCGCGCTCCGGGGAGAGGATCCCCGCCAGCGCGACCCCGAGGACGGCGCCGAACTGCCGGAAGGTGTTCACCGTGCCCGACGCGGTCCCGGCCAGCCGCGGGGGTACGTCGCCCATCATGGCCTGGATCGCCACCACCCCGCTCGACAGCGGCACGCCCGCCCCGAGCAGCACCAGCGCCCACGCGTAACCGGGGTAGCCGACGCCGGTCTCCGCCAGGGTCAGCCCCGCCAGCCCGGCCGCCACGCACACCAGGCCGGTCACCATCGTGCGGCGGGTGCCCCAGCGCGCCACCACCGACGAGGCGACGACCGCCGCCACCGCCAGACAGCCGAACAGCGTCACGAAGCGAAGCCCGGTCTGGAGGGCGGACAGCCCGAGGGCGCCCTGCAGATGGGTGGTGAGCAGGAACAGCGCCGCGTACAGCCCCAGCAGGCCCAGGAAGTTGACGGTGCAGGCAATCGCCACCGTCGGGATGCGCAGCAGCGCGGGCGGCAGCATCGGCTCCCGCGTCCGCGCCTCCCACCAGCCGAACACCCCCAGCGCGGCGATGGCCACCGCGCCCAGTCCGAGCACCGTCGCGGACAGCCAGCCGAGGGCGCGTCCCTCGATGGCCACGAAGGTGAGCGCGGCGCCACCGCAGATGAACAGCAGCTGGCCGAGGACGTCCACCCGCCGCGCGGCACCGGACGGCGGGGCGGGCGGCATGGTGGCGAGCAGCCCGGTCAGGGCGACCACACCGATCGGAATGTTGATCCAGAACATGCTGCGCCAGCCCGCGGTCTCCACCAGCAGCCCACCCAGCAGCGGTCCGAGCGCCAGCGCCACACCGCTGGTGCCGCCCCAGATCCCGATGGCCCGGGCGCGCTGCCGCGGGTCGTCGAACAGGCCCGAGGTGACCGCGAGCGACAGCGGCACGATCGCCGCGGCGAAGACGCCCTGCGCGGCGCGCGCGGCGATCAGCGTGCCGGTGTCCGGGGCCAGCGCGCAGCCCGCCGAGGCCGCCGTGAACCCCGCGATGCCCAGGGCCAGGACGTTCCGGCGGCCCAGCCGGTCACCCAGCGAGCCCGCCGTCAGCAGCAGACACGCGAACGCGAGGGTGTAGGCGTCGAGCAGCCACTGCCCGGCGGTCGTCCCACCCCCCACGTCGGCGCGGATATCGGGCAGGGCCACCGGGGTGATGCTGGTGTCGAGATAGACCAGAAAAGTGGCGGCACAAAGGAATGCGAGGAGGGGCCGAGAGCGCATGGGTTCCATGCTGGCCCGCGCCCCCTGTCCTCTTTCTTGTCAATTCCCTTCTCCACTCGGCTGATTGAAGAAAGCAATCACCGCCCGGCACATTCATATCGTCAGGGCTGGTTTACCTCGAATACATCTGTGGCTGTTGTGGTTCTCCCGCACCATAACCCGGCGGGAAAGGAATTGACTCGTGAGCCGATTGGGCATCGAGGGCGTGACCAAAAGCTTCGGCCGGACCGTCGCCGTCGACGGGGTCAGCCTGGATGTCGGGCACGGCGAGTTCCTGGTCCTGCTCGGGCCGAGCGGCTGCGGGAAGTCGACCCTGCTGCGGATGATCGCGGGGCTCACCCCGCTGTCCGCGGGCCGCGTCCTGCTCGACGACACCGACATCACGCACACTCCGCCGCGTGACCGCGACCTCGCCATGGTCTTCCAGAGCTACGCCCTCTACCCGCATCTGAGCGTGGCGCGGAACATCGGCTTCCCGCTGCGCGCCCGCCGCCGTGCGCGCCCCGAGATCCGCAGCCGGGTGGAGGAGGTGGCGGAGGTGCTCGACCTCGGCCAGCTGCTGGACCGCCGGCCGCGCGAGCTGTCCGGCGGCCAGCGCCAGCGCGTGGCGCTCGGCCGGGCGCTGGTGCGCGACCCCGGCGCGTTCCTGATGGACGAGCCCCTGTCCAACCTCGACGCCAAGCTGCGGTCCTCCACCCGCGCCGAGCTGACCGGCCTGCACCGCAGGCTCGGTTCCACCTTTGTGTACGTCACCCACGACCAGGTCGAGGCCATGACCATGGCGACCAGGATCGCCCTGCTGAACGCGGGCCGCCTGGAGCAGGTGGGCACCCCGGCCGAGGTCTACGACGAGCCCGCCTCGGTGTTCGTCGCGGGCTTCCTCGGCGCGCCGCCGATGAACCTCATGGACGCGCGCGTCATCAGCCGGGACGGCGAACTGCGGGCGGTGGCCGAGGACATCGACGTCCCCCTGGGCATCGCCGCTGACCTGCCCCCGTGCGACGTGGTGCTGGGGGTGCGGCCCGAGCACCTCGTCCCGGCCGCCGAGCCGATGCTGCGCGCCCGGGTACGGCTGGTCGAGAACCTGGGCAGCGACGAGGTCGCCCACTGCGCCGTCGGCTCCGCCGAGGTGAGCTTGCGCGGACCGCGCCCGCTGGGCGTGTCCACCGGCGACACGCCGGGACTCGCCGTGGCGCCCCACCATGTCCACCTCTTCGACCGGGCGAGTGGCCGCAGGCTGACCTGGACCCCCGACCCGGCATCCGACTCCTCTCCCGCGCCGGCCGCGCCGAATTCCCCGTACAAGCATGCCTCAACGCTTCACTAGGAGCATTTCCGTGAAAACCCCTCGTTTCCGTTTCGGTGCCGCCCTGGGCGCTGTCGCGATCCTGTTCGGCACCTCCGCGTGCGGCGGGCTCGGTGCCGCCGAGGACAAGAAATCCGGTTCCTCTCCGGTGCCCCAGCTGTCCTCCGGCCAGAAGGTGTCGATCAGCTTCGAGAGCTACAACTTCGGCCAGGCGGGCCCGTGGACGGACACGTTCACCGCACTTATCAAGAAATTCGAACAGGCTCACCCGAATATCAAGGTGACCGCACAGAAGCCGCAGGGGAACAGCCCCAACCCGGCCGCCGACGCCGTCTCCAGCGTCCAGAACGAGACCGCCTCCGGAAACCCGCCGGACGTCGCCCAGCTCGGCTTCGGCGACCTCGACTACGCCGTCAACGGCCTCGGCGCCCAGCCGCTGGACGACCTGGTGGGCAAGGCCGAGGTGCGGAAGAACTTCGGCGGCGCCCACCCGTACGCCACCCGGGCCCAGACCCTCGGCGACTGGTCCGGCAAGACCTACGGCGTCCCGTTCGTGTTCTCCACCCCGGTGCTCTACTACAACGCCTCGCTGTTCAAGAAGGCCGGTCTCGACCCGGCCAAGCCGCCCAAGACGTGGGACGAGGTGGCCAAGGACGCCCTCGCCATCAAGAAGAAGACCGGCAAGGACGGCCACTACAGCGACTGCCTGACCAAGATCGCCACCGACTGGTGCTTCCAGTCCATGGTCCGCTCCAACGGCGGCCGGGTCATCTCGCAGGACCGCGCCAAGCTCACCTTCGACCAGCCCCCGGCCATCGAGGCGGTCAAGAACGCACAGGCCATGGTGAAGTCCGGGGCCACGCCCAAGCTGAACCAGGAGCAGGCGTACACCGAGTTCGCCCGCGGTGACATGGGAATGATCCTGGAGACCAGCGCGGTCCAGGGGCTCTTCATGAAGGGCTCCAAGGACAAGTGGGACCTGCGGGCCACCACCTCGCCCGGCTTCGGTAAGAAGCCCGTCGTCCCCACCAACTCCGGCTCCGCGCTGTTCGTCTACGCCAAGGACAAGGCCAAGCAGCGCGCCGCCTGGGAGCTGATCAAGTTCCTCACCAGCGACCAGGCGTACACCATGATCTCCAGCAAGATCGGCTACCTGCCGCTGCGCACCGGTCTGGTCGACGACCCGAAGGGCCTCAAGACCTGGGCGAAGGAGAACCCGCTGATCCAGCCCAACCTGGACCAGCTCGCCCGCATGGAGCCGTGGCAGTCCTTCCCCGGCAAGAACTACATCCAGGCGCGCAACGAGATGCTGGAGGCGGTGGAGAAGGCCGTCTACCAGGGCGCCGACCCGAAGTCCACGCTGGAGGCCGCCCAGAAGCAGGCCACCAAGCTGCTGCCGAAGAAATGACCGTCCCCGAACTGACCCTGGTGCAGTTCAGCGACACCCACATCCTTCCCGCGGGTGAGCTGATGCACGGCCAGGTCGACACCCTCGCGAACCTGGAGGCCGCCATCGAGCTGGTGGCGGCCTCCGGGGCCCGGGTGGCCGCGCTGCTGCTGACCGGTGACCTGACGGACAGCGGCGCCCCCGAGGCGTACCGGCGGCTGCGCGGCGTGATCGCCCCGTTCGCGACACGGCTCGGCGCCGAGGTGGTGTACGTGCCGGGCAACCACGACGAACGCACCGCGTTCCGGGCCGAGTTGCTCGACGGCGGACAGGCCGCGGACCGGGTGCACTGGGTGGGGGGCCTGCGGATCGTGGTGCTGGACAGCAGCGTGCCCGGCCGCCACGACGGCCATCTGTACGACTCCCAGCTGGGCTGGCTGGCCGAGGAGCTGGCCCGGCCGGCGCCGCAGGGCACGGTGCTGGTCCTGCACCACCCGCCGCTGCCCTCCCCGGTGCCCACCGTCCATCTGCTGCGGCTGCGCGGCGCCGAGCGGCTGGGCGCCGTCGTCGCCGGAAGCGATGTCCGTCTGATCGTCACCGGGCACGCCCACCACACCAGCTCCGGCATGCTCGGCACCGTCCCGGTGTGGGTGTCGCCCGCGCTGGCGTACCGGGTGGACGCCATGTCCCCGAGCGGCAGGCTGCGCGGCGCCGAGGGCGCCGGATTCAGCCGGATCGACCTCATCGACGGCAGCCTGGTGACCACCGCCCTGCCCGTCGAGCGGGGGCCGGAGGTGTACGACAGCGAGCGCGACGCGATGGTGCGCTTCATCCGGGACCTGACGCCCGAGACGGACCCGGCCCCCGAAACAGAACTGACACCCCGGACGGAGTGAGAGATGTTCATGGAGGTTTCCGCGCCGCCCCGGCCGATGGACACGGCCATCAGGGCGGCGCGGCCCTCGCTGCCGCGCGCGATCCGGCGCGCGGCACCGCCGTATCTGTATCTCGCCCCGGCCCTGATCCTGCTGGGCATCTGGGTGTACCGGCCGCTGGCGCAGACCGCCCAGCTGTCGTTCTACTCCTGGAATCTGCTGCCCACCACGCCCATGGAGCCGGTCGGACTCGACAACTACCGGCGGCTGATGGACTCCCCGCAGCTCGGCGACGCGCTGTGGCGCACCCTTGAGGTGATCCTCGGCCTGCTGCCGTTCTCGATCGTCATCCCCGTGGTCGTCGGGCTGCTCACCCGGCGGCTCGGCGGCCGCTCCCGGGCCGTCTACCAGGCCCTGGTGTTCTCGCCCATGCTGGTCGCCCCGGTGGCCGGTGCCGCGGTCTGGGGATGGCTGCTCGACCCGCGTGGCGGCGTGGTCGACCGGGCCACCGGCACCTCCGTGAACTGGTTGCAGGAGAGCGGCTACGCCCAGATCGCGATCATCCTGATCACCGGCTGGCATGTGCTCGGCTTCGCCGTGCTCGTGGTGGCCGCCGCCCTGTCCGGCATCAACGGCGACTACGCGGACGCGGCCGCCCTCGACGGCGCGTCGCGCGGGCAGATCACCCGCTGGATCACCCTGCCGCTGCTCTCCCCGACCCTGGTCTTCCTGACGCTGATGACCGTGCTGCTGTCCGCGCAGTGGACGTTTCCGCTGATCGACTCGCTCACCCAGGGCGGACCGGCCGACTCCACCACCAACGTCTACTACCTGCTGTGGGACTACGGCTTCCGCAGCTACGACGCGGGCATGGGCGCGGCGGCCGGGATGCTGCTCTTCGTCGGCTTCGGGCTGGTCGCCGCCGGGCTGGTGTGGCTGTCCGAGCGCCTGGCCTTCCACGACAACTGACGTAAAACAACCGAGGAGTTCACCCACCGTGTCCGAACAGGCCGTCGGTGACCGCGGCCGCCTGCGCACCGTGCGCGCCCATGGGGTGCTCGCGGTGCTCAGCGCGCTCTGCGTCTTCCCGATCTACTGGCTGTACGCCACGTCCCTGCGCCGCCCCGGCGACGTCTACTCGCTCTCCCCGCTGCCCTGGCCGCTGTCGGTGCAGAGCTACACGGATGCGGCCCGCCAGGTCGACGTGGCGCATCTGCTGTTCAACACCGTGGCGATGGCCGGGCTCATCGCCGTCGGCCAGCTGCTCACCGGGCTGCTCGCCGCGTACGCCTTCGCCGCGTGGAACTTCCCGCTGAAGCGGCTGCTGTACATCGCGTTCGTCGGGACGTGGCTGGTGCCCTTCCAGGTCACCATGCTGCCCAACTATGTGCTGCTGATGCAGCTCGGGCTGCTCAACACCCTCATGGGCGTCGTCGTCCCGACCCTCTGCTCGGCGCTCGGTGTGCTGCTGCTCCGCCAGCATCTGGAGAGCTTCCCCCGGGAGCTGCTGGAGGCTTCCGCGATGGACGGGCGTTCGTCGTGGACGACGCTGTGGACCGTCGTGGTGCCCAATATGCGCTCGGCGCTGTCGGCGCTCGCCGTCGTGCTGTTCGTCAACGCGTGGAACGAGTACTTCTGGCCCGCCATGGTGATGCAGCGCAGCAACGCCGTTCTCCAGCTGGGGCTGCGCAGCTTCATGGGCACCGAGGGCACCGACTGGGGGCCGCTGATGGCCGTCTCGGGCCTCGCCTGCCTGCCGGTGTTCGCGCTGTATCTGGTGCTCCAGCGCAACATCGTCAACGCGTTCGTCCGCTCCGGGATCAAGTAGCACGACGACGCGAAACGGGCCGGGACTTCGAAGTCCCGGCCCGTTTCGCGTGGGTCGTGCGCGGTGGCTCAGCCCGTCAGCGGCACCGGGAGGTACGTGGCGCACCGCGCGGGCAGCCGCACTCCCGCCAGCCGCAGCTGGCCCGCGCGGGCGGCGAAGGCCGCGCCGCGCATGATGTGCGTGGCCACCTCGGCGACGCCGCGGTGCGCGGGCGCGGCGAGATGGGTGCCCGCGACCCACTGGTTGAACGCGCCCATGGCCGGGCCGCACCAGATCTGGTAGTCCGTCGCCCGCTCGGGCACCCCGCGGATGCTCCACCCCGAGGACAGCCCCAGATACCAGCGGAACACCAGCGCCATGCGGCGCTTGGGGTTGTCCCGCGCCCGCTCGATCTGCTCCGGGTCGCGCTCGGCGAAGAACCGGGTGCAGTCCTCCCACACGTCCTCCAGCGGGCGCTGGAAGACGCGCTTCTCCAGTTCGGCCCGCTCCTCGTCGCCGAGGGATTCGAGCGAGTCGTGCGTGCGGTACACCTCGTACAGCTTGCGCGCCCGGCCCGGGAACATCGTGCCGCGCTGGAGCACCTGGACGTCGACGCCCATCTCGAACATGTCGGCCGACGGAGCCATCACGCAGTCCGCCACCCCGGCGGACGCGAGCAGCTCCTTCGCCCCGGGCGACTGGTCGCTCTCCACGCACGCCTGGTTGATCGAGCCGGTGACGACATACGCGGCACCGAGCGCGAACGCGGCCGCCGCGGCGGCCGGGGTGCCGATGCCGCCCGCCGCGCCGACCCGCACCGGGCGCGCGTACCCCAGCTCGCGCTGGATCCGTTCGCGCACCGCGATCAGCTCGGGCAGCAGCACGACCAGCGGGCGCCGGTCGGTGTGGCCGCCGGAGTCTGCCTCGGCGGTGATGTCGTCCGCCATCGGCACCTGCCGCGCCAGCTCGGCCTGTTCGGCGCCGATCGCACCCGACTCCACCAGGGAGCGCAGCATCGCCTCGGGTGCCGGGCGCAGGAAGCGCTCCGCCACCTCGGCCCGGGACACCTTGGCGATGATCCGGTTGGCCACCGTGATCCGGCCCCCGGCGTCCCGGGACAGCCCGGCGGCCCGGTAGTGCACCACCTGCGGGGTGAGGTCCAGGAACGCCGACGCCTCGACGCAGCGCACCTGGTGGCGCAGGCACAGCTCGACCACGGCCCGCTCCATGGCCAGCTCGTTCGGGCTGTGGATCAGGTTGACGGCGAACGGCGCGCCCGGCGCCTCGGCGGTGATACGGCGGATCGCCGTGTCCACCTTGTCCGTCAGCACCCCGGCTGCGCCGAACGAGCCCAGGAAACCGGCCCGGGCCAGGGCGATGACCATGTCGGCCGACGCGATGCCATTGGCCATGGCCCCGCCGTGGTAGGCGTGGCCGACGCCATGGGCGGCCCGGAACGCCGGGTCGCCGAGCGAGGCGGGCGGCAGGGACGGCACGGCGGACAGCACCTGGGCCCGGCGCGCGAGCCCGGCGTCGGTGGTGACCCCGACACCCCGCTCATCGCGTATGACAAAACACGGACGGTCCAGCAGATTCAGCTCGCGGTAGATCGCCTCGGGCTCCCGGGCGATCCCCGTCGTCCCCTCCTGGTCGGTCGGTGTCACCACGGTGCGGCTCCCTGCTCGCGCAGTTCGATGGCGATGTCGGTGAGTTCGTAGATGCGCAGCCCCGGCTTCCACATGCTGGCGTCCGCGGTGACCCGCAGCCGTCCGGACTTGCTCTGGACTTCCTTGATGTGCACCTCCAGCGTCGTGGTGCCGTCGGTGGGCAGGAACTGGCCCCGGTACTTCCACGTGAACGGCACGCCGACCGGCAGGACGAAGCCCGGGCCGCGCAGATCGTCGCCGAGGCCGGAGTCCAGCAGCCATTCCTGCATGGCCTGGATGACGGTCTCGACCCCGAGCGAACCGGGGATCACCGGGTCGAGGTGGAAGTGGCGGGCGAAGAACCAGTCGTCCGGGTCGATGTGCCGCGTCGAGTGCAGATAGCCCTTGCCGTACCGGCCACCGCCGTCCACCACGGTCAGCTCGTCGAGCAGCGCCAGCTTGTCGCGGGAGCACAGCGGGGCGGCCGGGTCGGCGCGCCGGGCGGCCACGTCGAGGGTGCGGCCCTCGGCGGTGGGGTTCTCGTCCCGCCAGGTGGGCACGGAGCGGCCCGCGTCGAGGCCGGTCTGGTTGCGCAGCGCCTCCTCGCTGAAGTAGCCGAACAGGGTCTCCCCGGAGTAGAAGGGCACCCCGTTCGCGGCGAGCGTGTACGTGAAGCTCTGCAGCGTCGAGCCGGGCATCGGCGTGGTGGACTCCAGCGCGGAGTCCTGCCGGATGGTGGTGTCCCGCAGATCCACCTCGTGCAGCACGGTGGCCGTGCCGCCGAGGTTGCGCAGGCACTGCGTCTCGTGCGGCCTGCTCAGCGTGGCGCCGAGGTGGTAGCCGATGAGCAGCGCCGACTGGAGGGAGGTCTCCATGTAGACGCAGTTGGGCATGGACGCGTTGGCGGTGTCCGCGTAGTACCAGGAGTCGGCGGGGGAGTCGTACTCGGTCTGGTACGTGGCGCCGCCCAGCCGCCCGCGCTCGCCCTGGATGTCGATGACCCGGTCGACGAGCAGCAGCCCGCCCGTGGGGATCCGGGTCGCCTTGATCCCGGTGTAGTGGGCGAACTCCGGCCCCAGCGCGAGACCTTGGTCGCCCCGGGCGAGATGGGCGAGCTGGAACTCGCTGAGCAGGACCCGCTCGCCCTGTGAGCTTTTGCGCCCGAGCCACCGGGCGGGGAAGCCGCCGCTCTCGGGGCCGACCGGCACTCCGGGCTTCTCGTGGACGGCGACCTCGACATCGGCCACCGTGGTGTCGCCGCTACGGGCGCGCACCCGCAGCGCGGGCCGCGGCACCAGGTCGATCCACGCCACCTCGACATCGAGTTCTGTTTCCGTGCCGGTGGCCGGCCTCGGCTCGATGTCCGTGTGCCGCGGGTCGACGTGTACGAAGCGCGCGTCGGCGAAGCACAGATGCAACCCGGTGAACAGCGCGAACACCTGGGCGGCCTGCACGGCTGCCTCGACCGGGTCGGCGCCCGGCACCGTACGGGCCGCCACCCGGCCCTGGCCTCCGGCGCCGCCGCGCAGCTCGAGGGCGGTCACCTCGGCCAGCGCCAGTTCGGCACCGGCCGCGAGCCGGACATCGGGGTTGCGGTCCTCCTGGTCGTAACCGGCGCCGAACACCCCGGCGATGTCGCCACCGGCCAGCCGCCGCAGCTCGGTGGCGCCCAGCCGGGTCACCACCGAGCGGGCCAGCGGCTTGAAGGCGCCCTCGGCGGCGGCCCGGGCCGGACCGGCCGCCACGGCGGTCCGGCCCGGGCGGCCCAGCAGGCGGCGCTGGAGCGCCGCCTGCGCACGGAGCGCGCCCGAGTGGGCGCTGACCAGGGCGGTACGCAGCTCGACGAGGGTGGAGACGGGCTGCGGTGCCCCACCGGCCGGAGCGGCCGGAGCGGGGGGCCGGGGGAGTGCCGCGGGCGGCTCGGCCGGTTCGGGGTGTGCGGGCGGGGGAGTGGTCCAGGCGACCGCGTCGAACGGCTCGCCCTCGAACTCCAGGACTTCTGTCATGACGCGGTCGTCTCCTCCTGGCCGGTCGGCTGGTGCTGCCACCGCCGTACCGACTCACGGAACTTGTCCGTCATGTCCCTGGTGGACACGACGGTGACATCGGCGAAGCGGCACAGCACCCGCCCGTCGGTGGTGGCCGCGGTGGCGTTCACCGTGACCCCGCCCGCCGCCTGGCGCGCCTCGTCCAGCACCAGGAGATACGGCTCGTCGTCGGGCAGCGGCGCGTACCACTCGGCGCGGCCGATGCCCAGCGGCAGACAGGCCCCGCCGAGCAGCTCCTTGCCCAGCACCGGCGGTCCCTGCAGGAGGACATCCGCGAGGACCGGGCTGTGCAGCCGCCCGGCGTACGCGCCACCGGCCACGTCCGCGTCGGGGAGACGGCACAGCAGCGCCATGCGGTCCGCCGAGCGGTCGAGCACCCGGCGCATCCCCTGCAGCCGCGGCCCGTGGAACTGGGTGGCCTCGCGGTAGATGTCGAGACCGTCCTCGGGCCCCTCGGTGACCGGCGGTACGTCGATCACGGGCGCCTTCGGGGGCTCGGGCGCGAGGAGGAACGTACCGGCGTAGTGCGAGACCAGCGCCCCGGCGGCCGACCGGCCGCGCACCGCGGCCCGGACGATCACCTCGTCCCCGTACCCCGTCTCGGCCTCGGCCTGGACACGGAGGCCCTCGTGCGGTGTGCCGTCGAAGATGATGCCCTTGTGCACCTGGAAGTCCAGGGCGCGCACCACCCGCAGGCCCGGGTGGGCCCGCTCCACGACGCCGACCAGCCAGCCGAGGCCGAACGTGGCGGGCAGCACGGGGTGTTCGCCGATCCGGTGGGCCTGGATGACCTCGTCGGCGTCGATTCCGGTGATGTCGCGGTGGGCGGAGAACGCCGGGGCCACGGCCGGCCGGCTGCCGCCGAGCGCGGTGTTCTCGCCGACCAGGACGCACACCTCGGAGGTGGGCGGCCCGGCGAACTCGTCGACGAACGCCCGCGCGCCGACCCGCGGGTCGAGCAGCGGGATGCCCCGGGCGGTGAACAGCTCGCGCAGCTCGGGGGTGACCATCCCGGCGTCCCAGGCGCCCCAGTCGATCGCGGTGACCCGCGCCTCGGGGTGGGCGTGCCGCCATCCGGCCGCGAACCGGCACAGGGCCTCGTTCGCCGCCGCGTAGTCGGCCTGGCCCGGGTTGCCGAGCAGGCCCGCCACCGAGGTGAACAGCACCAGATGGCGCAGCGCGGCGCCGTCCAGTACGTCCAGCACATGGCGCAGCCCGTCGAGCTTGGGCGCGAGGACCCGGGCGATCTGCTCGGGCGTCTTGTCCGGTAGCAGCGCGTCGGCCAGCACCCCGGCACCGTGCACCACGCCCGTGACGCGGTCGCGGTGGGTTTCCAGCGCCGCCCGGACGGCGTCCCGGTCGGTGGTGTCGACGGCGACGTACTCCCCGCGGTCGCCCAGCGCGGCCAGCGTGGCGCGGATCTCCCGCTGGGCGAGCAGGGAACCGTGCACCCGGCGCACCTCGCGCGGGGTGGGGCGGCCGCCGTCCGCGGCGAGACCGGCGATCACGGCGGGCTGGAGGTCCGCGTCGGCGACCCCGGCCGCCCACCGCGGCTCCGGCTCCAGCGCGGTGCGGCCGAGCAGCAGGAAGCGGGCGGGCGCGTGCTCGGCGAGCGCGCGGACGCACTCGGCGGTCACCCCCCGGGCGCCGCCGGTGACCAGCAGCAGGTCCGCCTCGGTCAGGGCGGTGGCGGCCGGTTCGCCCGCCAGGTCCACGGTGCTGACCCGGCGGGCCTCGCCGTGGCCGCCGGGGACCACGGTCCAGCGGGCGCCGTGTTCGTCGACGGCCACTTCGAGGGTGTCGCGGGCCGCGTCGCGGATCTCGGTGAGCACCGCGGCGGTGAACTCCGCGGCGGACAGGGCCGGTTCGATGTCGAGCGCACGGCAGAACAGCGCGGGCCGCTCGGCCGCCAGGGTCTTGACGACCCCGCCGACGCCGCCCACCAGGGACGCGACCGCACCGCGGCGGCCGTGCAGACCGAGGCCGCCGTCGAGCCGGGTGACGGTGACGAACCCGGCCCGTTCACCGGACGGGTCGAGGGTGTCGGCGGCCCGTCCGGCGGTCAGGATCGTCTCGGTCAGCCGCCGCTCGGCGTCCGGCCAGTCCTGGGCGGCATCCACCAGCGTGACGTACAGGTCGACGCGGCCGGTGTGCGCCGCGTCGTCCCGCAGGGTGGTCCGGCGGACCGTCCAGCCCTCGTTCCGCAGCGCGGTGGCGAGCGCGTCGCCGTCGGCGCCGCCCTCGTCCAGAAGGACCGCGACCGGCTCCGCCGGGTACGGCCGCTCGATCACGTCGACCGTGGGCAGCCCCACGAGTTCGACGGCCTGCCGGGGCGCGCTCGCCCCGGCGTCACGGCCTTTTGGGTCGACATCACCCTCTCCGGAGGCCAGGTAGTCGGCTATCTGATCGACTGTTCGCAACTCCCCGAGCTGTTCCAGCCGGATCTCCGGGAGGTCGGGCATCCGCTCCTGGATGGAGCCGAGCACCTGCACGCGCTTGATGGAGTCGACGCCGAGGTCGGCTTCGAGGTCCATGGTCGGGTCGATCATGTTCGCCGGGTAGCCGGTCTTCTCCGCGATCACGTTGACGAGCACGGTACGGACGTCTTCGTCGGTGGCGGCGCCACCGTTCGCCGACGGCTCGACGGCGGCCACAGGACCGGGCTCGGGCGCGGCCACGGGAGCGGGCGCGGCGGGAGCCGGGGCGGCCGCGGCCACCGGGACCGGGGTGGGCTCGGGGACCGCCACCGGGGCGGGGGCGGGGGCGGGCGCGGCGGCGGGCGCCGGGGCCGGGGTGGCGAGTTCGGGCCGTACGGGCGCGCCGAGCAGCTCGGGGACGTCCGTGTCGGCCACGAAGGACCGGGGCGCGGCGGCGTAGGCACCGTTGGGGAAGCCCGCGTCCAGCTCCGCCAGGGTGGCCAGGATCTCGCTCGCCCGGGCGTGGGCGCGGCCGATGGCGACGCTCTGCTGCGCGACGGCGTTGATGGCCTCGGAGGTGTGCGGCTGCGCGGGCTGCCGCAGGGCGTCCGCGACCTGGTCGGCCACCTGCAGCTGGCTCTCCAGATACTGGCTGTGCAGGGCGAGGTGTTGTTCCACTGGGCTGCGCACGGGGTCCTCCACGGGGGCGCTGAACTGGTGGGCGGAAGTGGGGGCGGGAACGGAAGCGGGCTGCGGCGCGGGTACGGGCGCCAGAGCGGCGGCCGGGGCGGCGGGAGCCGGTACGGGCGGGGCCACCGGCTCCGGTACGGGCACCTGGTAGCCGTTGTCCAGCGCGTCCTGGTACGCGGCGGCCCGCTGCTCGGGCACGTACTCCGGCGCCGACAGCGGGATGGTCATGCCGCCGGACTCGGCGCGCTCGACGGCCGGTTCGGCGTACCGGTTGACGCCGGAGAGCGGGACACCGAGCACCGCGAGCCGCACCGCGGCCTGCTTCAGCGCGGTGTCGCTGTCGCCGAGCGGACCGCTGTCGGTGGGGATGGCGTGGACGTCGTCGCCGAGGGTGCGGCGCACCAGCTGGGTGAGCACCTGCTTGGGCCCGAACTCGACGAACACGGTGACCCCGGACTCGCGCATCGACCGCAGCGCGGCCACGAAGTCCACCGGCTCCAGGAGCTGGCGCACCAGGGTTGCCGCGTTGGCGCCGGCATCGGCCCCGTACGTGGCGCCGGGGGTGTTGGCGTGGACCGGCACGGTGGGCTCCCCGACCCGGGCGGCCTCGACCGCCGGGCGGAACGCCTCCACCGCGTGGTCCACGTAACGGGTGTGGAAGGCCGCGGACACCGGCAGCAGCCGCGCGTTGATCTCCTGCTCGGCGCAGACCCCGGTGAGCCGCTCGACGTCCTCGGTCGGACCGCCGACGACCACCTGGTCGGGGGCGTTGAGGTTGCAGATCACCACGTCGGGGAAGTCCGCGAGGAGTTCGGTGACCCGCTCCTCACCGGCCTGCACGGCCGCCATGGTGCCGGTGTCCCCGTCGCCGGTGGGCGCCATGGCCGCGCCGCGCGCCCGGGCGAGCGTGAAGTAGTCCTCGTCGGACAGCGAACCGGCCGCCCACAGCGCGGTCAGCTCGCCGAAGCTGTGCCCGGCCAGCGCCGCGCAGGACAGCCCGAGTGCGCCGAGGTAGCGGAACTGGCCGACCGACAGCGCGCCGATCGCGGGCTGCGCGTGCTCGGTGCGGCGCAGCGCGGCCTCCTGCTCCTGGCGCTGCTCCGGGTCGAACACCGGCGGCGGGAAGACGACCTTGCCGAGCCGGGTGTCGGCGCCGGAGAAGTGTCCGTTGGCCTCGTCGAAGGCGGCGGCGACGACGGGGACGTTCAGCGCCGCGTCCAGGCCCATGTCGAGGTACTGGCTGCCCTGCCCGGCGAACAGCGCCCCGACCCGCATGTCCTCGGCGGCCCGGCGGCGGAAGTACACGCCGCGCGGATGCGTCCACTCCTCCGCCTCCGGGTCGGCCGCCAGCTGCTGGACGGCGAGTTCGAGCAGGTCGGCGACGGTTTCGTCGTCCGAGGCGGCGAAGCCGACCCGGGCGTGTCCGGCCGGGATGCCGTCCGCGTCCGAGGCGGTCGCGCCGGACCGCAGCAGGTCCAGGAGGGCCGCCGGGTCCGGTGCGTGCCACAGGTGGGCCCGGGCGGTGCGGTGCATGACGCGCCGCTCCGCCGCCTCCGACGCCCGTTCCTCCAGCACGATGTGGAAGTTGGTGCCGCCGAAGCCCATCGCGGAGACCCCGGCCCGGCGGACCGGCCGCTGCGGGTCGAGGATCCACGGCCGGGTCTTGACGTTGACGTAGAAGGGGGCGTCGGCGAAGTCGACGGCGCTGTTCGGCTCGTCCACGTTGATGGTGCTCGGCAGCACCTTGTTGTGCAGCGCGAACGCGAGCTTCATCAGGCTGGCCGTACCGGCCGCGCCCTTGGTGTGGCCGATCTGCGACTTCACACTGCCCAGCGCGGCGAAGTGCGGCTCGTTCGAGGCGTCGCTCAGCAGGTCGCGCAGGGCGCTGAGCTCGGTGCGGTCGCCGACGGCCGTTCCCGTGGCGTGCGCCTCGAACAGCTCGACGGAGGCGGGGGAGACCTCCGCGTCGACGTACGCCCGGTCCAGGGCGACCCGCTGGCCCTCGGCGCGCGGGGCGTAGATGCTCTTGGAGCGGCCGTCGCTGGAGGAGCCGATGCCGCGGATCACCGCGTAGATCCGGTTGCCGTCGCGCAGCGCGTCGTCCAGGCGGCGCAGGGCGACCATGCCGATGCCCTCGCCGAGCAGGGTGCCGTCCGCCGCGTCGGAGAACGGGCTGATGGTGTCCGTCTTCGACAGCGCCCCGACCTTGGAGAAGCACATGTAGATGAAGATGGTGTTCTCGGTGTCCACACCGCCGGTGAGCATCATGTCGGCGCGGCCGTCGACGAGCTCCGCCACCGCCAGCCGGATCGCGGACAGCGAGGCGGCGCAGGCGGCGTCGACCGTGGTGTTCATGCCGCCGAGGCCCAGCCGGTTGGCCACCCGGCCCGCGACCACGTTCGCCAGCAGACCGGGGAAGGAGTTCTCCTGCCAGGGCGCGAACGCCTTGACGTACTTCTCGGCGATCTCGGAGGCGTCCTGCGCGGTCAGCCCGCAGCTGCGCACCACCTCCTTGAGCACGGGGGTGGACAGCCGCGCGGCCAGCGGGTGCATCAGCGGCACCGGGCCCGTGGTGCCCAGCACCACACCGGTACGGGAGGCGTCGTACCAGCCGGACTCGGGGGCGCCCGCGTCCTGCAGCAGGTCGCGCGCCACGCCGAGGCTCAGGGTCTGCATGGTGCTGGTGACTTCGAGCTGGTTGGGCGGCAGCCCGAACTCCAGCGGGTTGAAGTCCACATCGGGCAGGAACGCGCCGCGCCGCGAGTAGGTCTTGTCCGGTGCGTCCGGGTCGGCGTCGTAGTAGTCGTCCAGGCGCCAGCGGGACTCGGGCACCTCCTGGGTGCAGTCGGTCCCGTCCACGACGTTCTGCCAGTACTCGCGCTGGTTGTGCGCCATCGGGAACAGCCCCGATGTGCCGACGATGGCGATCGGGGTGCGGGCCAGCCTGCGGTTGGCCAACTCCTCGCTCATGTCTTTCCTTCCGAGAAACTCAACTAGCCGGGAAGCTCAATGCCGGGAAGCTCACTGCGCACGGCCGCGGTCAGGCGGCGTGCAGGCCGGTCATGCCGGTGGTACGGGAGAACAGTTCGGCCATGGAGTCGGCGAACCGCTGGTGGCCGAGCGGGCTGGGGTGCAGCCCGTCCTCGGACCAGAACGCGGGATTGCGCCACTCGGGCAGCCTGCCGATGTCCAGGCAGAGCGTGCCGGTGGCGCGCGTGATGTCGTACAGCGCCGCGTTGGCCTCGGCGAAGCGCTCGCGCATCTGGGCGCGGAAGCGTTCGGGCAGCGGCAGGTTGGCGGGGATGTCGGGGTAACTCGCGGTCAGGACGGTGGTGTCCGCGCCCGCCAGCGAGCTGAAGATGGTGTGCAGGTTGCGCCGGAAGCGCATCTGCTCGTAGTCGCCGATCAGGTCGTTGACCCCGACGATGACGCCGGTCAGCGGGGCCTTGTTGACCAGCGCGCGGCGCAGCTGGCCGTCCACCACAGCCTGCGTGGTGGCGCCGTGCTGGCCCAGGTTCAGCACGGTCTTCCGCGGCAGGTTCAGCCCGCCCGCGAACCGGGATACCCAGCCGCGGAAACCACCACCGGGCGTCGGGTCGCCCCTGCCTTCCACAAAACTGTCGCCGAGCACGGTGAGCCGGATCGTCGGCACGGGGGATGTCCTCTCGGTCATTCGGCCGGCGGTCCGGCCGGGGTCTGGATGGGGTCAGGACTGGGTGAGCAGGCGCTTGTCCTGCGGGAAGCCGACTTCCTCGTAGAGGGCTTCGAGGGCCTGGGGCGCGAAGAACTCGTCGCCGTGGATGCCGCCCGCGATCAGGCCGAAGAACTTCGCGGTGTACGACGGGCTCTGGCTCGCCGCGCGGAACACCGAGTCGTGGTACGGGGTGAGGGACAGCTCGGCCAGGCTGCACGTCAGCTCGAAGGTGCCGTTGCTCTGCTCGTCGCGCAGCTTGACGTACTCCGCGAGCGCCGCGTCCATCGGGCGCTGCCCGGACAGCCCGAGGTGCAGCTGCTCGGCGAGCAGCTCGCCGTACTTGAAGGCGTCGGTGATGCCCCAGCCGGTGAAGGGGTCCTTGTGGTAACCGGCGTCGCCCACCAGCGCCCAGCCCGGGCCGTGCGAGGTGCGGTAGTAGTTGTCCGGGTAGCGCATCGGCCGGAAGTTCTCGGTGCGCACCCCGCTGTCCCGCAGCTCCTTGCCGAGGTCGGGGGCGACCTGGTCGTACACCTCCTGGAAGCTGCCCTCGACATCGCGGCGGAACGCGCCGAACCGGTCGTTCTTGCGCATGACGGCCAGCAGGTTCTGCCCGTCGTTCGTCGGCCACGTGCCGATCTGCTGCTGGCCGAAGGCGGTGCGGTGGTGCATGCCCCAGTCCAGGCCGTCGTAGTACGTGTAGTAGACGAAGCAGGCGGCCGGGACGCGGCGGTAGATCTCGGCGCCCACCTTGTCCGCGACCAGCGAGTTGCGGCCGTCCGCGCCGACCGTGACGGCCGCGCGGAACTCCCGCTCCGGGCCGTCGCCCTCGCGGCCCTTGACCCCGGTCACCAGGTCGCCGTCGAACAGCACATCGGTGACCGTGAACCCCTCGATCACCTCGGCACCGGCCTCCCGGGCGGCGTCGACCAGGATGGCGTCCAGCACCGTGCGGCGCGGGCAGTACACGGCGTCGATGCCGTCGATCGGGTCGGCGAACCCGGCGATGTCGATGCCGGTGTACGAGAAGTTCAGCTGCCGGATCGGCGGCACCCCGCTGGCGATGACCCGGTCGAGCAGCCCCCACGCCTGGAGCCGGGACAGCCCCGCCTGGTGGATGTAGTGGGTGGAGACGGTGTCGCTGGGGAACGAGGAGCGCTCCAGCACCAGGACCCGGTGACCCTGCCGGGCGAGCAGCATGGCCAGCGGCGAACCGGCACAGCGCGCACCCACAACAATGACGTCATACATATGAGATCACTCCAGTGGTGATGTCGGCACAAGTGATTCTGTCGACCGCCGTAAAATGCGGTCAACGTCAACAGCGGGAACCCATCATTCGATTAGCCGGAGCAATGAAGACGGGGGTGGCGAGAAGAATTGGAAACGCCGGGGAAATGAATGCGTCGCATAAAGAATCCCATTGTTGCGGCGCGGTTCACCCGACGGTCGGTTCAGCCCTGGTGTACCGCTCGGTAGAGCGCTTCGACATCGTCGGCGAAGGCTTTCTCGATGGCCGCCCGGCGCAGCTTCATCGACGGCGTCAGCAGCCCCGCCTCCACGGTGAAGTCGCCGTCGACCACCCGGAAGCGCCGGATCGACTCGGCCCGGGACACCAGGGAGTTGGCGTCGTCCACGGCCGTCTCGATCTCGGCGAGCAGCGCGGGGTGCCCGGTCCACCCGGCCCCGCCGGGCGCGGGCTCCCGGTCGGCGGTCCACTTCGCCAGCGCCGCCCCGTCCATGGTGACCAGCGCGGTGACGTAGGAGCGGCCCTCACCGACGACCATGCAGTTGCTCACCAGCGGGTGCAGCCGGATCCGGTCCTCCAGCGGGGTGGGGGAGACGTTCTTGCCGCCGCTGGTCACCAGGATTTCCTTGGCCCGCCCGGTGATGATCAGGTGGCCGTCGTCGTCCAGCCGCCCGAGGTCGCCGGTGTGCAGCCACGGCCGCTCGCCGTCGATGGCCGTGGCACCCGTCCGCTTCCGGCCCTTGGGCCAGTAGCCGGGCGACACATTGGCGCCGCGCACCAGCACCTCGCCGTCCTCGGCGATGGCCACGGTGGTGCCGGGGATCGGCGGCCCGACCGTGCCCATCCGGTGGGTGTCCGGCGCGTTGACGGTGACCGCGGTCGCCGCCTCGGTCAGCCCGTAGCAGTTGAGGATCGTGACGCCGACCCCGGCGTAGAAGGCCGCGGTGGTCTCGTCCAGCGACGCCCCGCCCGAGATCACGTACCGGAAGCGGCCGCCGAAGCTCTCCCGCAGCCGCTCGAACACGTCCTGGTCCAGGGCCTGGTACGTCATGGCCAGCCCGGGGTCGACGGCCTCCCCGCGGGCGTCCGCCAGGCCCACCGCGATGGCGGTCTCCTCCGCCACGGGGTCGACCAGGGCGCGGCTGCGCTTACGGATCTTCTCCAGCGCGTACGGCACCAGGGCGAGGAACGTCGGGCGGATCACGGGAAGTTCGGCCAGCAGCTCCGGGATGCCGGGCACCAGGGCGGTCCGGGTGCCGCCGCACAGGCAGGACAGCATCAGGGTCCGGCCGAAGACATGGGACAGCGGCAGGGCGAGCAGCGTGGCCGCCTGCCCGGCCGACGCCTCTTCGCCGGCGTGCCGGAAGAGCCAGCCGGTCTGCTCCACGGTGTTGGCCGAGGAGGCGTACATGTTGCGGTGGGTGAGCATGCAGCCCTTGGGCAGGCCGGTGGTGCCGCTGGTGTAGACGATCGTGGCCAGATCGTCGGCGGCGACCTTGGCGCGGCGCTCCCGCAGCTCCTCCTCGCGGCCGGTGACATTCCACTGGTCCACCTCGGCCAGCAGCCACACCCCCTCGGCCCCGGCCGCCTCCAGCCGCCCCCGGTCCTCGGGGGTCTCGGCGAAGGACCAGGCCGCGCCGGAGTCGGTGAGGACGTGGCGTATCTGATGCGCGGAGGCGGTGGGGTAGACCGGCACGGTGACCGCGCCGATGCTGAGGACGGCGTAGTCGGCGAGCACCCACTCGTAGCGGTTACGGCCGAGTATCGCGACGCGGTCACCGAAACGTACACCTTGCGCGAGCAGCGCCCGGGCCACAGAATTCACCTGCTCGGTGAATTCCCGGATACTGATGTCCTGCCATCCGGTTTCGGTCTTCCGGAGCAGCGCTATACGATCCGGGTCGGTGGCGGCAGCGCTGTCCAGAACGTGGAACAGGCCGTGTTCGTCGGGGAGGTCGAGACCATTCCTGGAATACGAAATTGTCGTCACGTGAAAAAATTCTCGATGACCCGCCGGAGGTCGGCAACGCGTATTTTCTGAACGGGCAGTTGGCGTTTCCTATCGCAGTCCCCGGTGCGGTCCTAGCGCAGCAGCTTGGACTCGCCGCGGACCGGACCCGGGACGTCGAACGGCCGGACCGCCTCGACGGAGTCCAGGAACGCCTCCACCAGCGGGTTGTCGTCCGAGGCGCGCCACACGGCGCACAGGTCGATCATCGGCACCGGGTCGTAGAGCTGGACCACCGCCGGGCGGATGCCGCCGGTGCCGGAACCGACCGACAGCCCGCGCGACATCGAGGCGAAACCCACCAGTGGTTTGATCGACACCACGATCGCCGTCGCCCCCGGGTCGTTCAGGGTGTGCGCGACGTTGAGGGTGATCCCGCAGCGCTGCGCCGCCGCCAGGATCGCGTCGTACATGGCCGGACACTGCTCGCGGGCGAAGAGGATGCACGCGTGGTGCGCCACTTCGGCGAACGGTACCCCTGGCCGCCCGGCCCACCGGTGCCCCTGGCCGACCACCGCGACCAGCGGCACCTGCAACAGCCTCAGGTAGCGGAACTCGGAGGTGACCGGGTGCCCGTACACCAGCGCCACATCCAGATCGCCCGATGCCAGGGCGCGCAGCTGCGGCCCGGTCCGCTTCTCGCACAGTCCGACGGTGACATCGGGGAACTCGGCGCTCATCTTGGCCAGCGTCGAGGGCAGGACATGCTGACCGGCCGGGAAGTTGTAGCCGATGTTGATCGACCCGGTCCGCCCGGCCGCCGCCTCCCGGGCAGTGTGTGTCGCCTTGTCGACCTGGGCGACGATCGTCCGGGCCTGCACCTCGAACGCCCGCCCGGCCTCGGTCAGCCGCACCTCGTGCGACGTCCGGGCGACCAGCTCGACGCCCAGGGACTTCTCCAGTCGCTGCAGCTGCTGGCTGAGCGAGGGTTGAGTGAGGTGCAGCTTCGCTGCCGCACGCCCGAAATGCAGCTCTTCAGTGATAGCCAGGAAAGACACCAGGTGTCTGAATTCCATCGCGGCCTCCGCACGCAAGGTATGGCCGACATGCTGATGGTCCTGGACGAACCTGCGGTGAACCGTACTTGGCAGTATCCGGGCGACATGGAATGGGCTTGGCCGTCTCACCCCCCGAGCAGCGTGCCCAGCGCCGCCAGTGTGCTCCCGTTGTCCCGGTGCCGGACGGCCCGCCAGCCGCGTGCCTCGGCGGCGGAGCAGTTGACCTCCGTGTCGTCGATCAGAAGGCACTCCGCCGGGGTGGCGCCGAACGCATCCTCGGCGAGCCGGTAGATCTCCGGCTCCGGTTTGCGCAGCCCCGTCTCATGCGACTTGATCACCCGCTCGAACACGGTCTGATCAGGCAACATCGCGGTGCGGTGGACCTCCCACTCGCGCACGCTGTTGGTCAGCATGCCCAGCCGGAACCCCCGTTCGCGCAGGTCCGCCAGCGCGTCGTGGAGGTCCCGGTTGAGCGGCCGGTCCGCGTACCAGTAGTCGCCGAAATCGCCCAGATCGACGCGGGGCACATACGCCGGGGCCAGCTCGGCGGTGAGCCGACGGCCCCACTCCCGCTGCGAGATCAGCCCGCGCTCCAGCGGCTCCAGCAGGTCCGTACCGTCCCGCGCGGCCAACCGTCGAATTCCGGCCAGCAGCTCGGGCACCGGGATTCCCGCCGCGTCGGCCACCTGCCGCAGCGCGTCGCCGACCGGCGGGGTCAGCACCCCGCCGAAGTCGGCCCACACCACCGTCACCTGGGACACCGCCCCTCCTCTCAGCCGAAGGACTGCACCAGGCAGGTGCAGTTGCCGTGCGCGACCAGCTTGTCGTCCGCGTTGTACACCCGCGCCTCGGCGGTGGCGACACGCCGCCCCACATGCACCGTCCGCGCCTCGCACCGCAACTCGCCGTCGTCCAGCGCGACCGCGCGGACGAAGTTCACCTTGAGTTCAAGGGTGGTGTAGATCGTGGCGTCCGGCAGCCGGGTGAACACCGAGCTGCCCATCGCGGTGTCCATCAGCGTGGACAGCACCCCGCCGTGCACGGTCAGCATGGCGTTCGCCTGCGCGGGGCCCGGCTTGAGGGTGTACACCGCCCGCCCCTCGGCCAGCTCGGCGCACATCACCCCGAGCGAGTCGCCGACCCCGATGCCCTCGGCCATGCCCTTCTCCAGCAGCGCGGTCAGCTCACTGATACGGCGCTCCACCGAGGTGGCGGGCTCCTGCGTCGCGGATGTCACTGCAATGCCTCCTGAAGGTCCTTGGGTCACTTGGCCAGCCGTACCGGCAACCGGGCCGGTCCGCGCATCGAGACGCTGGGCCGGTAGTCGGGCTCATCGGTCAGTACGGCGAACTCCGGGGCGCGTTCGCACAGCCGCCGCAGGGTGATCTCGCTCTCCAGCCGCGCCATCGGCGCGCCCAGACAGAAATGCGGTCCGTGGCTGAACGCCAGCTGCCGCCGCTGGGCGCCACCCCCGGCGAACCGCCGCACATCCAGGGTGTCCGGCTCGGCGAACACCTCCGGGTCGCGGTTGGCCGACCCCAGCAGCAGCACCACCCCGGTGCCACGCGGCATCTCCCGCCCCGCCAGCGTGGTGTCGCGCATGGCCACCCGGGTCGGGAACGGCACCGGAGTGTCGTAGCGCAGGAACTCCTCGACCGCGTCCGCCACCAGCCCCGGGTCCTTCCGCAGCAGCGCGCGCTGCGCCGGGTTGCGGTGCAGGGACAGGGCCGCGCTCGCGATCAGGTTCATCGTCGTCTCGTGTCCGGCGATCAGCAGCAGGACGCCGATGTCCGCGATCTCCTTCGCGGTCAGCCGGTTCCCGCTCTCCTCGACGGCCACCAGCTCGCTGAGCAGATCCTCACCGGGAGCCTTGCGCCGCACCTCGATGAGGTCGTGGAAGTACGCGTCGAACGCGCGCACCGCCACCTGCCGCGCCGCCTTCTCCTCCGCGCCGAGCACCGCGTCCGGGTCGAGCCCCCGGCTGATGTCGCCGGTCCAGGCGCCGAACAGTTCCCGGTCGGCGGCGGGCACGCCCAGCAGCTCGCAGATCGTGATCAGCGGCACGGGGTACGCCAGCGCCTGCACGAGATCGACCTCACCGGCCTCCAGCGCCGCGTCCAGCAACGCGTCCACGGTCCGGGTGACGCGCGGGCGCAGCGACGCCACCGCGCGGCTGGTGAACGCCTTGGCCACCAGCGAGCGCAGCCGCCCGTGCTCCGGCGGGTCGAGCAGCAGGAATGACCCCGGCAGCTGGGAGACGTCCACCCCGGGCCGGAACGGATTGATGCCCGCGGTGTAGCCGTGCCCCCAGGCCGGGTCGGCCAGCACGGCCGAGCAGTCCTCGTAGTGGGGCACCAGATGAATGCCGAACCCGGTGTCGTGCACCCGGCCGCTCTCCCGCAGCCGCCGGTACGCGTCGAAGGGGTTCGCGCGCAGCTCCGGCCGGAAGACATCCAGCTCGGCGGGGAGCGTCCCGGTCACGACGACGCCCCGAACCGGACCGGCAGCGCCGAGAGCCCGCGTACCACCAGATTCGGCTTGTACGGCGGCTCTTCCGTCAGCGGCTCCATGGTGCCGACCCGGCGGATCAGCTCATGCAGCAGGATCTCCATCTCCAGCATCGCCAGCGGCGCGCCCAGGCAGTAGTGGATGCCGAGGCTGAAGCCCAGATGCCGGGGCGGCGGCGCGGTGCGGTCGTGGAAGCGGGCCACGTCCAGCCGCTCCGGGTCGTGGTACGCCTCGGGGTCGCGGTTGGCCGCGGCGATGTGGACGACCACGCCCTCGCCCTCCTCGATCCGCTGCCCGCCGAGGGCCATCGGGCGCTTGGCGGACCGGGTGGTCAGCTGCACCGGGGGCTCGTACCGCAGCAGCTCGTCCACCGCGCTCGGCACATACTCCGGGTGCTCCCGCAGCCGCGCCATCTGGTCCGGGTTGCGCATCAGGGCCAGCAGACCGCTGCCGACCAGGTTGACGGTCGTCTCATGACCGGCCACCAGCGTGGTGACACACGTGGTCAGCAGCTCCGTCTCCGTCAGCACATCGCCGCGGTCCTCCACCGCGGCCAGCGCGCTGAGCAGATCGTCGGCGGGCTCGGTCCGGCGCCGGTCGATCAGCTCGCGGAAGTACCGCATGAACTCACGGGACGCGGTGCTCCGCGCGGCCTGCGCCTCCGGGTTCATCAGGATGTCCGGGTCGAAGCCGCGCGCCAGGTCCTGCGACCACAGCTGCGCCGCCTTGTGGTCCGCCGCCGGTACGCCGACCAGCTCGCACACGACCGTGAGCGGCAGCGGATACGCGATCAGGTCGATCAGGTCGAACTCCCCGGCCTCCAGCGCCGCGTCCACCAGCTCGGTGGCCAGCTGCTCGATCCGCGGGCGCAGCGCCGCCACCGTACGCGGGGTGAACGCCTTCGACACCAGGGTGCGCAGCCGGGTGTGGTCCGGCGGGTCCATCCACAGGAACGAGGTGGGCAGCTCCTCGGCCGCGTCCTCCGCCGAGACGCTCGGATGCAGCTGGCCCGCCTCGTCGGCGTGGCTCCAGTCGTTGCTCTGCAGCACCGAGGCGCACTCCGCGTAGCGCGTCAGCAGATGCAGGCCCAGCGGAGTGCGGTGCACCGGACCGGCTTCCCGCAGTGTCCGGGCCGGGGTATAGGGGTCGGCCCGATGGGTGGGCAGAAAAAGATCGGCCATCGCGACATCGGTCGCGGACGGCTCGGCCGGTGTCGCGTCGCTGTCGGTCGCAGTGTCCACTGAGGAGTCATCTCCCGCTGGTTGCCGCAAAAGCCCGGCCGGTTCCAGGGGAACATTCCCCGGAACGCCGGACCGATCGATGCGCGACAGACTCGTGGCGGCAGGTGAATTCGCCCTGAATCCACGCCGACAAACGCGTTGTGCGGGCACCTGCCAATGACGCGATAGGCACCGCCCCGAGCGCATTGCTTCTCCGCCGCACATACGGCGAGATTTGATTCCGTCCCCCACCGGAGAAGTCGGAGAACTGACGACGAGAAAGGAGCGGAGCATGTCGGAACGCCGTGCGGTGGTGATCGGCGCGAGCATCGCCGGACTACTGGCCGCCCGGGTGCTCGCGGACTCCTTCGACCGCGTCGTGCTCGTCGAACGCGACGACAGCCCCGGCACCGGATGGCGCAGGGGCGCCCCGCAGAGCAGGCATCTGCACGGGCTGATGGAGCGCGGCCGCCAGATCATGGAGGAGCTGTACCCGGGCCTGACCGGCCAGCTCGCGGCGGCCGGCGCGCCCACCACCGAGGTGCTGCGCGAGTCGCGCTGGTACCTCTCCGGGCTGCGGGTGCACCCCGCCTCCACCGGACTGACCACCCTGCTCGCCAGCAGGCCCATGCTGGAGGGCGCCATCCGGGAGCGGACGGTGCGCCTGCCCGGCGTCCATCTGCTGACCGGCCGCACCGTGACCGGCCTGGTGACGGCGGAGCACATGGCCCCGGCGGGAACGTACGGGGAGCGGCGGCCCGGCCCGATCACCGGCGTCCGCCTGGCCGCCTCCGCGCCACAGGGCCGACCGATCGACCCCGATTCCGCCGACGGCGAGGTCCTCCGCGCCGACCTGGCCGTGGACGCCACCGGACGCGCCTCCCGCGCTCCCGACTGGCTCGTCGCACTCGGCCATGAACGCCCGGCCGACGAGCGCGTCGACGTCGACCTCGGCTACGCCTCCCGTACGTACCGGCGCCGCCCCGGCCATCTCGACGGCGACCTCGCCGTCGTCGTCTCCACCATGCCCGGCTGGCGCGGCGGGGGCGCCATCACGCTGGAGGGCGACCGCTGGCACGTCACCCTCGCCGGAATGCTCGGCGACCATCCGCCCACCGACCACGACGGGTTCGAGGCGTTCGCCGCCACCCTCCCGGTCAGCGACGTCCATGACATCGTCCGGGACGCGGAGCCGCTGGACGACCCGGTGCCGCACCGCTTCCGCGGCTCGCTGCGCCGCAGATACGACCGTATCGCCGCGCCGCCCGCCGGATTCCTCGTCCTCGGCGACGCCGTCACCAGCTTCAACCCGCTCTACGCCCAGGGCATGACCGTCGCCGCGCAGCAGGCCCTCGTCCTCCGCGACCGGCTGCGCGCCGACGGCGCCGACGCGCTCGACCCGGCCCGCTTCCACCGCGAGGTCGCCGCCGTGGTCGACATCGCCTGGCAGATGTCCACCGGCTCCGATCTGCGCTACCCCGGCGTCGTCGGGCCGCGCACCCCGCGCTCCCGCCTCGTCAGCGCCTATGCCGCCCGCGCCCAGGTGGCCGCGCACCGGGACCCGGCGGTCGCCCGCACCTTCATGCGCGTCGCCAACCTCACCCTCCCCCCGACCGCGCTGCTCGCCCCGCCCACCCTGCTGCGGGTGCTGCGGTCGGGTGCGCACCCCGCCCCGACCCGAGGTGATCGCAGTGACGTTTGACGGGTTCCCCGGCCTGACCGCGGCGTTCGACGAGGCCGCCGCCCGCAACCCCGGCCAGACCCTCTCCTTCCCCAGCGAGAACGAACGCCTCAGCTACGCCGAACTGGCCGACTCCTCCCGCCGGATGGCCGCCGCGCTGCTGGCCGACGGCGCCGCCGAGGGCGACACGGTCGGCATCCTCTGCCCGAACGGCGCCGCCTTCCTCCAGGGCGTGCTCGCCTCCGCGCGGATCGGCGCCGCGGCCTGCCCGCTGCCGCTGCCGATCGTCCTGCGCGACATCGAGAGCTATCTGCGGCGCACTCAGCAGATCATCGACACCGCCGGGCTGAGCCATGTGGTGACCGTCCCGGCGATGCGCGCCGTGACCGACCACCTCACCGGCCCCCGCGTCCTCGACGCGGCCGGACTCGTCGCCGCGGGCGGCCCCGGCCCGCTGCCGCGCCCGGGCACCGGACACCCGGCCGTCATCCAGTTCACCTCCGGCAGCACCTTCGCCCCCAAGGGCGTCGTCCTCAGCCACGACAATGTGCTCTCCTGCGCCGACTCGATCACCTCCGCGATCGCCATCGGACCCGACGACGGCTGGGGCAGCTGGCTGCCGCTCTTCCACGACATGGGCCTGTTCGGCACGCTCACCGGCCTGTTCAACGGGCTTCCGGTCACCGTCTGGTCCCCGACGGCCTTCGTCCGCAGCCCCCGGCGGTGGCTGAAGGAGTTCCTCCGTACGCCCTCCACGATCAACGCCATGCCGAACTTCGGCTTCGACCAGCTCGTGGAGGCGGTCCCGGCCGAGGAGGTGGCGTCCCTGGACATGTCGCGCTGGCGCGTGGCGTTCAACGGCGCGGAGTCCATCTCCGCCACGTCCGTACGGGACTTCCTCGACCACTTCGCCCCGGCCGGATTCCGGCCCGCCGCGATGACCCCGGCCTTCGGGATGGCCGAGGCCACCTTGCTGATCACCCTTCCGCCGCTGGAGCGGGAGCCGATGGTCGAGTGGGTCGACCGGGCCGCCCTCGCCGACGGGCGGACGGCGGTGCCGCTGGCCGAGGGCGCCCCCGGGGCGCGCGGCATCGTCGCGCTCGGGCAGGCCGCGCCCGGGATGAGCTTCCGCGTCGCGGCCCCGGACTCACCGGACTCCGCGCAGGGCGTGCGGGTGCTGCCGGACGGCATGGTCGGCGAGATCCAGGTCCGCGGCGCCTCCGTGACCAGCGGTTACCTCGGCGGTCTGGACGACCCGTTCACCGCCGACGGCTGGCTGCGCACCGGAGACCTCGGCTACGGGCGCGACGGCGAGCTGTACTTCACCGGCCGCTCCAAGGAAATGATCACCGTCCGCGGGGCCAACATCTATCCGCTCGACATCGAATCCGTCGCCCGCACCGTCCCCGGCGTCTACAAGGGGCGCTGTGTCGCGTTCGCGCTCACCGAGGACAGCGAACACGAACAGATCGTGCTGTGCGCCGAAACCCCGCTGACCGACCCCGCGGAAAGGGACCGGCTCGCCGGGGAAATCCTCGCCCGCTGCACCTCGGTGCTCGGTCTGCCCCAGCTGAACGTCCAACTCGTCGCCGCACGGTCGATTCCCCGCACCACCAGCGGAAAGCTCCAGCGGCTCGGCATGCGGGCCCATCTCATCGCGAAGGCGAATTCATGACCATTCACGCGCCGGACATGGACCGGATGCACAGTCTCGGAGTCTTCCGGCACTACGACAAAAGCCATTGGCGGCTGGCGGAACTGCCGCTCGGCGAGGTGGACCGCTCCCTGGTCAGGCCGGAGTACATCACGCTGGTGAAGAGCGCCGTGATGGGCGAGTCCAATGTCATCGCCGCGGTGCACGGCTTCCTCAACGAGTTCGCCGACGACTACGACTTCTCGGCGTTCGCGGTGATCTGGGGCTATCAGGAGGTCCAGCACCACTTCGCGTTCACCTCCTGGCTGCAGGCTGTCGGTGAGCACGTGGACAACCGGGCGGTGGCCGCGATGCGCGCGCCGTACGACCCCGGCTCGACCCCGTCCGCGACGCTCGCCACCAACATCATCTCCGAGCTGACCGTCAACCACGTCTACCGCGCCGTCTCCGCATGGGTCGAAGAGCCCGCGCTGAAGGATCTGCTGCTGCGCGCCAGCCGCGACGAGGCCGGACACGCCAAGGAGTTCCGCCACTTCGCGGCCAAGCGCCTCGAACGGCATCCGCAGGAGACCGCCTCGGTCCTGGAGACGCTGTACTTCTACACCGCCGACGACCGCATCAAGCACCCGGTCGGGGTGTTCAAGTCCGGACTCGCCGAACTCACCGACACCGAGACCATCGACACCGGCTTCGAACTCTTCCTCGACACGGTGGCCGACCAGGGCGAACTGGACGCGCTCCAGGGGAAGATCCGCCGCACGTTCTCCTCGCTGACCGGCTACGACCTCTCCTCCAACCGCGCCGTGCGGCGCGCCATCGCGACGGCCCTGGGATGAGCGGATGAGCGCGCCCGCGCGGGATGCCGACGCCGTGGCGCTGCCGTGGAACGGCCGGGCCGACCACCACTGCTTCGGCTGCTCACCGGCCAACCCCCGCGGCCTGGCCCTCACCTTCGAGCAGACCGGTGACCAGTTCGGCGCCACCTTCGTGCTGGACCACCACTACGAGTCGTACCCGGGCGTCGTCCACGGCGGGATCCTCGGCCTCATCTGCGACGAGACGATGGGCAACCTCGTCGTCCTGCGCCTGGGGGTCCCGGCGCTGACCACCTCGATGCGGATGCGCTACCTCGGCGTCGTCGCCGTCGGCCACCGCTACCGGTGCACCGCCGAGGCCGCCGAGGGCACCAACGGACTGATCACCGCCCGCGCCGAAGTGCTCGACGAGCACGGCACCCCGGTGGCCACCGCCACCGCCCACTACCAGCCGCACCAGCACGCCGTGGAGGCATGACATGACCAGCAGCACCGGCACCACCGCCCTCGCCGACATCACCCGTACGGTCACCGAGGTCGTCGCCGACATCCTCGGCCGCCCCGTGGACGCGCTGAGCCGCGACGCCGATCTGCGGGGCGTCGAGGGCGCCGATTCCATCAAGGTCGTGCGCATCATCGCCAAGATCGAGCAGACCTTCGACATCGAGCTGGAGGACGAAGAGATCTTCGGCATCAACACCATCGCCGAGGTCGTGGCGCTTGTCGAGAAGGCGACCGCGCGGGAGCGGCGGGCATGACCGTCGCCGCCACCAATCAGCACTACGACCTCGACCCCGAGATCTTCGCGCGGTTCCTCGACCCGCTGCGCAAGTACTCCTCCGCGCTGTTCGCCTCCGACGACGACACCTTGGAGCGGGCCCAGCGGCGCAAACTGGCTTGGGTGGCCGATCAGCTCGGGCTGACCGGCGGCGAGCGGATCCTCGACGCGGGCTGCGGCTGGGGCGCCCTGTTGCTGTTCATGGCGGAGGAGTACGGCTGCCGGACGGAGGGCATCAGCCCGGCGCCCCGCCAGCACGCCTACATCCGTGACCGCGTCGCGGCCCGCGGCCTCGGCGACCTGGTGCACACCGAGACCACGTCCTTCGAGCGCTACGAGCCCGAGCCCGGCCGCTTCGACGCCGTCACCCTGCTCGGTTCCGTCGTCCACATGGACGACCTGGACGAGGTGTTCGCCAAGATCCGCCGCGCGCTGCGGCGCGGCGGAACGCTGTATCTGTCCGAGAGCTGCTTCCGCAGCGAGGCCATCCGCCGGACGTTCGACGAACGCCCCGGCACCGACTTCATCCGCCACGGCATCTTCGGCTCCGGCGAGCTGCGCCCGCTGTCCGAACTCGTCGCCGCCGCCGAGGGCGCGGGCCTGTCCATCCGCGCGGTGCACGACCTCACCGCCGACTACCACCGCACCATCGAGTGCTGGATGGCGAACGTACGGGCCGCCTCCCCGGCCCTTGAGGAATACGGCGAGGGCCTGACCGAGCAGCTGCTCCGGTACCTGGAGACCGCCAACGCCGGGTGGGGCTACACCACCAAGCACTACGCCCTGGTATGCCGCAAGTCGCGCTGACAGCCCGTTGCGCGCGAGGAGGGACGAAATGACCGTCACCAGCACCGCCTGCGCCGACGCGGGCGTACTGCCCGCCGAGGACATCGCCCGCGCCGTCGGCCACTACTTCACCGGCGCCGCCCAGGCCCGGCCGTGGAGCGTCGAATCCGGCCTGGACTGGGACCTCGCCGACGCGAACCGGCTGTCCGAAGGGGAGCGCTCCGCGGTCGAGTTCATCACCCTCATCGAGGACCACCTCCCGGGCTACTTCTCGCTCTACACCGAGCACTTCCCCGTCGACGGATCGGTGCCTCCGGAGGTCTACGCCCACAACCGCGAGCTGTACCACTTCACCATCCGCTGGGCCTCCGAGGAGGACACCCACGCCCGCGCCCTCACCCGCTACCAGGAGGCCTCCGGCATGGGCGACGCGGCCTCGGTGCGCGACCGGCTCATCGTCCCCGGCCAGGCCCGGTTCGACCTGCCCTACGCCCACCCCGTGCAGTTCTTCGCGTACGCCCTCATCCAGGAGAAGGCCACCCAGATCTACTACCAGCAGCTGCGCGCGGTGGCCGACGACCCGGTGCTCGCCCAGGTCCTGACCCGCCTGAGCCGCGACGAGGCCCGCCACTTCACCTTCATGGCCGACGTCGTCACGTACTACCTGCGCGCCTACGGCGACGCCGTGGCCGAGCCCATCAGGGAGGTCGTCGCGGGCTTCCGCATGCCGTTGTCCGACACCATCCGCGGCTACTGGCGCTGGGCCCTGAAGATCGCCGACACCGCCTCCTACGACCACACCGACGCCTATGAGCACCTGATCAAGGTCATCAACCGCGCCGTCGACACCCCGCGCGGCGAACGCGTCGACACCCTGATCGAGTTCATCGACTCCTGCCGCACCCTGCGCCCGGCCACGGGGTGAGGGTCAGCGGCCGAACCGGCCCATGAGCGCGTGGAGGTAGTCCTCCAGCCTGCTGGTGATCAGAGCCGGAGTCAGATCGTCGCGCCCCAGCTCCCGCCATGGGACCGCGACCTTCTCGGCGTCCGGAGCGAACGCGAGCGCGTCCAGCACCCGCCAGTACAGATGCGCCGCGGGGTCCTCGCTCAACGTGCCTCCGGCCGCCAGATAGCGCTCGGCGAACCGCATTCCCTCCTCGGCGCCGTAGAGGAGCGCGTGGGCCGTGGAGCAGTGCGCCACGTCCAGATCGGCCGGTCCCCAGGACGTCTCCACCCAGTCGACCACACCGGTGATCTCCAGACCGGCGCCCTGCCCGGTGAAGAGCACGTTGCCGGGGTGGAAGTCCCGGTGCAGGAAACAGGGTTGGTAGGCCGGGGGATCGCGGCGAATGATGTCCACGGCGCGCTGCCACACGTCCCGTCGCCCGGTGGTTTCGGGCAGGCGCACGAGTTCAGGCGAGGTCCACGCCTCGTAGACACGCGGCCGGGCCCCGGCCGGGACCCGCACCTGGTGAATGGCGAGCAACTGGCGCGCCAGAAGCTCGGCCCGCGGTCCCGCTTCTTCCTCGTCCAGCCGGACATTGCCCGGCAGCAGCGACATCAGCAAGGACGGATGATCGCAGTACGCCGCTGTCGCATCGACACCCTTGAAGGCGGCCACGGGCACATCTGTCTCGGCGAGCAGACGCAAGATGTCCGCCTCGCGAGTGAGCAGCCCCTTCGCGGCCCGGGCGAAGAAGGGCTTGATGAACGACCTCAGCACGAGCCACTGCGGGGTTCCGGAGCCACTGACGCGCAGGCGCCGCATCTCCGAGGTCCACCCGCCGCGCAGCCGTTCGACACCGTCGATCCGGCACCCTCCGCCCACCCGATGCTCCACCCAGGCGCGAGTGCCGACGGCCACACCCTCATGTAAATCCATGCGCACAACCTATCGACCGCGCCCATGGAGGGTCAGCCGGACAAGGGCACGCGGATCACGGGATCGAAGGGGTGCTGGTGGAAACCGGTCCGCAGGTTGCGGCATTCCGGCGCCGTGCACATGAAGAACTCCTCGACCGACTTGCGGCCCGTGCGGTTCTTGAGCCAGGTCTTCTCGTCGGCGGTGAGGCGCCGGTGCTGTTCGTCGGATTGGCAGGTGTAGCAGTACATCTTCTGCTCTCGCACGACACCTCCGGAAAGGGGCGGACAGGCCAAACGCGAGCCTATGGGGCATGCTAGGGCAACCAGGCGTGCGTATCCGGGCAACTCGCCACCGCGTGTGGCGCTCGCCTCGCGGGGCTGCGGCCCACCGCCTAGCATGGAAGTACTAGGTCCCCGGGTCTCGGCCCCGGCGGATCCAAGATCATCCGTGAGTCCGATGCCACCTTTCGAGGGTGGGAGCCACCATGTTGGTGGAGACCTGCCGAAAGGAGCGCATCATGTCGTACCCGGAAGACCTCGAGTACCCGGAGGCCCGCTACCACGGCACCAAGGGTGAAGTGAACGCGGCTTTCCGTCGGGCCGACACCCCACCGGATATTTCCTCGCCCGGGGGTGCCACCCACTACCTCGCCACCAACAACTCGACCGGTGGCGAATTCGGCCTGTACAAGGTCGAGATGGGGCCACGGGCCGGTGGCCCCAAGACCCACTTTCACAAGGCGATGTCGGAGTCCTTCTACGTCCTCTCCGGCGAACTGGCGCTCTACAACGGCGAGAAGTGGATTACGGGCCGTGAGGGCGACTTCCTGTACGTACCGGTCGGCGGCCTGCACGCCTTCAAGAACGTGACCGACGAGCCCACGTCCATGCTCCTGCTGTTCTCCCCGGGCGCCCCGCGCGAGGAGTACTTCGAGCGGCTCGCGGAGATGACACAGCGCGGTGGCGAGGAACTCAAGCGGTTCCGCATCCGGCACGACAGCTACTTCGTGGAGGACTTCGAGTCCGGCGCGGAGTAGCCCGGCGCCTGCGACGGCGTGGTGGCGTGCCGCCTCACGAGTTCGTACGACCGCAAGCGGGCCGCCAGCGCGTAGACGGGTGTGGTCAGCATCAGTTCGTCCGCACCGGTCGCGTCCGCCACGTCCGCCAGGCGGTGTACGACCGTCTCGGGTGTGCCGTGCGCCTGATGGGCCAGGAAGGCCGCCAGCGCGTGCCGCTCCTCCGCCGTGAAGGGGTGCGCGGCCGCCTCCGCGGGGGAGGGGAAGGGGACCTCGCTCCGTCCCTTGAGGAGCCCGGCCTTGACGACATTCATCGGGCCGGCCAGCCGCTCCGCCTCCTCCCGCGTCTCGGCGCAGATCGTCTCCACGCACACCAGCACACGGGGGCGCGCACACCATCCGGAGGGGGAGAATCGGGCCCGGTAGTGGCCGAGCGCGGCGAGGGTGTTGTCGGGGCGGATGTGGTGTGCGAAGGCGAGGGGCAGACCGAGTTCCGCGGCGAGTGCGGCACCGGCGGTGCTGGAGGCCGGCAGCCACGGTTCGGGGAGCGTACCGAGCGCCACTTCGTCGACCAGGAACCGCAGCGTCGCCGCCACGTCATCCCGGTACGCGCCGTCCGTCGTCGGACCCGCGCCGCGCCGCAGCGCCCGTGCGGTGGACTCGTCGAAAGTGCCGGGCCCGCGGCCGATGCCCAGATCGATCCGGTCGGGGTGCAGCGCGGCGAGCGTGCCGAACTGTTCGGCCAGCATGATCGGGGCATGGTTGGGGGCGAGCACACCCCCGGAGCCCAGGCGAATGGCCGACGTCGACGCGGCGGGCGACTTCCAGCGCGGAGAGCGGTAGGTCGATCATGCGGCCAGCATAGGGAGTCGCGGCCGCGTCGGACGGTTGTTCGCCGATGGCTATTTCGCGACGCGCTATTTCGCGACGCCCAGCGAGACGAAGTCGTAGCCGCCCCAGGGCTCGCTGGTGTGGACGTTGGTCAGCCGGGAGCCGCGCCAGAGCGTGCTCCGCTGGAACAGGACGGGCAGATAGGCGGCGGAGTCGGAGATCTTCCGGTTGATCCGCGCGTAGTCACTCGCGGCCTTCTCCGGGTCCTGTTCCGCGATCGCCTTGTCGAAGAGGCCGTCGACCGTGGGATCGTCCAGCTCCGCGACATTGAAATTGCCGGTGCTCTCGGTGAGACGGCTGTCGGCGAGCGGCTGGAGAAAGCTCTGGCCGGTCGGAAAATCGGCGGACCATCTCTGGAGGACGATGCCGTAGCCCTTCTTCTTCACCGTCGCCGGCGAGTTGACCGCATCGAGGTAGTCCGTGTTTTCGATCCGCTCGACCTCGGTGCTGATGCCGACCTTCTTCAGCGATTCCGACAGCGCCGTGGCGATGGCCAGGTCGACGGGGCGATTGCGCGCCGGGATGGTGGTCGTGAACCCGTTCGGCTTTCCGCACGCCCTCAGCTCCTCCTTTGCCTTGTCGGTGCTCGGCCCGCCTTCACGGTCGAGGGTCTTGTACGGATCGTAGGAGGACTCGGAGCCCTCGATGACCGGCGGAAGCATATGGGGCGCGATATCGCCGCTCTGCGGACCGCCTGCCGCTGTCCGCATGTTCTTCCTGTCCGCCGCGTAGATGACGGCCTTACGGCAGTGGACGTTGTTGAGGGGTTTGACGGAGCGCGGAAGGGCCGCGAACAGAAGCAGTCCGGTGTACGGGGTGTCCAGCCGCGCCCTGTGACCGGCGTCGCGCTGGGCCATGTTCAGCCCGGCCCCGGTGAGTCCGGTATATCCCATGTCGAGGTCGGCGTCACCCGAGAGCAGGGCCTGTGCGTTCGCCTGCTCATTCTCATTGATCTGCACCGTGATCCGTTCGGGGAGAGCGGTGCGGATCGGGTCGGACGACTGATTCCAGTTCTTGTTGCGGACCAGTTCCAGCGACTTGGTCGGCGTGTAGGACTGGAACCTGTAGGGCCCGGACGAGAACGGATCATTTTGATACCGGTCTTTGGTGTCCTTTGTCCGCTTGACGGGCGACGCGGACGGCATCGCGAGCATGCGCTCGAAGTCGCCGTTGGGCTTTGGCAGTTTGAAGACGATGGTCCTGTCGCCCCGAGTCTCGATGGCTTTGAGGCCCGGCTTGTCCTTGTACGGCCCCTGGTAGATGTGCTCGGGGTCCAGCACCTGCTGCAGATAGAGCGGGCCGCCGTTAATCACGTCCGTGGCCCAGATCCGCTCGATGCCGTATTTGATGTCCCCGGCGGTGATCGCCGATCCGTCCTCCCAGGTGAGGCCGGAGCGCAGGGTGTACGTGTACGTCCTGCCGCCGTCGGTCACCTCGGCCCTCTTCTCGGCGAGATCCGGGACCAGTTCGGTGCCCTTTTTGCCGGGCTCAGGGGCGTAGGTGACCAGTTGGCGGGCGTAGTAGCGGGAGAAGTTCCAGACGGAGCCGTAATAGGTGCGCTGTGGATCCCATGAGTCCGCGTCTTCGGTGCTGACGAATCTCAGCGTGTCGCCCCTCTTCGGCGAGGCGTTGACCGTGTCCTTGGTCGCGGCGTTGTACCCGGAGGTGGGGCCCGTCCTCGGCGTGCTGGACGACTTCGGTCGGCCCTGTCCGGACCCGTCCGTGGAGGAGTCGGCATCCTTCATCCACGACAACACCAGGGGGATGCCCGCGGCTGTCAGGGCAACGGCGAGCGCTCCCGCCAGCCCGTAACGGAGGGTCCGGCGAAGCCCCGGTGAGACGGCACGGCCGGGGGCGGGTGGCGGCAGGGACATCGGCGACCAGGCCGGTTTCGGCGGCACCGCGGGCAGCGGCCGGGGCGCCGGGTCCGGTCCCGGGGCCGGACCCGGCGCCGGGGGCGGCGCGTGGTCGTACGGTGGCGGCGGCGGGCCGAAGCCGGGCGGCGCCCAGGCCGCGTTGCGGGCCAGGGCCAGGCCGCCCGCCGTATTGCGGTCGCGCTTCTGCGGCAGGGGCCGCCCCTTCGCCCGCAGCGCCGTGTACACCTGGGCGTAGACCGTGTCCAGGTCCAGCAGCTCCGGTCCGCCCGGCACCCCGTCGCGCACGAGCCGCAACACCTCACCGGTGAAGGCCGTATGAGGCTCACCCGGCGGGGCGAGCGCGAAGCTGGTGTCGGGGACGGAGGCGAGCAGATAGGTGCCCTCGACCTCCACCTGGTCGATCACCCCTTCGGCACCCGGCGCGCTCATGAAGCCGAGCCCCCGACCGCTGAAGCAGCAGTCGAGCAGCATCACTTGGCGTCCCGCCCGCCCGTCGAGCACGACGTCGCGCAGCGTGCCGTAGGGCAGCCCGGTGTAGGAGCGGTGCTGTATCGACCCGGTCAGCCCCAGGAAGAGTTCGCCGCGGCGCGGCTCCACGAGGCCGTGTCCGGCGAAGTACACCAGCAGAGTGTCCGTGGCCTCCTCGGCCGCGGTCCGCACCGCTTCGAGGACTTCGACCGCGGTGGCGGGATCGTCGATCACCGTGCAGTGCTCGGGCGCCAGCCCCCAGGAATACGGGCCGCATAAGGCCGCGGCCAGCGCGCTCAGGTTGTTGGCCACCGCCGGGATCTGTTCCAGATGGGCATACCGGCTGGTACCGATGAGCACCGCGCGGGTGGCGGCGGGGTCGGGCAGGACGGCCACGGCTATCGCCCTTCCCCCTCCGGATCCTCCGACGGGGGCTCGGCCGGGGGCTGCAGCGCCTCGATCAGCCGCCGCAGCTCCTCGTCTCCGCCGCCGTCGAGGGAGACCGTGAGGTCACCTCGGCGCACGGTGATCCGACGGGCTTGCGGTCGTGTCTGCCGCCAGGTGGACAGCGCGAGCGCGAAGGAGGCCGCACTCCAGGCGTTGTCGGTGATCAGCTGCAGCACATCGGTGAGCAGGCCCATCTGGCCCGGCGACGGCGGTGCCTGGGCCAGCTCCACACGGGCGCCGCGGCGCATGGCCGGATCCCGCCCCAGCCAGTCGTGGAGCGATCGCAGCTCCTCCTCGCCGCCGCTCACCGCTACGTCGATCCGCACCAAGCCCCCCTTGTGACGACGGTCTCCCTGATTCTGTCCTACCCCGGGGCTTCCGCGCAGGATCCACGCGAAGCAGGATCAACACCGGGCAGGACCAACACGGGGCGGGATGAACGGAGATACGGGACCGGCGGTACGGGGTTCGTCGGCGCCGTGAACTCGACGTCACCCACTCCTCGCCACTCTTAACATATAGCGCACTGGGGGCCTTGCGGCAAGGCCCCCCTCGTGCCGCAGAATTTCCCGGCCGAAGCCAGGACCTGCGGAAACGGAGCGCGACGTGCGTGTGTTGTTGTCGGAGCATGGGGCGAGCGGACCCGCCAGCGCGTTCGATCTTCCCGACCGCCTATCGCCCAAGGCCGACCCGGCGCTGATCGCCGGGGACGAGCGGCACTTCGCGGCCATCGCGGAGTGCCTCCAGCAGTCGATCGCCGATCTGTCCGACAGCCTCGACGCCGCGCGCAAGGCGCCCGGCGGCATCGGTCGGCAGGCGATGGACCGGGACACGGAGATTCACCGGCTGACCGCCCGCCTGCGCGCGCTGCGCCGCTTCGGTCTGGATCTGTGCCTCGGACACATGGTCGGCGAGGGCGACGCCGAGCCCGTGTACGTCGGGCGGCTCGGCCTCAAGGACAGTGCGGGCCGTCAGCTGCTGCTCGACTGGCGTTCCCCCGCGGCCGAGCCGTTCTTCGGGGCCACCCACGCCAACCCGATGGGGCTGGCCAGCCGGCGCAGGTATCGCTGGACGCTCGGCCGGATCAACGACTACTGGGACGAGGTGTTCACCTCGGACGGGTTTGCCGGGCATGCCGCGCTGGACGACCAGTCCGCCTTCATCGCCAGCCTGGGCAGCAACCGGTCGGCACGGATGCGGGATGTGCTCGGCACCATCCAGGCCGACCAGGACGCCATCATCCGGGCGGGATCCCGCGGCGCTCTCGTCGTGGACGGCGGCCCGGGCACGGGGAAGACCGTCGTCGCCCTGCACCGCTCCGCTTACCTCCTCTACTCCGACCCTCGCCTCGCACACCGCCGGGGCGGTGTGCTGTTCGTCGGCCCGCATCAGCCCTATCTGGCCTACGTCGCCGACGTCCTGCCCAGCCTCGGGGAGGAGGGCGTGCAGATCTGCACGCTGCGGGACTTCGTCGCCGAGGGAGCCGGGGCGGCGATCGAGGCCGACCCGGAGGTGGCCCGTCTGAAGTCGTCCGCGGGCATGGTGCGGGCGATCGAGAAGGCCGTCCGGTTCTACGAGGAGCCGCCCTCCGGGGGGATGACGGTCACCACCGACTGGGCAGACATCCGGCTGAGCGCCGACGACTGGGCCGAGGCGTTCGACGCACCCGATCCGGGCACTCCGCACAACGAGGCGCGCGAGCAGATCTGGGCGGAGCTGGCCACGATCCTGCTGGACAAGCTCGACGCCGAGATCGCGCCCGAGGTGTTCCGGAGGTCGCTGCGGCACGACGAGGAACTGGTCGGGACCCTCCACCGCGCGTGGCCGCTGATCGAGGCGGCCGACCTCGTCGGAGACCTGTGGTCCGTGCCCGCGTATCTGCGGATGTGCGCTCCCTGGCTCGGCCCCGAGGACGCGCGGAAGCTGCGGCGCAAGGAGGCGCCCCAGGCGTGGACGGTGTCCGATCTGCCGTTGCTGGACGCGGCGCGGCAGCGGCTCGGCGACCCGGAGGCGGCCCGGCGCAAGCGTCGGCACGACGCCACCGTGGCCGCCGAGCGCGAGCACATGGCCAGCGTCGTGGACAACCTGATGGAGGCCGCGGACGACGAGTACGGCGTAGGTCTGGTGACGATGCTGCGCGGGGAGGACTTCCAGGACGCCCTGGTCGACGCGACCGCACTGCCCGACGCTGACCCGGACCTGCTCGCCGGTCCGTTCGCGCACATCGTCGTGGACGAGGCCCAGGAACTGACCGACGCGGAGTGGCAGATGCTGCTGCTGCGGTGCCCGTCCCGGAGCTTCACCATCGTCGGGGACCGCGCCCAGGCCCGGCACGGGTTCACGGAGTCGTGGCGGGAACGGCTGGAGCGGGCCGGGCTCGACCGGATCAACCTGGCCTCCCTGAGCGTCAACTACCGGACGCCGGAGGAAATCATGGCGGAAGCCGAGCCGGTCATCCGGGCCGCGCTCCCGGACGCCAACGTGCCGACTTCCATCCGCAGCGGCAACGTCCCCGTCGTCCACGGAGCCGCCGCCGAGCTGAACACCATCCTCGACACGTGGCTCGCCGCACACGCCGAGGGGACCGCCTGCGTCATCGGCGCCCCCGGTTTCCGGGCGACCGCCCGCGTCCGGTCGCTGACCCCGGAGCTGTCGAAGGGGCTCGAATTCGACCTGGTCGTCCTCGTCGACCCGGAAGAGTTCGGAGAGGGCATCGAAGGGGCGGTCGACCGCTATGTGGCGATGACCCGGGCGACGCAGCAACTCGTCATCCTCACGAGCTAGCGGCGGAGGACCCCGGCCGATGTGTTCCCGGCGTGTGTCCGAACGTACGGCGGAACACGTCGATGAACGCACTGGCGGACGACCAGCCGCACCGGTGGGCCACGGTGGTCACCGGAAGGTCCTCGGCGAGCAGTATCAGCGCGTGGTACAGGCGCAGTTGGGTGCGCCACTGCGGGAAGGTCATGCCGAGATCGGCCTTGAAGAGGCGGGAGAGCGTGCGGTCGGCGGCGCCGACTTCCCTGCCCAGTGCGGCCAGCGTGCGGTGGTCGGCCGGATCGCCGCGCAGGATCTCGCACACCGCCCGCAACAGAGGGGCGGTCGGGCTGGGCAGATGCAGCGGCTGCTGGGGCGAGGCCCGCAACTGGTCGAGCAACACGGCCCGCAGCCGCTCGCGTTCGGGACTGTCGTCGTGCGGGGTGTGGGTGTAGACGAGGAGCAGTTCACGGAGGAGGGGCCCGACCGCCAGTACGGTCGGCTCGTCCAGACCGAGCGGGTTGTCGCTCGCGGGCAGGCCCACCAGGTGCAGTTCGAGTTCGCCGTGCGCCTGGTGGGCGTGGACGGTGCCCGCCGGTACCCAGATGGCGCGGTTGCCCGGCGCGATCCAGGTGCCGGTGCCGGTCGTCACGGCCAGCACGCCACGGCCCGCGTAGACGATCTGGTGGTCGTCGTGGCGGTGGGCGTCGATGGCGGCTCCGGGCGCCAGCCACTGGGTGCGGGTCGGCGCCACCGGCTCATGGCGGATTTTCGGCATCGGTTGGCAGTTT
The DNA here is from genome assembly GCF_055595765.1 of Streptomyces sp. NPDC040405. Lineage (NCBI taxonomy): Bacteria > Bacillati > Actinomycetota > Actinomycetes > Kitasatosporales > Streptomycetaceae > Streptomyces > Streptomyces sp. NPDC040405. The sequence goes on from NZ_JBVIVI010000003.1 coordinate 228,792, forward strand.
ATCGGAAGCACGACAGGGTGTCCGGTGCCGACCATGGCGAGGTGACCAGGAAGAAGTCCCTCATCATGCTGTCGGTCGGCCACGCCTGCGTGGACGTCTACCAGGGCGCCGTCGCGTCGCTCGTCCCGTTCTTCGTCGCCGAGCGCGCCTACAGCTACGCCGCGGTCTCGGGCATCGTGCTCGCCGCGTCGCTGCTGTCCTCGGTGGCGCAGCCGGTGTTCGGCGCGCTCACCGACCGCTGGGCGATGCCCTGGCTGCTGCCGGTGAGTACGGTCCTCGGCGGGCTGGGGATCGCGTTGAGCGGGGTGAGCGGTTCGTACGCCTGGACGCTGGCGTTCGTGGCGGTGTCCGGTGTCGGGGTCGCCGCGTACCACCCCGAGTCCGCCCGCGTCGCGCGGCGCGTCAGCGAGGGCAGCCACAGCGCGATGGGCTGGTTCTCGCTCGGCGGCAACCTCGGCTTCGCCACCGCACCGCTCATGGTCGGCGCCGTCGTCGCCTCCGGCGGTCTGCGGCTGTCGCCGCTGCTCGTCGTGCCCGCGCTCGTCGGCAGCGTGCTGTGCCTGCCCGTGCTGCGCGCACTGGACACGCCGGTACGCGGCGGCTCCGGCACCGGGGCGGCGACGGGCGCCGACGACATCGCCTCGTTCGTGAGGCTGTCGCTCGCCGTGGTCTGCCGGTCCATCGTGTTCACCGGCCTGTCCACGTTCATCTCGCTGTACGCGCGAGCGCGGCCGGGCGGCGGCGCGGCGGCGGGCACCGCGGCGCTGTTCGTGCTCTACCTCGGCGGCGCGGTGGGCTCCGTGCTGGGCGGCGGTCTGGCGGGCCGCTGGGACCGGGTCACCGTCGCCCGGTGGTCGTACCTCGTCGCGGTCGCCGCCGTCGCGGGGGTCGTGTTCGTACCCGGCCCGGCGTTCTACGCGTGCGTGGCGCTGACCTCCGTCTGCCTGTACGTCCCCTTCTCCCTGCAGGTCACCCTCGGCCAGGACTACCTGCCCACCCGCGCGGGCACCGCCAGCGGGATCACCCTCGGGCTGACCGTCAGCATCGGCGGCCTGGCCACCCCGCTCCTCGGCGGCGTCGCCCACGCGACCTCCCTGCGGACGGCCCTGGCCCCGCTGATCCTGATGCCCGCCCTGAGCTGGCTGCTCTTCCGCACCCTGCCCGAACCCCTCGCGCCGGGCGGCGCCAGCTCTCCTCCGGAGCCGTCGCGCCGAGCAGCGCGCTCGTGACATCCATGCCGTCGCCGCATCACCCTTTCGCCTGAAGTGCCTCTGCCCGCGGGACGCCCGGGCATCATCCACCGGCCCGCCGGGAAGGATTCCCCTTATTCAGCGCGGAACGCCCCAGGGGAGCCGTCGTGCCCGCAGCCAGCAGCGATGCCACCGATGCGCCGGGGAGCGGGGAGGACACCCCGCTGAGACGGGTCATCGGCCCCGGACTGCTGATCCTCTTCGTGGTCGGCGACATCCTCGGCACCGGGATCTACGCCACCACCGGTCAGGTCGCGGGCAAGGTCGGCGGGGCGCTGTGGCTGCCGTTCGTCATCGGGTTCGTCGTGGCCATCCTGACGGCGGCCTCGTATGTCGAGCTGGTCGGCAAGTATCCGCAGGCGGCCGGTGCCGCGCTCTACACCCAGAAGGCGTTCAGGGTGCCGTTCCTGACGTTCATCGTCGCCTTCCTGGTCATGTGCTCGGGCCTGTCCTCGGCGAGCGCGGCGGCGCGGGCCTTCAGCGGGGACTACCTGGCCGAATTCACGGACGCGCTCCCGCCCACCCTCGTGGCGATCCTGTTCATCCTCGCCCTGGCCGCCCTCAATCTGCGGGGCGTGTCGGAGTCCGTGAAGGCCAACGTGGTGCTCACGCTCGTCGAGTTGACCGGTCTGCTCATCATTCTCGTGACCGGCGCCTGGGCGGTTCTGGCCGGGGAGGGCGATCCGTCCCGGCTCGGCGAGTTCCGGGCGGAGGGCAGCGGTTACGCACTGCTCACCAGCGTGCTGGGGGCGACGGCCCTCGGCTTCTTCGCCTTCGTCGGCTTCGAGGACTCCGTCAACATGGCCGAGGAGACCAAGGATCCCCGGCGCACCTTCCCCCGCGCCATCTTCACCGGCGTCGCCGTCACCGGCACCCTCTACGTCCTGGTCGCCCTGGTGTCCTCCCTGCTCGTCGACTACCGGGTGCTGGAGGGGTCGAGCGGCCCCCTGCTGGAGGTCGTCGAGGTCGGCGGGCTCGACTTCCCGCCCAAGCTGTTCGCGCTGATCGCCCTGTTCGCGGTCACCAACTCGGCCCTGATCAACATCATGATGGCGTCCCGCCTCTGCTACGGCATGGCGAACGAGCGCATCCTGCCGCGCGCCATGGGGCGCGTGCTCGCCGGACGCCGCACCCCGGTCGTCGGAATCGTGTTCGTTTCCCTCCTCGCCATCGGTCTGGTGTCCACCGGGGAGATCGCCGGGCTCGGCGACACCACGGCCTTCCTGCTCCTGTGCGTGTTCGTCATCGTCAACATCGCCGTGCTCGTGCTGCGCCGCGACCGCGTCGAACACCGGCACTTCCGCACCCCGACCGCGCTGCCGGTGCTGGGCGCCGTCACGGCCCTGGTGCTGGCCAGCCCGCTGGCCGACCGGCCCGCACACGTGTACATCAGGGCAGGCGTGCTCCTGGCGATCGGCATCGGGCTGTGGGGGCTCAACAAGGCGGTGATGAAGGCGCACGGCGAGGCGTGAGCCGGTGACGTACGGTCTGCGGAGTGACGAACCAGCGAAAGCCACGGGGTCCGTACCGCAAGAGCGCGGAACGGCGGGAACAGATCCTCCAGGCCGCCTACGAGGCCATCGACGAGCACGGGGAGCGGGCCTCCCTGCAGGACATCGCCGCCCGGGTCGGGGTGACGCAGCCCGCGCTGACGTACTACTTCCCCACGCGCGATGACCTGCTCCTCGCGGTCCTGGAGCGGCGGGACGTGCTGGGCAAGGCGTTCGCCCGGGCCGCCGGGGACGACGAGACCGTGATCGACGGCCTGGTGGCGGGCACCCGCCTCATCACCGACCACCCCGGGGTGGCGAAGCTGTACGTCGCCCTCTCGGCGGCGGCCACCGATCCGGAGAGCCCCGTGCACAGCCACTTCGCCGAGCGCTACCGGGGCCTGGCGGCCGAGGCCACGGAGGAATTCGAGGAGGGGCAGCGGACCGGCGAGATCCGCACCGACGCACCGGCTGACCACCTGGCCAGGGTGGTGCTGGCGGTGATGGACGGTCTGCAGCTCCAGTGGATGCACGACCCCACGGTGGACATCGCCGCCATCGCCGAGACGTTCGCGCGGATGCTGGTGCCTCCAGCCGCCGACCAATAAATTTTTGGGGTGATAGATTTTCGGTGTCCGCTACCGGAAGGGGGACGCCGATGTCCGCCACCCCGCTCCGTCCGCCGCAAGACCTCGATTTCGATCCCGAGGTCTTACGGGCCCGCTACCGCGCCGAGCGCGAGCGCCGCATCCGCCCCGACGGCAGTGCCCAATACCGGGGCATGGGGGGCGAGTTCGGCTACTACGCCGACGACCCCTACGTCGATCCCGGGTTCACACGAGAGCCGTTGCACGACCGCGTGGAGGTGGCGATCGTCGGTGGCGGCTTCGGCGGCCTGCTGGCCGCCGCGCGGCTGCGGCAGGCGGGCGTGGAGTCGATCCGGGTGATCGACAAGGGCGGAGACTTCGGCGGCACCTGGTACTGGAACCGCTACCCGGGCATCCACTGCGACATCGAGTCGTACATCTACATGCCCCTGCTGGAAGAGGTCGGCTACGTCCCCAAGTGGCGCTACGCCCCGGGCGAGGAGATCCGGCAGCACGCGCGGGCCATCGCGCGCCACTTCGGCCTCTACGACGACGCCTGCTTCCAGACCCAGGTGACCGAACTCCGCTGGGACGACGCCCAGTTGGAGTGGACGGTGGCCACCGATCGCGGCGACCGCATACGGGCCCGCTATGTGATCACCTCCACCGGCACCCTGAGCCAGGCCAAGCTCCCCGGCATCCCCGGCATCGAGACCTACCGGGGCCACACCTTCCACACCAGCCGCTGGGACTACGACTACACCGGCGGCGACGCGAGCGGCGGACTGCACAAGCTCGCCGACAAGCGCGTCGCGCTCATCGGCACCGGCGCCACCGCGATCCAGGTCGTGCCCCACCTCGGGGAGGACGCCGAGCACCTGTACGTCTTCCAGCGCACGCCCTCCTCCGTCGACCTGCGCGACAACCGCCCCACCGACCCCGCGTGGGCGGAGTCGCTCCGGCCGGGCTGGCAGCGGCGCCGCATGGACAACTTCCTGAAGGTCGTCACCGGCGTGCGTGCGGACGAGGACCTGGTGAACGACTCCTGGACCAGCAGCGCCCGGCTCCAGGAGAAGCTCATCCCGACCAACGCCTACGCGGACGTCCCGTCCGAGGACCGGGAACGGCTGTACGAGATAGCCGACTTCCAGAAGATGAACGAGATCCGCGAGCGCGTCGAGGCAATCGTCGAGGACCCGGCCACGGCCGAGGCGCTCAAGCCCTGGTACCGCTACATGTGCAAGCGGCCCACGTTCAGCGACAGCTATCTCCAGACCTTCAACCGGCCGGACGTCACCCTGGTGGACACGGCCGACACCCACGGCGTGGAGCGGATGACGGAGACCGGAGTCGTGGTCGGCGGCACCGCGTACGAGGTGGACTGCGTCATCTTCGCGACCGGCTTCGAGGTGGGGGTCTCCGGGATCCTCTCCGGGCGGCTGCCGGTGTACGGCAGGGGAGGCGTGCCGCTCAACGAGGCATGGGCGGAGGGCCCGAAGACGCTCCACGGCTTCTCCACCCACGGCTTCCCCAACCTCTTCCAGCTGGGCCCGCTGCAGAACGCGTCCTCCGTGAACTTCGTCCACGTCCTGGACGAACAGGCGCAGCACGTCGCCGAGATGGTCACCGAGGCCCACAAGCGCCGGGCCCGGTACGTCGAACCCACCTCCGCGGCGCAGGACGCGTGGCTGGCCGCCCTCGCGGACAACGCGCCCGACCTGCAGGCGTTCCAGGCGGAGTGCACCCCGGGCTACTACAACAACGAGGGCAGCCCCCGGAAGCGCAACGCCTACGCCGACGGGCCGGTGGCCTTCCACGACCTGCTCCGCCACTGGCGCGCGAACGGCGGCATGGACGACGTACTGGTCGGGACGGAGGACGCGTGACCACACCGCGCCACAACCGGTTCGGCGACACGGCTGTCTCCGGCTCGCGCCTGCGTGCCCGGCGGCTCAACCCGCCGAGCCCGCTGTGGGGTTCGAACGGTGTCGCCTTCGGCCCCGACGGGCGGCTGTACGTCGCCCAGTACCTCGCCGGGCAGATCAGCGCCGTCGACCCCGCCACCGGGGACGTCGAGGTGGTCGTGCCGATGGACGACCTGGTGCAGTCGCCGGACGACCTCGCCTTCGGCGCGGACGGCTCGATGTACATCGCCGACCTGATCCCCGGCCGGGTGTGGCGGCGCAGCCCGCAGGGCGCGTACACCCTGGTCTCGGACGAGGTGAAGGTGGTCAACGGCATCACCTGCGTCGGGGACCGGCTCTTCGTCAACGAGATGCGGCCCGGCGGCCGACTGCTGGAGCTGTTCCCGGACGGTGGCGGGGCCGAGGTGCTCACCGAAGGGCTCGCCCTCGGCAATGCCATGCAGCTCGGCCCGGACGGCCTGCTGTACTACCCGCACATGATGACGAACCAGGTCTGGCGGATCCCGCCGGACGGCGGTGTGCCCGAGGTGGTCGCCGAGGACGTGCACCAACCGGTCGCGGTCCGCTTCGACCGGGGCGGTGTGCTGCACGTGCTGTCGCGCGGGGTCGAAGGCATCGTCACCCGGATCGACCTGCAAGGATCCGGCTCCCGCACGCTGGTCACCAGCGGCCTGGTGGGGCTGGACAACGCGGCGTTCGACGCGGAGAACCGCATGTTCGTCTCCAGCTACGCCAGCGGCGGCATCACCGAACTGCACCCCGACGGCCGCACCCGGGAGATCGTCCCCCGCGGCCTCGACGGCCCCTACGGTGTGACGGTCGACCTCGGCGGCACGGTGTACGCCGCCGACCACTACCGGCTGGCGAGCCCGGCGCTCACCGACGAGGGCGATCCGGTCGCCGCCGACGGGGCGGGCGAAGCGGGCGGCGTCACCTCGCTCACCCTGATGCCCTTCGCCCACGGCGTGACCAACGCGGGCGGATTCGTGCACTTCACGTCGCAGTACGGCGACGTCCACACCCACGACCCCGACCGCCGGACCACGCGGCAACGGGTGACGGGCCTGAACGAGCCGGTCGGCATCACCGTGGGCCCGGACGGCTCACTCGTCGTGGCGGAGGCGGGCGCCGGGCGCGTCGTGTCCATCGACGACGGCGACACCGTCACCGTCCTCGCCGAAGGGCTCGGCCACCCGGTGGACGTGGCCTTCGACGTCCAGGGCCGGTGCCATGTGAGCGACGACCGGCTCGGCGCCGTCCTGCGGATCGGCGAGGACGGGGCGACGGCGGTCGTCGCGGACGGACTCGGCACGCCCCAGGGGCTGGCGGTCCTCGGCGACACGCTGTTCACGGTGGAGACCGGGCCGCGCAAGCTGACCGCGATCTCTCTGAGCACGGGGGAGCGCCGCACCGAGGCCGAGGACCTGCCGGTCGGACAGCCCCCGGGCGTCGCTCCCCGGACCGTGCCCGCGCTCTTCGCCCACGGGATGGTCGGCGCTCCCCGCCCGTTCGCCGGACTCGCCACCGGCCCGGACGGCTCCCTCCTGCTCTCGGCCAACGGTGAGGGCACCGTATGGCAGCTGAAACCTGACGCGCCCGACACAGGGAAGAGGTGGGTCGTATGACCGGTACGGGTCTTGAGGGCCGCGGTGTCGTCGTCACCGGCGCCGCGTCCGGAATCGGCAGGGCCGCGGCCCTGAAGTTCGCGCGGGAAGGCGCGAAGGTGCTGGTCGCGGACCTCGACCGGGCGGGTGCCCATGAGACCGTGGGAGAGATCGAGTCCGCCGGGGGAAGCGCCCTGGCGGTCGTCGGCGACCTGAGCGATCAGCAGGTGGTGGACGACGTGGCCGGGCGGGCCGTCGATGCCTTCGGCGGCGTGGACGTCCTGGTGAACAACGCCGGGATCATGGACCGCATGTCCGCGCTCGGCGAGACCGGCGACGCCGAGTGGGAACGGGTCATCCGGATCAACCTGACCGCGCCGTTCCTGCTGACCCGCGCGGTGCTGCCGCACATGCTCGACGCCGGACGCGGGTCGATCGTCTTCACGGCCTCCGAGGCCAGTCTGCGCGGCAGCACGGCGGGCGCCGCGTACACCGCCGCCAAGCACGGCATCGTCGGCCTGGTGAAGAACCTGGCCGTCCTGTACCGGGGGCAGGGCATCCGCGCCAACGCCGTCGCCCCCGGCCCCACCATGACCAGCATCCGGGTGGACGCCGCCGAGGAGGCCCACGGACCTACCGTCATAGGCCCGTTGAGCGGCGCCACCATGGGCCGGTACGGGTCGGCGGAGGAGCAGGCGGCCGCCATCGTCTTCCTGGCCTCCGACGCCGCGTCCTTCGTCAACGGCGCGGTCCTCCCGGTGGACGACGCCTGGGCCGCCGTCTGAGGGCAGGTGCGGGCGGTGTCCCGCCGCCGGGCGGTGAAGGGACGGGACAACCGACGATTGTCCGGGTCGGCCGTGTGATTGCGTACGCTTTCCTCGTTCGACCTCGCCGACCCGGTCGAGGATCCGCGGTGGCCTGGGGGACGGGCCCCCGCGGACCAGCGTGATGTCCCGAAGTGGTGGTGGCGATGACCGGCAGGGTGCGGCGGGACGAGCAGGTCAGCGCGACGCGGGAAGCGCTCCTGGAGGCGGCGGAGCGGCTGTTCGCCGAGCACGGGGTGCACTCGGTCGCCAACCGCCAGATCAGCCTGGCCGCGGGGCAGGGCAACAACGCCGCGGTCAGCTATCACTTCGGCACCAAGAACGACCTGGTGCGCGCCATCGCCCGCAGGCACGCCGAGAAGATGGAGACCGGCCGTCTGCGCATGATGGACGGCATCGGCGACTCCACCGATCTGCGGGACTGGGTGGCCTGCGCGGTCCGCCCGGTCACCGGGCATCTGGAGGCCCTGGGCGCCCCCAGCTGGTACGCCCGGTTCATCGCCCAGGTCACGGCCGACCCGGCGCTGCGTGCGATCACGGTCGAGGAGTTCGCGGCCGGATCGCCCTCCATGCAGAGGCTGCAGGACGGTCTGGAGCGCTGCCTGCCCGACCTTCCGGCCGAGGTGCATGCCGAGCGCGCCGCCATGACACGCCACCTGATCACGCAGATGGCCGCGGAACGGGAGCGGGCGCTCGCTGACAACACGCCGACGTCGAGGGCCAGTTGGCGAGAGACGGCGAACGGTCTGATCGATGTCATCGTCGCCCTCTGGCTGGCGCCGGTCACGGCCGATTCATAGCCTCAGATGTTCAATGAAAATCGAACAGTGGCGCGGTAAGATACGCATCGAACACTGAGCAAGCGGCCGGGACACCTCGCGGTGTCCCGGCGGGCGGCGCATGGCGGGAGAGGGCATGGCGAAACAGGCTGCGGGAGGCGGACACCGCGCCGCACCGGTCCATACCGATCCGGGCGAGGTGTCCGTCCTGACCGCGCTGTCCGCGCTCGCCGATCCGGTGCGCATCCAGCTGATCCGCGAGCTGGCGGGCTCCCCCGTCTGGACGCGCAGCTGCGGCGGCTTCGACGTACCGGTCGGCAAGGCCGCGCTCAGCCACCACTTCTCGGTCCTGCGCGGCGCCGGTCTGGTGGAACAGCGTGACGAGGGGCCCAAGCGGGTCAACCGGCTGCGCCGCGAGGAGTTCGACGCGCGCTTCCCCGGGCTGCTCGACCTGATCCTCCGGCCCGATTCCGCAGCTGCCGCCGATGCCGCGAGCAGTGCTTACGACCAGGCCACCGGTAGTTCGTAGACGCCGTAGACCACGCCGTCGTCCTTGAACGGGATCTTCTCCAGCCCGGTGGCCCGGCGCAGAGTGGGGACGCGGCGGAAGAGGGTGCGGTAGGCGACCTGGAGCTCCAGCCGGGCCAGTGGCTGGCCCAGGCACTGGTGGACGCCGAAGCCGAAGGCCATGTGGCGGCGGGCGTCGCGGTGGATGTCGAGCCGTTCGGGGTCGGGGAAGACCTCGTGGTCCCAGTTGCCGGTGGCGCCGGGGATGATGACACCTTCCCCGGCGCGGATGAGCTGTCCGCCGATCTCGATGTCCTCCAGCGCGAGGCGGCGCTGTCCGTTGTGGACGATGGTCAGGTAGCGCAGCATCTCCTCCACCGCGCCCGCGAGGACCTTCGGGTCGTCGGTGTCGCGGACGGTGGCGAGCTGGTCGGGGTGTTCGAGGAGGGCGAGGACACCCAGGGCGATCATGTTGGCGGTGGTCTCGTGCCCGGCGCCGAGCAGCAGCAGACCCAGCATGGCGGCCTCGTGGCGGGTGAGGTCACCGGTTTTGGTGCGGGCGGCCAGGTCGGAGAGCAGGTCGTCGGCCGGGTCGGTGAGTTTCGCCTGAAGCTGCTCGTCCAGGTAGGCCAGGAGCGCGCGGCTGGCGGCCCGTGTCTCCTCGGGTGAGGCGTCCCGGCGGACCCCCACCGCGCTCTTGCTCTGGAAGAAGGCGTGGTCCTCGTACGGGACGCCGAGCAGTTCGCAGATCACCAGCGACGGCAGCGGCAGCGCGAGGGCCGTCACCAGGTCGGCGGGCTGCGGCCCGGCCAGCATGGTGTCGAGGAAGCCGTCGGTCATCTTCTGGACGGCGGGCCGCATGGCCTCGATGCGCTTGATGACGAAGGGGGCGGTGACCATCCGGCGGATCCGGGTGTGTTCCGGGTCGTCCATGTGGAGGAAGGATGGCGGGTTCTTGGAAAGGGCCTCCTGGAACGCCGCGCTCATGTGGGGGAAGCCCGGGCGGGTGGGGTCGACGCTGAGGCGCTGGTCGCCGTACAGGGTCCGCTGGTCGGCGTGGCGGGTGACGAGCCAGGGCGTGCTGCCGTCCCACAGCCGGACCCGGGAGACGGGCCGCTCGTCGTGCAGTCGCATCATCTCCGGGGGCGGGGCGAACGGACACCCGGCCGCCCGGGGCATCGGGAACTCGGGTACGTCCTCGTGCGGGGTGTGGTCAAGGGTGTTGGTCATGGCACTCCTCATCGGGGGATACGGGATCGGGGATACGGGGTCGCTTACGCGACAAGGCGGGAGTCGGGTGCTTCGGCGTGGGATGCGGGCGCGGCGGTGCGCGGGCGCCGGCCGGGCAGGAACGAGGCCAGGGCGAGGGCGAGGAGGGAGGCGCCGCAGCCGATGGCCATGACCACCTTGAAGCTGTTCTCGGAGGGCAGGGCGTGCCCGGCGAAGTCGGTGGTCATGGAGGCGAGGATGACGCCGGAGGCGGCGCTCGCGACGGAGGTGCCGATGGCCCGTAGCAGGGTGTTGAGGCTGTTGGCGGCGGCGGTCTCGGAGACCGGCACGGCGCCCATGATGAGCATCGGCAGGGCCCCGTAGGCGAAGCCGATACCGGCGCCGACGATGCAGGAGACCAGGATGAGCTGCCAGATCTCGCTCATCATCACGATGTTCAGCGCGTAGCCGAGGGCGACGGTGACGGCACCGGCCATCAGCGTCACCTTCGGCCCCTTGGCCTTGGACACGGCCGCGGACAGCGGGGCCATGGCCATGACGACCAGGCCCTGCGGGGCCAGCACCAGGCCCACGGTCAGCAGGTCCTGGCCCAGGCCGTAGCCGGTCTGCTCGGGAAGCTGCACGATCTGCGGGACGATCAGCTGGAGCGCGAACAGGGAGAAGCCGAACGCCAGCCCGGCGAGGTTGGCGAACAGCACCTGCGGCCGGACGGTGGTGCGCAGGTCCACCAGCGGCTGGGCGGTGCGCAGTTCGAAGAAGCCCCAGCCCGCCAGGACCGCCAGGGCCGCGGCGAACAGGCCGAGGGTGGTGCCGCTGCTCCAGCCCCAGTCGGCGCCCTTGGAGATGGCCAGCAGCAGACAGACCAGACCGGCCGCCATCCCGAGGGCGCCGAGCAGGTCGAAGCGCCCGCCGGTGCGCACCTTCGACTCGGGTACGAGCGTCAGGACCAGCGCGACGGCGGCGGCTCCCAGGGCGGCGGAGGCCCAGAACAGCGCGTGCCAGTCGAAGTTGTCGGCGACGAAGGCGGCGATGGGCAGGCCGAGCGCGCCGCCGATGCCGAGGGAGGCGCTCATCAGGGCGGTGGCCGAACCGAGGCGTTCGGCGGGCAGCTCGTCGCGCATGATGCTGATGCCGAGCGGGATGACCCCGGACGACAGGCCCTGGAGGACGCGTCCGACGATCATCGGGGTCAGGGAGTCGCTGAGCGCGACGGCGACCGAGCCGATCGCCAGCGTGCCGAGGCTGAGCACGAGCATGCGGCGCTTGCCGTACATATCGCCCAGGCGCCCGGCGATGGGGGTGGCGACGGAGGCGGCGAGCAGGGTGGCGGTGACGGCCCAGACGGTGTCCGCGGGCGCGGCGTGCAGCAGCTTCGGGAGTTCCGGGACGATCGGGATCACCAGGGTCTGTATCAGTGAGACCACGATCCCGGCGAACGCCAGCACAGCCACGATGACGTTCGGATTCGGCGGGGTGGACCCCGTGGTGTCGGTGGGCCGGGTGGTGGCGTCGGACATGAGTGCGCTCCGTTTAAATCAAGTGATTGATTTAAATTTAGCGAAGAACGGAGGAGTGTCAAGGGGGGTGGCTCGATCAAGGGGGTCGCTCAAGATCGTTTAAATCGCCCGCTTGACTTATTTAAATCATCGGGTTTACTTATGTGGGTCAACGGATCAACGAAGGAGCATTGGCGATGAAGGTCACTGTGGATGACGAGAAGTGCTGCGCGGCGGGCACCTGCGTCATGATCGCGCCGGAGGTGTTCGACCAGCGCGAGGAGGACGGCATCGTCATCCTGCTCGACGCGGCACCCTCCGAGGACCAGCACGACGCGGTGCGTGAATGCGTGCAGGTATGCCCCGCGGGCGCGATCCACGTGAGCGAAGACGCATGAGCGCTCCCGCCGGCGTGCTGGTGGTCGGGGCCTCAGCGGGCGGGCTCTCCACCGCGGAGGCCCTGCGGCGCAAGGGGTTCCAGGGCACCGTGACCGTGCTGGGCGCCGAGCCGCACCAGCCCTACGACCGGCCCCCGCTGTCCAAGCAGGTCCTCTCCGGCGCCTGGGAGCCGGACCGTGCCCTGCTGCGCCAGCCGGACCAGCTGTCCGCGCTGGACGCGGAGTTCGTGTTGGGTGACGCGGCGGTCAGCCTGGACGCGGAGGCACGTACCGTCCACACGGCGTCGGGGCGGGTGCTGCGGGCCGACGCGATCGTGGTGGCGACGGGTCTGCGACCCCGTACGCTCCCCGGACAGGACGGTCTGGCCGGGGTCCATGTGCTGCGCACGCTCGACGACGCCTTGGCGCTACGGGCGGACCTGCCGACCGCCTCGCGTGTCGTGGTGGTGGGGGACGGGGTGCTCGGCACGGAAATCGCCGCCACCGCACGCACCATGGGGGCCTCGGTCACCCTGGCCGGACCCCAGTCCGCGCCGCTGGAGAGCCAGTTCGGCCCCCTGGTGGCCGGGCAGCTCGCCGCGCTGCATGCCGACCGCGGCGTCGACCTGCGGCTCGGCGCCGGGGTCACCGGCCTGGCCGAGGGGAACGGACACGTTACGGGAGTGCACCTGGCCACCGGCGAGGTGCTGCCCGCCGACCTGGTCGTGGTGGCCTTCGGCGCCGCCCCCGTGACGGACTGGCTCGCGGGCAGTGGCCTCAAGGTGGACAACGGAGTGGTGTGCGACTCCTGCTGCCGTGCCGCCGACGGCGTCTACGCGGTCGGGGACGTGGCCCGCTGGCACCACGAGGGTCTGGGCACCCTGACGCGCCTGGAGAACCGCACCAACGCCGCCGAGCAGGCGGGCCACGTGGCCGCCGCCATCCTCGGCGAGGACCGTCCCTACACCCCGGTTCCGTACGTCTGGACCGACCAGTTCGACGTCAAGATCCAGGTGTACGGCGTGCTGTCGGCCGACGCCGAAGTGACCGTCGTGGAGGGGGACATGGCGGAAGGCCGGTTCGTCGCACGGTACCGCCGCGACGGCGCCACGACCGGCGTACTCGGCTGGCGCATGCCCAAGCAGACCCGGCTGCGCCGACAGGAAGTCGTCGACGCGTTCCAGGAATCCCTCAGTGGAGGCACGCCATGACCAGCACGGCGAACGAGTCCGCGGAGCCCGCCGCACTCCCGGAATTCCCCATGCCCAGGGCGGAAGGGTGCCCCTTCGACCCGCCCCCGGCGTTCCACGCGCTGCGGGACGAAGGGCCGCTCACCCGGGTCCGGCTGCAGGACGGCAGCACCCCGTGGGTGGTGACCCGGTACGCCGAGCAGCGGACACTGCTGGCGGACCCGAGGCTCAGCGTCGTCCCCGCCCTCCCCGGTTTCCCGCGCCCGGAGCGGCCGCACCCCGGCGACGCCGGTGACACCGGACCCGGGAGCGGCGAGGAGGCGTCCGCCGAAGCCCACAGCCTCAGCTTCATCAACATGGACGACCCCGAACACGCCCGGCTGCGCCGCATGGTGACCGGGGCGTTCGTCGTCAAGCGGATGGAGGCCATGCGCCCGGCGGTCCAGAAGATCGTGGACGATCTGATCGACGACCTGCTGGCCGGGCCGAACCCGACGGATCTGGTCGAATCCTTCGCCCTGCCGATGCCCTCCCTGGTCATCTGCGAACTGCTCGGCGTCCCCTACGACGACCACGCCTTCTTCCAGACCAACAGCAAGGCCATCATCACCCGCTCCTCCACGCCCGAGCAGCGCGCCGACGCCCACGGCCGACTGGGCGACTACCTCGGCGGCCTGCTGGACGCCAAGCTCGCCGATCCCGGCGAGGACGTGCTGTCCGACCTGGCCGCGAAGGTCGAGGACGGTGCGCTGACCCACCGGGAAGCGACCTCGATGGCGGTCCTCCTGCTGTTCGCCGGGCACGAGACCACCGCCAACATGATCGCCCTGGGCACGCTGGCCCTGCTGGAGCACCCCGACCAGCTGTCCCGCCTCCGGGACGGCGCCGACCCGAAGTTCGTCGCGGGCGCGGTCGAGGAACTGCTGCGCTACCTGCACATCCCGCACCTCGGGATGCGCCGTGTCGCGCTGGAGGACATCGAGGTCGCCGGCCGGACCATCCGCGCGGGCGAAGGGCTGCTCCTGCTCAACGAGATGGGCAACCGGGACCCCGACGTCTTCCCCGACGGAGACCGGCTGGACCTCGACCGCGACGCCCGCCGTCACCTCACCTTCAGCTTCGGCGTGCACCAGTGTCTGGGCCAGCCGCTGGCCCGCATGGAACTCCAGGTGGTCTACAGCACCCTCTACCGGCGCGTTCCCACCCTTCACCTCGCCACCGACCTGGGCCGGATCCCCTTCAAGCACGACTCGTTCGTCTACGGGGTCCACGAACTGCCCGTGGCCTGGTGACGCCGTACGGAGAAGTAACGGCGGGCGGCCTCGCCGGACACCGTCCACAGGGCCGCCACGTCGACGCACATGACCAGGAACACCGCGAGGTTGGGCATTCCGGCGGCCAGCGAGCCGAGGAAACCGGCGCCCGTCGACAACGCCACGAGACTCAGGGACACGATGAGCACCACCCGGATCCAGGGGCGGCGTCTGCGGGCCAGGGCGACGCAGATGCCCTGAAGCACCGCCAGACCCCAGCAGATCAGCGCCACGGACCAGGCCACGCCCATCGGCATGAGCAGGTCCTGCCCGTGCTCCTGTTTGCTCTGGTTCTCCTCGACGACCGCCCAGCCGCCGATGACCGCGCCCAGCGCGTGCGCGGCCACGACCACGAGAACGAAGACGAGGGCCCCGGACATGCGCGCCGTCCCGGGCGGTTCGGACGGCGCGGGCGGAACGGCGGGGCCGGGCGGATGAGGAGAGGGCTGCATGACGGATCACCTCGTGCTTTCGTTGTCGGGTCCACTCGACGGCGACGGGGTGCCACCCTGTCGCGTGTGTGCGGGGACCGGTCCCGAGCCCTCCCCTCGCGGGGTTCGGGACCGGTCGTGGCCCGTCCTGGCCACGTCCCCCGGGTATTCGACCGCCGTACGGGGTTGTTCAGCAGGCCGTCGCCCCGCACCGAACAACTCCGCGGCGTGAACAGAACGAGCGGGCCGGGGAGAAGCGTGAAGATCGGGTGAACGCCCCTTGCCCCGCCCGCCGGTGCACCGGTAGTTCGATTGCGACCACCCCTGCGACTGCCTACCGTGGGCGCCCGGGTGGACGCGCCGGGTGATGTCCCGGCGCCGGCAAGGCGAACGAGGGGAGGGTGGGCACGTGGCGGAACGACCAGGGCCGGGGCGCACCGAGGGCGAGCTGGATCCGGAGGCCGGAACGGTGCCGCGGTTCGCCGCCGGACTGCGCGCGCTGCGCGAGTCCGCGGGAAAACCCACCTACCGGGCGATGGCGCAGCGGACCCGGTACGGGGTGACCACGCTGTCGCAGGCGGCGGCCGGGAAGCAGCTGCCCACCCGCGCGGTGGCGCTCGCCTACGTGAAGGCGTGCGGCGGCGACGTGACCGAGTGGGAGCGGCGGTGGCGCGAGGCGTCGGCCGAGCTGGCCGCCGAGGCTTCCGCCGACGAGACCTCCCGGCCCCCGTACCGCGGCCTGACCCGGTTCGAACCGGGCGACGCCGAACTGTTCTTCGGCCGCGACCGGCTCGTGGAGCGGCTGGCCGAGCTGAACCGCAAGCACCGCTTCACCGCCGTCTTCGGCCCCTCCGGCAGCGGCAAGTCCTCGCTGTTGCGCGCCGGACTGATCCCCCGGCTGCGGACCCCGCCAGACGGCTGCGGCGACGGCGACGGCCCACCCGCGGCCGTACGCATCCTCACGCCCGGCGCGGACCCGCTGCACACCCACGCCGACCGGCTCCTGCCCGTGCCCGGGGCCGACGCCGACACCTGGCTGATCGTCGACCAGTTCGAGGAGCTGTACACCCTCGGCGCCGACCCCGCCGACCGGGACACCTTCATCGACCGCCTCGTCGCCGCCACCGCCCCCGGCAGCAGGCTGCGCGTCGTCATCGCGGTGCGGGCCGACTTCCTCGGCCGCTGCGCCGAACACCCCGGCCTCACCGCCGCGCTGCAGGACGCCACGCTGCTCGCCGGGCCGATGAGCCGCGCGGAGCTGCGGGAGGCCATCGTCCGCCCGGCCGCCGCGGACGGCCTGATCGTGGAACGCTCCCTGACCGAACGCGTCCTGGACGAGGTCGAGGGCGCCCCGGGCGGACTGCCGATGATGTCGCACGCCCTGCTGGAGACCTGGCGCCACCGCAGCGGCCGCGCCCTGACCGAGACCGCGTACGAGGCGGCGGGCGGGCTGCACGGGGCCGTCGTCCGTACGGCCGAGCAGGCGTACGGTGAACTCACCGCGCCGCAGGCCGAGCTGGCCCGCCGTATCCTGCTCAGACTCGTCACGCCCGGGAGGGGGTACCCCCTGCTCGAGCGAAGCCGAGAGCTTGGGGGAGGCACCCCTGACACGCGTCGGCCCACCGCGCACGCGGAGCTCGACTTCGGCAGCCTCGCGGACACCCGAGTGGTACTGGAACGCCTGGTCCGGGCCCGCCTCATCACCTTCGACGACGGCACCGTCGACCTCGCCCACGAATCCCTCATCACCGCCTGGCCCCGGCTGCGCGCGTGGATCGACGCCGAGCGCGACCGGCTGCGCGTCCACCGCTCGCTCTCCGATGCGGCCCGCACCTGGCAGACGCTCGGCCGGGAGAACGCCGCGCTCTACGCGGGCTCCCGGCTGTCCGCGGCCCGCGACGCCTTTCCGCGCGACACCGCACCGGAGGACCGTCGCGGCGATGAACTCACCGCGCTGGAGCGGCAGTTCCTCACCACCTCGCTGCGCCGCCGCCACCGCGCCGCGCGGCTGCGCCGTACGGTGGTGGCCGTGCTCGCCGCGCTCGTGCTGCTCGCCACCGGCACCGCCGTCGTCGCCCTCCAGGCGCGCGCCACCGCGCAGGACGAACGGGACGACGCCGTGTTCGGCCGCCTCACCGCCGAGGCCGACAGCGTCCGCGACACCGACTCCGGCCTGGCCGCCCGGCTCGATGTCGCCGCGTACCGCATGCGCTCCACCCCGGACCTGCGGACCCGGCTGGCCTCGGACGCGGGCCGGGTGCTGGCCACCCGGCTGTCCGGCCACCGCGGCCTGGGCAGCTCCGTGGCGTACGCGCCCGATGGCCGCACCCTCGCCAGCGGTGGCCACGACGGCACGGTCCGGCTGTGGGACACGGACAGTGACACGGGCGGGGACAGGCCGCTGGGCGAGCCGTTGCGACTGCGTACGGGACGGGTCGGCGCGGTGGCCTTCTCCCCGCGCGGCGGCGACCTCCTGGTGGCCACCGGGAAGGGCGGCGGCATCCAGCTGTGGGACGTCTCGGACCGTTCGCGGCCCCTGCCGCTCGGCCGACCGCTGGTGAGCCACGACAAGGAGAACGTCGTCTCCGTCGCGTTCGCCCCCGACGGCCGACGGCTCGCCACCGCGGGCGACGACGGGACCGTACGGCTGTGGGACCTGAGCGACCCGGCCCGGCCCGCGCCGCTCGGCAAGCCCGCCGAGGCCGACACGCGCAGCGTGCGCGCCGTCGCGTTCGCCCCGGACGGGGACACCCTGGCCACGGGCGGTTTCGGCGGAACCGTACGGATGTGGCGGCTCGGCGAGGACGACGGGATCGCGCCGCTCGGCAAGCCGCTGCGCCAACACACCGGCTCCGTCTGGACGCTGGCCTTCTCCCCGGACGGCCGGACCCTGGCCACGGGCGGGTTCGACGAGACCGTACGGCTGTGGGACGCGTCCGACCCGGGCCATGTCCGGCCGCTGGGCGAACCGCTCACCGCGCACACCGCGCCCGTCATGTCGGTGGCCTTCAGCCCCGACGGCGAGACCCTGGCCACCGCGGGCGAGGACGACTCGCCCCTCCTGTGGAACGTGGCCAACCCCGCCTATCCGCAAGCGCTCGGGGAGCCGCTGACCGGCCACACGGAGGCCGTGTGGGAGGTGGCCTTCAGCCCGGATGGCCGTACCCTCGCCAGCACCGGCGCCGACGGCAGCGTCCGGCTGTGGCACCGGCCGCCGACCGTCCTCACCGACTTCACCAACCCGCTGACCGCCGTCGCCTACAGCCCCGACGGCCGTCTGCTCGCCGTCGCCAGCACCGACGACGGGCTGATCCGCCTGTGGGACACGCGCCGACCGGACCGCCCGCGCCGGATGCCGCGCACGCTCCGCCACGAGGACGCGGTGCTCGCCGTCGCCTTCTCCCCGGACGGCCGTACGGTGGCCAGCGGCTCGAAGGACGGCACCGTACGGCTGTGGGACGTGTCCGCGCCCGAACGCCCCGCCCCGCTCGGCGAACCGCTGGACGCACACGACGGCGGCGTTCCCGCCGTCGCGTTCTCCCCGGACGGCCACACGCTGGCCACCGGCGGGGAGGACGGCACGGTGCGCCTGTGGGACGTACGGCGGCGGGGCCGCGCACGGCCGGTCGGCGAACCGTCGCGCGGCCACACGGACGCCGTCACCTCGGTGGCCTTCGCGCCGGGCGGCCGCACCCTGGCCACCGGCAGCGAGGACGACACGGCGCGGCTGTGGCACGTGCGCGACGGGGCGCGGCCCGCGGGGGACGCCCTGACCGGGCACGACGAGCAGGTCAACGCGGTGGCCTTCGCCCCGGACGGGAGGACGCTGGCGACGGCCGGCGACGACCGCACGGTGCGGTTGTGGGACGTGGCACACGCGGATCGCGTACGCCAGGTGGGGAAGGAGCTGACCGGGCACCGCGGGCCGGTCAGGTCGGTGGCCTTCGCCCCGGACGGGAAGACGCTGGCCACGGGCAGCGGTGACCATACGGTGCGGCTGTGGGACGTGGCCGACCCAGCCCATGCCGAGATGGCCGGGCAGGAACTCACCGGCCATCTCGACACCGTCACCTCCGTCGCGTTCAGCCCGAAGGGCGACGCTCTCGCCTCCGTCGGCTACGACCTGACGGCCCGGGTGTGGACCCTGGACACCGACCGCGCGGCGGACTCCGTCTGCGCCCGCACCGACGGCGTCCTCACCCGCGCCGACTGGGCGGAACACCTGCCGCGACTCGGCTACCGGGAGGTGTGCGAGGGCTCCTAGGGGATGCTGAACTTCAGCACGGCACCGTCCTCGTTCTGCGCGACGACGGTGGCCTTCAGCGCGTCGCCGAACTTGGCCACACCGCCCTGACCGCCGAGGTTCATGATGGTGCTCGCCGTCTGGAAGGTGACGGAGCTGTCCCCCGCGGTGACATGCACGCTCAGCCCGTTCGCCGTGATGTCCGCCTCGGAGGTGATCAGCACCTCGCACGTGCCGTCCGAGCACGCGTCGGTGTTCTTGCCGTCCGCCGCCTTGGGCAGCGGGCCGGTGGGGGTGGGGTCGGGCGAGGGCGAGGCCGCCTCCTCGGTGGGCTTCCAGCCGGGGGCGCACTGCTTCGCGCGCTGGTGTGCGGCCGCGAGCTGTGAATTCTTCTTCGTCAGCGCGGGCAGGCCGGGCTTGGGCGGGGTGAGGGACTGGATGAGCTTGTCGATGTCCGCGGCACTGTCCTCGGCGTCGGTGAAGGTTGCACTCGGGGACATCTCGTCGAGCCGGGGCACGACGCGCTTCAGCTTCTTCTGCCAGGCGTCGAGCAGCCGGTCGGCCGTGGGTACGCCCGAGGGGCCGAGGCCCTTCAGGTCGTCATCCACGTCGTTCACCGCCATCTGCGCCGTGGAGAGGTAGCCGGCGGCGCGGGCTTCGGCGAACACCTCCTCGTCCGGGTCCCGGATCTCCTTCAGATCCGCCGTGCTGTCCGTCCGCAGGTTCTTCAGCGCGCGCGTCGACTCGCACATGCCGCCGACCCACTTCACCAGTTCCTTGGACGGCGGCCGCGGCGGCGTCGGCTTGGCCGACGTCTTGTCCGGCGCGTCGGCCTTGTCGTCCGTCCCGCCTCCGCAGCCGCCGAGGGCCAGTACCAGCCCGCCCGCCACCACGGCGGCGCTCCTCCTCGTGAACATCAACGACCTCTCTTCTCGCTGTGATCCCGTTGCCGTGACCGCGTTGACGCGGGCCGGGACTCCGGCACCGCAGGCCCAGTTCAACGCGGCGCGGATTGTTCAGTCACCCGGTCCGCAGCCGTGAACAATCCCTGCCTTCCGGCAGGCGGTACGCCGCCGTACATCCTGGTGACCGGGACGTCTAACCTCGGCTCCGGGCGGCCCCGGACGGGTGGCCGCGCACCGAGGGAAAGGGAGGCCACTGGTGGACTTTGAGCAGCTCGTCGCGTTTCGCCGAGAACTGCACCGGAACGCGGAGCCCGCGTTCGTGGAGATCGGTACGGCGGCCCGCATCGAACAGGCCATCGAAGGACTGCCGATACGCGTCCTCACGGGGAGGGCCGCCCAGGATCTCTCCGCCGTCGTCAACTTCCCGTCCCCGGAGACCCTGGACGTATGGGCGGCCCGCGCCGTCGATTCGGGCGTTCCGGAGGAACGGGTCCGGTACTTCCGGGAGAACGGCACCGCGCTGGTCGTCGATCTTGAGGGCACCCGTCCCGGGCCGCGCTGGGGGCTCCGGGTCGACATCGACGCACTGCCCATGCGCGAATCGGCCGATGCCGCGCACTTCCCGGTGGCGAACGGGTTCGCCGCCACGAACGGCGCCATGCACGCGTGCGGCCACGACGCCCACGCCACCATCGGCGCCGGACTGCTGCACCGGCTGGCGGACCGTGACTTCGCGGGCTCGCTGCGGATCCTGTTCCAGCCCGCCGAAGAGGGGGTCCGGGGAGCGCAGACAATGATCGAAGCTGGGGTGGCCGACGAGATCGACCACATGCTCGCCGTGCACATGGCCGGGGACATGGCCGTCGGCGGCGTCGTGGGGAGCTTCACCGGCGGCCTGGCCACCCGAAAGCTGAAGGTCGACTTCGAGGGCAAGGCGTCCCACGCGGCCGGTGCGCCGGAATCCGGCCGCAACGCGCTGCTCGCGGCGGCCACGGCAGCGCTGGGCATCATGGGAATCCCGCGCTTCAGCGCCGCGGACACCCGGCTCAACGTCGGCACGCTCGTCGCCGGTGACGGAGTGAACATCGTGCCCTCCTCCGCGGCGATGACCTGCGAAGTCCGGGCGACCGACGACGACATCGTGGACGAGCTGGTCGACCGGGTCCGGGCGGTCGTGGAGGGCGCGGGTCTGGCGCAGGGGGTGCGCACGAACGTCGCGGTGATGGGCCAGTCCGCCACCGTCGCCCCGGACGACGAAATGATCGACCGCATCGTGGAGGTGGCCACCGCCCACGACGATGTCACCGAGGTCATCCGGACCCGGGCGTTCGCGGGCAGCGACGACGCCAACCTCCTCATCAGGCATGTCCAGCGGCGCGGGGGCAAGGGGGCCTATCTGATGGTGGGCGCGGGCAGCCCGGGGCCCCACCACAGCGAGACCTTCGACATCGCGGAGGAGACGATCCCGACCGCGATCGACATCCTCGCCTCGCTGATACGTACGCACACGTAAGGGAGGCGGCGGTCAGAGCCGGGAGGCGGCGGCGAAGACCGGTGGGCGGCACGCGGCCCAGGGCCGTTCCGCCTCCAGCTGCGCCGCCACGCCGACCAGCAGGTCTTCCCGCCCGTACGCCGCGGCCAGCTGGACGCCGATGGGCGTACCGGACGCGGACAGGGCCGCCGGTACCGCGATCGCGGGCTGACCCGTGGTGTTGAACGGCGCGGTGAAGGTGAGCACGTCCACGGACTTCTGGAGGCCGTCCGGTTCCCGCCACGGCCACCCCACCGGTTTCGGCGGGGTGGCGAACACCGGGCTCAGCAGCAGGTCGTACCCCTGCCACCACCGGGCCATGCGCGCCCTGAGCCCGTCCTGCCAGGACAGGGCGTCGGCGAGCTCCAGCCCCGTGATCTCCCGTCCGCGCCGCACCCAGAACCGGGTGACGGGGTCGAGGTCGCCGGGCCCGGGACGCTCGCCGAGTTCGCTGGTCAGCGCCTCGACGCTCTGCGCCGCGGTGACGCTCAGCGCGTCGAAGAACGCCGTGAGGCACCGGGGATCCAGCATGGCGGCGGGATGCGCCTCTTCGACCGCGTGCCCGAGCCGTTCGAGGATCCGGGCCGTGTCGAGTACGGCGTCCCGCACCGCGTCCACGACCTGAGGCGCGTGGTCGGGCGCGTGCGCGAGCACACCCACCCTGAGCCGCCCCGGCTCCCGGCCGACCAGCCCGCTCAGGCCACCCGGCGGAAGGGGCGCGGGGCCACCCCGGTCCCCGGGCGCGCCACCGCTGACCGCGTCGAGCACCGCCGCCGTGTCGCGGACGGTCCGGGTGACGACGGCCGGGACGCTGTGGCCCCAGCGGCCGGACGTCCCCGGTCCCGCGCTGACGCGCCCCACGCTGGGCTTCAACCCGACCAGATGGCAGAACGCGGCAGGCATCCGGATCGAGCCGCCGCCGTCCCCGCCCTGCGCCACCGGCACCATGCCCGCCGCCACCGAAGCCGACGCACCGCCCGACGAGCCACCCGGTGTCACCTCGGTGTGCCACGGGTTGCGCGTCACCCCGTGGAGCCGGCTCTCGCTGACCGAGACGAGGCCGAACTCGGGAGCCGAGGTCTGGCCGACGACGATGAAGCCCGCCTGCTTGAGCCGCCGGTTGACCACGGAGTCCGCGCGGGCGACCCGGCCGTGCCGGGCCACCCACGCGGACCCGAAGGTGGCCGGGTCGCCTTCGCTGTCGCTGAGGGACTTCGTCAGCGTGGGCACTCCCGCGAAGGGGGCGTCCCGGCGCACCCGGTCCGCCTCGGCGAGCGCCCGCTCGTACCGCCGGTGGGTGATGGCGTTGATCCGGGGATCGGTCGCCTCGACGCGCTCGATGGCGGCCTCGACCAGTTCGCGCGGGGAGACCTCGCCCCGCCGGACCAGGTCCGCCTGGTCCAGTGCGTCCATCGTGGCCAGCGTGGTCATGCGGTTCTCTCCTGATTCGCGGGGACGGCGGAGGGGCGGTCAAGCGGACCGGTTCACTGAGCGGACCGTATGCATGGCAGTAGGTGCCGTACGGGCATAGCTTCCCCGCGACGACCGACGACGGAGGCGCCATGTCCGACACCGAGCGGGTGCGGTCGGCCGGTCGTGTAGCGGAGCCACTTCGGATCGAGGCGTCACGTCATGCCGTGGGGTCACTTCAGGCCGATGTGCGCACCGGGTCCCAGCGGCAGCCCGAACCCGTAGAACACGCCCAGGATCGCCAGCCACACCACCAGGAACGGCACGGCGAAGACCGAGAGCCGGGCGATGAGGGTGCCCAGCCGGGCCTCGGGCTCGTACTGGCGGAGCATGGCGAGGATGACGAAGAGGTACGGGTTCATCGGCGTGAGGATGCCGGTGGCGGAGTCGCCGATACGGAACGCCGCCTGGCTGAGCGCGGGGCTCATCCCGAGCAGCATGAACGCCGGGACGAAGATGGGCCCGGCCAGGGACCACAGGGCGGAACCGGAGACGATGAAGAGGTTGAGGCAGGCGGTCAGCGCGACGAACGCCACGATGGCCCAGAAGCCGGTGAGCCCGATGGAGTTGAGGAACGCCGCGGACTTCACGGCGAGCGCCGCGCTCGCCCGCCAGCTCCAGCGCCCGGTCGTCCAGCCCGTAGCCGTGCTCGATGCTGGTGACGCCGCCGCGGATGGCGTTGAGGATGCCCGCGGTGCCCTGGGCGTGGGCGGCGACCGGCTTGCCGCCGTGCCGCCGCGCCTCGTCCACGACGGCGCGTATCTCCTCTTCCAACAGCCCTTCGTCCTCGGGCTGGTCGTACGGGCTGGCCATGCCGCCGGTGGCGCAGATCTTGATCACGTCGGCGCCCGCGCGCAGCACCTTGCGTACGGCGAGGCGGGATTCGTCCACGGTGTCCGCGAGATGGGCCATCTCGCCGCCGGTGAGGTCGGTGCCGTCGGGCAGCCGGAAGTCGGAGTGGCCGCCGGTGTGGCCGATGATCGCCACGGCCGTGTGCAGCCGCGGGCCCACGATCCGTCCGCTCTCCACCGCCGTACGGAAGCCAGCCGACAGTCCGCCCAGGTCACGGGCGGTGGTGATGCCCGCGTTCAGGGTCTGCCGCAGCCGGGTGACGGTGTCGAGGGTGACCAGCACCGGATCGAGTTCGCCACGGCGGCCGGGGTGGGCCCGGTGCGCGTACGCGAGATGGACATGGCAGTCGAAGAAGCCGGGCAGCACGGTGCGGCCGCCCGCGTCGATCTCCCGGACCGGGGACGCGCCCCCGGCCGTCGGGGGAGCCGTCGCGGCGGGCCCGGCGTAGGTGATCGTTCCCTCGGCGTCGGCGGTGACGACGGCGTCGTCCACGGGAGACGCTCCCGTGCCGTCGATGAGCCGGGCGTTGTGCACGCGCAGTGCGGTCCTGGCGGTCTCGTGCGTCGCGGCGTCCGTCGTGGCATTCGTCATGGCGGGCGTATTCACTCCTCCGTCAACTGGAACAAGTAAGGGCAGTGTGCGAATGGAGAAGAAGGGCCGGCGCGGCGATGCAGCTTTGAGCCGCGATTCCCGGGAAACCCGCAGGAACGCGCCTCCTCAGGCGGCGCCGAATCGTGCCGCGACGGAGCTGGACGAGCTCGACCGCAGCATCGTGCACGCCCTGCAGATCCACCCCAGAGCCCCCTGGAGGCTCGTCGGCGACGTGCTGGGAGTCGACCCGGTGACGGCCGCGCGGCGCTGGCAGCGTCTGGCAGACGCCGGACTCGCCTGGGTGACGGCGCATCCGAGACTGGCCAATTCCCGGGTCGTGGCGACCGGCGTCATCGAGGTCGACACCGAGCCCGGCATCGCGGCGAACGTCGCCCACGCCCTGGCGGCGGACCACGCGATGGTCAACGTCAAACTCACCTCCGGCGGCCGCGATGTGATCGCCGAGGTGCAGGTACGGGACCTCAACGAGCTGCTGGGCCTGACCGCACGGCTGTTCCAGGGGATGCCCGGGGTGCGGGCGACGCGGGCCCACATCTCCACCGGCATGCCGACGGAGGGCAGCCGGTGGCGGCTGCGCAGCCTGGACGGCGACCAGTGCGCGCGCATGGACGCGGCCGCCCTGCCCCCGCCGGTCCGGCCGGGGAGCGAGGCCGCCGGGGGCTGGGACGCGCTGGACGCGCGGCTCCTCGAACTGCTCGGCGCCGACGGCCGTATGTCGATGCGCAAGCTGGCGGCGGCTACGGGAGTGGGTCTGACCACGGTGCGCCGCCGACTGCAGTCGCTGTTCCCGTCGCGGGTGAGCCTGCGCTGCGACCTCGCCCGCTCGCCCTTCGGCTGGCCGCTGTCCGCGGTCTACTTCGCGTCCGTACCGGCCCAGCACCTGGAGGAGACGAGCCGCGTGCTGTCCGGCTTCCGCGAGGTCCGTGCGTGCGCGATCATGGCGGGTCCGCACAATCTGGTGATCGACGTCTGGCTGCGCGAACTGGGCGACGTCCACGCCTTCGAGGCGCATCTGGCCCGGCGGCTGCCCCGCCTGACCATTGACGACCGTTCGCTGGTCCTGCGCACGGTCAAACACATGGGGCGGCTGCTCGACGAGGACGGCCGCTCCGTGGGCATCGTCCCGCTGCCGTGTGGGGTGCCACCTGCCGTGGGAGCGCTTCCATGACGGTCGTGTTCATGCCACGATGCTGCGCGGGCAGGCCGCGTACGGAGGCGCATCGCGGCGGCGTGTCCTGGTCACGATCGATCCGCAACCGCGATCAGGAAGGGATGAGGACGTGTCCCCATCGACCCGCACCACCCCGCGACGATTACGGCGTCCGGTGCTCGTCGCCCTCGTCGGAGCGCTGGTTTCGCTACTCGCGGTCATGCTGCTGGGCGCGCCCGCGGCCTCGGCCCGTACGGCGGTTTCCGGTACGGCGCCCGCCGCTGCGAAGGCCCCCACCGCTGCCCTGACCGAGATCAAGAACTTCGGCACCAACCCCAGCAATCTCCAGATGTACCTGTACGTCCCGGACAACGTCGCCCCCAACCCGGCGGTGGTGGTGGTCGTGCACTACTGCACGGGATCCGGGCCCGCGATGTATTCCGGCACCGAGTTCGCCTCGCTGGCCGACCGGTACGGCTTCATCGCCGTGTACCCGTCCGTCACTCGCAGCAGCAAGTGCTTCGACGTCTCCTCACCGCAGGCGCTGCGCCGCGGCGGGGGAAGCGATCCGGTGGGCATCAAGTCCATGGTCGACTGGACGGTCCGTACCTACGGCGCCGACGCCAGCAGGGTCTTCGCCACCGGCACCTCCTCCGGCGCGATGATGACCAACGTCCTGCTGGGCGACTACCCCGATGTGTTCGCGGCGGGCTCCGCGTTCGCGGGCGTGCCGTTCGCCTGCTTCGCCACCACCAACGGGTCGGAGTGGAACAGCGACTGCGCGAACGGCACCATCACCCGCACCCCGCAGCAGTGGGGCGATCTGGTCCGCGGCTCCTACCCGGGCTACAGCGGGCCCCGGCCGCGTATGCAGCTCTGGCATGGAACGCAGGACGACATCCTGCGCTATCCCAACTTCGGGGAGGAGATCAAGCAGTGGACGAACGTCCACGGAGTCAGCCAGACCCCGGCCCGCACCGACTCCCCCCAGTCCGGCTGGACCCGCACCCGCTACGGCTCCACCGGTGACCGGGCCGCCGTCGAGGCCATCAGCCTGCAGGGCGTCGGCCACAACCTGATGACCAGTGGTATGGCCGCCCGTGTGATCACCTTCTTCGGCCTGGACAGCAACGGCCCCGGGCCGCAGCCCCAGCCGGGCGCCTGCCGGGTGTCGGCCACCACCAGCGCCTGGAGCACCGGCCTGACCGGCTCCGTGACCGTCACCAACACGGGCACGAGCACGCTGAACGGCTGGCAGTTGGGCTTCACCCTGCCCTCCGGCCAGACCATCACCGGCGGCTGGGGCGCCACGTACAGCCCCGCGAGCGGAGCCGTGACCGCCACCAACGCCGCCTACAACGCCACCCTCGCCCCGGGCGCGAGCGTCACCATCGGCTACCAGGCCAATCACACCGGCGGTACGGGCGCTCCCGGTGCCTTCACCCTCAACGGACAGGTGTGCACCTGACCTGCGCGTTGTTACGGTGAGCCCGATGGTGATGTTCGGGCGGCACGCGCGGCTCGTCCACGACGTGGCGAGCCGCATGGCAACGAGGAGCACGGGATGACCCTGACCGACGCACAGCGCGAGGAAGCGGGCCGACTGCTGCGGGAGGCCGAGCGGCGCGTGGCGCCGATCGACCCGCTGTCGGAGCTGATGCCCGGCCTCGAAGTGGCCGACGCCTACGCCGTCCAGCGGGACAACGTCACCCGGCGGCTGGCCGCCGGTGCCACGGTCGTCGGCCACAAGGTCGGGCTGACCGCGGCCGCGATGCAGCGGCTCCTCGGCGTGGACGAGCCGGACTTCGGTCATCTGCTGGACGACATGGTCCATCGCGACGGCGGCTCGGTGCCCGCGGCGCGCTACTGCGCGCCGCGCATCGAACCGGAGATCTGTTTCCGGCTCGCCGAGCCGCTGCGCGGACCGGGCGTCACCGTCGACGACGTCCTCGCCGCCACCGAGGCGGTCGCTCCAGCCCTGGAGATCGTCGACAGCCGGATCCGCGACTGGAAGATCACCCTGGCCGATACGGTCGCCGACAACGCCAGCTCCGCCGGTCTGGTCCACGGCGCCTGGACCCTCCTGGCCCAGGCGCCCGACCTGGCCGCCGTCCGGGCCGACCTGCTGGTCGACGGCGAGGGGGTCGCCTCGGGCAGCGGCAGCGAGGTGCTGGGCCACCCCGCGGCCGCGGTCGCCTGGCTGGCCAACACCCTCGCCGAGTTCGACACCGCCCTGGAGCCCGGGCACCTGGTGCTGCCCGGCACCATGACCGGCGCCCCCTTCGTCAGCGCCGGCCAGCGGATCGAGGCCCGCTTCAGCGGCCTCGGGCCGGTGTCGGTGACCTTCACCTGAGGCTGCCGCCCTCCGACGCGGGCGGCTTCGTGTTTCCCTCGCCGGTGGATGTACGAGACGTACGGAGACCGCGAGGTGCTCGCCGAGAATCACCGTCGGCTCCGGCCACTCAGTGACCACCGGACCGTGTGAGGGCAACCCCCTGCGCATTCCTCGGTCGTCGGCGGGACGTGGCGAGCGCCAGGAGCGCGGAGAGCGCGATGAGCGCGCAGACGGCACCCCAGCCCCACTGCACATAGGCCCGGGTGCCGAGCCACGATCCGGCGCTGCCGCCAAGGAACGAGCAGGTCATATAGCCGGTGTTGAGGCGGCTGCGGGCGTCGGGCCGCAGGGCGAAGATGCGGGCCTGGTTGGCGACCTGGCCGCACCCGCCACTACCAGGACAAGATCCATGCCGCCGAGTCCGGCGGTCAGGGCGGTGACGCGGGGGACGCGCGCACCCGCGTGTTCTTCACGCTCGCGCTGGCCGGGTGGAGTGTCGCCATGCCTCAGCTACGGCGCATGGTCCTCGGCCCCGACCACAGCCTGGACGACCTCCGCACGGACGTCGCCGAAGCGGTGCGGACCCTGTCGGCAGGCCCCGGGAAACCCGGGGCCCAGCAGACGGGGGGTTGAGACTCAGGGGGGAGACTCAGATGCCGAACTCCGTGGGCGGGATCCCGAGCGCGGCGCATGCCTCGTGGATGGCCTGCTGTTCGGACGGCTCGATGTAGCCGTCGGCCCCGGCGATGACGATGCCGGTCTGGATGACCGCGCGGGCCTCCGTCGGCTTCTTGGCCGCCTTGGCGATCACCTGAAGCGCCTCGGTCTTGCCCAACTGGAAGTTGGCCACGAGCCGGTCCACGTTCTTGTTGAACGCCTGGCGGAGCTGGTCCGCCGGGAAGTTCTGCAGGACGTCGTTGGTGGTGATGAGCTCCTCGACGCGCTGCCGCTCGGCCGGTTCGACATGACCGTCCGCCGCGGCCACCAGCGCGCACATCGCCATCGTGGCATCGCGGTAGGCGCCGCTCTTCAGCTCCGTCTTGACCGACGCCAGCTGGGACTTGAGCAGTCCGACCAGCTGCGCCTTGGAGCCCCCGGAGGACGAGCCGGACCCATGGCCGCCGGGCTGCCCCTGCCCGTAGGGGCCACCGTGCCCCTGCTGACCCTGCCCGGAACCGCCCCGTCCCCGAGCGCTCTGGGACTGCTGGAGGTTCTTGGCCTGGTCCTTGAGCCGGTCCCACATTGCCATTGGTGCCACCTCGGCTTCTGTTGCTGCTTGTCCGGTGCTGCTCGTCGGTCGTGCTGCTTCGCGGTCTGTTCAAGGTGAACGCTACCGGCGGCCACCGGGTTCCCGAAAAGCAAAGCCAACGTAAAAGATACGGCTCACGAGCCCGCGACCGACACACCCCGGCGGCCGAACGGTGTCACGAACAGGCGTCCGTGTAGCGGCGGGCCAAGTGCGCGAAGGCGGACTTCAGCCCGGCCGGGCCGACGACCTCGATGTCGGCGTCGAACCTGCCGACGTCGGCGGCCAGACCGATCCATGACCACGAGCCCAGCACAAGACGGCAGCGGTCCGGGCCGAGGGGCTCGACAACACCGTCGCGGAGGTGACGGGACACGTCGGCGGCGGGCAGCCCGAGGATCACCTCGCCGCGGCAGGGCCAGTCACCCGAGCCGTCCGTGCCGCGGAACCGGGCGGCCACAAAAGCGGCCACGTCACCTCCGGGCAGTTCACGCGGCGCGAAGCGGGGCCCGGTCGGGGTGCGCGGGGTGATCCGGTCGGCGCGGAAGGTGCGCCAGTCCTCGCGATCGAGGTCCCAGGCGACGAGATACCAGCGCCGTCCCCACGTGACGAGGTGATGGGGCTGCACCCGGCGCGGCGCAGCCGGTACGCCGCCGTCGGCCACCTCCGGCGCCTCCGGCGCGGACACCCGGGCGTAGTCGAAACGCAGCACCTCGCGCGCGTGGACGGCCGCGCCGAGCGCCACGAGCACGCCGCCGTCGACCCGCGGTTCGGGCCGCACCGAGGGCCGTTCGACGGCGGTGACCTCCAGCGCGTCGATCCGGTGGCGCAGCCGTGCGGGCATGACCTGCCGGACGGTGTTCAGCGCGCGCACCGCCGCCTCCTCGATACCGGCACCTGAGGTGGCGGCGATCCGGAGGGCCACGGCCAGCGCGACGGCCTGCTCGTCGTCGAACAGCAGCGGGGGCAGCGTCGTGCCCGCGTCGAGCCGGTACCCGCCGTCGGGCCCCTTGAAGGCCACGATGGGATAGCCGAGTTCGCGCAGGCGGTCCACATCACGGCGTACGGTGCGCGGGCTGATCTGAAGCCGCTGCGCCAGCAGCGCCCCCGGCCAGTCGCGGCGCGCTTGGAGCAGCGAGAGCAACGACAGCAGTCGCGCGGAAGTCTTCGGCATGGCCCCCATGGTGCCGGGAGAAGCGGACACACCCTGACCGCTTCCGCTGCGACGGTTCTCCTGTGCCGCACAGCCACAACAACGCGAAAGGCCCGAACACCGTGACCGTCACCGCCACATCCCCCGCAACCCTCGACGCCGAGCGGACCGACCTGCTCGCCGCGCTCGCCACCGCGCGATCCGCTCTCACCCACACCACCCGCGGCCTCCGCGACGAGCAGGCCGGTGAGCAGCCCACGGTCAGCACGCTGTGCCTGGGCGGGCTGATCAAGCACGTCGCGTCCATGGAGGAAACGTGGATGCGCTTCGTCATCGAGGGACCGTCGGTGATGCGCTACGACCTGCCCGACGGTGTCACCTGGGCCGACATCGTGGCCGGTACCGCGAGTGAGTTCCCGCAGTGGATGATCGACCACCAGAGCGAGTTCCGGATGCTGCCCGGCGAGACGCTGGCCGGGCTCGTCGAGCAGTACGAACAGGTCGCCGCCCGCAGCGAGGACATCATCGCCTCCGTCCCCGACCTGTCGGCGACGCATCCGCTGCCGGAGGCGCCCTGGAACGAGCCGGGTGGGGTGTTCAGCGTCCGCAGGGTGCTGCTGCACATCATCGCCGAGACCACCCAGCACACCGGACACGCCGACATCCTGCGCGAGACGCTCGACGGCCAGAAGTCGACCTGACGGGACCGACGGGGGCGGGCCGACAGGACTCGTCAGTGAGCGAAGAGGCACCGCGAGGTTAGGGGCGATCAGGGGTTGGGGGCCCCTATCACCCTGCGTAGCGTTCCCGGCAAGCGCGCGTCGCAGTGTCGGGCGCCTTTTCGACCCGGGGTGGCTGTGGTGGGCAACCAGGAGAAGCTTCTCGACTACCTCAAGCGCGCGACCACGGACCTGCGCGCTGCCCGCAAACGCATCGCGGAGATCGAACAGCGCGACCGCGAGCCGATCGCCATCGTCGCCATGGCGTGCCGTTATCCGGGCGGGGTGGACTCGCCCGAGGGGCTGTGGCGGCTGGTGGACGGGGGCGTGGACGCGATCTCGGAGTTCCCGGCCGACCGTGGCTGGGGCGTCGAGGACATCTACGACCCCGAGCCCGGCAAGCCCGGGAAGACCGCCGCCCGCGAGGGCGGATTCCTCCATGACGCGGGCGAGTTCGACGCCCAGCTCTTCGGGATCAGCCCGCGCGAGGCGACCGAAACCGACCCCCAGCAGCGATTACTCCTCGAAGTGTCGTGGGAGGTGCTGGAGCGCGCCGGAATGGATCCGCTGTCGCTGAAGGGCAGCCCCACGGGCGTGTTCGCCGGGGTCATGTACCACGACTACGCGCGAGGCAGCAACGGCGGCAGCATCGTCTCGGGCCGGGTGGCCTACACCCTCGGCCTCGAAGGCCCCGCGGTGACCGTGGACACGGCGTGCTCGTCGTCGCTGGTCGCCCTGCACATGGCGATGCAGTCGCTGCGTACGGGGGAGTGCGCACTCGCGCTCGCGGGCGGGGTGACGGTGATGTCGACCCCCGAGATGTTCATCTACTTCAGCGAACAACGCGGTCTGGCGACGGACGGCCGCTGCCATTCCTTCGGCGCGGCGGCTCATGGCGTCGGCTGCTCCGAAGGCGCCGGGGTTCTCCTGCTGGAACGCCTGTCGGACGCCCGCCGCAACGGCCATCCGGTGCTGGCCGTCATACGGGGGAGCGCCCTCAACCAGGACGGCGCAAGCAACGGCATGTCGGCCCCGAACGGCCCGTCCCAGCGGCGCGTGATCCGGCAGGCGCTGGCGAACGCGGGGCTGTCGGCGGCCGATGTGGACGCGGTCGAGGCGCACGGTACGGGGACGACGCTGGGCGATCCGATCGAGGCGCAGGCGCTGCTGGCCACGTACGGGCAGGACCGTGCGGAGCCGCTGTGGCTGGGGTCGATCAAGTCCAACATGGGCCACACCCAGGCCGCTTCGGGCGTGGCCGGGATCATCAAAGTGGTGCAGTCGCTACGGCATGGTGTGTTGCCGAGGACGCTGCATGTGGAGGAGCCCACGCCGCAGGTGGACTGGTCGGCGGGCAATGTCCGGCTGCTGACCGAGTCGAGGGAGTGGCCGCGTGGCGAGCGGCCCCGCCGCGCGGGCGTCTCCTCGTTCGGGATGAGCGGGACGAATGCCCATGTGATCGTGGAGGAGGCACCCCAGGTCGAGGACGAACCCGAGGAGCGCCGCGAGCTGCCGGTGGCGCCCATCGTCGTCTCGGCCGCAACCGCCGAGGCGGTTCAGGTGCAGATTCGGCGGGTCCGTGCGTTCGCGGCTGACCACGATGAGCTTGATATGGCGTTCTCGGCGGCGACGGGGCGTGCCGCGCTTGAGCATCGTGCGGTGCTGGTGGGGTCGGAGACGGTCAGCGATGTGGTGGCGGGCGGGGTCGGGAAGGTCGCGTTTCTGTTTACCGGACAGGGGAGTCAACGCCTGGGGATGGGGCGGGAGTTGTGTGACACGTTCCCGGTTTTCGCGGCGGCGTTCGATGCGGTGTGCGAGGCGTCGGGGCTGCCGTTGCAGGAGGTGATGTGGGGTGATGACGAGGCGGCGTTGCACCGTACGGAGTTCACTCAGCCCGCCATCTTCGCGCTGGAAGTGGCGCTCTATCGGCTCCTTGAGTCCTGGGGTCTTCGGCCCGATCTTCTGGCCGGTCATTCGATCGGTGAGCTGGCGGCGGCGCATGTGGCGGGTGTGCTGAGTCTGGAGGACGCGGCGCGGTTGGTGGTGGCGCGTGGTCGGTTGATGCAGGCGTTGCCGTCGGGTGGGGCGATGGTGGCGATCCAGGCTACGGAGGATGAGGTCGCGCCGCTGTTGGCCGGTGAGGTGGGGCTTGCGGCGGTCAATGGTCCGTCGTCGGTGGTGGTGTCCGGTGCGGAGGATGCGGTGGCGGCGGTGGTCGAGCGGTTCAAGGACCGTAAGACGAGCCGTCTGTCGGTCTCGCACGCGTTCCACTCGCCGTTGATGGACCCCATGCTGGAGGACTTCCGTAAGGTCGCGGAGAGCGTGGAGTACCGCGAGCCGGTCGTCCGCTTCGTCAAGGATGTGGCGTCGGCGGAGTACTGGGTGCGGCATGTGCGGGAGGCGGTGCGGTTCGCCGATGACGTACGGCAGCTGCACGCCGAGGGCGTGACCCGGTTCCTGGAGATCGGCCCGGATGGTGTGCTGACGGCGATGGCGCAGCAGTCCGTCGAGGGCGTGATGGCGGCGACGCTGCGGCGGGATCGTCCTGAGGTGGAGGGTGTGTTCGCCGGGGTCGGGCGGTTGTATGCGGCGGGTGTGGCGGTGGACTGGGCTCAGGTCTTCGCGGGGCGCGGGGCGCGGCGGGTGGAGTTGCCCACGTACCCCTTCCAGCGCAAGCGCTACTGGGCGATCGAGCAGCAGACGGCCCTCGTCGGGGCCGACTCCGTCGACCATCCGCTGCTGACCTCGATGGTGGAGCTGCCCGAGGACGGCGGGGCCGTGTTCACCGGGCGGGTCGCCCTCGGCTCCCACCCGTGGCTCGCCGACCACGACGCCCTCGGCGCGGTGGTGGTGCCCGGACAGGTGTTTCTGGAGCTTGCTCTGTTCGCCGCCGAGCGGACGGGCCGGGGCCGGGTCGAGGAGCTTGATCTCCACGCGCCGCTGGTCATGACCGACCCCGGGGACGTCATGACGCTGCGCGTGATGGTCGGCGCGGCAGGGGCCGTGAGCGTGCACGCGCGGCGCGACGACCGGACGGCCTGGGTGAAGCACGCCACGGGTGTCCTGGCCGCCGAGACCGACGCCCCCTCCTGGCCGCGCGATGAGGCGACGTACGCCGCGGTGCTCGACGCCGCCGCAGAGGCCGCCGGGCTGCGTACCGATGGCGAACCGATGCTCGCCCACGCGTGGCGCGGGGTCTCGGTGCGCGTCGATGAGGAAGAGGGTCCTGTCCTGTCGGTGGAGTCGGCCGGGACACGTGCCCTCTCCACGGAGGAGGTGCGGGCCCGCACCGGGGGCCGTGAATCGCTCTTCCACGTGGAGTGGATCGCCGCCCCATCGGCGCCACCTGTGGAGCCCAGCGCTGACCTGGTTTATGAGTGCCCGCCGGTGGCGGATGCCACCCCGGAGGGGTTCCGTGCGCTGACCCGTGACGTGCTGTCCGCCGTCCAGAAGTGGCTGACCGATGAGCAGGCGGAGTCCGCCAGGCTCGTGGTCGTCACACGTGGCGCGACCGATGGCACCGATCTGGCGCATGCGGCGGTGTGGGGGCTGGTGCGCGCGGCGGAGGGGGAGTATCCGGGCCGGTTCGTCCTGGTCGATCTGGACGCGGACGCCGACGCCGCATTGCCCGAGGAGGCGTTGCGCCTCGGCGAGCCCGAGATGGCCGTTCGCGACGGCCGGATCCTGGTGCCACGGCTGGCTCGCGTCCCGGCGCTCGACGGTGCCCCCTCGTGGGGCTCGGACGGCACGGTCCTGATCACCGGTGGCACGAGCGGGCTCGGCGCGCTGACTGCCCGTCAGCTGGTTGGCGAGCACGGCGTCAAGAGCCTGCTGCTGACCAGCCGCCGGGGCATGGACGCGCCGGGTGCGGCCGAACTGGTCGCGGAGCTGACCGCGTTGGGCGCCGCGGTGGAAGTGGCAGCGTGCGATGTCGCCGACCGGGACGCCGTGGCCGCGCTGCTGTCCACGCGCCGCCTGACGGGCGTCGTGCACTCGGCCGGGATCGTGGACGACGTACTGCTCGGGGCGTTGACCCCCGAGCGGCTGGACGCGGTGATGAGGCCGAAGGTGGACGCCGCCTGGCATCTGCACGAACTCACCCGCGACCACGACCTCTCGGCGTTCGTGCTGTTCTCGTCCGTCGCGGGCACGCTCGGCGGCGCCGGACAGGGCAACTACGCCGCCGCGAACGCCTGGCTGGACGCGTTCGCCCGGTATCGCCACGCCCGAGGGCTTCCCGCGCTGTGCCTGGGCTGGGGGCCATGGACCGAAGCCGGGGGCATGGCCGACCGGCTGGACGAGGCCGAGTTGCAGCGGCTCCGGCGTACGGGAATGCCACCGCTGTCCCCCGACGAGGGGCTCGCCTTGCTGGACGCGGCAACCATGCCCGGGCGGCCACCCGCCACGCTTCCGGTCCGGTTCGACCTGGCGGTGATGCGTACACAGGCCGAGACGGGGACACTTCCCGCCCTGTTCGGCGGGCTGGTGCGCGCCCCGGCCCGCCGCGCGCCGTCCGGCAGGGCGTCGCTGGAGCGGCGGCTGAACGGGCTGAGCGGGGCGGAACGCGAACAGCTCCTGCTGGGGCTGGTACGCGGCCACGTCGCGCGGATCCTGGGACACGACGGTGTCGAGGAGGTGCCGCCGGACCGTGCGGTGAACGAGCTGGGCCTCACCTCGCTGGGCGCCGTGGAGCTGCGTAACGCGCTCAACGCCGAGACCGGTCTCGCGCTGCCGCCGACCCTGGTGTTCGACTACCCGACACCTCTCGCCGTGGCCGGTCTCCTGCTCGAGAGCTACCGGCCGGTCGAGGCCGACCCCGCGGCGCCGCTGCTGGCCGAACTGAGCCGCCTGGAGGCCGCCCTGACCGCGCTCGCGGCGGACGACGACGCGGCTCATGCCAAGGTCGCGGCCCGGCTGGAGGCGGTGTCGCGGCGGGCGCGGGACGCCCGGAGCGGCGTGGTGGCGGACGCCGGGCCGGACGGCGCCCCGGCGCCAGCCGCCGATGCTTCCGACGACGAGCTGTTCGAGGCGCTGAACAAGGAACTGGGACTGTCCTGACGGACACCGCGTCTGCTTGTGGACTTTCACGGATGGGTTGATGACGATGTCGAAGGACTCCAACGAAGACCGGCTGCGGGAGTATCTGCGGCTCGCTACCGGTGAGTTGCGGCAGACCCGGCGCCGTCTGCACGAGGTGGAGGACCGGGAGCGCGAGCCGATCGCGATCGTGGGAATGGCATGCCGATTCCCCGGTGGCGCGGCCACGCCGGAGGGGCTGTGGGAGCTGGTCGCCGAGGGCCGGGACGCGGTGGGCGAATTCCCCACCGACCGGGGCTGGAATCTGGACGGGCTGTACGACCCGGACGGGGCGGGCGAGAACACCAGCTACGTCAGGCAGGGCAGTTTCCTCGACGGCGCGGGTGACTTCGATCCGGAGTTCTTCGGGATCAGCCCGCTGGAGGCGCTGGCGATGGATCCCCAGCAGCGGCTGCTGCTGGAGACCTCGTGGGAGGCGGTGGAGCGGGCCGGGATCGATCCGCCGTCGCTGAAGGGCAGCGCCACGGGGGTGTTCTCCGGGCTGGTGTACCACGACTATCCGAACAGCAGTGTGACGGGCGCGCTGGTCTCCGGCCGGGTGGCCTACACCCTGGGTCTCGAAGGCCCGGCGGTGACGGTCGACACCGCTTGCTCCTCGTCGCTGGTCGCGCTCGACATGGCCGTCAAGTCGCTGCGCGGCGGGGAATGTTCGCTGGCGCTGGCGGGGGGCGTGACGGTGATGTCGACGCCCGTCACCTTCGTGGAGTTCAGCAGGCAGCGGGGCCTGTCGCTGGACGGCCGGTGCAAGGCGTTCGCCGCGGGCGCCGACGGCACCGGCTGGGGCGAGGGCGTCGGCGTGCTGGTGCTGGAGCGGCTGTCGGAGGCGCGCCGCAACGGCCACCGGGTGCTGGCGGTCGTACGGGGCAGCGCCGTCAACCAGGACGGCGCCAGCAACGGCCTGACCGCGCCGAACGGCCCGTCCCAGCGTCGGGTCATCCAGCAGGCGCTGACGAACGCGGGCCTGTCCGCGGCCGATGTGGACGCGGTGGAAGCACACGGCACGGGGACGACCCTGGGCGATCCGATCGAGGCCCAGGCGCTGCTGGCCACGTACGGGCAGGAGCGCCCCGACGACCGGCCGCTGTGGCTGGGCTCGGTCAAGTCGAACGTCGGCCACACGCAGGCCGCCGCAGGCGTGGCCGGTGTCATCAAGATGGTCCAGGCGATGCGGCACGGAACGCTGCCGAAGACGCTGCACGTGGACGAGCCGACACCGCAGGTGGACTGGTCGGCGGGGAACGTCCGGCTGCTGACCGAGGCCCGCGCCTGGCCGCAGGGCGAAGGCCCGCGCCGCGCCGCCGTGTCGTCGTTCGGCGCCAGCGGCACGAACGCGCACGTGGTGCTGGAGGAGGCGCCGCCGATCGACGCACTGCCGGAGGACGGCCCGGACCGCCCGGTGGTGCCATGGGTGATCTCGGGCAAGTCCGAGGCAGCCGTACGCGAGTACGCCGGGCGGCTGCGGGACGTGGCGGGGGAGCTGCGCCCGGCGGACGTGGGATGGTCGCTGGCGACGCGCCGGGTGCCCTTCGCGTACCGGGCCGCCGTGGTGGGCGCCCGCGGGGAGGAGATCGCGCAGGGCCTCGCCGCCGTGGCGCAGGGGCAGGCTCCGGTGGTGGCGGCCCGCTCCAGGTCCGGCCCGGTGATGGTGTTCCCGGGGCAGGGGTCGCAGTGGGTGGGGATGGCGGTCGAACTGAGCGCGTCGTCCGAGGTGTTCGCGGCGCACATGGCCGCGTGCGAAGAGGCGCTGGCGCCCTTCGTGGACTGGTCACTCGGCGAGGCGCTGGGCGACCAGTCCATGCTGGAACGGGTCGACGTGGTCCAGCCCGTGCTGTGGGCGGTGATGGTGTCGCTGGCGGGGCTGTGGCGGCACTACGGCGTGGAGCCAGTGGCGGTGGTGGGCCACTCCCAGGGGGAGATCGCCGCGGCGAGCGTGGCCGGAGCGCTGTCGTTGGAGGACGGGGCCCGGGTGGTGGCGCTGCGCAGCAGGGCGCTGCCCGCGCTGTCCGGCCGGGGCGGGATGGTCTCGGTCGCGCTGCCCCGGGAGCAGGTGGAACGGCGGCTCTCCCGGTGGGGGGACCGGATGTCCGTCGCGGCGGTGAACGGCGGCGCCTCCACGGTGGTCTCGGGCGAGGTGGGCGCGCTGGACGAACTGATCGCCGAGTGTGAGGCGGAGGAGGTGCGGGCCCGGCGGATTCCGGTGGACTACGCCTCGCACTCGGCGCAGGTGGAGCTGATCGAGCAGGAGCTGCTGGAGGTGCTGGCCCCGATCCGGCCCCGCGCCGCGCAGATCCCGTTCTACTCCACGGTGACCGGCGACCTCATGGACACCACGGGGCTGGACGCGGGCTACTGGTACCGCAATCTGCGCCGGACAGTGGAGTTCGACCGGGTGATCGCCCTGCTCACCGAGCAGGGCGCGGACGTGTTCATCGAGGCCAGCCCGCATCCGGTGCTGGCACCCGGCATGGAACAGACCGCGATCGGCACCCTGCGCCGCGACGACGGTGGCCTGGACCGCTTCCTGACCGTCCTGGCCCAGGCCCACACCCACGGCGTGGACGTCGACTGGGAGAAGGCGTTCGCCGGATCCGGCGCGCGGCAGGTGGAGCTGCCGACGTACCCCTTCCAGCACCGCCGGTACTGGCTGACCGATCCGGTGGGTGGCGCCGACGCGGTCTCGATGGGGCTGGGCGCGCTGGGCCACCCGCTGCTGGGCGCGGCGGTCATGCTCGCGGGCTCGGACGAGGTGGTGCTCACTGGACGGCTGTCGATCGGGGCCGTGCCCTGGCTGACCGACCACGTCATCGACGGATCGGTTCTCTTCCCCGGCACCGGGTTCGTGGAGCTGGCCGTGCGCGCGGGCGACGAGGTCGGCTGCGGCCGGATCGAGGAACTGACCCTCCACGAGCCACTGGTCCTCGCCGAGCGCGGCGGGGTGGCCGTACAGGTCGTCGTCGGCCCGGCGGACGAGACGGGCCGCCGCGCGGTCACGGTGTACTCCCGTGACCAGGACGCCACCGACCTGCCCTGGAACCGGCATGCCACCGGTCTGCTGACCGCGGCCACCTCGTCCGGTGGCGGCGACCTGACCGCCTGGCCGCCACCCGGGGCTGAGCCGCTGAACCTCGATGTCGCCACCCTGTACGGGGAGTTGGTCGACCTGGGCCTGGCGTACGGGCCGGCCTTCCGGGGGCTCCGGGCGGCCTGGCGGGCGGGCGACGAGGTGTTCGCCGAGATCGCCCTGCCGGACGACGCCGAGCCGGACGCGTACGGGCTGCACCCGGCCCTTCTCGACGCGGGCCTGCACGCGATCGGCCTCTCCCCGGCGGGGGCCGGTGACGCGGCCCTGCTGCCCTTCTCCTGGTCCGGCGTGGAACTGCACGCCTCCGGCGCGGGCGCGCTGCGGGTGCGTGTCACCCCGCTTCAGGACGGCGTCGCGGCCCTGGCCATCACCGACGCGACCGGCCAGCCCGTCGCCACGATCGAGTCCCTGGTGCTGCGGCCCCTCACCGCCGTACGCACCGAACCCCGCACCGAATCGCTCTTCCACGTCGCCTTGGCCCCGCTCCCCACCGGCGTGGAAACGGCCACCGGGACGCCGCCGCCCGCCGACACCGAGGTGCTGCGCGTCGCCGCCGGATCCGATGTGCGTACGGCGGTGAACCAGGCGCTGGAGGCGCTGCAGTCGGCCGCCTCCCGTCTGGTGGTGGTCACCCGGGGCGCGGTCCCGATGACCGGCGAGGACGCCCCCGACCTGGCCGCGGCGGCGGTCTGGGGCCTGGTCCGCAGCGCCCAGACCGAGGACCCCGGCCGGTTCGTCCTGGTCGATCTGGACACTACCGACGCGACGGATGACGCCGTCATCGCGTCGGCGGTCGCGACCGGGGAGCCCCGGATCGTCGTACGCGGAAGCACGCTCCACGCTCCCCGGCTCGCCCGGCTGGCGGCGACACCGCGGACAGCGGACGAACCGGCGCCGACGTTCGGCGACACGGTGCTCATCACGGGCGGGGTGGGGGTGCTCGGCGGGCTGATGGCCCGGCACCTCGTCACCGAGTACGGCGTACGAAGGCTGCTGCTGACCGGCCGCCGGGGCGCGGACACGCCGGGCGCCGCCGAACTGGTGGCGGAGCTGACCGGCCTGGGCGCCGAGGTGGAGGTGGCGGCGTGTGATGTGGCGGACCAGGAGGCGCTGGCGGGGCTGTTGGCGGGCCGGAAGCTGTCGGGTGTCATCCATGCGGCGGGTGTGC
Source organism: Streptomyces sp. NPDC040405 (assembly GCF_055595765.1). Taxonomy (NCBI): domain Bacteria; kingdom Bacillati; phylum Actinomycetota; class Actinomycetes; order Kitasatosporales; family Streptomycetaceae; genus Streptomyces; species Streptomyces sp. NPDC040405. The sequence goes on from NZ_JBVIVI010000003.1 coordinate 269,358, forward strand.
TGGACGACGGCGTGATCGGCTCGCTGACCCCGGAGCGGGTGGACCGGGTGATGCGTCCGAAGGTGGACGCCGCGCTGCACTTGCATGAGCTGACGCGCGGGATGGAGCTGAGCGCGTTCGTGCTGTTCTCCTCGGCCGCCGGGGTCATCGGCTCGCCGGGGCAGGGCAACTACGCGGCGGCCAACGCCTTCCTCGACGCGCTGGCGGCACACCGCCGCGCCCAGGGCCTGCCCGCCCAGTCCCTGGCCTGGGGCGTGTGGCAGACCAGCTCCGGTATGGCCGGGAGCCTGGGCGACGCCGACCGGTCCCGCATGACCCGTGGCGGCATCCTCCCGCTGTCCCACGGCGAGGGCCTGACCCTCTTCGACGCGGCCGTACGGGCGGACACCCCCGCGGCGGTCGTCCCCGTGAAGCTGGATCTCGCGGCGGTCCGCGCGAGCGGCGCGGTGCCGGAGCTGCTGCGCGGGCTGGTCCCCGTCGTCACCCGTGGCACCGCCCGGAACCGGGCCGACGCGGACGGGCTGCGCAGGCAGCTGGTGGGCCTGTCCGAGGACCAGCGGCGGGAAACGCTGCTGACCCTGGTCCGCGCCCAGGCCGCCATGACCCTCGGCTACGCCGGACCTGAGGCCGTCGACCCGGAGCGTGCGTTCCGCGATCTGGGGGTCGACTCGCTGGCCGCGATGGAGCTGCGCAACGCGCTGGCCTCGGCGACGGGCCTGCGGCTTCCGGTCACCCTGGTGTTCGACTACCCGACCCCCGCGGTCCTCGCGCGCCATCTGCTGGACGAGGTGTCGGGAACCGTGCACGAGGGCCACGCCAGGCCGGTCGTGACCCCGGCCGACGGCGATCCGATCGCGGTCATCGGCATGGCTTGCCGCTATCCCGGCGGGGTGGCCTCGCCGGAGGACCTGTGGCGGCTGGTGGACGACGGGACGGACGCGATCTCGGCCTTCCCCGACAACCGGGGCTGGAACCTGGAGCGGATCTACGACCCGACGGGCACCCGGCCGCACACCACGTACGTCGACAGGGGCGGATTCCTCTACGACGCGGCCGAGTTCGATCCCGGCTTCTTCGGGATCGCGCCGAACGAGGCGATGGTCATGGACCCGCAGCAGCGGTTGCTGCTGGAGGCGTCGTGGGAGGTGCTGGAGCGGGCCGGGATCGATCCGACGACGCTGAAGGGCAGCCCGACCGGTGTGTTCGCCGGGATGATGTACCACGACTACAGCCAGAACAGCAGTACGGGAGCCATCGCCTCCGGCCGCGTCGCCTACGCCCTCGGGCTGGAGGGTCCGGCCGTCACCGTCGACACCGCCTGCTCGTCCTCCCTGGTCGCCCTGCATCTGGCGGCCCAGGCGCTGCGGTCGGGCGAATGCACACTCGCCCTCGCGGGTGGCGTGACCGTGATGGCCACGCCGGACAATTTCATCGAGTTCAGCGAGCAGCGGGGCCTGTCGCAGGACGGCCGGTGCCGCTCCTTCGCCGCCGCGGCCGATGGCTCCGGCTGGGGCGAGGGCGTGGGCATGTTGCTGGTCGAGCGGCTGTCGGACGCGCGCCGCAACGGCCACCCGGTGCTGGCGGTCGTACGGGGCACAGCGATCAACCAGGACGGTGCGAGCAACGGCCTGACCGCCCCCAACGGACCCTCCCAGCAGCGGGTGATCCGTCAGGCGCTGGCCAACGCGGGCCTGTCACCGGCCGAGGTGGACGCCGTGGAAGCACACGGCACGGGCACCACCTTGGGCGACCCGATCGAGGCGCAGGCGCTGCTGGCCACGTACGGACAGGACCGCGCGGAGCCGCTGTGGCTGGGGTCGATCAAGTCGAACATCGGCCACACCCAGGCGGCTGCCGGTGTGGCGGGCGTCATCAAGATGGTTCAGGCGATGCGGTACGGCGTCATGCCGAGGACGCTGCATGTGGACGAGCCGACACCGCAGGTGGACTGGGCGGCGGGCGAGGTCCGGCTGCTCACCGAGGCGCGGGAGTGGCCGCGCGGCGACCGCCCGCGCCGCGCGGGCGTGTCCTCCTTCGGCATCAGCGGCACCAACTCCCACGCCATCATCGAAGAAGCTCCCGTGGCCGAGGAAACGCGCGCGGAGCGGCGGGAGTTGCCGGTGGTTCCGCTGGTGGTCTCGGCCAGGACGCGGGCGGCGCTGGAGGCCCAGCTCGACCGGATGACCTCCGTCGGGCAGGACGCGCTGGACGTGGCGTACTCGGCCGCGACCGGCCGGGCCGCGCTGGAGCACCGCGCGGTGCGGGTCGGGACGTCCGAGACCGTCATCGGCTCGGTCACCGAAGGCAGGCTGGCGTTCCTGTTCACCGGGCAGGGCAGCCAGCGGGTGGGGATGGGCCGGGAGCTGTATGACACGTTCCCGGCGTTCGCGGCGGCGTTCGACGAGGTGTGCGACGCGCTCGACATGCCGTTGCGCGAGGTGATGTGGGGCGAGGAAGTCGCCCTGAACCGAACGGAGTTCACCCAGCCCGCGGTCTTCGCTCTCGAAGTGGCGCTGTTCCGGCTGCTGGAGTCGTGGGGCATCAGGCCGGACCTGCTGGCCGGGCATTCCATCGGCGAGGTGGCGGCGGCACATGTGGCCGGGGTGCTGGATCTCCAGGACGCGGCCCGGCTGATCACGGCGCGCGGACAGCTGATGCAGGCGCTGCCGCCCGGTGGCGCCATGGTGGCCCTTCAGGCCACCGAAGAGGAGATCACCCCGCTCCTCGGCGAACGGGTCGCGCTCGCGGCGGTCAACGGCCCGATGTCCGTGGTCGTCTCCGGTGCCTCGGATGCCGTGACGGCGCTCGCCGAGCGGTTCGGTGACCGCAGGACGGCCCGGCTGAAGGTCTCGCACGCGTTCCATTCGCCGCTGATGGACCCGATGCTGGAAGACTTCCGGGAGGTCGCCGAGAGCGTCACCTACCACGCCCCGGCCATCCGGCTGACGAAGGACATGGCGTCGGCGGAGTACTGGGTGCGGCATGTGCGGGACACCGTGCGGTTCGCCGACGATGTGCGGGTCCTGCGGGACGAGGGGGTCACCCGGTTCCTGGAGATCGGCCCGGACGCCGTGCTGACCGCGATGGTGCGGGAGACCGTGGCCGAGGGCACGACGGCGGCCACCCTGCGCCGCGACCATCCCGAGACGGAATCCCTGTTCACCGCGGTCGGGCGGCTGTTCACCGCCGGGGTCCGGGTCGACTGGGAAGCCGTTCTCGGCGGCCGCGGGGCGCACCGTGTCGACCTGCCGACCTATCCCTTCCAGCGGCAGCCGTACTGGCTGGAGTCGGGGCGCGGGCCGGAAGGCTCCGACCATCCGCTGCTGGACGCGGCGGTCGGCGTGGCGGGCACGGATCAGACCGTGCTGACCGGGCGGCTGTCGGCCGGGACACAGCCCTGGCTCGCCGAACACGTCGTCGGCGGCGGGCTCCTCTTCCCCGGTACGGGCTTTGTCGAGCTGGCCGTCCGCGCGGGCGACGAGGTGGGCTGCGGCCGGATCGAGGAACTGACGATCGAGGCGCCACTCGTCCTCGCGGAGCGCGGCGCCGTGGCACTTCAGGTGCTGGTCGGGCCGGGGGACGGCTCCGGCCATCGGCCGGTCGAGGTGTACTCGCGCGGCGAGGACGAGATCCACCGGCCCTGGGCCCGCCACGCCGCCGGAACACTGGCCCCGGCCACCGGGGACGGTGGGGCCCCGGCCACCGGGGACAGTGCGAAGGGAAGGGCGCAGTGGCCGCCGCCCGGGGCGGAGCCCGTGGAAGTGGCGGGGCTGTACGAGGCGCTGGCCGACGCCGGACTGGCGTACGGGCCGGTCTTCCAGGGGCTGAAGGCCGCCTGGCGGCGCGGCGACGAGGTGTTCGCCGAGGTCGTACTGGACGGTGCGGCGGACCGGTTCGGGCTGCACCCGGCGCTGCTGGACGCGGCCCTGCACGCGATCCCGCTGCTGTCGGCCGACGACCGTGTCGTGCTGCCCTTCTCCTGGACGGGCGTGGAACTGCACGCTTCCGGCGCCGATGTGCTTCGCGTACGGGTGACATCACCGGGCCCCGATCAGGTCACCTTGGACGCCGTGGACGGCACCGGCCAGCCCGTCATTTCCGTGGACTCCCTGACCCTGCGCCCGATGGCGGCACCGTCGCTCGCCCGCGTCGACTCGCTGTTCCAGCTGGAGTGGACACCGGTGGCGGCGCAGGGGCAGAGGGACGGCGACATGCCGGTGTGGCGGGCCCGGGGCGAGGACGTCCGGTCCACGCTGGGTGCCGCGCTGGCGGCGCTCCGGTCGGAGTCCGGCACCCTGGCGGTGGTCACCCGGGGCGCGGTGTCGCTGGCCGGTGAGGACGTCACCGACCTGGCCGGTGCGGCGGTGTGGGGCCTGGTGCGCAGCGCCCAGTCGGAGGACCCGGGGCGGTTCGTCCTGGTCGACGTGGCCGGTGCGGACGACGAGGCGGACATCGCCCTGGCGCTCGCGTCGGGGGAGCCGCAGGTGGCGGTCCGGGACGGAAAGGTCTACGCGCCACGGCTGCGGGCCGCCTCGGTGACGGAGTCCGAGCCCTCGTCCGTCTTCGGTGACGCGGTGCTGGTCACGGGCGCGTCGGGGGCGCTGGGCGGGCTGGTGGCGCGACATCTGGTGACCGGACACGGCGTACGGAGACTGCTGTTGACCAGCCGCCGCGGGCCGGACGCACCGGGCGCCGCGGAGTTGGTGGCGGAGCTGACGGGGCTGGGCGCCGAGGTGGAGGTGGCGGCGTGTGACGTCGCGGACCGGGAGGCGTTGGCGGGGCTGTTGGCGGGGCGGGCGTTGTCGGGTGTGGTGCATGCGGCGGGTGTGCTGGACGACGGGGTGATCGGGTCGCTGACGCCGGAGCGGGTGGACCGGGTGATGCGTCCGAAGGTGGACGCCGCGCTGCATCTGCATGAGCTGACGCGCGGGATGGAGCTGGGCGCGTTCGTGCTGTTCTCCTCGGCGGCGGGCGCCATCGGTTCACCGGGGCAGGGCAACTACGCGGCGGCCAACGCGTTCCTCGACGCGCTGGCCGTGCACCGCCGCGCCCAGGGCCTGCCTGCCCAGTCCCTCGCCTGGGGCCTGTGGGCAACCGACGCCGGAATGGCCGGGGAGCTGGCGGACCACGACCGGCAGCGGATCGTCCGTACGGGCCTGACGGGGCTGTCGCCCGCCGAAGGGCTGAAGCTCTTCGACACGGCCGCCGCACTCGCCGCCCCCGTACTGGTCCCCATGAACCTGGACACCAGGGCGCTGAACGCGGCCGAGGTGCCCTCGGTGCTGCGCGGCCTGGTACGCGGCTCCGCGCGGCGCGCCGTGTCGGCGCGGCACGACGAGGGAAGGGCGGCCGCACTGCGGCAGCGGCTGGCCGCGCTGCCCGCCGAGGAACGGTACGACGAACTGCTCACCCTCGTCCGTACCCGTGCGGCGGCCGTGCTGGGGCACGCGGGCCCGGAGGCCATCGAACCCGGGCGGGCCTTCGGCGACCTCGGATTCGACTCACTGGGGGCGGTGGAATTCCGTAACGCCGTCAACGCCACCGCCGGGCTGCGGCTGCCACCCACCCTGATCTTCGACTACCCCAACGCCCGGGCGCTGGCCGAGCACCTCGCCACGGAGCTGGCGCCCGACCACGCGGGCGGTGACAGTGGCGCCGACGAGGACACGGTCCGCCGCCTGCTCGCCTCGATCCCGCTCACCCGGCTGCACGACGCGGGGCTGATGGACACCCTGCTCGAACTCGCGGGCGCCGCCCCCGCCTCCGCCACCGCCACGGTCGCGCCCGAGGCGGAACAGCAGGACGCGATCGACGCGATGGACACCGAAACCCTCATCAGCATGGCGCTGCAGGACACCGCCCTGGCTGCCCCGGACGACGACGCGACGCGAGAAGCCTGAGGACACGATGGCCGACACCGACCACAAGCTCGTGGCGGCGCTGCGTGCGTCGCTCAAGGAGACCGAGAGCCTGCGGGCCCGCAACCGCGCCCTGCGGGCCACCTCCCGCGAACCCATCGCGATCGTGGCGATGAGCTGCCGCTATCCTGGCGCGGCCTCGCCCGAGGACCTGTGGCGGCTGGTCGTCGGCGAGGAGGACGCCGTCTCGCGGTTTCCCACCGACCGCGGCTGGGACGAGACGGGCATCTACGACCCCGAGCCCGGACGCCCCGGCAAGACCTACAGCCGGGAAGGGGCGTTCCTGTACGACGCGGCCGAGTTCGACCCCGAGTTCTTCGGGATCGCGCCGAACGAGGCGATGGTCATGGATCCGCAGCAGCGGTTGCTGCTGGAGGCGTCGTGGGAGGTGCTGGAGCGGGCCGGGATCGATCCGACGACGCTGAAGGGCAGCCCGACCGGTGTGTTCGCCGGGATGATGTACCACGACTACACCTACAACAGCAGTACGGGAGCCATCGCCTCCGGCCGCGTCGCCTACGCCCTCGGGCTGGAGGGTCCGGCCGTCACCGTCGACACCGCCTGCTCGTCCTCGCTGGTCGCCCTGCACTGGGCGGTCCAGGCGCTGCGGTCGGGAGAGTGCTCGCTCGCGCTCGCGGGTGGCGTCACGGTGATGGCGACGCCCGAGACGTTCATCGAATTCAGCCACCAGCGCGGGCTGGCGCCCGACGGCCGCTGCAAGTCGTACGCGGCGGCCGCCGACGGCACCGGCTGGGGCGAGGGCGTGGGCATGGTGCTGGTCGAGCGGCTGTCGGACGCGCGCCGCAACGGCCACCCGGTGCTGGCGGTCGTACGAGGCATGGCGATCAACCAGGACGGCGCGAGCAACGGCCTGACCGCCCCCAACGGCCCCTCCCAGCAACGCGTCATCAAGCAGGCGCTGGCCAACGCCCGGATATCCGCCGACCAGGTCGATCTGATCGAGGGGCACGGCACGGGGACGACGCTGGGCGACCCGATCGAGGCGCAGGCGCTGCTGGCCATGTACGGTCAGGACCGCACTGAGCCGCTGTGGCTCGGCTCGATCAAGTCGAACATCGGCCACACCCAGGCGGCGGCGGGCGTGGCGGGCATCATCAAGGTCGTTCAGGCGATGCGCCACGGCGTGCTGCCGAGGACGCTGCACGTGGACGAGCCGACACCGCAGGTGGACTGGGCGGCGGGCGAGGTCCGGCTGCTCACAGAGGCCCGGAAGTGGCCGGACGAGAGGCGCCCGCGCCGCGCGGGCGTGTCCTCCTTCGGCATCAGCGGGACGAACGCCCACGTCATCATCGAGGAGGCGCCGCCCGTCGAGGCCGAGGAGGAAGCGGCACCGGCCGTGGCGGGGCCCGTCCTGTGGACCCTGTCGGCCAGGAGCCCGGAGGCGCTGCGGGCCCAGGCCGCACGCCTCCACTCTCATCTGGCCGAACGACCGGAACTGGCGCCCACGGACGTGGCGTTCTCGCTGGCAACCGGCCGGGCGGCCCTGGAACACCGTGCGGCGATCGTCGCCGACAACCGTACGGACGACCTCCTCGCGGGCCTCACCGCGCTGGCCCAGGGAACCACCCCGTCGCCGTCCGTCGTCACCGGCAGGGCCCGTGAGGGCAAGGTGGCGTTCCTGTTCACCGGGCAGGGGAGCCAACGTATCGGGATGGGGAGAGAGTTGTATGACACCTTCCCGGTTTTCGCGGCGGCGTTCGATGCGGTGTGCGAGGCGTCGGGGCTGCCGTTGCAGGAGGTGATGTGGGGCCCTGACGAGGCGGCGTTGCAGCGTACGGAGTTCACCCAGCCCGCCATCTTCGCCCTGGAGGTGGCGCTGTATCGGCTGGTGGAGTCCTGGGGTCTCCGCCCGGATCACCTGGCCGGTCACTCCATCGGCGAACTGGCCGCCGCCCATGTCGGGGGAGTGCTGAGTCTGGAGGACGCCGCGCGGCTGATCGTGGCGCGGGGTCGGCTGATGGGGGCGCTGCCGTCGGGTGGGGCGATGGTGGCGATTCAGGCCACGGAGGAGGAAGTGGCGCCGCTGCTGGACGGTGCGGTGGGGATCGCTGCGGTCAACGGCCCTTCCTCGGTGGTGATTTCGGGTGACGAGGACGCGGTGGCGGCCGTCGCCGGGCGGTTCAAGGACCGTAAGACGAGCCGCCTGCCGGTCTCTCACGCGTTCCATTCGCCGTTGATGGATCCGATGCTGGAGGACTTCCGCAAGGTGGCCGGGACCGTCACCTATGGGCGCCCCGGGATCCGGCTGGTGAAGGACATGGCGTCGGCCGAGTACTGGGTGCGGCATGTGCGGGACGCGGTGCGGTTCGCCGATGACGTACGGCAGCTGCACGCGGAGGGTGTGACCCGGTTCCTGGAGATCGGGCCGGACGGGATCCTCACGGCCATGGCCCGGCAGACGGCGCCGGACGCGACCACCGTGGCCACTCTGCGCCGCGACCGGCCCGAGGCCGGAACGCTGCTGACGGCGGTCGCCCAGCTGCACACCACGGGCGCCTCGCCCGACTGGACGGCCCTCTTCGCGGGGCGGGGAGCACACCGGGTCGACCTGCCCACCTACGTCTTCCAGCGAGGCCGCTACTGGCTGTCGGCGCCGCTGGCCGGGGAGGGCGGAAACGCGGTGTCCATGGGGCTCACCGCGCTCGATCACCCCCTGCTGAGCGCCGAAGTCGCGGTGCCGGGCGCCGAGTCGGTGGTGTTCACGGGTCGGCTGTCGACGGACACCCAGCCGTGGCTGGCCGACCACGCGGTGCTCGGTACGACACTGCTGCCCGGGACCGCGTACGTCGAACTGGCCATACGGGCGGGCGACCAGGTCGGCTGCCGCGTCCTCGAAGAGCTGACCCTGCACGCGCCGCTGGCCCTGCCCGAGGGCGGCGGTGTGCGGCTGCGGCTGACGGTCGGCGAACCGGCCGACGACACGGGACGCCGCCCCCTCACCGTTCACGCGCAGCCCGAGGACGCCGACGCGGACGCGGCCTGGACCCTGCACGCGGAGGGTGTGCTGACGCCCGAGGACCCCGCCGCGCCGCCGCCCTCCGACCCGGCACAGTGGCCACCGGCCGGGGCGGTGAGCATCCCCACCGACGACGCGTACGAACGCTTCCGGGACGTCGGTTTCGCCTACGGCCCGGCGTTCCAGGGGCTCAAGGCGGCCTGGCGCGTCGGCGACGAGACCTTCGCCGAGGTGGCGCTCGGCGACGCGGCCGACGCCGGGCGCTTCGTACTGCATCCGGCGCTGCTGGACTCCGCGCTGCACGCGGTGCTGCTCGGCTCGGGCGGCGACGACGCGACGATGCTGCCGTTCGCCTGGAAGGGGGTCCGGCTGTACGCCTCCGGCGCCACGGCCGCGCGGGTCCGGCTCACGCCCAAGGGCGAGGGCGCGACGGAACTGCGCATCGCCGACTCCGAGGGACGGCCCGTGGCATCCGTGGAATCGCTGATCGCACGGGAGGTCGCGGCCGAACAGCTCGCACCGGCCGCCGCACGGCACGGCGACTCCCTCTTCCACGTCGCGTGGACGCCCGTCTCCGTCCCCACCGCCGCGAGCGACTGGACGAGCGTCGCCGACCTGGCGGAACTCCCCGACCACGTGCCCGCCACGGTCGCGTTGACGCTCCCCGGTGGTACGGGCGACATCGCCGACGAGGTCAGAGCGGTCACCGGCACAACGCTCCGGGCGCTGCAGACCTGGCTCACCGACGAACGGTTCGCCGACCGCAGGCTGATGGTGGTCACCCGTGGCGACGACCTCGCTCACGCGGCGGCGGCGGGCCTGGTCCGCGCCGCCCGCGCGGAGGACCCGGAGCGCTTCGCGCTGCTCACGACGGACGGCGACGACCCGGAGACCATCGGCCGGGCCATCGCCTCTGGCGAGCCGGAGCTACGCATCGAGGGTGCCGGAATCCTCGTACCCCGCCTGGCGCGCACCCCCGTGGAGCCGGAACACGCAACCGTCTGGGACTGCCTCGGAACCGTGCTGATCACCGGCGGTACGGGCGGCCTCGGCGCGCTCGTCGCCCGCCATCTGGTGGCCGAGCACGGCGTCCGCGAACTGCTGCTGACCAGCCGTCGCGGCATGGACGCCGAGGGCGCGGCCGAGCTGCGTCAGGAGCTGACCGGCCTCGGCGCGACGGTCGAGGTCGTGGCCTGCGACGTGGCGGACCGCGAGGCCCTGAGGGCGCTGCTCGCCGATCGCCCGCTCGGCGCCGTCGTGCACACGGCCGGGGTGCTGGCGGACGGCCTGATCGCCAGCCTGACACCGCACAGCCTCGACCAGGTGCTGCGTCCGAAGGTCGACGGCGCACTCAACCTGCACGACCTCACCCGCGACCACGACCTGGGCGCCTTCGTGCTCTTCTCGTCCTCGGCCGGCGTGCTCGGGGCGCCCGGCCAGGGCAACTACGCCGCCGCCAACACGTTCCTCGACGCGCTCGCCGCACACCGCCACGCCGGGGGACTGCCCGCGCAGTCCCTCGCCTGGGGGCTGTGGGCGGACACCGGTGGGATGGCGGGCGGCCTGAGCGAGGCCGACCTGCGGCGGCTGCGCCGCCAGGGCATGCCCGCGCTGTCGGCGGCCGACGGCCTCGCGCTGTTCGACGCCGCGTCCGCCCGTACCGAGCCCGTGTTGGTGCCGATGGGGCTGGATCTGCGGGCGCTGCGGAGCGGAACCGGTGGCGAACTCCCCGTCCTGCTACGGGGCTTGGTCCCGGCCACGCGGCGCCGTACGGCGGCTGCCGACCCGGCGGCGCTGCGGCGCGAGCTGGCGGACATGCCCGCCGAACGGCGCGAGGGAGCGCTGCGCGACCTGGTGCTGAGCCTGGCCGCCACCCTGCTCGGGCACAGCGGCCCCGAGGCGGTCGACCCCGAGCGCGACTTCCTGGAGTCCGGGTTCGATTCGCTCACCGCGATGGAGCTGCGCACCGCGCTGAACGCCGCCACGGGGCTGAAGCTGCCCGCGATGGCGGTGTTCGACAGCAAGAACCCGTCCCTGCTGGCCCGGCTCCTCGCGGATGAGCTGACCGGGCTCCCCGCCACCGAGCCGCAGCCACAAGCTGAGACAGAGACCGGCGAGAACGTCACCGACCTGTTCCGGCGGGCCGTCCACGCCGGTGACACCTCCGGCGCGCTGGCGCTGATGTCGGCGGTCGCGGCGCTGCGGCCCCGGTTCGCCGCGCCCGGCGACCTCGACCGCGCCCCGAAGGCGGTGCGGCTGGCCGACGGTCCGCGTCGTACCCGGCTGATCTGCCTGGCCACGCCCATGGCGGTCGGCGGTGTGCACCAGCACGCCCGGCTGGGCGCGGAGTTCCGGGACATCCGGCATGTGTCGGCGCTGCCGCTGCCCGGATTCGTACGGGACGAGCCGCTGCCCGGTTCGCCCGAGGCGTTGTCGCGGGTGCTGGCCGACGCCGTCCTGGAGGCGGCCGAGGGCGAGCCGTTCGCGCTGCTCGGCTACTCGTCCGGCGGCATCATCGGCCACGTCCTCGCCCGGCATCTGGAGGAGGTGGCGAAGGTCCCGCCCGCCGGGCTGATCCTCATCGACACCTTCCGCGTCGACGACACGGCGATGAAGGTCGGGTTCGACCAGCTCATGCGGGAAGTGCTGGCGATGGAGTCGGCCTTCGGACCGTACGACGCGGCGCGGCTGTCGGCGATGCCGCACTACTTCGGGGTGCTGGGGGACTTCGACCCCGTACGGCTTGCCGTGCCGACCCTGTTCGTCCAGGCGGCCGAGCCGTTCGTGGAGCCGCCCGAGGGCACCGACCCGGCCGAGATGCGGGCCCGGCCCTGGGATCCCGACCACACGCTGCGCACCGTGCCCGGCGACCACTTCTCGCTCGGCCAGGACCACGCCCCGACGACCGCCCGGGTCATCGACGAGTGGCTGACGACGCTCGACTGACACCGCGACCCACGTACAGGACCCGAACCGAGGTGGTTTGAGACATGGCGCCCACGCCCAGGGCCACGCCCACGGCCAAAGGAACCGTTCCCTTCCGGGAGTACAAGACCTGGTACCGCGTCACCGGACAGCCGGGGTCGGGCCGCCCGGCCCTCGTCGTCGTCCACGGCGGCCCCGGGTCCACGCACGACTATCTGATCCGGCTGGCCGACTTCGCCGAACGCGGCTGGCCCGTGGTGCACTACGACCAGCTCGGGAACGGCGGCTCCACACACCTGCCGGACGCCGACCCCGGTTTCTGGACCCCTCAGCTCTTCCGCGACGAACTGGACAACCTCCTGCACCGGCTCGGCATCGCCGACGACTACATCCTGTTCGGGCAGTCGTGGGGCGGAATGCTGGCCGCCTGGCACGCCTCGACCCGCCCCGCCGGGCTGCGCGGCCTCATCGTCGCCAACGCCCCCGCCTCCTACCCGCTGTGGCTGTCGGAGATGGACGTGCTGCGCGCCCAGCTGCCGCCGGGTGTGGACGCGACGCTGCGGAAGCACGAGGCCGCGGGCACCACCGACAGCGATGAGTATCTGGAAGCGATGCTGGTGTTCTACAGCCGCCACGTCTGCCGCCTCGACCCGTGGCCCGGCGAACTCATGGCCTCGTACCTCGAAGCCGTCACCGACCCCACGGTCTACCGCACGATGAACGGGCCCAACGAGTTCCACGTCATCGGCAGCCTGCGCGACTGGTCGGTGATCGACCACCTGCCGCGCGTCGATGTGCCCACCCTCGTCGTCTCCGGCCGCCACGACGAGGCCACCCCGGTCACCGTGCGCCCCTACCAGGAACTCATTCCGGACGCCCGCTGGGAGATCTTCGAGGACTCCAGCCACGCCCCGCACCTCGAAGAGCCGGAACGGTTCACCGAGGTGCTCGGCACATTCCTTGACACGGTCGGCGCGAGCGGCGCGCGGACCACGACGGTGAGCGGAGGCTGAGACGACGGTGGAAGCCAACGTCGAGGAGATCGTCGAGGCGCTGCGCGGCTCGCTCGTGGAGAACGAGCGGCTGCGGCGGGACAACGAGAGCCTGCGCACCGCCGCGAATGTCGCCACCGAACCCATCGCGATCATCGGCATGGCCTGCCGTTTCCCCGGTGGTGTCGGCTCCCCGGAGGGGCTGTGGGAGCTGGTCGCCGAGGGCCGCGACGCCATCGGCCCGTTCCCCGGCGACCGTGGCTGGGACCTGAGCGCCCTGTACGACCCGGAGCCCGGAAAGCCCGGCAAGAGCTACGTCCGCCACGGTGGCTTTCTGTACGACGCCGCCGACTTCGACCCCGAGTTCTTCGGCATCAGCCCGCGCGAGGCCCTGACCATGGACCCCCAGCAACGGCTGCTGCTGGAGATCACCTGGGAGGCGGTGGAACGGGCGGGCCTCGACCCGGCGTCGCTGCGCGGCAGCCGCACCGGTGTCTTCGCCGGGGCGATGTACCACGACTACGGCATCACCAGCAGCGACGGCAGCCTGGTGTCCGGACGCGTCGCCTACACCCTCGGCTTCGAGGGCCCGGCGGTCACCGTCGACACCGCGTGCTCGTCGTCGCTGGTGGCGATGCAGTGGGCGGCGCAGGCCCTGCGCACGGGGGAGTGCACCCTGGCGCTGGCCGGGGGCGTCAGCGTCATGGCGACGCCCGAGACGTTCATCGAGTTCAGCGAGCAGCGCGGGCTCTCGCCCGACGGCCGCTGCCGCTCGTTCGCCGCCTCAGCGGACGGCACCGGCTGGGGCGAGGGCGCGGGCGTCCTGCTGCTGGAGAAGCTGTCCGACGCCCGCCGCCACGGCCACCCCGTGCTGGCCGTCGTACGCGGCTCGGCGGTCAACCAGGACGGCGCGTCCAACGGCTTCAGCGCCCCCAACGGCCCCTCCCAGCGCCGGGTGATCCGGCAGGCCCTCACCACGGCCGGGCTGACGCCCGCCGACGTCGACGCCATGGAGGGGCACGGCACCGGGACCTCGCTCGGCGACCCGATCGAGGCCCAGGCGCTGCTCGCCACGTACGGACAGGACCGCGCGGAGCCGCTGTGGCTCGGCTCGATCAAGTCGAACATCGGCCACTCCCAGGCCGCCGCCGGAGTCGCGGGCGTCATCAAGATGGTCGAGGCCATCCGGCACGGCACGCTGCCCAAGACACTGCACATCGACACGGCGACACCGCAGGTGGACTGGGAGACCGGACACGTACGCCTCCTCACCGAGGCCCGCGCCTGGCCCGACACCGGCCGTCCGCGCCGCGCCGCGATCTCCTCGTTCGGGGTCAGCGGCACCAACGCCCACGTGATCATCGAGCAGGCGGACACCGGACCCGTCTCCGCGCCCCTGCCCGCCGAGCGGCCCGTCACCCCGGCCGTGCCGGTGCCGCTGCCCCTGTCCGCCCGCACCACGACCGCGCTGCGCGCCCAGGCCCGGCAACTGGCCGGCCACCTGCGGGCCACGCCCGGCCTGAGCCCCGTGGACCTCGGTTTCTCCCTCGCCACCAGCCGGGCCGCGCTGACCCGCCGCGCCGTCGTCATCGGCCGCGACCGCGAAGACATCCTCGGCCAACTGGACGCGCTGGCACACGACATGGCCCTCGGCGGCCTCGCCCGGCCGACCGGGCTGACGGCCTTCCTGTTCACCGGCCAGGGCAGCCAGCGCCTCGGCATGGGCCGGGAGCTGCACGCGGCGTTCCCCGTCTTCGCGCGTGCCTTCGACGAGGTGTGCGCCGCGCTCGACCCCGCCGTACGCGAGGTGATGTGGGGCGACGAGGAGGCGCTGCACCGTACGGAGTTCACCCAGCCCGCCGTCTTCGCGCTCGAAGTGGCGCTGTTCCGGCTGCTGGAATCGTGGGGCGTACGGCCCGACTTCGTCACCGGCCACTCGATCGGCGAGCTGGCCGCCGCCCACGTCGCCGGGGTGTTCTCGCTCGCCGACGCGGCCCGGCTCATCACCGCGCGGGCCCGGCTGATGGGGGCGCTGCCGCCCGGCGGCGCGATGGTGGCCGTCGAAGCCACGCGGGACGAGGTGGCCCCGCTGCTCGGTGACGGTGTCGGGCTCGCCGCCGTCAACGGCCCTGCCTCCGTGGTGCTCTCCGGCACCGAGGACGGCGTCGAAGCGGCCGTCGCGGCGGTCGCCGAACGGCTCGGAGCCCGCAGGACGAACCGTCTGAAGGTCTCGCACGCCTTCCACTCGCCCCTGATGGACCCCATGCTGGACGAGTTCCGCCGCGTCGCCGAGACCGTCACCTACACCGAGCCGCGCATCCCGGTCATGGCGGACGGCGACGTCACCACCGCCGCCCACTGGGTGCGGCACGTCCGCGACACGGTCCGGTTCGCCGACGCGGTGGCCCGGCTGGAGGCCGAAGGCGTCACCCGCTACGTGGAGTTGGGGCCCGACGGCGTGCTGACCGCCATGGCCCGGCAGTGCCTCACCACCTCCGCCGACACCGCCGTGCTCGTCCCGGCGCTGCGCCGACGCGACCCCGAGCCCGTCGCCGTCCTCACCGCCCTCGGCGACCTGCACAGCGCGGGCCTGCGCGTCGACTGGGCGGGCGTCTTCGACGGACGTGGCGCCCGGCGCGTCGACCTGCCCACCTACCCCTTCGAGCGGGCCCGCTACTGGCTCGACAAGAGTGGCCGGGGCGGCGATGTCACCGCCGCGGGTCTCGACCGGCCCGACCATCCGCTGCTCGGCGCGATGGTGCGGCTGCCCGGCTCGGACGGCGTGGTGTTCACCGGACGGCTGGCCACCGGAGCCCACCCCTGGCTGTCCGACCACACCGTGCTCGGCTCCGTGCTGCTGCCCGGCACCGCCTACGTGGAGCTGGCCGTACGCGCCGGAGACCAGGTGGGCTGCCACCGCGTCGAGGAACTCACCCTGGGCGCGCCCCTGATCCTGCCCGAACACGGCGGCGTCCACGTTCAGGTCGCCGTCGACGCGCCCGACGCGTCCGGCCGCCGCCCGGTGACCGTGTACTCCCGCGCCGACGACGCCCCGATCGACCGCGAATGGATCCAGCACGCCGAAGGGGTCCTCGCCCCCGACGCCGGTGAACCGGCCACCGACCTCGCGGCGTGGCCACCGCGCGGCGCCGAACCCCTCGCCGCCGACGAACTCTACGAACGGCTCGACTACGGGCCCGCGTTCCGTGGACTGCGCACGGCATGGCGACGCGGCGACGAGATGTTCGCCGAGATCGCCCTCCCGGCAGGTGTCGACGCCGGACGCTTCGGCCTCCACCCCGCCCTGCTCGACTCGGCGTTGCACGCGCTCGACCTGGCGGACGACGGCCCGACGGTTCTGCCGTTCTCCTGGTCGGACGTCACCCTGCACACCGAAGGCGCCACCGCCGCCCGGGTCCGCCTGACCATCCGGGGCGGCGACACGGTGTCCCTGGAGCTGGCCGACGCCATGGGACGGCCCGTCGCCTCGGTCGGCTCGCTGACGCTGCGCCCGGTCACCGCGGACGGCCTCGCCCTGGCCTCGGCCCGGATCGCGGACGCGCTCTTCGGCGTCGAGTGGGTCCCGGCCACCGGCCAGCGGACACCGGCCGACGACACCGGGGTGGCCGTCCACCACTGCCCGCCGACGACCGGGGACACGCCGTCCGCGGTGCGCGCGGCGCTGGGCGGTGTGCTGGAGGCCGTACAGAGCGCGGCCGCGGACGACACCACCCTCGTCGTCGTCACCGACGGCGCGATCGACGGCTCGGACCTCGGCCACGCCGCCGTCCGGGGACTGGTACGGGCCGCCGCGAGCGAGAACCCCGGCCGCGTCGTCCTCGTCGATACAGACGCCCCGATCGATCCCCGCTCCATTCTGGAGACCGGCGAGCCCGAGCTGTGCGTCCGCGACGGCGAGGTGCGCGTACCGCGGCTGGCCAGGGTGGCGCCCGGCCCGGACACCGCCGCCTGGGACACGGAACGCACCGTCCTGATCACCGGCGGGACCGGTGCGCTCGGCGCCGCCGTCGCACGCCACCTCGTCACCCGGCACGGGGTGCGGCGGCTGCTGCTGACCAGCCGCCGCGGCCCCGCGGCGCCGGGAGCCGCCGAGCTGGTCGAGGAACTTGCGGGACTGGGCGCCGAGGCCGAGGTGGCGGCGTGCGACGTGTCCGACCGCGACGCCCTGGCCGCGCTGCTCGACGGCCGGACCCTCGGCGGGCTCGTGCACACGGCGGGCGTGCTGGACGACGGCGTGATCCCCTCGCTGACACCCGGCCGCATCGACCACGTACTGCGCCCGAAGGCGGACGCGGCATGGCACCTCCATGAACTCACCCGCGACATGGAGCTGACCGCGTTCGTGCTCTTCTCGTCCGTCGCCGGTGTCATCGGCGCTCCCGGGCAGGGCAACTACGCGGCCGCCAACACCTTCCTCGACGCCCTCGCCCTCCACCGGCACGCCAACGGGCTCCCCGCGCGGTCGCTGGCCTGGGGCCCGTGGGCCGGAGACGGCATGGCGGACGGACTCGGCGACCAGGCGGGCCTGCGCACCCTGGCTCCCGAAGAGGGCCTCGCGCTGCTCGACGCCGCCGTCAGCGGTCCGGAACCCGCGCCGGTACCCGCCCGGTTCGACCTGGCGGCCTTCGACACGCCTCCGCCACTTCTGCGCGGCCTCGTGCGTGGCCGGTCGCGCCGCGCCGCCGACACCACCGCCTCCGCGACCGGTGCGCTACGGCAGCGGCTGGCCGCACTCACCGACGAAGAACGCGCCGCCGAACTTCTCGGCCTCGTACGCTCCCAGGCCGCCACCGTGCTCCGCCTCGCCGGAGCCGAGGCCGTCGACTCCGAACGGGCCTTCCGCGACCTCGGATTCGACTCCCTCACCGCGATCGAACTGCGCAACCTCCTGGGCGCCGCCACCGGACTCCGGCTGCCCGCCACCCTCGTCTTCGACTACCCGACCCCCGGCGAGCTGGCCCGCCACCTTCTGGACGAGCTCTCTGGCGCCGTGGAGAACACGGCGGTCGGGCCCGTGGTGACCCGGGCGGACGACGAGCCGATCGCCATCGTGGGGATGGCGTGCCGTTATCCGGGCGGGGTGGACTCGCCCGAGGGGCTGTGGCGGCTGGTGGACGGGGGCGTGGACGCGATCTCGGAGTTCCCGGCCGACCGCGGCTGGGGCGTCGAGGACATCTACGACCCGGAGCCTGGCAGGCCCGGGAAGACCTATGTGCGCGACGGCGGATTCCTGCACGACGCTGCGGATTTCGACGCGGACTTCTTCGGCATCAGCCCCCGGGAGGCCCGCGACATGGACCCGCAGCAGCGCCTGCTGCTGGAGGTGTCGTGGGAGGCGCTGGAGCGCGCCGGGATCGACCCCGGCACGTTGAAGGGCAGCCCGACGGGTGTGTTCGCCGGGGTCATGTACCACGACTATTCCGGCGGAACCGGCGGCGGCAGCCTCGTCTCCGGCCGCATCGCCTACACGCTCGGTCTCGAAGGCCCCGCCGTCACCGTGGACACGGCGTGCTCGTCGTCGCTGGTGGCCCTGCACTGGGCGGACGAGGCGCTGCGCTCCGGCGACTGCTCGCTCGCCCTCGTCGGCGGCGTGACCGTCATGGGAACGCCGCAGTCGTTCATCGACTTCAGTGAACAACGCGGCCTGGCGGCGGACGGCCGCTGCAAGTCCTTCTCGTCCTCCACGGACGGCACCGGGTGGGGCGAGGGCGTGGGCATGCTGCTGGTCGAGCGGCTGTCGGACGCCCGCCGCAACGGCCACCCGGTGCTGGCCGTCGTACGAGGAAGCGCCCTCAACCAGGACGGCGCCAGCAACGGCCTGACCGCGCCCAACGGCCCGTCACAACAGCGCGTCATCCGCCAGGCGCTGGCGAACGCGGGGCTGTCGGCGGCCGATGTGGACACGGTCGAGGCACATGGCACGGGGACGACGCTGGGCGATCCGATCGAGGCGCAGGCGCTGCTGGCCACGTACGGGCAGGACCGTGCGGAGCCGCTGTGGCTGGGGTCGATCAAGTCCAACATGGGGCATACGCAGGCCGCGGCCGGGGTGGCGGGCATCATCAAGATGGTGCAGGCGATGCGCCACGGTGTCATGCCGAGGACGCTGCATGTGGAGGAGCCGACGCCGCAGGTGGACTGGTCTGCGGGCCAGGTCCGGCTGCTGACCGAGCCGAGGGAGTGGCCGCGTGGCGAGCGGCCCCGCCGCGCGGGGATCTCCTCCTTCGGCATCAGTGGGACGAACGCCCATGTGATCGTGGAGGAAGCCCCGCCCGTCGAGGACGAACCCGAAGAGCGCCGTGAACTCCCGGTGGCGCCCATCGTGGTGTCGGCGAAGACACGTGACGCCCTCCACGCCCAGATTCAGCGGATCGGTACTTTCGCGGCAGACCACGATGAGCTCGATGTGGCGTTCTCGGCGGCGACGGGGCGTGCCGCGCTGGAGCATCGTGCGGTGCTGGTCGGGTCGGAGACGGTCAGCGATGCGGCGGTGGGCGGGGGTGGCAAGGTCGCGTTTCTGTTCACCGGGCAGGGGAGTCAACGTCTGGGGATGGGGCGGGAGCTGTATGACACCTTCCCGGTTTTCGCGGCGGCGTTCGATGCGGTGTGCGAGGCGTCGGGGCTGCCGTTGAAGGAGGTGATGTGGGGCGATGACGCGGCGGCGTTGCACCGCACCGAGTTCACCCAGCCCGCCATCTTCGCCCTCGAAGTGGCCCTGTTCCGGCTGATGGAGTCCTGGGGTCTCCGCCCGGATTACCTGGCCGGTCACTCCATCGGCGAACTGGCCGCCGCCCATGTCGGGGGAGTGCTGAGTCTGGAGGACGCCGCGCGGCTGATCGTGGCGCGGGGTCGGCTGATGGGGGCGCTGCCGTCGGGTGGGGCGATGGTGGCGATTCAGGCCACGGAGGAGGAAGTGGCGCCATTGCTGGTGGGCGAGGTGGGGATCGCGGCCGTCAATGGCCCCTCGTCGGTCGTCGTCTCCGGCGCCGAGGAGGCGGTCACCGCGATTGCCGCCCACTTCAGCGACCGTAAGACGAGCCGCCTGTCGGTCTCGCACGCGTTCCACTCGCCGTTGATGGACCCCATGCTGGAGGACTTCCGTAAGGTCGCGGAGAGCGTGGAGTACCGCGAGCCGGTCGTCCGCTTCGTCAAGGATGTGGCGTCGGCGGAGTACTGGGTGCGGCATGTGCGGGAGGCGGTGCGGTTCGCCGATGACGTACGGCAGCTGCACGCCGAGGGCGTGACCCGGTTCCTGGAGATCGGCCCGGATGGTGTGCTGACGGCGATGGCGCAGCAGTCCGTCGAGGGCGCGATGGCGGCCACGCTGCGGCGCGACCGTCCCGAGGTGGAGAGCTTGTTCGCCGGGGTCGGGCGGTTGTATGCGGCGGGTGTGGCGGTGGACTGGGCCCAGGTCTTCGCGGGGCGCGGGGCGCGGCGGGTGGAGTTGCCCACGTACCCCTTCCAGCGCAAGCGCTACTGGGCGATCGAGCAGCAGACGGCCCTCGCCGGGGCCGACTCCGTCGACCATCCGCTGCTGGGCGCGAGGGTCGTGCTGCCGGACACCGGCGGGGCCGTGTTCACCGGGCGGCTCTCCCCCGACTCCCAGCCCTGGCTTGCCGATCACGATGTGCTGGGTACCTTGCTGCTGCCCGGGACCGGACTGGTCGAGCTGGCGTTGCAAGCCGCCCATCAGGTGGGGTGTGAGGCCATCGACGAGCTGACGCTCGAAGCGCCACTCGTGGTGCCCGAGAAGGGCGGAGCAGCGGTACGGGTCGTGGCAGGCGGCCCGGACACCTCCGGCGCGCGCACCATCGAGATCTACTCCTCCCTCGACGACGAGACGTGGACCCGGAACGCGACCGGTGGCATCATCCCGTCCGCCACACCACCGTCGTCCGATCTGCGCGTCTGGCCTCCGGCCGACGCGACGCCGCTTCCGGTGGACGGCGCCTATGAGGCTCTGCTCGCCCGCGGTTATGGCTACGGTCCGGCCTTCCAGGGGCTCAGGGCGGCCTGGCGGCGCGGCGATGACGTCGTGTTCGCCGAGGTCACGCTGCCGGAAGGGGCGGAGGCGGCCCGGTTCGGTGTGCATCCGGCGCTGCTGGACGCGGCCATGCACGTCGGGCTGATCGAAGACGAGAACGACACCGGGGCGGCGCCCGAGTTGCCGTTCTCCTGGGGCGGCGTCTCACTCCATCGGGCCGGTGCCGCGGCGCTGCGCGTGCGGCTGTCGCGCCGGGACGGGGGCGACGGTACGGAGGTGCTGGTCGCCGACGAGACCGGGGCGCCCGTCCTCTCCGTCGCGAACCTGGTGTCGAGGCCCGTTTCGGCCGAGCAGCTGCGGAGCGGCGGTGACCACCGCGAGTCGCTGTTCGCCCTCACCTGGACCAAGGCCACCGCCCGCCCCCGCCCGGAGGCACCCGTCGAGGTGTACGAGGTCCCGCGGGCGGCGGGGGACACGCCCGAGGCCGTACGGGCGGTCCTGGGCGAGGTGCTGGCGCGCCTCCAAGAGTGGCTGGCCGACCACGGCAAGGACGAGGAGAAGCTCGCGGTCATCACCCGTCGTGCGGTACCGGTCGAGGGGGAGGACGTCGATCTGGGCCGGGCGCCCGTGTGGGGTCTGGTGCGGGCGGCCGCGGCGGAGAACCCCGGCCGGTTCCTGCTGCTCGACCTCGATGACGATGCCACCGTGCCGCCCCCGGCCGATGTGGTCGACGCGCCCGAGATGGCGATCCGGGGCGGTGAATTGCTCGTTCCCGAGTTCGCCCGCGTTCCCGCCGCGGCGGTGGACGAGGCCCACACCCCATGGGACCGGGCGTCCACGGTGCTGATCACGGGCGGGACCAGTGGCCTCGGCGCCCTGGTGGCCCGCCACCTGGTGAGCGCACACGGCGTCCGGCGGCTCGTCCTGACCAGCCGCCGGGGCGAGAGCGCGCCGGGCGCGGCGGAACTGCGCGCCGAACTGGCGGCCCACGGTGCGCACGTGGCGATCGAGGCGTGTGATGTGGCCGATCGCGCCGCGCTCGCCGGGGTGCTGGACCGGCATCCGGTCGACGCGGTCGTACACGCGGCCGGTGTCGTGGACAACGGGCTGGTCCGAGGGCTGACGCCGGAGCGGATGGACGCGGTCCTGCGGCCCAAGGTGGACGGAGCCTGGAACCTGCACGAGCTGACGGCCGGCCGCGACCTGTCGGCGTTCGTCCTGTTCTCCTCGCTCGCCGGGCTCGTGCTGGCCGCGGGGCAGGGCAACTACGCCGCCGCGAACGTGTTCCTGGACGCGCTCGCCCGCCACCGCCACCACGCCGGGCTGCCGGTGACCTCGCTGGCGTTCGGGCTGTGGGAGGCCGACACCGGGCTCGGCGAGCTGGCCGAGGCCGACCGGAAGCGCATGCTGCGCATGGGCCTGCCCGCGCTGTCGCAGAAGGAGGGGCTGGCGCTGCTGGACGACGCGTTGCGTACGCGGGAGCCCGCGCTGGCACCGTTCCGGCTGGACACGGCCGCCCTGCGGGCACGCCCCGCCGACCGGCTTCCCGGGATGCTGCGCAACCTGGTGCCCACCCCGCGCCGCAGGGCCGGGGGCCCGGGCGTGGCGGGTGACGGAGACGGCGGCGCGGGGCTGCGCCGGAGGCTGGCGGCGCTGGCCGACGACGCCGAACGCGACGGCCTGCTCATGGACCTGGTACGGACCCAGGTGGCGGCGGTGCTCGGCCACGACGGGGCCGACGCCATCCGGTCCGACCGGGCGTTCAAGGACCTGGGCTTCGACTCGCTCACCGCCGTGGAACTGCGCAACGGGCTGCGCGCGGCGACCGGGCTGAAGCTGCCCGCCACCCTGGTGTTCGACCACCCGACGCCCGTCGAGGTCGCCGACGAACTGCGCGCACAGCTGGGCGCGGACCAAGCACCGACCGCATCCCCGCTGGAATCCGAACTCGCCCGGCTGGAGGCGTCGTTGGCGTCGGCGACACCGGACGAGGAGGCGTACGGGCGTGTCGCCGACCGACTGCGCGCCCTGACGGCCGGGTGGATCGAGACCCATCGGCCGGTCGAGAGCGAGGAGACCGATCTCGCCTCGCTGTCGGCCGACGAACTGTTCGACGTCCTGGACGACGAGCTGGACACGAGGTCCGCGCCGTAGCAACGCGCCGGACCCGACCATCACCGCACCGAGGCACCACACCGAAGCACCGCCCAGAAGCACCACACCGAGGAGAACGCCCCACATGACCACCGAAACGACCCCGACGTCCCAGCAGGCCGACGAAGCGCTGATCGCGCTGATCTCGCCGCCCTTCCCCGCCGACCCCTTCCCCCTCTACGAGACGCTGCAGTCGGTGAACCGGGTCCACCACGCGTCCGCGCTCGGCGTATGGGTGATGTCCGGGTACGAGGAGGTCACCGAGTTCCTGCGGCTGCCCGACGTCCAGAGCGGCGCCCGCGCCGCCACCCAGATGCGCGAGGACTGGGCCGACCATCTCTCCCTGCGCATGTACCTGAACTCGATGGTCACCCTCAACCACCCCGACCACGGCCGGATTCGCGGCCTGGCCGCCCGCGTCTTCACCCCCAACAAGATCAAGACGATGCAGCCCGCGGTGGAGCGGCTGACCGCCGGGCTCATCGACAACCTCATCGAGCGGTCCGATGGTGGCGAGCCGGTCGACCTCGTGGACCTGCTCGCCGTGCCCTTCCCGGTCGCGGTCATCAGCGACATGCTCGGGCTTCCGTACGAGGACGGGAAACACCTCTGGAAGCTGGCCGACGACTGGTCGCACGTCTTCTCCGGCCTCTACACCGAGGAGGACCTGACGCGTGCCGACGCCGCGGCCGAGGAACTGGCCGGGTATTTCCGTGAGGTGATCAAGAATCGTCGCGCCGAACCGCGTGAGGACCTGATGTCCTCGCTCGTCCAGGAGGCCACCAACGGCCGTCTCGACGACGACGAGCTGATGGCGCTCATCCTGTTCCTGTTCACCGCGGGCTTCGCGGCCACCACCAACCTCGTGGCGACCGGGGTGCTCGCGCTCCTCGACCACCCCGACGAGCTGAACCGCTGGCGCGCGGACAAGAGCATCACGCCGTCGGCCGTGGAGGAATTACTGCGCCACACCACCCACACCACCGCGGCGAGCCGGGTCACCACCCGGCCGGTTTCCATCGGCGGTGCCGAGATACCCGAGGGCGTTCTCGTCCTGACCCTGCTCGCCGCCGCCAACCGCGACCCGCGCCGGTTCCCCGACCCGCACCGCCTGAACCTGACCCGCGACAACGGCCCCCACCTGAGCTTCAGCGCCGGAGCCCACTACTGCTTCGGCGGCAGCCTCGCGCGCATCGAGGGCGCCGAACTCTTCCCGAAGCTGATCGACACCTTCCCGAAGATCGAGCAGGCCGGTACGCCCGAGCGCCGCGCCATCATGGGCCTGACCGGCTACACCACCCTCCCGGTGACCCTCGGCCGCTGACGGCCCAACGGCCCCTGCGGACGGAGGCCCCGGTGTACGACGGAGTCCCTGCGCGACCTTCGCGCAGGGACTCCGTCGTACACCGGGGGCTGCTACTCCGGACCGGAGGCGGGCGCGGGCTCGGCCTTCGCAGGGGCGGCCGCAGCCGGTGCGGCGGCGGGAGTCGCGACGTGGCGCATGAGCAGTACGGCACCCGCGGCGCCCGCCAGCATGACGGCCCCGGCGACCACGGCGCTGATGTTCATCCCGCGGGTGAACGCCTCCCCGGCGACCCGGAGGAGCGGCTCGCTCGCCCGGTCGGACAGGTGCTTGGCCACCTCCGTGGCGCCGCCGAGCGAACCCTTGGCGGCGTCGGCGGCCTCGTGCGGAAGTGCGGACGTCGCGTCGGAGACCTCGCGGGTGTAGACGGCGGATCCGATGCTGCCCAGGAGCGCCACACCGAGCGCCCCGCCGAGCTGGTTGCTGGTCTCCGGCAGCGCCGAGGCCGCGCCCACGCGCTCCGGTGGTGCCGAGGAGACGATCAGGTCGGCGGTCAGGGGGATCGCCATGCCCACCCCGGCCGAGATGACCGACGCGCCGACCACCGCGACGGCCAGGCTCGAATCGGCGCGCAGCTGCGTCATGATGGCGAATCCGGCCGTGGCGATGACCATCCCGACGCCGATGATGTAGCCGGGGCGGATCGACTTGGCCAGCACGGCGGCGACCGATGTCGTCACCACGACCGCCAACGGCGCGGGCAGGGTCCATAACCCGGCCTCCAGCGGGCTCAGCCCGTAGACCAGCTGGATCCACTGAGTGGAGAACAGCAGGAAGCCGACCATCGCGAACAGGGCCACCAGGTTGACGCCGATGGACGCGCTGAACCCCCGGTCGCGGAAGAGACTCAGGTCGATCAGCGGATTGGCGGCCGAGCGCTGGCGCAGGAAGAACAGCACGCCGACGACGACTCCGGCGGCCGTGCTGGCGGCGTACTTCCAGGCGAAGCCGTCGTCGGCGAGTTCCTTGATGCCGTAGATGACCGGGAGCACGGTGCCGAGCGACAGGACGGCGCCGAGGATGTCGAAGCGGCCGGGCCGCGGGGCGCGGTACTCCGGCAGAAGGAACGGGCCCAGCAGCAGGATCAGGGCCATGACCGGGATGTTGATCAGGAAGACCGAGCCCCACCAGAACTTCTCCAGCAGCAGCCCCGACACGATCGGGCCCAGAGCGGCGCCCCCGGAAAGCCCGGCCGTCCAGATCGCGATGGCGGTACGCCGCTCGGTGGGATCGTGGAACATGTTGCGGATCAGCGCGAGCGTGGACGGCGCGAGCACGGCCCCGGAGATGCCCAGGACGGCACGCGCGGCGATCAGCAGCTCGGCGCTGCCCGCGTAGGCGGCGGCCAACGACGAGGCGCCGAACACCACGGCGCCGAGCATGAGCAGCAGCCGACGTCCGATGTGGTCGCCGAGGGTGCCCATGGTGATGAGCAGCCCGGCGAGCATGAACGCGTAGATGTCCACGATCCACAACTGCTGTGTGGCACTCGGTTCCAGGGACGCGCTGAGGAACGGCAGCGCGAAGTACAGGACGGTCATGTCCATCGACATCACGAGGACCGGGATGACGAGGACGGCGAGGCCGATCCAGTCCTTCCGGCTCGCTCGTTGGCGGCTCATGGGCTCAGGCGTGGGCTCACTCATGGGCGCGACTATAGATTTGTATAAGTAGTCTGTCTAGGACGCTTGTCTAAGACAGATCTCTGACGCTGCGGTTAGACTCGGCCGCATGGGACACCGACAGGACCTGCTGGCCGGGGCGAAGCGCTGCCTGTACGAGAAGGGGTACACCCGCACCACCGCGCGGGACATCGTCCAGGCGTCCGGCGCCAACCTGGCCTCGATCGGCTACCACTACGGCACCAAGGAGGCCCTGCTCAACGCCGCGCTCATGGAGGCGCTGGAGGAGTGGGCCCAGGAGCTGAAGGGGGTCCTCGCCGACGCGGGGGACCTGCCCGACGACCCGATCGGGCGGTTCGAGCGGGCGTGGACACGGGTGACCGAGCTGTTCGAGCGGCACCGCCCGGTGTGGGCCGCCCAGTTCGACGCGATCTCCCAGATCGAGCATGTGCCCGAGGTCCGTGACTTCATCGTCGAGGCGCAGCAGCAGGCCCAGAACGGCCTGGTCGAACTGCTCCTGGGCGGCGAGGAGCTGCCCCCGCACACCCGGGCCGCGGTCGGGCAGTTCTACCACGCGCTGCTCAGCGGCGTGATGATGCAGTGGGTCATCGACCCCGAGCACGCCTCGACGGGCGCGTCGCTCGCCGAGGCGCTGCGCACGGTCGTGGAGGACGCCCGCCGCTTCGGGTCGGGGATGGCCGTCTGAGCCGTGGCTCACGGGTGGCCGTCCGAGCTCTGGGTTACGGATGGCCGTCCGACATCGCGGCCGCCTCGCGGGCCAGCCGCCCCCGGTCGACCTTGTGATTGGCGTTCAGGGGGAACTCCGCCACGTGCCGGAACACCTTGGGCACCATGGGGTCGGGCAGATGCGCGGACAGCTCGCGGCGCAGCGCCACCGGGTGCACGCGGTCACCGGTGTAGTAGAGGACGAGTTCCAGCCCGCCGCCCGGCGCCGGGCGGGTCACGGTGGCGGCGTTCTGCACGCCCGCACACCGCCGCACGACATGGTCCACCTCGGCCAGTTCGACCCGGAAGCCCTGGATCTGCACCTGGGTGTCGAGGCGGCCGAGGTACACCAGCTCGCCGTCGTCCAGCCGTCGCACCCGGTCGCCCGTCCGGTACCAGCGGCGGCCGTCGCGCTCGAGGAACCGGCCCTCGTCGTCCTGGGGATCGAGGTAGCCGGGTGTCATCTGCGGCCCGGTGATGCACAGTTCGCCCTCGACCGCCGACTCGGTGTCCCCGTCGAGCAGCAGATGGTCATGGCCGGGATGCACCGCGCCGATCGGGACGACGCCGTTCACCGCCCGGCTCGGCGAGGTCTCCGGTGACCAGCGGTGGCCGGTGATGGTGACGGTCAGCTCGGTCGGCCCGTAGAGGTTCTCGATCCGCGAGTTCGGCGCGGCGGCCTGCCACGCGGCGGCGTCCTCGCACAGCAGCGCCTCGCCCGCGAAGAAGCTCCACCGCAGTGTGGGCATCGCCCCTGGGGTCAGGCCGCCCATCCGCCGGATGAAAGACGTGCCGCTCGGGGTGGAGAACCACACGGTCATGCGCCGCTCGGCCAGGAACCCCGGCAGGTCCCGGTGGGCCGCGGGGGGAATGGCGTGCACCGGGGCGCCGCGGCCCCAGGCGCAGAA
Organism: Streptomyces sp. NPDC040405; assembly: GCF_055595765.1. NCBI lineage: Bacteria > Bacillati > Actinomycetota > Actinomycetes > Kitasatosporales > Streptomycetaceae > Streptomyces > Streptomyces sp. NPDC040405. The sequence goes on from NZ_JBVIVI010000003.1 coordinate 296,948, forward strand.
CAGCTCGAACATGGCGCAGTCGAAGTTGAGGCCCACGTTCTGGCAGAACACGTCGCCGGGTCCGAAGTCGTAGCGCCGGTCCAGCAGGGAGAAGTAGTGGTCGTTGGCGCCGTGTGTCATCGGCACGCCCTTGGGGCGGCCCGTCGACCCCGAGGTGAACAGGACGTACGCGATGTCGGACGGCCGGACGGCCACCGGCGCGTCCAGTGGGGGAGCGGTGGCGGCCTCGTCCAGGACGGGCAGGTCCAGCTCGGTTTCGGTGAGCGCGGCTCGGCCGACCGGATCGGCGATGACCGTCGAGACCCCCGCCGCGGTGAGCATGCGCCGGGTGCGCTCGGCGGGGAACCGCGGATGGAGCGGCACGATGGTGGCGCCCGAGTACAGCGCCGCCAGGATCCCCACATACGCGGTCAGGCTCTTGTCCGCGAGGATGGCGACGGTGTGCGGCCCCCGCGGGGCCCGGGCCAGCAGCGCCCCGGCCCGGCGCAGCGCCAGTTCGTGCATCTCCTCGTACGTCAGGGTCTCGTCGTCCACGCGGATCGCGGCCCGGCCGGGCGACAGCGCCAGGCCGCGCAGAAACCGTTCGTGCAGACCGTGTCCGGGGACAGGTGTTTCGATCATGTTCCTTCCTCCGGGGAGGGAAAAGGGGTGGATAGGGGTGCCGAATCGCGGGAGGCAGGGCCTAGGTTGGCCGCGACGCCGACTATTCGGCAGCCGGTAACTCCATAAAGGCCAGGAAAAACAGGGGAGCGCTCATGTGGGACGAGTCTTTCGGGCAACTGCTCCGCAAGCACCTTCCTTTGCTGGAATCGGGAGACGAACTCACCGCCGACCTGAGCCTGCGTGACTTCGGCCTCGATTCCATGGGAATGGTCGCGCTGCTGTCCTCGCTGGAGGACATGTACGGCGTCCGTTTCCTCGACGACGCGCTCAACGGCGACAACTTCGCCACCCCCGAGACCCTGTGGAAAACACTGGCGGCCATGCGCTGACCCGCTTTCCGTCCGCTGATGCGCTCTCCATCCGCTTATGCGATCGCGCTGCGCCGGCGCGGTCGCATGGCCGTCTCCGGCCGCACCGCCACCACCTCGAACGCCTGGGTCATGACGTCCACCCGGCCCCACAGCCCGTCCTGCCCGGTGACGTGCACCCGCTCGACGCCGAGCCCCTTGAGCGTCTCCACCACGGACGGCCAGCGCACCGTGCGGGTCACCGCGTCCAGCAGCAGCGTCCGCACCCCCGCGCCCGTCCGCACCAGCGACCCGTCGTGGTCGGACACCACGGGAATCGCGGGATCGCGGAACGGGACGGCCGTGGCGACGTCCGCCTCGATCTCCTCCCGCAGCGCGTCGAACACGGTCGAGTGCATCGGCGGCCGCATGACGTACAGCGGCAGGCCGCCCACCGCCTTGAGCCGCTTCTGCAGCCAGTCCACCATCTCCTCGCGGACCGACAGCATGTGGAAGTCGTGGTCGACGTGGCAGGCCACCTCGTTCCACTCGCCGCGCGCGTCCAGCTCCGCGCGGATCTCGGCCAGCCGGTCGGCCGGGACGCGGGCGAACGACTGGGCGACGAGGTCGCGGTGCTCGCGCGCGAAGTACGCGTCCACCAGACGGCCCCACGCCGCGGTCATCGCCACGGCCTCGGCGAACGGCAGCGCCCCGGCGAACACCGCCGCGGCCGTGCCGCCGAAGCTGGCACCGGCGCATGCCACCGGCGCCACCTCGTGCTCGGCGACCGTCCATTCGGCCAGCGCCAGGCAGGAGACCAGGAAGGCGATCCGGGCCGGTTCGGGGAACGCGCCCTGGTCGCCGCGGGCCTCGGCCTCCCGGTACCGGTCGAGCAGGGAATAGCCCAGGGCCCGGTCCGCCTCGGCGACGAGCCGGCGCGCCACCGGATGGACCGCCAGGAACCGCGCCGAGTCGGCGAACCGCGTCGGGCCGATTCCAGGAAAGACAATCGCCGACATATTCTCGCTCTCCCTTTTGTCACGCTCGTCGCGTGTGCATTCTGAAAGCCCAACAGTTCGATCTGATGCAGTTCGATCTTATTGTTTCCGGCCAGTCTTGTGGGCCCCCGGTACCCGCATAACCCCTAACGCCCCCTAGTTCACGGGCGGGTGGGCGAGAGTTCTTGTGGGCCGTAAAAGCACCCTGTTAGAAACAGCCTGGCATTTAGTGAGAAGGATGCCGAGAAGGCTGCTGAGAAGGACCGAATCGGAAGGGTGGCGCATGAGCCCGAATGGAGCGCGTCCAGCCCGGGCGCACGCATCGGTGGACAACCTGCGGACCTATCTGCTGGCCGCCGCCCGGAAGGATCCCGACCGGCCCGCCGTGATCCAGGCCGCGCCGGACGGCGGTCTGGAGACGGTTACCTACGGCGAACTCCAGTCCCGCACCGACCGCTGCGCCGAGGCGCTCGACGCGCTCGGCCTCGATGTCGGCGACCGCGTCATCCTGGAGTCGGACACCGACGCCGACGCCATCGCCGCCCTCCTCGCCTGCGCCACTCTGGGGCTGCCGTTCGTCCCGGCCAGTCCCGAGACCCCGGACGAACGGCTCCTGACGATCATCGACAGCGCCCGGCCCGCGCTGTATCTCCAGTCGGCGCGCGGACGGCGCACCGGCATTCCCGAGACGGTCGGCACCGCCCGGTTCGGCGCGGACGGACTCACCGTGGAGCGTCCGCCCGCGCCGCGCGTCCGCCGTCGCCGCGCGGTCACCTCCGTCGACACCGCGTACATCACCTTCACCTCGGGCACCACGGGGCGGCCCAAGGGCGTGGTCATGAGCCACCGCGGGGTCATCGCGTTCCTGCGCGGGGCGGAGGCCGCGGAGCTGATCACGGCCGAGGACCGGGTGGCGGGCACCGCGCCGCTGCAGTTCGACTTCGCCCTGTTCGACATCGGGTTCGCCCTCAGCCACGGCGCCGCGCTGGTGCCCGTACCGCGCGACCGGCTGGGCTGGCCCCGCCGCTTCCTGTCGTTCCTGCGCGACACCGGAACCACCCAGGTCGACGCCGTCCCGTCGGCGTGGCGTCCGGTGCTGCGCCACGAGCCCGGGCTGCTGGCCGAGCTGGGTGAGCAGGGCGTGCTGCGGCGCATCGCGTTCTCCGGGGAGGACTTCCCGCTGGAGGAACTGCGCGCCCTTCAGGAGCTGTTGCCGAAGGTGCGCTTCACCAACGGCTACGGCGCCACCGAGACGATGGCCGCGTCCATCACCGAAGTGCCCAACCCGCTGCCGCCCGGCACCGAACGCCTGTCGATCGGCTACGCGGTGGCGGGCGCGGAGATGATGCTCATCGGGCCCGACGGCGCTCCCGTGGACGAGCCCGGGGTGCTCGGCGAGATCTATCTGCGCAGCCCGTCGCTGTTCTCCGGGTACTGGAACGACCCGGAGGCCACCCGCGCCGTCGTCGTCCCCGATCCGCTCGACCCCAGGTCGGGGCAGCGGGTGTTCAAGACCGGCGACCTGGCCACCAGGGGAGCGGACGGCGAGCTGTACTTCCGCGGCCGCGCCGACTCCCAGGTGCAGATCCGTGGCAACCGCGTCGAACTGGGCGAGGTGGAGCGCCGCATCGGCGAGTACACCGGCGTCACCGGCGCGGTCGCGATGCTTCTGCCGCGCACCGACGGCGACCCGGTGCTGCACGCGTTCGTCACCCACGCCCCCGGTGGCCCCGCGCCGGACGCCAAGGAGGTGGTCGCGTTCTGCCGTGCCGCGCTGCCCGCGTACATGATCCCCCAGGGCGTGCACGTGGTGGACGCGTTCCCGCTGACCGTCAACGGCAAGGTCGACCGCGCCGCCCTGACCGCCCTCGCGGCGCCCTGAGCACTCCTGACCATCCCGATCACCCCCATGCCTCTTCTTCGTTGCGGAGTATGCACATGACCGAGCAGTCACAGGCCGCGATGCTGGAACTGGTGCTGACGCAGGCCGCTGCCGTGCTGCGGGCCGCCTACCCCGACGCCTACGGGGACGGGCCCGCCGACGTGGCGGCCGACCGCCCGTTCCTGGCGGAGGGGCTGGACTCGCTCGGCCTGGTCCAGCTGCACCGGCGGCTCACCGCCGAACTGGGCGTGGAACTCCCCGTCACCATCGGCTTCGACCATCCGACCCCGGCCGCCCTGGCCCGCCACCTGGCGGCCGTGGTGCACGGTGCCACCGGGCCGGAAGACCAGCCCGTGGCACCCGCCGCACCCGCCGCACCCCCCGTGTCCGACGAGCCGATCGCCATCGTCGGGATCGGCTGCCGCTACCCCGGCGGGGTGACCTCGCCCGAGGACCTGTGGCGGCTCCTGGCCGACGGCACCCACGTGCTCACCGACTTCCCCGCCGACCGCGGCTGGGACCTCGACCGCCTCTACGACCCGGACCCGTCCGCCACCGGCACCAGCTATGTGCGGCGCGGCGGATTCCTGCCGGACGCCGCCGACTTCGACGCGGACTTCTTCCAGATCAACCCCAAAGAGGCGCTGGCCATGGACCCCCAGCAGCGGCTGCTGCTGGAGACCTCCTGGGAGGCGCTGGAGCGCGCCGGCATCGACCCGGGCCGTCTGCGCGGCACCCCGTCGGGCGTGTTCATCGGCGTGGAGCCGCACGAGTACGGGCCCCGTACGCACGAGGCGCCGGACGGCCTCGACGGCTACGTCCTGGGCGGCAGCCTGCCCAGCGTCGTATCCGGCCGCGTCGCCTACACGCTCGGCCTCGAAGGGCCCACGCTCACCGTCGACACCGCCTGCTCGGGCTCGCTCACCGCCCTCCACCTGGCCGTACGGTCCCTCCAGCGCGGGGAGTGCGGGCTGGCGCTGGCGGGCGGCGTCACGGTCATCTCCAGCCCCGGTACGTTCACCACGTTCAGCCGCCAGCGCGGCCTGGCCCCGGACGGCCGCATCAAAGCGTTCGCCGCGGCGGCGGACGGCACCTCCTTCGCCGAGGGCGCGGGCGTGTTCGTCCTGGCCCGCCTGACCGACGCGCTGCGCGACGGACACCCGGTGCTGGCCGTGATCCGCGGCACCGCCATCAACCAGGACGGCGCCAGCAACGGCCTCGCCGCGCCCAACGGCCTCGCCCAGCAGCGCGTCATCCGCCAGGCGCTCGCCGACGCGCGCCTGGCCCCCGGCGAGGTCGACGCGGTCGAGGCACACGGCACCGGCACCACGCTCGGCGACCCCATCGAGGGACAGGCCCTGGTCGCCGCCTACGGGCCCGGACGCGCGGCCGACAAGCCCCTGTGGCTGGGGTCGGTGAAGTCCAACATCGGGCACACCGGCGCGGCGGCGGGGGCCGCCGGGATCATCAAGATGGTGCAGGCGATGCGCAACCGCACGCTGCCCCGCACCCTGCACGTGGACGCGCCGACCCCGCACGTCGACTGGTCGGACGGCACCGTCCGGCTGCTCACCGAGCCCGTCCCGTGGGAGGCCGCGGACGCCCCGCGCCGGGCCGGGATCTCCTCGTTCGGCGCGAGCGGCACCAACGCCCACGTCATCATCGAAGAGCCGCCCGCCCCGGCCCCGGAAACCCCGGAGGCCCCCGCGGCCGACCGCCCCGTCCCCGTCGTGCTGTCCGCGCAGGGCGAGGACGCCCTGCGCGGCCAGGCCGCACGGCTCCTGACGGCCGTGGACAAGGCGTCGCCGCTGGACCTCGCGTACGCGGCCGCCACCACCCGCGCCGCGCTGCGCCACCGGGCCACGGTCGTCGCCACCGACCGCGACCAGCTGCGCCGCGCCCTGACCGCCCTCGCCGAGGGCACGGCCGCGCCCGGGCTGCTCACCGGCACGACGCGGGCGACGGGCCGGACCGCGTTCCTGTTCACCGGCCAGGGCAGCCAGCGCGTCGGCATGGGACGCGAACTGGCCCGGGCCTTCCCGGTGTTCGCCCAGGCGCTCCAGGAGGCCGCCGACCACCTCGACCTCCATCTCGACGAGCCCCTGGGCGAGGTGCTGTTCGCCGCGCCCGGCTCGCCGCGGGCCGAACTCCTGCACCGGACCGGGTACGCGCAGGCCGCGCTCTTCGCCGTCGAGACGGCCCTGTTCCGGCTGCTGGAGTCGTGGGGCGTCACCCCCGGCCTCGTCGCCGGACACTCCATCGGCGAGATCGCCGCCGCACACGCCGCCGGGGTCATGACCCTGGCGGACGCGGCCCTGCTGGTCGGGGCGCGCGGCACGCTGATGGACGAACTTCCCGGCGGCGGCGCGATGGTGGCCGTGCAGGCCGAGGAGGCGGAGGTCACCCCGTATCTGACCGGGCGGGTGGGACTCGCCGCCGTCAACGGCCCGGCCGCGGTGGTGCTGTCCGGTGAGGCCGACGCCGTCCTCGCCGTCGCCGCCCGCTTCGCCGAGCAGGGCCGCAAGACGCGACGGCTGCGCGTCTCGCACGCGTTCCACTCGCCGCTGATGGACCCCATGCTCGACGACTTCCGCCGGGTCGCCGAGACCCTGACGTACGCGCCGCCGCGCATCCCCCTGGTGTCCGCCCTGACCGGGGAGGCCGGTACCGCGTTCGACGCCGACCACTGGGTGCGCCATGTGCGCGAGCCGGTGCGGTTCGCCGACGCCATGCACCGGCTGGAGGCGCACGGCGTCACCACGTATCTGGAGCTGGGCCCCGACGCCGTGCTGTCGGCGATGGGCCGCGACTGCCTCGCCGACGGCGGCCCCGACACCGCGTTCGCCGCGCTGCTGCGCGATGGGCACGACGAGGAGCGCCAGGCCGTCACCGCGCTCGGCGTGGCGCACGCCCATGGTGTCGCCGTCGACTGGGAGCGCTTCTTCGCGGGCCGGGGCGCCCGCCGGACCGCGCTGCCCACCTACGCGTTCCAGCGCAAGCGGTACTGGCTGGACGCCGGGAGCGGCCCGGGCACCATCGGACACCCGATGCTGGACACCGCCGTCAGCCTCGCGGGCGTCGACGGACTGGTCCTGACGGGCCTGCTGTCCACCCGGTCCCAGCCCTGGCTGGCCGACCACGTCATCGCGGGCGTCGTCCTCGTCCCCGGCACCGCCCTGGTCGAGCTGGCGGTGCGGGCCGGGGACGAGGCGGGCTGCGGGGTGGTGGAGGAACTCACCCTGGAGACGCCGCTGTCGCTGGCCGGGGACGCCGCGGTGGAGGTACAGGTCGTCGTCGGCGCGCCCGACGCGGCGGGCCGCCGTACCGTCGAGATCTACTCGCGCCCCGCGCGCAGCGAGGAGAGCTGGACCCGGCACGCCAGCGGGGTGCTGGCCGAACACGGCGAGGGCACGGCCGCCGACGGGGCCGTGTTCGCCCAGTGGCCACCGGCCGACGCCGAGCCCATCGACGTGGACGGCCTCTACGAGCGCCAGGCCGCCCAGGGGTACGGCTACGGGCCCGCGTTCCAGGGCGTGCGCGCCGCGTGGCGCCGCGGGGACGAGGTGTTCGCCGAAGTCGCCCTGGACGAGGCGGGCGCCGACCGGTTCGGGCTGCATCCGGCGCTGCTGGACGCCAGCCTGCACGCCGCCGAAGGGCCGGAGGACGACGGTCAGGTACGGCTCCCGTTCGCCTGGCTCGGCCTCGAACTGCACGCTGCGGGCGCCACCGCCGTACGCGTCCATCTGCGCCGGACGGCCCCCGACGAGGTCGCGGTCGAACTGGCCGACACCACCGGCGCACCGGTCGCCACCGTACGGTCCCTCGTGCAGCGGCCCGTGCCGCTGAACGGGGTGCTGGCCGGGGCGCGGGACGGCGCGCTGCTGCGCGTCGAATGGACCGAGATCCCGGCCCCGCCGGAGCCGGACGCCACGGCCGGGGAGTTCCGGCTCGCGTTCGTCCCCGCCACCTTCCCCGGCGCCCCCGCCGAGGCGGCGCGGGAGGCCACGCTGTACGGCCTGAAGCTCATCGAGGACGCGCTGCGCGACGACACCCGGCTGGCCATCGTCACCCGTGAGGCGCCGGGCGATCTGACGCTCGCGCCCCTGTGGGCGCTGGTGCGCTCCGCCCAGGCCGAGAACCCCGGGCGGTTCGTCCTCGTCGGCACCGGCCGCGAGGTACCCGAACGCGACATACGCGCCGCCCTGGCCACCGGAGAACCCCAACTGGTTCTGCGCGACGGCGCGGTGCTCGTGCCACGCCTGGCGCGTACGCCGCTGCCGGACGCCCCGCGGCCCGTCGCCTGGGACCCGGACGGCACGGTGCTGATCACCGGCGGCACCGGAGGGCTGGGCGGCCTGGTCGCCCGCCATCTCGTGCGCCGGTACGGGGTGAAGCACCTGCTGCTCACCGGGCGGCGCGGCCCGGACGGCCCCGGGGCGGCCGAACTCGCCGCCGAACTGGGTACGTTGGGCGCCCGGGCGACCGTGGCCGCGTGCGACGTGGCCGACCCCGCCGCCCTGGCGGCGCTGCTGGCGGCGATCCCCGACGAGCATCCGCTGACGGCCGTCGTCCACGGCGCCGGAGTCATCGACGACGGGCTGGCCGGATCGCTCACCCCCGAGCAGGTCCGCACCGTCTTCCACGGTAAGGCGGAGGGCGCCTGGCAGCTGCACGAGCTGACCCGGGACCGTCCGCTGGCCGCGTTCGTGCTGTTCTCCTCCGCGGCCGGGACGCTGGAGTCCGCCGGACAGGGCAACTACGCCGCCGCCAACGCGTTCCTCGACGCGCTCGCCGAACACCGGGCCGCCCGCGGCCTCACCGCCACGTCCCTGGCCTGGAACCTGTGGGCGGGCGACGCGGGCATGGGCGCCCGGCTGGACGAGGTGACCCTGCGCCGCGCCGCACGGTCCGGGCTCCCCGCCCTCGGCTCCGAGGAGAACCTCGCCCTCTTCGACCAGGCGCTCACCTCCGGCGTACCCGCCCTGGTGCCGCTGCGCCTCGACGTCCCCGCGCTCCGGGCCCGCCCCGACGGCATCCCGCCGATGCTGCGCGGCCTGGTCCGCACCCCCGCCCGCCGCACCGCCGCCACCACGGCCGCGGGCGCCCCGGGCGGCGCGCTGGCCGACCGGCTGGCCGGGAAACCCGACGCCGAACGGGCCCGGATCGTCCTCGACCTGGTCCGCGCGCAGATCGCCGTCGTACTCGGCCACGACAGCGGCACCGCCATCGACCCCCGCCGCGCCTTCACCGAGCTGGGCTTCGACTCCCTGGCCGCCGTCGAGCTGCGCAACGCGCTCGGCGAGGCCACCGGGCTCCGGCTCACCTCCACGCTGATCTTCGACCACCCGACCCCCGGCGCCCTCGCCGATCACGTGCTCGACAAGGTGCGCGGCACCGTGCCCGCCACCACCCCGGCGCGGACCACCGCGCGGGCCGCGGCGGACGAGCCCATCGCGATCGTGGCGATGGCCTGCCGCTACCCCGGCGGCGTCACCTCACCCGAGGAGCTGTGGCGCCTGGTGGCCGACGGCACCGACGCGATCGCCGACTTCCCCGAGGACCGGGGCTGGAACCTGGAGGAGATCTACCACCCCGAGCCCGGCAGACACGGCACCACCGCCACCCGCGAAGGCGGCTTCCTCTACGACGCCGCCGACTTCGACCCCGCCTTCTTCGGCATCAGCCCGAAGGAGGCCCAGGCGATGGACCCGCAGCACCGGCTGCTGCTGGAAACCGCGTGGGAGGCGCTGGAGCGCGGCGGCATCGACCCGCTGTCCCTGAAGGGCAGCGCCACCGGGGTGTTCGCCGGGGTCATGTACCACGACTGGGCGCCGCCGTCGGGCTCCGTCCCCGAAGACCTCGCGGGCTTCACCGCGGGCGGCGGCCTCGGCAGCGTCGCGTCCGGCCGTATCGCCTACACCCTCGGACTCCAGGGCCCGGCGGTCACCATCGACACCGCCTGTTCCTCCTCCCTGGTGGCGATGCACTGGGCCATGCAGGCGCTGCGCCAGGGCGAGTGCGCGTACGCCCTCGCGGGCGGCGTCACCGTGATGGCCACGCCCGAGACGTTCATCGGGATGAGCCTGCAGGGCGGACTCGCCGCCGACGGCCGCTGCAAGGCGTACGGCGCGTCCGCCGACGGCACCGGCTGGGGCGAGGGCGCGGGACTGCTGCTGCTGGAACGCCTGTCGGACGCGCGCCGCGCCGGACACCCGGTGCTCGCGGTGGTCCGCGGCTCGGCCGTCAACCAGGACGGCGCGTCCAACGGCCTGTCCGCGCCCAACGGGCCCGCACAGGCGCGGGTGATCCGGCAGGCCGTGGCCGCCGCGGGCCTGACCCCCGCCGACGTCGACGTGGTCGAGGGCCATGGCACCGGCACCACCCTCGGCGACCCGATCGAGGCCCAGGCGCTGATGGCCACGTACGGGCAGGAGCGGGGCGCGGACGGCGAACCGCTGTGGCTGGGATCGGTCAAGTCCAACCTGGGACACACCCAGGCCGCCGCCGGAGTGGCGGGCGTCATCAAGATGGTGATGGCGATGCGCCACGGTGTGCTGCCCCGCACCCTGCACGCCGACACCCCCTCCCCGCACATCGACTGGACCGAGGGCGCCGTCGAACTGCTCACCGAGGCCAGGGAGTGGCCGGGACACGGCCGCCCGCGGCGCGCCGCGGTGTCCTCGTTCGGCGTCAGCGGCACCAATGCCCATGTGGTGCTGGAGGAGGCGCCGCCGTCCGGCCCGCGCGAACCGCGCGGCGAGCGGCCCCCGGTCGTGCCGCTGACCCTCTCGGCGGCATCCGCCGAGGCGCTGCGCGCCCAAGCGGCGCGCATCGCCGCCCAGCTGCGCGGCAACCTCAGCACCGACCCCCTCGACGTCGCCGCCTCGCTCGCCCGTGGCCGCGCCGCGCTGGAACACCGGGCCGTGATCGTGGACGGCGACCGCGACGGGCTGCTCGCCGGGCTCGACGCGGTGGCGGCCGGGAAGACGCCCGCCTCCGTCGTCCAGGGCGTGCGGCGCGGCGACCCGCGCGCCGTGTTCGTCTTCCCCGGGCAGGGCTCGCAGTGGCCCGGCATGGGCGTGGAACTGCTGGAGCACTCACCGGCCTTCGCCACCCGCCTCGGCGAATGCGCCAAGGCCCTGGAACCGTACGTCGACTGGGACCTGCTCGACGTGCTGCACGGCGCGCCCGGCGCACCGCCGCTGGAGGCCGTCGACGTCGTACAGCCCGCGCTGTGGGCGCTGATGGTGTCCCTGGCCGAGGCGTGGCGCGCCGCCGGGGTCGAACCGGCCGCCGTCGTCGGCCACTCCCAGGGCGAGATCGCCGCCGCCTGCGTCGCCGGAGCGCTGTCGCTGGAGGACGGCGCGCGCGTCGTCGCCCTGCGCAGCCGAGTCATCCGCCAGGACCTGGCGGGCCGGGGCGGCATGATGTCGGTGGCCCTGTCCGCCGACGTCACCTCCGGACACCTGGCCGACTGGGACGGCCGCCTCCAGCTCGCCGTCATCAACGGCCCCGGCTCCGTCGTCGTCTGTGGCGACCCGCGGGCGCTGGACGAGCTGCGGGACCGGCTGGACGCCGAGGGGGTCCAGACCCGACGCATCCGCGTGGACTACGCCTCCCACTCGGTGTTCGTGGAGGAGATCCGCGACCGGCTGCTCGCCGAGCTGACCGGTCTGACCCCGCGCGCCTCGGCCATCCCGTTCTACTCCACCGTCACCGCCGGGCAGCTGGACACCGAGGGTCTGGACGCCGCGTACTGGTACACCAACCTGCGGCAGCCCGTACGGTTCGAGGAGACCACGCGGGCGCTGCTGGCCGACGGCTTCGAGATCTTCGTGGAGGCCAGCCCGCACCCGGGCCTGCTGGCCGGGCTCGGCGAGACCGCCGAATCCGCCGGGGCGGCCGCCACCCTCGTCGGCACGCTGCGCCGCGACGCCGGAGGCCCGCGCACCTTCCTCACCTCGCTGGCCGAGGCGTACGTACGGGGCGCCACCGTCGACTGGGAGACCCGGTTCGCCGGAACCGGAGCCCGGCGCGTGGACCTGCCCACGTACCCGTTCCAGCGCAAGCGGTACTGGCTGCCCGCGCCCGAACACACCGGCGACGCGCGGGGCATCGGCCAGCTGCCCGCCGACCATCCGCTGCTGGGCGCGGCGGTGCCGGTCGCCGGGGCCGGGGGAGTGCTGCTCACCGGGCGGCTGTCGCGCTCCGCCCAGCCGTGGCTGGCGGACCACGCCGTCGGCGGCACCGTCCTGTTCCCCGGCTCCGGCTTCGTGGAACTGGCCGTCCGCGCCGGTGACGAGGTGGGCCGGGGGCGCGTGGCGGACCTGACGCTGGAGACGCCGCTCGCCCTCCCGGCGCGCGGCGGCGTGGCGATTCAGGTCGTCGTCGGCGCCGATCTGCGCACCGTGTCGATCCACTCCCGGCCGGACGACGCCCCCGCCGACACCGCGTGGACCCGCCACGCCCAGGGCACGCTGGCCGACGCCGGACCGGAGCCGGCGCCCGGCCCCGCACCCTGGCCGCCGCCGGGCGCCGAACCGGTCGACCTGGCGGACTTCTACACGCCGTCGTCCGCCGACGGACCGGTCTACGGCCCCGCCTTCCAGGGGCTGCGCGCCGCCTGGCGGTCCGGCGGCTCCGGCGACCTTGAGGTGTACGCGGACATCGCGCTGCCCGAGCAGGCCGCCGCCCAGGCCGCCCGGTTCGGGCTGCACCCGGCCGCACTCGACGCGGCGCTGCACGCCACCGCGCTGCTCGCCTCCGACGCCGAGCGGGTCACGCTGCCGTTCGCCTGGACGGGGATCGATCTGCACGCCTCGGGAGCCGCCGCGCTCAGACTGCGGATGACCCGGCTGGGCGAGGACGAGGTGGCGCTGCGCCTCACCGACACCGCGGGCCGCCCCGTCGCCTCCGTCGACTCGCTCGTCCTGCGCCCGATGGCCACCGGCCCCCTGACACCCGCGGACGCGTCCCACGACGCGCTGTACGAACTCGCCTGGGCACCCGCCACCTCGCACGAGGCCACCCCGTCCCGGACGGTCGTGCACCGCTGCGCGGGCGGCACGACCGCCGAGGCCGTACACACCGCGACCGCCGAGGCGCTAGCGGTCCTCCGGACTTGGCCGGAGGAGGAACGGGACGACGACGCCACGCTCGTGGTCGTCACCCGCGGCGCCGTGGCGGTGGACGGCGAGGACGTCACCGATCTCGCCGGGGCCGCGGTCTGGGGGCTGGTCCGCAGCGCCCAGACCGAGAACCCGGGGCGCATCGTCCTCCTCGACCTCGACCCCTCCGGCACGGGGGCCGCCGACCCCACCGAGGCCGGTCTCGGCGCGGCGGTGGCCACCGGAGAAGCACAGCTCGCCATGCGCTCCGGCACCCTCCACCGGCCGCGCCTGACCCGCGTGGCCGCACCTGAACACGGCGCTCCCGCCACCGCCTTCGGCGACCGGCCCGGCACCGTGCTGATCACCGGCGGCACCGGCACCCTGGGCGGCCTGGTCGCCCGCCACCTCGTCACAACCCACGGCGTCACCGACCTGCTGCTCACCAGCCGCCGCGGCCCCGGCGCGCCCGGCGCCGACGGCCTGGCCGCCGACCTCACCGCGCTCGGCGCCCGCGTCGAGGTGGCCGCCTGCGACGCCGCCGACCGCGACGCGCTGGCCGCCGTGCTGGCGGGCCGTACCCTCGCCGGAGTCGTGCACACCGCGGGCGTTCTCGACGACGGGATCATCTCCTCGCTGACACCGGAGAAGATGGCCACCGTGCTGCGCCCCAAGGTCGACGCGGCGCTCAACCTCCATGAACTCACCGCCGGTCAGGACCTCTCGGCGTTCGTGCTGTTCTCGTCCGCCGCGGGCGTGACCGGAGGCGCCGGTCAGGGCAACTACGCCGCCGCCAACACCTTCCTCGACGGCCTCGCCGCGCACCGCCGCGCCCATGGCCTGCCCGCGCAGTCCCTGGCCTGGGGGCTGTGGGAGGAGGCCAGCGGCATGACCGGCGCGCTGGAGGCCGCCGACTTGGCGGACATGCGGCGCGACGGCGTCCTGCCCCTCGCCTCCGACGAGGGCATGGCGCTGCTGGACGCCGCCGGAGCGCTCGACCGGGCGTTCCTGGCGCCCGTACGGCTCGACCTGACGGGGCAGCGCCGCGCCGACGTGCCGTATCTGATGCGCGACCTGGTACGCGGCCCGGCCCGCCGGGCCGTCGACCCCGCCGCGTCCCTCCCCGAGCCCGCCGAGAGCCTGCGCGACCGGCTCGCCCGCCTGGCGCCCGCCCGCCGCGAACAGGCCCTGCTCGACGTCGTCCGCGACCGGGCCGCCGCCACCCTCGGCTTCGCCGACGCCGACGAGGTCGACGCCGAACGGTCGTTCCGCGACATGGGCTTCGACTCCCTCGCCGCCGTGCGGTTCCGCAACGCCCTCGGCGAGGCCGTCGGGGAACGCCTGTCCGCGACGCTCGTCTTCGACCATCCGACCGCGCTCGTCCTCACCCGCCACCTGCTGGACGAACTGGGCCTGACCGAGCCGGAAACCACACCGGAAGCCGCACCGGGCGCGGAGCCGGGCCGGGACATCGAGGACCGCACCGCGGCCATCCAGAACATGAGCCTCGCCGAACTCCTCCGCACCGCGCAACGATCAGGAGATCCGACATGACCCGGTTGCTCGACGACACCGACCAGCGCGTCTACCCCACCGACGAGGCGCTGCTGCACCGCGTGCTCACCCCCTACCGGGCGAAGCGGTGCGAATACCTCACCTCGGCCTCGGTCACGGTGGCGGGCGACCCCCTCGACGGCGGACGGCTCGGCGCCGCCTGCACCTTCCTGATCCCCGAGTCCTGCTACATCGACGACACCGGACACTTCAACTCGGTGGAGTTCAACATCTGCTTCAACCAGATGGCCTACTACCTGATGGCCAAGTCGGTGAAGGAATCGCTGGTCGCGCCGTTCTCCCGGTGGACGATGGAGCAGTTCTGGACCCGGCAGCTCGCGGACGTGTTCATCACCGACTTCAAGAGCACCTTCCGCACCGCCATGAGCGGCCGCCACTTCCGCGGCGAGATCGAGATCGCCGACATCGCCGAATGGGACGCCAACGATCTGCGTGACGCCCTGGTGATGCTGCGCACCCGCTGCCGCTACTGGGATGAGCAGGGCGGCGAAAGCCACGGCGAGATCGCCGCCGCCATCACCAACCCGCCCGAAAACTGACCCGCCCGGCCCCGCGGAGGCGACCATGAGCAATCCGGAACCGCCCGGACTTCCCCAGGAAGCCCGGCAGGTCGACATCGCACACATCTACCGCCGTCTCGCCGACCGCGGCCTCCCGTACGGGCCCGCCTTCCGCGGCCTGCGCGCCGTGTGGGCGGACGGCGAGGAGGTCTTCGCCGAAGCCCGGCTCGACGGCGCCGCGTCCGGCGGCGAGAGCGACTACCACCTCCACCCGGCGCTGTTCGACGCCGCGCTGCAGGCCGCGCTGGTCCCGGGCCTCGACCGCGACGAGGGCACCTTCCTGCCCTTCGCCCTGCGCGGGGTGCGCCTCCACCGGGCGGGCACGCGGCGCCTCGGCGTCCACGCCCGGCCCGGCGAGGGCGGTGTTTCCCTGGCCCTGACCGGCGACGACGGCGAACCGGTCGTCACGGTCCAGTCCCTGGTCAGACGCTCCGTCACCGCCGACCAGCTCGACGCCGCGGCACAGCGCACCCAGCTGCTGCGCGTCGCCTGGAAGGCCGTCGAGCAGCCGTCGGCCGCCGCTGACCAGCGGCGCTGGGCGTTCCTCGGCACCGACCACATCGGCGTCACGGGCGCCCTGAAGTCCATCCGCCGCTCGTTCGACTCCTACCCCTCCCTGGCCGCCCTCGACTCCGCACTCCGCGACGGCACGCCCGCACCCGACGTGGTCGTGGTCTCCTGCACGGACCAGGACTCCCCGGTGCGCTCGGCCGCACAGCGCGCCCTGATGCTCGTCCAGGAGTGGTCGGCCGACGAACGCCTCGCCGACGCCCGCCTCGTCCTGGTCAGCAGCGGCGCCCTCGCGACCCGCCCCCAGGAAGCCCTGTCCGACCTGCCGGGCGCGGCCGTGTGGGGCCTGCTGCGCAGCGCCCAGTCGGAACATCCCGGCCGCTTCGTCCTCGTCGACGTCGACGACCCCGAGGACTCGGGCCGCGCCCTTCTCGCCGCCGTGGCCTCCGGCGAACCGCAACTCGCCGTGCGCCACGGCGCCCTGTTCCGGCCCCGCCTCGTCCGCTGCCCGCCACCACCGGGCCGTACGAGCCTCACGGGCACCGTCGTCATCACCGGCGGCACCGGCGCCCTGGGCCGCCTCATCTCCCGGCACCTGGTCACCCGGCACACCGTCCGCCACCTCGTGCTGCTCAGCCGCCGCGGCCCGGACGCCCCCGGCGCCGACGAGCTGGCCGCCGAACTCACCGCGCTCGGCGCCCGCGTCGACGTCATCGCCTGCGACACCGCCGACCGCACCGCGTTGGCGCGCGCCCTGGCCGACATCCCCGCACCCTCCGCCGTCATCCACACCGCGGGTGTGCTGTCCGACGCCACGGTCGACACCCTGACGCCGCGCAGGCTGGATACGGTCCTGCGGCCCAAGGCCGACGCCGCGCTCCAGCTGCACGAGCTGATCCGCGACCCGGACTGCGCGTTCGTGGTGTTCTCGTCCGTCGCCGGGCTGACCGGCAACGCGGGACAGGGCAACTACGCCGCCGCCAACGCCGTCCTCGACGCCCTCGCCCACCACCGCCGCACCCTCGGGCTGCGCGGCGTCTCCCTCGCCTGGGGCCTGTGGGAGAGCGAGGACGGCATGGGCGCCGAGCTGTCCACCGCCGACCTCAACCGCATCAAGCGCTCCGGCTTCGCCCCGCTCGGCCACGACCAGGGCCTGACCCTCTTCGACGCCGCTCTCGCCGGTGACGAGGCCGTCCTCGCGCCCGTACGGCTGAACGAGTCGGCCCTCACCGGGAACGTCCCGCCCGTCCTGGCCGACCTGGCGCCCGGCTCGGCGCCCCGGCCCACCGCGACCGACACCCTGCGGGCCCGCCTGGCGGACCTGCCCGAGGCCGAACACGACGGCGCCGTGCTGGAGTGCGTCCGCACCGCGGCCGCCACCGTCCTCGGCTACGACGGCCCCGACGACATCGACCCCGACCGGGAGTTCCACACCGTCGGCCTCGACTCCATCGGCAACCTCGAACTCAGCCGCCACCTGTCCGCCGCCACCGGACTGCGGCTGCCCGCGACCCTCACCTTCGACCATCCGACGCCCGCAGACCTCGCCTCCCAGCTGCGGCGACTTCTTCAGGAGAGCACATCATGAACACCGTTGTCGTCGGCGGAGGCGTCATCGGCCTCGCCACCGCCTGGCGGGCCCTGCGCCTCGGCGTCACCGTCACCGTGATCGACCCGGCCCCGGCCTCCAAGGCATCCCACGCCTCGGCGGGCATGCTCCCGCCCAGCAGCGAGCAAATCGACGGCGAGAACGACCTGCTGCGGCTGTGCCTGGCCTCGCGCGACCTCTACCCCTCCTTCGTCGCCGAGCTGGAGGAGTTCGCCCCCGCCGGGTTCCGGCGCGACGGCGTCCTGGACGCGGCCTTCGACGAGGACGCCCTCCGCGTCCTGGAGTTTCAGGAGTCCTTCCGGGAGTCGCTCGGCATCCGCAGCGAACGCCTCACACCCGAGGAGTGCGCCAAGCTCCAGCCCGCCTTCGCCCCCGCCCTCGGCGGCCTGCTGGGACCCGACGACGGCGCCGTCGATCCGCGCACCCTCAGCGCGGCGCTGCTCACGGCCATCGAAGCCCTCGGCGGCACCGTCATCCGCCGGCGCGCCATCCGGGTCGCCCACCACGCCGTCACCCTCGACAACGGCGACGCGGTGACCTTCGACCGCGTCGTCCTGGCCGCCGGGTGCTGGACGCACCACATCGGGGGCCTCCCCGAGGACGCCATCCCCGAGATCCGTCCCGTCAAGGGCCAGATCCTCCGGCTGCACTCCGAACCGCCGCTGCTGGGCGTGACCTCCCGCGCCCTCTCCAAGGGCTCGTCGCTGTACCTGGTTCCCCGGCTGGACGGCGAACTCGTCATCGGCTCCACCTACGAGGAGCGCGGCTACGACGAGACCGTCACCGCCGACGGCACCCGCGACCTGCTGGCCCGCGCCGCCGAGGTCATCCCCGGCGTCGGCGCCCTGCGGTTCGCCGAGATCAGCGCGGGCCTCCGCCCCGCCTCGCCCGACGGCCTCCCGCTCATCGGCCCGACCGCCGTCCCTGACGTCTACCTGGCCACCGGCCACTTCCGCATGGGAGTCCAGCTCACCCCCATCACCGCCGAGGCCATGGCCGCCTACCTCACCGACACCGCCCCGCACGCCTCGGCTGTGCCGTTCACCCCGCTCCGGGTGGGACGCGCCGCCTGATCCCGCCACGCCACAGGGCCGGACACCTCCGATGGTGTCCGGCCCTGTGGCGTGGCGCGTACGCGGGCGGTCAGGCGACCGGCACGGCCGCGCTCAGGTGGCCGGTGGCGTTCTCGGTCCACGAGTGGTCCTCCGCCGAGCGGGACCTGATGGTCAGGGCGCGGCCCGTGGCAGGATCCTCGGGCCCGACGATGACCTGGAGCAGCGCGGCGCCCTGGGCGCCGAACGTGACGGGGGCATTCAGGACGAGTTCCGCTATCTCGTCGGTCCCCACCGTATGGGCGGCGTGGAACGCCAGCTCCACGAAGGCGGTGCCGGGGAGGATGACGGTCCCCATGACGATGTGGTCGCCGAGCCACGCATGGTCGGCCAGCGTCACCCGGCCCGTGAACAGATGGCTGCCGTCCGGGAGTTCGGTGGCGGTGGCCAGCAGCGGATGCGAGGCGGGCTCCAGCCCCAGACCCGCGGGTGAACCGGCCGGGTCGGGCGCGCCGAGCCAGTAGCGGCGGCGCTGGAAGGCATACGTGGGAAGGGCGACGCTCCGGCCACCGCGCTTCGCGAGAAACCCCTTCCAGTCGACGGCGACGCCGTAGGCGTGCGCCTGGGCAAGCCCGGTGACCAGGCTGGTCGGCTCGTGATGACGGGGGCGCAGCAGCGGTACGGCGGCGGCCTCGGGCAGCGCCTCCCGGGTGAGCGCGGTGAGGACGGCGTCGGGGCCGATCTCCAGACAGGTGGTGACGCCGAGGCCGTGGAGCGCGGTGAGGCCGTCGTGGAAGCGGGTGGTGCGGCGGATGTGCTCGGTCCAGTAGGCGGCGTCGAACGCGGTGACGGCCTTCCCGGTCAGGGTGGACACCAGGGGGATACGTGGCGGCGCGTACGTCAGGGTCTCGGCGACCTCGCGGAATCCGTCGAGGACGGGGTCCATACGCGGCGAGTGGAAGGCGTGGCTGACGGTGAGGCGGCGGGTGCGCCGCCCCTGACCGGAGAACTCCTCGGCGAGGGCGGTGACGTCGGTCTCGTCGCCGGAGACGACGACCGCGCGGGGTCCGTTGACGGCCGCGATGCCGACGCGTTCGGTGAGACGCGGGGCCACCTCGTCCTCGGTCGCCTCGACGGCGACCATGGCGCCACCGGGCGGCAGGGCCTGCATGAGGGTGCCACGGGCCGCGACCAGGCGGCAGGCGTCGTCCAGCGGGAGGACCCCCGCGGTGTGGGCGGCGGCGATCTCACCGATGGAGTGGCCGATGACGTGGCTGGGGTCGATGCCGAAGTCCTCGGTGAGGAGCCGGGCGAGGGCGGTCTGGAGCGCGAACAGGGCGGGCTGGGTGTAGCGGGTCTGGTTGAGGAGGGTGGGGTCGTCGGCGAAGACGACGTCCTTCAGGGGGCGTTCGGCCGTGAGGTGGCGGTCGAGGGCGGCACACACGTGGTCGAACGCGTCGCGGAAGGTGGGGTAGGCGTCGTACAGCCCGCGGCCCATGCCCGGGTGCTGGGCGCCCTGGCCGGTGAAGAGGAACGCGACCTTCTTGGTGCGGGGCCGGGCGGGGAGAGCGGCGCGGGCGGGGTCCTGGGCGAGCGCGTGGAGCTGGGCGAGGAGTTCGTCGCGCGTGGCACCGACGACGGCGGCGTGATGGTCGAAGGTGGCGCGGGCCGTGGCGAGCGTGTGGGCGATGTCGGTGGGGTGGAGGGTGGGGTGTTCGGTGGTGTGGTCGAGGAGTCGTTGGGCCTGGTCGCGGAGGGCTTGTTCGGTCTTGGCGGAGAGGAGCCAGGGGACGGTGGTGGTGTGGCTCGGGGGTTCTGCGGCGGGAGCGGTGGGGGCTTGTTCGAGGATGAGGTGGGCGTTGGTGCCGCTGATGCCGAAGGAGGAGACGGCGGCGCGGCGGGGGTGGTCGGTGGCGGGCCAGGCGCGGGCCTCGGTGAGGAGCTGGACATCGCCGGTGGTCCAGTCGATGTGCGGGCTGGGCTCGTCGACGTGGAGGGTCTTGGGCAGGGTGGCGTGGCGCATGGCCTGGATCATCTTGATGACGCCACCGATGCCCGCGGCGGCCTGGGCGTGGCCGATGTTGGACTTGAACGAGCCGAGCCACAGCGGCTCTTCGCGGTTCTGTCCGTAGGTGGCGAGCAGGGCTTGGGCCTCGATGGGGTCGCCCAGGGTGGTGCCGGTGCCGTGGCCCTCCACCGCGTCCACCTGGTCCGGGGCGAGCCCGGCGTTGGCCAGGGCGGCGTGGATGACCCGCTGCTGGGCGGGGCCGTTGGGCGCGCTCAGCTGGCTGCTCTTGCCGTCCTGGTTGACCGCCGAGCCGCGGATGACGGCCAGGACGGTGTGGCCGTTGGCCTGGGCGTCGGAGAGCCGTTCGAGCAGGATCGTGCCCGCGCCCTCGGCCCAGGTGGTGCCGTCGGCCGCGGCGGAGAAGGACTTGCACCGGCCGTCGGGCGCCAGTCCGCGCTGGCGGCTGAACTCCACGAACATCCCCGGCGTCGGCATCACCGCGGCGCCACCGGCCAGCGCCATGGTGGACTCGTCGTTCCGCAGCGACTGGCAGGCCATGTGGAGTGCCACCAGCGAGGACGAGCACGCGGTGTCCACGGTGACCGCCGGGCCCTCCAGACCGAGCGTGTACGCGATCCGCCCGGAGGCCACGCTGAGGGTCGTACCGGTCAGCAGATGGCCCTCGACATCCTCCGGGCCCCGGTGGATGAGCGAGGCGTACTCGTGCCCGGACACCCCGCTGAACACCCCGGTACGGCTGCCGCGCAGCTCGCCCGGGGACAGCCCGGCGCTCTCCACGCACTCCCAGCTGGTTTCGAGGAGCAGCCGCTGCTGCGGGTCGAGCGCGAGGGCTTCACGGGGACTGATGCCGAAGAACTCCGGATCGAAGCGGTCGGCGTCGTACAGGAAGCCGCCCTCGCGGGCGTAGGTCTTCCCGGTGGCGAGGGGATCCGGGTCGTACAGGCCGTCCAGATCCCAGCCGCGGTTGTCCGGGAACGGGCCCACCGCGTCACGCCCCTCGGACACCAGCTCCCACAGCCCCTCGGGCGTGGTGGCCCCGCCGGGGAACCGGCAGGCCATGCCCACGACCGCGATCGGCTCACTGTTCCGGGACTCCGCCTCGGCCAGCCGCTGACGGGTGCGCTGGAGGTCGGCCGTCACCCGCTTCAGATAGTCGCGCAGCTTGTCCTCGTTCATGATGCGACGCCGCTCCTCCTGAGTTGCCGAGCCCGTCGGCGGGCCCCTGGCCGGGTCATGAGAGCCCCAGCTCGTTGTCGATGAAGTCGAAGATCTCGTCGTCCGTCGCGGATTCGATCGTCATGCCCTCCGGTCCGGCGTCCTCCGGGGCGTCCGGACCGTCCAGCGTCAGCAGAAGATCCCGCATGCGCGCGGCGACCGCGGTACGGACACCGGGGACGGCGCTCCGCAGACCGCTCTCCAGCCGGTCCAACTCGGCCACCAGCGGCTGCGGCACCTCGTCGGGGGCCCGCTCGGGTGCCAGTTCGGCACGCAGCATGGCGGCCAGCTGGACCGGTGTGGGGTAGTCGAACAGGGTGGTGGGAGGCAGCCGGAGGCCGGTGGCGTGGTTGAGGTTGTTGCGGAACTCGACGGTGGTGAGCGAGTCGAGCCCCATCTCCAGGAAGCCGCTGTCGGCGTCGATGGCGTCCGGCGAGCCGTGGCCCAGCACCGCGGCGACCTGCCCACGGAGATACGTGAGGAGGATGTCCAGCTGCGTGGCCTCGTCATGCGGGGCGAGCCGCTGCCGCAACGTGTCCGGGTCCGCCGCACCGCCCGCGGCGGCGGCCCGCCGGGCCCGGGAGCGGACCAGCCCCTGCAACACGGCGGGGATGGGCGCATCGCCCTCGCCCAGCCGCGCCAGGTCCAGCTTCGCGGGCACCAGGAGCGCCTGGGGCGAGTTCAGGGCGAGGTCGAGCAGGCCGAGGGCTTGCGCCGTGCGCATCGCGCCGATGCCACCGCGGCCCAGCCGCGCCCGCCCGGCCGGGTCAAGACCCGCGGTCAGTTCGCTGGTCTGCGCCCACAGGCCCCACGCCAGCGAGAGGCCCGGCAGGCCCCGTCCTCGGCGGTGGGCGGCGAGCCCGTCGAGGAAGGTGTTCGCCGCGGCGTAGTTGGCCTGCCCCGCGTTGCCGATCGCCCCCGCCGCGGAAGAGAACAGCACGAACGCGGCCAGGTCCATGTCCTCCGTCAGCCGGTGCAGATGGGAGGCGGCGTCGACCTTGGGCCGCAGCACCGCCGACAGCCGCTCCGGTGTCATCGAGGCGAGGGCGGCGTCGTCCAGAACCCCGGCCGTGTGGAACACCCCGGTCAGCGGATGGGCGCCGGGAATCGACCGCAGCAGTCCGGCCACCGCCTCGGCGTCCGCGGTGTCGCAGGCGGCGAGGGAAACGTCGGCGCCCAGTTCCTTCAGCCCGGCGGCCAGCTCCGTCGCGCCGTCCGCCGCCGGTCCGCGCCGACTGGCCAGCAGCAGATGCCGTACGCCGTGCCGCTCCACCAGGTGCCGGGCCAGCAGGCCGCCGAGGGTGCCGGTGCCACCGGTGATGAGCACGGTCCCCTCGGGGTCGAGCCGGGTGG
The DNA here is from genome assembly GCF_055595765.1 of Streptomyces sp. NPDC040405. Classification (NCBI taxonomy): domain Bacteria; kingdom Bacillati; phylum Actinomycetota; class Actinomycetes; order Kitasatosporales; family Streptomycetaceae; genus Streptomyces; species Streptomyces sp. NPDC040405. The sequence continues at coordinate 319,788 of NZ_JBVIVI010000003.1, forward strand.
CGTTCCCTCCGTCGTCGGTCTCCGGCGCGGGCAGCGTCGCGCGCACCAGCCGGGGCACGCGCAGCTCTCCGTCGCGTATGGCGAGCTGCGGCTCTCCGGTGGCGAGCGCCGCCGGGAGCGCGCGGTACGAGGCGTCCGACCCGTCCAGATCGACGAGCACGAACCGGCCCGGATACTCCGCGTCCGCCGTGCGCATCAGCCCCCACACGGTGGCCGCCGCCGGATCCGGCACCCGCTCACCGTCCGCCGCGGCCACCGCCCCCCGGGTCAGCACCGCCAACCGCGCGTCGGCGAGGGCGTCGTCGGAGACGAACTCCTGTACCAGAGCGAGGAGTTCGCTGGCCGCAGTGTGCGCGTCCGCCGCCAGATCGCCGCCATCGGAACGGGCAGGACCCGCCACCACGATCTGCGGTGGCTTGGCGCCCTCCGCACCGAGCGCGGCGAGCGTGGAGTGGTGCACGGCGTCGATTCCGGCGGTACGGAGCGCCTTGGCCACCTCCGCCGCGCCGACCACCGCCCACGGGCCGCTGCTCTGCGACGCGGGCGCGGACACGGGGAGCCAGCCCGGCTCGTACAGGGCGTCGCTCTGCCGGGCCCGGGCGGCGGCCAGCTGATCCGGGGCCACCTCGCGCATGGCCAGCCCGCCGATGGTGAGCACGGGGGCGCCGGTGGCGTCGGCCACGGAGAGGGACATCACGTCCCGCTCCGCGCGGGACAGCCGCACCCGCAACCGGGACGGTCCGACGGCGTGCAGTGCCGCACCGCTCCAGGAGAAGGGCAGCCGTACGCGCTCCGACTCGTACCAGAACAGCATCAGCGGGTGCAGCGCCGAGTCCAGGAGGGCGGGGTGGACGCCGTACGCCTCGGGGTCCGTGCCGTCCGGGAGCGCGATCTCCGCGTAGAGGGTGTCGCCGACCCGCCAGCCCGCCCGGAAGCTCCGGAACAGCGGCCCGTACTCGTATCCGCGCCCGACGAACCCGCGGTAGAACTCCTCGATGTCGACGGACTCGCCCTCGGCGGGCGGCCACGCCGTGAGATCGAACGCGGGCTCCGGCGCGGATTCGGCGAGGAAGCCACTGGCGTGTCGGGTCCACTCGGCCGTCTCCTCGGCCGCGTCGCTCTCCGACGAGAACAGCGAGAACGACCGCCGCCCTGCCTCGTCCGCGGCGCCCACGGTGAGCCGCAGCTGCCGGGCACCCCGCTCCGGCACGGCCAGGAAGGCATGGTGCGTCAGCTCTTCGATCTGCTCGCATCCGACATACCCGGCCGCGTGCAGCAGCAGATCCACGAAGGCCACGCCCGGCAGCACCACCGTCCCGTGGACGACGTGATCGCTCAGCCACGGCTGGGCCTTGAGTGAGACCTCACCGGTGAACACGGCGCCTTCCCCGTCGGGGAGGGTGATCGCCGCGGTGAGGAGGGGGTGGGTGGAGGTGTTCGGGGCGCTGGGCTTCGCCGTCTCCAGCCAGTAGCGCCGGCGTTGGAAGGGGTAGGTGGGAAGCGTGAGGGGGGTGCTGGTTCCGCCGGTCAGGGGAGCCCAGTCGACGGCGATGCCGTGGGTGTGTGCGGTGGCGAGGGCGGTGAGGAGCGTGTGGTTCTCGTCCCGGTCGCGGTGGAGGGTGGGGACGAGGGTGGCGCCGACGTCTTCCGGCAGGGAGTCCTGGGCCATGGTGGTGAGGGTTGCGTCGGGGCCGAGTTCGAGGTAGTGGCGGACGCCGTGGGTGTGGAGGGTGGTGATGCCGTCGCCGAAGCGGACGGCTTCGCGGATGTGGCGTACCCAGTAGGCGGGGGTGGTGATCTCGTCGGGGTCGGCGAGCCGCCCGGTGAGGTTGGAGACGAGGGGGATGGTGGGGGAGTGGTAGGTGAGTTCGCCTGCGACGCGTGCGAACTCGTCCAGCATGGGGTCCATGTGGGGGGAGTGGAACGCGTGGGAGACGGTGAGCCGTCGGGTCTTGATGCCGCCTTCGGTCAGGGTGGTGGCGATTTCGGTGGTGGCTTGTTCGTCGCCGGAGAGGACCAGGGAGGTGGGGCCGTTGATGGCGGCGATGGCCACCTCGTGCTCGCGGCCTTCGAGTAGAGGGCGAACGTCGTCTTCGGTGGCCCGTACGGAGATCATCGCTCCGTTGGAGGGAAGCGCCTGCATGAGGGTGCCGCGCGCGGCGACCAGGCGGCAGGCGTCGTCGAGGGTGAGGATTCCGGCGATGTGGGCGGCGGTGAGTTCGCCGATGGAGTGGCCGGTGAGGTAGTCGGGTGTGATGCCGAAGGATTCGATGAGGCGGTAGAGGGCGGTTTCCAGGGCGAACAGTGCGGCCTGGGTATGCCGGGTCTGGTTCAGCGGTCCCTGGTCCTCGGCGAAGATGACGTCCTTCAGCGGCTGTTCCGCGCCGAGATGGCCGTCGAGGGTGGTGCAGACCTTGTCGAACGCGTCGCGGAAGGCCGGGTGGGTGTCGTAGAGCCGTCGTCCCATGCCTGCCCGTTGGGCGCCCTGGCCGGTGAACAGGAACGCGGTCTTGCCCGGGTGGGGCGTGCCGCGGACCACGGCCGGGGAGGGCTCGCCGCGGGTGAGGGCGTCCAGCGCGCGGTCGAATCCCTCGCGCTCGTCCGCCACCACCACAGCGCGGTGGTCGAAGAGCGACCGTGTGGTGGCGAGTGCGTACGCGACTCGGTTCGGGCGAAGCTCGGTGCTCGCCTCAAGGTGGGTGCGCAGCCGCTGGGCCTGGTCGCGGAGGGCTTGTTCGGTCTTGGCGGAGAGGAGCCAGGGGACGGTGGTGGTGTGGCTCGGGGGCTCTGTGACGTGAGCCGCGGGGGCCTGTTCGAGGATGAGGTGGGCGTTGGTGCCGCTGATGCCGAAGGAGGAGACGGCGGCGCGGCGGGGGTGGTCGGTGGCGGGCCAGGCGCGGGCCTCGGTGAGGAGTCGGACGTTGCCCGAGTCCCAGTCGATGTGCGGGCTGGGCTCGTCGACATGAAGGGTCTTGGGCAGGGTGGCGTGGCGCATGGCCTGGATCATCTTGATGACGCCACCGATACCGGCCGCCGCCTGGGCGTGGCCGATGTTGGACTTGAAGGAGCCAAGCCACAGGGGCTCTTCGCGATCCCGCCCGTAGGTGGCGAGCAGGGCTTGGGCCTCGATGGGGTCGCCGAGGGTGGTGCCGGTGCCATGGCCTTCGACGGCGTCCACCTGGTCGGGGGTGAGCCCGGCGCTCGCCAGCGCGGCGTTGATGACGCGCTGCTGGGACGGTCCGTTGGGGGCGGTCAGGCCGTTGCTGGCGCCGTCCTGGTTGACGGCGGAGCCGCGGATGACGGCCAGGACGGTGTGGCCGTTGGCCTGGGCGTCGGAGAGGCGTTCGAGCAGGACCATGCCCGCGCCCTCGGCCCAGATCGTGCCGTCGGCGGCCGCGGAGAAGGACTTGCACCGGCCGTCGGGCGCCAGCCCGCGCTGACGGCTGAACTCCAGGAACATCCCGGCATTGGCCATGATCGTGGTTCCACCGGCCAAGGCCATGGTGGACTCGCCGCTCCGCAGCGACTGGCAGGCCAGGTGGAGTGCCACCAACGAGGACGAGCACGCGGTGTCTACGGTGACCGCCGGGCCCTCGAAGCCAAAGGTGTACGCCACCCGCCCGGACGCGACACTCGCCGTCGTACCCGTCAGCAGATAGCCCTCGACGGGTTCGCCGCCGTGGTGGGTCAGCGAGACGTACTCCTGGGCGGCCACTCCGGCGAAGACTCCGGTGGCGCTGCCGCGCAGGGTCTCGGGCCGGATCCCCGCGTCCTCGAACGACTCCCAGGCGGTTTCCAGAAGGAACCGCTGCTGCGGGTCGAGCGCGAGCGCTTCACGTGGGGTGATGCCGAAGAACTCGGGGTCGAAGCGGTCGGCGTCGTAGAGGAAGCCGCCCTTTTGGACGTAGGTCTTGCCGCGCACATCGGGGTCGGGGTCGTAGAGGTTCTCGACGTCCCAGCCGCGGTTGTCCGGGAACGCCCCCACCGCGTCCCGGCCCTCGGCCACCAGCCGCCACAGCTCCTCCGGCGTGCTCGCGCCACCGGGGAAACGGCACCCCATGCCCACGATCGCGATCGGCTCGGCCGTGTCGGTGCTCGCCGGTGCGGTACGGGCGGTGCGCCGGGCCACCTGGGCACCGGCCTCCGCCTGCCCGCTGCCCATCAGCTCGCCACGTATGTAGGTCGCCAGCACCGCGGGGGTCGGGTAGTCGAACAACAGCGTGGAGGGGAGGCGCATCCCGGACGCCTTGTTGAGCGAGTTGCGCAGCTCCACCGAGCTGAGCGAGTCGAATCCGAGGTCCTTGAACGAGTGCACGGGGTCGATGGCGTCGGGCGAGCCATGTCCGAGGACGGTGGCCACATGACCGCGCAGGAAGTCCAGCACGATCCGCTCCTGCTCGGGCTCGGGGTGTCCCATGAGCGACTGCCGCAGCCCGCCCGTGCCCCCTCCGGCCGTGGCCGATTGCGCGGCGCTGCGCAGCGGTGTGCGGACCAGACCGCGGAAGATCGGCGCCACCGGGGCGGATGTGGCGCGGGCGCGCAGGCCCGCCAGGTCGAGCTTGGCCGGGACCACCACCGCCGGGGCCGCCTCCAGCGCCGCGTCGAAGTGTGCGAGTGCCTGTTCGGCGGGCATCGGCAGCAGCCCGTTGCGGCTCATGCGCGCCCGGTCCTGCTCATCGAGGGTGCCTGCCATGCCGCCGCCCTGATCCCACAGGCCCCAGGCGAGCGACGTCGCGGGCAGCCCGCACGCCCGGCGGTGCTGGGCGAGTCCGTCCAGGAAGCTGTTGGCGGCCGCGTAGTTGGCCTGCCCGGGAGAGCCGAGGACACCGACCGCCGACGAGAACAGCACGAACGTGTCCAGGTCCAGGTCGCGGGTCAGCAGATGGAGGTTCCACGCGGCGTCCACCTTCGGGCGGAGCACTCCGTCGAACCGCTCAGGGCTGAGCGCCGTCACAATGCCGTCGTCCAGTGTCCCGGCGCAGTGCACCACCGCGCCGAGCGGATGCTCCTCCGGCAGGCTTCCGAGCAGGGTTTCCAGCGACTGCCGGTCGGCGGCGTCGCAGGCCGCGATCGTGACCTCGGCGCCGAGTTCGGAGAGTTCTGCGGCGATGGTGCTCGCTGCCCGCGGCCCGCTACGGCTGATGAGCAGCAGCCTCCTGGCGCCGTACGTGCTGACCAGATGGCGCGCGAGGAGCGTGCCCAGGGCGCCGGTTCCACCGGTGATGAGCACGGTCTTGTCCGGGTCGAACCGCGCCGGTGAGGTGTCAGGGGTGTCGGTTTCCGTGGCGGCTTCCGTGCCGGTGTCGGGACGGGCGAGGCGAGGGGCCAGCAGCGCGCCGTCGCGCACGGCGAGTTGGGGTTCTGCCGTGGCGAGGGCGGCCGGAACGGCCGTGAGCGAGGAATCCGAGCCGTCCAGGTCGATCAGTGTGAACCGGTCCGGGTGTTCCGACTGAGCCGTACGGATCAGCCCCCAGACCGCCGCTCCGGCCAGGTCGGTGGGCTCGTCCCCGGTGCCCGTGGACATCGCGCCCCTGGTGAGGATCACCAGGCGGGAGTCCGGCCGGTCATCGGACACGACCGCCTGGACGAGGCCGAGCACGCGGTGGGTGAGGGAGCGGGTGGACTGGGCCGGGTCGGCGCCGTTCTCGGAGTTCTCGGAGTTCTGCGAGACACACCACGTGACGAACACCTCGGGGCCGGTGGTGCCGTCGTCCCGCTGCGCGGTCGGCAGCGCCACCGCGTCCTGCGGGACCTCGACCGTGCCCTGCAGCTCCTCCTCGGGTGTCGGGACGGCCAGCCAGTCGACCTCGTACAGCTCTCCGGCGTCGGCCGCACGCGCGGCGGCGAGCTGGTCGGCGCCGACCGACCGCATGATGAGGGCGTCGATCGTCATCACCGGCGCACCCGTCTGATCCGCGATGACCAGCGACACCGTGTCCGGTGTGGGCCACATGAGGCGGATCCGCAGGGCCCTCGCCCCCGTCGCGTGGAGGGTTACGCCACTCCACGAGAACGGCACCCTGATGGTGTCGTCCGCAGCCTCGTGTCCCGCGACCAGCGCGGCGGGCTGGAGCGCCGAGTCGAGCAGACCGGGATGGATGCCGTACGCGCCCGGGTCCGCGTCCGTGGGAAGGGACACCTCCGCGTACGTGGTGTCCCCGTCCCGCCAGGCCGCCCGCATCCCTCGGAACAGCGGTCCGTAGCCGAAGCCCGCGTCGGTGACCCGTCGGTAGAACTCCTCCGTGTCCATGGGGACGGAGGAGGCCGGAGGCCAGACGTCGTCCGTCAGCACGCCCGCCGTCGAGGGCGCTTCCCTCTCTTCGGCCGCGAGCACGCCCGTGGCATGGCAGGTCCACTCGTTCTCGGCCGGGGCGTCCTCCGGCCGGGAGTAGACCGCGAGGGAGCGCCGCCCGGAGTCGTCCGCCGGTTCGACCAGGACCCGTAGCTGGAGCGCGCCGCGCTCCGGTACGGCGAGGAACACATGGTGAGTGAGTTCCTCGATGTGATCGCAGTCCACGTGGCGCGCGGCGTGGAGGAGGAGATCGACGAAGGCCACACCGGGCACGATCATCGCGCCGAAGATGGCGTGCTCGGCTACCCAGGCGGGGTCGGATCCGGAGACCCGGCCGGTGAAGAGGTGTCCGCCCCCGTTGGGAAGTTCGGCCAAGGTGGTCAGCACCGGATGGCCGGTCGCCGTCAGCCCCAGGCCGTCGGCACCCGCGGTGGGCCTGGGCCTTTCCAGCCAGAAGCGCTGACGCTGGAACGGGTAGGTCGGAAGCGCGAGGGGAGTGGTGGTCTCGCCGATCAGTGGAGTCCAGCGGACGTGGACGCCGTGGGTGTGCGCGGTGGCCAGGGCGGTGAGGAAGGTGTGGTTCTCATCCCGCTCCCGGTGGAGGACGGGGATGAACGCGATGTCGTCGGTGTCGTCGGCCAGGCTGTCCTGGGCCATGGTGGTGAGAGTGGCGTCGGGGCCGAGTTCGAGGTAGTGGCGGACGCCGTGGGTGTGGAGGGTGGTGATGCCGTCGCCGAAGCGGACGGCTTCGCGGATGTGGCGGGCCCAGTAGGCGGGCGTGGTGATCTCGTCGGGGTCGGCGAGCTGCCCGGTGAGGTTCGAGACGAGGGGGATGGTCGGTGGCCGGTAGGTCAGTTCACCTGCGACGCGTGCGAACTCGTCCAGCATGGGATCCATGTGGGGCGAGTGGAACGCGTGCGAGACGGTGAGCCTGCGGGTCTTGATGCCGTCCTCGGCGAGGGTGGTGGCGATTTCGGTGGTGGCTTGTTCGTCGCCGGAGATGACCAGGGAGGCCGGGCCGTTGACGGCGGCGATGGCCACCTCGTGCTCGCGGCCGTCCAGCAGCGGGCGTATCTGCTCCTCTGTGGCGCGCACCGAGATCATGGCGCCCCCGGTGGGGAGCGCCTGCATCAGTGAGCCACGGGCGGCGACCAGGTAGCAGGCGTCGTCCAGGGTGAGAACTCCGGCGATGTGGGCGGCGGTGAGTTCGCCGATGGAGTGGCCGGTGAGGTAGTCGGGGGTGATGCCGAAGGATTCGATGAGGCGGTAGAGGGCGGTTTCCAGGGCGAACAGTGCGGCCTGGGTATACCGGGTCTGGTTCAGCGGGCCCTGGTCCTCGGCGAAGACGACGTCCTTCAGCGGCCGCTCGGCTTCCAGGTACTGGTCCAGCGTGGTGCAGACCTCATCGAACGCGTCGCGGAAGGCCGGGTAGGTGTCGTAGAGCCGTCGTCCCATGCCTGCCCGTTGGGCGCCCTGGCCGGTGAACAGGAAGGCCGTCTTGCCCGGGTGCGGGGTGCCACGGACCACGGCCGGGGACGGTTCGCCGCGGGTGAGGGCGTCCAGGGCGCGGTCGAATGCCTCGGGCTCGTCCGCCACCACCACGGCACGGTGGTGGAAGAGGGACCGTGTGGTGGTGAGTGCGTATGCGACTCGGTCCGGGTGCGGCTCGGGGCTCAGCTCAAGGTGGGTGCGCAGCTGCTGGGCCTGGGCCCGCAGGGCCTGCTCGCTCTTGGCGGACAGGATCCAGGGGACCGTGGTCGGCCGCGGTGTGGTGTGCGTTGAAGGTTCTGCGATGGGGGTGGTGGGGGCTTGTTCGAGCACGAGGTGGGCGTTGGTGCCGCTGATGCCGAACGCGGAGACGGCGGCGCGACGGGGGTGGCCGTTGTCGGGCCAGGGCCGGGCCTCGGTGAGCAGCCGCACGCTGCCGGTGGTCCAGTCGATGTGCGGGCTGGGCTCATCGACGTGGAGGGTCTTGGGCAGGGTGGCGTGGCGCATGGCCTGGATCATCTTGATGACGCCACCGATGCCCGCGGCCGCCTGGGCGTGGCCGATGTTGGACTTGAACGAGCCGAGCCACAGCGGCTCTTCGCGGTTCTGTCCGTAGGTGGCGAGCAGCGCCTTCGCCTCGATGGGGTCGCCGAGCGTGGTGCCGGTGCCGTGCCCCTCCACCGCGTCCACCTGGTCGGGAGTCAGCCCGGCGCTCGCCAATGCGGCGTTGATGACGCGCTGCTGGGACGGTCCGTTCGGGGCGGTGAGGCCGTTGCTGGCGCCGTCCTGGTTGACCGCGGAGCCGCGTATGACGGCCAGCACGGTGTGGCCGTTGGCCTGGGCGTCGGAGAGGCGTTCGAGCAGGACCATGCCCGCGCCCTCGGCCCAGATCGTGCCGTCGGCGGCCGCGGAGAAGGACTTGCAGCGGCCGTCGGGCGCCAGCCCGCGCTGGCGGCTGAACTCCAGGAACATCCCGGCATTCGCCATGACGGTGGCGCCACCCGCGAGCGCCATGGAGCATTCGTCGCTCCGCAGCGACTGGCACGCCATGTGGAGTGCCACCAGTGAGGAGGAGCACGCGGTGTCGACGGTGACCGCCGGGCCCTCGAAGCCGAAGGTGTACGCCACCCGCCCGGACGCCACACTCGCCGTCGTACCTGTCAGCAGGAAGCCGTCGACGGGCTCGCTGCCCTCGTGGACGAGGGAGCCGTACTCCTGGGTGACGACTCCGGCGAAGACGCCGGTGGCGCTGCCGCTCAAGGTGTCGGGCCGGAGCCCCGCGTCCTCGAACGTCTCCCAGGCCGTTTCCAGCAGCAGCCGCTGCTGGGGGTCGAGCGCGAGGGCTTCACGGGGGCTGATGCCGAAGAACTCGGCGTCGAACTCGGCCGCGTCGTACAGGAAGCCGCCCTCGCGGGCGTAGGTCTTGCCGCGCACATCGGGGTCGGGGTCGTACAGGCCGTCGAGGTCCCAGCCGCGGTTGTCGGGGAACGCCCCCACCGCGTCGCGGCCCTCGGCCACCAGCCGCCACAGCTCTTCCGGCGTGCTGGCGCCACCGGGGAAGCGGCACCCCATGCCGATGACCGCGATCGGCTCGTCGTCGTCCACGGCGGGCGCGGAGGTGCTGCTGACCATGGCGTCGGCGGCGCGCGGGGTGCTCGCGGTGTCCGGTGCCTCGGCGGGGGCGAGCGGCGGCGGGGCGTCGCCGACCAGTTCGTCCTTGAGGTGGGTGATCAGGGCGGCGGGGGTGGGGTGGTCGAACAGCATGGTGGACGGCAGGTGCAGCCCCAGCGCCTCGCCGAGCACGATGAGAAGTTCGATGCCCGCGAGCGAGTCGAAGCCCAGGTCCTTGAAGGAGGTTCCGGGGTCGATGGCGGGCGGCGAGCTGTGGCCCAGGACGGTGGCGATGTGCATGCGGAGGACGTCCAGCAGCAGGTCGCGCTGTTCGGCCTCGGGCAGCCCGGCGAGCCGCCCGCGCAGCGAGCCGTCCTGGCCGGTGTCGCTCTCCCGGCCACCGGGCGCGGCCTGAGCGGGAACGAGGTCGGCGAGCAGCGGGGACAGCGGGCTCGGCGCCCGCTGCGCGCGGATGCCGGTGACATCGAGCCCGGTGGGCACGAGCACCGTGTGCCCGGTCGCGAGGGCCGCGTCGAAGAGCGCGAGGGCCCGGGCGGTGGGCATCGGCGCCAGTCCCTCGCGGCTCATACGGGCCAGGCCCCGCCGGTCCAGCGTGCCACCCATGCCGCCGTCCTCCGCCCAGAGCCCCCAGGCGAGGGAGGTGGCGGGCAGGTCGGCGGCGCGGCGGTGGTGGGCGAGTGCGTCGAGGAAGGCATTGGCGGCGGCGTAGTTGGCCTGTCCCGCCGTGCCCAGGGTGCCCGCCACGGAGGAGAACAGCACGAACGCGGTCAGGTCGGCGTCCCGGGTCGCCACGTGGAGGTTCCACGCGCCGTCGGCCTTGGGGCGCAGCACCGTGCCCAACCGGTCCCGGTCGAGTTCGGTGACCACCCCGTCGTCCAGGACGCCCGCGCAGTGCACCACCGCGCCGAGCGGGTGTTCCTCGGGCAGGGCCGCCAGCAGCGCGGCCAGGGCCGCGCGGTCGCCGACATCGCAGGCGGTGACGGTGACCTCGGCGCCGAGGGCGGTCAGCTCCTCGGTGAGGGCGCCCGCCGCCTCGGGGCCGCTTCTGCTGGTCAGCAGCAGCCTCCGGACGCCGTGCCGGGTGACCAGGTGGCGCGCGAGGAGGGCACCGAGGGCGCCGGTGCCGCCGGTGATGAGCACCGTTCGTCGCGGATCGAAGGAGGTGGCGGGCGTCGTGGCAGAAGGCGGTCCCGATGCCAGCGGGGCGAGGCGGGGTACGAGTAACCGGCCCTCGCGTACGGCAAGTTGAGGCTCCCCGGAGGCCAGGGCCGCGGCGATGGCCTCCTCGGATATCTCCGCACCATCGACGTCGAGGAGCGTGAACCGGTCCGGGTGCTCGGTCCGGGCCGAGCGGATCAGACCCCACACCGAGGCGGCGGCCGGTGCGGCGCCGCTTCCGGTGTCCGCCTCGGTGGACACCGCGCCCGTCGTGAGGACCACCAGACGGGAGTCCGGCTCCCCGTCGGCCAGAACCGTCTGCACCAGGTCAAGGGCGTGGCGCGTCGCGGAGTGTGCCGCTTCGGCCGAGTCGTCGCGGTCCTCGGCGGTCCCGGCGCACCGGGCGACGACCGTCTTCGGCCGGGCCGCACCGGACCGCAGCGCCGCGCGCAGGGCTTCGGCGTCCGGGTACGTCTCGGCGTCCGGGCCGAGCGCTGCCAGCGCCGCGGCGACCAGCCGGTCGTCCGCGTCCCCGACCACGGCCCACCCGGCCCCCTCCGGGGACACGGCGTCCGGTGGCGTGGCCACCGCCCGCCAGACGACCTCGTGGAGCGCGCCGTCGCGATCGGGCCTGGCCGCGGCGAGCTGTTCGGCGCCGACCGCCCGCAGGGCGAGGGAGTCGACGGTCAGGACCGGCGCCCCGGCCGGGTCCATGACCCGCAGCGCGACCGCGTCCGGCGCCGAGCGCGTGAGCCGGACCCGCAGGGCGCGTGCGCCGGTCGCGTGCAGGGTCACACCGCTCCAGGAGAACGGCACCTGAAGCGTGCCGTCCTCGGAGTCGCCCGCGGCGAGCGCCAGCGGGTGGAGCGCCGAGTCGAGCAGTCCGGGGTGGACGCCGTACGGGCCCGGGGCGGTGCCCGCGGGCAGGGCGACGTCGGCGTACAGCGTCTCGCCGTCCTGCCAGGCGGCCTTGAGCCCCTGGAAGAGCGGGCCGTAGCCGAATCCGGCGTCGGCGATCCGCCGGTAGAAGCCGTCGGTGTCGAGGGGGTCGGCGGAGGCCGGGGGCCAGGCCGCGTCGTCGGGGGCGCTGATGGATTCCGCGGCGGCGCCGAGCGCACCCGTGGCGTGGCAGGTCCAGTCGGTGCCCGGCGGGGCGTCCTCGGGCCGCGAGTGGACGGCGAAGGCCCGCCGCCCCGCGTCGTCCGCCACCCGGATGAGGACCCGCAGCTGGAGCGCGCCGTGCTCGGGCAGGGCCAGGAAGACGTGGTGGGTCAGCTCCTCGACGCGGCCACACCCCACCCGTGCCGCGGCGTGCAGCAGCATGTCCACGAAGGCCACGCCCGGCAGGACGGGCGTGCCGAAGACGGCGTGGTCGGCCGCCCAGCCGGGGGCGGCGGCGTTCACCCGGCCGGTCAGGAGCAGTCCGCCCGGGTCGGGGAGTTCGGCCGCGGTGGTCAGGATCGGATGGCCGGTCGCCGTCAGCCCCAGGCCGTCGGCGCCCACGGCGGGCTTCGGCGTGTCCAGCCAGTAGCGCTCGCGCTGGAACGCGTACGTGGGCAGGTCGACGGCCGGGGCCGGGGCGTCGCCGAACAGGCGGGCCCAGTCGACGGCGATGCCGTGGGTGTGCAGTCGGCCGAGGGCGCCCATCAGCGCCCGCGCCTCGTCGCGGTCGCGGTGGAGGGTGGGGACGAGGGCGGCGGCGTCGGGGTCGGTGAGGCTGTGGCGGACCATGGCGGTGAGGACGCGGTCCGGCCCCAACTCCACGTAGTGGGTGGCGCCTTCGGCCTCCAGCCGGGTCACCGCGTCGGCGAACCGGACCGTCCCGCGCACATGCCGCACCCAGTACTCGGCGGTGGCCACATCGCCATCCGCCACCACCGGGATCCGCGGCTCGGCGTACGTCACGGTCCGGGCGACCCACCCGAAGTCCTCCAGCATCGGGTCCATCAGCGGCGAGTGGAACGCATGGGACACGCTCAGGCGGTTCGTCCTGCGCTCACCGAGCCGTTCGAGGACCGCGTTGACGGCGTCCTCGGCGCCCGAGAGCACTACCGAGGTGGGGCCGTTGACGGCGGCGAGGGCCACCCGCCCCGTCAGATACGGGGCCACCTCGTCCTCGGTGGCCTCGACCGCCACCATCGCGCCCCCGGGCGGCAACGCCCCCATCAGCCGACCGCGCGCGGTGACCAGCGCGGCGGCGTCCTCCAGCGAGAACACCCCCGCGACATGCGCGGCGGCCAGCTCCCCGATCGAGTGACCGGCGACGAAGTCGGGCCGTACGCCCCAGGACTCCAGCAGCCGGAACAGCGCCACCTCCACCGCGAAGATCGCGGGCTGGGTGAACTCCGTACGGTGCAGCGCCTCCTCGTCGCCCCACATCACCTCGCGCACCGCGGGGTCGAGTTCGGCGCACACCTCGTCGAAGGCGCGCGCGAACGCCGGGAACGCCTCGTACAGCCCCCGGCCCATGCCCAGTCGCTGGCTGCCCTGCCCCGTGAACAGGAAGGCAGTCCTGCCGGGGCGGGAGGTGCCACGCACCAGGGCGGGCGACGGTTCGCCGCGGGTGAGCGCGCCGAGGGCCTGGTCGAACGCCTCGCGGTCGGCCGCGACGACGGCGGCGCGGTGGACGAAGTGGGCGCGTGCGGTGGCCAGGGAGTGGCCGACGGCGGCGGGCGTGAGACCGGGGTGGTCGGCCAGGTGGCCGCGCAGCCGCCGGGCCTGGTCCCGCAGGGCCTGCTCGGACTTGGCGGAGAGCACCCACGGCAGCAGGGTGTTCCGCGGAGCGTCCTGCCGCTCCTCCGTGTCCGTGTCCGCGTCCTGGGGCGTGGGCGGGGCCTCGAGGATGAGGTGGGCGTTGGTGCCGCTGATGCCGAAGGAGGAGACGGCGGCGCGGCGGGGATGGCCGTTCTCGGGCCAGGGCCTGGCCTCGGCGAGAAGCCGGATGCTGCCGGTGGTCCAGTCGACGCGGGGGCTGGGCTCATCGACATGGAGGGTTCTGGGCAGGGTGGCGTGGCGCATGGCCTGGATCATCTTGATGACGCCACCGACACCGGCCGCCGCCTGCGCATGGCCGATGTTGGACTTCAACGAGCCGAGCCACAGGGGCTCTTCGCGGTGCTGTCCGTAGGTGGCGAGCAGGGCCTGGGCCTCGATGGGGTCGCCCAGCGTGGTGCCGGTGCCATGACCTTCCACCGCGTCCACCTGGTCGGGGGTGAGTCCGGCGCTCGCCAGCGCGGCGTTGATGACGCGCTGCTGGGACGGTCCGTTGGGGGCGGTGAGGCCGTTGCTGGCGCCGTCCTGGTTGACGGCGGATCCGCGGATGACGGCCAGCACGGTGTGGCCGTTGGCCTGGGCGTCGGAGAGGCGTTCGAGCAGGAGCATGCCCGCGCCCTCGGCCCAGATCGTGCCGTCGGCACCGGCCGCGAACGACTTGCACCGGCCGTCCGCGGCCAGCCCGCGCTGCTGCCCGAACTCCACGAACATGCCCGGGGTCGCCATGACCGTGACGCCGCCCGCCACCGCCAGCGCGCAGTCCCCGACGCGCAGCGCCTGCACCGCCTGGTGCATCGCGACCAGCGACGACGAGCAGGCCGTGTCGATCGTCACCGCCGGGCCTTCGAGCCCGAAGGTGTAGGCGAGCCGTCCCGACGCGACGCTCGCGGTGTTGCCGGTGAGCAGATAGCCCCCCAGCCCGTCGTCGCCCTCGTGCAGCCGCGGGCCGTACTCCTGTGACATCGCGCCCACGAACACCCCGGTGCCGCTGCCGTGCAGCGTGCCCGGATCGATCCCGGCGCGCTCGAACGCCTCCCAGGTGACCTGCAACAACACCCGCTGCTGCGGGTCCATCGCGGTGGCCTCGCGCGGGCTGATGCCGAAGAACTCCGCGTCGAACTCGGCGGCGTCGTCCAGGAATCCGCCGTGCCGGGTGTACGTCTTGCCCCGCACACCGGGCTCGGGGTCGTACAGGGCGTCCAGATCCCAGCCCCGGTCGGCGGGGAACCCCGAGATGGCGTCCACACCGCCGTCGACCAGCCGCCACAGCTCCTCGGGCGAACCGGCGCCACCGGGGAAGCGGCAGGCCATGCCGACGACCACGATCGGATCGTCGGCGTCCACCGCACGCGATGCGGACGCCACCGGCAACGCGTCCTCTCCCAGGGCCAGTTCGCACAGCTTCCGCGCCAGCCGGGACGGGCTCGGGTGGTCGAAGACGACGGTCTCCGGCAGCGTCAGCCCGGTGGCGTCCATCAGGTTCTGCCGCAGCTGGACCGCCATCGTGGAGTCCATGCCCAGCTCACGGAACGCCCGGTCGACATCCACCGTGTCCGTGCTCAGATGGCCGAGCACGATGGCCGTGCGCAGCCGCACCAGCTCCAGCGCCGTACGGCTCCGCTCGTCCTCCGGCAGCCCGGCGAGCCGCTCCGGCCACGTCGTCGTTTCGGAGTTCCCCGCGGGGGCCTCCGCGCGCTCCGCCTCCTGACGTGGCACCGGCTCGAACGCGGTGGACACCTCCGGCCAGTAGCGCTCGCGCTGGAACGCGTACGTGGGCAAGTCCACGGAACGCGGCGTCCGCCCCTCGAAGGCGGCGGACCAGTCCACGGGCAGGCCGCGCACATGCAGCTCCGCCAGGGAGGTCAGCAGCGGCGGCCACGGCGCTTCGTTGCGCCGCAGCGACCCCACGACCAGCGCCTCCGGCAGCGTCTCCCGCAGTCCGAGCGTGAGCACGGGGTGCGGGCTCGACTCTACGAACGTGCCGAACCCCGCCTCCGCCATGGCCCGGAGCGTCGTCTCGAAGAGGACGGGCTGACGGAGATTGGTGTACCAGTACGAGGCGTCCAGCCCGGCTGTGTCGATGGCGCTCGCGGTGACCGTCGAGTAGAAGGCGATGTCACACGAGCGCGGCGTCACCCCCGCCAGCTGCTCCAGCAGCTGTTCCCGGATGGCCTCCATATGCGGCGAATGCGACGCGAAGTCCACGGCGGAAACGGCCTTCGCCCGGATCCCGTCCGCCTCGCAGCGGGCCAGTAACGCGGCCACCTCCTCGGGAGCCCCGGCCACCACCGTGGTGCCGGGCCCGTTGACCGCGGCGATGCTCAGGCCCTCGCCGAAGGGGGCGAGATACGCGGCGACCCGGTCGGCCGCCAGCGGCACCGACGCCATGGCCCCGGTGCCCGCCAGCGTCATGATGGTCCGGCTGCGCAGCGCCACCACCCGGGCGGCGTCCTCCAGGCTGAGCGCCCCCGCGATGTGCGCCGCGGCCACCTCGCCCTGCGAATGCCCGACCACCGCGTCCGGCCGCACACCCAGCGACTCCCACACCCGGGCGAGCGACACCATCACCGCGAACAGCACGGGCTGGACGACATCCGCGCGGTCCAGCGACGGCGCGCCGGACTCGGCGGTCAGCGTGTCCAGCAGCGACCAGCCGACGTACGGGGCGAGCGCCGCGTCGCACGCCTCGATCGACGCGCGGAAGACGGCCGACGTACGTAACAGCTCGCGCGCCATGCCCTCCCACTGCGAGCCCTGCCCGGGGAAGACCAGCGCCACCTTCCCGTGGTCGCCCGTGACACCTGTGACCAGCCCCGGCACCTCGGCCCCGGCCCGCAACGCCGCCAACTGCGCGTCATGGTCGAGCCCGAGAGCCACGGCGCGGTGCTCGAAGTGCGTACGGGTGCGGGCCAGCGCCGAGCCGGTGTCGTACGCATTCGCGTCAGCCGTCCGGTGCTCCACCAGCCGTCCGGCCTGGGCGCGTAGCGCGGCCTCCGTACGCCCGGACACCAGCCACGGGGCCAGCGGGACCGCCGGCTCGCCGCTCTCCGAATCGTCCGGTGCGGCCCGCTCGGGCGCCTCGGCGAGCACGACGTGGCAGTTCGTCCCGCCCACGCCGAAGGAACTCACACCGGCCACCAGCGGCGCGTCCGGCCACGGGCCGCACGCGGTCTGGACGCGCAGGTTCAGCGCCTCCGGGTCGATGCGCGGATGCGGCGACTCGTAGTTCAGGCTCGCCGGAATCTCCCGGTGCCGGATGCTCAGCGCCGTCTTGATCAGCCCGACGATGCCCGCCGCGCCCTCCAGATGCCCGACGTTGGTCTTGGCCGAGCCGACCACCACGGGCGAGCCCGCGGGCCGTGCGCTGCCGTACGCGGCGCCCACGCCCGCCGCCTCCAGCGGGTCGCCCGTCGGCGTGCCCGTCCCGTGCAGCTCCACATAGCGCACCCGCGCCGGATCCACCCGGGCGTCCGCACACGCCTGCCGCGCCACCGCCGCCTGGGCCTCGGCGCTGGGCACGGTGAGCCCGTCGGTGGCGCCGTCGTTGTTGACCGCGCTGCCGACGATGACCCCGTACACGGTGTCCCCGTCGCGCACCGCGTCCGCCAGCGGCTTCAGTACGACGACCCCGCCGCCCTCGCCGCGGACGTAGCCGTTGGCCCGCGCGTCGAAGGTGAAGCAGCGCCCGTCCGGCGACAGCCCGCCGAACCGCCCGGCGACCTCGGCGCTCTCGGGCGCGAAGTTGAGCGCCACGCCGCCCGCGAGCGCCAGCGTGCACTCGCCCTTGCGCAGGCTCTCCACCGCCAGGTGCACCGCCACCAGCGACGACGACTGCGCGGTGTCGACCGCCAGGCTCGGGCCGCGCAGGCCCAGCGCGTACGACACCCGGTTGGCGATGACACCGCGGTTCAGCCCGGGCAGCGAGTGCTGGGTGATCGCACCGCCGCGCTGTGCCAGCGCCGCGTAGTCGGCGGCGATCGCCCCGACCATCACACCCGTCGCGGTGGAGCGCAGCGTCTCCGGGACGATGCCCGCGTCCTCCAGCGCCTCCCAGGCCAGTTCGGCGAACAGCCGCTGCTGCGGGTCGATCGCCACCGCCTCGCGCGGCGAGATGCCGAAGAACGCCGCGTCGAACGCGTCCACCCGGTCGAGGAATCCGCCGTGGCGCAGCCCGGCCCGATGCTCCTCCGGGGAGTCCGGCAGCACCGCGTCCGGGTCCCAGCGGTCCGGCGGCACCTCGGTGATCGCACTGCGCCCCGCGCGCAGCAGCTCCCAGAAGGCACCGGGGTCGGGCGCCTGGGGGAGGCGGCATGACACGCCGGTGATTGCGATGGCATCAGTACCGTGAACAAGATCACTCGTCATGGTGGCGAGTGCCTCCCTCATCGCGCGCTGTCGAAAACGCCGGGCTGGCGTTCGTCCTGAGGGACGATCGTCGGCTCCGCCACCCGCCCCTAGCTACCCGTAGAGCCCCCTAGGAGGCCGTGTCCCGCGCGGCGGCGGCGCGGCACCCACCCGCACGTCCGCCCGCCCCGCCGGGAGACGGGACGGGCGGACGACGGCCCCTCGCCGGGGCCGGAGGGAAGGGGTCAGGCGGACTCGTAACTGACGGCGTGGGCGCCCTGCAACAGCTGCTCGCGGTTCCTGATGCCCATCTTGCGGTAGACGCGGGTCAGATGCTGTTCCACGGTGCTGACCGTGATGAACAGCCGGTCGGCGATCTCTCGGTTGGCATATCCCTGGGCGGCCAGCATGGCGACGCGCCGCTCGGATTCGCTCAGCCCGCCGAACGTGTCCTGGCCCGCGCGGTCGCCCTCGCGCGGCCCCGCGCTCCCTTGGGTGCCGATGCTCCGCGGCGTGGACGTCGGAAGCAGCTCCTGGCACAGCGGCTCCGCCTGGCAGCTCTTGGCCAGCCGCCACGCCCGCCGCGCGGTCGGCCGGGCCCGCTTGTCCCCCAGCTGCTGGTACGCACGGCTGAGATCGGCCAGCACGGCGGCCGCCTCGTACCGCGCGCCACTGCTCTCCAGCAGGCGGAACGCGTCCCGCAGTACGGGGGGCTGCTTGGCGGGCGGCTGGACCAGCGCCAGGCTGTGCAGGGCCATGCCGCGCGACCGGGTGAGCCCGGTGTCCGGCCTCGCGAGCTGCTTCTCGACGAGCCGGGCCGCCCGCTCCCGGTCGCCCAGCCGCAGCCACGCCTCGGCCTCGCCCAGCCGCCAGGGCGCCACGGCGGGAGTGTCGACGTTCCAGCGCCGCATCAGGCTGCCACACCCCTGGAAGTCGGACAGCGCCAGATACGTGTTGCCGGTGGCGAGATGGTGGCGGCCGCGCGCGTACAGATAGTGCAGCCCCGCGCGGGTGAGGAACAGCTCGGGCGGCGGCTCCGGCGTCAGATACCCGGCCGCGGCCCGGTGGTCGCCCATCGCCGTATGGGCTTCGACGAGGATCGCCAGCGCCAGCGCGCTGCTGACGTTCCATCTCGGCCCGGACAGCCGGGCGTACGCCGCCTCCGCCTGGCGCACGGCGTCCGCCAGCCTGCCCCGGCGCAGCGAGACGAGGGCGCCGACGCAGGCGATCTGCGCCCGCCAGGCCGGGGCGTCGTGGCGCTCCGCGTCGTTCGCCAGCTGGTCGTGCCACTTGGCCGCCGCGTCGAGCCGATCCGCGTAGCACAGGGCGAGCAGCGCCTTCGGTAAGCTGCTGAGCTGCGAGGTCACCGCGTTCTGGCTGCTCTGGAACACCTGCTCGGCCAGGGCGATGGCGTACTCGTCGGCCCCCCGCTCCATCACCAGCGCGAGGGCGTGTCTGGCGCGCAGCTCGGAGTGGGACGTGGCCGGGGCGGCGGTGGCGGGCAGCGGACGGCGCAGCCGGTCGAGCACCCCGGGGACCTCCGAGGCCATGAGCATCCGCATGCCGTGCAGCGCGGTCGCCATCCCCTCGTCGCCGTCGTTGAGATGCTCGACGGCCGCCAGCGCCTCGTCGAAGCCGAGGTGGAACAGCATGCCCTCGGCGGCCCACAGCGCGTCGTCGCCCGTCAGCTTTCCCTCGACGATGGGGCCCTTGAGCGCGAGGAAGTGCGGGGCTGAGTCGGCGGGCCGCAACTGCCACTGGCCGCAGGCATATTGCGACTTCACCGCCAGGCGCTGCGCCTCGTCCACGCAGCATTCGCGGGCCAGCTCAAGACACCGGATGCCGCGTTGTACGTCGCCTTCGTTCAGGGCCTGGCAGGCGGCATCCCGCAGCACGTCCAGCACCCAGTCCTCGTGCAGCGGACCGGCGCCGAGCAGGTGCGCGGCGACCGCCTGGGGCGGCGCCCCGCTGTCGTACAGCAGCCGGGCGGCGCGGCACCGCAGCTGCGTCGCCTCGTCGTGCGGCATCTCGCCGAGGACCGCCTGCCGTACGCCCGCGTGCCGCAGCCGCGCACCGTGCAGCACGCCGATACCGGCGAGCAACCGGAGGTAGCGTTTCAGCAGTTCCGTGTCGATACCGCTCAACCGGCTCAGCAGCAACGGCGTGGCCGCCTCGTCCAACAGCGCCACACAGCGGGCGAGCAGGACCGCGCGCGGGCCGATCCGGTGCAGATACGCGAGGACCGCCTGATGGAAGACGGGCCCGACCGACACCCCTCCCTCCTCGATGAGCGCCTGCGCGAGCAGCGGATTGCCGCCGCTCAGGGCGTGTATCTCGGCGATGAACTGGTCCGAGGGAGGGGACGGCGAAGGGGCCGGGGGACGGCTCGCGGCCAGCTCCCTGATGCCCACCCGGGAGAGCGGCCCCAGGTGGAAACGGCGCACGCTCGTCCGGTACAGCAGGTCGTGCAGGATGCGTGGCGGCTGCTCCTCGACGGAGACCCCGCGCGTGAACACCAGCGCGAGGCAGAGCCGGTTCATGCGCTGCGCGAGATAGCGCAGACACGAGAGGCTGGCCGTGTCGGTGTGCTGGATGTCGTCCACCGTGATCAGCAGCGGACGCCGGGCCGCCAGATCGGCGATGAGCTGGTACGTCTGCCCCGAGACGGCAAGCGAATCGTCCTCGGCCACGGGCGGTCCGGGAACGGGCGGTCCGGGAACGGGCGGGACGGGAACGGCGGACACGTCCGCGTCCGCCCGCAGGGCCCGCACCGCCTGCAGAAGTTGGGCGAGGGCGCTGTACGGGACGTCGCGCTCGTGCGGCGAACTCACCACACCGAGCACCGTGCTGCCCGCCGCGGTGGCCCGCTCCGCCAGGGCGTTGAGCACCGTGGTCTTGCCCATCGCCGTCGAACCGCTGACCGCCGCGATGGCCCCCCTGCCCCGCGCGGACTGCACCAGGAGATCATCGAGCTGTTCCAGTAATTTTCTTCGTTCCACCAACACTGCTGAGCTTCCCCCTGTCGGCATCTTTGATCACGAAGCCGGTGCCGTTTTCCAGCACGCCCGGAACCGGAATGGACTCGTCAATGCTGGAAGTGCGCGTCCTACATTTGGCGACTATCCGGGCGGTAGGATATTCGGCGCGACGCCGCTGAACACCCCTTGGAGATGTTCCTAGGGAAATCTTAGTCCCGGGACCCCGTGGTTTCCGGGAAGGAGCCGGTCGGGTCTTTCCGGAGCGATTAATTCCTTGTGTCCTGGCGCGCGTGGATCATGAAAATGCCAAAGCAGTAGAGAAACAGGGTATTTTGTTGTAGACACCTGTCACGCACCGAGACCAGAGGTCATGGTCATGAACGTGGCGAAGGCCGCGGCGATGACCGCCGCGGCCTCGGGAGACGGCTGGCGCCGTCAGTCCTGGTAGACCTTGTTGGTGCCCGGCCCGCCGGAGAGCGTGTCCGTGCCCTTGCCGCCGTACAGCGTGTCGTTGCCACTGTTGCCGTACAGCGTGTCGTTGCCGTCTTCGCCGTACAGCGTGTCGTTGCCCTTACCGCCGTATACGTAGTCGTTGTCGGCCCCGGCGCGCAGGATGTCGTCACCGTCGTCGCCGTACAGGTTGTCGGCACCGCCGGTTCCGGTGAGGGTGTCGTTCCCGGCGTCGCCGCGGCACTCGTAGTCGCAGGCACCGGTGATGATGTCGTCGCCCGGGCCGCCTCCGGCCCCCATGCCGTCGCCG
This sequence comes from Streptomyces sp. NPDC040405, assembly GCF_055595765.1. NCBI lineage: Bacteria > Bacillati > Actinomycetota > Actinomycetes > Kitasatosporales > Streptomycetaceae > Streptomyces > Streptomyces sp. NPDC040405. The sequence continues at coordinate 341,212 of NZ_JBVIVI010000003.1, forward strand.
CCGTCGATGCGGTCGTTGCCGTCCTCGCCCCGGAAGTCGTTCTGCCCGGTGCCCTTGAGGACGTCGTTGCCGGAGCCGCCACGGATCGCGGCGATCGTACCGGCCCCGCCGTCGACCGTCGCGGTGTCGGCGCCATCGCCGAGGAAGACCTCGAAGGTGGTCGAGTCGTCGGAGCCCAGGGGCTCGGGGATGACGCACCGTACGGTGGTGTGATCGGCCGCCGAGGGGTACGCGCACTTGTCCCACTGCGCCGCCGACGCGTCGATGGCCATGCCGGCCCGGTCGCGGAAGGTGATGAGGAAGTCGGTGCCGAACTCGTCGGGGTCGGCGTCGATGTTCTCCGTGGAGACCGTCAGCTTGTTCGTCTGTCCGGCGGCGGCGAGGTACGAGAGCACGCCGTCCTCGTGGGCGAGGGTGGCCTGCGACGCCGTGGCCGCCGTGTCCGCCCGGGCGGCGGGCGCCCAGAGCATGGCCCCGGCTAAGGCGGCGGCGAGTACGGCGGTGGCGGTGGAGGCGAGGATTCTGCGCTGAGCCATGCGGAATTACCCCTTCGGGGAACGGGTGGATGATCACCCACTCAGACAGCGCTCCCAGGGAGTGGGTTGTGCCGGAAAGTCCTGGTCAGTTGCCTGGGGCGAATATGTCATCCCGGGGCTTCCCGGTGTTCTCCCGGACGGCACCGTGCGGCAACCTCCGGGGCTGACCGGGGGCCGGTCGGAGAGCGATCAGAGACCGGTCAGAGATGGAGAAGCGCGAGCGCCGGGGGGCGAGACATACTGCTCGAAGCCGGTCAGGCCGAGCCAGGCGATGCCGACGGGACCGCGACGGCGGCCCCATCCCACCGATGGAGACACGATGAGCAAGCCCACGAGGACGGACACGCAGTCGCCGCCCGCATCGCACGTTGCCGACAGCCACGACCTGATCCGCGTGCACGGTGCGCGCGAGAACAACCTCAAGGACGTCAGCATCGAGATCCCGAAGCGCAGGCTGACGGTGTTCACCGGGGTCTCCGGCTCGGGCAAGAGCTCGCTGGTGTTCAACACCATCGCCGCCGAGTCCCAGCGGATGATCAACGAGACCTACAGCACCTTCGTACAGGGCTTCATGCCGACGCAGGCACGGCCCGAGGTCGACGTGCTCGACGGGCTCACCACCGCGATCATCGTCGACCAGCAGCGGATGGGCGCCGACCCCCGCTCCACGGTCGGCACCGCCACCGACGCCAACGCGATGCTGCGCATCCTCTTCAGCAGGCTCGGGCAGCCGCACATCGGCCCGCCCGGCGCGTTCGCCTTCAACGTCCCCTCGGTCCGGGCGAGTGGCGCGATCACGGTCGAACGAGGCAACAGCAAGACCGTGAAGGCGACCTTCAGCCGGACCGGCGGCATGTGCCCGCGCTGCGAGGGCCGGGGCGCGGTCTCCGACATCGACCTCACTCAGCTCTACGACGACTCCAAGTCGATCTCCGAGGGCGCGTTCACCATCCCCGGCTGGAAGTCGGACAACGTGTGGACCGTCGGGCTCTACGCCCAGTCGGGCTTCCTCGACCCGGACAAGCCGATCCGCGGGTTCACCAAGAAGGAGATGCAGGACTTCCTGTACGGCGAGCCGACCAAGGTGAAGGTCAACGGCGTCAACCTCACCTACGAGGGGCTGATCCCCAAGCTCCAGAAGTCGATCCTGGCCAAGGACCGGGAGGCGATGCAGCCGCACATCCGGGCGTTCGTGGACCGCGCGGTCACCTTCACCACCTGCCCCGAGTGCGACGGCACCCGGCTCACCGAGGGGGCCCGGTCCTCGCGGATCGGCGGAGTCAACATCGCCGACGCCTGCGCGATGCAGATCAGCGATCTGGCCACCTGGGTCCGCGGCCTGTCCGAGCCGACGGTGGCGCCGCTGCTCGCCGCGCTGCTGCACACCGTCGAATCGTTCGTGGAGATCGGCCTCGGCTATCTCTCGCTCGACCGGCCGTCGGGCACGCTGTCGGGCGGCGAGGCGCAGCGCGTCAAGATGATCCGCCACCTCGGCTCCTCGCTCACCGACGTCACCTATGTCTTCGACGAGCCCACCATCGGGCTGCACCCCCATGACATCCAGCGCATGAACAACCTGCTGCTGCGGCTGCGGGACAAGGGCAACACGGTGCTCGTCGTGGAGCACAAGCCGGAGACGATCGCCATCGCCGACCATGTGGTCGACCTCGGCCCCGGTGCGGGTACGGCGGGCGGCAGCGTCTGTTTCGAGGGCACCGTCGAGGGGCTGCGGACCGGTGGCACCATCACCGGCCGCCACTTCGACGACCGGGCCGCCCTCAAGAAGACGGTACGGACGTCCACCGGCACCCTGCCGATCCGCGGCGCGACGGCGCACAACCTGCGCGACATCGACGTCGACATCCCGCTCGGAGTGCTGGTCGCCGTCACCGGCGTGGCCGGTTCCGGCAAGAGCTCGCTCATGCACGGCTCGCTGGTGGGCAGCCCGGAGGCCGCCGAGGCGGGTGTGGTGGCGATCGACCAGAGCGGGATCCGCGGCTCCCGGCGCAGCAACCCGGCGACGTACACCGGGCTGCTCGACCCGATCCGCAAGGCGTTCGCGAAGGCGGGCGGCGTGAAGCCCGCGCTGTTCAGCGCCAACTCCGAGGGCGCCTGCCCCCATTGCAACGGCGCGGGTGTCATCTTCACCGACCTGGGGATGATGGCCGGTGTCGCGACCACCTGCGAGGAGTGCGACGGGAAGCGGTTCCAGGCGTCGGTGCTGGACCACCACCTCGGCGGCCGCGACATCAGCGAGGTGCTGGCGATGTCGGTGGCCGAGGCCGAGGAGTTCTTCGGCGCGGGCGAGGCGCGCACCCCGGCCGCCCACCGCATCCTCGGCCGCCTCGCCGACGTCGGGCTCGGCTACCTCAGCCTGGGCCAGCCGCTCACCACGCTGTCCGGCGGTGAGCGGCAGCGGCTCAAGCTGGCCACGCACATGGCCGAGAAGGGCGGCGTCTACGTCCTGGACGAGCCGACCACCGGTCTGCACCTCGCCGATGTCGAGCATCTGCTCGGCCTGCTCGACCGGCTGGTCGACTCCGGTAAGTCGGTCATCGTCATCGAGCATCACCAGGCGGTGATGGCGCATGCCGACTGGATCATCGACCTCGGCCCGGGCGCGGGCCACGACGGCGGCCGGATCGTCTTCGAGGGCACTCCCGCCGACCTCGTCGCCGCCCGCTCCACCCTCACCGGCGAACACCTGGCGGCCTACGTCGGCGCCTGAGCGAGAGGTGCCGTCAGCGCGGTGGTCAGCTCGTCCAGTCCGTTGAACCGCCCGTCGAACGCATCGGAGCCGGTCGGCGGATCCCCGGCCGGTCGCCGGACGTAGGCGGTCCGCATGCCCGCCGCCCGGGCGCCCCGGAGGTCCCAGGCGTGGGCGGCCACCATGAGTACGCGTTCCGGTGCGCATCCGGCGGTGTCGATGGCGAGCCGATAGACCTCCGGCGCGGGCTTGTAGGCCGCCGCGGCCTCGGCGGACACGGCCTGGTGCCAGCGCAGCCCGGCATGTGCGTCGAGCCGCAGCAGAGCGGTGTGGCTCGCGTTGGAGAGCCCGAGTACCGGGAAGTGCCGCGCGAGCCGTTCGAGACCGGTGGCCGAGTCGGGCCAGGGAGGCAGGCGCCGCCCCGCTGTCGCCAGCCGGGCGATGGCCGCCGGATCCGTGAGTCCGGCATGGTCGGCCACCCGCCCGGCGGCCTCCGCGTCGATGGTGTCGGTGTTGACGTACGCACGGCGCCCTTGCGCGATGCGCTGCTGCTCGCGTTCGACATGCCGCTGCCACACGGTGAGCAGCGCGTCGACGGACGTGTCGTCCGGTCCGGGCACCGCCTCGCGCAGGGCCGCGCGGAGCCCGCCTGGTTCGTCGACCAGGGTTCCGAGGACGTCGAAGACGACGACCTCGATGTCGCGGATCTCGGCCACGCGCTCTCCTGTGCTCGTACGGGAATCACCGGTTCAGCTGGTGACGACGTTGCCATCGGCCTCGTCACCGGTCAAGATGGTGACGTGGATTTCGCGTATGTGAGCGGCAACCCGGCCCTCGATCTGACCGGCACCGTGCTGTCCCGTCGGGGCGAGCCCATCGACACCCTGGCGGCGCCCGCGGACCTGGAGCGGTGGGTGGCCCGATGCGACGCGCTCCCCGACCGGGTGACCGCCGACGTCGCCACCTACGAATCCGCACTGTCGCTACGAGAGGCGATCTACCGGCTCGCCCTCGACCGCGTGCGCAACCGGCCCTTCGACCCGGGCAGCCTGAAGATTGCCAACGCCACGGCCGCCGGGCCCGTCCCCACGGTCGAACTCAGTGACGCGGGGCTGCGGATGGCGGGAGACCTCCCGGCAGTGCTCTCCCACCTGGCCAGAACCGGTATCGCCCTGCTCGCCGACCCCGACGCCTGCCTCAAGGAGTGCGGCCGCGGTGGCTGCACACGCATCTACCTCGACCGCTCACGCGGCGCCCGGCGCACCTGGTGCGGGATGGACGCATGCGGCAACCGCGTCAAGGCCGCGGCCTATCGAGCCCGCAAACGAGCGGCGGCCACGGCCGAGGGCCAGGGCCCCGAGGAAGCCAGCTGACGATGGCGATGTCTACGCAAATCACCGCAAATACCCTACGCCCCGCCGGGCCGTCAGAGTGACCCGGGGGTCGAAATACAAGATCGGCAGGGCCTACCGATTCCCGCACCGGGTGGGATACCCCTGAAGGCACGGCCCCGGTCGGGGCCGTCCCTCCCCTGATCTCCCCGAAGGAGCCATGCCATGGACGGCTGGTACGTGGACGACCGCTGTACGAACTGCGACGCGGCCCGCCAGCTCGCGCCCGGGCTGATCGGCGAGATCGAGGGAAAGTCACGGATCCTGCGGCAGCCGAAGGACACGGCGGAGACCCGCGGCCTCCATGCCGCCGCGTTCGCGTGCCCCACCCGCTCGATCCGCCCGGCGTCCGGACGGCCGGACCGGACGCTGGACCCCTTTCCCATGGCCCTGGACGACACCGTCCTGATCTGTGGGCACAACTCCCCGCACACCGCCGGGGCCAACTCCTATCTGCTCCTGCGGCCGTCCGGCACGGCCATGATGATCGACACTCCCCGCTGGAGCCAGGAACTCGCCGCGCGGTACGGGGAGTCGGCCCCCGTCACCGATGTGCTGCTCACGCACCGCGATCACGCCGCACACGGCCGCCGCTACGCGGACCACTTCGGCGCCCGGCTGTGGATCCACGAGGGCGACCTCGACGCGGCGCCGGACGCGGACCGGGTGATCCGGGGGCTCGAACCGCTGGAGATCGCCGAGGGGGTCACCGCCCATCCGCTGCCCGGCCACACCCGGGGCAGTGTGCTCTACCTCGCGGATGGCCGGTACTGCTTCAGCGGCGACAGCTTCTACTGGTCCCGTACGACCGGTGATCTGGCCGTCGCGGACAGCGTGACCTGGTACTCCATCGAGGAACTGGCCCGCTCCCTGGGCAGGGTGGCCGAAACGCTGCGATACGAATGGGTCCTGCCGGGCCACGGCGACCGCCACCGTCTGACCGCCGACCAGATGTCCCGGCGGCTGTGCGCCCTGGCGGAACGCACCCGGCTGCTCCGGCCCCGGCCGGTCGACTTCACCGCGGTCCGCTGGTGAGGTGCGGGCGTACGTCAGGAGAGCCCGCGGGGCCGGATCTCGGCGACCCCGGCGAAGGCCCACACCCGCTCAGGGTCGTAGCCCAGTCCGTCCTCCGGCCGTGGCGCGGGGCCGAGTTCGGGATGCCACTCGGGCAGCCGTACCACTCCGGGCTCCACCGGACGCGTTCCGCCGAACAGCCGGCGGACGTCGGCGTAGCTGCGCAGCACCATCGGAGCGGCGACCTTGCGCTCGGCGTAGACGGCGGCTCCGGCGGAGGTGGTGGGGGAGTAGTCGCCGGTCGCGTGCGACATCGCCAGGTAGCTGCCGTCGGGCAGGGCGTCGCAGTAGGTGCGGATGAGGGCCGCCGGGTCCGCCTCGTCGGGGACGAAGTGAATGATGGCGGAGAGGATCAGCGCGATGGGCCGGTCCCAGTCGAAGATGTCCGCCGCGCGCGCCTCGTCGAGTACGGCGGCGGGCTGGTGCAGATCCCCGTGCCGGTAGGCCACGCGACCGGCCGGTCCGGACGTCAGCAAGGCCCTGGCGTGCGCCAGGACGATGGGATCGTTGTCCATGTACAGCACCCGGCAGGCCGGATCCACCTGCTGGGCGACCTCATGCAGATTCGGTGAGGTGGGCACCCCCGTGCCCAGGTCGAGGAACTGCCGCACGCCCGCCGTCTCCGCCAGATACCGCACCGCCCGATGCATCCACGCCCGGTTCCCGCGCGTGCTGTCCCGCACCTGCGGCGTACGGCGTAACACCTCCTCGGCCGCCTCCGCGTCGACCGAATAGTGGTCCTTGCCGCCGAGGTAGTAGTCGTACATGCGGGCGGGGTGCGGCCGACCCGTGTTGATCTGCTCGGGTGCGAAGCCGAGTGTCTGTGGGGTCTGGCCATCGGCGGGCATCGGTGCTCTCCTCGAACGCGCGGGGGCGGGCGGTGCGGTCCTGCGTAGGGTATGCGGCCCGCAACGAACCGAACGCCCGTTCCTTCCGTTCCGAGGGGAATGGGGCAGACTTTCCGCCAGGGGCCTGCCCTCTGCCTGACTTGGAGGTCCTGACGTGGCCAGTAAGTTCACCGAGCTTGCGATCGACTGTGCCGATCCCCGCGCTCTCGCCGGGTTCTGGTGCTCGGTCCTCGACTACGAGGTGCAGGACGAAGAGGTCCGTCGCCTGCTCGACCTGGGCGCCCGACACGCCGACGTCGGCCAGAAGGGCGAGGAAAGCTGGGTCACGCTCGCCGACCCGGAGGGGAACGAGTTCTGCGTCCTCGCGAGCCGCTGCCCCTGATCGGTGCGCTTCCGCCGACGCTCGACGCCGCCGTGGCATGCGGCGTCTTCTTGGTGTGCCCACAGCGGGGGTTGACGGTCCGCCACCCCGCGGACACCTTCCGGTATGTCCTACCCCGAAGCATGTTCGCCCTGCGTACAGTGAGACGATGCGCCCGCCGAATCGATTTTCGACTCAAACGGAGGGCGAATGCATAAACGTCGTGGAACCGTGACCCGTCGCTGGAAGGTGGCGGCGGTCGCGTCCACGGTGGCCGTGGCGATCGTGGTCCCGGTGGCGGTGGCTCAGGCATCGACCGAACCGCCGGAGGTCAGTGCCAAGGGCGCGTACCTGCTCGACACCGGTTCCGACGAGGAACTGATGGCCAAGGACGCCGACACCAAGCGTCCGATGGCGAGCACTACGAAGATCATGGCCGCGCTCGTGGTACTCGAGACCAAGAACGTGGATCTCGACAAGCAGATCACCGTCAAGCAGGACTACCGGGACTACGTCACCAAGACGGAGGCCAGCACGGCGGACCTGCAGACCGGCGACAAGCTGACCGTGAACCAGCTGCTGTACGGGATGATGCTCCCGTCGGGCTGCGACGCGGCGATGGCGCTGGCCGACACGTTCGGCACCGGCGACACCGTGGCCGAGCGCACCAAGTCGTTCGTCTCCAAGATGAACGCCAAGGCGAAGGACCTGGGGCTCACCAACACCCACTACGACTCCTTCGACGGTGTCTCGGCGAGCAGCGAGAACTTCTCGACGCCCCGCGACGTGGCGGAGCTGACACAGCGGGCGATGGAGAACTCCACGTTCCAGACGGTCGTCAAGTCGGTGTCCAGCAAGCAGGAAGCACCGGCGGCCAACGGCCGTACCCGGTACTACTCCTGGGACAACACCAACCGCCTCCTGGGCTCGTACAAGGGCGCCATCGGAGTCAAGACAGGGACCACCACCCCCGCCGGTCCCTGCCTGGTGTTCGCCGCCGAGCGCGATGGCCGTACGGTCGTGGGAGTCATCCTCAACGACGCCGCGGACCGCTACCCGGACGCGCAGAAGATGCTCGACTTCGCGTACGACGCCGACACCTCGGTGAAGTGGCGCAAGCTGCCCAAGGACGCTCAGCGGGACTGACCCGTAAGCTCCTTGTGTCGAGAGCGCGGTGCCCCGGCCGGATGGGTTCCGGCCGGGGCACCGGTGTGTCAGCCCCCGTCGCCGACCATGTGGCCGAGCAGATGAAGCGGCGCCGCGCTCACCCCGGCCGCCTCGACCGCCGCCCAGTACGCGTGCGCGTGGGAGGCGTCGACCAGCCCGTGGACCAGCGGCAGCCCGGACACGGCGGTGTGCAGCAGGGATTCGAGCCGACAGGAGGCGACCGTGCCCGGCAGCCACGCCTGTTGCGCATAACCGGAGGCGGCGGCCCGCGGCAGGCCGTCGGCGATGTGCCGCTCGGTGTCGCCGACCGCGAGCAACCCGCCCCCGACCGCCAGCACATCGCGTCCTCGGCGCATCCGGTCGAGGGCGCGTGCGGTGTCGAAACAGTGCGGGAAGGAGTCGTCGACCACGACGGTTCCGGCGCGCAGCCGGTCGACGTCGAGGACGGCCGTACCACCGCTGACGGCCGCGACGATCAGATCGGCCTCGTACACCACGCCGGGCACGGCCGGGGCGGACTCGGCCGTCTCCACCGACCCGGCCGCACCGCTCGCGCGCAGCTCCGCGGCGAACGCGCGCAGGCGGGGCGCGCTGCCCGCGAGGTCGCACAGCACCAGGCGGGCGGGCGGGCGCGGGGCGCCGCTGAGGAGCAGGTGGAGGGACGAGGTGCCGATCGAGCCGAGCCCGACCATGGCGACGGTCAGATCCCCCAGGTCGCGTCCCGTCGCCGCGAGCGCCGCGTGGACGGTCTTGACCACGGACACCGCGGTGGCCGCGTGGCCGGTGGTGACCGTCGTCGCCCCGCTGATGGCGCGCACCACCTCGAATCCGTAGCCGGTGTACGCGGGGATCATCCCGGCCAGGGAGACGCAGCGCGCGCCGAGGGAGGCGGCGTGGGCGACGGCGCGGGCGGTGTGGCCGGTGAGCCCGTCCCCCGGGGCCAGTTCGTCGGCGAACAGCGGCAGCGAGACGAACGCCGAGCGGCCCAGCGGTGTGCTGATCTCCTCCAGCAGGCGGGGACCGCCGTCCGGGAAGAGCAGGGCCCGCAGGTGTTCGCGGGGCAGCCCCGCGGCCGGTACTCCGGCGAGCGCCGCCAGGTGTCCGGCCGCGGGCAGGTAGCCGACGAGCGCGGCGTCCGTACGAGGGGTACGCACGGTATGGCGTGGGCGCGGGCGCGGTGCCACGGCTGCGGTCAGCTCGTCCCGCAGGGCATGGGCGAACGCGTCCGTGGCCGCCGGGCCGAGGGCGGCGGACGAGGCCCGCACGGTGACACGCAGACCCTCCCCGGCCGGCCGGACGGCGAGAAACACGTCGGTGCCCACCGGAGGCGGGGCGAGTTCCGTGTCGTGGCCGTCCCAGTCGAGGGTCAGGGACTCGCCGGTGGGTCGGCCGAGGGCGGAGAAGTCTAGGTAGCTGAAGAGGAACTGCGTGGCCCTCGGCAGGCCGTGGCCGTCGGACGGCTCGCCACCGGTGGCGTACGTCCGCGCGGCGGCGGCCTCCTCGGCGATGCGGCGCAGATCGTCGCGGAAGTCCTCTTGCTCCGTGCGCTCCACGTGCTCCATGTGCTCCATGGCCGGGCGCAGCGGTACGGCGGCGGCCAGCGGGCCGAACAGTCGGCTGATGTCGGGCAGCGCATGGTCACGTCCGGTGACCGCGAGCCCCAGGACGAGGTCCCGTCGGCCGGTGAGATCCGCCAGCGCCCGGTAGTAGGCGGTCAGGACGGGGGCGTACGGCGTGGCGCGGACGGTGGCGGCGAGGCGGCGCAGCCCTGCCGTCACCGCGGCGTCGAGGGTGAACCCCGCCGACCCGAACCCCGCCTCGGCTGTGTCACCGCGCCGCAGGTCGGGCCGCTCGTACGGGGCGTCGTGGCGCGCGCGCCGGGCAGTGGCCGCCGGGTCCGGGGCCGACTGCCGGAGCAGGGCGACATAATCGCGGAACGTGCTGCGCAGCGGCGGCAGTTCGGGCTGCTCGCCACGGACGAGCCGGTCGTAGACGGTGATCAGCTCACGGCCGAACAGAGCCGCGCTGTAGCCGTCGCCGATGAGGTGATGGGCATGGACGACGAGCGTGTGCTCGCCGGGGGCGAGGGTCAGCACCCGCAGGCGCAGAAGCGGCCAGGCCCACGGCTCGAACCGGCGACGGCGTTCGTCGGCGATCCGCTCGTCGAGCTGGGCCGGGGACGTCAGGGTCTCGAAGTCGACCGGGAGCCGCAGCGCGGGCGGCAGTTCCTGCTGGACCGGCGGGCGGGCACCGGCGGGGAAGACGGTGCGCAGCATGGGGTGACGGACGACGAGCGCGTCGACCGCGCGCTGGAACACCTCGGCCCGCAACGGGCCGCGCAGCCGCAGCCGGGCGAGCCACGCCGAGCCGGTCCCGGGCGCGATGGCCTCCGCGACCAGGAACCCGCGCTGGGTGGGGGTGAGGGGATACGGCGTGACGTCCGCCCCGGCGGGGGAGGCGGGGACCCGTTGGGCGCTGGTGGTCTCGTCGATCGCGGTGGCCAGCGCGGTGAGTGTGCTGTGCTCGTAGATGACCGTCGGCCTGGGCAGGGGGCTGTTCCCCGGCGCCACCTCGTGTGTCTTCTCCAGCCGGGCGAACACCTCCAGGACGAGGATGGAGTCGCCGCCGAGCGCGAAGAAGTCGTCCTCGCGGCCGACCCGCGCCACGCCCAGCACCTCGGACCAGATGCGGGCCAGGGTGTGTTCGGTCGGTGTGGCGGGCGGGGTTCCCGGGGCCTCCGCCGGGGCGGGCGCGGCCTCGTCCGGCGCCGCCTCTTCGTGCGCCGCCTCTTCGGTGTCCGCGTCGAGGCGGCGGCGGTCCACCTTGCCGGTGCCGGTGAGGGGCAGCGCATCGAGGTAGTGGAAACGGGCCGGGAGCATGTAGTCCGGCAGTGTGCCGCGCAGATGGGCACGGAGCTGCACCGATTCGGGCCGCGCCCCGCTCGGCAGGGGTTCCACGAAGGCGATCAGGCGGCCGTTCCGGTGCAGTACGGCGGCCTGCGCGACGCCCGGGTGGGTGTGCAGCACCGCCTCGATCTCGCCCGGTTCGACCCGATGGCCGCGGATCTTCACCTGGTCGTCAAGACGCCCGAGGAACTCCAGTACGCCGTCGGGCCGCTGGCGGACCCGGTCGCCGCTGCGGTACCAGCGCGTGCCGTCGCGCTCGGTGAACGCCGCCGCGGTCCGCTCGGGGTCGCCGAGGTAGCCCGGCGTCAGCCCCATGCCGCCGATGAGCAGCTCACCGGGCTCGCCGGGGGCGCAGCGGCGCCCGTCCTCGGCCACCACCGCCACCTCCGTGCCGGAGATGGGGCGGCCGATCGGCAGTCGGCGCGCCTCGTCGCCGGGACGGGCCTCGATGAGGTGGCAGGTGGCGTTGATGGTGGCCTCGGTGGGCCCGTACAGGTTGGCGATGCGGTGGCCGGGCCCGAACAGGTCGTACCAGCGGCGGACATGCGCGGCGGGCAGTGCCTCCCCGCCGACGTGGATCCAGCGCAGCGCCGACAGATCGGGCCGGGGCCCACCGCGCCGCACCCGGGTCTCGGCGGCGGTCAGCAGCCGTTCCCACAGGGTCGGCACCGAACTCCACACGGTGATCCGGTCCCGTACGACCCGGTCCAGAAGCGCTTCGGGGTCGCGGACGAGGTTGCGCGGCAGCGTGTGCACGGTGGCCCCGACCAGGAGCGGCGCCAGCAGCTGGCGTACGGACGCGTCGAAGCACACCGAGGCGGTCTGGGCGAGCCGGTCGCCCGCCCGGTAGCCGAAGGTGTCCACGGCCCAGTCCAGGTAGTTCACCATCGCCCGGTGGGTGATGGGCACGGCCTTGGGGCGGCCGGTGGAGCCCGAGGTGAAGATGGTGTAGGCAATCGCGTCGGGGTCGGAGTTGGGGGCGGGGTCGACGGGCGCCGGGTTTGCCACCGGGGAGGGGTCCTCGATGGCGACCGCCGTTACCTCCTCGAACGCTTCGGCCAGGGCGCGGGTGGCGGCGTGGCACACCACGGTCCGGGCCCTCGTCCGCCGGAGCTGATCGGCCAGGCGCGCGGCCGGATGCGCGGCGTCCAGCGGCACCCACCCGGCTCCGGCCCGCAGGATGCCGACCACACCGACGACGGTGTCGGCGCCCGGCTCGGTGAGCAGGCCGACCAGATCGCCGGGGGTGACGCCGTGGGCGCGCAGGCGGGCGGCGAGGGTGGCGGACGCGCGGTCGAGCGCCGCGTACGTCAGGGTGGTCTCGCCGGTGTCCACCGCGACCTGGTCGGCGGCCGCCCGGAATCGCGCGCCCAGGCGCGCGACGATTCCGCCGGGCCCGGTCCCGGGAGTGGTGTGCGCGGTGAGCTTGGTGAGTTCGGCGAGGTGTTCGCGGGCCAGGCGCTCCACGGTGGTCGGCGTGAACAGCCGGGCCGGGAAGTTCCACGAGAAGTGCAGGGCCCCGTCGCTCTCCCAGCACAGCAGCCCCAGGCGCGTGGCGGCGGAGGCGGTCCGTGCCGCGGCCGGACGTACCGTGACCGGACAGTCGGGGGCCGCGGTGACGGGGAAGCGGGCGAAGCTGAACCCCGCCGGGGAGGCGGTGCGCGGTCGTGTCCCCGCGGCTGGCAGCAGCTGCGCGATGTCGAGGCCGGTGAGCCGTGCGTGCCGCTCGGTATCCAGCCAGCTCTCGCGCAGCCGCTGTGCCAGGGCGGGCACCGGTTCGTCCGGGTCGACGGTGGCCAGCAGCGGCAGGGTGTCGGCGAGCGGGCCGACCAGCCGGTCGAGCCCGGCTAGCCGCAGCTCACGACGGGCGCGGGCGACGTTGACCGCGATGTCGCGCCGCCCGCTCCACCGCGCCAGGCAGCGCGCGTACGCGGCCAGCAGCAGGTGGAACAGCGAGACGCCGTGGTCGGCGGCGCAGGTGCGCAGCGCGGTGGTGAGGCCGGGGCCGGTGGCCACCTGATGTGCGGTGAGCGGCGCCGCGGGTGGTGCGTCGGGGTCGCCGTCCCAGGGCAGGTTCAGGGGGTGTGTGCGGTCGGCAAGCCGGTCCTGCCAGTACCGGCGGTCCTCGGCGGACTCCGGGGAGGACCGCTCCGCCTCGACGGCGGTGGCGTAGTCGGCGAAACCGGCCCGCAGCGGTGGCAGTTCGGGGGAACGGCCGTGTGCGAGCGCGGTGTAGACCGACCACAGCTCCTCGCCGAGGACGTTGAGGCTGAATCCGTCCGCGGCGGCGTGATGCAGGACGAGCAGCAGATGGGCCAGGTCCGCGCGTTCGCGCACCAGTACGGCTCGTACGGGTGCCTCGGCGGCGAGGTCGAAGGGCCGGTTGCACAGCGCCTCCTCCAGCTCGGCCAGCGGGCTGCCGTCGTCGGCGTCGCGGACCTCGTACCAGGACGGTGTGGTGTGTGGCTCGGGCGGCCCCACGCGCTGCGTGGGTGACGCCGCACCACCGGGCTCGATCCTGAGGCGCAGCATCGGGTGGCGGTCGGCGAGGAACGCGAGTGCCCGGCCGAGCAGTTCGGTGTCCAGACCACCGCTGACGGTCTGGCGCACATACGCGTACGCGGCCACCTCGGGGTGCAGCCTGCCGCCCGTGTGAAAGGCGAGCTGTACGGGGGTGAGGGGGAGCGGGGCACCGGCGGCGAAGGCGTCCGTGCCGCTGTCGGCGAGGTGCGGCGGGGGTACGAGCGGCTGGGGGCGCACCGGGTCGGCCGACAGGTGAGCGGCCAGCTCGCGGATCGTCCGGTACTCGAAGAACAGGGTGGGCGGCAGCGTCCGGCCCCACTCCGACTCCAGCCGCCGGACGAGGTCCACGGCGGAGAGCGAGTCGAGGCCCATGGAGAGGAACGGTTCGTCGTCGGCGACGTCGGAGGGCGCCCGGCGCAGGACCTCGGCCAGGAGGCGGCGCAGGGTGTCGGCGATGCGGGACGGGTCGGTTCCGGGCGTGGCAGGAGCCGAGGCGGCGGTGGCCGACGTGGCGGAGGCCGACGCCGTCATGGCTGACGTGGCGGGGACCGACGTGGCGGGGGTGGGCCTACCGGCTGCTGACCCGACGGTGGCCGACGCCTCGACGGGTGGCGTGGCCACCCCGGCCGCCGACTCCGCCACCACCTCCGCCACGACCAACTGGGCGGTGTCCATACCGCAGGCCGTGTGCAGCGCCGCCAGCCCCGCGCCCGTGGTCAGCGGCGCGATGCCGCGGGCCGCGACGGCGGCCCGGGACGGCTCCCGGGCGGCCAGCCCCGTATCGGCGAACGCGGCGAAGTTCAGCGACTGCCACGGCCGCCCGGCGGCCCGTTCCGCCGCGGCGAACGCGTCGAGGAAGGCGTTGGCCGCGGCGTAGTCACCGAGCGCACCGGCCAGCCCGGGCAGCACGGCGGCGACCGAGGAGAACGCCACGCACACCGCCGGGCGGTGGCCGTGCCGCCACAGGGCCCGGGACAGCAACTGGCTCCCGCGCACCTTGGCGGCCATGACCCCGGCCATCTCCTCCGGAGACTTGGCCCGCAGCGTGCCCGGCCGCGCCACTCCCGCCGCGTGGAACACCCCGTCCAGCGGCGGCAGACCGGCCATCAGGGCCTCGACATCGGCCTCGGCCGACACATCCGCCACGCGGTACTCCGCGGTGGCGCCGAGCGCGCCGAGTTCGGCCAGCAGAGGGCCCGCCGGACGGGCCGACCGGCCCACCAGAACGAGCGTCGGCCGGCCACGCCCGGCCAGGTCGCGCGCCAGCGCGGCGCCGATCCCGCCCGTACCGCCGGTGATCAGGTAGGTGCCGTCGGGCGGCAGTGGCGACGAGGGCGGCGGGTCGGCCGCCACCGGGGCGAGCGTACGGACCAGGCGGTGGCCCGCCCGCCACGCCACCACCGGGCCACCGTCCCCCGGTGCGCACCGCCCGAGCACCTCCCGTTCCAGCGCGTCGAGCCGTACGTCCAGGGAGTCGTACGAGGACAGGTCGACGCTGTGCGCGGTGAGACCCGGGAACTCCTCGGGGAGCGCGAGCGTCAGGCCGGTCAGCAACGCCTGGGCGGGGCGGAGCCGTTCGGCGGCGGCGCCGGTGGCGTGCACATCCTCGGTGACCGCCACCAGACGGGCACCGTCCTGGCTCATCGGGGTGAACAGGCCGCGCAGCGTGGACAGTACGGTGTTTGTCGCGGCGTCGAGGTCCGCCACGGCCGCACACTCGGCGGCGGGTCCGGCGATGAGCACAGTGGCGCGTGGGAACGGCTCGGCGGGGGAGAAGTCCCCGTCCCTCCGCACCGCGACACCGCGCCGCTCCAGCCGCCGGGCCAGCGCGCGGGCCAGCTCCGAATCCGGTCCGGCCAGCAGGACCGCGCGCGGGGCCTCCGAAGTGCCCCCGTCCGCCTCCGGAGGCGCATCGCACCAGGTGAGGCGGTGCAGCAGCGGTGCCGCCACGGGCTCGGGCCAGTACCGGCGGCGCTGGAACGGGTACGTCGGCACGGTGACGCGGGCCCGCCCCGCGCCCAGTGCCGCGTGGTCCACCTCCACTCCGCGTGTCCACATCCGCCCCAGGGCCGTCAGCAGCGCCTGCCCGGTATCGGTGCCCGTGCCCGGGGCGGTGGCCAGTGCGCACACGTCCGGCGCCAAGTCCGCGCCGTCGCGTCCGGCCGCGACGGAGCGGACCGGCCCCGGCAGGGTGGTGCCGGGCCCCAACTCCACGAACGTGTCGTATCCGTCGTCCAGCAGACGTGCCACGGCGGGGCCGAAGCACACGGGCCGCAGGGCGTGTTCGCGCCAGTGCGCCGGGTCCAGCGGCGGCTGCCAGCGGGCGGTCAGTGTGCTGAGCAGGGGCACCGACGGCGGACGGGGAGCCAGCGTGGCGGCGGCCGTGGTGGCGAGCGGGTCGGCCACCGGGAGCATCGCGGGGGAGTGGAAGCCGTGGGACACCGGGAGGGTGCGGGCCGGAATCCCCTCGGCGGCCAGCCGCGCCACGGCCCGGTCGACGGCTTCCCGGGGTCCGGAAATCACCGTCTGATCGGGGGCGTTGACCGCCGCCACGCACAGCGCGTCCGCGGATTCGGCCAGCACCGCGGCAAGGGCGTCCGCTCCGCAGCGTACGGCGGCCATGGCGCCCGGATCGGCCAGGTCACGCATCAGACGACCCCGCTCGGCGGCGAACCGCACCGCCTCCGCCAGGGTGAGCGCCCCGGCCACGCACGCGGCGGTGACCTCGCCGACGCTGTGCCCGGCCACCGCGTCCGGGCTCACGCCCCAGGCGCGCAACTGCCGGGCGAGCGCGACGCCGTACGCGACGAGCAGTGGCTGCGCGACCTCCGTACGGGCCAGATCGGCGGGCGCGGCATCGGGGTCCAGACACCACTGGGCCAGGGTGCGCCCGCACACCGGGCCGATGAGCGCGGACGCCTCGTCCAGCGCGTTGCGGAACGCGGGCGCGGACCGGTACAGGGCGCGGCCCGCGCCCGGCCGGACGGTGCCCTGGCCGGGCAGCAGGAACACCAGCCGGGGCCGGGCGTGGGCCACGGCGGGAGCGGGGTGGGCTTCGAGGCGTTCGGCCAGGTCGTCGCCCCGGGACACCACCGCCAGCCGGTGGCGGCCGTGGTCGCGGGCGGTGTTGACGGTGGCGCACACGTCGCCGTCGTCGAGTTCGGGGTGGGCGCGCAGATGGGCCGCGAGGTCGCGGGCCGCGGCCGCCAGGGCGTCGGCGCCGCGCGCCGAGAGGGTCAGCAGCTGCGGGCCGCCGTCCTCACGCGGGGCGTCTTCACGCGGACCGTCTTCACGCGGGGCGTCTTCACGCGGACCGTCCTCACATGGCCCGTTCTCACGTGCGGCATCGGCCGGGCGCGGAGGCGCCTGCTCAAGGATCGCGTGTGCGTTGGTGCCACCGAACCCGAAGGCGTTGATCCCCGCCACCAGCGGGCCGGGCGCCGTCCACGCACGATGCTCACCGACCACCGCGAAACCCTCCGCGCCGCCCTCGGGAAGCGACGCGGGCGGATCGTGGTGCAGCGAGGCGGGCAACTCCCGGTGGCCCAGGGCCAGGATCACCTTGACCAGGCCCGGCATGGCGGCGGCGTTGAGCAGATGGCCGACGTTGGTCTTCACCGAGCCGAGCAGGCGGGGCCGCCCGTCCGCGCGCGGCCCGAACGCCTGGCGCAGGGAGCGCAGTTCGACGGGGTCGCCGAGGGCGGTCCCGGTGCCGTGCGCCTCGACGTAGGACACGCTGTCGGGGTCGACCCCGGCGTCCCGGTACGCCTGGACGATGATCTCCCGCTGGGTGAGCGCGTTGGGGGCCAGGAGACTCAGCGAGCGCCCGTCGTTGTTCACGGCGGTGCCGCGCAGCACGGCCAGGACCGGGTCGTCCGCGCGATGCGCGTCGTCCAGCCGGGCCAGGACGATCGCCGCGCCGCCCTCCCCGGGGACGAAACCGTCCGCCGCGGCGCTGAAGGCGCGGCAGCGCCCGGTCGGCGACAGCACCCCCGCCTGCTCCAGCAGCCGGTGACCGGTCGGGGACAGTTCGAGGTTGACCCCGCCGACGACGGCGAGATCGCACTCGCCGGACTGCAGGCTGCGGCGCGCCAGATGCAGCGCGACCAGCGCCGAGGAGCAGGCGGTGTCGACGGCGAGGGCCGGGCCGGTCAGGTCCAGGCTCTGCGCCACCCGGGCGGCGACGAGGTTGGGCAGGTTGCCGGTCAGCGCGGCGGGCGGCAGCCCGCCCGCCGGGCCGAAGACCCGGGCCAGCACATCGCGGTAGCCGCTCTCCCCGGTCGCGGCGAACACGCCGACGCGGCGGCCCGACCGCCGGGCGCCCGCGTAACCGGCGCGCTCCAGGGCTTCGTGGGCCAGTTCCGAGAAGATCCTCGCCTGCGGGTCGGTCGCGGTCGCCTCCTGGTCGTCCATGCCGAAGTACGCGGCGTCGAAACCGGCCGGGTCGGCGAGGAAGGCGCCCCACCGGGCGGTGGCCTCGGGCCGGGTGTCCCACCGGGCGGCCGGTACGGGTCCGACGGCGTCGTGACCGGCCACGAGCCGGTCCCAGAAGGCGTCCGGGGTGTCGGCCCCGGGAAAGCGGCAGGCCATGGCGACGACCGCGATCGCCGCCGAGTCACCTGTGGCGGGGCGGTGGCGGCCGGGCTCGGGCGCTTCGCCCCCGCGCGTCGCCAGCACGTGTTCGGTGAGCGCGGCGACCGTGTCACGGTCGCGCAGCACACCGGGCGGTACGGAGACCCCGAAGGTGTCCTCCAGCGCGGCCAGCACCTCCATCGCCTTCAGCGACGAACCACCGAGGTCGAGGAACCGGTCGTGCGGCCCGATGCCGTCCACGGGCCGCTCCAGGACCCGAGCCCAGACCCCCGTGACGACCCCCGCCACTTCCCGCCACGAACGCGCCGCCCCCGCGCTCCCCGCCGCCGCGCTCCCCGCCGCCGCGCTCCCCGCCCCCGCGGGGACCCCGGCCGCGGGGACCACGGCAGCGGCCCAGCGGGTCTCGACCGCCGCGTACGCTCCGGACTCGTAGCGCTCGCGCATCGTGCGCCGACGCAGCTTGCCGCTCGTCGTCCGGGGGAACGCCCCCGGTGGCAGCGGCAGCACCCGTACGTCGTCGTGCGCCAGGGCCCGTCGTACCCGGGCCGCCACCCGGGCGAGCACCGCCGCCGCCTCCCCCGGTGGCCTGGGCCAGCGTACGAAGACGACCACCCGCTCGGTGCCGTCGGGCGGGCCGGTCGAGCCGATCACCGCGGCCAGCGGGGTGGGCAGGCCGGGAGTGGCGGCCGCCACCTCCTCCAGGTCCGGGGCGTGGAAGGTGCTGCCGTTGACGAACACCACGTCCTTGTGGCGGCCGGTCACGCACAACCGGCCGTCGTCCACGAAGCCCAGGTCGCCGGTGTGCAGCCAGCCGTCGGCGAACGTGGCGGCGGTCGCCTCGGGGGCATCCCGGTAGCCGCGCGCCACCTGGGGGCCGCGTACGTGGACGTGGCCGACCCGCCGGTCGCCCAGGGGGCGGCCCGTGTCGTCCGCGACGCGCACCTCGCATCCCGACACCGGCAGGCCGACGTCCATCAACTCCACCGCGTCCGGGCCCGGGGCGGTGTCCACCGCGCGGCCCCGACCGAGGGCCGCGCGGTCCAGCACGCGGGGCGCCGCCACCTCACCGAGCGGCGGGAAGGTGACCGCCAAGGTGGCCTCGGCCAGGCCGTAGACGGGTTGCGGGGCCCGGGCGTCGAGCCCGGACGGCCGGGCCTTCGCGGCGAACCGCCGCCACACCGCCGGGGCGATCGGCTCGGCACCCACCAGAACCAACCGCACGGCGGTCAGGTCGAGTCGGCCGAACACCTCGTCGGGAATCCGGCGTGCGGCGAGCGCGAGGGCGAAGTTGGCCGCGGACAGGAGCGTGGCCCGGTGCCGGGCCGCCGTCTCCAGCCACAGCGCGGGGCGTTTGGCGAACGACAGCGGCTCCAGCCGCACCTGCTTGGCGCGCGCGGCGAGCGGGGCCAGATGGGTGCCGATGAGCCCCATGTCGTGGAAGTACGGCATCCAGCTCGCCACCACATCGTCGGACGTGAGGGCGGCGGCGGAACAGATCTGCGCCAGATTGGCCAGCACGCAGGCGTGCGTCAGCTCCACGCCCTTGGGTGCCCCGGTGCTGCCCGACGAGAACTGCAGGAAGGCCACGTCACCGGGGGCGGCCACGGGCAGGCGGCCGGGCGGGCTGCCCTGCCGCAGCGTCTCCAGCCGCAACGGCCGCAGTTCGGAGGGGAGTTCGTCCAGCAGCGCCGCGGTGGTCCCGTCCACGGCCACCGGCGGGCGGCCGAGCAGCTCCCACACCGGCAGCACCCGCCGCGCGTTGGCCGCGAGCGGCACCGGGACGAGCCCTGCCGCCAGCGCGCCCCAGAACATCGCCTGGAAGTCGTCACCGCGGTCGGCGAGCAGCGGGACACAGGTGCCGGGGGCCATACCGGCCGCGAGGTAGCCCCCGGCGACGCGCAGTGCCTCGTCCCGCAGCTGAGCGTAGGTGACGGTCCGCTCGGCACCGTCTCCCCGCACATGCACCAGCACTTGGTCGGGAGCCACCTCGGCGGCGTCCAGCAAGACCTGCGGCAGTGTGGTCTCGCCATGCGGTCCGGACATCACGGCTCTCCTCGTTCGCTCGCTTCCACCCTGAGGGAGGGGCGAACAAGAGCACCAGGTTCCGGCCAGGGACGCACGACGGCCGGACCACCGGGCGGAGAGCTACGACGAGGCCGTGGCCGCGTCCTTCCGGGCCGCGTCGGTGGCCACCGGCGAGCCGTCCCGCTCCTCCGGCAGCTTCAGCAGCAGCGTCAGCACGAAGGCCACCAGGTACAGGGCGAGGAAGACGATCGTGACGCCGCCCGCGCCGACCAGGGGGAAGAAGAGGCTGGCGAGCGCCGGGCCGACGAAGGCCGCGCCGCCCGCGCCCAGGTTGAGCAGGGCCATCGAGCCGCCCTTGTTCTCCGGGGCCATCGACGGGATGAGTGCCGAGATGGGAACGAAGCCCGCGAGGGTCGCCCCGTAGAACATGCCCGCGAGCACCGCGACCCAGAAGTAGTCCGGACCGAGCCACACCGGTACGAAGTACAGCGTCGTGACGCTGATCGCGCAGCCCAGGGCGCCGAAGCCCGCGATGGTCGTGCGCCAGCCGATGCGGTCGGAGAGGACGCCGAAGATGAGGTTGAAGAAGATGTTCGTGCCGTAGATGATCGCCAGCAGCTGAAGCCACTTGTCCTCGCCGAACCCGACGTCGTCGGAGAAGATCCGCGGCAGGTACACCAGCATGCCGAACTCGGGCGCCGTGTTGATGACCCGGACCAGGCAGCCCACCAGGACGCGCGGATGGGTCCAGACGATGGAGACGGAGTTGAGCAGGCTCTCACGGGTGGTGACCTCCGGCGGCGCCATCCGGTCACCGCCGGGCCTGCGGCGCGCGCCGACCAGGGCGATGGCACCGCCGAGGAGGATGAGGGCGAGCGCGGACCACAGCGTGCCGAGACGGCCGAACGAGGGGATGGTCAGGCTCGACCACAGCGAGCCGAGGGTGGGCAGGCCCCCGGTGAAGGCGAAGTAGAACCAGCCGACCGCGGTGCCCAGCCGGGCCTTCGGCGCCGTGTTGGTGATCCAGACGAGGAAGCCGAACGCGAAGAGCGGGTAGCCGAAGCCCCGGATGCCGTAGAAGAGCAGCATCAGCGGGTAGTTCTCCGTGCCCAGTGCGAAGAGCAGATACGCGGCGTCGAAGACGGCCCAGATCACCAGGCCGATCCACATCACCCGGCGCGGCCCCCACACCTGGCAGAGCGCGCCGGAGAACCAGGACGCCAGCATGACGGCGATGCCGTACACGGTGATGACGTACCCGGCCCGTACGTCCGTCGCGGCGCCGTGGTCGGCCATGTACGGGGCGATGAAGCCGGATTCGACACCATCGCCGATCATGAACAGGAGCACGCCCACATAGCCCAGGACCAAGGCTTTCGGCATCGCTACCTCCACTCTGAGGTGTGTCTGCGGTGAGACGGAGTACGACCGCAGATACTCAAGCGCGCCGAGAGAAATATCAAGAGTCTTGGTAAGAATAACGGGAAGCGATGTTAATTATCTCGCGTCGGCCGCCTCGACCGCCTCGACCACCCGCACATCGGTCAGCTCCCGCATCTCCCGCAGCAGCTCCTCGTCCACCGGGCCGGTCAGCAGCACATGGTCGAATGAGTCCACGCTTTCCAGCCGGTGCAGCGCCCGGCGGCCCACCTTGCTGTGGTCCATGAGCAGCACGCTCGTCGCGCCCGCCTGCCGGGCCGCCCGCTTGATGCTGACGATCTCCTGCTCCTGATGGAACGTCATGCCCGCGGTCATCCCGGAGGTGGACAGCACGGTCAGATCGACGGAGACGCCGCTGATCATGTCGATCGCGGGCAGTCCGATCCATGAGTCGTGGGTGCGCGAGTACTCGCCGCCCACGCAGATCAGCCGGATGCCCTCGGCGTTCCTCAGCTCCTCCGTGATCAGGCGGTAGTTCGTCACTACCGTCAGCGGCCCGACCTCGGGCAACAGCCGCGCCAGGGCCAGCGCCGAGGTCGAGTCGTCCAGCATCACCGACATCCCCGGCGCCACGAACGACAGCGCGGCGCGGGCCAGCGCCTCCTTCTCCCCGGTGTGCGCGTGCAGCCGGAAGTCCGAGCTGGACTCGAAGACCATCGAGGGCTGCGCGGAGACACCGCCGTGGTATTTGCGCAGAATGCCGCGGTCCGCCAGCTCGGCGATGTCCCGGTGGACCGTCATCAGGCTGACGCCGGTCAGCTCGGCCAGCTCGGCCACGGTGGCGTCCCCCCGGGCCAGAACGTGGTCGACGATCAGTTGGTGTCGCTGTTGCCGCGCACCGCGCGAGGACGGGAGAGTCATGACTCCATCCTGCCGTGCCGATTTCTCACATGTAACCAGTGACAAGTCACATGTGGACTGTTAATTTCGCTGTGACGCAATCATCAGCCAGGGGAGACAGGGGTACGCATGGCCGACGCAGTGGTGTTCGACATGGACGGCGTACTGGTGGAGAGCGAGCATCTGTGGGAGGAGCTGTGGACCGCGTACGCCGCCGCACACGGCCGTTCCTGGGGCCCGGAACAGACGCGTGACGTCCAGGGGATGAGCGCCCCCGAGTGGGCCGCCTACCTCACCCGGTTCTGCGGGGCGGGCGAGCCCGCGGAAACCACCGAGCGGACCGTCGTCGACGGCATGGTGCGGGCGCTGGCCGACGGGCGCATCGAGCTGCTGCCCGGAGCCCGCGAGATGATCACTGCCACCGCCGAACGCGGACCGGTCGCGCTCGCCTCCTCCGCGCCGCGCCGGGTCATCGACGCCGTCCTCGTCCACCACGCGGTCGACCACCACTTCAAGGCGACCGTCTCCAGCGCCGAAGTGGAGCGCGGAAAGCCGAGCCCGGACGTCTACCTCGCCGCCGCGAGCGCACTCGGCGTGGCACCGGAGCGCTGTCTCGCGGTCGAGGACTCCAGCAACGGACTGCGCGCCGCCGCGGCGGCCGGGATGACCGTCGTGGCCATCCCCAACCCGCAGTATCCACCGGCCGAGGACGCCCTGGCGGCCGCCGCCTTCCGCTCCCCGGACCATCCCGCCGTCACCGAGTTCCTGCTGCAGCGGCTCGACGCCCGAGGGGAGTGACCGACATGACCACGGTTCTGGTAGCAGGCGACGACTTCATCGCCCCCGAACTCTTCTCCGGCGCCCTCAACAGGGCCCTGGGCGACGCCCTGCCCGCCACCGGGCTGAGCTTCCGTACGCTGCGCACCCGCTGGCCCAACGAGCCCTTCGGGCCGGTGGGGGCCGACGCCCGGGGAAGCGGCGGCGTCAAGGAGGCCAGCGGCACCGAGGAACAGGTGCTGGAGGCGCTCGGTGACGCGAGTGTCGCCCTCACCCAGATGGCCCCCTTCACCGCCCGAGTCATCCGCGAGGCACCGCGGCTGAAGTTCATCGGCGTGGCCCGCGGCGGCCCCGTCAACGTGGACGTGGCCGCCGCCACCGCCGCCGGAATCCCGGTCACCTTCACCCCCGGGCGCAACGCCGCCGCGGCTGCCGAGTTCGCCGTCGGCCTGATCCTCGCCGCCCTGCGCCGCATCACCTTCGCCGACGCGGCCCTCAAGGAGGGCCTGTGGCGCGGCGACTACTACGCCTACGAGAACGCCGGACTGGAACTCGACGGCGCCACCGTCGGGCTCGTCGGGTACGGGGCCATCGGCGCGATCGTCGCCCGCGTGCTGCGCGCCTTCGGCTCCCACGTCCTCGTATCCGATCCGTACGCGGATCCGGCCAAGGCGCAGGCCGACGGGGTCGAACTCACCTCCCTGGACGACCTGTTGCGGCGCAGCTCCGTGGTGAGCCTGCACGCCCGGGTCACCCCCGAGACGCGCCATCTGCTCAACGCCCGCAACCTCGCCCTGCTGCCCGAGGGCGCCGTCCTCGTCAACTCGGCCCGTGGCGATCTGCTCGACTACGCCCCGCTGCCCGGGCTGCTGGAGTCCGGCCGGCTCGGCGCGCTCGCCCTCGACGTCTACGACGTCGAACCGCCCCCGGCCGACTGGCCGCTGCACCACGCCCCCAACGTCATCACCACGCCGCATCTGGCGGGCGCCACCCGGCAGACCGCCGACCGGGCCGCCACGATCACCGCCGCCGAGGCCGCCCGGTTCCTGCGCGGCGAACCGCCGCGGCACGTCGCCAACCCGGAGGTGCTGACCGGAGGCCGATCGTGATCGTCGGAGTGGACATCGGGACGTCGGTCACCAAGGCCCAGCTGATCTCCCGCGACGGCCGCACCACCCCCGCGCACGAGGCCCGCAGCACCGTCTACACCCTGCCCGGACAGCGCGTCGAGCAGGATCTGGACGATGTCGTGGGCACCGTGGAGACCGTCATACGGGCGGCCCTCGCCGACTCCGCCGAAATGAACGGGGAACCGGTCGAGGCGCTGGCCCTCACCGGGCAGGGCGACGGCCTGTGGCTGCGCGACGCCACCGGCGCCCCCGTCGGCCGCGCACTGTCCTGGATGGACGGCCGGGCCGCGGACCGGCTCGACCGGTGGACCGCCGACGGCACCCTGCGCGCCCTGCACCGGCGTACCGGCGTCGGCCTGTTCCCCGGCTCCGCCGCGCCCCTGCTGGCCCATCTCGCCGAACACGAGCCGGAGCGGCTGGCCGCGGCGCACGTCGCCGGGTACTGCGTGGACGCCGTCGTACAGCGGCTGACCGGCGCCGTGACCGTCGACGCCTCCGACGCCTCGCAGCCGTTCCTCGACGTCGCCACCCGTACGTACGACGAGACCGCGCTCGACCTGTGCGGGCTGTCCGACCACCGCCGGCTGCTGCCGGACCCGGCGCCGCCCGGCACCCTGCACCGGCTGCTGCCCGACGCCGCCCGGCGGCTGGGCCTGCCCGCGGGACTGCCGGTCTCCGCCGGTCCGTTCGACATCCCGGCCTGCGCCTTCGGCTCGGGAATCGCCGAACCCGGCGAGGGCAACCTCATCATCGGCACCACCCTCGCCGCCCAGACCCTCGACAGCGAGCCACGCCCGGCCGCCGCCGACGAACCCGCCGGAATGGTCCTGGCCACCCCGTACGAGGGCCGGTTCCTGCGCGTCATGCCCGCCATGATCGGCACCGCGGGCCTGGACTGGCTGCTGAAACTGCTCGACGTGAAGATCGAGGCGCTGGACGCGCTGCTCGTCCAGTCCCCGCCCGGCGCCTCCGGCGTCACCGCACTGCCGTTCCTGTCCGCCAGCGGCGAGCGCGCCCCCTTCGTCGACGCGCGGGCCCGCGGCCGGTTCGACGGCCTCTCCCCGCTGACAGGCCGCGCCGACCTGGTGCGGGCGCTGTGCGAGGCCGTCGCCTACTCGGCCCGGCACTGCATGGAGACCCTCGGCGTCTGCGGCGCCATCACCGCGTGCGGCGGCGGCGCGCGCTCCGGGGAATGGGCGCGGATCTTCGCCGGAGTCCTCGGCCGCGACCTGGACATCTGCGACGACGCCGTGGGCATCCGGGGCGCCGCCCAGACCGCCTGGCACGCGCTCGGCACGCCCGTCGACCCCGCCGCCTGGCGCGCGCCCCGCCGCACCGTGCCCGCCGAGCGCGGGCTGATCGACCACTACGACGAGGGCTACGCCGACTACCGCCTCGCCCTCGATGCCGCACGCGACGGCTGGAGCACACGATGACCAGGCTCTTCAACGACCCCGCCCGGTTCATGGACGACATGATCACCGGGTTCGCCGCCGCCCATCCCGACCATGTACGGGCCGTGCCCGGCGGCGTGGTGCGCGCCCGCCCCACCGCCACGGGCAAGGTGGCCGTCCTCACCGGCGGCGGCTCCGGCCACTACCCCGCCTTCTGCGGCGTCGTCGGCCCCGGATTCGCCGACGGCTCCGTCATCGGCGACGTGTTCACCTCCCCGTCGGCCGCCCGCGCCCGCTCGGTCGCCGAGGCGGCGGAGGCGGGCGGCGGTGTCCTCTTCCTCTTCGGCAACTACGCCGGTGATGTGATGAACTTCGGCCTCGCCGCACGGCAGCTCACGGGCGACGGGATACCCGCCCGCTGCTTCGCCGTCACCGACGACATCGCCTCCGCGCCCGCCGACCAGACGGCGCGCCGCCGGGGCATCGCGGGCGGCTTCGTCGTCTTCAAGACCGCCTCGGCGGCGGCCGAGGAGGGCGCCCCGCTGGAGGAGGTCGTCCGCGTCGCCGAACACACCAACGCCCGGACCCGCACCCTCGGCGTGGCCTTCGACGGCTGCACCCTGCCGGGCGGCGAGGCACCCCTGTTCACCGTCCCCGAGGGCCGCCTGGGCCTCGGCCTCGGCATCCACGGCGAACCGGGCGTCAGCGAGGACACCCTGGGCACGGCGGAGGAACTGGCCCGCACCCTGGTCACGGGGGTGCTGGCGGAGCGGCCCGCCGACGCGGGCGACGGCGGACGGGTCGCCGTCGTCCTCAACGGCCTCGGCGCCACCAAGTACGAGGAGCTGTACGTCCTGTGGGGCACCGTGGCCCGGCTGCTGGACGAGGCCGGGCTCACCCCCGTACGCCCCGAGGTCGGCGAACTCGTCACCAGCCTCGACATGGCGGGCTGCTCCCTCACCCTGACCTGGCTGGACGACGAACTGGAGCGGCTGTGGCGGGCCCCCGCCGACTCCCCGGCCTTCCGCCGCGGCGCCCCGCCCGAACCCCCGGCCGACGCCCCCGCCGTACGGCCCGCGGCGGCCCCGCGCAGCCTGGAGCGGTCCGCCGCCACCGCCTCCGGCGCGGCGGCCGAGGTCGCCGAACTGGCCGTCCACGCCCTGCGCGTCGCCCGCGACGCGCTGCACCGGGACGCGGAGGAACTGGGGCGGCTGGACGCGGTCGCGGGCGACGGCGACCACGGCCGCGGCATGTGCAAGGGCGTCGACGCCGCGCTGACGGCCGCCGAGAAGGCCCACGCCGAACGGCTCGCCCCGGCGGCGGTACTGACCGCCGCGGGCGACGCCTGGGCGGCGGAGGCCGGGGGCACCTCGGGTGCGCTGTGGGGCGCGGCGCTGCGCGCGCTCGGCGGCGTACTCCCGGCGGACCGGACACCCGGGCGCGAGGAGCTGGCGTCCGCCGCCACGGAGGCGCTCACCGCCGTCACCTCGCTCGGCGGGGCCGAGGTGGGCGACAAGACCCTGGTCGACGCCCTCGCCCCGTTCGCCACCGCCTTCGCCGGACAACTGCGCGCCGGGGCCCCGGTGGTCGAGGCGTACGCGTCCGCCGTGGTGGAAGCCCGTACGGCCGCCGAGCACACCGCCGCCCTGCGCCCCCGCCTCGGCCGCGCCCGTCCCCTCGCCGACCGCAGCGTGGGCACGCCCGACCCCGGAGCCACCTCACTCGCCGCGGTGCTGACCGCGGTCGCCACCCTCCCCGCGACGACAGGAAGCGATGCCGTATGACCACCGCGACCCCGTTCCGGATCGTCGTCGGCTGCGACGACGCCGGTTATGGCTACAAGGAAGCCCTCAAGCAGGACCTGCTCGCCGACCCCCGGGTCGCCGAGGTCATCGACGTCGGCGTGGGCAGCGACGAGCACACCGCCTACCCGCACGTCGCCGTCGAGGCGGCCCGCCGCGTCGCCGACGGCACCGCCGACCGCGCCCTTCTGGTGTGCGGCACCGGCCTCGGCGTGGCCATCAGCGCCAACAAGGTCCCCGGCATACGCGCGGTGACCGCCCACGACAGCTACTCCGTACGCCGCTCCGTCCTCAGCAACAACGCCCAGGTGCTCTGCTTCGGCCAGCGCGTCATCGGCATCGAACTCGCCCGCGCGCTCACCGACGACTGGCTCGCCCAGCGCTTCGACGAGACCTCCCCCTCGGCGGAGAAGGTGGCCGCCATCCGCAGCTACGAGGGCTGACCCCCTAGGGAGTGTCCGAGGGCAAGTAGCGCGGTGCCCGCCAGGCGTGCAGCCGCCGCTCCACCGCGGCCCCCAGCGAGAGCAGCGCGCCGTCCCGGTGGCCACCGGCCATCAGGAGCAGCCCCACCGGCAGTTCGCCCACCGACCCGGCGGGGACCGACAGGGACGGGTATCCGGCCACGGCCGCCGGGGTCGAGGACGGGATCACATCGTTGTCGCCCCGCGCGCAGTCCGTCGTCCAGGCGGGCGGGTTCGTCGGCGAGGCGATGGCGTCCAGCCGGTGGGCGGCCATGGTCTCGTCGATCGAACGCCGGGACAGGTCCTTCAACTCGGCGCGCTTGGCCCGGTACGCGGGGTCGCTGGTGGACGGCGCGGCGAGGGCCTGCTCGAACAGCTCCTGACCGGCGAAGCAGGTTCGCTCCGCCGGATGGGCGCGGTTGAATTCGACCAGCTCGGCGAGGTCGCGCGGCCCTTCACGAGTGGCGAGGTAGGCGTCGATGTCCCGGTGGAACTCGCTCAGCAGCGCCGGGAATTCCAGCTCGGCGAGCCGCTTCTGATGCGGCGGCGTCACCTCGACCACCTCGGCTCCCGCGCTGCGCAGCCTCTCCGCGGTCCGGGTCATCACGGCATCCACCTCCGGCCCGAGCGAGGACAGCCGCCACAGGCCGATCCGCTTGCCGCGCAGGCTGCCGGGGCCCCCGTTCGGGCGGGGCGGGACGGCGCCGCCGCTGAGCACCGACAGGGTGAGCGCGGTGTCGGTCACGTTGCGCGCCATGGGCCCCGCGGTGTCCTGCTCGGCGGAGATCGGGAGCACTCCGTCCCCGCTGACCAGGCCGAGGCTGGGCTTGTGGCCGACCACCCCGTTCATCCCGGCCGGGCACACGATGGAGCCGTCCGTCTCGGTGCCGATCGCCACCTGCGCGAGCGACGCGGCGAGCGCGGCGGCCGAACCGGCGGAGGACCCGCAGGGGTTCCGGTCCAGTACGTAGGGGTTGTTGGTCTGCCCGCCCATCGCCGACCACCCCGACGTCGGCTTCGCCGCACGGAAGTTCGCCCACTCGGACAGATTGGTCTTGCCGAGGATCACCGCCCCCGCGTCGCGCAGCCGCGTCACCAGAGCGGCGTCGGCGTCCGGCGGGCTCCCGGCCAGTGCCAGCGACCCGGCCGTCGTGGGCAGGTCGCGGGTGTCCACGTTGTCCTTCAGCAGGACGGGAATGCCGTCGAGCGGGCCACGGATCTCGCCGCGCCGATGCCGGGCGTCGCTGGCGGCGGCCTGGCGCCGGGCCGTGGGGTCGGTGCGCAACACCGCGTGGATCATGGGGTCGATGGCCTTGATCCGCCGCAGATAGGCGGTGGTCAGGGCGGACGAGGTCAGGGAGCCGTCCGCCATGCGCGCCTGTAATTCCGGGATCGTCACCGTATCGAGGTCGACCCCGGCTTCGGCGGCCTCCGCACGCGGATGCGGCGCGCCCGCACACAGCGATCCCACGACCAGGGTGGCGACCGCCACGACGGTGCTCCGCCTGCTCATGACCCTCATGTTCCTCATGGGAGTCAGCGGACTACGGGGCAGCGGCCCCGCGCAAGACCCTTTCGCGCCGCCGCCCGGACGATCTGTGGCTCACTCCACAGCTCGGCCGGTGACCTGCGGTTCCGGATAGTTGGCGGTGGAACGTATCCTCGAGGGCATGTCCGCACCCGCCCGCCTGCTGTGTCTCGCGCTGTTCGCGAACTCGGCGTGGTGTGTCGACGACGGCCTCTGTCGCCGCTGAACGGGAACCACCGGCTTTCCCCCAGCGCCGCCGCCACCCCTCCCTCTCGAACGTCCCCGGAGTCCGCCCGTGACCACCGCCCCGCCCGCCGTGGCGGCGAAGACCGCCGCACTGCTGTCCCCCTCACCCACTTCCGCGCCCCCGCCGGAGCCGCCCGCCGCACCGCCGGTCCGCCGGGTGCCGCTCGCCGTGTCCGGGCTGCTCGCCGTGGCGCTGACCGCGTATGTCTGGTCCGCCCACGGAGCCAAGCCCGGTGTTCTGCTGCTGCTCGGGCTCGCACTGGGCATCGCCCTCTTCCACTCCCGCTTCGGCTTCACCTCCGCCTGGCGGCAGCTGGTCGCCGTCGGCAACGGCACCGGGCTGCGCGCCCACACCCTGCTGCTCGGTACCACGGCCACCCTCTTCGCCCTGCTCATCGGCACCGGCACCGGCCTGTTCGGCTCCGTGCCCGCGCCCTCCGGCGGACCGCTGGGCCTGGGACTGCTGATCGGCTCGTTCGTCTTCGCGATCGGTATGCAGCTCGGCGGCGCCTGCGCCTCCGGCACCCTCTTCGCGGTCGGCTCCGGACAGACGTCGATCGTGCTCACCCTCGGCGGCTTCATCGGCGGTGCGACCCTCGCCGCCTGGCAGTTCGACCTGTGGAAGGACCTGCCCGCGCTGGAGCCGGTCGTCATGGCCGACCACATCGGCTGGTTCGGCTCCTGGGCGGTGACGACCCTCGTGCTCGTCGCCATCGCCCTGGTCAGCCGACGCGTGCAGGCCCGCCGCACCCCGCCGCCGACCGGCCCGGTGCCCTCGGCGCGCGGTGCCGCCGCCCGGGTGCTGCGCGGCTCGTGGCCGCTGGCCGTCGGCGCCCTGGCACTGGCCGTGCTGGGGGCCGGAGTGCTGCTGGTGTCCGGCGGTGCGTGGGGCGTCACCAGCGCCTTCAGCCTGTGGGGAGCGGAGCTGGTACGAGCCCTCGGCGGCCACCCGGAGAGCTGGAGCTGGTGGCAGCAGCCCGGGAACAAGGAGATGCTCGCCGGGCCGGTGCTCGGCGACAAGACCAGCCTCACCGACATCGGCATCATGATCGGCGCGGCCGCCGCCGCGGCGCTCGGCGGCACCTGGACGCTCCACCGCGGCGTGCCGTGGCGGACGGCGGTCGCGGCGGTGCTCGGCGGGGTGCTGATGGGCATCGGCGCCCGGCTGGCGGGCGGCTGCAACATCGGCGCCTACCTCGCGGGCATCGCCTCCGGCAGCCTGCACGGCTGGCTCTGGGGAGCCTTCGCGCTCCTCGGCACCTGGGCCGGGCTGAAGCTCCGGCCGCTCTTCGGGCTCGGCAATCCGAAGCCGGGCGACGGCATCTGCTGACGGCACGGGCGCTGACGGCACGGGGGCGAGAGCTCAGATCAGGGTGCGTTCGATGCGGCTGAGCGTGGCGTCCCGCCCCGACGCGGCGCCGTCGCCCGCTTCCTCGGCGGGCGGCGTGCCCCGCGGTTCTCCGCCGCTGCCCACCCGCTGGGAGAGCAGATAGGCGATGATCTCCGCTTCCTGTTCCGACACGTCGTCATAGGTGGCGCGCAGGAGCATGTCCCGCACGAGGTCGGGGTCGAGGTGCGGGAAGAGGAGGCGGGAGCTCGCCTCGTCCAGCCAACCCGCCCCGCGATGACGGCAGATGATGTGGCCCAGCTCGTGCAGGACGATGTGCTCCTGATGCGCGCTGGTCGTGTTGGCGTCGCAGAAGATCAGGTCCTCGTCGCGCGCGGCGACCCACATCCCGCACGGGTGCGACGTGGGGATCGGCATCGGGACCAGCGTGATCGGACGTTCGCGGATCTCGCCGAGGTAGCGGCAGAGTTCGGCCACATCGGCCACCTCCGGCAGATCGAGTTCGGCGATGCGCCGCGCACCGGCCTTCCGGAGCCTCTTGAGCTGGCTGCGGCGCTCCTGGCCGGCCGACCGCCCTCCTCCGAGGCCCCTCACCCGGGGTCCGAGGTGTCGGCGACCTCGGAGTCCGAGGCGTCGGTGACGGGCGGAAGGCCCTGCAACTGCCGGTACTGGTCCATGATGGTCGTGATGGCCCGCAGATTCTCCTTCTTCATCCCGGCCGCCCGCATCGCCACCGCCCGGACCCCCGCCTGCCGCAGCGCCTCGATGGCGGCGATCTCGCTGAGCACCGACTCGGCGACCGTGTCGTCGAAGAAGTAGGCCACCGATACGCCGAAGAAGCGTGCCAGGGCGGCCAGGAGGTCCGGTGAGGGGTTGGAGCGCTTGCCCGTCCGCAGCTGCGACAGATACACACCCCCGACCTTCAGCTCGGGGCTGGCCCGTTTCAGCTCCTCCGCCACCTCGGCGTTGGTCCAGTGCCTCCCCTTGGGACGAACCGTCTTGAAGAGGTTGTCCAGACGCACTGCCAGCATGGGCCGATCGTCGGTCTCGGACATGCGGTCCCCTTCCCCCACCTCCCCGAATTTTGCTCTCGGCTAATCGTCAGCTTCCCAGATTAGCTGTCAGTTGACAATCTGCCCCGACTCCGCCACCGTGGGACCTCGCCGATAGCTGCCAGCTAACTCCGCTTGCGGGGGTAGCGGAGTTGGCGGGCGGTTCATCGGCCTGGCCCGCGGGGGACGGGCCAGGTCCGGCCGGCCGGGGACACCCGGCCCGGCCGGACCGGCAGTCCGGGCGGGAATTCTCACCTCGCGCCGCTGAGCTTGCGATAGGCGGACGCCACCTTGGTGAGCCAGGCGACCTCCGCGGTGAAGTTGTCCGTGTCGCGGTCCTCGAAGTCGCCCGCGTCCTTGCTGTCCTCGGGGAGGGTGCCGTTGCGCTTCGCGTGCAGGGCCTGCCGGATCCGCGCCGCTTCCGCGAACGCCTGCCGGAACTCCTCGCCGTCACTCGCACCCGGCTCCGCCGCACCGCCGTCGGCGCCCGCGGCGCGGTCGATGTAGGGCCGCAAGTCCCGCCACCCGTCGCGGATTTCGACGACCCGGCGGTGGAGGCGGTAGTCGAGGTCGGACACCACGGCCCCGGGCGGCTCCAGGACGATGTCCGGGGAGGACTCGTACAGGTCCCGCCAGAGCGGGTACAACGCCCGGTACGACCGGTAACTGCGCGGCCACTCCAGTAACTTGGCGGCCGAGGCGCCCCAGGACGAGATGGTCAGGCTGACCGAGAGGATGGCGATGCCCGCCGCGCTGAAGAGGGACGCGGCGACCGACCAGGCCCCGATGTCGATCCCGAGCGCGGCGGTCAGGACGTTGACCGTCCTGGCCAGGCAGTAGAGGAAGAGGACCACCGCGGCCACGGACATCAGCCGCAGGGCCTGCCGCAGCGAGACCTTGTCGGTCATCCGGGCGTAGGGGCGGCACTGCCGGAAGATGGTCACGCACGGAACCGCCTGGGACGTGATGAAGGCCAGGAGGTAGCCGAGGATCAGCGGCTGGCCGCTGCCGCTGTTGAAGTCCGACGCCGGGCGGCCGGGGCCGTCGGCGAGGAAGAAGAGCGCGATCAGTAACGCGGTGAGGGCGATGCCGGTGATCAGCCAGTAACGCGCCTTCCGCACCGCCTCCGTATCGGCGGTCGACCAGTGCAACAGGATGATCTGCGCGGTCACGCAGACGGCGACCGCCGACACATGCATCAGCAGGATGGCGAGGTTGCGGACGCCGAGGAAGCTCTCGCTCCCCATGATGACGACACCCATCGTGAAGGTGACGCACTGGAGCAGCAGCGTGAGGACCAGCGCGCGGTAGGCGTTGTCCCGCCAACTGCGCCTGGCCTGGCCCAGCCGGTAGACGAGCGCGGCATACGACGAGAGCGCCGCGATGACGAAGCAGAGGGTCTTGGTGGTGTTCACGGCCCCGCCCCCTCAGCTGAAGGTGCGGCGGTAGGTGTGCGGGCTGACGCCGGTCGTGCGTTTGAAGCGGTCGCGGAAGGCGGTGGGGGAGCCGAAGCCGACCTGGGCGCCGATGCGCTCGACGGAGTGCGGCGTGGTTTCCAGAAGGTGCTGTGCCTGACGGATGCGGGCGCGGTGCAGCCACTGGAGCGGGGTGGTGCCGGTCTGCTCGCGGAAGCGGCGTATCAGGGTCCGGGTGCTGGTTCCGGCGTGGGCGGCGATGTCGGCGAGGGCGAGGTCGCGGCCCAGGTTGTCCTGCAGCCAGGCGAGCAGGGGTTCGAGGACGGAGCCCTGCGGTGTGGGCGCGTAGTCGTAAACGATGAACTGCGCCTGCCCGCCCTCGCGTTCGAGCGGCATGACGGACAGCCGGGCGGCGTGGGCCGCGACGGCCGAGCCGTAGTCGCGGCGGATCATGTGCAGGCACAGGTCCAGCCCGGCGGCGGCGCCCGCGGAGGTGAGGAACTGGCCGTTGTCGACGTACAGGACGTCCGGGTCCACCTCGATGTCCGGGTAGGCGGTGGCCAGGAGACCGGCCGCGATCCAGTGGGTGGTGGCCCGCAGTCCGTCGAGCAGTCCGGTGGCGGCCAGGATGAAGGTGCCCGAGCAGATGGAGGCGATCCGTGTGCCGTTCTCGGCCGCCGCCCGCAGGGCGTCGCGGACAGCGGGCGCGAGCGGGGCCGTGGGGGCGGCGGTACCGGGCACGATGATCGTGTCGGCCCCGTCGAGCCCGTCGAGGCCCCAGGGCGCGCGCAGTGCGAAGGCCCCGGCGTCGATCTCCTGGCGCTCGCCGCACACCCGGATCTGGTAGCCGGGGCGCCCGTCCGGCAGACGGGTGCGGGTGAAGACCTCGATCGGAGTGGACAGGTCGTACGGGATCACCTGGTCCAGAGCAAGAACGGCGATGGTGTGCATGGCCGGAACATACCCGCTCGCCGGACGGCCCGCAGCGGCCCGGAGTGCGGGATTCTCGGCTCCACCGCACGTCAAGGCGCCCTTGCCGAGGATGGCACTATTCCGTTGAAAGGTGGCACTCATGCCACTGGGAGGCGGCGCGGCAGCCGATTAACTTCGGGGCATCGCCCGGCACAAGCCGGGCTTCCCGCCTCTGAGAGAGAGCCCCGCATGCATGCCCAGGTTGTCCTGCTCGACGGCTTCGATCCGCTTGATGTCATCGCCCCCTACGAGGTGCTGTACGCAGGTGGCGGCGCCTCGGCGGGCGCGGTGAGCGTGGAACTGGTCTCCGCCGAAGGGCCGCGCGAGGTGGCCAGCGGCATCGGGGGCCTGACCCTGCGGGCCACCGCCGCCCTCGACCCCGAACGGGCCGGTGTGATCGTGGTCCCCGGCGTCGCTGGACGCTTCGGCGAGCCCGGCGAGGCCCCCGAGCGGGACGCGGGGGAGGGGAAGGGGCAGCCGGAGGCGTTCCTGTCCGTGCTGCTGGACCGCGCCATGTCCACCGAGCTGCCCGCGCTGTTGAAGGCCGCGATGGAGAACCCGGCGGTGACCGTCGGCACGGTGTGCGGCGGGTCGACCCTCCTGGCCATGGCCGGTCTGCTGGAAGGGCGCCACGCCACCACCCACCACATGGGCCTGGACGCGCTCGGCGGGAGCGGCGCCCACGCGGTGCGGGCCCGCGTCGTCGACGACGGCGACCTCGTCACCGGCGCCGGGGTCACCTCCGGTCTCGACGTGGGCCTGTATCTGCTGGAGCGCGAGGTGGGTCCCCGGGTCGCACACGCCGTCGAGGAACTGGTCGCCCATGAGCGCCGCGGCGTCGTATGGCGCGCTCAGGGCCTGGCGCCCGTCGGCTTCTGACCACTCTCCGATCCGGATCACCGACCATGACGAAACTCTTCCTCATCCTGCATGTGCTGGCCGCCGTGGTGGCCATCGGCCCCGTCACCGTCGCCGCGAGCATGTTCCCGCCCGCCCTGCGCCGTGCCCACGGCGACCCGGGTGACCACGAGGCGCTCACGACCCTGCGGATGCTGCACCGCATCTGCCGCGTGTACGCGGCCATCGGCGTCGCCGTGCCCCTCTTCGGATTCGCCACCGCCAGCAGCCTCGGCGTCCTCGGCAGCCCATGGCTGATCGCCTCGATCGTCCTGACCGCCGGGGCCGCCGCCGTCCTGGCCCTGCTGATCCTGCCCGCGCAGGAGGGTGCCCTCACCGCGGCAGGGATTCCAGGCCCCGCCGCCACCCGTGCACCGGGCCGCCTCGCCATGCTCACCGGCATCTTCAACCTGCTGTGGGCCACGGTCACCATCCTGATGATCATCCGCCCCGGCTCCACCACGGGAGCCTGACCCGTGCACCCGCGGCCCTTGCGCATCGCGGCACACGCCGAACTCATCTCGCTGGTCATCATGCTGGCCAATCTCGCCACCGTCCACGTCAAGCCCGTCTCCTCGCTGATGGGCCCCACCCACGGCTGTGCCTATCTGTTCGTCATCGGCG
The DNA here is from genome assembly GCF_055595765.1 of Streptomyces sp. NPDC040405. Classification (NCBI taxonomy): domain Bacteria; kingdom Bacillati; phylum Actinomycetota; class Actinomycetes; order Kitasatosporales; family Streptomycetaceae; genus Streptomyces; species Streptomyces sp. NPDC040405. Next base: position 377,269 of record NZ_JBVIVI010000003.1, read on the forward strand.
CGACCTGGCGCCTTCGGCAGGCTACGAACACCACCAGGGCCATGGCCTTCATCCCCGGCGTCGGCGGCCTGCTCGCCCTGCGGCACGTCAAGCCGGGAGTTCCCCTCGGTGTCCCGGCGGGGGCTCCGCTCCCACACCCCCGCTCCTCAAGCGACGGAGGGGCTGGAGCGGGTGCTTCTGGGGCGGCCCCTCGCTGATCGGCCCCGTCCGTGACCGGGTCGGGTCCACCCGACCGGACCGGGCACAGGATGTCGGGTCCGGCAGGGTGATGCCTTCCTAATGTGAGGGTCGTAAGGGAAGGAGGCCGAGGTGCTGGAGCGGCTGAACGAGGCCCTGGAACACATCGAGTCGCATCTCGATCAGCGGATCGGGGTGACCGAGCTGGCGCGCATCGCGATGACGTCGGAGTACCACTTCCGCCGGATGTTCTCCGCGCTGGCCGGGATCTCGCTGTCGGAGTACATCCGGCGCAGACGGCTCACCGTCGCCGGGGCCGAGGTGCTGGCCGGGCAGCGGACGCTGCTGGAGATCGCGGTGCGCTACGGCTACGGCTCGGGGGAGGCGTTCGCGCGTGCGTTCCGCGCCCTGCACGGGGTGGGTCCGGGCGAGGCCCGGCGCGGCGGTGCCGCGCTGAACTCCCAGCCACGGATGTCCTTCCGCCTCATCGTCGAAGGGAGTAGCACCATGCGATACCGGGTTGTGGAGAGGGAGCGGTTCCACGTGGTCGGCAAGAAGGCCCGGGTGCCGCTCGTCCATGTGGGGGTGAACCAGGCGATCGCCGCCTTCATCCGCGGCATCGACCAGGAGACGCTACGGCGCATCACCGCGCTGTCCGATCAGGAGCCGGAGGGGATCGTCGCGGTCAGCGACGACCTCGACCCGAGCCGGGCGGAGGGAACCGAACTCGACTACTACCACGGTGTGGTGGCCGGGACCGCCGGGCCGGAGGACCTGGACTCGCTCACCGTCCCGGCGGGGACCTGGGCCGTGTTCGAGAATTCCGGGCCGTTCCCGCAGGCGCTCCAGTACCTGTGGCGCGATGTGTTCACGCAGTGGTTCCCGTCCAATCCGTACCAGAGCAGGCCGGGACCCGAGATCCTGCGCACCCGGGTGTCGCAGGACGGGTCGGAGGCGGACGCGGAGCTGTGGATCCCCGTGGAGCGGACCCCGGTCTGAGCCGGCACCGGCTCGGACGACCTCACCGGAAGCCTCATCCGTTGTTTGCATCGGCCGGATCGGGCAATTCGCACAGCATGGCTAACGCACGAGCGAACAACGAATCGACCGACCGCGCCACCAAGGCCACGGAGGCGACAGCCGCCAAGGCCAAGGAGACCTCCGCGAAGGCGGCGGAGAAGGCGGCGGCGAAGGCGGAGTCCGCGGGCCAGTCGACCGCCGATGCCGCCAAGTCCGCCGCGAACGGCGCGGGACGCGCCGCGACCAGCGCGGGCAGTGCCGTCGGCAACGCCGTGACCTCGGCGGGGGCGAAGGCGGGCAAGGCGGCCGGGTCGGCGGGCACCGCCGTGACGTCCACGCTTAAGGGCGTGACCTCGGCGGCCGGGCAGGTGACCTCTGCCGCCACGACCGCCTGGACCGTCCTGAAGAACCGCAAGCTGGTCGCGGCCGGTGCCGCGGCCGGGGTCACCGCCCTCAGCGCGGCCTCGTACGCCGTGGGCCGTCATGCGGAGCGCAGCGGCCACGGTCCCGTCACGCGGCTGACGGGCGGCCGCATCTGACGGGCCGCCCGCCCGTCGAACCGTCTGCCCGACCGCGCCGCACACGCACCACCAACCGCCCGCCCAAGGCCGCCCCAGGTGGCCTTGGGCGGGCGGTTTCGTGCGTACGCGCCCGGCGTCGTATTTGCGGATGGGACGGTTGCTCAACAGGAGGCGGCGCGAGCGGGTGTTCAGGGACCGGCGCATGGGCAAGCAGGGGAGGGAGTGGCGGCCGAGGGCTCGGGTGTCTCTGAAGGCGGGGGCGCGAATCGGCCTTTCTCGTGGCCGAGTTGCCGTCCCAGGGCCGTGAGCTGCCGCGATCTGCCGTGTGCCACCGCAATCCCGAGGGGCGGAGTGATGATCCTCTCCATTGCCATCCCTTTGCGATGACTTTACTCCCCTGTTAGTCTTCCGGCGACCGGACAAGATCGGACCACCGCCCAGCGGCCCCGTGCCCGAACAGCCCGACGACTGATGCAAATCGCCCTGTGAAGCCACTTCTACGTTGAGGTCGTCACACGGCGACCGGGCGGGAACCCCATGGCCCTGGACGAAACCGGCCCCGAACTCCCCCTTTCCGAGGCGCAGTCAGGCGTATGGCTGGCCGAGCGGTCCCGGCCCGACCTCTCCTCGCCGTACCTCTGGGGCGAGTACACCGACATCACCGGCACGCTCGACACCGGCGTCCTCGTGGCCGCCGTCCGGCAGGCCGTGCGCGAGACCGAAGCCCTCCACGTCCGCTTCACCGAGGCGCCGGACGGGCGGCCGGTCCAGCACCTGGTGCCCCCGCGCTCCGTCCCCTTTCCGGTGCGCGACCTGCGGCACGAGCCCGACCCGTACGAGACGGCCCTCGCCTGGATGCGCAAGGAGCTGTCCCGGCCCGTCGACCTGGCCGAGGGCGAGCTGTTCGACGGCGCGGTCCTGCAAGTCGGCGACCAGCGGCATCTGCTGTTCACCCGGGTGCACCACATCGCCCTCGACGGCTTCGGCATGACGCTCTTCTCGCGCCGCGTCGCGGACCTCTACGGCAGCCTCCTCGACGTCGGCCCGGTCCCGGGAACCGGCTGGAGCCCGCTCCGCGCCGTACTCGACGAGGAGCGGGCCTACCGTGGCTCACCGCAGTGGGAGGCCGACCGGCGGTGGTGGCTCGGGCAGATGGAAGGGCGCCCGGAATTCCTCAGCCTGGCCCCGCGCCCGGCCCCGGTACCGGCCGCCTCGCTGCGGCTGACCAGTACCCTGCCCGAGGCGGAGTTCGCCCAACTGCGTGCGGCCGCCGAGGACATGGGGCAGCGCTGGTCGCGGCTGGTCATCGCCGCGACCGCCGTCTTCGTCCACGCGATGACCGGCAGCCGGGACGTCGTCCTCAGCCTGCCGGTCACCGGGCGGGTCAGCGAGCAGAGCCGACAGGTGCCCGGGATGGCGGCCAACGTGCTGCCCCTGCGCCTGTCCGTCGACCCCGCCGCCCCCTTCACGGACCTGGCGGCCCGGGCCGACGAGGCGATCGCCCTCGTCCAGCGGCACCAGCGCTACCGGGGCGAACAGCTGCGCCGCGACCTGGGATACCCCCAGGACGGCCGCCGCTTCTTCGGGCCCGTCCTCAACATCCAGCGCTTCGCCTACGGGCTGCGCTTCGGGCCCGCCACCGCCACCGTGCACAACCTCCAGGCGCCGCCGTCGGAGGACCTGTCCCTGGTGGCGTACGACCGTGGCGACGGCCCGCTCACCCTCGACGCCGACGCCAACCCGGCCAACCACTCCCCGGAACTGCTGCGCGACGCCAGCGACCGCTTCCTGAGCGTGCTGCGCCAGGCCGCCACCCGGCCGGGCGGCACGCCCGTGGCCCGTTACGCCGTCACCTCGGCCGCCGAGTCCGACCGGATCGGGACGGCGGGCAGCGGGCGGCCGCAGCGGCACACCGGTCCGGCGCGTACCGCGCTCGCGAGGTTCCAGGACCAGGCAGCCGCCGCGCCCGAGGCGTTCGCCGTCACCTCGGCCGCGACCGGCGAACGGCTCACCTACCGGGAGCTCGACGCCCGCGCCACCGCCCTCGCGGCCCGGCTGACCGAGGCGGGCGTGACCGCCGAGACGCCGGTGGTACTTCTCGTCGAGCGCTCGCCCGATCTCGTCGTCGCCGTGCTGGGCGTGGCCAAGGCGGGCGCCGCGTATCTGCCGCTGCACCGCGCGGACGGCCCGAGCCGCCTGGCCGCGATCGCCGCCGGAGCCGGGGCGCGGTTCCTGATCACCGACGCCACGACCCGGGACGACGACATCGCCACGTGGTTCCGCGACCGGGGACACCGCACCTTCGTCCTCGGCGACGAGCCGTCCGCCCCGCGCCACGGTGTTCCGCCGACCGCGCACCCGGAGCAACTCGCGTGCGTGATGTACACATCGGGCTCGACCGGCGCCCCGAAAGGCGTCGCGATCACCCACGCCAATCTCGTACGGCTCGCCTCCGACCGCTGGTGGGACGAGGGCGGCGCGGAGCGGGTGCTGCTGCACTCCCCGCACGCCTTCGACGCGCTCACCCTCGAACTGTGGGTGCCGCTCCTCACCGGCGGCGAGATCGTCATCGCCCCGCCGGGCCGTACGGACCTCGGCGTCCTGCGCGACGTCGTCGCCGCGCACCGCGTCACCGGCCTGTGGCTGACGGCGGGCCTGTTCGCGGCGGTCGCCGAGGAGGACCCCGACTGCCTCGCCGGTGTCCGCCAGGTGTGGACCGGCGGCGACGTGGTCGCCCCCGAGGCCGTACGGCGCGTACGCTCCGGGCGCCGGGCCCCCGCCGTCGTCAACGGCTACGGACCCACCGAGACCACCGTCTTCGCCACCCGGCACCCGGTGGGCGACCTCCCCGGACACACCGCCTCGATCCCCATCGGCGCCCCGCTCGACGGCACCGGTGTGCATCTCCTCGACGACGCGCTGCGGCCCGTCCCGCCCGGTGGCACCGGTGAGGTCTACCTTTCCGGCACCGGGCTCGCCCGCGGCTACCTCGGCGCGCCGCTCCGTACGGCGGAGCGCTTCGTGGCCTGCCCGTTCGGCCCGCCCGGCGCCCGGATGTACCGCACCGGCGACCTCGCCCGCTGGAACCCGGACTGGACCCTCGACTTCGCGGGCCGCGCCGACAGCCAGGTCAAACTGCGCGGCTACCGGATCGAACCCGGCGAGATCGACGCCGCGCTGTGCCGCCACCCCGCCGTGACCCGCGCCGCCACCGTGCTCCGCGAGGACCGGCCCGGCGAGCGCAGGCTCGTGGCGTACGTCGTCACCGCGCGGCCGGAAACGGAAGACGAGGCCGATGCGGACACGCTGAAGCGCCACGCCGCCGAGCACCTTCCGGCGTTCATGGTGCCGTCGGCGATCGTCCCCGTCGAACGGCTCCCCCTCACCCGCAACGGCAAGCTCGACCGCGCCGCACTGCCCGCACCGGCCACCACGCGGCCGGGCGGCGCGGACGGCAGCGGCGCGGCCCGGCCGCCCCGCACGCCCACCGAGGAGACGCTCACCGCGCTGTTCCGCGAGGTGCTGGGCGAGGAGGACATCCCGCCGGACACCGGCTTCTTCACCCTGGGCGGAGACAGCATCCTGGCGATCCACCTGGTCAGCCGGGCCAGGCGGGCAGGACTTCCGGTCACCTCCCAGGACGTCTTCCGCCACCCCGCGGTCGCCGCGCTGGCCACGGCCCTGGCCGACCGGTCCCCGCTGCCCATGGGCCCGAACGTCCCGGCCCCGGGCGACACCGCCACCGACACCGATCCGGCGGTGGAGCCGACGCCCGTGATGCACTGGCTGCGCGAACGCGGCGGTCCCGTCACCGGGTTCGCGCAGTCGATGGCGCTGCGCACCCCCGCCGCACTGGACACGGCGAAGCTGCGCACGCTCCTCGAAGCGCTGCTCGACCGGCACGACATGCTGCGCCTCCGGCTGGTGGCGCGGGACTCCTCCTGGGAGCTGCGGACCGAACCCCATGGCCGGATCGAGCTGGTCCGGCACGATGCGTCCGGCCTCGACCGGCTGGCGCTGGAGGCCGCCGTACGGGAGCACGCCGCGCGGGCCGGAGAGCGGCTGGACCCCGCCGAGGGGCGCGTCGTGCACGCGGAGTGGTTCGACGCCGGAGCCGACCGGCCCGGCACGCTCGTCCTCACCGCGCACCACCTCGCCGTCGACGGGGTGTCGTGGCGGATCCTGCTCGACGACCTGCGCGACGGCTGGCGCGCGCTGGCCGATGGCAGGACCCCGGCGCCGCCGCCGGTCGGCACGGGCTTCGGGAGGTGGAGCAGGGCGCTGGCGGCGCATGCCCGGGACGCGTCGGTCCTGGCCGAACTCCCCTACTGGACCCAGGTCGCCAACGCGGTCGGCCACCTCCAGGCCGAGCCGCGCCCGGACCCGGCGCGGGACACCGAGGCCACGCGCCGCCACCACACCCGCACCCTTCCGGCCGCGCTGACCGCGGCCCTGGCGGAGCGGGCCACCGCCGCGTTCGGCGCCTCGCTGAACGACCTGCTGCTGACCGCGTTCGTCCGGGCCGTCGCGGACTGGCGCGGTGCGGGGGAGAGCGCCGTCGGGCTGGACCTGGAGGGCCACGGCCGGGAGGAGTTCGCCGCCGGTCTCGAACTGTCCCGTACGGTCGGCTGGTTCACCGTCATCCACCCGGTGCTGCTCGACGCGGGAGACGGGGACACGCCCTGGGACGTGGCCGTGGCCCGGGTCCGGGCGGCACTGCGCGACGTACCGGCCCATGGCCTCGGCTACGGCCTGCTGCGCCACCTCAACCCGGACACCGCCACCCGGCTGGCCGCACCCGCACCGCCCCGGATCGCCTTCAACTACCTCGGCCGCTTCGAGGCGGACGGCGAGCGGGACTGGAGCCCGGACGGGAGCGTCCTCAGCTCCGGCGCGTCGCCGGAGCTGCCGCTGGCACACGCCGTCGAACTCGACTCCGTCATCGTCGACCACCCCGAAGGCCCCCGGCTCACCGCGATGTGGTCCTGGGCCGGTCGCCTGCTGGACGACGCGCCCATGGCGGACCTGGCCGGGCGCTGGTTCGACCATCTCGCGGCGCTGGCCGCCGGGGCGGACGAGCGACCCGCGGCACCCGCGGCAGGCGGGGCGGACCGCGAGGGCGAGGCGTTGCCGCTGGCGCCCCTCGCCCAGGGGCTGCTGTTCCACTCCCAGTACGACCATGGCGAAGACGGCGCAGCCGACCCGTATCTCGTCCAGTTCGTCTTCGAGCTGACCGGCGAACTCGACGCCACGGCGCTGCGTGAGGCACTGCGCGCCTTGGTGCGCAGGCATCCGAATCTGGCCGCCGGGTTCCGGCCGGACGCCGTCGGCAGGCCCGTGCAGAGGGTGCCGGACCACATCGACGTTCCGTGGCGGGAGGAGCGGGTGGCGTCCCCCGAGGAGGAGGCCGCCTTCCTCGACCGGGACCGGCGTGTGCGCTTCGACCTCGCCCAGCCGCCCGCGCTGCGCGCCACTCTCCTGCGGGCCGCCGGGCGGCGCCATGTCTTCGTGCTGACCGCCCACCACATCCTGCTGGACGGCTGGTCCTGGCCGATAGCGGTCCGGGAGCTGTTCACCCTCTACGCGGGCGGCACGCCCCCGGCCGCCACGCCGTACCGCGCCTACCTGGACTGGCTCGCCACCCGCGATGCCGAGGCCGACGAGGCCGCGTGGCGCGGTGTCCTGGCCGGGCTGGACGGCCCCACCCTGGTCGGCGGAGAGCGCGGCCGGGACGGCGCCGGCCACCACGGACAGGCCGACGCCGAGCTGGACGCCGAAGTGACGGACGCGCTGCGGCAGGCGGCCCGTGCGCACGGGCTGACCGTCAACACCCTCGTACGGCTCGGCTGGGCGATGCTGCTGGGCGCCCACACCGGCCGTGACGACGTCGTCTTCGGCGCCACGGTCTCCGGCCGCCCGCCCGAGCTGCCCGGTGTGGAGAACATCGTCGGCCTGCTGATCAACACCATCCCGGTCCGGGTCCGCCTCGACCCCTCCCGCACCGTCGAGGAGACGCTGCGCGCGCTGCGCGACCAGCAGCTCGCCGTCGTCGAGCACCAGTACACCGATCTCACCAGGCTCCAGCGCCTGGCCGGACACGGCGAACTGTTCGACACCCTGGTCGTGTTCGAGAACTACCCGATCGACGCCGATGTCCTGCGGGATGTCGCGCCCGGCATCGAGATCGCCGGACTGCGGGTGATGGACGGTACGCACTACCCCCTGTCGCTCATCGTCCTCCCCGGCGACGGAACGCGACTGGGCCTGCGGCTCGACCACCACACCGGGGTCCTCGACGCGGACGCCGCCCGGCGCCTGCTCGACCGGTTCGGCGCGCTGCTGCGCCGCATCGCCGCCGCGCCCGGCGCCCGGCTCGCCGACATCGGCCTGCTGCTGCCGGACGAGCGGACACCCCGGGCCCCGACCGCCGCGAGCACGCCCCGGCCCCCGGCCGTCGCGCGGCCACCGGGCCCCACCCTGCCCGCGCTGTTCGAGCAGCAGGCGGCGCTGCGGCCCGGCGCCCCCGCACTGACCGATGGCGAACACACCCTCGGATACCGGGAGTTGAACGAGCGGGCCAACCGCCTCGCGCGGCTGCTCATCGCCCACGGCGCGGGCCCCGGCCGACTCGTCGCCCTCGCCCTGCCCCGCGCCGCCGACCTGGTGACCGCCGTCCTCGCCGTGCTCAAGTCCGGCGCGGGCTATGTGCCGCTGGACCCGGCCACCCCGCCCGAGCGCGTCCGCCATGTGCTCGACGAGACCGACCCGCCGCTGGCCGTGGCCACGGCCGACACCGCGGCCCTGCTGCCGCCCGGCCGGGACCGATTGCTGCTGGACGCCCCGGAGACGGCCGCCGCCCTGGCCACCGGACCCGCCGGTGACCTCGGCCGATGTACCGACCCGCACACAGCCGCCTACGTCATCCACACCTCCGGCTCGACCGGCACCCCCAAGGGCGTCGTGGTCACGCACGACAACGTCGTACGGCTGCTGGACACCACCGATGAGCGGTTCGGCTTCGGCCCGGACGATGTGCACGCCCTGTTCCACTCGTACGCGTTCGACGTGTCCGTGTGGGAGCTGTGGGCGGCGCTCGGCCGGGGCGGGCGGCTCGTCGTCGTGCCGCACACCGTCAGCCGGTCGCCGCGCGAGATGTGGCGGTTGCTCGTACGGGAGGAGGTCACGGCGCTGTGCCAGACGCCGTCGTCCTTCTACCAGCTCGCCCAGGCGGAGGCCGACATGAGGCGGGAGGCCGACGGCCCGCCCCGGCACGCGCTGCGCGTCGTGGTCTTCGCCGGGGAGGCGCTGGACCCGCGCCGCGTCCGCCACTGGTATCCCGAGGGCCCCGGCACCCACGGCCGCCCCCGGCTGGTGAACATGTACGGCATCACCGAGACCACCGTGCACTCCACGTACGCCGAACTGACCGACCCCGCCGACACCCGCAGCGCCATCGGCGAACCGCTCGCCGACCTGCGGCTGTACCTGCTCGACCACGCGCTGCGGCCCGTGCCGCCCGGCTGCCCCGGCGAGATCTACCTCTCCGGCCCCGGTGTGACCCGCGGCTACCTGGGACGGGAGGCGCTGACGGCGACCCGTTTCGTGGCCGACCCCTTCGGCCCGCCCGGCGCCCGGATGTACCGCTCGGGAGACCTTGCGCGCCGGTGGCGGGACGGCACCCTGGAGTACCTGGGCCGCACCGACCAGCAGGTGAAGGTGCGTGGTTTCCGGATCGAACCGGGCGAGATCGAAGCCGCCCTGGAGCGCCACCCCGACGTCGTCCAGGCCGCGGTCATCGCCCAGGACGACCCCGCGGGAGGCGGCACCCGGCTCGTGGCGTACGCGGTGCCCGCCACGGCGGACACCCGCCTCGACCCCGCCGCGCTGCGCCACCACGTGGCCGACCACCTGCCCGGATACATGGTGCCCGGCTTCGTGGTGCCGATCGCCGGGCTGCCGCTGACCCGCAACGGCAAGCTCGACCGCCGCGCGCTGCCCGCACCCACCGAAGGGCTGCGGGCCGGGGCCGGACGGGCGCCCGCCACCGAGCTGGAGCGGTTCCTGTGCCGCGCCTTCGCCGAAACGCTCGGCGTACCCGAAGTCGGGGTGGAGGACGGCTTCTTCGACCTCGGCGGACACTCGCTGCTCGCCACCCAGCTGATCAACAAGATCCGCGCGGGCCTCGGCGTCGACCTCGCCATCCGCACGCTGTTCGACGCGCCCACCGTGGCCGCGCTCGCCCCGCGCGTCACCGCGCAGCGCGAGCCCCGCCGAACCCCGGCCGGACGCCCGGCGCGGCGCCCGCCGCTGCGCCCCGGACTGCGCCCGGCCCGGGTCCCGCTGTCGTTCGCCCAGCGCCGCCTGTGGTTCCTCCACCACTTCGAGGACGCCGGGCCGACGTACCACATGCCCTTCGCCTTCACGCTCGACGGCCCGCTGGACACCGAGGCGCTGCGCGCCGCGCTCATGGACGTCCTGACGCGCCACGAGATCCTCCGCACCGTGGTGGAGGTCCACGACGGTGAGCCCTGGCAGCGCGTGATCACCCCCGTCGAACCGCCCTTCGAGACCGTCGAGGTGGCCGAGGCGGAGGGACCGGGCCTGGCCGAACGCCTCGCCGCCGACGCCGCCCGCCCCTTCGACCTGGCCACGGAGCCGCCCCTGCGGGCGACGCTGTACGTGCTGGGCCCGGACCGGCACGTCCTGCTGCTGCTGCCGCACCACATCGCGGCCGACGGCTGGTCGCTGACCCCGCTCACCCGCGACCTGTCGGCCGCCTACCGGGCCAGGGCCGCGGGCCACGCCCCCCGGTGGGAGCCGCTCACCGCGCAGTACGCGGACTTCGCCCTCTGGCAGCGGGAGCTGCCCACCGACGCCGCCACCGCGTACTGGACCCGCGCCCTGAGCGGCATCCCGCAGCTGCTGCCCCTGCCCGCCGACCACCCGCGCCCGCCGGCCACCTCGCACCGCGGCGGCACCGTGGAGCTGGCCCTCGACGCCGAACTGCACCGAGGGCTCACCGTCCTCGCCCGCGAACACGAGGCGAGCGTGTTCATGGTGCTGCACGCCGCGCTCGGCGCCCTGCTGTCCGGGCTCGGCGCGGGCGAGGACATACCCATAGGCACGGCGGTCGGGGGCCGCCATGACGCGGCGCTGCACGACACCATCGGCTGCTTCGTCAACACCCTGGTCCTGCGCACCGACCTGTCGGGGACCCCCTCCTTCGCCGAGTTGCTGCGCCGGGTGCGCACGGCCGACCTGGACGCCTTCGAGCATCAGGAGCTGCCGTTCGAGCAGCTGGTGAAGCTCCTCAATCCGCCGCGCTCCACCGCGCACCACCCCGTTTTCCAGGTGATGCTGGCCTTCCAGGACACCGGACGTGCCGACATCGAGCTGCCGGGGATCACCGCGCGGCAGGTGCCGGTGCACGGCGACCGGGCCCGTCTGGACCTGCTGTGGAGCCTTCAGCAGGAGTACGACGCGGCCGGCGCGCCCGCGGGGCTGTCCGGGGTGCTGGAGTACAACGCCGACCTGTTCACCCGGCCCACGGCCGACGCGCTGAACGAGCGGCTGGACCGGCTGCTCCGTGCCGCCGTGGCCGACCCCGGCCGCGCCGTCGCGGACCTGCCGCTGCTCACGGAGGACGAGGAGCGACGGACCGTCACCACCTGGAACGACACCGCGCACGAGGTGGCCGGGGCGGGCGTGGCCGAGCTGTTCACGGCCCAGGCGCGCCGTACGCCGCACGCGCCCGCCCTGATAGGGGCCACGGAGACGCTGGACTTCCGGCAACTCGCCGAACGGGTCGCGGACCTGGCCCGGACGCTACGGGACGGTGGCGCGGGCCCGGGCCGGCTGGTGGCCGTCGGCCTGCCGCGCGACACCTGGCTCATCACCGCGTGCCTGGCCGTGATGTCCACCGGGGCCGCCTATCTGCCCTACGACCCGGAACTGCCGCCCGACCGGATCGCCGCCCTGCTCGCCGACGCCCGCCCCGCCCTCGTCCTGAGCGCGCCGGACACCGGTGGCGAGCCGTGGACACTCGCCACCTCACCCGACCCGGCCCGGCTGCCCGACGACGCCGCGTACGCGATCCACACCTCCGGCTCCACCGGCCACCCCAAGGCCGTGGTCGTCCCCCGCTCGGCACTGGCCAACCTGCTGGCGACCATGCGCCACCGCCTCGATGTCCACGAAGGCGACCGCGTCCTGGCCGCTGCGCCCGCCAACTTCGACATGTCGGTGCCCGAACTGTTCCTCGGCCCCGTCACGGGGGCCGCCACGGTGGTCGCCGACGCCGCGACGCTCCGCGACCCGGACGCCCTGCTCGCCCTCCTGGCCCGGCACCGCGTCACCGTCATGCAGGCCACCCCCTCGCGCTGGCAGACCCTGGCCGACCGGCGGCCGGGCGTGCTGCGCGGCATGCGCGCGGTGATCGGCGGCGAGGCCGTCCCCGGCCCGCTGGCCGAAACGCTCACCGGCCTCGGCTGCCGTCTGTTCGCCTACTACGGCCCCACCGAGACCACCGTCTGGTCCGCCTGCCATCCCGTCACCGGCCCCCAGGAGCCCGGGGTACCCCTGGGCCGACCCGTCGCCAACACGCGCGTGTACGTCCTGGGCCCCCGGCTGCGGCCCGTGCCGCCCGGCGCCATCGGCGATCTGTATCTGGCGGGCGCGGGCGTCGCACACGGCTATCTGCACCGCCCGGCGCTCACCGCGCAGCGCTTCGTCGCCGACCCGTTCGGCCCGCCCGGCACGCTCATGTACCGGACCGGCGACCTGGCCTCGTGGCGGGCCGACGGCACGCTGCGCTTCCACGGCCGCGACGACGACCAGATCAAGTTGCGCGGCCACCGCGTCGAACTCGGCGAGATCGAGGCGGCGTTGGCCGCCCACCCCCAGGTGGGGGCCGCCGCCGCTGCGGTGTGGGACCTGGGCCCGGACGACCGCAGGCTGGTCGGCTACGTGGCCCCCGACCCCGCCGGAGCCGACCCCGCCGGAGCCGACCTCGACTCCGTACGCGAACACCTCGCCGCGCGCCTGCCCGGCTATATGCTCCCGGCCCGCCTCCATACGCTCGACCGCCTCCCGCTGACCCGCAACGGCAAGGTGGACCGGCGGGCGCTGCCCGAGCCGGACTGGGGGAGCGGCACCGAGGGCCGGGCGCCGAGCACGCTGCGCGAGGAGACGCTGTGCCGGTTGTTCGCCGAGGTGCTCGGCGTGGACCGGGTCGGCGCCACGGACAGTTTCTTCGCCCTGGGCGGCCACTCGCTGAGCGCCACCCGGCTCGCCACCCGCATCCGCGAGGTACTGGGCCTGCGGCCCACCATCCGCGACCTGTTCGAAGCGGCCACCCCGGCCACGCTCGCCGCCCGCCTCGACGACGGCACCCCCGCCGCTCGGGGCCATCTCCTCGCGTACCGCGCCACGGGCGAGGCGGCACCCGTCTTCTGTGTGCACCCCCTCAGTGGCATCGGCTGGCTGTACGCCGGGCTGCTGCACCACGTCGACGGCGCCCATCCGCTCTACGCCCTGCGGGGCGAGGACCCCGGAGGCATCGGCGAACTCCCGGCCAGCATCGAGGAGATGGCCGAGCGGTACGTGGACGAGCTGCGGTCGGTACGCCCGCACGGCCCGTACCACCTGGTGGGCTGGTCCTTCGGCGGAGTCGTCGCCCACGCCATGGCCGTACGGCTGCGGGAGCTGGGCGTGGCACCGGGGCTGGTGTGCGTCGTCGACGCCCTGCCACCCACCGGAGACGGCGACGACGGCGGCGAAGCACCCGGCGCACCCATCGACGAGGAGCGGATCCACCGCATCCTGGTGACGGCCGCAGGACACGACGAGCGGCGATTCCCGCCCGGCGGGGTGGACTTCGCCACCGTCACCGCCCTGCTCCGTACCGAGGGCAGCGCGCTCGCGACCCTCACCGAGGACGACATCGGCCGCATCGTCGCGGTGGCGAAGAACAACGCCCGGCTCCTGCGCGCCTACCGGCCGCCCGTCCTCGACGGCGATGCGGTGCATGTGGCGGGTGCCGGAAACCGCCCGGCGCTGGAGAGGGCGTGGCGCCCCCTCGTCACCGGCTCGCTCTCGCTCCACGAAGTGGACAGCGACCACGAGCGGATCATGCAGCACCAGCACATCGGCGACTTCGGCCGGATCCTCGCCGAGGAACTGCGCCGCCACGCCCCCACCGCCCGAGGGACGGAGAACCCATGACATCCGTGGCGCACCGCGCCCCGCTGGACACCGCGGAACTGGCGCAACGCCACCGAGCGGAGCTGCTCGGTCTGGACGCCCTTACCGAGGGCGCCCGTGTCGTCATCCGGCTCCCGCACGGCGAGCCGCTGGCCGCGGCCCTGCTCACCTGCTTCGACCTGCGGCTCGTCGCCGTACCGCAACACCCGCGCACCTCCGACGCGGAACTCGTCGCCGCCGTACGGCGCGTGGACGCCTCAGCCGTCATCGACACCCCCGCCGACCGCACGCACCCGATCGGCCTGCGGATACTCCCCGGCGCGCCCGCCGAGCCCGATCCCGGGGCGGCGGAGCTGGCGTTCATCATGTTCACCTCCGGGTCCACGGGCACCCCCAAGGGCGTGATGCTCAGCCGCCGCGCCGTCCTCGGCAACGCCGCCAAGACGGCGCGGCTGCACCGCTTCGCGCCGGACCGTCCGCATGGCACCTGTCTGCCGCTGTACCACTGCAACGCGCTCGTGATGTCGCTCATCGGCGCCCACACCACGGGCGCCCCGCTGATCCTGCACACCGCCTTCGACCCCGACCGCTATCTGCGCGAGCTGGCGGCGGACGGCGCCCGCACCGCCTCGATCGTCCCCGCCCTGCTCGCGGAGCTGGTGGAGGCCGCACCCGCCTGGCCGGACGGTCTGGACTATCTGATCACCGCGGCCGCCCCGCTCACCGGCGACCTCGCCCGGCGCTTCCACCAGCGCTACGGGCCCAGGCTCCGCCAGGGATACGGGCTCACCGAAGCGGTCAACTTCAGCTTCACCATGCCCGAGCTGACCGGCGAGGACTTCACGTCGCAGTACCTCGACCGCTTCCCGCCGGTCGGACTCCCGCTGCCCGACACGCAGGTGCGGCTCGAATCCGGCGAGGTGTGGATCAGGACACCGGACATGATGGACGGCTACTGGCACGACCCGGCCGCCACCGCCCGGGCGCTCACCCCCGACGGCTGGCTGCGCACCGGCGACCTCGGGGAGCTGCGCGACGGACTGCTCGTCCTGCGGGGCCGCGCCAAGGAGCGCATCGACCGCGGGGGCGAGAAGCACTACCCGCTGGATGTGGAGCGCACCTGGCACGACGCGGGGCTGCGCGGCCGCTTCGCCGCCGTCCCCGTCGCCGAGGCGGCTCTCGGCCATGAGGTCGGTCTCGTCGCCGACGGTCCTCCCGCCGCCACCCTCGACGCGGTGCGCGCCGTGTGCGAGCGGGCCGCCGTACGCCCCGCCGCCGTCCGGTGGGGCGGCTTCCTCGCCACCGCCACCGGCAAACCGCAGCGCACCGCGATGGGCCGCACCCTGGCCGTGCGCCGGATCTCCGCCGTGCGCTACGAACGGCTGCTGCGCTACGCCGCCGTCACCGCCCGGACCCTGCTCGGCACCGGCCCCGCACCCTCGCCGGATCTGCCCTCGGGCGACCTGAACGGCGATCTGCACCGCGCGCTGCGCGCGATCGCGCCGTACGCCGTGTACGAGCCGGTCCCCACGGGCGAGGAGCCCGTCTTCGCCGCCTTCGACTTCCTGCGCGAACACATGCGGGCACACGGGCTGTGGGAGCCGCTGCCGGAGGCCGAGAAGGCGCGGTGGCGCGCGTATCTGCGGTCGCAGTGGCCCCTTTCGGAACACGCCGCAGTTGCCGCGGAGATCTGCGCCACCGAAGGCGTTACGCCGGCAGAGCCCGATATGCCCCAATTCGGTGCGTGGTGGGAATCCGAGGACGGCGGGCTGCGGCTGCTGCCCCATGCCCCTGCTTCCACCGCCACCTCCGACGGCATGCCATGGGCGCTCGACTACCTGTGGCGCTGTCTCGCGGACGACCACGGGACCGCCCGTGCCGACCGCTGGACCTGGGTGCGACAGCCGCGCACCCGCCACCCGGCCACGGTGGGCTTCTCCGTGCTGCGATCCGGCCGCCACGACCTGGGCGGCGTCGTCTGGGATTCACAACCGAGGGAGTGACATGCAGGAACAGGACACCAAGTCCCCGCTGAAGATCGCCACGTGGGCGGAGAAGGCGATCCGCCCCCAACACACCGGACTGCACGTGGAGCACGCGCCGCTGCCGGTTCCGGTGCACGGCACCTCGTCGGCCAGCGGGCGCGAACTGGTGACCAACGGAACCATCGGCGCCGACCTGATCCGGCTGCCCGCGGGCGCCGGGTTCGTCCCGCACACCCACCCCGGACACCACATCCTGACCGTGGTGGCCGGTATCGGCACCATCACCTACGACGGACGTATCCACGAGACCCAGGCCGGACAGACCCTGCTGATCGAGGGCGGCATCCCGCACGCGGTCGGCGCGATCACCGACCACCTGATCCTGGCCGTCGGCTCCCCGCACAAGCGGATCGGTGCGGACGACCGGATGACCCCGGTGGCGTACGAGGAAGTGGTCGCCGAAGACGGCGAGCTGACCTGCATGATCTGCCTGTGTACGGCCGGTCCGCCGCGCTTCCTGCACTCCGTGGGCTGTCCGCACTGTCCCTGCCGGACGTGCGCGGGCATGCCCGGCGAGGAGGGTTAGGCCCGGGGGGTGACGAGTCCGGCCGGGGCGCCCATCGGGGCCTCGGCCGGACCGCCTGGCTGATCAAAGGTGCAGGCGGGTTACCATATGAGCACCGCCTAGCTCGAAAGATGAACTTGTGACTGTCAACGAGGACTCGTTCACCAACTGGAACACTCGCGAGGAGATCGCGGAGTCGATGATCCCGATCATCGGGAAGCTGCACCGTGAGCGGGACGTCAACGTCCTTCTCCACAGCCGCTCCCTGGTGAACAAGTCGGTGGTCAGCATCCTCAAGACCCACCGGTTCGCCCGGCAGATCGCCGGAGACGAACTGTCGGTCACTGAGACGCTGCCGTTCCTGCAGGCCCTCTCCACGCTCGATCTCGGCCCGTCCCAGATCGACATCGGCATGCTCGCCGCCACGTACAGGACCGACGACCGCGGTCTGTCGGTGGAGGCGTTCACCGCCGAGGCCGTGGCCGGTGCCACGGGCGCCAACAAGATCGAGCGCCGCGAGGGACGTGACGTCGTCCTCTACGGGTTCGGCCGCATCGGGCGGCTCGTGGCCCGGCTGCTCATCGAGAAGGCCGGTTCCGGCAACGGCCTGCGGCTGCGCGCCATCGTCGTCCGCGGAGGCGGCGGCCGGCAGGCCGACGATCTCGTCAAGCGCGCCTCGCTGCTGCGCCGTGACTCCATCCACGGCCAGTTCCAGGGCACGATCACCGTCGACGAGGAGAACGGCAAGATCGTCGCCAATGGCAACGAGATCAAGGTGATCTACTCCGACGACCCGACGTCGGTGGACTACACCGCGCATGGCATCAAGGACGCCATCCTCATCGACAACACCGGCAAGTGGCGGGACCGCGAGGGGCTGTCGAAGCACCTGCGCCCAGGCATCTCCAAGGTCGTCCTGACCGCGCCGGGCAAGGGCGACGTGCCCAACATCGTCCATGGCGTCAACCACGACATGATCAAGCCGGACGAGCAGATCCTGTCCTGCGCGTCCTGCACCACCAACGCCATCGTCCCGCCGCTGAAGGCGATGGAGGACGAGTACGGCGTCGAGCGTGGCCACGTGGAGACCGTCCACTCGTTCACCAACGACCAGAACCTGCTGGACAACCACCACAGCTCCGACCGCCGCGGCCGTTCGGCGCCGCTCAACATGGTCATCACCGAGACCGGTGCCGCCTCGGCCGTCGCCAAGGCGCTTCCCGACCTCAAGGCGAAGATCACCGGCAGCTCGATCCGGGTCCCGGTGCCGAACGTCTCGATCGCGATCCTCAACCTCCAGCTCGCGCGCGAGACCACCCGCGAAGAGGTCCTCGACCACCTTCGCGATGTGTCGCTGACCTCACCGCTCAAGCGCCAGATCGACTTCATCAGCGCCCCCGACGCGGTGTCGAGCGACTTCATCGGCTCGCGCCACGCCTCGATCATCGACGCCGGTGCCACCAAGGTCGAGGGCGACAACGCGATCCTCTACCTCTGGTACGACAACGAGTTCGGCTACTCCTGCCAGGTCATCCGCGTCGTCCAGCATGTGTCCGGGGTGGAGTACCCGACCTACCCCGCCCCGGTGGTCTGAGCCACCCGACACCCTTGACGCGTCCGGGGCCCGGCCGGGCCCCGGACGCGTATCGGCGGTTGACCGGCCGCGCGCACGCCGAGCCCGCGATTCCAGGGCCGCTTCGCCCCAGGGCCGCTTCGCCCCAGGGACGCGGCTTCCTAGGACGCGGCGACCCACCCATCGCGATCGCGACACCCACACCGGGGCGTGAGGATGGAGGCATGGTCGGCAATGTGGACCTCTCCCAGTTCCTGCGCCGCTGCCGGGACCGCGTCGACCCCGCATCGGCCGGCCTCCCCGAGCGCGGCGCCTACCGCCGCGTGCCAGGGCTCCGCCGCGAGGAGGTCGCCCAGCTCGCCGGGGTGAGCACCGACTACTACACCCGCCTGGAGCAGGGCCGGAACATCACCCCCTCCGACAGCGTCCTGGACGCCGTCGCCGAGGCACTGCGCCTGGACGACGCGGAGCGGGCACACCTGCACGATCTGGTGAAGGCCAGGCCCGGCCGCCGCGCCCGGCGCGGCCCGCCCGGTGTGCAGCGGGCCCGCCCCGGGCTGCTGCGGTTCCTGGAGTCCTTCCACGACCACGCCGCGTTCATCCTCGGCAGGCGCGGCGACATCCTGGCCACCAACCACCTGTGCCGGGTCCTGATCGCCGACTTCGACTCCATGCCTTACCGGGAGCGCAACCTGACCCGGTGGATCGTCCTGTCCCCCGAGGCCCGCGAGCTGTACGTGGACTGGGAGCGGCTGGCGGCGGAGATGACCGCGATCCTGCGCCTGGACGCCGGCCGGTACCCGGACGACGCCCGCACCGCCGAACTGGTCGGCGAGCTGACGATGAAGAGCGAGCACTTCCGCCGCTGGTGGGACGACCACAGGGTCCTCACCCGCACGCACGGCCAGAAACGCTTCAACCACCCACTGGTCGGCGAGCTCACCATCGACTACCAGGCGCTCACCCCGCCCGGCGAGGACGACCAGACCCTCTTCCTCTACCTGCCCGCCCAGGACCGCACCTCCCAGGAAGCCTGGCGCCTGCTCGCCGACTGGAACACCCCCGACCCCGGCCACCCCCGGCCGGACGACGCCGACCACACCTCCTCCGCCTCCGACGACGGGAGCAACCTGTGAGCACCCCCGCCACCCGCCCCCTGGCCCTGGTCACCGGGGCCTCCAACGGCATCGGCTACGAGATCGCCCGGCTGTGCGCCGCCAACGGCTTCGACCTCGTCGCCACCGGCCGCGGCGAGAAGATTGACGAGGCCGCCGAGCAGTTCACCCTCGACGGCGCCCACGTCACCCCCGTCCGGGCCGACCTCGCCGAGGCGAACGGAGTCGAGACGGTGTGGAAGGCCGTGGAGGCCACCGGCCGCCCCCTGGCGGCAGCGGTACTCAACGCCGGACGCAGCATCGGCGGCGCGTTCATCGACACCGACCTGGCCGACGAACTCTCCCTGATCTCCCTGAACATCACCTCGGTCGTCCACCTCGCCAAGCGCGTGGCCCGCCACATGACCGCCCGCCACGCAGGCAGGATCCTCATCACGTCGTCCCTGTCCGCCACCCTGCCCACCCCGTACGAGACCGTGTACGGGCCCTCCCGCGCCTTCACCCGCATGTTCGCCCTCGGCCTGCGCGAGGAACTGAAGGAACACGGCGTCACCGTCACCACGCTCATGCCCGGCGCCACCGACAGCGACTTCCACGGCCGCGCCGGTATGAACAACACCGCCTTCGGCCCCGGCATGAAGAAGAACAGCCGCGGGGAGGTCGCCCGCCAGGGCTTCGTCGCGATGATGGAAGGCCGCGCCGAGGTCGTCGGCGGCGACGCCGCCACCAAGCGCACCGCCCTCGAACACCGCTTCCTGCCCGAGACCTACAAGGCCGCCCGCCACGCCACCAAGGCCAGGCCACGGGGGTGACAGAGCGGTGCCGGGCCCTGTGACGTCACAGGCCCCGGCACACGGTCAGCGTCAGCGGAGCGGGTCGATGGACTGCAGCGTCGGCACCACCGGCTTGATCGTCCCGTCGGCCGCGAACTCCATGCGGTCGATGGTGGTTTCCCGGTGCGTACCGTCGCCGCCCGCCTTGCCGGGGCCGTTGACGGCGAACCGGTGGTAGGCCATGTACCACTCGTCCGTGCCGGGGACGTTCACCACCGAGTGGTGGCCCGGTCCCTTGATCCCGTAGTCGAGGCGCTTGGAGAGGATCGTGCCCCGCTTGGTCCACGGGCCCATCGGCGACGAGCCGGTGGCGTAGGCGACGTGGTAGTTCTCGCTGCCGGTGTCGTCCTCGGACCACATCAGGTAGTAGGTGCCCTTGCGCTTGACCACGAAGGAGCCCTCCCGGAAGTTGTCCGGGGTGAACTTGCGCATCTTCGAGGAGTCGAAGGACGTCATGTCGTCGTTCAGCGGCACCCCGTACGCCTGGCCGTTGCCCCAGTACAGATAGGACTGGCCGTCATCGTCGGTGAACACCGACGGGTCGATCATCTGGCCTTCCAGCTGGCCCTTGGGCACCAGCGGCTTGCCCAGCGCGTCCTTGAAGGGACCGGCGGGGGAGTCGGCGACCGCGACACCGACCTGCTGTTCGGCGCAGAAGTAGAAGTAGTACTTGCCGTCGCGCTTCGCCATCGCGGGCGCCCAGGCGTACTTGTCGGCCCACGTGACATCCGGACCGAGGTCCAGGATCACCCCGTGGTCCTTCCAGTGGACCAGATCCTTCGAGGAGTACGCCTTGAACTTGGTCCCGCCCCAGCCGCGGTAGCCGTCCGTCGTGGGATAGATCCAGTAGCGGCCGTCGGCGTAGCTGATGTCCGGGTCGGCGTTCAGCCCGGGCAGGACGGGGCTGCGTGTCGGCACGGCCTCGACGGTCCACTCACGGGCCGTTCCGTCGGCCGACGTCAGCGTGTATGTCCGGGGCTTGCGGAAGTCCCGCCGGGTGCCGGAGGGCGGGCTGAGGGTGGCACCGGCCGGGAGCGCGAAGCGGGGCGCCAGCCGCCGCAGATCGGCCTTCGGGTCCATCGGCAGCACGGCCTTGGCCGCCGCCTCGGTGACGACCGCGTACCCCTTCTGGCCCTTCGCCGTCACATCGGCGGGCGCGGCCTGGGACGCGGGGTACGTGCGCAGCAGCCGGTCGTACTCGGCCTGCGTCACCGGGAGCACCGTGCCGTGCCGGGGGCTGGCGGGCAGCTGGTAGTTCGTGGACGGGGTCCACTTGCCGGAGGCGAGGTCGGTGGTCTCGAAGGGGATGTAGCCGCGGCCGCCGAACTCGTCGATGAACAAGTACCACTTGTTCTCGGTGTTCGACTTGAAGATGGTCGGGCCCTCACCCTGGTCGATGGCGCCCTTGCCGATGCAGTCGGAGACGAAGTCGTACGAGGTGTCCGTCAGCGAGGCGGACTTCTCGGCCGTGATGAACTTCGAGCAGGGCGTGCCGGAGGACGGGTCGCGCTCGTCCTTGGTGAAGCGGTAGTAGGAGCCCTTGTCCTTGATGACGGTGGAGTCGATGACCGAATAGCCGGGGTCGTTCCACACCTTGGGCTCGCTGAAGGTGCGGAAGTCCTTCGTCGTCGCGTACATCATCTTGTTGTACGTCGAGCCCGTGTGCTGCGGGTCGTCCTCGCCGTAGAGCTTCGAGGCCCAGAAGACGACGTACTCGCCGAGCTTGTCGTCGTAGTACGCCTCGGGCGCCCAGGTGTTGCCCGCGGTGTCCGGGGAGACCTTGACGAGGCGCTGGTCGGTCCAGTTGACGAGGTCCTTCGACTCCCACACCATGATCGACTTGCTGCCGGTGCGCTGCACCTGGTCCCAGGAGCCGCTGCTGTTCTTGTACATCCGCAGATCGGTGGCGATCAGGAAGAACTTGTCGCCCTTGGGGGAGCGGATGACGAACGGGTCGCGCAGGCCCTTCTCGCCGAGGCCGGAGGTGAGGACGGGCTTCCCGGCGTTCAACTCCCTCCAGTGAAGGGGGTCGTTGCCGCGGCTGAGCGCCATCCGTATCTGTTCGCCGTCGGCGGTGCCCTCACCCGTGAAGTAGGTGAAGAGATACCCGGCGTACTTGGTCTTGTGCGGGGCCGCGGACGGCGCTCCGCTCAGCGCGGGGCTGGGCGGAGCGGTGAAGATGCTCGTCACCAGCGTGAGCAGGGCGGCGAGCAGCGGCAGGAGGAGCATGCGGGTTGTGCGGGGACCCATGACACATCCTGTGGGAGTCTGGTGGGTTCTGTTGAGCTGGATGCACCGGAGTGTGTCCAGTGGGGACCCCGTGCGTCAACGGTGTGTGGCGCCACATGCCGGGCGAAAGTTTTCGGGACGCGGATCCAGGGACGCGGATTCAGGGACGCAGCACGACCGGCAGTTCCTTCAGGCCGTTGACGCCCAACGCCGGGACCCGGGAGGCAGGCCGGTCCACGAGGGCGAGGTCGGGATACGTCTCGAACAGCCGCCGCAGGGCGATCCCGGCCTCCAGCCGCGCCAGCGGCGCGCCCGGGCAGCGGTGGGCACCGGCCCCGAAGGCGAGGTGGCCGAGGGCGCTGCCGGACGCGTAGCGGCCGGGGTCGAACCGGTCCGCCTCGGGGTACGCGTGGGGGCAGCGCTGGATGGCCGCGAGCGGGACGAACACCGCTTCCCCCGTGCGGATGTACTCGCCGTCGATCTCCACGTCCTCCGTGGCGTAGCGGAACATCACATGGCGGGCGGGGGACTCCCAGCGCAGGGCCTCCTCCACGACATCGGGCCACGGGTCCTCGCCCGCCTCCTGGCGGGCGCGCGCGGCGGCCAGCGTCCCGGGGTGCGTCAGCAGGCCCCTGACGGCGTGGCAGATCAGCTGGACCGTGGTCTCGTGACCGCCGATGATGGTGATCACCAGATTGCCGATCACCTCGGCCTCGGAGAGTTCCCCGGCGTCCAGCGCGGCCACCAGGTCCATGGTGAGGTCGTCCCGGTCGCCCCCGGCGCGCTTCCGCTCGATCAGCGACATCAGGGCGGCGGGGAAGCGCCGCCCCACGGTGCCCGTGATCTCCTCGACGCTCGCCTCGGAGTTCATCGCCGCCATCGACAGCTCGTGCAGCTCCTCGCGCACGGTCCCCTCGCCGGGCACGCCGAGCAGCAGGCAGATGACGTCCAGCGGCAGCGGGAGCGCGAAGTGGCGCAGCAGGTCGGTCTCCTGCCCGGCCGGCGTGGCGGCCAGACCGGCCAGCAGACGGCGGGTGACGTCCTCGACCCGGGGGCGCAGGGCCTCCACCCGGCGCGGTGAGATGGCGCGCTGGACGGGGCGGCGCAGACGGCGGTGGGTGTCGCCGTCGGCGGTGAGCAGCCCCTTGCCCTCCACGATGAACAGCAGCGGCCAGTCCGCGGGGATCAGGCCGCGCCGGTACGCCTCCCAGTGCTGGATCTCCTTGGCGAACCGCGGGTCGGTCAGCACCCGCAGCCCCGCCTCGGGCGTGGTCACCGCCTTGGCCACCACACCACCGGGGAGCGCCACAGTGGCGATCGGCCCGGCCGCCCTGAGGGCTGCTCCCTCGCCTCCGTGGAGGTCGGCCGGGGCGGGCTCGATACGAACGTGTGCTGTCGCGTCCATTGCTGTCGCTGTCCGTTTCTCCCACAGGCGTTCAAGGCCGGTGCGCACGATGAGGCTTCCCAACTCCAGGGCCGGACAACCATGTTCGCCCGCACCTCGGGCCGGATGCGCCCGTCACCGGTGCGACGGGGTGCCCCGGCCGCGGAGGACAACAGGGGGTGGCTCCCGGTTCCCGCCGGGCAGCCGCGACAGCGGGATCCGGGGGAGTGCGCGTACCGTGGGCAGCGTGACCACTGCTGATGCCGCCCCCCGGCCCCAGTCGCTGATGCTCACGTTCCTGGGGGACTGGGTGCTGGGCCGGGACGTGTGCGTGTACTCGGGGAGCGTCATCGACCTCTTCGGCCGCGCCGGTGTCGGTGAACACGCGACCCGCTCGACGCTCACCCGCATGGTGGGGCGCGGCCTGCTGCGGCGGCAGCGCGAGGGCCGCCGCATGTACTTCGGGCTCACCGAGCGCTCCGAGGCGGTGCTGCGGGACGGCGAATGCCGCATCTGGCAGACCGGCGCCGTCAACCGGCACTGGGACGGCACCTGGACGCTGCTCGGCTTCTCGCTGCCCGAAGCCTGGCAGCGCCAGCGCCACGACCTCCGCGCGCAGCTCACCTGGAACGGCTTCGGGCCGCTGTTCAGCGGGCTGTGGATCGCACAGGGCGAGGTCGAGGTGGGCCCGATCCTCAACGAGCTGGGGCTGGCCGCGCACGTGAAGGTGTTCCGCGCGCACGCCGACGCGGGCATGGACATCGGCGCGATGATCGAGGAGACCTGGGAGCTGCCCGCACTGGCCGGACGGTACGAGGAGTTCGTACGCCGCTGGCAGCCCCGAGAGCACGCGTCCGCCGCGGACGACGAAGCGCTGGCGGCGCGGTTGCGGCTGTCCACCGAGTGGCTGCGGATCATCCGGCAGGACCCCCGGCTCCCGGTCAAGCACCTGCCCGACGACTGGCCCGCCGAGCGGGCGGAGAAGACGTTCCGCGCGGTCCACGAGCGCCTCACGCCGGGCGCGCGGGCGGCGGCGGAGCGCCTGCTCGACCTGGTGCCGGTGCGCTAGCCGGGGCGTAAGCCCGGCATCGCCGCCCCTCCGCTCTCCGTACGACGCTGCCCCGGTCCGTCGTGCCCGCTGCCTGCTGCCCGCTGTCCGCTGCGCACAAATGTTGTGCAGAACATTGACCGCGGTTTGAGAAGTGCCTACCTTCGCGGGAACACCGGCACGCCTCGATACCACCCCCGACGGCACCAGGGAGCTCCCCGTGCAGCCAGCCCCCGTCCCCATTTCCCCGCCGCCCCCGGACCACCGCCAGCTGCGCCGCGTCGCGCTGTCCGGCCTGCTCGGCACCGCGGTCGAGTTCTACGACTTCCTCGTGTACGGCACGGTCGCCGCGCTCGTCTTCGGCGAGCTGTTCTTCCCCGAGGCCGACCCCGCGGTCGGCACCATCGCCGCGTTCGGCACCTTCGCCGCCGGATACCTGGCGCGGCCGCTCGGCGGCATCGTCTTCGGACACTTCGGCGACCGGCTCGGCCGCAAGTCGATGCTGCTGCTCACGATGGTGCTCATGGGCACCTGCAGCTTCCTCATCGGGCTCCTCCCGACCTACGACGCGATAGGCGTCTGGGCGCCGGTGCTGCTGGTCGCCCTGCGCGTCGTACAGGGCCTCGCGATCGGCGGCGAGTGGGGCGGCGCCATGCTCATGGTCGTCGAGCACGCCGAGCGCACCGGAGGTGCCCGGCACCGCCGCGGCCTGTGGTCGAGCTTCACCCAACTCGGCGCCCCGCTCGGCTCGATGCTCTCCGCGGGCGTGGTCACGATCGTCTCGACACTCCCGGACGACGAGTTCCGGGACTGGGGCTGGCGGGTGCCGTTCCTGCTGAGCGTGGCGCTGCTGGCCGTCGGGCTGTTCGTACGGCTGAGGGTGGCCGAGAGCCCGCTGTTCACCGAGACCCGGACCCGGCCGGAGGACCCGCGGCCGCAGGACAAGCCCCCGCTCGCCGAAGTGCTGCGCCGCCCCCGGCCGCTGCTGCTCGCCGGGTGCGTCGGCATCGGCGCGTTCACCGCCCAGGCGCTGCTGACCAGCTTCATGATCTCCTACGCCGTCCGCCACGGATACACCCGGCCGCAGGTGCTCACCGCCGTGACCGTCGCGTCCTGCGTGGCGCTCTTCGCGCTGCCCGCCGCCTCCGCGCTGTCCGACCGGGTGGGCCGCCGCCCGGTCGTGCTCGCCGGGGCCGTCGCGTCGGCCGCGCTGGCCTTCCCCGTCCTGGCGCTCGTCGACTCCGGATCCCCCGGGCTGCTGATCCTGGCCCTGGCGCTGGGCCACGGCGTGGCGCAGTCCACCATGTACGGACCGCTGGGGGCCCTGCTCAGCGAGATGTTCGGCACCCGGGTCCGCTACACCGGCGCCTCCCTCGGCTACCAGCTCGCGACCCTGGTCGGGGCCGGTTTCTCGCCGCTGATCGCGAGCAGCCTGCTGGCGGCGTACGACGGCAGCAGCACCCCGCTCTCGCTGCTGCTGTGCGGCGGTGCGGCCATCACCGCGCTCACCGTGTGGCGGCTGCGCGAGACCCACACCGACACCCTCGACGCCCGCGCCGCCACCGCCACCTCCACCGACCTCCCCACCGCTGAAGGAGTACGCCCATGAAGCCCCGCGCCCTCGCCCTCGCCGCGGCCGCCGTGCTCGCCGCCACCGCCCTGCCCGCGCTGCCCGCTCAGGCCGCGAGCGCCGAGGACGCCGGGGGCGAGCATCTGGAAGGCCAGCTGGCGTCCGGGGCCGCGTACATGATGGACATGCCCGCGCGGTGGAACGGCACCGTGCTGCTGTTCAGCCACGGCTACGCCCCGCAGGGCAGCCCCAACCCCGCCCAGAACGCCCCGAGCGCGGCGACCCGTACCCGGCTGCTGGACGAGGGATATGCGCTGGCCGGCTCCTCCTACGCCACGACCGGCTGGGCCGTGACGGACGCGGTGCCCGACCAGCTGGCCACCCTGGACCTGTTCACGCAGAAGTTCGGCGCGGCACGGCAGACCCTCGCCTGGGGGCAGTCGTACGGCGGGTTCGTCACCACGGCGATCGCCGAACGGCACGCCGACCGGATCGACGGTTCGCTGTCGATGTGCGGACTCGTCCAGGGCGGGGTCGCCAACTGGAACAGCACCCTCGACCCCGTCTTCGCACTGAAGACCCTCCTCGCACCGGACTCCGGCATCCGCCTCACCGGTTTCACCGACCAGGCGGAGGCCAAGAGCGCCGCGAGCGCCCTCACCGGGAAGCTGACCGAGGCCCAGCAGACCCCGCGGGGCCGGGCGCGGATCGCGCTCGCCGCCGCCCTGCACAACATCCCCGGCCACAACGACGCGTCACAGCCGAAGCCCGGCCCGGCCGACTGGGCCGGACAGCAGGCCAACCAGTACGCGGCGGTCGCCGGACTGGTGCGGACCGCCGCGTTCTCGTGGCGGCAGGAGGCCGAGTCCCGGGCGGGCGGCAACCCGTCCTGGAACACGGGCGTCGACTACTCGGCGATGTTGCGGCACTCCTCGGTGTACAAGGAGGTGACTGAGCTGTACAAGAGGGCGGGGCTGACGCTGCGCGACGACCTCGCGGCCCTGGGCCGTGCTCCCCGTACCGCCGCCGACCCGCGGGCCGTGGCATGGATGCGGAACACCAGCGCCTTCACCGGCAGGCTGGCCGACCCACAGCTGAACATCCACACCACCGGTGACGGGCTGATCCCGGTGCAGGCGGAGAGCGCCTACCGACGGGCCGCCACCGCTGGAGGATCGGCGGGGCTGCTGCGTCAGGCGTATGTCGACGGGCCCGGCCACTGCACCTTCACCACCGGTGAGTCACTCGCCGCCGTGCACACGCTGGAGCGGCGGGTGGCCACCGGCCGCTGGGACACCTCGCCGGACACGCTCAACTCCGCGGCGAAGACGGAGGATCCGGGCGGCGAGGCACGGTACGCCGGCTACCGGCCCACCACGTATCCGCGCCCCTACGACCTGGCCCACCGCGACGGCCCGACCCACCGCGACGGCCCGGGGCACCACGGCCGGGACCGCCGCTAGAGCCGCCGGAGTCCGGTCAGCACCCGCTCCATCAGCGCGACGGTCGGGGCCTCGCCCTCGCTGGTCTCGGTCTGGTGGACGGCGATCAGCCCACGGTCCGCCATGTCGCCGAGCAGCACCCTGGCCACGCCCAGCGGCACCGAGAGCCGCGCGGACACCTCCGCCACCGACGTCGGCTCCTGGCACAGCGAGATCACCGGAACGTGATCCGCTTGCGTGAAGGCGACGGACTGGTGCCCCAGTTCGGTGGTCGTCACCAGGGTCTCCAGCTCGAAGTGATGCTGGGACCTGGTGCGGCCACCCGTCCACGTATAGGCGCGCACGAACGAGGGCGAGCCCTGTTGCTGCTGCTCGTATCCGCCCTCCCACCCGGCGTGCTGCTCGTCCTGCGACGGCGGGTACGCGTACGGGTCCGGGGAAGCGGGCGGCGTCTCCTCCGGCTGCTGGCGGGCCGCGGCCTCCGCGCCGGAGTCGGAACCGGAGCCGGACTTCTTCCGCGGCCGCCGTGCCTTGCCGAAACTGAACGCGTTGAGCACGTCGGCGAAGGTCTGCTCGTCCTCCGCTCCCTGATCTCTCCGAGCGTCCCCGGAAGGGCCTTCACCGGTGCTCATGATCTCCTCATCCGAGCTAGTGGGTTGCCGACTTGTTGAATCCCTGTAGCTCCGCGCGCAGTTCGGGGGTCAGCATTTCGCCGACCTGGTCCACGAGCACCGCCATCTCATAGGCCACCTGACCGATCTCGCAGTCCGGCGCGGCCAGGGTCACCAGGCACGAGCCGTCCTTGATCGACATCAGCAGCATATGTCCGTACTCCATCTGGATCACGGTGCTCTTCACCTCACCGGTGTCCAGACACCGCGCGGCACCCTGGATCAGGCTGATGGCACCCGCGGCGATGGTGGCGAGGTGTTCGGCGTAGTCGTCCGCCAGCCGGTTGGAGGCGGTGAGCAAAATCCCGTCGGCTGATACCACCACGGCGTGGGCCACATTGGGAACACGTTCGGTGAAGTTGGTGACCAGCCATCCGAACTGGCTCACCTCCCGAGGGTGGGGTGAGGTCATGGCTTCTTTCCTGCCCGTTTGTCGATGGGATCTTATCGCTCGTCGGGACGGGCCCGACGGATGCCTGACTGGTAGTTGCTGAGGAAGCTGTGCGTCTGGCCCGCGTCCTGGCTCGGCTTGGCCTTGCCGGGGGCGGTACGCGGCTCGGGACGGTCACCCGGCCGCGGCGAACGCGGAGTCCGCTTCGGCAGTCCGGACTGGGTGCGGCCGTCCCCCTCCGGGGAGTCCGAGGGCTCGGCGGGGCCGCCCGGGCGGCGGTCGGCCCCCCGGTCGCCCGCCGCGTTCTCCCCGCCGCGGGCAGCCGCGCCGGGTCCCGGCAGGGGCTCCGTCTGCTGGCCGGGTGGGGTGAAGAGGCGCGCGGAACCCTGCGGGCGGGGGCTCGCCGACGGGGGCCGGGAGTTCGTCGGCGCCGGTGTCCCACCGGCATCCGACGCGGCCGACCCGAACCACGCCGAGCGGGGGGCCTGCCGCTGGTCCGGTCCGGCCCCGGGCGGCTGCTCCGGTCCGGACCGTTGCGGCGGCACCAGGCCGGGACGGGCCTTCTGGGCGTCCTGCCCGTCCGCCGGTGTCCCGTCGTACGAGGAGTGCTCGGGACGCTTGGCGTGCTCGGAGCGCTCCGAGCCGTCGCGGGGTCCCTCCGGTGCGCCCTTGCCGATCGGGCCGGGGCGGCCGGTTCCGTTGGCCCCGTTCCCGATCCCGTTCCCGATTCCGGCGGGCCCGTCGGCCCCGGCCGGTGTCCGGCGCGGCAGCCGCCGCGGGAGCGCGGAGTCCGCGCCGGTCCCGGCGGGTTCGGGGCGGCCCGGCTGGGCGGTGCCCCGGCCCGGGGACCGCGTACCGGAGTCGGCGGGGGCCGCCGGGCGGGGGCCGCCCGGGGACTCGCGCACGGCGGGGGCAGCCGTGGTGTGGCCCGACTCCGGCCGCGGCTGCGCCGGTTCGAAGGCCTTGGCGGCGGTCGGCGTCGGCCCGGAACGCCGGGGCAGACTTCCCCGGGGAGCCTCGTCGGGCCGGTTCCCCGGCACCAGGTTGGCCGGGACGAGCACACCGGCCCGCAGGCCCGCGCCCCACTCCGAGCTGAGGTTCACGGAGATACCGTGCCGACTGGCCAGACGGCCCACCACGAAGAGTCCCATTTGACGGGAGGACGAGGCTTCCTCGGAGGAGGTTGCCTCCAGACGCCGGTGAGCCTTGGCCAGGTCGGCGCCGCTCATCCCGATGCCCTGGTCGCGCACCTCGATCAGCGCGGACCCGTCGCGGCGCGGGGTGGTGCTGACGAACACCTGGGTCTCCGGCGGGGAGAACGCGGTGGCGTTGTCCAGCAGTTCGGCGATGATCCGCGCCAGGTCACCGGCCACGTAGCCGGTCACTGCCACGGAGGAGGAGGGCTGCACCTCCGCGCGCTGGTAGTGCTCGATCTCGGAGACCGCGGCCCGCAGGACGTCCTCCAGCGGCACGCGATGACCGTGGGAACGGACGAGCGTGCTGCCGCAGAGAACCATCAGGTTCTCGTTGTTGCGCCGCATCCGGGTCGCCAGGTGGTCCATCTGGAAGAGGTTGGCCAGCTGGTCCGGGTCCTCTTCATGGCGTTCGAGCTGCTCCATCAGGCGCAGCAGCCGGTCCACCAGGGTCTGGCTGCGCCGGGAGAGGTTGACCAGGGTGTCCCTCAGGTCACCGCGGAGCGCGGCCTGTTCCGACGCCAGGCGCACGGCCTGACCGTGCACCGCGTCGAAGGCCCGGGCAAGCTGCCCGAACTCCTCCGTGGTGTGCACCGGCACGGCGCTGACCGCGGTGTCCGCCTTCTCGCCCTCGCGGATGCTGGAGACGGCGGCCGGAAGCCGGTTCTCGGCCACGTCGAGCGCGGTGGAACGGAGGACGGTCAGCGACCGCAGCAGATAGCGGCCGATCGCGAAGCCGACGGAACCGGCGAGCAGCAGCACCGCGAGCAGGGCCACGGAGTACGCACCGGCCCGGTTGCTCGTCTGGTCCTGCAGCTGGGCGGAGTTCACCCGCAGCTGCTGGGCGAGGTCCTTCTCGACCTTGCCGAGGAGCTTCGCGGTGGTTTCCGAGCTGCGGTTCCACTCGGAAACCGGGACCCGGGGCGCGGTGACTCCCTGCTGGGTGCCGTCCTCCTGCGACGCGGACAGCGCGGTACGCACCAGCTTCGAGCGCCGGGACACCAGGTCCCCGGTGACCGTCCGCTGGTACTTCTCCTGTTCCGCGGGGGTGGCCACGGCCTGGAAGTCGCCGAGCTTGTCCTGCAGCCGGATGTCGGACTCCTCCAGCGCCCGGATGAGCTTGGTGTCCATGGGCTGCCCGGGCTTCATCGCCTCCAGGAGCGTCACATGCTGGAGATGGACCTCCTCCTGGACCGCCTCGAGGTCGTACAGCGCGGACGCCGGTCCGGACAGCTTGGGTTCACCGAACCCGCTGCCCAGGGCCTGGTCCAGGTCGAGCAGGCTGTTGATGACGGTGCGGTACTTGTTCACCGCGGCCCAGGAGCTGATGTCGCCGGACGTCACCTGCTTGCGCAGATCGGTCAGCTGGCCCAGGGCCTTGACCGCATCCTGGTAGCGGTTCCCCGAGGCACCGCCCAGCTGGGGTGCCTGCTCCGTGCCGCCGCCGGAGAGGACGGCCCGGGCGCGGTCGGTGAACCGGGCCTGTCGCCGCATCGCGGCGGGGGAGTCGCCGCCCGCTCCGCCACGCAGCTGCCCAGCGGCCATGGTCCGCTCCGCCTGCAGGCTCCCGAGCAGCGGCATCAGCCCGGAGCGCAGCTTGACCAGACGCTGCATGTCCGCGTACGAGTTGGCGCGTTCGACTTCGCGCTGAATCTGGACGACGCCCAAGGCGACGGCCAGCAGCGCGGGCACGACCAGCACGGCGCCCAGCTTGACCGGCAGCCGCCAGTTTCGCCATTGCACGAGGGTGGCCCACAGCCCCGGGCCGCGTGCAACTTCGGCCGCATGCCTGCCCGGGGTCACGAGACGCGCTCCGCGCCCGGAGCGGCTTGGCCACAGCGATGTATCACGATGCGCTTTCTCCTGGGATTTCTCCTGAAGAGGAAGTCGGACCACCGGCCGCGCACCGGCCGGGCCAAGGGCGGCGGAAACGCCCACGGCCGGACCGGTGAGGTGCCGGTGCGCCCACCTCTACTCGAACAGCTTGCGGCTCGTCATGGCGAGCTCATAGAGGCCGTACGCGAAGGGGATGGCCACCCACAGCCACGCCACGGCCAGCAGAGCGGGCGAGGACTTCACGGCCGCGCTCTGCGAAGGATCGTCCTGGTGAGCCATCAGTTACCCCTTGCCCTTCTCGGCCGGGACACGGTCGGTTCCGCCCTCTTCCTCGTCGTCCTGCTTGCCTTCCTGCTCGCCCTGTTCCTCCTGGGCGGCAGCCTGCTCACCTGCGGCCACCGGCTCGGGCTTCGGCTCCTGCTTCGGCGCCGGCTCCGGCTCGTGGAACTTCGGGTTCACCGGGCGCACCAGCTCGTTGGCGATGAAGCCGATGACGAGCAGCCCGATCATGAGGTAGAAGGAGACGGCGTAGAGGCCCGGCCCGGTGTCCCCGGACTTCTTCCCCGCGTCCGCGACGGCGTCCACGATGATCGGCCCGGCGACACCGGCGACCGACCACGCGGTCAGCAGCCGACCGTGGATCGCGCCGACCTGGTAGGTGCCGAACAGGTCCTTCAGATAGGCCGGTACGGTCGCGAACCCGCCGCCGTAGAACGACAGGATCACCATGGCCGCGACCACGAACAGCGCGGTGCTGCTGTTCTTCCCGAGCAGGATCGTCAGGTAGAGCAGAGCACCCGCCCCCAGGTACAGGCGGTAGATGTTCTTCCTGCCGATCGCGTCGGAGACCGACGACCAGACGAAGCGGCCGGTCATGTTGGCCAGGGACAGCAGGGCGACGAACCCGGCGGCGGCGGTCGCGCTCACCGGGGCGTCGGTGTCCTGGAAGAAGTCCTGGATCATCGGGGCGGCCTTCTGGAGGATCCCGATGCCTGCAGTGACGTTCATGCACAGCACGATCCACAGCAGCCAGAACTGCGGGGTCTTCACCGCGTTCTTCGCCGACACGTTCGCGGTCGTGACGAGCTGCTTGCCGGTTTCCTCGCGGGGGACCCACCCGGCCGGGCGCCAGCCGTCGGCGGGCACCCGGATGAGCAGCACGCCGAGGGTCATGAACGCGGCGTAGGCCAGGCCGTGTACCAGGAAGGTCTTGGCGATGCCGCCGGTGTCGCTGCCGAAGGAGGAGAGCATCTGCGACGACCAGGGGGAGGCGATCAGCGCGCCGCCGCCGAAGCCCATGATCGCGGTACCGGTGGCCATGCCGGGGCGGTCCGGGAACCACTTCATCAGCGTGGACACCGGCGAGATGTAGCCGATGCCGAGGCCGACGCCGCCGATGACGCCGTATCCGAAGATGACCAGCCAGTACTGGCTGGTGGCCACGCCGAGCGAGGCGACCAGGAAGCCGGAGGAGAAGGCCACGAGCGAGACGAACATCGCCCACCGCGGCCCCTTACGCTCGACGAGCGTGCCACCGAAGGCGGCGGAGAGGCCGAGAACGAGAATAGCGATCTGGAAGGGGAGTGCGCTGGCGGTCCCCGAAATGTCTAGGGCTTTCTCCAGTGGTGTCTTGAAGACGCTCCAGGCGTATGCCTGGCCGATGGAGAAGTGAATCGCAAGTGCCGCCGGAGGAATCAGCCATCGATTCCACCCCGGACCTGCGATAATGCGAGAGCGGTCGAGAAAACCCACCGATTACCTACCTCCGTCCTCGGGAACCCATTGTCGCAGGCTCTATTTCTGGAGACGCGAAAACGCGTCTCGGGCGGTGGCGAGTGTAGAGCACCCTGATCAGCGGTAACAACGACGGGACTTCGTCACGGGGCCCGCAGGGGAGCAGCCTCCCACACGTTCGCATAGATGGGGCGATCAACCAACATCGACACATCGCATGCATCTCCCGTTCACGAAACATCCGCAAGTCGGGCGGTTCTGGGCTGCCGTCATCGCGTGGCACCAGGTCAGACGGACCGAAAGGAGGAAGGATCGGGAAAAGCGCACATCCGGAGAAGTTCTGACAGGTGATCACAAGGTCGGCACAGGTGTATATGTGGCACGCAGTCATCTGAAACGGGTGCTCCCGGTACATCCCCGCCCGGGTCATCCCGCGGTGTATCCCCGGCCGTTGACTGCATCCGGCGCCTTACTACACTGACCCCGCCATGGGGCTGCGGGTTGCTCCTCCTCCCCACCATCCACTGCAGGCAGATACGTACGAATTCTCCTGCCCGAAACTCCCGGGAGTAGGGCCATGACGAAAGCGGTGCGGCCTCCCGCGCCTATTTCATCCGAGCGGGCCACCGGACCGGGGTTCGCCGACCGCGGCAATGGAAACGGTGAGCCCGACTTCGCCGAGATTCAGGCGAGCCCGGAATTCGACCAGCTGCGCAAGAGGCTGCGCCGGTTCGTCTTCCCCATGAGCGCGCTCTTCTTTTGCTGGTACATGACCTTCGCGCTCTTCTCGGCGTATGGTCATGGCTTCATGAGCCGTAAGGTGTTCGGCTCGGTCAACATGGGGACCCTCTTCGGTCTGCTGCAGTTCGTGTCGACGATGACGATCGTGCTGCTGTACCGGAGGTTCGCCGACAGGAAAATCGACCCGCAGGTGGACAAGGTGCGCGAGCTGGCGGGGGCCGACAAGGAATGACATTGCAGATCGCGGGTGAGGCGACCGGCAGCCCGGTCATCAACGTCAGCGTATTCGTCGTATTCGTCCTGATTACGCTGTTCATCGTCTACAAGGCCACCACCCGGAACCAGTCGGCGGCCGACTACTACGCCGCGGGCAGCGCGTTCACGGGAGTGCAGAACGGCATCGCCCTCTCCGGAGACTTCCTCTCCGCGGCGTCCTTCCTCGGGATCTCCGGGGCGATCGCCGTCCATGGCTACGACGGATTCCTGTACTCCGTGGGATGGCTCGTCGCCTGGCTGGTCGCCCTCCTGCTCGTCGGTGAACGGCTGCGCAACACCGGCCGGTTCACGGTGGGCGATGTGATGGCCTACCGGATGAAGCAGCGCCCGGTGCGCGCCGCGGCGGCCAACGCCACCTTGGTGATCACGTTCTTCTACATGCTCGCCCAGATGGCGGGCGCGGGCGGGCTGATCGCCCTCCTGCTGAACGTGCACAGCAAGGGCGGGCAGGCCCTCGTCATCACGGGCGTCGGCCTCGTGATGGTCTTCTACGTCCTGGTGGGCGGCATGAAGGGCACCACCTGGGTGCAGATCATCAAGGCGGGTCTGCTCCTGCTCTGCGTGACCTTCATGAGCGTGTTCATCGTGGGGAAGTTCGGCTTCAGCTTCTCGGCGATCCTCGACCAGGCCGCGCAGCGCAGCCCGCTGGGGCAGAGCCTGCTCGAACCGGGCGGCTGGTACGGCGACGGGGCGATGGACAAGCTCGACTTCGTCTCGCTGTCCCTGGCGCTGGTCCTCGGCATCTCCAGCCTGCCGCACGTGCTGATGCGCTTCTACACCGTGCCCGACGCCAAGGAGGCGCGCCGGTCGGTGGTGTGGTGCTCCTGGTCGATGTTCATCTTCTACCTCGGCATCCTGGTCGTGGGCTACGGCGCCGCCGCGCTGGTCGGCCCCGAAGCGATCCTGGACGCACCCGGCGGGGAGAACTCGGCGGCACCGCTGCTCGCGTTCAAGGTCGGCGGTGCGGTGCTCCTGGGCATCGTCTCCGCGGTGGCCTTCGCGACGATCCTCGCGGTCGTGGCCGGTCTGACCCTGACCGCGTCGGCCTCGTTCGCGCACGACGTCTACGCGAACGTGATGCGGGAGGGCAAGGCCGACGCGCGGTCCGAGATCCGGGTCGCCCGGCTGACGGCGATCGCGGTCGGCGTCCTGGCCATCGTCGGCGGCATCGTCACCAGCGGCCAGAACGTCGCCTTCCTGGTGTCACTGGCCCTGGCGCTCGCCGCGTCCGCCAACCTGTCGACCATCCTGTACACCCTGTACTGGAAGCGGTTCAACACGACGGGGACGCTGTGGAGCATCTACGGCGGCCTGGCGTCGGGGCTCATCCTCATCGTCTTCTCACCGGCGATCTCGGGCTCCTCGACGGCCATCTTCAAGGACGTCGACTTCCACTGGTTCCCGCTGACCAACCCGGGCATCGTGTCGATCCCGCTCTCCTTCCTCTGCGGTTTCCTCGGCACGGTCCTCAGCAAGGACCCCGCGGACCCCGAGAAGCAGGCGGAGATGGAAGTGCGGTCGCTGACCGGAATCGGCAGCAAGGTCTAGCCGGAATCCGGCACCACGAGGCCGGTACGGGGAGCACGCCGACTCCCCGTACCGGCCTCGGCCGTTGTTACCGCGCGGGCGGCGGCGCGGTGCTGCGGCGCAGCACCAGCCGGGTGGGGACGAGGGTGGTGCCGCGGCCCGGGGCGCTCTGCCGCATCTGGCGCAGCACGCCCTCGACGCAGCGGCGTCCGACCTCGGCGAAGTCCTGGTGCACGGTGGTCAGCGGCGGCAGGAACGACCCGGCCTCGGGGATGTCGTCGAAGCCGATGACGCTCACGTCGTCCGGCACCTTCCGGCCCTTTTCGTCCAGGGCGCGCAACAGGCCCAGCGCCATCTGGTCGTTCGCGGCGAACACCGCCGTGCAGTCCTCCTCGGCGGCGAGCGCGAGCCCGGCCCGGTAGCCGGACTCGGCCGACCAGTCGCCCCGTACGAGCGGTGGCGGAGCGCACCCGGCCTCGGTGAGCGCCGTATGCCAGGCGTCGGCGCGGCGCTGGGCCGCGAAGGAGCCCTCGGGCCCGGCGAGATGCCATACGGTGCGGTGGCCGAGGCCGAGCAGATGGTCCACCGCGTCGTGGGTGCCGCCCGCCTGGTCGGTGTCGACCACCGTGTAGCGGTCTCCGGCGTCCGAGTCGGCCACGACGACCTGGACGTGGGGCGGCAGGGAGAGCGCCGCCGCGTCGAGGAGGTGGACTTCCATGATGACGATGACGGCGTCGACGGCGAGTTCGCCCAGCCGCGAGAAGGCGCCCCGTACCTCGTCCTGGGTGGGGACGGCGACGGGGAGCAGGGTGACGGCGTAGCCCTCGTGGGCGGCGGAGGTGGCGATCGCTTCGAGCGTGCGCACATTGCCGGTGGTGGAGAGGGTGAAGGTGATGACGCCGATGGTGCGGAACTCGCCGCGCTTGAGCGCCCGTGCGGCGCTGTTGGGCCGGTAGCCGAGCTGCTTCATGGCCGCCAGCACCTCCCGCCGCGTCTCCTCGGTGACACCGGGGAAGCCGTTGGAGACCCGGGAGACGGTCTGCGCGGAGACACCGGCGAGACGGGCCACGTCCGCCATGGACGCGCGCTGCGCGCGCCGGGCGGCCCGGGTCCGGGTGATGCCGCCGTCCGTCGGGGGACCGTCCGCCGAGGGGCCGCCCGCCGAGGGGCTGTCCGCTGCTTCCACTGTCTCCCTCGCTGCGTGTGTCCTGGATTTGTCAGACGGCTCTTGACCACCGTCATTGGGGCAGTGTAGACATTCCGCCATCAGATGTTTACGTAAACATAACACCTCCGCGCTTCCTTGACCGGCGTGATGTTTACGCAAACATCGCGACGGCGCATCGCGCCGGTTCCGAGATGGACGAGCGAGGAACGACATGACGACGCTTCAGCCCCCCGCCGCCGTGAAACGGGGCCCGACCCGGCCTCCGGCGAAACGGGACCGCCGCTCCTGGACGGGGTGGGGATTCATCGGTCCCTTCGTGGTGGTCTTCGCCTTCGTCTTCCTGGCCCCCATCGCCTACTCGGTCTACCTCAGCCTCTTCCGCGACCAGCTCATCGGCGGCAACACGTTCGTCGGCCTGGACAACTACCAGCAGGCCCTGCAGGACGACAGGTTCTGGACGTCCCTGACCCGGGTGTCGCTGTTCCTGCTGGTGCAGGTGCCGATCATGCTCGGCATCGCCCTGCTCGTCGCCCTCGCGCTGGACAGCGGGCGGCTATACGGACGGGACTTCTTCCGGATCTCGATCTTCCTGCCGTACGCGGTGCCCGCCGTGGTCGCCACCCTCATGTGGGGGTTCATGTACGGCAACCGCTTCGGCCTGGTGAGCGACATCAACGACGCCCTCGGGGTGTCCCTGCCGAACCCGCTGTCACCCGATCTGGTGCTGACCTCCATCGGCAACATCGTCACCTGGGAGTTCGTCGGCTACAACATGCTGATCTTCTACTCCGCGCTCCGCGTCATCCCGCACTCCCTGTACGAGGCCGCGGAGATCGACGGCGCCGGGCAGATCCGCGTCATCACCGCCATCAAGCTGCCCGCGATCCGGGGCGCCCTGGTCATCGCCACCATCTTCTCGATCATCGGCACCTTCCAGCTGTTCAACGAGCCGAACATCCTGCAGAAGCTGGCGCCGAACGCCATCACCACCGACTACACCCCGAACTTCTACACCTACTCGCTGTCCTTCTCGGGCCAGCAGCACAACTACTCCGCGACCGTCGCCATCATCATGGGGCTGATCACCATGGTCATCGCCTACGTCGTCCAGCTGCGCGGCATGCGCAAGGGAGCGTGAAGCGATGAGCAGCCCCGTCACCACCGCCTCCCGGCCCGCACCCGCCACGGCCGGATCCCCGAAGCCGGCGCCCCGGCTGCGCGTGCCGCGCAAGCGCACCGAGGGCCGCCGCCCGCGCCGCAGCGTGCTGCTGACCGTCCTCACCGGCCTGGTCCTGCTGTACTCACTGGTGCCGCTCGCCTGGCTGGTCATCAGCGCCACCAAGACCCAGGAGGGACTGGCCCGGTCGTTCGGGCTGTGGTTCAGCGGCGACTTCGCCCTGTGGGACAACATCCGCGAGACGTTCACCTACGACGACGGCGTCTTCACCCGCTGGCTGCTGAACACCCTGCTGTACGTGGTGACCGGGGCCGGTGGCGCCACCCTGCTGGCGGTGCTCGGCGGCTACGCCCTGGCCAAGTTCAGCTTCCCGGGCAAGCGTGCCGTCTTCGCCGTCATCATCGGCGCCGTCGCGGTGCCCGGCACCGCGCTGGCCGTGCCCACCTTCCTGATGTTCAGCGAGATGGGGCTGACCAACACCCCCTGGGCGGTGATCATCCCGTCCCTCATCTCGCCGTTCGGCCTGTACCTGATGTGGGTCTTCGCCACCGAGGCCGTCCCCGTCGAGCTGCTGGAGGCCGCGCGCATCGACGGCGCCGGTGAGGTGCGTACGTTCTTCACGGTCGTCCTGCCGCTGCTCGCACCCGGCATCGTGACCGTCCTGCTGTTCACGATGGTCGCCACCTGGAACAACTACTTCCTGCCGCTGATCATGCTCAAGGACCCGGACTGGTATCCCCTGACGCTGGGCCTCCACAGCTGGAACGAGCAGGCCGCGACCGCCGGTGGCGAGGCCGTCTTCAACCTCGTCATCACCGGCTCCCTGATCACCATCGTGCCGCTGATCGCCGCGTTCCTCCTGCTCCAGAAGTACTGGCAGTCCGGGCTCGCCGCCGGAAGCGTCAAGGAATAGCCCCACCGTCCCGCACCACGAAGAAGTGGAAAGCACGCCCATGCGCATGAACACTCGCCGCCTGCTGCGCGGCATAGCCCTGGTCTCCGCCCTCACCCTCGGAGCCACCGCCTGCGGCGGCTCCGACGACAGCGCCGCCGACAGCAAGCCGGTGTCCGCCAAGGACATCGACGCGGCCCTGGAGAAGGGCGGCACCGTGACGGTGTGGGCCTGGGAGCCCACGCTCAAGAAGGTCGCCAAGGACTTCGAGAAGGAACACCCCAAGGTCAAGGTCAACTTGGTCAACGCGGGCACCAACAAGGACCAGTACAAGGCCCTCCAGAACGCCATCGCCGCGAAGAAGGGCGTCCCCGACGTCGCCCAGATCGAGTACTACGCGCTGGGCGAGTACGCCCTGACCAAGGCCCTCGACAAGCTGGCTCCGTACGGCGCCGACAAGCTCGCGGGCAAGTACTCCCCGGGCCCGTGGCACTCCGTGAAGTCCGGCAAGGACGTCTACGCCCTGCCCATGGACTCCGGACCCATGGCGATGTTCTACAACAAGAAGGTCTTCGACAAGTACAAGCTCAAGGTGCCGACCACCTGGGACGAGTACGTCAAGACCGCCCGCGACCTGCACAAGGCCGACCCCAAGGCGTACATCACCGCTGACACGGGAGAAGGCGGCACCGCCACCAGCATGCTGTGGCAGGCCGGTTCCCGCCCGTACAAGGTCGACGGCACCAAGGTGAAGATCGACTTCTCCGACGCGGGCGCCAAGAAGTACACCGACACCTGGCAGAAGCTCCTCGACGACAAGCTGCTCGCGCCCATCACCGGCTGGAGCGACGACTGGTACAAGGGCCTCGGTGACGGCACCATCGCCACCCTGACCGCCGGCGCCTGGATGCCCGCCAACTTCGCCTCGGGTGTGAAGGGAGCCTCCGGCGACTGGCGCGCGGCACCGCTGCCGCAGTGGAAGGCGGGGGACAGGACCACCGCGGAGAACGGCGGCAGCTCGCTGGCCCTGCCCACCCTCGGCAAGCACAAGGAACTCGCCTACGCCTTCGCCGAGTACGCGGCCGCGGGCAAGGGCGTGCAGACCCGGATCAAGGAGGGCGCCTTCCCGGCGACCACCGCGGACCTGGAGTCCAAGGCGTTCCAGGACACCGCGTTCCCGTACTTCGGCGGGCAGAAGGCCAACAAGATCTTCGCCGAGTCGGCCGCGAACGTAGGCCGCGGCTGGTCGTACCTGCCGTACCAGGTCTACGCCAACAACATCTTCAACGACACCGTCGGCAAGGCGTACGTCTCGAACACCAAGCTGGCCGCCGGTCTGAAGTCCTGGCAGGACGCCTCCGTCAAGTACGGAGAAGAGCAGGGCTTCACCGTCGAGAAGTAACCAGCCCCCGCGCCGCCCCGTACGGTTCACCGGAAGGACCACCATGATCTCCACCCTCCAGTCCCAGCCTCCGCATGGGCCGGACGGTGCCACCACCACCCCACGCCTCGGCTACGGCGCGGACTACAACCCCGAGCAGTGGCCGCGCGAGGTGTGGGAGGACGACATCCGGCTGATGCGCGAGGCCGGTGTCACCATCGTCTCGGTGGGGATCTTCTCCTGGGCCCGCGTCCAGCCGGCCCAGGACACGTGGGACTTCGGCTGGCTCGACGAGATCATGGACCTGCTGCACGCGGGCGGCATCGGGGTCGACCTGGCCACCGCCACCGCGTCCCCGCCGCCCTGGCTCACCACGGCGCACCCGGAGATCCTCCCGGTGACCGCCTCCGGTGAGACGGTGTGGCCGGGGGCGCGGCAGCACTGGCGCCCCACCTCGCCCGTCTTCCGCACTCACGCGCTGCGCCTGGTGCGGAAGCTGGCCGAGCGGTACGCGGGTCATCCCGCCCTGGTGGCCTGGCACGTCTCCAACGAGCTGGGCTGCCACAACATCTACGACTACTCCGACGACGCCGCCCGCGCCTTCCGCGACTGGCTGCGCGCCCGCTACACCACCCTCGACGCCCTCAACCACGCCTGGGGCACCGCGTTCTGGTCCCAGCGGTACAGCGCCTGGGAGCAGATCCTGCCGCCCCGGCTGGCGGCCTCCCACCCGAACCCCACCCAGCAGCTGGACTTCAAGCGCTTCTCCTCCGACGCGCTGAAGGAGCATCTGCGCGCGGAGCGGGACCTGCTGCGCGACCTCACCCTCGGCATTCCGGTCACCACGAACTTCATGGTGACGGGCGGCACCAAGGGCATGAACTACGCCGACTGGGCCGGTGAGATCGACTTCGTCTCCAACGACCACTACGTCCATCCCGGCCCGCAGGACCGCGACGAGCTGTCCTTCTCCGCGAACCTCGTCAGCGGCATCTCCGGCCACCGCCCCTGGTTCCTCATGGAGCACTCCACCAGCGCCGTCAACTGGCAGCCGGTCAACGTGGCCAAGCGGCCGGGCGAGCTGGCCCGGGACGCGCTGCTGCACGTCGCCCACGGCGCCGACGCGGTGTGCTTCTTCCAGTGGCGGCAGTCGGCGGCCGGTGCCGAGAAGTACCACTCGGCGATGGTGCCGCACGCCGGGCCCGACAGCGAGGTGTTCCGCGCGGTGGCCGCGCTCGGGCAGACCCTGAAGACCCTGGCCCCGGTGGCGGGTACGA
The DNA here is from genome assembly GCF_055595765.1 of Streptomyces sp. NPDC040405. Taxonomy (NCBI): domain Bacteria; kingdom Bacillati; phylum Actinomycetota; class Actinomycetes; order Kitasatosporales; family Streptomycetaceae; genus Streptomyces; species Streptomyces sp. NPDC040405. Next base: position 419,196 of record NZ_JBVIVI010000003.1, read on the forward strand.
CACGCGAACCGGCCCGGGTCGGGATCGTCTTCGACTGGGAGTCGTGGTGGGCGAGCGAACAGGACTCCCACCCGACCTCCCTCCTCGACTACCGGCAGGAAGCGCTCGACTGGTACTCCGCCCTCCTCGCCCTCGGCATCCGGGCCGACGTCATCACCGCACAAACCGGCCTCGACCGGTACGAGGTGCTGATCGCGCCCGTGCTGCACATGGTCCCCGCGGCGCTGGCCAAGGACCTCACCCGGTACGCCGAGCAGGGCGGCCATCTGATCGCCACCTACTTCTCCGGTGTGGTGGACGAGAACGACCACATCTGGCTCGGCGGCTACCCGGGGGCCCTGAGCGAGCTGCTCGGCATCCGCATCGAGGAGTTCGGCCCGCTGCTCGACGGCGAGAGCGTCGAGATCGAGGCCCGGTCCGTAGCCGACGGCACGGCCACCGGCACCCTGTGGACCGACCGGATCACCGTCACCGACCCCGAGGTGGAGGTCCTGGCCCACTACCGCAGCGGGACGTACACGGGCCGCCCCGCCGTCACCCGCCGCGCGGTGGGCGGCGGATCGGCCGCGTACGTCTCCACCCGGCTGGGCGCGGAAGGGCTCACCGGACTGCTGCCGGGGCTGCTCGCGCCCGCCGGGGTCGGCAGCGAACTGCCGGACGGCGCCCGGGGAAGCGTGGAGCTGGCCGTGCGCCACGGCGGCGGCAGCCGCTATCTGTTCCTGGTCAACCGCACCGACGCGGCGGTGCCACTGACCGGGCTCGCCGGGGAACCCCTGACCGGCGGTGCCGGGGACGACGGCGCGCTCGTCCTGGCCCCCAGGGGCGTCGCCGTACTGCGACAGCCCACGACCTGACGGCGGGACCCGCCACGTCTGTCACCGCCTCCTGAAACTCCGTCGTCGCCCGCGCGGGCACGGCGGCCGGTCCACCCAAGCGTCCGCACACGAGTTGGGAGCACACGTTGGCACGCCGTACCCGCACACGACGACTGCTGGGAAGCATCTCCGTCACCGCACTGGCCACCGGGGCCGCCCTGATCACCGCGCCACCGGTGACCGCGCAGGCCCCGGCGGCCGCGACGGCCGACGCCGTCACCGTTTCGCCCGACCCCTCGTACAAGGCGGAGAGATTCGAGGGCTGGGGCACCAGCCTGGTCTGGTTCGCCAACGCCACCGGCGACTATCCCAAGGAGATCCGCGAGAAGCTGGCCAAGCTGCTCTTCGGGGACAGCGGCCTCGCCCTCAACATCGCCCGCTACAACATCGGTGGCGGCAACGCCCCCGATGTGAAGGACTACCTCCGCGCCGGGGGAGCGGTCGAGGGCTGGTGGAAGGCCCCGGCGGGCACCACGCGCGAGGACACCGACTGGTGGAGCGCGGACGACAAGGCCGACTGGAACCCGGACGCCGACGCCACCCAGCGCTGGTGGGTCGACCGCATCAAGGGCGACATCGACCACTGGGAGACGTTCAGCAACTCGCCGCCGTGGTTCATGACCGAGAGCGGCTATGTCTCCGGCAGCTTCAACGCCACCGACGAGCAGCTGAAGCCGGAGTCCGTCGACGACTTCGCCGCGTATATGGCGGGCGTCACCAAGCGGCTGGAGAAGGCACACGGCATCAAGGTCGACACCGTCGACCCGTTCAACGAGCCCAACACCAACTACTGGGGCACCCGCCTGGGCGCCGACGGCGAGCCGGTCGGCGGACGGCAGGAGGGGGCGCACATCGGCCCCGAGGTCCAGCAGAAGGTGATCAGCGCGCTGGCCCCCGCCCTGAAGAAGGCGCGGACCGGCGCGAAGATATCCGCGATGGACGAGACCAACCCCAGCATCTTCACCCAGAACTGGAACACCTACCCGCAAGCGGTGCGCGACCTCGTCGGCCAGATGAACGTGCACACCTACGGCACCGGTGGCCGCACCAGCGTGCGCGACCTGGCCAAGGCGGCGGACAAGCCGCTGTGGATGAGCGAGGTCGAGGGCGACTGGGGCGACGGCCAGAGCTTCACCGACATGCGGCCCGGCCTCGGGCTCGCCCGGCAGATGGTGGACGACCTCCGCGAACTGGAGCCCAGTGCCTGGGTGTTCTGGCAGCCCGTCGAGGACTACGACAACATGAAGCCCGGCGGGGAGTCGGCCAAGGGCGGGAACTGGGGCAGCATCCAGCTCCCCTTCAGCTGCACCTCCAAGGACACGCTCGACACCTGCCCCATCCGGACGAACACCAAGTTCGACACGGCCCGCAACTTCACCCACTACATCAAGCCCGGCGACCGGCTCATCAAGACCGACGACACCTCCAGCGCCGCGGCCGTCTCAAAGAAGGGTGACGCGGCCACCGTCGTCCACGTCAACAGCGGCACCGCCGAGCGCGCGGTCACCGTCGACCTGTCCAAGTTCGGCAAGGTCGGCCGCCACGCGACCGTCACCCCCGTGGTGACCAGCGCCGAAGGCAAGCTGGAGCGGCGGGACGCCATCAAGGTGACCGGCAAGAAGGCCACCTTCACCGCACCCGCCCAGTCCGTGACGACCTTCCTCGTCAAGGGCGTGTCCGGGGTGGCCAAGGACGCCGCCGAGCTGCGGAAGGGCCACACGTACGGGCTGACCGGTGTCCAGAGCGGCAAGGCGCTCACCGTCGCGGACGACGGCACCAAGCTGGTCATCAAGGGCGCGGACACCGCCGCTCGCGGCCAGCAGTGGCGGCTGCGCCAGATCAGCGGCGACACCGGCAACCGGCAGCGGTATGTGTTCACCAACCCGGTGGAGGGCAAGCGGCTGGCCGTCCGGGACGGCGCCCCGGTGCTGGAGCCGGACCACGGGAAGCGTGACAAGGCCACCCAGTGGATCATGTCGACCACCGGTGACGGCACGTGGACCCTGGTCAACGCGGCCACCGGCCGACTGCTGGAGGTGGGCGGCCAGGCCACGAACGACGGCGCCGCCGTCACCACCTGGACCCCGACGTCCGGCCCGAACCAGCGGTGGAAGGTTTCCGAGGTGAGCTGACCGCCATCGAGGCCCGCCTACCTCAATTGAGGTAGGCGGGCCTCGGTCGATGTGCGTAGCAAGATTTCGACTAAGCGTACGAAGCCGCAGGTCAGCCCGGATTCTTAGGCTCTGGGGCATGGCTATACACGTCGAACGACGCCCGCGCGTGCTGGGCGCGGCCATCGCCGCGAGCCTGGCGCTCGGAGCCCTGGCCGCACCCGCCGCCGGAGCCGTGGACCACAGGGCCCGGCCGGGTGCCGAGAAGCCCGGCCCCACGGTCCGTACCGGCTCCCCGGTGCGGGTCAACCAGGTCGGCTATCTGACCTACGGCCCCAAGAAGGGCACCGTCGTCACCGGCGCCACCAAGCCCCTGACGTGGACGCTCAAGGCGGCCGACGGCACCGAGCGCGCCAGCGGCGTCACCACCCCCGCGGGCGTCGACCCCAGCTCCCGGCAGCGCGTCCAGACCTTCGACTTCAGCGAGGTCACCGACGCGGGTGAGGGCTACACCGTCACCATCGACGGGAAGAAGAGCGAGCCGTTCACCATCGGCGACCGCCTCTACGACTCACTGCGCGGCGACGCGCTGGCGTACTTCTACCACAACCGCAGCGGCATCAAGATCGACAAGGATCTCGTCGGCCGGAAGTACGCCCGCCCCGCGGGCCACGACAAGGCCGCTCCGCACCGCGGCGACACCGCCGTCCCGTTCCGCTGGCACGGGTCCGACTACCGGCGGAATGTCTCCGGTGGCTGGTACGACGCCGGTGACCAGGGCAAATACGTCGTCAACGGCGGCATCTCGGTGGCCCAGCTGATGTCCGCGTACGAGCGCACCCGCACCACACACGGTGCCGGTGGCGACGCGCTGGGTGACGGCAAGCTGCGGGTGCCCGAGCGCGGCAACGGCGTCCCGGACATCCTCGACGAGGCGCGCTGGGAGATGGACTTCCTGATGCGCATGCAGGTCCCCCAGGGCAAGCCGTACGCCGGAATGGCGTTCCACAAGGTGCACGACAAGCGCTGGACCGGATTCCCGACGCGGCCGGACCAGGACCGGCAGCCGCGTGTGCTGCGCCCGCCGTCCACCGCCGCCACCCTCAACCTGGCGGCCGCCGCCGCGCAGTGCGCCCGCCTCTTCCGGCCCTACGACCCGCACTATGCCGCCCGGTGCCTGGACACGGCCCGGACCGCCTGGGCCGCGGCCAAGAAGCATCCGAAGATGTTCGCCAGCGACAAGGACTCCACCGGGGGCGGCGCGTACGGCGACCGCCACGTCGGCGACGAGTTCTACTGGGCCGCCGCCGAGCTGTTCCTCACCACCGGCGAGGACACCTACCGCACGGCCGTCCTCCGCTCACCGCTGCACGGCGACGTCGACGCGCTCTTCCCGCGCGGCGGCGGCCTGTCCTGGTCGGCCACCGCGGGCCTCGGAGCGCTCGACCTGGCCACCGTGCCCGGCAAGCTCGACCACAAGCAGCGCGCCGCCGCGCGCGCCACGGTGGTCAAGGCCGCCGACCGCTACGCCGCGGACTCCGCGAAGTCGGCCTACGGCGTTCCGTACGCACCCAAGGGCGGCGCGTACGAGTGGGGCTCCAACAGCCAGGTGCTGAACAACATGGTCGTACTCGCCACCGCGCACGAGCTGACCGGCAAGATCCGCTACCGTGACGCGGTGCTGCGCGGCATGGACTACCTGCTGGGCGGCAATCCGCTCAACCAGTCCTACGTCACCGGCTACGGCGAACGGAACTCGCACCGCCAGCACCACCGCTTCTGGGCGCATCAGCTCGACGCCAGGCTGCCGAGCCCGGCCCGCGGTTCGCTGGCCGGTGGCCCGGACTCCAAGCTGGAGGACCCCGTCGCGCGCAAGAAGCTGAAGGGCTGCGCCCCGGCGATGTGCTACGTCGACGACATCATGGCGTTCTCCACCAACGAGATCACCATCAACTGGAACGCGCCGCTGGCCTGGGTGACCTCCTACCTCGACGACGTTGAGCAGATGTCTGATCAGCGGCCCTGACCGTGTGGCATCTGTTCATGGTGGCGTGGTGTCCTCGCGCCTAGCGTGTGCGGGCAAACGCCACGGTCGAGCGCGTCGAGGAGGAGCCGGATGCGGGAGGAGCGGCACACCCCCGACACGCTCGGTGAGCGGTACTTCGTCGTGATCGGCGACGAGGAGGCGCGCAAGGTCTGCGGCTCCCTGCGGGCGGCCGGACACCGGGTGCGCCACTTCGCCCGGCCCACCGACGAGGATCTGCGGCAGGCGCTGGACCGGGAGGTGGCAGGGGTCGCGATCCTGCTCAAGAAGGATGCCGAGTCCCTGCGCTACGCGCTCGCGGTGGAACACATCCACCCCAAGGTCCCCCTCGTGGTGACGATCTTCGACCGGACCGTGGCCGACCAGCTGGTGCGGGTGGTCCCGAACTGCCAGGTCACCTCCCCGGCCGATGTCGCCGCGCCGGTCCTCCTGGCGGGCTGTCTCCAGCCCGATCTGCTCGCGCTGACCACGACGCCCTCGGGCCACGCGGGGGCCCGCTGGGACGGGGAGACCGTGCGCCTCCAGCCGTACCGGCCACCGCGTTCCCTGCGGTACCGGGCGTGGCTGGGGAAGTTCCGGGGGCAGCTGCGGCCGCACGACGGCAGTTCGCGGATCATGCTGATGGGGCTCGGCGGCCTGCTCGCCGTACTGCTCACGGACTGGGCCTGGCTGGTGGCACTGCACCACCGCACACCCGTCGAGGCGTTCTTCGAGGCGGCGCGCACCGTGGCCGCCGTCGGCCCGGCCCTCGCCCACGGCTCGCACGCGTATCTGATGTTCTCCGGCCTCGCGATGCTCATCACCATCGTCTTCACCGCCGTCTTCACGGCCGGTGTGGTCGACCGGCTGCTGGCCCCGCGGGCGGTCGGCATCGTGGGCCCGCGCGCCCTGCCCCGGGGCGGCCATGTGGTCGTCGTCGGGCTCGGACAGGTGGGGCTGCGGCTGTGCACCCAGCTGCAGGCCCTGGGCATCGGGGTGATCGCGGTCGAGCGGAACCCGGCGGCCCCGAACCTCCGGCTGGCCAAGGCGCTCGGGGTGCCCGTCGTCGTCGCCGACGCCACCGACCGGTTCGTCCTGCGCACCCTCCGCCTCGGGCGGGCGCAGGCGATGGCCGCGGTGGCGTCGGACGACCTGGACAACATCGCCGTCTCGGTGGCGGCACTGGCCGTCGCGCCCGAGTTGCGGGTGGTGATGCGCGCGGGGGACCACGAGGCCATCGCGGAGACCCGCTCGCTGTTCAAGATCGGCCTGGTGCACGATCTGGGCAGCCTGAGCGCCGCGTACACCACCGCGAGCCTGACCGGGCTCCGGCCGCGCGGTGTGCTGGCCCACGACAAGCGGCTCCTGGTGGAGCGGGAGGACGGGGAATTCATGCCGTGGCCGCAGCCGGAGCGCTGCGGCCACCCCGACCGCTGACGCCTAGGCCAGCCGTACGGTGAGCGTGTTCCGGGAGTACGACGGCACGGCCGGGTACGTGTGGCCCTCCGACCGGACCCTGATGGCGGCGAACCGGCCGTGCAGCCCGCCGCGCGCGTGCAGCACCTCGACGCGGGTGTGCCGGGCGGAGGAGCCGAGGCCGTCCAGCCGGATGTCGAGGACGGCGTCGTGGCCGAGCACGACGGACCGGGCCGCCGTGAGCGCGGGCGTACGGCCGTCGTCCGCCGCCACCTCCAGCGTGGCGCCGGACGCCAGGACGACGCCCCGCCGCGCCCGTACGCCGCCGGGGGACGCGAGCCGCAGGGTGCCGCCGTGGACGTGGACCTCTCCGGCGCCCAGGGCCTCCGGCGACCCCGCGACCAGGGTTCCCGCCTCGACGCGGGTACCGCCGGTGTACTGGTTGCGGCCGGTGAGGGTCAGGGTGCCGGTGCCGCGTTTGATCAGGCCGCCGTCCCCGGTGATGTCGTTGCGCCAGGCGTCGGCCGCGCCGAACCCGCCGTCGGAGTGGTTCATCTCCACCCGTACGTCGCGGTCGAAGGCCCCGTAACCGTCCGCCGCCGCGAAGAGGTTGAGCCGCCCCCACTGCTCGGGCCCCTCCAGCAGGGCGTAGCCGGAGGGCACGGCGGTGGTGCGCAGAACTTCGCGGCGCTGGTGCGCGGTGAGGTAGGGCAGCCGGGTCTCGATGAGCACTTCGGCGCCCTTGGGCACGGTCATCGCGCGGTGCTCGCCGCCCCTGGGCAGGATGTACGTCAGACGTGGAGTGAACGCGCGGGCGTTGGCGGCGCGGTCGGCGTACGGATCGGTGTCCTTGCCCGCCGAGTGCGCGTACGCCCGGAGCGTGTCGGCCGTGGTGCCGGTCCGGGAGCGGAGGTAGTCGGCGGCCTGTCGGCGCGCGGCGGCCTTGAGCCCGGCGTTGGCCGGGTCGTACAGCGCGGCGGCGGCCAGCGCGGTGGCCAGGACGCGGCCGCCGACGACGTCGAGGGCGGAGTGCATGCCGGACACGATCCGGGTGTGGGCGGCCGCGGAGGCGTGGGTCACCAGTTCCTGGAACCGCTCGGGTATGGCGTACGCCAGCGCGAGACCGGCCAGATAGAGGGCGTTGGTGTGGCCGCTGGGGAAACCGCCGTCCTCGGCGGGGGTGGCGCCGCGCTGACGCAGCAGCTGCGGGGTGACGGCCACCTCGGAGGCGTAGACGGGGAAGCCGAAGGCGTCCGTGGCACCGGTGGCGACGACCTCGCTGTGCTCCGTCATCCGCCATGGACGCGGGTACTGGTAGCCGTACTTGGCGGGGTTGCCCGAAGCGTACGGGCCGCGCAGCGTCTGTACGAGCCGGACGACCTCGCCCAGGTCCGAGTCGGTGGCCCCGGCCCCGATGGCGGAACCGGCGGGTGCGCCGGGCGGCACGGCGTCGCCGACCGTGGTGGCCGGGGTGGTGTCCGGCGCGCTGGTGATGCTGGTGACGGCCTTGGCGCCGGTGCGGTAGATCTCGGTGAGCGGGCCGAGACCGGCGGTGGCCGCGTAACTCTGGTCCTGCCGGTCGTAGATGAAGGATTCCCGGGCCTGTGCGTCGGTGCGCCGCGTGGTGAGGACGATCGAGTAGCGCATGTTGGCGCGCAGTACACCGGCCGCGCGCGGGGTGCCGTTGTTCCAGGCCGTGCCGGTGTGCCAGAGCCGCTGGACACCGCTCAGGACGCGTAAGGCCGCGTTGGTCTCGGGGGTGAGGTTGGCCGTGGTGTTGGTCCGGTAGTCGTCGACGAACGACGGGAGTGGCCGCCCGGCCGTCTTCTCCGCCGCCCGGGCCAGGGGGACGGGCAGCAGGGCGAACGCCGTCGGGGCGGCGATCAGGCCCGCCGGAACCGAGGCGGAACGCCGGAGGAAACCCCTGCGGTCCAGGGTGGGTTCCGCGGACCGGCCGGGGGAGGTACGCGCCGTCATGCTGCCCTCGCGATTCTCGCCGTAAGCGCTTGCTGAAACGACTGACGCGAAGGAAGTGTAGGGGCCTCCACGGCAAGTGGGCGCCGGAAGACGGCGGTTGTCATGGAGGCGGGACGCGCGGTCAGCCGCCGACGGGGGCGCGAATGGCCGCGATGTCGAACTGGAGGCGGACCTTCTCGCTCACCATGGCGCCGCCCTGGGCCAGTTTGGCGCTGTAGGTCAGGCCCCAGTCGGAGCGGTTGATGGTGGTGGTGCCGTCGAAGCCCACCCGCTCGTCGCCGAAGGGGTCGGTGACATGCCCGATGTAGGTCAGCTCCAGGACCACCGGGCGGGTGGCGTCGCGCAGGGTGAGGTCACCGGCCATGCGGTACACGTCCTGGCCCGCGAGCTGTACGTCGGTGCTCCGGAAACTGATGCGCGGAAAGGCCCGGGCGTCCAGGAAGTCGCGGCTCATCAGATGGGCGTCGCGCTGCTCGACACCGGTGTCGACACTGGCGCTGGAGAGCACGATCTCGGCCCGGGAGCGGGCCGGGTCATGGCCGTCGAAGTAAAGGCGGCTCTCATATTCGGTGAAGGCGCCGCGCACCGTGGTCACCATGGCGTGCCGGACGGAGAAGCCGATCCTGCTGTGCGCCGCGTCGATAATCCATTCCCCGGTGAGGTCCGGGCGTCCGGAACCCTGCGGGGCGTCGTACTCGGAGGGGGCCGGGGCGTCCTGGGACACCGCGGAGCGGGAGGAGGAGTTGCGAGTAAAAAGTTTCATGGGGCATCTAGTTACTGCAAGAGTGGGGAACGCTGCAAGTGCTGTTCTGGAACCGGCCCGGGACTGTGGACGTCACCCTACCGCCGGGTCGGTAATTCCCCTCGCGAAGGCAGATCCCATGGCCGCGAAACCGGCACCGGGTCTTCACAAGTAAACGCCGGGCAGGGGGAGTCGAATGGCGGCCGATCAGCGGACGAAACGCTCTTCGGGTACCGGGCCCGGTGTCGAATTCGGGTAACGGCGCTTGAACTTCGACGTATCCGCCGTCACCTTCCATTTCATTTCTTCAAGAAATCTCCACCATCGGGAACGGCTGTGGTGGATCGCGTGGGGTGCCCTCCCCGGTCCAGCCAGGTGGTCAGGGCCCACCACCAGTGGAGCGTGTCCAGCGGCCCGCCGCGGCCATCGGGCCGGGTGTCGGTCAGTGAGGTGCCGGTGATCTGCTGGAACCGGCCGAGCCGGTAGCGGATGGTGTTGGGGTGGGTGAACAGGGTCGCCGCGGTCTGGTCCAGACGGCGGCCGTGGTCCAGAAAGGTCAGTGCGGTGAGGGCGAGTTGCCGGTGGAACGCGTCCGACGGATCGAGGCCGCCCAGGAGCCGGTCGCTCAGATACGAGCCCAGGAGCGGCTGATCCGCCACGGCGATCTCCGCGGCGAAGTCGGTGAGTCCGTGCCATCCGTGCCTACCCGCCGCCGCGCCGAGCTCCACGGCCCGGACGCAGAGCCGGTACAGCGGGCGTAACCGGTCCAGGGGAGCGGCCGGAGAAGCCACGATCAGGGCGGGAACCCCCAGGTCCCCGTCCTGGGGCAGCCGGGGGCACAGGCCCGCCACGCGCCCGTCGACCAGTGCGGAGATCCCGCCGCGCAGCGCGGAGAGCCGACGCCGCAGACGGTGGGCGTGTGCGGGCTCGGTGGCCTCGGCGACGAGGCAGTGGTACGGGCCGTGGCCGTCCTCCGCCCGGATCCCGGCCCTCGTCAACTCCTCGGCGTCGGGGGCGACTCCGTCGATCAGTACCCGCCGCAACAGTCCGGTGCGGATCTCGTGCGTCCCGTGTGCCGGTCCCCGCTCCGCCGCGTGGTACCCGTTGATGACATGGCGCTCGATGGCGTCGCCGTACTCCTTCAGCCGCAGGACCACGGGGAGCAGCGCGCCGTCGGGCACCCCGGACATCCGGCAGCGGTCGACGCTGATCTCCACGGCCCGGGTGAGCGCGGCCTGCACACCGCGCAGCACGGCGGTCATCGGCACGCCCTGGCCCGCCCGGTCGGCACCCAGCAACAGGGCGGTGGTGAAGTCCTGTTCCTCGACCCGGTCGAAGGTGCCGAACCACGCACCGGCCGCGCGGATCATCGCGAGGACATGGGAGCGGGTCTCCGCCTCGGTCAGCCGGGCCACCTCGGGGGAGTGGGTGCGCGCCGCGCGCACGAGTTCGCCGCACACGTCCGCGTCGACGGCCATGGCCCGCAGGATCTCGGTGACCGGCTCGCGCTCGTGGACGACAGCCATGAGCCCCTTTTCCGTTTCCCGTACCGGCGCTGTCGCCGGGCCACAACGAAGCGGTGACCGCGTTGACGCCCAGCTACTACCGCGTCGCCGTGCCGACCTGATTTCCTGTGCGCTACCGACGGTAACAGCGCGGCCGTCGCGGTGACAGCCTCCCGCGTCGGTCCGCCCTGTCCGTACCTCACCGGGAGGGCAGTCCATGGAGAACCCCGCATCCCCGACGTCGATCACCCGGCGCGGCGCCCTGACGGTGGCCGGAGGCGTGCTCGCGGGAGCCGCCCTCGACCAGACGGTCCCCGCCTTCGCGGCCGGGTCCGCGGCCGGTTCCTCCGAGGCGGACGCGATCGTGGTCGGCCACGGGCTCGCCGGACTGGTCGCGACGGCGGAACTGGCCGCCGCGGGCCGCAAGGTGCTGCTCCTGGACCAGGAACCGGAGAGCAATCTGGGCGGGCAGGCGTTCTGGTCCTTCGGCGGACTGTTCTTCGTCGACTCCGAAGAGCAGCGCCTGATGGGCATCAAGGACTCCCACGAACTGGCCTGGCAGGACTGGCTGGGCACGGCCGGATTCGACCGTGACCTGGACGATCCGCGCGGCCAGGACCACTGGGCGTACAAGTGGGCCGAGGCGTACGTCGACTTCGCCGGCGGGGAGAAGCGGTCCTGGCTGCACGGGCTCGGGGTGCGCTGGTTCCCGATCGTCGGCTGGGCCGAGCGCGGCGGCGGGCTCGCGGACGGGCACGGCAACTCGGTGCCCCGCTTCCATGTCACCTGGGGCACCGGTCCGGCCGTGGTCGAGCCGTTCGAGAAGAAGGTACGGGCCGCGGTGGCGGACGGCCGGGTGGTGTTCAAGCACCGGCACCGCGTCGATGAGATCGTGACGACCGGCGGTGCCGTGACCGGCGTCCGCGGCGCGGTCCTCGAACCGAGCAACGCCCAGCGCGGCAAGGCCAGTTCCCGCACCGTGGTCGGCGACTTCGAGCTGAGCGCACCGGTGGTGATCGTCACCTCCGGAGGCATCGGCGCGAACCACGACCTCGTACGGCAGAACTGGCCGTCCCGCCTGGGCACCCCGCCCAAGCGCATGATCACCGGCGTCCCGGCGTATGTGGACGGCCGCATGCTCGCCATCACCGAGAAGGCGGGCGGGCGCATCGTCAACCCCGACCGGATGTGGCACTACACCGAGGGGCTGAAGAACTACGACCCGATCTGGGCCGACCATGGCATCCGGATCCTGCCGGGGCCGTCCTCGATGTGGTTCGACGCCAAGGGCAGGCGGTTCTCCGCCCCCGACCTCCCCGGATACGACACCCTCAGCACCCTGAAGACCATCACCGAGTCCGGGTACGACTACTCCTGGTTCGTCACCACCCAGAAGATCATCGCGAAGGAGTTCGCGCTCTCCGGCTCCGAGCAGAACCCGGACCTCACCAACAAGGACATCCTGCAGCTCCTCTCGCGCATCTGGCAGACGCCCGAGCCGATCGAGAAGTTCAAGAAGAACGGCGTCGACTTCGTCGTCGCGACGACGCTGCCCGAACTGGTCCGCGGGATGAACAAGCTGACCGGGGACGGCCTCATCGACCTGGCCGACCTCAAGCGGCAGATCGACGCACGGGACCGCGAGATCGACAATCCGTACACCAAGGACGTCCAGGTCATGGGCATCCGCAACGCCCTCGCCTACCCCGGGGACACCCTGAGCCGGACCGCCTCGGCGCACAAGATCATGGACTCCGGGGCCGGACCGCTGATCGCCGTACGGCTCAACATCCTCACCCGCAAGACCCTCGGCGGTCTCCAGACCGACCTGTCCGGCCGCGTCCTGGGCGCCACCGGCGAGCCGGTTCCCGGGCTCTACGCGGCGGGCGAGGCCGCGGGGTTCGGCGGCGGCGGAGTCCATGGATACCGCTCGCTGGAAGGCACGTTCCTGGGCGGCTGTCTCTTCTCCGGCCGCCGGACGGGGCGGGCCGCGGCCGACGCCACCGCGACCTGACAACCGCGACCTGACCTCCGCACCCCGAGGGGCATCAGCGGGGGAGGCGTCCCTTGCTGAGCATGGCGGCGCGGACGCGCTCCTCCGCCAGCCCGCGCCCGGCCGTGTGCGGCGTGGTGCCACGGCGCTCGGCCTCGTCGAGGACGGTGACGGCGTTCGCGCGCAGCCGACCCGAGATCGTCTCGAAGATGGTGCGCGTCTCGGGCCGGAACCCGGAGTAGCGGGCGTCCATGGCGAACGCGGCGGCGACGACACCACCGGCATTGGCCACGAAGTCGGGCAGCACGGTGATCCCCCGCCCGGCCAGGACCTCCTGAGCCGCGGGCGAGGTGGGCAGATTGGCACCCTCGACCACCAGCCCGGCCTTGATCAGGTGGGCCGTCCGGTCGTCGATGACGTCCTGGAGGGCGGCGGGCACCAGGATGTCGCAGTCGACGGTGAGTTCCTGGCCGGAGGCGAGCACTTCGCCCTGGGAGTGGCGGCCGACGAAGTCGTCGCCGTGCTCCTCCCGGGCGGCCAGCAGGGCGGGTACGTCCAGCCCGCCGGGGTCGTGCAGCGCACCGCGGGCCGTGGACACGGCCACGACGGTGGCGCCCAGTTCGGCGAACCGCGCCGCCGCGGCGGCACCCACGGCGCCGAACCCCTGGATGGCCACCCGGCAGCCGGACAGGGACAGCCCGCGGCGCTGCGCGGCGGCGTCGGTGGCTTCGGCGATGCCGTAGCCCGTGACCCCGAGCTTGTCGTAGGCGACCCCGCCCAGGTGCTCCGGGGTGCCGACGGCCGAGCCGCGGTCTCCCAGCTCGTCCTGGATGATGGCGGCATCGCTCTCGGTCAGCCCCATGTCCAGCCCCATCACATACTCCCGGGGCACCTCGTTGGACAGCGCGCGGGCGAACGCGCGCAGGATCGCCTCCTTGTCGGGGGACGCGGGATCGGCGGCGATGCCCGCCTTGGCGCCACCGTAGAAGAGGTCGACACCGGCCCACTTCCACGTCATGACGCGGGCCAGCCGGGCGACTTCCCCGACCGTCACCGTGGGGCTCATCCGGGTACCGCCCTTGGCCGTACCCCGGGCCGTGTTGTCGATGACCAGCACGCCCTTCATGCCGGTGCGCCGGTGCGAGACGACGACGATCTTCTCGGGACCCCAGTCGTCAACGAGCGAGAGTGCGTCAGCCACGTCGGTGTGTCCTTCTCCGTAGATCGGTGGATCCGTGGTCCACCTCACGATGTGGCCGGTGACCGCACCCCACAAGGGTCGGCAGGGCGACAGATTCGATACCGAGGAGCAAGGAACGCTTATGCTCGCCCGCCCAGCCCCGACTGCGCCACGGCGCGCAGGACGTCGACGAGGGCCACTACGGTGGGCCGGCGCTCCGCGGCACAGCGGAACACCACGACGATGTGCCGCTCGACCGTCTCGCGCAGCCGCACCACATCGAAGCGCGAGGGGCGCAGCCTGAGCATCAGATCCGTCACCGTGCTCACCCCCACGCCCGCCTCCACCAGGGCCAGTGTCGCCGCGGTGTCCGTGACCTCGTGCAGCACCTCGGGCTCGACGCCCGCCCGGCGGAAGGCGGTGCGCACGGCGCGCCCGTAGTAGCTCCCGGCGGACGGCAGGATCCACCCCAGATCCCGGGTCTGCGCCATGGTGATGGTTTCCCGGCGGCCCATCGAACCGGTCGGCACCGCGAGCGAGAAGCGCTCCCGGTGCAACCGCGTCACCCGCAGGGCCGGATCGCGCGGGATCGGTACGTCCGGATAGTCGAGCCCGAGCGCGAGATCCACGGCCCCGGAGGCCACCGCGTCGTACACCTCGTCCACGTCCATGTCACGGCTGTGGACCGTCAGCCCCGGATGGTCCTCGCGCGCCGTGCGCAGCGCGGGCGGCAGGATCTCGGCGGCGGCCGTGGCGAACAGACCGACCAGCAGCGTGCCCGAGGCGTCGTTGCGGGTGCGCTCCAGCGCCTCGACGGCCTCGGCCTCCGTGGACAGGATCCGCTCGGCGTGCCGGGCCAGCGTCATCCCCGCGTCGGTCAGCTCCACCCTGCGTCCGGTCCGCCGCAGCAAGTCCATGCCGGTGGCCTTCTCCAGCGCGGCGATCTGCTGCGAGACCCCGCCGGGCGTGTACCCGAGCGACTCCGCGACCGCGGTGATGGTGCCGCGCCGGGTCAGTTCGACGAGGGAACGCAGCTGGGCACTCGTCCAGTCCATATAGCGACCCTAATAGATCACGAGCAATAACTGTTCATGGACGTCAAAGGCCGGGGTGCTGCACGATGACCGGCAGATAGCTGATCGGCATCGTCCTGCACTGCGACAGCCGCGCCGCGCCGGGGCCCCCTTTGGCCTCGGCGCCCGCCTCGCGAAGGGATCGGCCATATGTCCCCCTCGTCTTCCCCGTCCTCCTTCCGCACCGTCCCGCCCGCCGCCGACGTCGTGATCATCGGCGGCGGTGTCATGGGTGCCAGTACCGCCTTCCACCTGGCCGAGGCCGGAGTGGCGAACATCGTCGTCGTCGAACGCGGAGAGCTGGGCTGCGGCAGCTCGGGCAAGCCCATCGGCGGCGTCCGGGCCGTGTTCTCCGACCCGCTCAACATCCAGCTGGGCAGCCGGAGCCTGCGCGCCTTCCAGGACTTCCCGCACCGCCCCGGCGCCGACATCCGGTTCGACGACGTCGGCTACCTCTTCCTGCTCACCAGCGAGCAGCAGGCGACGGACTTCGAGGCCGCCGTCAGGACCCAGAACGCTCTCGACGTGCCCAGCCGCATGATCGGCCCGCGGGAGGCGCAGCGGCTGTGCCCCTACGTCGGCACCGAAGGGCTCGTGGCCGCCGTCCACTCGCCCACCGGCGGCCACGCCCGCCCCGGGCTGGTCATTGAGGGCTACGCGCGCGCCGCGGCGCGGGCCGGAGTCACGTTCGCCACCCACACCGCCGTCACCGCCATCGACACCGCGGGCGACCGGGCCACCACCGTGCACACCGACCACGGGCCGATCTCCTGCGCCACCGTCATCTGTACGGCGGGCGCCTGGTCCGCGCGGATCGGGGACATGCTGGGCGTACGCCTCCCGGTGCGCCCGGTGCGCCGTCAGGTGGCCTTCACCGCACCGCTCACCCCGCCCGCCCCGCGCATCCCCTTCACCATCGACTTCTCCTCGTCGGCCTACTTCCACAACAGCGACGACGGGCTGCTGTTCGGCCTCGCCGACCCCGGCCAGGCCGACGGGCACGACACCACCTGGACCCCGGAGTGGCTGGAGCTGTTCCGCGCCGCCGCCCGGCGTCAGGCCCCGGCCCTGGCGGACATGGAGACGGTCGGCGGCTGGGCTGGGCTCTACGAGATCACACCGGACCACAACGCCCTGATCGGCCGCTCCGGCGACTTGAGCAATTTTCTTTACGCGACCGGGTTTTCGGGGCATGGCTTCCTCCAGGCCCCGGCCGTCGGCGAGATCGTCCGGGACCTGTATCTGGACCGCACTCCGTACCTCGACGTCCGCCCGTTCAGCGCCGACCGCTTCACGACCGGGGCGAACGTACGCCCCGAAGCGCATGTGGTGTGAGCCGGAGTCGACCGGTGCGGACCGCCAAGCGAAAGGCAGCACTTCCGATGACCAGCCGGACCCTCAGCCAGTGGCAGCTGCGCGCCGCGTTCGCCGCCCGGCTCTCGGACATGTACGGGCGGGAGGTCCCCGCCTACACCACCCTTGTGGACGTCTCCCGCGAGGTCAACGACGACGTGCTGCGCACCCGCGGCGCCGACGCCGAGCGGCTGGGCTCCATCAGCCGGGTCACCGCGGAGCGCCACGGCGCGATCCGCGTCGGCACCCCGCGGGAGATGAGCCAGGTCGCGCGCGTCTTCGGGGCGCTGGGCATGCACCCGACCGGCTTCTACGACCTGCGCGAGGCCGCCGCCAGCGCGGTGCCCGTCGTCTCCACCGCCTTCCGCCCCACCGACGGCGAGGAGCTGGCGCGCAACCCGTTCCGCGTCTTCACCTCCATGCTCACCCCCGCCGACCCGCGGTTCTTCGACGACGACCTGCGGGCCCGGCTGGAAACCTTCCTCGCGGGCCGCGAGCTGTTCCCCCCGGAGCTGCTCGCCCTCGCCGACCGGGCCGAGGCCGAGGGCGAACTGCCCGAAGCGCAGGCCGAATCCTTCCTCCAGCTCGCCGTGGCCGCCTTCGAGCTGTCGGCCGAGCCGATCGACCGGGGCTGGTACGAAACCCTGGAGCAGGTCTCCGCCGTCGCCGCGGACATCGGCGGCGTCCGCAGCACCCACATCAACCACCTCACCCCGCGCGTCCTGGACATCGACGAGCTGTACCGGCGCATGACCGACCGCGGCATCGAGATGATCGACGCCATCCAGGGCCCGCCGCACTGGGACGGCCCCGATCTGCTGCTGCGCCAGACGTCCTTCCGCGCGCTCGCCGAACCCCGGGCCATGCGCACCGCCGACGGGAACGTGACCAGCGGATCCCTGCGGGTGCGGTTCGGCGAGGTCGAGGCGCGCGGCATCGCCCTCACCCGCGAGGGCCGCGCCCTCTACGACCAGCTGCTGACCCGGATCGACCAGGAGGCGGCCGCCCGCCCCGAGGCGGACCGCGGTGACCTCGCCCGCGCGCTGTGGGCGGAACACGTCCCCGCCACCGAACGCCGGCTCGCCGACCGGAAACTGGGCTACTTCACCTACCACGTGGTCCCCGACCGGCCACGCGACGGCAGCCGGCCGCCCGCCGATCTCGGCGAGCTGGTGGCCCGGGGCTGGCTGCGCGCCGAACCCCTCGTCTACGAGGACTTCCTGCCCCGCTCCGCGGCCGGGATCTTCCAGTCCAACCTCACCGGCGAGGGCGCGCGCAACAACGACCACGCGGGCGCCGCCTACGACAGCGCATGGCTGTCCGGCGCCATCGGCCGCGACGTCCTCGACCCCTTCGCCCTCTACGAGGAGCAGCAGGACCACTCCATCGCCCAGGCCGCCCGCGTGCTGGAACTCGACGGCGCGCTCGGCTGACACCGCAAGCGACCCCCCTACCTCCCGAGGGAGCATTCATGACCAGCACCGCCCTTCCCACCACCGACGACCTGCGCGACCGGGCCCGTACCGCCCTGGAGCGCGTCGGCGTGAGCGTCCCTCGGGGCAGCGGCCTCACCGCCCGCACCCCGATCACCGGCGAGAACCTCTTCGAGCTGGCCGCCGCGACCCCGGCCGACGCCGAGGCGGCCATCGCCGCCTCCCGCGCGGCCTTCCTCGACTGGCGCACCACCCCCGCCCCCCGGCGCGGTGAACTCGTGCGCCGCCTGGGCGAGTTGCTGCGCGACCACAAGAGCGACCTGGCCGACCTGATCACCATCGAGGCGGGCAAGATCCGCTCCGAGGCGCTGGGCGAGGTCCAGGAAATGATCGACATCTGCGACTTCGCCGTCGGCCTGTCCCGCCAGCTCTACGGACGCACCATCGCCTCCGAACGCCCCGGCCACCGGCTCGCCGAAACCTGGCACCCGCTCGGCGTGGTCGGCGTCATCTCCGCGTTCAACTTCCCCGCGGCCGTCTGGTCCTGGAACACCGCTGTCGCCCTGGCCTGCGGCGACACCGTGATCTGGAAGCCGTCCGACCTCACCCCGCTGATCTCCCTGGCCTGCGACCGGCTCCTCGCCCAAGCCGCCGAGGAGGTCGGGGCGCCCCGCGATGTCCACCGGCTGCTGCTCGGCGACCGCGCCATCGGCGAGAAGCTGGTCGACGACCCCCGCGTCGCCCTCGTCAGCGCCACCGGCTCCACCCGCATGGGCCGCGAGGTCGGCCCCCGCGTCGCCGCCCGCTTCGGCCGCAGCCTGCTCGAACTCGGCGGCAACAACGCCGCCATCGTCGCGCCCTCCGCCGACCTCGACCTCGCCGTGCAGGGCATCGTGTTCGCCGCGGCCGGTACCGCGGGGCAGCGCTGTACGACGCTGCGCCGCCTCATCGTCCACCGGGACATCGCCGACACCCTCATCGCCCGGCTGACCGCCGCCTACACCAAGCTCCCCATCGGCAGCCCGTTCGACGAGGACACCCTCGTCGGCCCGCTCATCTCCACCGGCGCCCTCGACGGCATGCGCGGCGCCCTCACCCGCGTCCAGGCCGAGGGCGGCAAGGTCCTCGCGGGCGGCAACCGCCGCCTGGCCGAGGAGCTGCCGCAAGCCGCGTACGCCGAACCCGTCATCGTCCGGGTGGACGAACAGAGCGAGGTCGTACGGGAGGAGACCTTCGCCCCGATCCTGTACGTCATGACCTACGACACCCTGGAGGAGGCCATCGCCCTCCACAACGACGTCCCGCAGGGCCTGTCGTCCAGCATCTTCACCCGCGACCAGCAGGAAGCCGAGGTCTTCCTCTCCGCCGAGGGCTCCGACTGCGGCATCGCCAACGTCAACATCGGCACCTCCGGCGCGGAGATCGGCGGCGCCTTCGGCGGCGAGAAGGAGACCGGCGGCGGCCGCGAGTCCGGCTCCGACTCCTGGCGCGCCTACATGCGCCCGGCCACCAACACCATCAACTACTCCAGCCGGCTGGCCCTCGCCCAGAACGTCAGCTTCCTGTGACCGAAGCCTGGTCACGTCAGAAGCTGCTCCGCCCAGATGCACTTCCCCTGTGAGGTGTAGCGGGCTCCCCACCGATGGGCGAGGGCGGCGACCAGTTGCAGTCCACGGCCGCCCTCGTCCAGCTCGCCCGCCCGGCGGATCCGGGGCGTGGCCGGGCTGCCGTCGGACACTTCGCAGATCATGGCCCCGCTGCGCAGCAGGCGCAGTCCGATGGGTCCTTCGGCGTGCCGGACCACATTGCCCACCAGCTCGCTGACCAGCAGCTCGGTGGTCGCGGTGAGGGCGTCCAGATGCCATGCGCCGAGCTGGCTCCGGACATGGGCGCGTGCCTCGCCCGCCGCCCGGGGGTTCTCGGGCAGGGACCAGCAGGCGATGTCGTCGGCGGGGAAGGGCCGGAGCCGGGCGATGAGGAGGGCCGCGTCGTCGTCGGTGTGCTGCCCGGGGGGCAGCAGGGCGGACAGCAGCGTCTCGCACAGCCGGTCGGGGTCGGTGGCGGCGCCGTCGCCTTCGCCTTCGCCTTGCGGGGCGCGGCGCATCGCGGCGGTGAGGTCGCGGGCGAGGTCCGCCATCCCCTGCTGGATGTCGCGGCCCGCCGTCTCGACCAGGCCGTCGGTGTAGAGCACGAGCAAGGCATCGTCGGGCAGGGCGAGTTCGAAGGTGTCGAACGGCGGCGTCGCGGCGCCGAGGGGCGGTACGACGGGGAGCTCGGGGAAGAACACCGAGCCGTCGGCACGCACCACGGCGGGCGGCGGATGTCCGGCCCGGGCGATGGAGCAATGGTGGCGGGTGGGGTCGTATTCGATGTACAGGCAGGTGGCGTAGAAGTCGTCACCGAGGCCGCTGACGAGGTCGTTGAGCCGGAAGAGGAGTTCCCCCGGCGGGAGTTCGAGGTCGGCGAGGGTACGGACGGCCGTGCGCAGCCGTCCCATGGTGGCGGCCTCCGACAGGCCATGGCCCATGACGTCGCCGATGACGAGCGCCACCCGGCCACCGGACAGCGGGATGAGGTCGTACCAGTCGCCGCCCACCTCCGCGCTCGCGCTGGCGGGCAGATAGCGCGCCGACGCGGTGGCGGCGGGCAGCTCCGGCAGGATGCGGGGGAGCAGCTCGCGCTGAAGTTCCTGCGCGTGCTGGTGCTCGGCGTCGTAGAGGCGCGCCCGCGCCAGCGCCTGGGCGGCCAGCCCGCCCAGGGCCGTGAGCAGCGTGCGCTCCTCGCCGGTGAGGGTCCGCGGATGGTCGAACGAGACGGAGCAGTAGCCGATGGCGTCCCCGGAGACGATCAGCGGGAGAAACGCCCATGCCTGCTTCCCCGAGGCGGTCGGCAGATGGGCCAGCTGGGGAAAGCGCCGGACGAACTCCTGCGACGAGGAGACGAACGTGGGCACGGCCGAACGCAGCGCCACCGTCAGCGGGTTCTCGCGCGGATGCCCCGGATCCGCCAGCAGCGTGATGAAGTCCTGGGAGTACCCCCGCGAGCCCACCGTCGTCAGGCGGGTGCCCTCGACCAGCTGGACCAGCAGTCCGATGGCGCCGAAGAGCGGCAGGGCGCGGTCGGCCAGGGCACCGACGACGTCCTGCACGGTCGCCGCCGCGGCGAGGCTTCCAGCCAGCTCCTCCAGCCGGGTGGCACGCAAGGCGTCGTCCATGGCGAGCGCTCCGCCCTCCGGGGACCCGGCCGGGTGCGCGGGGCCCTCGGCGAGGCCCTGAAGGCTGCCGGTCATGCGATACGGCGTGCCGTCGTCCCCCGACAGCAGCTGGCCGTCGGCCCGGACCCGGATGTAGCGCCCGTCCGGCTGGCGCACCCGGTAGGCGGCGCTGTAGTCGCTCCGGGCGTCGATCGCCGCTTCGCCGGTGGCGAGCACATGGGGCAGATCCTCGGGATGGACGAGGCTCATCCACTCCTCGAACGTCGAGTCGACGGGGAGGGAACCGGCGCCGAGGATCGCCAGCGCGGTCTCGTCCCAGTGCACCGCTCCGGCGCCGAAGTCCCACGTCCAGGTGCCGATGCCGGTCCCGCTCCGGGACCGCTGGAGGTGGGCGCGGGTGGGCCACGCCCAGCCGGGAGGCCCGCCCTGCGAGAGCACCGGGGTGTGCAGCCGCTCGGCGGCCCATCCGGCCACGGCGATGAGCAGGGACTGTTCCGCCGCCCCCGGCTCGCCACGCGCGGCCGTGAGGACGGACAGCGCCCCCTGCGGTCCGCGCGGCGCGGGCATGGGGACGGAGACCAGTCCGGTGCCGAGGGGAAAGGTCCGGCCCCCGGCCCCGGCGTCGCCGGTGAGGGGCGTCCAGACGACGCTGTCGTCCCGTACGGCGAGGGCGGGCGCGACCCGCTCGTCGCCCCCGATGCTCTTCCACGCCTCGGTCAGGCCGTCGGAGAGCCCGCAGCGCGTCGCCAGATACAGATGTCCGCTGCCCCCGCCGCCCAGATGCACCATGCCGCCGAGCCCGCCCACCCCGGCCACCGCCTGATCGAGGCCGATCCGCAGCGCCTCTTGGGCGCCGACGCTCTCGCCCGCGGCCATGAGCATGCCGATCCGGGGGTCCGTACTCATCGCGTCACCTGTTCCTACATGCCCTTATCCACCCTATCCGGGCATACGGGACGCGACCGGGGTGAAGAAGTTGACGAGGTTGCCGTCCGGGTCCCGGAACAGGAGCGAGCGATTGCCCCAGGGCATCGTGGTGGGCTCCTTGACGACGTCCCGCACGAAGCCGGTCAGATTCCGGTGCACCGTGTCCACGTCGTCCACCTGGAACTCCAGGATGACGCTGCGGTTGTCGCCCGGCTGGGCGGAGCCGGGCGCGAACATCGGGACGGTGCGGGTGCTGCCGATCGCCAGGGTGGCCGAGCCGACCCTCAGCTCGGCGAAGTCCTCGGTGGCCCAGCTCGCCCGCACTCCGGTGGCGCGTTCGTAGAAGCCGACGAGGCGGGTGATGTCGCCGGTGATGACGCGGATCGAGACGAAGTCCATGGGTGTTTCTCCTGGTAGCTCGGTGCTTCGGACCGCACGCTACGGTCAATACCGGGCAGAACCCGCCCGGTATCTACGGGAGAATGGTCGGCATGCCCCGACCGATTGCCCGCGTGCTCACCCTGCTGGAACTTCTGCAGTCCGGCGGCCTGCGCACCGTCGCCGAACTCGCCGACCGGCTCGGCGTGGACGAACGCACGGTGCGGCGATACGCCGACCACCTCATCGACCTCGACATACCCGTCGAGTCGGTGCGCGGCCGCTACGGCGGTTACCGGCTCGCCCCCGGTTTCCGCATGCCCCCGCTGATGCTGACCGACGACGAAGCGCTCGCCGTGCTGCTCGGCCTGGCCGCCGGACGGCGCGGCGGCCTGACGACGGCCACGGACACGATGGCCACGGCCACGGCGGGCGAGACCGCGGCGGCCAAGATCCGGCGGGTGCTGCCCGAACGGCTTCGCGGCAGGCTCGACGCCGTGCTCGACTCCCTCGCCTTCACGGCCCCGCCCGGCGCTTCCGCCGCCCCGCGGACCCCGGTCCTGCTGTCGCTCGCCGACGCGGTGCGCCATCACCGGCCGGTCCGGATCCGGTACACCGCCGCCGACGGCCGGTCCGGCGACCGCACCCTGTACCCGTACGGGCTCGTGACCCACGCGGGCAAGTGGTACGTGACCGGGGTGGATCCCGGGATCGGCGAGGACCGGACGTTCCGGCTGGACCGCATCGCCGATGCGCGTACCCTGCCCGGCTCGTTCGAGCCGCCCGCCGGAATCGACCCGGCGCGGCGTGTCCTGGAAGGGCTCGCCACCGCGCCGTACCGGCATCGGGTGACCCTGCGGATCCGGGGGACGGCCGAGCAGATCCACACCCGGCTGCCCGCCAGTGTCGCGCTCGTGACCGCGGCCCCGGCGGCCGAGGAGTGGTCCCGTGTCGAACTGCGCGTGGAGCGGCTCGACTGGCTGCCCGGCGTGCTCGCGTCGCTGGACCTGCCGTTCGTCATCGAGCGCCCCGACGAGCTGCGCGACCTCGT
This sequence comes from Streptomyces sp. NPDC040405, assembly GCF_055595765.1. Classification (NCBI taxonomy): domain Bacteria; kingdom Bacillati; phylum Actinomycetota; class Actinomycetes; order Kitasatosporales; family Streptomycetaceae; genus Streptomyces; species Streptomyces sp. NPDC040405. The sequence goes on from NZ_JBVIVI010000003.1 coordinate 442,447, forward strand.
CGCGGCACTCGCCGACCGGCTCGCGCGCGCGGCCCGCGAAGATCCGCCGGACGGCAGGGTCTAGTGCGCCAGGACCTAGCGCGCCAGGGCGGCCCGGGCCGCCGCGAGTGCCTGCTCGGCGTAGCCGCGTCCGAACAGCACCGCGTGCACCAGCAGCGGGAAGAGCTGATGCAGTCCGACGCGGTCCGCCCAGCCCGCGGCGAGCGGCGACGCCTCCTGGTAGCCCTCCAGCACCCGGTCCAGATGCGGGCAGCCGAACAGGCGCAGCATCGCCAGGTCGGTTTCCCGGTGCCCGCCGTGCGCGGCCGGGTCGATCAGCCAGACCTGCCCGTCGGCACCCCACAGCACATTGCCGTTCCACAGGTCGCCGTGCAGCCGGGCGGGCGGCTCGGCGGGGCCCGCCAGGCCGGGCAGGCGCTCGCAGACCCGCTCGACCGTGGCCGCCTCGGCGGCGCGCACCGTGCCCTCGTCCACCGCGCGGCGCAGATAGGGCAGCACCCGGTGCTCGGCGTACCAGCGCGGCCAGTCGCCGCCGGTGACGTTGCGCATCGGGGCCAGCCCGATGTACGCGTCCTCGGGGCCGCCCGGTGGCGGGGCGCCGAACGCGGGTGCGCCGGAGGCGTGCAGGGCGGCCAGCTCGCGGCCGAACCGCGCCGCCGCCCGGGCGCTCGACGGGCCGGAGGAGACCCGGTCGGTCACCAGCCAGCGCGGGTCGTCGCCGTGCACCACCGGGACACGGACCGTGCCGGTGTCGGCCAGCCAGCGCAGCCCCGCCGCCTCGGCCTCCGTCGCGCCGGGGTCGTCACCGCGCTTGACCATCACCACCTGCCCGCCGTCGAGGGTGACTTCGGCGAGCGCCCCGGACATCGCGCGCTCAGCGGTCACCGGGCGTCCGGTGAGGCGGGCCGCCGCCGCGCCCGGGCCGTCGCCGGTCCCGGCCGGGTCCGGACCGGCCGTCATGCGTCCGCGCGCTCGCGCGCCCAGGCGAGCAGGCCGGGTGTGGCGGCTTCGATCATGTCCAGCACCGTGTCGAATCCCTCCGGGCCCCCGTAGTACGGATCGGGTACGTCCAGGTCGCCCCGCGCGTCCGGGTCGAAGGACCGCAGCATCCGGACCCGGGACGGATCGTCGACCAGCCGGCGCAGCTCGCGCTCGTGGCCGCGGTCCATCGCCAGGAACAGATCGGCGTCCCTGTGCTCGGCGCCGACCTGGGCCGCGACGTGTTCGACCGGATAGCCGCGCCGGGCCAGCACCTCCCCGGCCCGTTCGTCGACGGGCTCGCCGACGTGCCAGGGACCGATACCGGCGCTGGTGACCCGTACCGCACTGTCGAGCCCCGCGCGGCGCAGCCGCTCGGCGAAGACCAGCGCGGCGGACGGCGAGCGGCAGATGTTCCCGCTGCAGACAAAGCAGATGTGCACGGCCCCCAGGGTAGGGCCGTATCCCCCGGCGCCGGGGAACGGGGTGGGACGCGGGCCGTGTTCCCGCCCGGCGCCGGACGGTAGCGTCACGATCATGAATGCGTCAGGCAACGGCCTCACCGACCAGGCCCCGGCCGATCCCGCCGCCACCGACGACATGCTGGCGAGCCAGCCCGTCGGCTACTGGACCGGCCTGGCCCACACCACCGTCACCCGGCATCTGCGCGACGCGATGGCCAGGATCGACGTCACCCAGCCGCAGTACTGGGTGCTCAACTGCGTGCACTCCTGGCCCGCCGCGCCGAGCCGCGAGGAGGTGGCGGCCCAGCTGGCGCCCCTCGCGGACGGTCCGCACGAGACCGCCCGCGTCATCGACCAGCTGCTCCACCGCGACTGGCTCCGGGCCGACACCGGGCAGCGCCTGCACCTCACCGACGCGGGCGAGGCCGCCCGCGTCCAGCTGCGCGCACTGGTCACCGAGCTGCGTGCCGTCGTCCACGAGGGCGTCGGCGACGACGAGTACGTGGCCGCGCTCACGGTGCTGCGCACGATGGTCGCCAACGTCCGGCGCGCCGAAGGGGCTACGTGAGCAGCGGCAGGGCGGGGAAGGCGTGGTCCTGCCAGAGCCGCCGGGAGACCTCCTCCGGGTAGGCGGTGGTCTCGGGCGTCGCGTCGAAGACCCGGGTCAGGCGGCCGTCCGGGTCGTACGCGGGCCAGCCCGGGTCGCCCGTCGTGGCGAACGCGGCCCAGGCCGTGCGGAAGCGGGACGACAGCGCCTCGGCCTCCGGCGAGGGCCCGGAGCCGTCGAACAGCAGCAGGCCGAGGTCGGCCTCGAAGGTGCCGAACAGCAGCGGTACGTCCAGGCCGTGGCAGGCGCCCATGACGCCGCCGCCCGCCGGGGCGGGCCAGGTCAGCTCGTACAGATGCGCGCGGCCGCCCCCGGCCACCTGGGCCTCGGCCAGCCGCAGCGAGGGCATGTGGAACAGCCAGTCGGACTGGACCCGTTCGTGGAGTTCGGCGGGCGAGGCTTCGGGGAAGGCGGCGCGATAGGCCCGTTCGCCGTCCGGCCCCGGCCCGAACGCGCGCAGTGCCGCCGCCGCTTCCCGCTCACCGGCCTTGCCGAGCTGCCCGCCGAGGGCGAGGAACAGCCGGTACTCGTCCCGGTTGTGCCCGGCGAGCAGCTCCACGTCGCGGGCCGCACCGGCCGCCAGCGCCTGCCACGGGGTGGTCGGCAGCACCTCGCCGTCCACGACGGGCGCGAAGGGGGTCAGCGTGTGGACGAGCTTGCCCCACCGCTCCTCGTACTGGCGCATCTTGGGGGCCAACGCCTCACCTGCCGAGGGCAGTTGGCGTGGATCCACCGTGGACAGCCCGGCGGCCGTCGGCCGCACGCCCGCCTCGGCGGCGAGCGCGCCCGCGATGTCCCGGCCCAGTTCGTCCGAGAAGTACGTGCCCGGCACGCTCTGCGCGATGGCGCGCCGGAACAGCCCCGCCGCGCTCGGCATGGCCAGCAGCGCGGCGACCGATCCGGCTCCGGCCGACTCCCCGAACACGGTGACCCGGCCGGGGTCGCCGCCGAACGCCGCGACGTTCTCCCGCACCCATTCCAGGGCCGCGACCTGGTCGAGCAGACCGCGGTTGGCGGGCGCCCCGTCGATGTGGGCGAAGCCCTCGATGCCCACCCGGTAGTTGAGGGTGACCACGACGACGTCGCCGTCCCGGGCGATGTGCCGGGCGTCGTAGCCGGGGCTGCCGGAGTGGCCGAGCTTGTAGGCGCCGCCGTAGAGCCACACCATCACGGGGCGGCGGGCGGCCGGGTCCGGATCGGGCGTCCAGACGTTGACCGTCAGCCAGTCGTCGCCGGTCGGCGCCTCCAGCGCACCGCCGCGGCCCAGGAACGCCGACTCCTGCGGGGGCGGCGGCCCGAAGGCGTACGCGTCCCGCGTGCCCTCCCAGGCGCGCACGGGGCGCGGCGCCTGGAACCGCGCGTCCCCCACCGGCGGCTCGGCGAACGGGATGCCGCGGAACACGGCAAGACCGCCCTCCCGGCGGCCACGCACCGCACCGGCGGCGGCGCGCACCACGGGCCCGGCGGATCCGGCCGCCGACTCGCGGGACTCGGCTGTCGTCATCGATGACTCCTCACGGCTCCTGGTGAACACGTCGGTAGCCACGATGCCCGAGCCGCGCGCGGATGCCCCCGGTGGGGGCGCGACGTGTTGGCACGGCAGGCGGAAGAGGCGGATAGTTGAAGTGGAGCAATCCCGAGAGATCGGAGGACGCCATGATTGTCCTCGGGGTCATTCTCCTCATCATCGGTCTGCTGACCGGTATCGCCGTTCTGTGGACGATCGGCATCGTCCTTCTCGTCATCGGGGCGGTCCTGTGGGCCCTGGGCGCCGCGGGTCACGCGGTCGCCGGACGGCGGCACTTCTACTAGGCGGCACTTCTCCTAGCAGGCACTTCTCCTAGCAGACCGGCTGCTCACCCCGCCCGGTAGAGCGCGGTGATCAGCTCGATCACCGCCTGCCCCGCGGGATGCGGATCGTCCCGCCACCAGCCAAGACGCACGGCGATCGGCTCGGCGTCGCGCACCGGCCGGTACACGATGCCGGGCCGCGGATACTGGTGCGCGGTCGACTCCGCGGTCATGCCCACACAGCGGCCCGTGGAGATCAGATTGAGCCAGTCGTCGACGTCCTGCGTCTCCTCGACGGCCGGGCGGGAGCCGGGCGGCCACAGCTCGGGGGTGGTGGTGCCGGTCCGCCGGTCGACCAGCAGCGTGCGGTCGCCGATGTCGGCGAGCCGGATGGAGCGGCGCCGGGCCAGCGGATCGTCCGCCGCCATCGCGCACAGCCGCCGCTCCAGCCCCACGATGGCGGAGTCGAAGCGCCGGTCCTCCAGCGGTCTGCGCAGTACCGCCAGGTCACAGGCCCCTTCCGCGAGACCGGCCGTGGTGGCGTTGACCCGGACGAGGTGCAGATCGGTCTCCGGATGCGCGGCGGCCCAGCGGCGCTGGAAGGCCGGGGTGTGGCTGCCCAGCGCCGACCACGCGTAGCCGATCCGCAGCCGGGTGTGGCCCGACGTGGCCTCCCGCACCAGATCGTCCACCTCCCCGAGCACCCGCCGGGCCTGCGCCACCACGCGCAGTCCGCTGCCGGTCGGGGTCACCGTCCGCGACGTACGCCGCAACAGCCGCACCCCGAGGGTGCGTTCGAGCGAGGCCAGCGTGCGGGACACGGCCGCCTGGGAGACCCCGAGCGCGATGGCGGCATCGGTGAACGTGCCCTCGTCCACGATCGCGACGAGACAGCGCAACTGACGCAGCTCCACATCCATAACCCAAGCGTATAGGTGCGACGGCAAACGCATTTTGCGCAATGGTCGCCCGGCCCCACGATCGGGGCATGGACGCAGCCCCCGCCCCCGCTTCCGCCCCCGAGCACCTGACCGCTACGTCACCCACGAGTCCGGACCTCCCGGAACCGAACCCGGCCGGGCGGCCCATGGCCGGTGTGCTCACCATGGCGGGCAGCGGCCTGTCCAACCAGACCGGGGCCGCGATCGGATCCCTCGCCTTCCCCGTGCTCGGGGCCTCCGGCGTCGTCGCGGTACGCCAGTACGTCGCCGCCCTCGTCCTGCTGGCCGTCGGCCGCCCCCGCCTGCGGTCCTTCACCAAGCAGCAGTGGGTGCCGGTGCTGCTGCTGGCCCTGGTCTTCGGCGCCATGAACCTCTCCCTGTACAGCGCCATCGACCGCATCGGCCTCGGGCTGGCGGTGACGCTGGAATTCCTCGGCCCGCTGACCATCGCCCTGTCCGCCTCCCACCGCCGCACGGACGCGTGCTGCGCGCTGGTCGCCCTGGCGGGCGTCATCACCCTGATGCGCCCCCAGCCCTCCACCGACTACCTGGGCCTGGGCCTCGGGCTGCTGGCCGCCGCCTGCTGGGCGTCGTACATCCTGCTCAACCGCACCGTCGGCCGCCGCGTCCCCGGGGCGCAGGGGTCTGCGGCGGCCGCCGCGGTCTCCGCCGTGCTGTTCCTGCCCGTCGGCATCGTCATCGCAGTCCAGCACCCGCCGACCCCGGGAGCGGCCGGTTACGCCATCGTCGCCGGTGTCCTCTCCTCCGCCGTGCCCTACCTCGCCGACCTGTTCACCCTGCGCCGCGTACCCGCCCAGACCTTCGGGCTGTTCATGAGCGTCAACCCGGTCCTCGCCGCCGTCGTCGGATGGATCCTCCTCGGCCAGAGCCTGGGGTGGGCCGAGTGGGCGTCCATCGGCGCCATCGTCGTGGCCAACGCGCTCAGCATCCTCACCTCACGCGCGTGACCGGCGTGCCTCGCGTGACCGCGGCTGAAAGTGCCTCACTTGCCGGTTTTGCGGGGTGGCGCCTATGGTTGCGGCGCCGTGGTGTTCGGGAAGCCGGTGCGAAACCGGAGCGGCCCTCGCCACTGTGATCGGGGAGTTCCCGTCCCGTTCCGCGGCCGCACGACCGGGCCGCGGAGCCACTGGCCGCCACCGCGCGGCCGGGAAGGCAGGGGCGGTCGCGTCGACCCGTCAGCCAGGAGACCGGCCGCGGCATCTCACGAAGTGATCCACGAGGTGCTGGAGCGTGACCGCATGACCCTGCCCACCGCATTCCACTGGCGGCGCGAGGACACCGTCCGGACCGCCGGGCTCCTGGCGGTGATCGTCGCCCTGCACGCCGTCGCCTTCGGCCTGCTCTTCCTGGTCGTCGAGCCCCAGCACTACGAGGTCGGCGCCAAGACGTTCGGCGTCGGCCTCGGGATCACCGCGTACACCCTGGGCATGCGGCACGCCTTCGACGCCGACCACATCGCCGCCATCGACAACACCACCCGCAAGCTGATGGCCGACGGCAAGCGGCCGGTGTCGGTGGGTTTCTGGTTCGCGCTCGGCCACTCCAGCGTCGTGGTGGCCCTGGCCGCCCTGGTCGCCGGAGGAACCCAGCTGGCGGGCACCCTGATCAACGAGAACTCCGGCACCCACCAGGTCCTCGGCGTCGTCGGCACCACCGTGTCCGGGACCTTCCTCTACCTCATCGCCGCGCTCAACCTGGTCGCCCTGCTCGGCATCCTGCGGGTCTTCCGGGCGATGCGCGCCGGGCGGTTCGACGAGTCGGAACTGGAGGCGCACCTCGACTCGCGCGGCTTCATGAACCGCGTCCTGGGCCGCTTCACGAACTCCATCACCCGGCCCGGCCAGATGTTCCCGCTCGGCTTCCTCTTCGGGCTCGGCTTCGACACCGCCACCGAGGTCACGCTGATGGTGATGGCCGGAAGCGGCGCCGCAGCGGGACTGCCCTGGTACGCCGTCCTGTGCCTGCCGCTGCTCTTCGCCGCCGGGATGAGCCTGTTCGACACCCTCGACGGCACCTTCATGAACTTCGCCTACCAGTGGGCGTTCTCCAACCCGGTCCGCAAGGTGTTCTACAACCTGGCCATCACCGGTCTGTCGATCGCGGTGGCCTTCCTCATCGGCACCATCGAGCTGGTCGGCGTCCTGCACGACAAGCTCGCCCTGCGCGACTCCGTCACCGGCTGGATCTCCGCCCTGAACCTGGACAACGTCGGATTCATCATCGTCGGCCTGTTCGTCGTGGTGTGGGCCGCGGCGCTGGCCTACTGGCGGATCGCCAAGGTCGAACAGCGCTGGCGCGTCCGCACCGCCCCGGCCGCCGCGGACGCGGACGGCGGCTGACACCGGCCGCCGGGCCCGGGCGCCCGTCCGGGTGACTGTGCCCGGGCGCGCCCGGGATGGCCGCCGCGGAACGGGAACCGCCATGGTGGCGCCCGGACCGTCCGGCCGCGCCGCACCGGGAAGGCGGTACCGCTATGGGTCTGCCCCATGGCCGCGCACACGGCACCGTGACGCAACGGCTGATCGCCGACCACCTCGTGTCCGGCCGCATGGAGCCGGGGGAGGAGATCGCGCTGCGCGTGGACCAGACGCTCACCCAGGACGCCACCGGCACCCTGGTGATGCAGGAACTGGAGGCGCTGGCGCTGGACCGGGTCGCCACGCAGGTCAGCGTCCAGTACGTGGACCACAACATCCTCCAGGCCGATGAGCGCAACGCCGAGGACCATCTCTTTCTGCGCTCGGCCGCCCGCCGCTTCGGCCTGTGGTTCTCCAAGCCCGGCAACGGTGTCTCCCATCCGACGCACATGCAGCACTTCGGCGCCCCCGGCAGAACGCTCGCCGGATCCGACTCCCACACCTGCGCGGGCGGCTCCCTGGGCATGCTGGCGATCGGCACCGGCGGACTGGAGGTGGCCCTCGCCATGGCCGGACGGCCGCTCCACCTCACCATGCCGAAGATCTGGGGCATCCGGCTGACCGGGGAACTGCCCCCGTGGGTCAGCGCCAAGGACGTGATCCTGGAGATGCTGCGCCGCCACGGGGTGCAGGGCGGCGTCCAGCGCGTACTGGAGTACCACGGGCCCGGCCTGGCCTCCCTCACCGCCATGGACCGGCACGTCATCGCGAACATGGGGGCGGAACTCGGCGCCACCACCACCGTCTTCCCCTCCGACGGCGCGGTGCGCGACTTCCTGACGGGGGTGGGGCGGGGCGAGGACTACGTGGAGATCGTCGCGGACGAGGACGCCGCTTACGACCTCGACGAGGAGATCGACCTGTCGTCCCTGGAGCCGCTGATCGCACGGCCCACCTCCCCGGGGAACGTCGTGCCCGTCCGGGAGGCCGCCGGTGAGCCCATCGGGCAGGCGGTCCTCGGCTCCTCCGCCAACCCCGGGTTCCGCGACTTCGCCGTACCTGCGGCCATGGTGGCGGGGCGGCAGACGGCGCCCGAGGTGAGCTTCGACATCAACCCGACCTCCCGCGAGATCCTCCAGGACCTGACGCGGTCCGGTGCCACGTTCGACCTGATCGCCGCCGGTGGCCGCATCCATCAGTCGGGCTGTCTGGGCTGCATCGGCATGGGCCAGGCCCCCGCGGCGGGGCGCAATTCGCTGCGTACGTTCCCGCGCAACTTCCCCGGCCGCTCCGGCACCGAGGACGACGCGGTGTGGCTGTGTTCGCCGGAGACCGCCACGGCCTCCGCGCTGACCGGCGTCATCACCGATCCGCGCGACTGGGCCGACCGGCTGTCGGCGGTCCCGCCCGCACCGCACACCCCCGAACCGCCGTCGGTCAACGACGCCATGCTGGAGCCCCCGCTGCCACCGGAGGAGGCACACCGCGTCCAGCTGCGGCGCGGCCCCAACATCTCCGCGCTGCCCCAGTTCGATCCGCTGCCGGACACCCTCGAAGGCCCGGTCCTCCTCAAGGCCGGTGACGACGTCTCGACCGACGAGATCTCCCCGGCCGGGGCGAAGGCCCTGCCCTACCGGTCCAACATCCCCAAGCTGGCCGAGTTCACCCTGACCCGGCTGGACCCCGACTACCCACGGCGCGCCGCGTCGGTCCGGGACGACGGCGGACACTTCATCGTCGCCGGGGAGAACTACGGCCAGGGCTCCTCCCGCGAACACGCCGCCATCACCCCGCGCTACCTGGGGCTACGGGCGGTCATCGCCAGGTCGTACGCCCGCATCCACTGGCAGAACCTCGCCAACTTCGGCGTCCTCGCCCTCGAATTCGACGATCCCGGCGACTACGCGCGCATCGGGACCGACGACCGGCTGCGGCTGTCCGGTCTGCACGAGGCCCTCGCCCGGACGGACGCCCCGGCGCTCCGGGTGCGCAACGTCACCCGGGACGAGGAGTATCCGCTGCGCCACCGGCTCTCCCCGCGGCAGTGCGAGGCGATTCTCGCGGGCGGCATCATCCCGGCCCTGGCCCGCTGACCTGCCCTTGCGCGCTGCCCGGCCCTCGCCCGCTGATCGGTCGTCATCGGGCCCGGTACGTATGCATACGGGTCCGGGCGGCGGGTACTCGCGGCCCACGCTGTCGGCGAGTCCCCCGGGGGAACACGATGGCCAGGCTCTTCCGGTCCAGAATGCGGGCCGGTGGAGCCGCCTCGGCGGCGGCTCGGCTCTCAGTCGATGCCGCCGCTCTCACAGACCTGCCGGGCGATGTCCCGCAGCTTGATGTTGCGCTCCTGGGACACCCGCCGCAGCACGTTGAAGGCATCGTCCTCGCCGACCTTCAGGCGTTCCATGAGGATGCCCATGGCCTCGCCGATGGTGTGCCGGGTGGACAGCGCCTGCTGGAGCTGGTCGGCGGTACGGGCGCTGGAGAAGGCGACCGCGGCGTGCGAGGCCAGCAGCCAGCCCGCCGTCTCGCTGCCCTTGGTGAAGACGCCCGTGCTCCGTGAATAGAGATTCAGCGAACCCAGTTCCTCTTCCCGCGTGTAGAGCAGGAAGCCCATCATGCTCCCGATGCCCAGGTCGCGGGCCCGGCGCCCGAAGTCGGGCCACCTCTCCTGCGGCTCGGCGAAGTCCCTGATCCGGTAGACGGGCTCGCTGCGGAGCGCGGCATCGAAGCACGGCCCCTCGCCGGTCTGCTCCTGCAGCTGATCGGAGCGGACCACAAGACCGTCGGTCGGGGCCAGGGTTTCCACCCGCTGACCATGGAGGACCAGGATTCCGGCCGAGTCGCACCCCTCGACGATCTCCACGGCGCATTGGGTGATCCGCTCCAGCGTCCCGTCCACCGAGTCCTGCGCCAGCAGGTCCCGCGCCATCACGGCCAGCCGCTCCGCGAAGGTCTCCCAGTCCATGCCCACCGTCTCTCTTCGACGCCATCCGCCCGCAGGGCCATCATGGTGCCTGAAGGGAGCGGCGGACCACGTACGTCAGAATCCCGCCGTGGCGGAGGTAGGCGAGCTCCTGCCGGGAGTGGATCCGCAGCCGCAGTTCCGCCGTGGTGTGGCGGCCGCCGTCGCCGTGGAGGTGCAACACCACCCGGTTGCCCGGTGAACGCGTGTGCCGACGCGCTGTCGCCCTCGGAGAACTCCAGTGGCAGCACACCCATGCCGGTCAGGTTGCTGCGGTGGATCCGCTCGTACGACGCGGCGACGACCGCCCGTACGCCCAGCAGAGCACGGGCAGGACTCGGGTGCGGTCGGGCCGGGCCGGGTGCCGGGCAGCAGATTGGCCACCGCCGGGTTGGTGAAGGCACCGCGCAGCATGACCTCGTGGTTGCTGCGGCGGGTGGAGTACTGGTTGAGGTCGCGGCGGGCGACCTGGCGTTCGGCCAGCCAGCGGCCCGCCGCGCTGTCGGCGGGGATCCGGCCCGCGGGGGAGACGTGGTCGGTGGTGACGTCGTCGCCGAGGACTTCGGCTGGATCCACGCGCATGACGTACGCGACGTACGACGTGCGGAGACGGCGGCCGGTGGCGGCCGGTTCGGTCGAGACGGTTGACACTCCCGCGGTGCTCGCTGACCATGCGCAGGATGGGAGCGCTCCCATCTCTCCCCGTCCTCAGCACGGCCGCCCCGAAGGAGACCCCCGCGCATGACCTCGAGACCCAGGCGCATGACTCCGAGGGCCGCCCCGGCGGCCGTGGTGCTGCTGGTGGCCGCCGCCGGGCTGGCCGGTCCCCACCCGGCGAGCGCGTTACCGGGCGGGGGAGCGCGGTCCGCCGCCTCCTCCGCCGCCGCGGATGGCCCCGCCCTCAGCGTCGACACCACCACCGGCCGCAAGGCGATCGACCCGCACATCTACGGAATCAACTTCGCCGACGAGGCACTCGCCGAGGAACTGCGCCTGCCGGTCCGCCGCTGGGGCGGCAACGCGACGAGCCGCTACAACTACCAGAACGACGCGTACAACGCGGGCGCCGACTGGTACTTCGAGAACCTGTACTACGAGAACGGCACCGCCGATCTGCCGGACGGTTCGCAAGCCGACAAGTTCGTCGACCAGGACCGCCGCACCGGCACCGACACCGTGATGACCGTGCCGATGAGCGGCTGGACGACCGCGGCGCGCAACACCGCCTGCGGCTTCAGCATCGCCAAGTACGGCCCGCAGAAGGCGAGCGACGCCCAGTGGCGTCCCGACTGCGGCAACGGAGTGAAGGCCGACGGTACCAACGTCACCGGCAACGACCCGGCCGAAACCAGCATCCCGGCGGGCCCGGAGTTCACCAAGGGATGGGTGCAGTACCTGAAGCGCGCCTACGGCGCCGCGGACGACGGCGGCGTCGGCTTCTACAACCTCGACAACGAGCCCGACCTGTGGTGGAGCACCCACCGCGACGTCCACCCGGCGGGCACGGGCTACGACGAGATGCGCGACAGCACGTACGCCACCGCCGCCGCCATCAAGGACGCCGACCCCGGGGCGAAGACCCTCGGCCCGGTCGGCTGGGGCTTCAACTCCCTGATCTACTCCGGGCTCGACCAGAAGACCTGCAACGAAAAGGGCGGCGACTGCTGGTCCAACCCGCCCGACCGGGCGGCCCACGGCGGACAGCTGTTCGCCCCCTGGTACCTCCAGCAGATGAAGGCGTACGACCAGAGCCACGGCCGCCGCATCCTGGACTACTTCGACGAGCACATCTACCCCCAGCAGACCGGGGTGTTCGGCGGCGGCGTGGACGCGGCCACCCAGGAGCTGCGGCTGCGCTCCACGCGGCAGCTGTGGGATCCGACGTACGTGGACGAGAGCTGGATCAACCAGCCGATCCAGTTCATCCCGCGCATGCGTTCCCTGGTCGACGAGAACTACCCGGGCACCAAGCTCGCCATCACCGAGTACAACTGGGGCGCGCTGGACCACATCAACGGCGCCCTCGCCCAGGCCGATGTGCTCGGCATCTTCGGACGGGAGGGGCTGGACCTCGCCACCCTCTGGGATCCGCCCGCCTCCACCGAGCCGGGCGCCTTCGCCTTCCGGATGTTCCGCAACTACGACGGCAAGGGCGGCTCCTTCGGCGACACCGCGGTCCGCGCAGCCAGCGCCGACCAGGACAAGCTCGCGGTGTACGCGGCCGAGCGCAGCGGCGACAAGGCGCTGACCGTGATGGTCGTCAACAAGACCACCGGCGATCTGACCGCCCCGGTCTCCGTCACCGGCAGCACCGCGCCGGGCGGCTCGGCGCAGGTCTACCAGTACGGCCAGGACGACGTCACCGCGATCGAGCACCTGGCCGATCAGCCGCTGACCGGCGGCGGTTTCACCGCCACCTTCCCGGCCAACTCCATCACCGAATACGTCCTGCCCGCCGGATCCTCCGAGGCGAAGCCGCCCACCGCGCCCGGCACCCCGTCCGCCACCGCCGTCGGCTCCGACCGGGCCACCCTCGCCTGGGGCGCGTCCACCGCCGGGTCCTCCCCGGTGGCGAGCTACCAGGTGTACTCCGGCGACACCGCGGGCGCCCCGGTTGCCACGGTCGACGCCCCCGCCACCAGCGCCACCGTCACCGGACTGTCCCCGGCCACCGCCTATACGTTCCGCGTCGTGGCCAAGGACACCGCCGGGCGCAGCTCCCCGCCATCGGCCCCGGTGCGGGTGACCACGGGCGCGGCCCCGGCGGCCACCTGCACGGTCGGTTACGCGGTGGGCAACGACTGGGGCAGCGGCTTCACGGCCACCGTCACGATCACCAACAAGGGCCCCGCCCTCAACGGCTGGCAGCTCGGCTTCGCCTTCACCGGCAACCAGAAGGTGGCCAACGGCTGGAACGGCACCTGGCGCCAGAACGCCTCCGCGGTCACCGTGAAGGACGCGGGCTGGAACGCGACCCTCGCCACCGGCGGCTCCACCGCCATCGGCTTCAACGGCGCCTACACCGGCAGCAACCCCGCGCCACGCGACTTCACCCTGAACGGCAAGCCGTGCACCGCCCCCGGCACCGCGGCCGCCGCACACATCGCGGCCCCGGTCGGCCACGCGCCCGGCCCGGACGCGGTGCCGGACCGGAGGAGGACACGGTGACCGGGCACGCCTTCGCACGCACCATCAGGGCGGCCCTGCTCGCCACCGTGCTGGCCCTGGCGGCGGCCCTGCTCACGGTGGACGCCAAGGCGTCCGCCACAGCGTCCGCCGTGAACGCGCTCAGCATGCGCGGCGCCGATGTGTCGACCGCGCAGCGGGCCCTCGATCTCGGCGCGAAGTACTACGACGCGAACGGCAACGCCGCGGACCCGCTCGACATCCTCAAGGGCGCCGGGGTGAACTACGTCCGCCTGCGGGTCTGGAACAACCCCGCCAGCGGATACAACAACAAGGCCAAGGTGCTGGCCTACGCGAAGACGGTCAAGGCCAAGGGGCTCAAGCTGCTGGTCGACTTCCACTACTCGGACACCTGGGCCGACCCCGGCAATCAGCGCAAGCCCGCCGCCTGGGCGAGCCACGGCATCGGCCAGCTCCAGACCGACGTCTACAACTACACGTACGACGTGTGCGACAGCCTCAAAGCCCAGGGCACCACGCCGGACAGCGTGCAGATCGGCAACGAGATCAACGTCGGCATGCTGTGGAACGACGGCAAGGTGGTCAACAACGACTTCACCAACCTCAGCCTCCTGCTCAAGGCGGGCTACAACGCCACCAAGGCGTGCAGCGGCGCCACCAAGGTGATCATCCACACCGCGAACGCGGACAGCGACGCGCACGCCCGCTGGTTCTACGACGGGATCAAGGCGAAGGGCGTCAGCTGGGACATCACCGGGCTGTCGTACTACTGCATGTGGCACGGCTCGCTGTCCACGCTCTACGACGTCGTCGCCGACATGAGGTCCCGGTACGGCAAGGACGTGGTCATCGCCGAGACCGCGTACCCCTTCACCACGGCGAACGCCGACAGCACCGGCAACTCGGTCACCTCCGGCTGTTCGGGCTATCCGCTCACCTGGGCGGGGCAGGCCGCCAACTTCACCGACGTACAGAACACCGCCCGCAACGCCGGTGCGATCGGCGTCTTCTACTGGGAGCCCACCTGGTACGCGGTACCCGGCAACGGCTGGGACCCGGCCGACATCAACAACAGCGGGGACGGCTGGGACAACATGGCCGTCTTCAACTGGACCGGCGGGCTGAACCCGAACATCAGATGGACCTCCTAGCCGGGGTTATCGCACACACGCTCGATTACCTGGGTACACTGCCGGTATGGGCGCGTATCTCCAGGGCTCGCTCTTCGACCAGGCCGACGCCGCAGCCCTCGGCCCGCTGCACGCGGTGCGCAGGACCGGGCTGCGGGACGGGGCCTGGATCGATTTGCTGACCGGATGGCTGCGGGGAGCGGACGACCTGTTCGTCCGCCTCTCCGCCGACGTCCCGTGGAAGGCCGAGCAGCGGCGAATGTACGACCGGACCGTGCAGGTCCCGCGGCTGCTCGCCTTCTACGGCGCCGATGACGCCCTGCCCCACCCCGTCCTCACCGAGGCCCGGGCCACGCTCTCCGCGTACTACGCCGCCGAGCTGGGCGAACCGTTCACCACGGCGGGGCTGTGCTACTACCGCGACGGCCGCGACAGCGTGGCCTGGCACGGCGACCGGACCGGCCGCGGCAGCAGCGAGGACACCATGGTCGCCATCCTGTCCGTGGGTGCGCCACGCGATCTGCTGCTCCGCCCCCGTGGTGGCGGGGCCACCGTGCGGCGGCCGCTCGGACACGGCGATCTCATCGTGATGGGCGGATCCTGCCAGCGGACCTGGGAACACGCCATCCCCAAGACCTCGCGGAGCACCGGACCGCGGATCAGTATCCAGTTCCGGCCCACGGGCGTGACGTGACCTCCGCGCCGCCGTCCACCTGACCTAGACCGTCCTCAGCTGGCCGCCGTCGACCACCAGATCGGCGCCGTTGATGGCCCGGGTGCGGCCGGAGGCGAGCATCCGCACCACCTCGGCCACCTCCTCCGGCTCGGTGAGACGGCCGGTGGTCAGCCCGGCGGCGCCGGGGAACGCCTCCAGGAACTCGTCCAGCGTCTTGCCGGAGGCGGCGGCCAGGCCCGCTCCGAACCCGTCGGCGTCCAGCCAGGCAGGGGTGCGCGTCGGCCCGGGGGAGACGGTGTTCACCCGGACGCCCTTCGGCCCCAGCTCCATCGACAGCGCCTTGCTGAAGTTGGTGAGCGCCGCCTTCGCCGCGCCGTAGTCCACCGTCGGGGGCTGCGGACCGCGGGCCCGGGCGGAGGACACGTTGACGACGGCGCCCTGGCGCTCCGTCAGGGACGGCAGGGCGGCGCGGATGGTGCGGACGACGCCGAAGAAGTTCAGCTCGAAGGTGTGCTGCCACTCGGTGTCATCGATGGCCGCGAAGCCGTCGGTCCGCGGGGAGAACGCGCCGACGTTGTTGACCAGGACGTCGATCCCGCCCAGCTCCGCCCGCGCCTGCCGGATCAGCTCCGCCGGACCCTCGGGGGTGGCCAGGTCGACGGCCACCGTCGACGTGGCGGCCTCCTTCAGCTCCGGCGTGATGGTGCGGGCGGCGCCGGTGACACGTATGCCGTCCGCTTCGAGCGCGCGCGTCACCGCCAGTCCGATGCCCTTGCTCGCGCCGGTCACCACAGCGGTCTTCATGGGATGGCTCCTTGCCTGTTGCCTGTGCGGCCTGTCGTTCTATCGGGGGAGTGCTTCGAGCGCCGCGTCGACGACCGACGCGAGCAGATTCCGGTCCGGCAGCGAGATGCTCATCACGCGGAGTCCCTGCACCATCGTGGTGAGGAGCGCGGCGATGCTCTCCACGTCCGTCTCGTACGGGATCTGGCCCGCCGCCCGGGCGCTGTGCAGCGCCGAGGCGAAGGCCGACCGGGTCGCGTTGATCGCGTCCTGCGCGATGCGGGCCGCCATCGGGTCGTGCGCCGCCCGTTCCACGATCGCGCCCACGAGGAGGCAGCCCGGGCGGTCCCGTTCCGTCAGCGAGTCGTCGACCCGCTCCAGCAACAGGTCCCGGACCGCCTGCCGGATCGGCACCTGACGGGACAGCTGGTCTCGCAGATGCCGGTTGACGACATCGACGTAGTGGCGCAGCGACCGCTCGTACACCTCCTGCTTGCTGCCGAAGGCCGCGTAGAGCGAGCCACGCCCCAGGCCGGTCACCTCGCACAGGTCGGCGACCGAGGTCGCCTCGTAACCCTTCGCCCAGAACAACCGCATGATCTTGAGCAAAGCCTCGTCTTCGGCGAAGCCGCGCTGTCTCGTCATGCCCCGCAACTTAATCTTCGTGGACTGATCGGTCAACAAAGAGCAGTAGCTTTCGGGTGATTCGCGAGGTATGTCAATGAGAGTGCGGGATCTTTCTGGACTGATCGATCAGCCGTGCGGCGCGGTCCGTAGCGTGTCCGCCCGCAGCGGGGAGGCGGTGCGGTCCGCGGGCTGATTCCGGCCGCACTTTCCGGCGATGCGCCGCGTGTGACGGAATTCAGAATCCGGAATGTGCTCCGCCGATTGAGTTCGATCGGCATGCCCGGGCGGTTTACCCGGCGGGACTTCCTCTGTGTAAATGGTGTATTCGAGGGGCACAAGGGACGTCGGTGGCGCTCTCTCTTCCGGCCCGGCTCGCGAAAGGTACATCAACATTTAACAAAGGAAGAGAGAGGCGGCACCGCAATTGACCGCCCTGCCCATGGCGCGATCCGGCCCGTCCTGGCAGGTGCGGGGCTCGCAACTTGTTGACGGCTCAGTAACCGGATCGCTAATTTCGCCTCCGCGTCGCTCTGTGTAAAAGGCGCAAGCCGTACGTTAGACGTGCATGCCAGAATTATCTCCCTTTCGCGGCTCAAGCGATTTATCCGGAGAAAACATGTCATCCGTTGCGTATCCTGGCGATCTTGTTATCGGTATCACTCCGTTCGGGGAACCCGACCCCCGACTCGCGGCGGCGATCAGCCGCGCGGGCGGTCTGGGCGTCCTCGACCTGGGAACGACGCGCCGCACAGCACTGGACGCGTGGGAACGCGTCAACGACTGGGTGGCCGACGGGCGCTACGGCGTGCGCGTGACGGCCGGGTGCCCCCTCACGCCCGCGGACCTGCGGTCCACGGCGCCACCGGACACCGGCCCCCCGGGCGACGGCGGCGGGCCCGGGCCGCACACCGTGGTCCTCGGTGTCGGCGCGCCCTGGCCGCTCGACGCCGTCGCCGCCCGCCATCGCGTGCTGGTCGAGGTCACCGACGTGGACCAGGCCCGCGCGGCGGTCCGGGCCGGGGCCCACGGGCTGATCGCCCGGGGCAGCGAATGCGGCGGGCCGGTCGGCGACTTGAGCACCTTCGTGCTGCTCCAGCGGCTGCTGGCCGAGCCCGGAGTGTCCGTACCGGTGTGGGCCTGGGGCGGCATCGGCCCGCGCACCGCCGCCGCGGCGGTCATCGGGGGCGCGGCCGGGGTCGTCCTGGACACCCAGCTGGCCCTGCTCGCCGAATCCGGGCTCCCCGAGGACCGGGCCGCGCTGCTCCGGCCGATGGACGGCTCGGAGACCACTGTCGTCGACGGGCACCGCGCGCTGCGCCCGCGGGCCCGCTCCCCGCGCTCCACGCCGCCCCTGCCGGTGGGTCAGGACGGGTTCCTCGCCGCGCGCTTCGCGAGGCGCTGGCGGGACGTGGGCCGGGCCGTACGGGGCGTGGCGGACGCCATCCGGGCCACCGTACGGGACGTCGCGACCGAGGCCGTGGACGAGCCCATCACCCGGCTGCCCGTCGCGCAGGGCCCGATGACGCGCGTCAGCGACCGGGCGGGGTTCGCCTCCGCCGTCGCGGCGGACGGCGCGCTGCCGTTCATCGCGCTCGCCCTGGCCGGACGCGAACAGGCGCGCACCCTGCTGGCGGAGGCCGCGGCCGCGCTGACCGGGCGTCCGTGGGGCGTGGGCGTGCTCGGCTTCGCCCCGGAGGACATCAGGGGCGCCCAGCTGGAGGCCGTACGGGAGATCCGGCCGAGCCACGCCATCATCGCGGGCGGACGGCCGTCCCAGGCCGCGGCGCTGGAGCAGGACGGCATCACCACGTATCTGCATGTGCCCTCGCCCGGACTGCTGCGGCAGTTCCTGGAGGGCGGGGCGCGGCGGTTCGTCTTCGAGGGCTCCGAGTGCGGCGGCCATGTGGGGCCGCGCGCGAGCTTCCCGCTGTGGGAGGCCCAGCTCGCGGTCGTCGAGGACTTCCTCGACGACCCCGCGCACCGGGCCGACGGCGCGGGCATCGAGATCTACTTCGCCGGTGGAGTGCACGACGAACGGTCCGCCGCGATGGTGGCCGCGCTCGCCGCCCCGCTGACCCGGCGCGGCGTCGCCGCCGGGCTGCTGATGGGCACCGCGTACCTGTTCACCGAGGAGGCGGTCGCGCACGGCGCCGTGCGGCCCCTCTTCCAGCGCCAGGTGCTGGCCGCCGAGCGCACCGCGCTGCTGGAGACCGCCCCCGGCCACGCCACGCGCTGTGTGCCGAGCCCCTTCACCGCCGGCTACCACGCCCTCAAGGAGCGGCTGCGGGACGAGGGCGTCCCCGACCGGGAGCTGTGGGAGCGGCTGGAGAGACTGAACGTGGGGCGGCTGCGCATCGCCAGCAAGGGTCTGGAACGCGGCCCCGACGGCAGGCTCACCGAGGCCGACGAGCAACGCCAGCTCTCCGACGGGATGTTCATGGCCGGGCAGGTCGCGGTGCTGCGCTCGGCCACCACCACCGTCGCCGCGCTCCACCAAGCGGTGGGCCCGGCAGCGGCGGACTTCCTTGCCGCGCGGGCCGGGGTGCTGTGCGCGCCGCTGGGCGTGGCCGCGGCCCCCGCGGTGGCACCGGCGCCCGCGCCGCTGGACGTGGCCGTGGTCGGCATGGCCTGCATGTTCCCGCAGGCGCCCGACCTCGCCTCGTTCTGGGCCAATGTGGTGGGCGGCGTGGACGCCATCACCGAGGTGCCCGCCGAGCGCTGGGACCCCGCCGTCCACTACACGGGCGACGACGACGGCGCCTCCGCCTCCCAGTGGGGCGGTTTCCTGCCGCGCATTCCCTTCGACCCGCTGCGCTACGGCATCCCCCCGGCGTCCCTCGGCAGCATCGAACCCGTCCAGCTGCTGGCCCTGGAGGCCGCCCGCCGGGCGCTGGACGACGCCGGGTACGGCGACCCCGGGGACGGTGGCCGGACCTTCGACAGGTCGCGCACGTCCGTGGTGTTCGGCGCCGAGGCGGGGAGCGACCTGTCCAACGCGCAGACCCTGCGCGCCGTCCTGCCGTCGTACTTCCGCGAGGTGCCACCGGACCTGGCCGAGCAGCTGCCCAGGCTCACCGAGGACTCGTTCCCCGGCATGCTCGCCAATGTCATCTCCGGGCGGATCGCCAACCGGCTCGACCTCGGCGGCGCCAACTACACCGTGGACGCGGCGTGCGCGTCCTCGCTCGCCGCCGTCGACGTGGCCTGCAAGGAGCTGACCGCTGGCACCAGCGACATCGTGCTGTGCGGCGGCGCCGACCTGCACAACGGCATCAACGACTATGTGCTCTTCTCCTCCGTGCACGCCCTGTCCCCGACCGGCCGCTCCCGGGCGTTCGACGCGTCGGCCGACGGCATCGCGCTCGGCGAGGGCGTCGCCTGCGTCGTCCTCAAGCGGCTGGCCGACGCCGAACGCGACGGCGACCGGATCTACGGCGTCATCAAGGGCGTCGGCTCCTCCAGCGACGGCCGTTCGCTCGGGCTGACCGCCCCCCGCCCCGAGGGCCAGCGGGCCGCGCTGGAGCGCGCGTACGCCAGCGCCGGGGTGTCCCCGGCGAGTGTCGGTCTCGTCGAGGCGCACGGCACCGGTACGGCGGTGGGGGACCGTACCGAACTCACCGTCCTCACCGAGGTGTTCGCGGAGGCGGGGGCGGCCCCCGGCGGCATCGCGCTCGGCTCCGTCAAGTCCCAGATCGGGCACACCAAGTGCGCCGCCGGGCTGGCCGGGCTCGTGAAGACCGCGCTGGCGCTGCACACGGGCGTCAAGCCGCCGACCCTGCACGTGACGCGGCCGAGCGCGGCGTGGGACGCGGAGCGCGGCCCGTTCGTCTTCCACACCGAAGCGCGGCCGTGGGCCACGGCGCCCGCGGACCGGGTGGCCGGGGTCAGCGCGTTCGGCTTCGGCGGCACCAACTTCCATGTGGTGCTGGCGGCACACGGCAAGGGCGCGCCGCCACCCGCACACACGCTCGACGCCTGGCCCTGCGAACTCTTCCTCTTCCGCGGGGCCGACCGGGCGGCGGCGCTGCGCGCGGTCGAGGAGACGCTGCGGCAGACCGAGGCCAATGACGTGGCGGGGCGGCCATGGCGGCTGCGCGACCTCGCGCTGGCCGCCTCCCGGCGGGCCGACACCGGTCACGAACCGGTGCGGGTCGCGGTGGTGGCCGCGGATCTGGACGATCTGGCCGAGCGGTTACGGCGGGTGCTGGCGGGCGACGTGTCCCCCGCCGGGTCGCGGCCGAGACCGGGTGGTCGGGACGACGGGTTGTACGTGGCGCCGGGCACCGAGCCCGACGAGCCGGTGGGGAAGGTGGCATTCCTCTTCCCCGGGCAGGGCAGCCAGCGGCCCGGGATGTTCGCGGACGTGTTCGTGGCCTTCCCCGAACCGCGGCGGCAGCTGCTCCACGGCTCCCGCTACGCCGGTGTGCTGTACCCCCCGGCCGCCTTCGACGAGGCCGGGAAGGCGGCGCAGCACGCGGCCCTCACCGACACCCGGGTGGCCCAGCCCGCCCTGGGCATCGTGGGGCTCGCCGCCCACGCCCTGCTCACCGCGGCCGGGGTGCGGCCCGACATGGCGGCCGGGCACAGCTACGGCGAGCTGGTCGCGCTGTGCGCCGCGGGCGCCCTCGACCCGCGCGCCCTGCCCCGGCTCAGCGCCGAGCGGGCCGCCGCCATCCTCGACGCGGCCGAGGCCGCCGGACCCGAGCCGGGCACCATGGCCGCCGTGACCGCCCCGCCCGACACCGTCGAGCGGCTGCTGCGCGAGGCCGGGCTCGCCGAGCGCGTGGTGGCCGCCAACCACAACGCACCCCAGCAGACAGCGATCTCCGGCCCCGAACGGGAAGTGGCGGACGCCGTCACACTGCTGCGGGAGGCCGGGCACACGGTCCGTCGGCTCCCGGTGGCCTGCGCCTTCCACAGCCCGCTGGTCGCCGGGGCCGGGCCGCGCTTCGCCGAGGCGCTGGCCGAACACCCCGTGGCGGCACCGGAGTTCCCCGTGTGGGCCAACCGCACCGCCGCCCCGCACGGCGCCGAACCGGACGCCATACGTGCCGAACTCGCCGCCCAGATCGGCGCCCCGGTCCGCTTCCAGGAGCAGATCGAGGCCATGTACGCGGCGGGCGCCCGGATCTTCGTCGAGGCCGGGCCGGGCACCGTGCTGACCCGGCTGGTGGCCGAGATCCTGGGCGACCGCCCGCACCGCACCGTCGCCTGCGACACGCGCCGGGGCCGTACCGAGGGGCGACGAGGCGGCTTCGAGGGGCCGCGTGGGTTCCTCGACGCCCTCGCCCAGCTGGCCGTCGCCGGGGTTCCGGTGCGTACGGGCTGGCTGTTCCGGGGCCGGGACGCCGTGGACGCGGCGTCCACCGCACCGCCGAAGCGGCCCGGATGGACGGTCGACGGACAACTGGTCCGCACCGCGGACGGTGACCTTCTCCCCGGTGCGCTGGCACCGGCCCGACGTGTCGTGGAGGCGACGGTGAGTCAGACGGACCGCAAGGGCGGCGACGGATACGGGGACCGGGATGCCCTGATCGCCGAATATCTGAGAACGAGCCGGGAGATGATCGCCGCTCAGCGCGACGTCCTGCTCACCTACTTCGGCGGGGCGGCGGGGGAGCGGCCCACGGCGCCGCCCCCGGTGGCCACCGCGGCCCTGCCCCTGGCCGCCCCGGCCACCGCGCCGCCCATCGCGGCGGAGCCCGTGGTGGCCACTCCCGCCCCGGTCGTCCACGAACCGGCCGCGCCGGCCGCCGACGTGGCCGCGCCCGCCACCGGCCCCGATGTGCTGCACGCCGTCTCCGAGATCATCAGCGAACGCACCGGCTACCCCGTCGACATGATCGAACCCGATCTCGACCTCGAAGCCGACCTCAGCATCGATTCCATCAAGCGCGCCGAGATCGCCGGTGAGCTGGCCAGGCGCCTCGGCATCGCGGGCGCCGGAACCGCCGCGCTGGGCGACGAGGAGCTGGAGGAGCTGGCCAAGGCCCGTACGACCGCGGCCGTCACCGACTGGCTCACCGCGCGTCTCGCACCCGCCTCCCCGGCACCCGCCGCCGCTGCTGCTGCCGCGGCTGAACTCGCCGTCGTACCGGGCGTGGCGCCCCGGCGGATGCGGCTGGTGCCCGTACCCCTGGAGGAGGGTGCCGCGCCGCTCGACCTCACCGGCAAGCGCTTCGCCCTGCTCGGCGGGGACCCGGGCGGCGTGGCCGACGCGGTCGCCGCCCGGCTGGCCGGCCACGGCGCCGAGGCCGTGCCCCTCGCCGCGGGCCATCTGCTCGCCGAGGAGGACGGCCCGGTGGACGGCGTCCTGCTGCTCGACCCGCTGGCCGGGTCCGGCGCGCCCCTGCTGCCGCAGGCGTTCGCCGTGCTCCAGGCGGCGCTGCGGCGCGGACCGCACCGGCTGCTGGCCGTGCGCACGGCCGACCCGCTGGACCCGCGCCCGGCCGGGCTGCGCGGGGTGTTCCGTACGGTGGCCAGGGAGTACCCGGACACGGCCGCCACCCTGGTGGAGCTGGCCGCCGACGCGCCCGGATCCGCCGACGACGTGGCCGGTGCGGTGCTCGACGAGCTGTCCGCCGCCGACCGTACGCCCGTCGTCCTGCGCACCCCCGATGGACGGCGCCACCGGCTGGACCTGGCGCAGGCCCCGCTCGGGCCGCTCGCCGCCTCGGGTGCCGGGCCCGCCGGAGACGGGGCGGCGGAGGCCGCCGCGCTCGGGCTGGACCGAGACTCCGTGGTGGTCCTGGTCGGCGGGGCGCGCGGCATCACCGCCCGGTGCGCCGTCGCCCTCGCGTCCGCCGCCCGCTGCCGGATCGAACTGCTCGGCCGTACGCCGGAACCCACCGGCCCGGAGGACCCGGACACCGCCGCGGCGCGCGACGAGACGGCGCTGCGCGCCGCGCTCGCGGCCCGGGGCGGCGCGGCACCGGCCGAGATCGAGCGGGAGGTGGCCCGCATCCTCGCCCGGCGCGAAGTCGCCGCCACAGTAGCGGAGTTGAGCGCCCTGGGCAGCCGGGTGCGCTACCGCTCGGTGGACGTCCGGGACGACGCGGCGGTGCTCCAGGCCGTGAAGCAGATCCACGCCGACCACGGGCGGCTGGACGGCGCTGTGTACGCGGCCGGTGTCATCGAGGACCGGCTGATCGCGGAGAAGTCCGCCGAGTCCTTCGGGCGGGTCTTCGGCACCAAGGTGGACGGCGCGCGGACCCTGCTGGACGCCCTCGCGGAACTGCCCGAACCCCCGGCGTTCACCGTGCTGTTCGGCAGCATCTCCGCCGCCCTCGGCAACCGCGGCCAGGTGGACTACGCCGCCGCCAACGACACGCTGGAAACCCTCGGCGCGCGGTGGCGGGCCCGCACCGGCCGCCGGGCGCTGACCGTGCACTGGGGGCCGTGGGCCCCGACCGGCGCCCACGCAGGGATGGTCACCCCGGAACTCGGCCGGGAGTACGCCCGGCGCGGCATCTCGCTCATCGACCCCGAAGAGGGCGCGCTGGCGCTGCTGCGCGAGCTGGCCTGGGGCGAGGAGCCGGACGAGGCCGTCGTCTACACCGCCTCGGACTGGTGACCATGACGGCACATCGCAAGCCTTTCGAACAGCCACCGGTGGCCATCGTCGGGATGTCGGTCCTGCTGCCCGGCTCCCCGGATCTGGACACCTACTGGCGCAACCTGGCCGGTGGCGTGGACGCCATCACCGACGTCCCGGCCGGGCGGTGGGACGCGGACTACTACGACCCGCGGGGCAACGCCGGCACCCCGGCCGCGCCCGACCGGGTGTACTGCCGCCGGGGTGGCTTCGTCGACTGTTACGCGGAGGTGGAGGCCACCCGGTTCGGCATCATGCCCCACTCGGTGGCCGGCACCGAGCCCGACCAGCTGATCGCCCTCGGCGTCGCGGCGGCCGCCCTCGCCGACGCGGGCGGCGACGACCGGCTCCCCGACCGGGGGCGGGTGGGCGTCGTCCTCGGCCGGGGCGGCTACCTCACCCCCGGGCTGGTCCGGCTCGACCAGCGGGTCCGCACCGCGCACCAGCTCGTACGGACCCTCGGCGAGCTGCTGCCCGGCCTCGGCCCCGGCCAGCTGGACCAAGTCCGGGACGCCTTCACCGAACAGCTCGGCCCGGACCGTCCCGAGGCGGCCATCGGCCTGGTGCCCAACCTCGCCGCCTCCCGCATCGCCAACCGGCTCGACCTGCGCGGACCCGCCTACACCGTGGACGCCGCCTGCGCCTCGTCGCTCGTCGCCGTCGACCAGGCGGTGGCGGAACTGGCCTCCGGGCGGTGCGATGTGATGCTCGCGGGCGGTGTGCACCACTGCCACGACATCACCCTGTGGAGCGTCTTCGCGCAGCTGCGCGCGCTGTCGCCGAGCCAGCGCATCCGGCCCTTCGACCGCGCCGCCGACGGCCTGCTGATCGGCGAGGGCACCGGCGTGGTCGTCCTCAAACGGCTCGCCGACGCGCGGCGCGACGGCGACCGCGTCTACGCCGTCATCCGCGGCACCGGGGTGGCCTCGGACGGCCGCGCCACCGGCCTGGTCAACCCGGACCCGGGCGGCCAGGCCCGCGCCGTACGGCAGGCGTGGAGCGCCGCGGGCCTCGACCCGCGCGAAGCGGGCTCGATCGGGCTGCTGGAGGCGCACGGCACGGCCACGCCTGCCGGGGACACGGCCGAACTCGCCACGCTGGCCGAGGTGTTCGGGCCGGGCGCGCCGAGCGATCCTGCCGTCATCGGCTCGGTGAAGTCGATGATCGGCCACACCATGCCAGCGGCCGGTGTCGCGGGGCTGGTCAAGGCCGCCCTCGCCGTCCACCACGGGCGGCTGCTGCCCACCCTGCACTGCGACGACCCGCACCCCGGGCTGACGGCCACCCGCTTCCGCACCCTCGACGCGGCCACGCCCTGGGACGCCTCCGTACGGCGCGCGGCGGTCAACGCCTTCGGATTCGGCGGGATCAACGCCCATGTGGTGCTGGAACAGGAGCCGACCGCGACGGTGAAGCGACGCCCGGCCGCCGTCGTGACCGAACCCGAACGGGTGCTGGCCCTGGCCGTGGACACGCCTGCGCGGATGGCCGAACTGCTCGCCGCCGACGACGCGACCGTACGGGCCACCGCGTCCGCGTCCGCGTCCGTCGGTCACGCCCGCACCCGGCTGGGCATCGTCGACCCCACCGCCAAGCGGCTCGCCCTCGCCCGGCGCGTGGTCGCCAAGGGCCGCCCATGGCGTGGCCGCAACGACGTCTGGTTCACCCCGGAACCGATGCTCGCGTCCGCCGGGAAACTGGCCTTCGTCTTCCCCGGCCTGGAGGCGGAGTTCGAGCCCCGCACGGACGGGATCGCCGAGTACTTCGGGCTGTCCCGTCACACCGGCCACCGCCCCGGCGAGCGGTACGGCGAGGCGGCCCGCGCGGGCGACATCGGCCGCCACGGCGTCGGTGTCTTCGGCGTCGGACGCCTGCTGAACGCGGCGCTCGCACGGATGGGAATCGTGCCGGACGCGGTGGCCGGACACAGCGTCGGCGAGTGGTCCGCGATGGCCGCGGGCGGACTCTACGCGGGCGAGGCCGTCGACGCCTTCCTCGACTCCTTCGACCCCGACGCGCTGACCGTCCCCGGCGTGACCTTCGCCGTCCTCGGCACGGCCGCGGAACGCGTACTCGCCGCGCTCGCGGAGGTGCCGGAGAGCCGGATCGTGCTCTCGCACGACAACGCGCCCAGCCAGTCGATGGTGTGCGGGCCCCGCGCCGACGTCGAGGAGTTCGTCCGGACGATGCGCGCCACGGGCGTGATCGCGCAGGTCCTGCCCTTCCAGTCCGGCTTCCACACCCCCATGCTGGCCCCCTTCCTCGACCCCATCCGAACCCTGGCCGAGCGCTTCGAACTGCTCCTGCCGCCCCGCATCCCCGTCTGGTCCGGAACCACGGCCGCGCCGTACCCGGAAACCGAGGCGGAGGTGCGGCGGCTGTTCGTACGGCACCTCCTGGAGCCCGTACGGTTCCGGCTGCTGACCCGGGCCCTGTACGACGCGGGCTTCCGCGCGTTCGTACAGATGGGCACCGGCCAGCTGGCCTCGCTCATCGGCGACACGCTGCAGGGCCGCGACCACGTCGTGGTGGCCGCCAACTCCCCCCACCGCGACGGCGTCGCCCAGCTGCGCCGCGTCGCCACCGCCCTGTGGACGGAGGGCGCCCCCGTGGACCCCGCCCTCCCGCGCCCCACCGCGCGACCGCGTTCGGCCCCGGTGCGCCTGAACCTGAACGGCGCCCTGATCTCGCTGAGCGAGCCGAGCTTGAGCGAGCTACGCGGCACGCTCGCGTCGGTGGCTGCGCGGTCTTCCCCCACCCCGCCCCTTCCCGAAACCGGGGAGCTCCGCCCCCCGGCCCTCCAACAGACGCCCCCGCGCCCGGCAACGGCCGAGACGCGGCACCCGACGGCGCCGGACGCCGAGCTGCCGTCCCCGGCGGCGGGTGCCTCGCACGCTGCGCCGCTGTATCCGGCAGCGGCAGGCCCGCACCACCTCGGCCCGCAGCCTCCGGCGGTGGGCCCGGTCCAGTCTGACGCGCCGCACGCGGCGGTGGCGGGCGCGCAGTACCCCGAGCCGCGGCCTCCGGCGGCTGTGGGCCCGTCTCAGGCCGCACCGCCGCACGCGGCGACGGCGGGCTCGGCTCGCGCCGCACCGGCGCCCCCGGCGGCGGGTGCCGCGCAGCCCGCCCCGCCATATCTCGCGACGGCAAGCACGCATCACCTGGCGCCGCCACGTCCGGCGACGGCGAGTACGCATGCCCCCGCGCCACCGTCTCCGGTGGCGGGCGCGGGGCAGGCCGCACCCCCGAACCCGGCGGCGGGTGCCGTGCGCCACCCCATGCCGCCGTACGCACACGTGTCGACGGGCACGCCACTCACCGCCCCGCCGCACCCGGCGACAGCGGGCACGGCCCGCGCCACCCAACCGCACACCACCGCCCCCTGGGCCGCCGAGCTGGATGCGCTGCTTCGGGAGACGGCCGATACGGCGGCCGCCGTGGTCGCGGCGGGGCGTAGCAGGCAGGCCGGGTCTCGGGGGCGTACGTACCACGTGCGCGTCTCCACCGAGGCCATGCCCTACCTCCGCGACCACTGCTTCTTTCCGCAGCGGCCCGGTTGGCCCGATGAGGGTGATCGGTGGCCCGTGGTGCCTGCCACCACGATCGTCCAGCACCTCATCGACGCGGTGGAGCACGCGGCGGACGGCGGCGGGGTGGCCGTGGGGGTGCACAACGCGCGCTTCGATCAGTGGGTGACCGCGACACCGCCCAGCACCGTCCCGGTCACCGTGACACCGTCCGGCACCGACCCCGCCCACCGCACCGCCACGTTCGGCCGCAGCGCCCGTGGCACCGTTCAGCTCGCGGCCCGCTATCCGGACGCCGCCGAGCGGCCCGCGCCGTGGCGTATCGACCCCGCCACCGAGCGGGTGCCCGAGCACACCGCGGCGCAGATCTATGACGAGCGGTGGATGTTCCACGGCCCGGCGTTCCAGGGGCTCACCCGGATCACCGCCATCGGCGAGGCGCATGTGCGCGGCACGATCACCACTCCGGCCGCGCCCGGCGCGCTGCTGGACAACGTCGGTCAGCTCCTCGGGTACTGGATCATGGCGACCCGCACCGAGCGCTCCGTCGTGTTCCCCGTCGGCATGCGGCTGATGCGGTTCTACGGTCCGCCGCCGCGGCCCGGCACCGAGGTGGAGTGCCTGGTCAGGATCGTCGCGCTGACCGATGCGGCGCTTGAGGCCGATGTTCAGCTGCTGACCGGCGGGCAGGTGTGGGCGGAGCTGCGGGGCTGGCAGGACCGCCGGTTCGACAACCATCCGCAGACCCGCCCGGTGGAGCGCTTCCCGCAGCGCAACACGCTGTCGCAACCCCAGCCGGGCGGCTGGTCACTGGTGTACGAGCGGTGGCCGGACCTGGCCTCACGCGATCTGATCATGCGCAACTACCTGGGCGGCGCCGAACGCGTCGAGTACGAGCGGCAGCCGCCGCGCGGCCGCAGACAGTGGCTGCTGGGCCGGATCGCGGCCAAGGACGCGGTACGGCGGTGGCTGTGGGAGCACGGCGAGGGGCCGGTCTTCCCGGCCGAGATCCGGGTGTGCGACGACGACCACGGCCGCCCGTACGCCGTCGGCGTGCACGGCCGGACCCTGCCCCCGCTGGACCTGACGCTGGCGCACCGGGCCGAGGCCGGGGTCGCCCGGGTGGCGCCACGCCAGCCGGGAGAGCGACACGGCATCGGCATCGCTGTCGAGGAGGTCGCCGAGCGGGAGGCGGCGTTCGGCCCGGCGGAGCGCGAACTCCTCGCCACCGTCACCGCATCGGACGACGCCGCCTGGTGGGCCACCGCCTTCCGCGCCGCCAAGGCGGCGGCCGCGAAGGCGGACGGCATCGGCCGGGACAGCGCGGTGGTCGGCGCGGATCACACCCACCTCACCGTCGAGGTGGCCGCCGCCCCCGGACACCCGCCACGCCGTTACCGGGTGCACTGCACGAGGACCGCCAACCCGTCCGGGTTGCCGGGCAGGGAGTACGCCGTGGCCCGGACGACCGGTCCTGGCCACCGGGATCAGGACGAGGAGACCGATCAGTGACCACCGTCGAACCCACCGCCCCGGCACCGGCACCCGACGCACCAGCCGTGCTCGCGGACGTCGCCGGAATGCTCCGGACCATGCTCGACGAGGAGGGCCTCGACGACATCGAGGTCGCCATGGACACCCGCTTCAGCGATGACCTGGAGCTGGAGAGCATCGACCTGGTGACCCTGGCGGGCACCCTGCAGGACCGGTACGGACAGGAGGTCAACTTCGCCGAGTTCGTGGCCGATCTGGAGCTGGACGAGATCATCGGCCTCACCGTCGGGCGGCTCGTGGACTACATCGTGAGGTGCCTCAGAGCGCCCGAAGCCAGGGTGCCCGAGGCCAGGGTGCCCGTAGCCGGCGTGCCCGACGCCGGCGTGGCCGAGGGGAGCTGACCATGGCGATGCTCAACCTCGGTGGCCCGCCCGGCACCGGCGACGGACCGGACGGCATCCGCCTGCACGTACAGCGGCTGTCCCCGCCGGACGGCCGCCCGCCCACCGCCACCGTCGTCCTCGTACACGGCCTGCTCACCGACTCCCTGGCCAGCTGGTACTTCACCGTGGCCCCGGACCTCGCCGCCGCCGGGCTGGACGTGGTGATGTACGACCAGCGGGGGCACGGCCGAAGCGAGCGCCCCGGATCCGGCTACCGGCTGGAGACGTTCGTCAGCGACCTGGAACGGCTGCTGGACCAGCTGGAGATCACCACCCCGGTCCATCTGGTGGGCAACTGCTTCGGCGGCACGGTGGCGTACGGGTACGCCCTGCGGCGCCCGGAACGGGTGGCCGGTATCGCGACGATCGAGGCGAAGCCCGCGACCGAGAGCTGGCTGACGGACATCAGCCGGATCATGCGGCGCGTCGTCGTGGAACTCGTCGCCCACGAGGCCGAGTCGCTGGCCTGGGTCACCGCCCACCGGGGCGCGCACACCGCGCGGCTGGCCAAGTCGGCGGCCCGGCTGGTGCGTACGACCACCATCGCCGAGGACGTGGCGGCGAGCCGCACGGTGAGCGAGGAGCGGGTCCGCTCCCTGCGCGGCCCGGCGCTGGCCGTGTACGGCGCCGACTCCGAACTCGCCGGTGAGGACGGCTGGCTCAGGGCGCTGCCGCCCGGCACCCGGACGGTCATGCTGCCGGGGGAGGGGCACTCGGTGCTGGCCGAGGCGCCCGCGCGGATTCGCGCCCTGCTGCTGTCCTGGATCCACGAACAGGACACCGCGGGCGCCGCCGTCCCGATGGCGGCGGCCGGGCTCAAGGGGGCCGAGGTCTCATGAACTCGACGCCACCCGGACGCCGTTTCCTCTTCGTCGTGCCGCCGCTCGTCGGCCACGTCAACCCCACCGTCGGCGTCGCGGCCGAACTGACGGCCCGTGGCCACCAGGTGGCCTGGGCCGGGCTGCCGGAGGTCGTCCAGCGGCTGGTGGGTCCCGGTGCCACGGTCCACCGCTGCGCCGGGCCGGTGATCGGCGAGGGCGGGGCGGAGCGCCCGCCCGAGGTGCGCGGGCCGGGCGCGCTGAAATTCCTGTGGGAGGACTTCCTGGCGCCGCTCGCCGAGGCCATGGCGCCTGATGTGGCGCGGGCCATCGAGGAGTTCCGCCCGGATGTGGTGGTGTCCGACCAGCAGACCGTGGCGGGCGCCTTCGTGGCCGAGCGGATGGGCGTACGGTGGGCCACCTCCGCCACCACCTCGGCGGAGTTCACCGGCGCGCTGGACGGCATGCCCAAGATCGACGCCTGGCTGGACGGGCTGCTGGCCGGGGTACGGGGCCGGATCGGCGATCCGCAGGGCACGGCCGACCCCCGGTTCTCGCCGGACCTGGTGCTGGCGTTCACCACCGAGGAACTGGCCGGGCGGCCCGTCCGGGCGGCCGACCACATCCGGTACGTGGGCCCGTCCATCGCCGGGCGCCCGGCCGAACCGGACTTCCCGTGGGAGTGGCTGGACCCCGCCCGCCCCACCGTCCTGGTCACCCTCGGCACCGCGAACACCGACGCCGGGGCGCGCTTCCTCGCCGAGTCCCGGGAGGCCGTACGCGCCCGGGCCGACCGCTTCCAGACGGTCATCGTCGACCCGGCGGGCACCCTGGGGCCGCCGTCCACGGAGGCCGACAAGAACCTTCTGACGGTCCCGCGGATCCCCCAGCTGCGCCTGCTGGAGCGGGTGGCGGCGGTCGTGTGCCACGCGGGACACAACACCGTCTGTGAGGCCCTGTGGCACGGCGTCCCGCTCGTGGTGGCCCCGATCCGGGACGACCAGCCCGTGGTGGCCGCCCAGGTGGTGGCCGCCGGTGCGGGCGTCCGGGTCCGGTTCGGCAGGGCGCGGGCGGCGGCGCTCGGCGAGGCCGTCGACGCCGTGCTGGACGAACCGGGCCACCGCGCCGCCGCCGAGCGCGTCGGCGCGTCCTTCCGGGCGGCGGGCGGCGCCCGCGCGGCCGCCCGCCACCTGGAACGCCTGGCCGCCACCGTGGCCACCACGGCCACCACGACCCCCGAGGGAGAACGATGAGCCAGGACAACGCCACCTCCCGCAGACCCGGGGCGGACGCGCCGCGCCCGTCCCGCGCCGAGGCGGTGGCCGCTCTCCGGCCGCGCTACCAGGCCGACCTGGACCAGGGCACCGAGCGGTTCTTCGAACCGCGCCGCACGGACTGCCCGTGGTGCGGCTCGCCCCGGCTGAAGCGCCGCCTGCGCACCCGGGACCGGTTCCAGAACAAGCCGGGCGGCTTCCGGCTGGACACGTGCCGGGACTGCCGCCTGGTGTTCCAGAACCCCCGGCTGAACGGCGATGGGCTGGAGTTCTACTACCGCGACTTCTACGACGGGCTGGGCGAGGAGGGGATGGGCAACGTCTTCTCCGGGCGCCGCAAGATGTACCTCGGGCGCGCGGAGGCCCTGAAGCCCTCCGCCGACTCCCCGGCGAAGTGGCTCGACGTCGGCACCGGCCACGGCCACTTCCCCGAAGTGGCCCGCACCGTGTTCCCCGACACCGTCTTCGACGGGCTGGACTTCACCGAGGGCGTCGAACTGGCCGAGCGGGAGGGGCGGATAGACCACGGCATCCGGGGCAGCTTCCCGGAGCTGGCGGGGGAGCGGCTGGCCGGGCGCTACGACGTGGTGAGCATGTTCCACTACCTGGAGCACAGCACGGACCCCCGCGCGGAACTCCGCGCGGCCCACCGCGCCCTCGGCCCCGGCGGCCATCTGCTCATCGAAGTGCCCGACCCGGAGTGCTGGTTCGCCCGTGTCCTCGGCCGCTTCTGGCTGCCCTGGCTCCAGCCCCAGCACCTGTACTTCCTCCCGGTGGCGGGGCTGCGGAAGGAGCTGGAGGCGCTCGGCTTCACCGTGGTGCTGGAACAGCACCGCGAGTCGTCCGACACCGTCGACCTGATGGGCGGCGTATGGCTGGGGGTGAACGCGTTCCTGCCGCCCGAGGACGCCCCCTGGCTGGCCAAGTCGCCCGGTCGCGCGCGATGGCTGCTGCGCTGTGCGGGCCTGGTGGCGGCCATCCCCGCCCTCGTCGTGGCCACCACCCTGGACCGGTTGCTGCTCAAGCCACTGGCCGGGCTGGGAAAGGTGTCCAATGCCTACCGACTGGTAGCCCGGCGCAACGGGTGAATTCGTTCGCCACTTTGCATTTCGCAACGTCAGCCGACACTTCAGTGGCCCTTCGCGGTGCTCGAACTCGAAAAATGTGAAGTCCCTTGTTCCGCATCGGTTCCGTATGCAAAGGTGCAGGTGTCGCCACGTGGGTCAGGTGTTTTCGCGCCGCCGGCAGGGCCGACACCCCCCATTTGGTACGGACTTTTCTCGCTGCCCTGTGAAAGGGAAAAGACGTGAACGATGCTGCCCGGACCGACTTCTTAACCCCCGCGCCCCTGTTCGGTGTGACGGATGAACAGCTCACGGCCGAACTCAAGAAGTGCTCGGGGACACTGTCCGAGCAGCACCCCGTCGGGGAACTGCTGGGCCGTCACTGGGAGGCGGCCTTCTCCTACGCGAGCCAGTGCACCACGGGCACCCACCCGGCGGGGATCCTCACCTCCACCGCGTTCACCCGGCTCTTCGGCGAGGCACTGCCGCGGACCGCACCGGCCACCGCGTGGCGGCCACGGGTGCTGGCCACCGTGCGGGGCATAGCGGAGGAGTGGAACACGGGTCCACGCAGTGCGCTGCTCCACCCCGGCCTGCGGGCCGCCCTCGGGAAACGGGGGCGCGGGGACGGGCGGCTCCGTCCGCCGGAGAACAGGCGGCTGGTATTCCGTGCGTTCCAGCGGCTCCCCGAGGCGGCCCGCTGTTTGCTGTGGCACACGGAGGTCGAGGCGGACCAACTGGCCGTACCGGCAGGGCTGTTGGGGATGCACGACAATGCCCCCGCCGAGCTGGAGCGGGCCCGGCTGCGCTGGCGTCAGGGCGCTCTGGAGGCGCACCACGACACGGCCCCCGAGGAGGAGTGCCGACAGTACAGCCGGTTGCTGGACGTCTCGCTCCGCCGCGGCGACACCCGGCTCTGCCCCGATCTGGAGCAGCATCTGGCCAGGTGCGGGCACTGCCATGAGGCCGCCGGCCAACTGGACCACTCCACCGGCCGGCCGGGCGTTCTGCTCGCCGAGGCGGTCCTGGGGTGGGGTGCCCGGGACTATCTCGACTCCCGGCCGGGCCGCCGTGTCCCCGAACCGGACCCGGTCGTGGAAGCTCCGCCGATGCCGTCCACCCCGCCACGAGCCAGCGGCCCTCGCCACTCGGCGCGGAAAGACCCCTGGTGGAAGGCGAGCCCGGCACTGCGCCTCGCAGTGCGCCCGGCAGTGCGTCCGGCGGAGCGCGCGGCCGAGCGCCCGGCGGCCCGCCCGGCACGCCGAAAGCGCTCGCCGCTCACCCGCGGACGCCTCCTCGTCGTGGCGGCGGCCACGGTGAGCGGCTGCGTCCTGGTGTCGGTCGCGGTGGCGTCCGTCCTCCCGTCCGGCGGTGGCGAGGACGCGGCGTACGACCGCGACACCCCGGCCACGACGCCGGGCGCGGACGACACGACGGCCCCCGGCTCGGAGCCCTCCTGGATCGGCGCCGACGGCCGCCCGGCGGAGACCCTGCGCGGCCGACTGCGCAATGCCGCGAGCGGACTGTGCCTCGACATCGTCGGCGACAAGGCCAGGGCGGGCGCCGAAACCGAGGCCACCCGCTGCGCCTCCGCGGCCACCCAGCAGTGGACGTACGAGGCCGACGGCCTGCTGCGCAGCGGTGCCGACCCCGAACTCTGCCTCAACTCCCGGCTGAGCTTCTCGATCCGGCTGGGCCCCTGCGCGACCACGTCACGGCGGGCCGCCGAGAACGTGCGCTACGACTTCACCCTCCAGGGCACCCTGGTGCCGCGCTGGAACCAGGAACTGGCCCTGACCCCCGACTCGACGGAGAAGGGGGCCGGGCTGGTCCTCAAAACACGTGACGACTCCGCCAGGTCGCAGCGCTGGCTGGCGGGCGGCGCGGCGAAGGACAACCGGTACCGGACCGAGACGGCTCGCCCGGACCGGGAAGTGGCGCCCCGTCAGGTGTCCGCCGTCCGCCCGAAGCCCGCCCGCACCACGCCCCCGACGCATGCGCCCGAGCCGTCGGCGCCGCCGAGGTCCGCCCCGCGGCCACCGTCGCACTCCTCGCCCAAGGCACCGGGGCACCGCCCCAAGACCCCGGCGGATCAGCCCCCGCGGCAGGCGGGCTCCTGGTACGGACAGCCGGGCTGGCGCGGAGGGTACGGCGGGCAGTACGGAGGGCACGGGTGGTACGGGCAGCAGGGGCAGGCGCCCTGGGCCCCGGACCGGGCCGGACACGACGGCGGCTGGCAACGAGGGGGCTACCGCTGACCGGGCCGGGACACGAGGGCGCTACTTCACGGCCACCGCCGACCGCGCCGCCGTTTGGCGTGCGGGGCGGTCGGTGGCCCCGGAGGCGAAGTACGTGTCGGACGGCCGGATGCGCGAGGCCGCCCACACGCTGACGACCGCGGTGGCCGCGAGATATCCGCAGGCGATCCACGGAGCGCCGTGGCCGAGCGCGAGGAAGGTCGTCATCAGCAGTGGCGTGATGCCGGAGGCGTACACCCCGGACAGCTGGTAGACCACGGACATGCCGGTGTACCGGACCTCCGCGGGGAACAGGGAGGCGAACAGGGTGCCCTGGGCCCCGTAGAAGGACGCGTGGACCACGCCCAGCGTCAGCGCGATCGCCGCGGCGAACCCCCAGATGCCGGTGGCGTGGAACAGCCAGAACGCGGGGAACACGCTCACCCCGAACAGCGCCATGCCGACCATGTACATCCGGCGCGCGCCCTGTCGGTCCACCAGGGAGCCGGACACCGGGATCAGTACGGCCATCAGCAGCGCGGCGAAAGTGACGGCGAGCAGGACCGGGGTGCGGGGCAGGTGCAGCGTCGAGGTGGCGTACGAAATCGCGAACACCCCCCAGGTGTTGAACGCCGCGCCCTCGCCCCACCTGGCCAGCATGCCCAGCACGGTGTGCCGCCGGGTTCCCGGGTCCCGCAGCAGCCGGGCCAGCGGGATCCGGGATGCCGACTGCCGCTGCTCGATCTGTCGGAAGGCCGGAGTCTCGTCCACCTTGAGCCGCACGGTGATCCCCAGGACGACCAGCAGCAGACTCACCAGGAAGGCCAGCCGCCATCCGTAGCTGAGGAAGGCTTCGTCGCTGAGCACATTGCTGAGCAGGGCGAAAACACCGGTTCCCAGGGCCAGTCCGAGGGCCAGTCCGATCTGCGGGTAGCTGCCGTAGCGGCCCTCGCGGCCGCGCGGGCCGTGCTCCACGGACAGCAGCACGGCACCGGCCCACTCGCCGCCGAGTGCCACGCCCTGCGCCACGCGCAGGACGAGCAGGAGGACGGGCGCCCAGACGCCGATCTGCTGATAGGTGGGCAGCAGGCCGATGAGGGTGGTGGAGCCGCCCATCACGCTCATGGTGACGGCGAGGGTCCGTCTGCGGCCGATGCGGTCGCCGATGTGTCCGAAGAGCAGGCCACCGATGGGCCGGGCCAGGAAGCCGACGGCGAAGGTGGCGAAGGAGAGGATGGTGCCGACGGTGTCGTTGCCGGTGGGGAAGAAGAGGTCGCCGAAGACGAGGCCCGCGGCGGTGCTGTAGAGGAAGAAGTCGTACCACTCCACCGTGGTGCCCAGCAGGCTGGACAGCACCACCGTACGAAGTGACCGTCGGGATGTTTCGGGCATGGGAACTACCGTTTCGTTGCATGCCGGGGCGCCGGGGCAGGCGGAAGCGCGCGACGGCGAGCAGCACGGCGCGCGCACCGGCCTCAGCGGCAGGGTGCGATGGGGAAAGACAACTGTCCGCGGGCGGACGGCACATGACGAAGCATCAGGAGACCTGCGGCGCTACGGGGCCGGAGGCGTGATCGTCCGCGGGGGAGCCGGGATCAGAGGCGACAGCAGGCGCTGGACTGGCGGCACAGATCGACGTGGCGGCGTTCCACGAGCGGGCCAGCAGCATTCGACATGGCCGACAGTATGGTCGGCCCCCGTCGCCCGGCTCAAGGCGTCACCGGAAAGGTCTCAGCGACTGGGACGGGGCGCGGGACGGCCGTCCGCTCAGCTCCGGCCGATGACCTTGCCGGGGTTCAGGATCCCGTGCGGGTCGAGGGCCGCCTTGACGGCGTGGTGCATCTCCAGCACGGCGGGCGCGAGTTCCTGTTCCAGACCGTCCCGCTTCAGCAGCCCGACACCGTGCTCGCCGGTGACCGTCCCGCCCAGGTCGAGGGCGTCGGCGATGATGTCGCGGAACGCGGCCTGGGCGCGCTCCCGGGCCGCGGTGTCGCCGGGCTGGGTGATCAGCAGCGGATGGAGGTTGCCGTCACCGGCGTGGGCGATGTTGGCGATGAGCGTGTCGTGCCGGGTGGCCGCGCGCTCGATCCGCGCCAGCATCTCCGGTACGGCCGCCCGGGGCACGCACACGTCCTCGGTGAGCACCGGCCCCAGCCGCTCCAGCGCCGGGTAGGCCAGCCGCCGCGCCGCGAAGAGCGCGTCGGCCTCCTCCTGGTCCGTGGACTGCGCGGCCCAGGTCGCCCCCGCCTCCTCGAAGCAGGCGAGCATGCGCATCGCCTCCTGCTCCCCGGCGGGACCCGGCGCGTCGGTGCGCCCGAGGAGCACCACGTCCGCGTCGACGGACAGCCCCATGTTCTTCCACCGGTCGACCGCGGCCAGGCAGTGCCGGTCGATCAGCTCCAGTGCGGACGGGGTGAGCCCCGCGGCCCCGACCGCGGCGACGGCGCGGCCCGCCGCCACGACCGAGGAGAAGTATCCGGCGACCGTGCGCTCCGCCTCCCGCCGCGGGCGCAGCCGCACGGTCACCTCGGTGATCACCCCGAGGGTGCCCTCGGAGCCGACCAGCAGCCCGGCCAGGTCGTACCCGGCCACGCCCTTCGCCGTCCTGCGGCCGAGCCGCACCAGCTCACCGGTGCCGGTCACCGCCTCCAGGCCGAGGACGTAGTCGCGGGTGACGCCGTACTTGACGCAGCACAGCCCGCCCGCGTTGGTGGCCACGTTGCCGCCGATGGTGGACCAGGGCGCGCTGGCCGGGTCCGGCGGGTACCAGAGTCCGTGTTCGGCGCACGCGGCCCGCAGATCGTCGTTGACCACACCGGGGCCGACGACCGCGAGCCGCTCCACGGGATCGATCTCGTGGATGGCGTTCATGTGCTCGGTGGAGAGCACGACGCAGCCCTCGACGGCGTTGGCGCCGCCGGAGAGCCCGGTCCCGGCGCCCCGGGTGACGAGCGGAACGCCGTGCCGCAGACAGGCGCGCACCACGGACCGCACCTCCGCCGCCGTGTGCGGCCGCACCACCGCGCACGGCGTGCCGTACGGCGCCCACTCCGCCTCGTCGTGGGTGAATCCCGCGGCGATGTGCGGGTCCTCGACCAGCCGCCCGTCCGGCAGTTCCCGCCGCAGCTCCTCGATCAGCACGCCCGGCTCCCCGCCCTGTCGTCGTCCCCGTACCGCATCCTCGCCACGGTACCCACCGCGGCGAGGCTTGATGATCACCGCCCTCGCGGAGGTGCGTCACCGAGCGGCGAGAAAACCCCCAAATTTACGCAATGTACGCAAAGTGGGCTAGCGTCGTAGGTATGGAGACCGTACGACGCGTCTTCCGGAGAGCGCTGGTGCTTCCGCTGGTCGTCGCCGCGCTGCTGCTCGCCGCCGTCGCCGCGGCTCCCGGCGCTCGGGCCGCCGACTCCCTCGATGCGGCCGCGGCCTCCCTGCGCAACGGGCCCGTCTATGTCGATCCCCGCGCCCGGGACATCCTGCCCCGGACCGAGGCCGACGCCCTGTCGCAGAAGATCGAGAAGGCGGGCAAGCCGGTCTTCGTCGCCGCGCTCCCCGCCGCCGAGAAGCACGACCGGTCGACCCTGCTCCAGGATCTGCGGACGAAGGTCGGCATCACCGGCGTCTACGCGGTCGCGCTCGGCGACCGCTTCGACGCGGGTGCCGACCACACCGTCCTGTCCCGCGACGCCGTGCAGAACCTGACCGGCGCCGCGCAGCGGTCCCACCCGGGCGACTCCGGAGCCATGCTCACCGACTTCGTCGACCGGGCCGTGGACCAGGCCAAGGGCGACGCGCCCACCACCTGGAACAGCGCCGCCACGCCGAGCCGGGGCACCGGCGCACTGGGCCTGCTCGTCACGCTCGGCGTGCTGATCGTCGTCGGCGTCGGCGGCACCTACCTGGTGAGCAGGCGCGTCACCAGGCGGCGGCAGCGGGAGGAGCGGGCCCGGCTGGAGGAAATCCGCCCGGTCGTGGACGAGGACATCACCGCCTTCGGCGAGGAGCTGACCCGGATCGGCTTCGACCCGGGGTCCCCGAAGGCCGACGACGCGATGCGCGAGGACTACACCCGGGCCCTGGACTCCTACGAGCACGCCAAGACGTCGATGGAGAAGGCGCAGGCCGCCAGGGAAGTCCGGGACGTGAGCGAGGCGCTGGACGACGGCCGGTTCTCGCTCGCCACCCTGGAGGCCAGGATGGACGGCAAGCCGCTGCCGGAGCGTCGCCCGCCGTGCTTCTTCGACCCACGGCACGGCCCCTCGGTCGAGGACCGGCAGTGGACCCCGCAGGGCAGCACATCCGAGCGGACCGTCCCGGTCTGCGCGGCGGACGCGGCCCGGCTGGACGACGGCGAGGAACCGCTGGCCCGGAAGGTCGACACCTCCGCCGGGCGGCGCCCGTACTGGGACGCCGGACCCGCGTACGCCCCCTGGGCGGCCGGATACTACGGCGGCGCGCTGCTGCCGGGCCTGATGGCGGGCACGCTGCTCGGCACCGCGTTCGCCTCGCCCTACGCGTACGGGGACTACTACGGAGCCGGTCCCGCGGGCGACTACTCGGGCGGTGACCAGTCCGGCGGCGACTTCGACCCGGGCGATTTCGGCGGCGGCGATTTCGGCGGCGGCTTCGGCGGGGGAGACTTCGGCGGGTGACGTCGGCGGGTGACGTCGGCGGGTGACGTCGGCGGGTGACGTCGGCGGGTGACGTCGGCGAGGGTGGCACCGCCTCCCGGCCCGGTCCGCACCACGGCGCGACAATCGCGCGAGCAATCAGAGCAATCTCGTGCACACATCTTGTATCCCAGATTGCCGAACTCTAGTGTCCCAGTCTCAGCGGCCCGGCCTGCCCACCCATGCGGCCGGGCGCACCGACGAAAGGGACGAGAGTGGCAGACCTCAGCGGCCTGTGCGTCGCGGTCACCGGTGCCGGGCGCGGCATCGGACGGTCCATCGCCCTGCGGCTCGCCTCGGCGGGCGCGCACCTGGCCGTCATCGACCGCGACGCCGCCCGCGCCGAGGCCGTACGCGCCGAAGTGGCCGGACTCGGCCGCCCGGCGCTCGCCGTCGCGGGCGATGTGACCCGCGCCGCCGACTGCGCCGAGATGGTGCGGCGCACCGCCGACGGCCTCGGACGGCTCGACGTCATGGTCTGCAACGCGGGCATCGTGCAGGTCAAACCGTTCCTCGATATCACCGAGGAGGACTGGGACGCCACGTTCGCCGTCAACGTCAAGGGCGCGTTCCTGACCATGCAGGCCGCCGCCGCCCGGATGAAGGCCCAGGAACCCCTGGACGCCGCCCGTCCGCGCGGGAAGATCATCACGATGTCGTCGATCGCCGGACGGTACGGCGCCGGGCCGATGGCGCCCCTCACCCCCCACTACCGCGCCAGCAAGGCGTCCGTCATCAGCCTCACCCAGACCGCGGCCTACGCGCTGGCGCCGGACATCACCGTCAACGCCATCTGCCCCGGGCTGGTCGGGACCGACATGTGGCGCCAGATCGACCAGGAGTGGTCCGCCACCGAGGGATGGCCCGAGGGCGAGGCGTGGCAGCGGCGCACCGCCGTCGTACCGCTGGGCCGCCCCCAGACGGCCGACGACGTCGCGGGCCTCGCCCTCTACCTCTGCTCACCCGATTCCGACTACATGACCGGCCAGGCCGTCAACATCGACGGCGGACTGATCATGAGCTGAGCCGCCCTCCTCCCCGCACGATCGAGGAAGCACATGACACACGCACCCAGCGGCACCCCCGCACCGACTCTGGACGAGGCCGGGCAGCGGGCAGCCGTCTCGCGCATCACCTGGCGCCTCCTTCCGCTCATCGCGGTCGGCTACGTCATCGCGTACGTCGACCGCACCAACATCGGCTTCGCCCAGTTGGGCATGGGCACCGAACTGGGCATCAAGGCCGCCGCGTACGGCCTCGCCGCCTCGATCTTCTTCGTCGCGTACTTCTTCTTCGAGGTGCCCAGCAATCTGCTGCTGCGCCGCTTCGGCGCCCGCGCCTGGCTCGCCCGCATCATGGCGACCTGGGGGATCATCACCGTGATCACCGGGTTCACCACCAACGTGCAGATGCTGTACGTGATGCGCTTCCTGCTCGGCATCGCGGAGGCGGGGTTCTTCCCCGGCATCATCGTCTACCTCACCCTGTGGTTCCGCTCCGGCGACCGGGCCGTCGCGCTCGGCTGGCTGGTGCTGGCCCAGCCCGTCTCGTTCCTCTGCGGCGGGCTCCTCGGCGGCCTGATCCTGGACCACACCGGCTGGTTCGGCATGGCGGGCTGGCGCTGGCTGTTCATCCTGACCGGCGTCC
This sequence comes from Streptomyces sp. NPDC040405, assembly GCF_055595765.1. Taxonomy (NCBI): domain Bacteria; kingdom Bacillati; phylum Actinomycetota; class Actinomycetes; order Kitasatosporales; family Streptomycetaceae; genus Streptomyces; species Streptomyces sp. NPDC040405. The sequence goes on from NZ_JBVIVI010000003.1 coordinate 483,705, forward strand.
CGGCGATCCTGATGGCCGTCGTGACGTACGCCTTCCTCCCGGACTCCCCGGGCACCGCGCGCTGGCTCGCTGCCGCCGACCGCGAGTGGCTGCGCACGTCGCTGGAGGCCGAACAGGGCACCGGCCACGACGAGGGCGTACGGGCGCAGCTCGCCGCCCTGCGCAACCGCCGGGTGCTGCACCTGGCCGCCACCCATCTCGCGCTCGCCATCGGCACCTACGGGTTCAACCTCTTCCTGCCGCTGATCATCAAGCAGATCAACCCCGCCTACTCGGCCACCAACATCGGCTTCACCGCGGCCGTCCCCTACATCTGCGCCGCGCTCGCGCTGCTGGTCACCGCCCAGCTGTCCAAGCGCGCCCGCGAGCGCAAATACCTGGTCGCCGTGCCGCTCGCCATGGGTGCCATCGGCCTCGCGGCGGTGATCGCCCTGCGCCACCACCCCGGGCCCGCGGTGGTCGCGCTCGCGGTGACCGGCATCGGCGCCTTCGCCTGGCTGCCGCCGTTCTGGGCACTCACCACCGACAGCCTGTCCAAGACCCACGCCGCGGTCGGCATCGCCGCCATCAACTCCATCGGCAACCTCGGCGGGTTCTTCGGCCCGTACATCGTCGGCAAGGAGACCGACGGCGACACCGTCACCGCGGGCCTGCTGATCCCCGTCGTGTCCCTGGCCGTCTCGGTCGTACTGATCCTCCTGTGGCGCAGCCCCGCGCGGCAGCCCGGCTCCGAAACCGGCCCGGCACCCGTGGCCGACGCACCCGCCACCGCCCGCTGACGCCCCCGCGACCCTCACCCCGAAGGAGCCCGACCCGTGTCAGCCGCCACGTCGCTCCACTCCCTTCTGGCCGGCCCCGGCATCGTGCAGGCCCCGGGCGCGCCCGACTCGGCCACGGCCCGCCTCGTGCAGGCCGCCGGATTCCCGGCCGTCTACATGACCGGCTTCGGCGCCACGGCCAGCCGCCTGGGCACCCCCGACATCGGACTGCTCACCCAGACCGAGATGACCGAACACGCCCGCAACATGACCCGCGCCGTGACCATCCCGGTCATCGCGGACGCCGACACCGGATACGGCGGCCCCTCCAACATCCACCGCACCGTGCGCGAGTACATCCAGGCGCAGGTGGCGGCCATCCACCTGGAGGACCAGGTGGCGCCCAAGCGGTGCGGCCAGATGAGCGGCATCCGGCTGATGGACGAGGACGAGAGCGCCGCCCGGATCGCCTGCGCCGTCGAGGCCCGGGGCGACGACGACCTGCTCGTCATCGGACGCACCGACGCCCTGCCCGCCGCCGGAATCGAGGAGGCGGTCCGCCGCGCCCGCCGCTACCGGGACGCGGGCGCCGACCTGGTCTTCGTCGACGGCATCAAACGCGTCGAGGAGGTGGAGGCCGTCGCCGAGGCCGTCGAAGGACCCAAGGTCGTCTCCATCGTGGACGGGAACGAGACCACCCGGCTCACCGCCACCGACCTCGCCGACATGGGCTTCCGCATCGTGTTCTACGCGGTCACCGCCCTGTTCGCCGCCACCCGCGCGGTCGCCGACGCACTGGACCATCTGCGCACCGCCGGAACCCCCGCGGGCGGCCCGGCCCAGCACACCTACGCCGAGTTCTGCGACCTGGTCGACCTCGGCTTCCACCAGGACCTCGACCATCGCTTCGGGAGCTGAGCGCCATCATGTTCACCGTGGTCGTCACCGACTACGAATTCGCCGATCTGGAGCCCGAGCGACGGGTTCTGGAAGCGGCCGGACTCACCCTCGTACCCGCCCAGGCCCGTACCGAGGACGAACTGATCGAGATCTGCGCCGACGCCGACGCCGTGATCAACCAGTACGCCCCCGTCACCGCCGAGGTGATCCGCAACCTGCCCCGCTGCCAGGTGATCTCCCGCTACGGCATCGGGCTCAACACCATCGACGTCCCGGCGGCGACCGCCGCGGGCATCGCCGTCGCCAATGTGCCGGACGGCTCCCTGGAGGAGGTGTCCGACCACGCCGCCGCGCAGATCCTCACCCTCGCCCGGGGGCTGCACCGCTACGACGCCGCGATCCGCCGGGGCGCCTGGGACTACACCGTCGCGAAGCCGCTGCGACGGCTGCGCGGACGCACGCTCGGGCTCGTCGGATTCGGCCGCATCCCGCAGCGGCTGGCCGAGAAGATGGGCGGCTTCGGGATGACACTCCTCGCCCATGATCCCTATCCGGACACCGCCCGGGCCGCGGCGCTCGGCGTCCGGCTCGTGGACCTCGACACCCTCTGCCGCGAAGCCGATGTGGTGTCCGTGCACGCCCCGCTGACGGCGGAGACCGAAGGGATGATCGGGCCCGGGCAGTTCGCCGCCATGAAGCCGACCGCCTGCCTGGTCAACACCGCCCGCGGCCCGGTGGTGGACGAGACCGCGCTCACCGAGGCGCTGCGGTCGGGACGTATCGCGGGCGCCGCCCTCGACGTCTTCGCCCACGAACCCATCGGGCCCGACAGCCCGCTGGCGCACTGCGAGAACGTGGTCCTCACCCCGCACACCGCCTGGTACTCGGAGGACTCCGAGATCGAGATCCGTACGAAGACGGCCCGAAACGTGGTAGAAGTCGCCCAGGGGCGGCTGCCCACCTACCTCGTCAACCACGACGTCATCCCCGGCCCGCGCGGCATCTTCCGATGAGCAGGAGGACGAAATTCCCATGACGCACACCGCGGTGGCCACGGTCTGCCTGTCGGGCACTCTGGACGACAAGCTCACCGCCGCGGCGGACGCCGGTTTCGCCGGGGTGGAGATCTTCGAACCCGACCTCGTCGCCTCCCCGCTCGCCCCCGCCGCGATCCGGGCCCGCTGCGCCGACCTCGGCCTGTCCATCGACCTCTACCAGCCCTTCCGCGACCTCGACTCCACCTCGCCGGACCGCTTCGCCGCCAACATCGACCGTCTGGAGCGGAAGTTCGAGGTGATGCGGCAACTGGGCACCGACACCCTGCTCGTGTGCTCCTCGGTCTCCCCGGACGCCGTCCCCGACCCCGACCTGCTCGCCGGGCAGCTGCACACCGCGGCCGAGCGCGCCGCCGAACACGGCATACGCATCGCCTACGAAGCCCTCGCGTGGGGCGCCCACATCGACACCTACGAGGCGTCGTGGGACGTGGTCGCCCGCGCCGGCCACCCGGCCCTCGGGCTCTGTCTGGACAGCTTCCACATCCTTTCCCGCGGCTCGGACCCGGCGGGCATCCGGGACATCCCCGCCGAGAAGGTGTTCTTCCTCCAGCTCGCCGACGCGCCCCACCTGGACATGGACGTACTCCAGTGGAGCCGCCACCACCGGCTCTTCCCCGGCCAGGGCGCCTGGGACCTGTCCGCGTTCCTCACCCATGTACTGGCCGCGGGCTACCGAGGACCCCTGTCGCTGGAAGTGTTCAACGACGTCTTCCGCCAGGCCGACCCGGCCCGGACCGCCATCGACGCCCACCGCTCGCTCCTCGCGCTCCGGGACACCACCGCGCGCCGCGCCGACGGGCGGTCGGCGGGCGCCGTGCCCGCCGCCCCTGCCGCGTCCGCGCCGAGCGGCGTCGCGTTCGCCGAGGTGGCCGTCGACACGGAGTCCGGGCCGCTGATCGCCAAGGCACTGGCCGGGCTCGGCTTCACCCACACCGGCCACCACCGCACCAAACCCGTCCAGCTGTGGACCCAGGGCCAGGCCCGGCTGCTCCTCAACACGGGCGTGACCCGGCCCGGCGGCGCGATCAGCGCCCTGGGCCTGCACACCGCAGACCCGGGCGCCTCGGCCGCACGCGCCGAGGCACTGCTCGCCCCGGTCCTGCCGCGCACGCGGGGACCGGCCGAGGCCGACCTCGCCGCCGTCGCGGCCCCGGACGGCACCGAGGTCTTCTTCTGCGGCACCAGTGACGACTGGTCGGCCGACTTCACCCCCGTCGCCGACGCGTCGGACCGGCCCGGCGCGGGCGTCACCCGCATCGACCACATCGCGCTCACCCAGCCGTTCGACCACTTCGACGAGGCCACGCTCTTCTACCGCGCCGTCCTCGGCCTCGCCCCGCAGCCCACCGCCGAATACGCCGCCCCCTTCGGCCTGGTCCGCAGCCGGGCCTTCACCGACCCCGCCGAACGGGTCCGCATCGCGCTGTCGGTCACCCTGCTGCGCCGGGGCGACTGGGCACCGCCGGTCGCCAGCCCCCAGCACATCGCCTTCGCCACCGACGACATCGTGGCGACCGCCCGTGCCGTACGCGACCGCGGAGCGCCCCTGCTGGCCGTCCCGGACAACTACTACGACGACCTCGACGCCCGGCTCGCCCCCGACCCCGCGCTCCTCACCGACCTCCGCGAGCTGGGCATCTTCTACGACCGCGACGCCGACGGCGCGTTCCTCCACTGCTATACGGAGATCCTGGGCGGCGCGGTGTTCTTCGAACTCGTCCAGCGCCTCGGCCGGTACACCGGCTACGGCGCCCCCAACGCCCCCGTCCGCATGGCCGCCCACCGCACCGCCCGCCTCGCCCAGGCCGGGCCGGATCCGGCGATACGGTAGCGTTCGGGATACGCACGGACATTCCCATGGACGGAGGGGCATGGCACGCACGACGGGCGGCGGACGGTCCTCGTCGCTGGCCTCCGAGGTGGCACGCCGTCTCCGCGCGGCGATCGTGGACGGCGAATTCGACCTCGGCGAGGCGCTCTCCGAGGACGGTCTCGCCTCCGTCCTCGGGGTGAGCCGCACACCGGTCCGCGAGGCCCTGCGCATGCTGCAACTGCAGGGCCTGGTCGAGATCGTGCCGAAGTCGGGGACGTATGTCTTCCAGCCCACCGAGGACGAGATCCACGAGCTGTGCGAATACCGCACCACCCTGGAGATCCGCGCGGCCCAACTGGCCCTCGAACGCAACCCGGACGCCGCCCTCGCTGCGATGCGCCATGCCGTCGAGGCCATGACCGGCGCCCTGGCGGACAACGACACCAAGGCGTACGGCACCGCCGACACCGCCTTCCACGAGGCGTTCTTCGCCCACTGCGGCAACCGCTACCTCAGCGACGCCTACCAGATGAGCCTGGCCCGCGTCTCGGCGCTCCGGGTCCACCTCACCTTCGTCGCCACGACGGAACCGGCGCGCTCCTTCGAGGAACACCGGCGCATCATCGAGATCTTCGCCGCGGGCCGTACGGACGAGCTGGAGGAGATCCTGAAGGCGCACATCATGCGGACCCGCGAGAACTACGTGCTGGCCCTGCGCGCCCGCGCCGCCCGCGACACCGAGTCCAAGGCGGCGGGCCTCCGCCGCAAACTGGGCCTGTCCAGCTGACCGTTCACCGGCCACTCACCGGCCGCTCACTTCCAGGGGATCGTGAGCCAGGGGCTGCGGGGGTCGGTGGTGAGGATGCGGTGCGCTTCCAGCATGTCCTGGTACCAGCTGCCGAATTCCTCCTCGTCGAAGTGCAGACACCGGCCGAGGACGAAGGACGCGGAAAACTCCTCCCAGGAGCGGTAGTTGGTCCGACCGCGCTTGCTGGCGCGGACGATCGCGTCCTCGGCCTCCCGCTGGTCGCAGTAGCGGGCGCCCAGCCCCCAGCGGGCCATTCCGGCGGCCCGCCCGTAGTCCCACGCCTCCACGGAGGGGACGAACTTCCCCTCCGCCAGCAGACCGTCGGCGCGGAAACGCTTCTCGTAGCGGGCGATCCGGCCGATGAGCCGCTGCACTCCCGCGATCTGCGCCGCCACCTCGGCGCCGTCGACGGGGCCGACCTTGGTCACCCCGTCGGCGCTCAGCCGGTACTCGGTCCCCTCGGCGCCCCGCCGCAGCACCTTCTCGGCCGCCTGCCGCCACTGGTCCACCTCGACGGGGCCGCCGAACTCCCGGGACAGCGACCGCCGGACCCCGAGGACGAACTCCCAGGCGCCGCGGACCTGGTCCGCTTCGAGCAACTGCTCCTGGTAATGCCGCCACTCCTCGCGGCTGGTGATGCCCCACCACTCCTTGAGGCGGCCCTTCTCACCTGTGTAGCCCGTGCCGTGGTAGGCGATGTTGTTCCACAGGTCACCGTTCTTGACGGACAGCAGCGCGACCAGCCCCAGCCCGTGGGCCACCTGCCCCGACGCGGCAGCGTCTCCCTCCAGAGCGCGCAGCCGCATGTGCTGGTGCGTGTGACCGCAGCCGGAGTGCGGGAGACGCCGCACATGCTGCTGCCACAGGGCCCGATGGGCCGGTGTCGCCGGGAAGAACACCTCGCACGGGCTGCCCGGGTTGACCACGATCCATGAGGTGTCGCTGTCCCGCCACTTCTCCGCGAACCAGTCCAGGGAGGTGTTCCAGAAGAGGGTCTCCGCATCGGGGGCGGGCAGCATGCCCTCGGTGAGGACGGGCAGACAGTTGGCCCGGACCTGGGAGTACCAGTAGGGCAGGCACTGAGGCGTTTGCGGATACGCTCGGACCCAGTCGGCGGACTCGGCGATGAAGAGATCCGCCCCGGCCAGCGCGTCGAAGAACGCGGGCCAGTCACCGCGCAGTTTGGCCTCGTACAGCCTCCGCTCGACCTCACCCGGCGCCTGCCATGCGGGCGGCGCCTGGTGTTCCGTACGGCCGACCGCGATTCCCTCCCCGTAACCCATGACACAGGACTCTATCGAGCGCCGCCGCTCGCGCTTCCGCTACCCCGCGATCAGATTGGCGAAGAAGAGCAGGACGACCGCGGCGGGCAGCAGTCCGAAGAGGGTGCCCGGCCGGAGCAAGAGGCGCTTGCCGGGGGCGAGTCGGCTGTCGTAGGGGTCGGGGCCGGGCTCCGGCAGGCGCTCGATCTTCGAGTGGACCCGCAGGTTCAGGACGATGGTGACGGGGTTGAACAGGAGCGCGGAGAGCGGATGCCACCACCCCTGCCACATTGTCATGGCGGTGTGCTTCCGGAAGAGCGCCGTGCCACAGGTCCGGCAGAAACGCCCCTTCCGCTTCCGGAACAGCATGATGAGGACCAGGCCCTGGTGGTGCCGGACCGCCATCTCGGCCGCGGGCGACGCACCGCACATCTGGCACGCGAGCTGCTCCGGCGCGGCGTACGGGGCCTCCGGCCCGGCCTGGCGCGGCGACGGAGCGGGGCGCAGGGGATACCCGGGCAGCGGCGGCCGATCGGCTACGGGGTGCGCCGTTCCGTACCCCGTACCGGGAACCGCGCCATAAGGGTTGCCGGGTGGTGCCGGCGGCGACATGGACTTCCTCACGGTGTCACCCTATGCGACGCGCCGCGCAGGTGGCCGAGGTCTCCCGTACGGGGCCGGACACCCCGGCCCCGTACGGGTGTTGGCTTCACTTGGGGGCGGCGTCCGCGCGCATCATGACGCAGTCGAACTCCACCACGCGTCCCGTCGTGTCCTCGCGGGTCACCGGGTACATGCCGGTGATCCCGAATCCGCTCTTCTCGTACGCGGCGATGGCCTCGCTCATCTCGGGGCTGCCCTCGTAGAGCCGCAGGGCCGCGACCTCCGACTGCATCCCCACGAACTCCTCGATCCGCTCCCCGGCGCCCGCGAACACCTCCAGGTCGTACCCCTGGGTGTCCATCTTCAGATACGGGCGGGGGTCGGTGAGACCGGCCAGCGCCTTGTCCATCACGCCGTCCAGCCTGCGGATCTCGATCTCCTCCGTGCGGTCCTTGGCGAACCGCCGGTAGCGGTCCTTGCCGTAGTCGCTCGCGGGGAGCAGGGAGTTCATGGTGGCCCAGCCCACGTGCATGGACTGGGTGGCCTCCTCGCGGCCGAGGGCGAAGGGGAACACCCACCACTCGGGATCGTTCTCGGCGGCCCGCTCCAGCTTCGCGAACGCCTCGTCGGTGGGCTCGAAGGAAACGATTCTGCCCGTATAGCCGAGCCCGCGCAGGCGCTTGCCGTACTGACCGGCGTTGGCCCCCACGTCGAAGACGCAGTTCACCTCGTACTTCTCCAGCAGCCCGGCCACATGGTGGCCGCACAGATAGGCGGCGGCCGCCAGCTGGAGCACGCGTTCGTCGGAAGCCTTCGCGTCGAAGAGCAGATGGGCGCCGGTGTCACCGAGCCGGACGTTCGTCCATGCCGCGCCCGGGTCCCCGCGGCCGCGGGCCACCACCCAGGTATCCGGCCGCACCCGCGTCACCGCGTAACGGCCACTGCCGCGCGTCACCAGGTCGGCCTCGCGGCCCATGGAGACCCGCTTCCGCTTGCCGCGCCGGGAGAGCACCGCGCTGCCCGACCCGAGGTCGAGCACCTCCACTCCGAGCCGGGGAAGCACATTCAGCAGTCTTCTGTAAAGGGTTTGCATCCAGACAGCGTCGCAGGTCTGGGCCGTCTCGGCTCCTGCTTGCGGCCAATTGATTGACCTCTCTGCCGTCTCCCCCCTCCGACCTGCTCTTTCTCAAGAAAAAGTATGCCAAGCGGCCCGACCGCCGAGGACGCCCGGGCCCTCCTCGGATAAACGGGAAGTGGCCGAAAATTGCCGGTATCGGGCAGTCGCGAGGGTAGTCAGAGAGCCGGGCCCACCCGGAACCAGTCGAACTCCGCCGCGCTGCGCCGGGTGACGGCCGCCGGTCCGGTGGCGAAGAGACCCACGGTCGCCCCGATCCAGGTGCCCGCGGTCGCCGTGAACGGCGGGCCGAGCGGGACGAACCCCCGGCCGTCCGCGTCGGCCGCGAACCGGCACACCGCGCCGGGACCCACGGTCATCCGCAGCCGCACCGCGGCGCGTCCGCGCCCCAGCGGCACCGGCGGGACGGCGTCCACCTCGGCGGCGCCCTCGTCCGCGGTGCGGCACACCAGAACGATCCGGTCGCCGTCGTGGCGCAGCCCCGCCCAGCGGTACGTCTCGCCCAGCATGACCAGTCCGGCGCGGGTGTCCGCGGTCGTGGTGGACAGCGTCATCGAGGTGGTGGCGGTGAAGGATTCGGCCGGCAGCCGCTGGCCCAGCACATTCGGAAGCAGCCGGAGGTCATGGGTGACCGGGCTGGGCGGGCAGGCCAGCGCGAGCCGACGGGGGAAGTGGCGGAACGACCACCAGGCCGGGTCGGCGTTCGCCTGCCAGCTCCACTGTTTCCCCAGCTCCGGCCCGGTGAACTCGTCTCCGGTGGCGGGCGCCGTCACCCTCGTCCGGCCGTGGACACATGGCTTGGTGTGTACCGCCACCGGGGTGCCCCGGCCGCTGCCGTCGTCGTCGCCCATCACCGGCCAGCCGTCGGAGCGCCACCGCATCGGCTGGAGGTGCACCACCCGCCCGTAGGCGCCGCGGTCCTGGAAGTGCAGGAACCAGTCCTCGCCGCCGGGTGTGCTCACCCACGCCCCCTGATGCGGCCCGTTGACGGGGCTGTCGCCCTGGGCGAGCACGACGCGGTCCTCGTACGGGCCCTGGACGGAGCGGGAGCGGAACGCCGACTGCCAGCCGTTGGTGACGCCGCCGGCCGGAGCGAAGATCCAGTACCAGCCGTCCCGCTTGTAGAGCTTCGGCCCCTCCAGCGTGGTGTAGCCGGGCAGTTCGTCGCCGTTGACGACGACGCGGCCCTCGTCGAGCAGGGCGGTCCCGTCCGGGCTCATCCGGTGCAGCGTCAGCCGGTTGTTGATGCCGCTGCGGCTCTTCGCCCAGGCGTGGATCAGATAGGCCCGCCCGTCCTCGTCCCACAGCGGACACGGATCGATGAAGCCCTTGCCCGGCTTGAGCGGATGCGGTGTGCTCCACGGGCCGCGCGGATCGGTGGCGGTCACCACGAAGATGCCGAAGTCCGGGTCCGGATAGAAGATCCAGAACTTGCCGTCGTGGTGGCGCAGGGCCGGGGCCCACACCCCTTGGCCGTGCCGCGGCTCGCTGAAGTGGTCCTTGGGCAGCAGCTCGGTCAGGGCGTGCCCGATGACGGTCCAGTTGACCAGGTCGGTGGAGCGCAGGACGGGCAGCCCGGGGGTGCGGTTGAAGGTGGAGGCGACCAGATAGAAGTGGTCGCCCACCCGGATCGCGTCGGGGTCGGACCAGTCGGCGTTGAGCACCGGATTCCGATAGCGGCCATCACCCAGGTCGGCCACCCAGGGCAGCCGCCCCCGCGCCGCGCCCGCCCCCCGCGGACCTTCGGTGGCGGCCTCGGCGCGGGCGGTGCCACCGGCCGCGCCCAGCACGGTCGACGCGGCCGCCGCGCCGAGACCGGTCCGTATCACGTGCCTGCGACTGTGTCGGCTCACTGTCTTCTCCGTATCTCGGCATCTCGAACGGGGAGGAGCACGTGCACTCGTTCAGTAAGCGCTTACCGCGCATGAGTGTGTCAGCGGGGGACTTTGTGGGCAAGAAGCCCCGGGCGTCTTGATCCGGCGTCAGATCGACCTGCCCGAGCCCCACATGATGCGTACCAGGACAATGGACGGGCCCAGTCCGCGCAGTTCTCGGTCAAAGGAAAAGGGATGAAAACTCACGACTACGTCATCGTCGGCGCCGGATCCGCGGGGTGTGTGCTGGCCGCCCGGTTGTCGGAGGACCCCGAGGTCCGGGTGGCGCTGATCGAGGCCGGAGGTCCCGACACGGCGGAGGAGATCCACGTTCCCGCCGCCTTCGCCCAGTTGTTCAAGAGCGAGGTCGACTGGAACCTCCAGTCGGGCCCGGAACCGGGGCTCGGTGGCCGGGAGACCTATCTGCCCCGCGGCAAGGTGCTGGGCGGCTCCAGCTCGATCAACGCGATGATCTATATACGCGGCAACCCCGCCGACTACGACGGCTGGGCCGCCGCCGGGGCCACGGGCTGGTCGTACGCCGAAGTGCTGCCGTACTTCCGGCGCGCGGAGGACAACGAGCGCGGCGAGGACGTGTTCCACTCGGTGGGCGGGCCGCTCACCGTCAGCGACAGCAGGTCCAACCACCCGCTCGCCACCGCGTACATCGAGGCCGCGGAGCAGGCCGGACACCCGCGCAACGAGGACTTCAACGGCGCGACGCAGTTCGGTGTGGGGCGATTTCAGCTGACCCAGCGCGGTGGCATGCGCTGCAGCGCGGCCGTTGCCTATCTGCACCCCGTCCTGGGGCGGCCGAACCTCACGGTGTACTCCTCGGCGCGGGCCCACCGTGTGCTGATCGAGGGCGGCCGGGCCGGGGGAGTGGAGGTGGAGCGCGGTGGCACGGTCGAGGTGATCCGCGCCGAGCGTGAGGTGATCGTGTCCGCGGGCGCCTACGAGTCCCCGAAGCTGCTGATGCTGTCCGGGATCGGGCCCGCCGCCACGCTGTCGGCCTTCGGCGTCGATGTGGTGAGCGACCTGCCGGTGGGGGAGGGGCTGCAGGACCACTACATGGCCCTGCTGAACTACCGCACCGATGTCGAATCGCTGATGACCGCGGCGACCCCGGAGAACGCCGCGCTGCTGGCGAAGGAGGGGCGCGGCCCGCTGACCTGCAACATAGGCGAGGCCGGTGGCTTCTTCCGCAGCCGGAACGGACTGGACGCCCCGGATGTGCAGTTCCACATGGCACCGGTGCTGTTCCACGACGACGGGCTCGCCCCCGCCACCGAGCACGGTTTCGCGCTGGGCCCGTGCGTACTCGCCCCGACCAGCCGCGGCCGGGTGACGCTGGACTCCGCGCGCCCGGACGCCGCACCCCGGATCGTGCACAACTACCTCATGACGCCCGAGGACCGGTACTGCATGGTCCAGGGGGTCCGCATCGCCCTGCGGATCGCGGCGCAGGACGCGCTGGCCGGGGTCACCACCGGGCCGTTCGACGTGCCGCACTCGGACTCCGACGCGGACCTGCTCGCCTTCTCGCGACGGGTCGGGCAGACGCTCTACCACCCGACGTCGACCTGTGCCATCGGCTCCGTGGTCGACCCCGAGCTGCGGGTGTTCGACGTGGCGGGGCTGCGGGTCGTCGACGCGTCGGTGTTCCCGACGGTGACGCGCGGGAACACCAACGCGCCCGTCATCATGGCCGCGGAGAAGGCCGCCGACCTCATCCGCGGCTTCCCCGCGGCCATACGCTGACCCCCCTCCCGCACCCGGCGCGGCTCAGCCGTTCCAGCTCTCGTCGTACGGGTCGCGCGGTACCGGGACCGGGGTGGCCCGGCTGACGTCGAGGTACGGAATGGCACCCCCGCCCACCGGGTCCCTGGTGCGCTTGGGCGTGTAGGTGCCGGTGACCTCGAGCCAGGTGTCGGGCCGCAGGACCGGGGGAGTCCGCCCGGACAGGCCGACCTTGACGGGCAGCGCGTCGGCGGCGCAGCAGTTGAGCGCCATGCGCACGAGATAGGGCGCGCCGCGGCGGTCGAGGGCGACAAAGCCGGTGATCTTGATGTGGCGGCCGCGGAGGGAACGGCCGTGGTCGTAGACCGCGCGGCCCGCGTAGTCGGCCACGTTGAGGGAGAGGGTGTCGCGGGCGGGGAGAGTGGGGAAGCCCCAGGGCGGCCGTTGCAGGGCCGTGCCCGCGTGCATGGCGCTGTAGGAGCCCAGCGCGGGCGGGGCGACCAGGATGAGAGCGAACAGGGGCAGCACCAGCAGCCAGGACACGCGCGGTTCGCGGTGGCCGTGGCCGTCTCCGTGCTCCGGTCCGGACCGGTCGCGCCGTGGCCGCAGTTCGTACCGGACGGTGGCGACGGCGGTGGCGATCAGCACGACACCGGCCGCGAGCAGCAACGGGCGCAACCCGGCCTTGACGTAACGCAGATAGAGGTCGGTGAACCCGGCGTGCAGCACGGCCACGCCGAGGAGGAACAGCGCGGCTGCCTGGGCCTGTCGGTTCACAGCAGCACCGCCCCGACCAGCGCCGACGCAAGGACGGCCACGGTGAAGGTGGCGGGGGCGAACCGCAGCGCGAACCCGCGGCCGAACGTACCGGCCTGCATGGCGAACAGCTTCAGGTCGATCATCGGCCCCACCACGAGGAACGCCAGCCGGGCGGTGAGCGAGAACTGCGACAGCGACGCGGCCACGAACGCGTCGGCCTCGGAGCAGATCGACAACACCACCGCGAGGAGCCCCAGGGCGAGGATCGCCACCACGGGGTTACCGGCCGCCGTGTGCAGCCAGCTCGCGGGCACCATGGCCTTGAGGGTGGCCGCGGTCATCCCGCCCACGACCAGGAAGCCGCCCGCGTGCATCACATCGTGGCGTATCGAGCCCCAGAACGCCGCACCCTTGCCGAGGCCGTCGAGCGACGGGTGGGCCGGTGGCCGCATCCAGTCGGTACGGCCCAGCCGTTGCCACAGCCAGCCCATCGCACATGCCACGAGCAGACTCGCCGCGAACCGGGCGAGGACCATGCGCGGCTCGCCGGGAAACGCGACGGCCGTGGCGGTCAGCACGATCGGGTTGATCGCGGGGGCGGACAGCAGGAACGCCAGCGCCGCCGCCGGGGTGACACCCCGTCGTACGAGCGCCCCGGCCACCGGTACGGAGGCGCATTCGCAGCCGGGCAGCACCGCCCCGGCCACCCCGGCGACCGGCACCGCGAGGGCGGGGTTCCGGGGCAGTGCGCGGGCGAAGAACGACGGTGGCACGAACACCGCGATGACGGCCGACAGCAGCACGCCGAGGACGAGGAACGGCAGGGCCTGGACGACCACCGCCACGAACACCGTCATCCAGCTCTGCATCACCGGCGCGGACAACGCCCCGCGAACCGGCCCCTGCAGCGCCACCACCAGGACCAGCAACAGGGCCAGGACGAGGGAGGAGTTGAACCGTCGGCCCCGGGGAGCGTCCGCGCCGTCCCGGCGGCCGTCCCGGGCCGGGGGCGCTTTGGTGAGGGTCACGGGTGAGGTACCTCCGGCGTGGAAGAGCGTCGAGGGTGGTTCCCCTCCCCCTTCAGTACGCCGGATCAGCCATCGCTTCTCACTGTGATCTTCGGGGTGAAGCGGCCGTGTACGGGGTCATCCGCCGGGGCGGGGCGGCGTCTGCTCGGCCCAGATGACCTTTCCGTCCGCGGTGTAGCGGGTGCCCCAGCGCCAGGCGAGCTGCGAGACCAGGAACAGGCCCCGGCCGCCCTCGTCGGTCAGTCCGGCCCGCCGCAGATGGGGCGAGGTGTTGCTGCCGTCGGACACCTCGCAGATCAGGCTGCGGCCGCGCAGCAGGCGTATCCGTACGGGAGGGGCGCCGTACCGCAGGGCGTTGGTGACCAGTTCGCTGATGACCAGCTCGGCGGCGTCGACGGTGTCGCCCAGCCCCCAGTCCCGTATCCGCTGGGCGCAGGCGGCGCGGAGCGGGGCGACCGCCGCCGGGTCGGAGGGGACCTCCCACTCGGCCACGTTCTCCGGGTCGAGCAGCCGGGTGCGGGCCACCAGCAGGGCGGCGTCATCGCTTGGACGGGCCGGGAGCACGGTCGAGAACAGCTCCTGGCCGGTGTCGCCGGGGTCGAGGTCCGGGTTGGCGGAGAGGGTGCGGCACAGGAGGGCCAGGCCGGTGTCGTGGTCCCGGTCGTGGCTCGCGACAAGTCCGTTGGTGTACAGGATCAGTCGGCTGCCCTCGGGCACCGGCAGGTCGGCCGCCTCGAAGGGTTCCCCTCCCAGGCCCAGCGGCGGCGAGGCCGGTACCTCGGGGAGGTTCACGGTGCCGTCCGGATAGGCCAGTACGGGGCCCGGGTGCCCGGCCCGGGCCATGCTGCACCGGCCGGAGACCGGGTCGTAGATCGCGTACAGGCAGGTGGCGCCGGTGATGCGCGTGCTGTCGGCGTCCGACTCGCGCTCCAGGTCGAGCCGGGCGACCAGTTCGTCCAGGAGGGCGAGGACCTCGTCGGGAGGCAGGTCCAGCGCCGAGAAGTTCTGGACCGCGGTGCGCAGCCGGCCCATGGTGGCCGCCGCGTGCAGTCCCTGTCCGGCCACGTCCCCGACGACCAGGGCTACCCGGGCTCCGGAGAGCGGGAGCACGTCGAACCAGTCCCCGCCCACCCCGGCCCGCGCGGGCAGATAGCGGGAGGCCACCTCCACGGCGTCCTGGTCGGGCAGCGCGCCGGGCAGCAGATTGCGCTGGAGGGTGGTGACCATGGTGTGCTCGCGGGTGTAGCGGCGCGCGTTGTCGACGCACGCCGCGGTGCGCGCGGCCAGCTCCCCGGCGATCACCAGGTCCTCGTCGTCGAACGGTGCGCTCGGCCGGGTCCGGCAGAAGGTGGCCACGCCCAGGGTGACGTCGCGGAAGCGCAGCGGAACCGTGATCAGCGAGTGGATGTCCTGGTCGAGCAGGCGCCGGGCCTCTGCCGCGTACCCGGCGGGCTCCTCCGCGGCGTCCGTGGCGTCGCGCAGGTCGGCGCGCAGGACGGCCTGTCCGCTCTCCAGCGCTTGGCGCTGCGGCGAGGACGGCGGATGGACGGCCTTCTCGCCCGAGCGGAAGAGCGGGTGTCCGGGGGATACGCCGCCGACCGCCGTACGGTGCAGTACGCCGGGGAGCGCCGCCGGTTCCTCGCCGCGCAGCACCGGCTCCAGCAGTTCGACGGTGGCGATGTCGGCGAACCGGGGGACGGCCACCCCCACCAGCTCCTCCGCGGTGCCGGTCAGCTCCAAGGTGGAGCCGATCCGTACCCCGGCCTCGTACAGCAGCCGCAGCCGCTCGCTCGCCGCCTCGGCCCGGCCGGACAGCGCGCGCAGCTCGGTGGTGTCCCGCAGCGTCGCCACGCTCCCGGCGGGGCCGCCGGCCCGGTCGGTGGGCCGGATGTTGACGGCCAGCAGCCGGTTCCCGGCGGCGTGCACCTCGTCGGTGACGGGCTGCCCCGCGGCCAGCAGCCGGGTCAGCCCCGGTTCGAGGCCGAGTTCGGTGGCGAGCCGCCCGTCGGTGTCGGAGGTCAGCTGGAGCAGCCGCCGGGCCTCGTCGTTGACCAGCAGGAGCCGCCCGTCGGCGTCCATGATCAGCACGCCTTCCCGGACCGAGTGCAGCACCGCGTCGTGGTGGGCGTACATGCGCGTCATCTCGGCGGGCCCCAGGCCGTGGGTCTGCCGCCGCAGCCGCCTGCTGGCCAGCGCCGTCCCGGCCGTCGCCAGGGCGAGGCCCGCGCCACCGGCGCCGAGCAGCAGCGGCAGCTGGCGGTCCACGGCGCTGTCCACGCTCTCGATCCGGACCCCGACCGAGACCCCGCCCACCAGCGTGCCGTCGGACGTGGTGACCGGGACCGCCGAGATCACGGAGGGGCCTTGGCTCGCCCGGAAGGTCCGGGCGATCGTCTTTCCGGCCAGCTCCTGCCGCACCACCGAGTCGGGCCCGATGATCCGCTTGCCGATCAATGCCGTCTCGGGGTGGGTGAGGCGCATTCCCTGCCGGTCGAAGACCACGACGCTGTCGACGCCGGTGCGCTTTCTCGTCTCCTCGGCGTGGGGCTGGAGCAGCGAAGTCGGGTGGTCGCCCGCCATGGCCCGGGCGATCCCGGGCCCCTCCGCGAACGTTCTGGCGACGGCCAGCGACCGCTGGCGGGCCTCGTCCGTGGCATGGCTCCGGGCCTCCAGCACAAGCGCCGCCACCGCCAGGGAGACGAGGACGAGTGTGAGGAGGACCTGAAGGATGAAGACCTGTCCGGCGAGGCTCGGCGCCCGAGACAGCGCCCCTATTCGGCCCCGGACCATACGAGCAAAATTGCTCATGTCGGCATTTATAACATTCCCCTCCGGCCACTCGACAGGGGCAAGATCATTCGGGGTCGTCTGCTAGCCCTCCCCGCGCGGAGGATCATGTTCCGGCCGATCCGTGACCGAGCGCAATACCTGGTCGCCGGGTTATCCGCGGCCGGGGTCCCGGCTGTGGCCCGGAGGGGTGCGTACCGCGCGCGGCGCGTGTCTGGCTTGTTAACGACATGCTCCCGAGCGGTATCGCAGCGTAGCCGTACGGAACGCTTAGGATCACCGCATGGTCACGGCCCGGTCGCGTTTCGGTATCCGGCGGGCTCGCGTGGTGGCGAGCCCGCTGCGTCTGCTGTGCCTGGCCGCCCTCCTGCTCGGCTTCGTTTCCCTGCACGCCGTGAGCGCCGAAGCCGTATCCGGCCATCTGACCGGCTGCGCGTCCTCCCCGGTGGCATCCGCCGCGTACGGCGAGGCCCCGGAAGAGACGGTGGCGGAGGCCGCGGAAGAGACCTCGGAGTCCGGGGCCGCGGGGCGTCATCATGACGACGAGGCGGCCCACTCCGCGCACGAATGCGTGCTCGCACAGCCCGAGCAGGGGCCCGAGCCCGCCGCCCCGTGTCCCGCTCTCCCGGCCGAGGGCGCGCCCGCCGCGGCGGGGCACATCTCGTCCTCGCGCCCGGTCGCGACCCCGGCGGCCGGTTCCCCCTCGCACGATCTCCAGCGGACCGCGGTTCTGCGCGTTTAGGGGATGCCTCGCCGGTCAGGCCGGGCTCCCGACGCCGCTGTGACATCAGCCGCTGCCGCGGCGGGCGGCACCTCGCGGCCCAGCGCTCGTCGCACGCGGCGCCTCCCCCAGCTACCGCTGGGAGGTGCCCCCTGACGCCGCTCGCTGATCCGGCCTGACCGGCAAGACACCCCCTAGTACGGCTCGGTCTCGGACCTGGTCGCCCACCGGCGCCCGTCTTCCGTTTCCCAGCCGACTCCAGTCCGCCACCTCCCGCCCCGCGCGGCGGGAGGGCGGCCGCCATGCGGAGAAACCGTGCCGATCCCTGTCCCACGCCCTCATTCCCGGGCCGCCCGCGGCCCGTTATGGTCTCGCCGTCTCCTGACGCTCGTCCTGAGCGCACTGCTGCTGACCGGAACCACCTGCCTCGGCCATGCGGCCGGTGCGGAACCCGTCGCGGGTACGCAGGTTGCCGACGGCTCCCGGCTGTCCCCAGCCGCCGACACCGCCGGGCAGCCATCCGCTGACGCGCCCGCGGGCCCCGAGCACTGTGCGCCCGCGCCCCAGGAAACGTCCGGCCGGGCCGCGCATCCGTCGGCACGTGCCCTTCCCGCCTCCGTCGCGGCCGAGACCTGCCGGACCGTGGTCCCCGCGGCGCGTCCGGACCGCCCGCACACGCTCTCCCTGCGCGCGCCGACGATCAGATCCACCCTCTGCTCGACCAGTCGGTGGCGCATATAGAGCCGACCGCCGTGGCCCGCGCCCCGGCCGCCGCCCTTCGGCGGCCGGACGCGGATCGGTGCATGCCCCACCGCGCTGCACCGTGCCCGAGATGAGCATCCGACGAGCCATCAACCATCGAAAGCGGACAGATGCGATCTCCGACTCTCAACGACGCCACCCCCACCGTCCCCGGCCTGTCCGGGCTGGTGGGCAACACGCCCGTCCTGCGGGTGTCCGAGCCGCTGGCCCCGGCGGGCCGCGGCTTCTGGGCCAAGCTGGAGGGCTTCAACCCCGGCGGCATCAAGGACCGGCCCGGTCTGCACATGGTCGAACGGGCGCGCGCCCGTGGAGACCTGCGCCCCGGCGGCGCGATCGTCGAGTCGACCAGCGGCACGCTGGGCCTCGGCCTCGCCCTGGCCGGTCTGGTGTACGGCCATCCCGTCACCCTCGTCACCGACCCCGGCCTGGAGCCGTCGATGACCCGGCTGCTGACCGCCTACGGAGCCTGGGTCGACATGGTCACCGAACCGCATCCGGAGGGCGGGTGGCAGCAGGCCCGCCGCGACCGGGTGACCGAACTCCTCGCCCGGCGCGCCGGTTCCTGGTGCCCCGACCAGTACAACAACCCCGACAACACCGCCGCCTACACCCCGCTCGCCCTCGAACTGGCCTCCCGGTTCGGCCACATCGACATCCTGGTGTGCAGCGTGGGCACCGGCGGACACTCCGCGGGGGTCTCCCGGGTGCTGCGCCAGCTCTACCCCGAGATCACGGTGGTCGGGGTGGACACCATCGGCTCGACGATCTTCGGGCAGCCCGCCCGCACCCGGCTGATGCGCGGCCTGGGGTCGAGCATCTATCCCCGCAACGTCGCCTACGACAACTTCAGCGAGGTCCACTGGGTCGCCCCGCACGAGGCGGTGTGGACGTGCCGTCAACTGGCCTCCTCGCACTACGCCACCGGTGGCTGGAGCGTGGGCGCGGTCGCTCTGGTCGCCGGGTGGCTGGCCCGTACCCACCCCTCGGACGCCCGTATCGTCGCGGTGTTCCCGGACGGTCCGCAGCGGTATCTGGACACCGTGTACAACGACGACTACTGCGCCGCCAACGGCCTGCTGGATCAGCCGCCCGCATCCGAACCGGACTCGATGGGGCACCCCGGCGAGCGGGAAGTGGCCCGCTGGACCCGCTGCACCGCCGTGGTCGACCCGCTCGCCCCGGGCGCTCCGGCCGGTCCTTCACGGCGCGCCGCCCCGGCCGCACCGGAGGCCGCCCGATGAAGGCGACGCTCACCCAGGTGCGTTCGTACGAGCGCAGTGTCCAGCTGCTGATGGTGAACCAGTTCACCATCAACCTCGGCTTCTACATGCTCATGCCCTATCTGGCCGCGCATCTGTCCGGGACGCTCGGGCTCGCCGGGTGGCTGGTCGGACTCGTCCTGGGCGTACGGAACTTCAGCCAGCAGGGCATGTTCCTGGTCGGCGGCGCCCTGGCCGACCGGTTCGGCTACAAGCCGCTGATCGTGGCGGGGTGTGTGCTGCGCACCGCCGGTTTCGCGACGCTCGGGCTGGTGGAGTCGCTGCCCGCGCTGCTGGCCGCCTCGGCGGCCACCGGACTCGCCGGGGCCCTGTTCAACCCGGCGGTCCGGGCCTATCTGGCCGCGGACGCGGGGGAGCGCCGGGTGGAGGCGTTCGCACTGTTCAACATCTTCTACCAGGCCGGAATCCTGCTCGGCCCGCTGGTGGGCATGGTGCTGACGGGCGTCGACTTCCAGGTCACCTGCCTGGTCTCGGCCGGGATCTTCGCGCTGCTGAGCGTCGTGCAGATCCGGTCGCTGCCCGCCCGCCGCGCCGATGACGTCCCGGTCCCCGGGACGGAGGGCCGTGAGCGGGTGCTGACCCAGTGGCGCGGGATCGTGGCCAACCGGCCGTTCCTGCTGTTCTCCGTCGCCATGATCGGCTCGTATGTGCTGTCCTTCCAGGTCTATCTGGCCCTGCCGCTGGAGGTACGGCGGCTCGGCGGCGAAGGGGAGTTCGGCACCGCGGCGGTGGCGCTGCTCTTCGCCGTCTCCGGGCTGAGCACCATCGTCGGGCAGACCCGGGTGACCGCGTGGTGCAAGGCCCGCATGGCGCCCGGGCGGGCCCTGGGCTGGGGGCTGGCCCTCATGGGCGTGGCCTTCCTGCCGCTGCTGGTGGCGACCGCGCTGCCGGTGCCGGACGGCGGACCCGGCCGGTGGATCCTCGCGGCCGTGCCGCCCGCGCTCGCCGCGTTCCTGCTCGCAGTGGGCACGATGATCGCCTACCCGTTCGAGATGGACACCATCGTCCGGCTCTCGGGGGAGCGGCTCGTCGCCACCCACTACGGGCTGTACAACACCATCTGCGGGGTCGGCATCACCCTCGGGAACCTGCTCACCGGCGCGGCGCTGGACGCGGCGCGCGAGGCGGGCATGCCCGCCGTCCCGTGGATCGTGCTGCTCGCGCTCGGCCTGTCCTGCGCGGCGGCGCTCTTCGGACTGCACCGCACGGGCCGACTGGCACCGGTCGTGCCCGAGCCCCGCCCCGCGGCGGCCTGACAGGAGCGGACCCGCGGAGATGCGACGGCGCCCCCGCCGGTGGCCATGACCGGCCACCGGCGGGGGCACGCCGCGTGCCACCGCCGAACAGGTGCCACCGCCCGGCGGCCACGGCGGTGATCGCGCCGCGGCCGGGCCCGGGCCCGTACGGTCGCCTCAGCCCCGTCCTACGACCAGGGAGCGCCACGTGCCGAACCCCAGCCCCCTGACCGGACGCCTCGCCGTCGTGACCGGTGCCGCCCGCGGACTGGGCGCGGCCATGGTCCGGGAACTGGCCGGGCGCGGCGCACGCGTCGTCCTCCTCGGCCGGGAAGAGGAAACCCTCGCGCAGGTGGCCGACTCGCTCTCCACGGAAACCCACACGTACGAGGCGGACGTGGCCGACGACGCGGCGATGGCCCGGGTGGCCGGGCAGATCCACGACCGCGTCGGCACCCCGTCGGTGGTCGTCGCCAACGCGGGCGTGGCCGAGGGCGGGCCCTTCGGGGAATCGGATCCGGCCACCTGGCGGCGCGTCATCGAGGTGAACCTCATCGGCAGCGCGAACACCGCACGGGCCTTTCTGCCCGGACTGCTCGCCACCCGCGGCTACTTCCTCCAGATCGCCTCGACGGCCGCCTTCGGCTCCGCGCCCATGATGAGCGCGTACTGCGCCTCGAAGGCGGGTGCCGAGTCCTTCGCCCAGTCACTGCGCGCCGAACTCGCCCACCAGGGGGTCGGTGTCGGCATCGGCTATCTCAGCTGGACCGCCACCGACATGATCCGCGACGCGGACCGGTACGGGGTGCTGAGGGAACTGCGCGCCCATATGCCGCCACCGGCCAGGCGCGTCCACCCCGCCGGTGCGGTCGCCGCGCGCATGGTGTCCGCCATCGAGCGCCGCGCCGCCACCGCCTACGCCCCGCCCTGGCTGCGCCTGGCCCAGCCGGTCCGCCCCCTGCTGCCGCCGCTGGTCACGTGGTTCTCCACGCGGGAGCTGCCCCGGCTGGCCGAGCGGACCCGCTTCGAGGCGACCGGACTGCTCGGGGCCGGGGGCCACGCGGACCGGGCGGCCGCGGAGGGCTGAACCGCCAGCGGGCTCAGCCGTTGTCGAGGATGGTGCCGTGCTCGTCCATGGTCGGGTGCATCTTCATGGGGCCGTAGTTGTCGAGGTCCGAGGGGCGCGGCGGTTCCGGCCCGTCGCGGCCGCTGCGCACCATCCGCTCGATCCGGCAGATGCGGAACAGACGGCCCTCCACGCGGGCCTCGTCGGCCCGGCGGGCGCGTCTGAACTCCTCGGCGGCCCGTGCGTACACCGCCCGCTTGCTGTCGCTGTATTCGTAGAGCAGCGGCCACATTTCGGCCATCCCCTGGTAGAGCAGCCGCCGCGCGTCGTGCGGCGTGGGCATCAGGGCGCCCTGCGGCCGCCACCGCTGCCCGGCGCGCTCGGCCACGCCGAAGCCGACGGGCAGCAGGACGATGTCGGGGTGGGTGGTGACGGCCCGCTCGGAGTGCTTGCGCACGACGGCGGGGAACCGCGGTCCGGAGTAGGCGAAGGTGCTCAGCGCCAGCTTCATGGCGCCCGCCATCAGCCCGGCCTCGTCCTGCTCGGGGTCCAGCACGAACCCGGTGTCGGGCGACCGGGCCTCGTGGCGTCCGTCCCAGGAGACGATGGACGGCTCCGGGTCGGTGGGCCGCGGCGGCTCCAGGTTGTGCTCGCCGGTGCGGGCGAACTCGTCCCCGCGCACCACCCGGTAGCGCACCCCGAGCACGGTCGCCTCGTCGAGCGGCTCCTTCTCGAGCCGGGCGACGGCCGCCAGCAGCTCGCGGCGGGTGGCGGCGTCGTCGGTGTCGTCCCGGGCCCTGAACCACAGGAGCGAGTTCAGCTCGTCCCGGGCCTCCTGGGGCGTGCCGCTGGTCACCGGCTTCACCAGCTGCCAGTGCTCCCCGGCGGCGGGGTCCTGTACGGCCAGGCCGAAGACGGGGCCGCGGAGCGCGAGATGCGGGTAGCGGGAGGACGCGTCCACGGCGTCGGCTTCGGTCACCCAGGCGGCGGGATCGTCGCGCCGCACCAGATCCGCGTGGAGCCGGTCCAGCTTTCGCTTCCAGTGTTCGGCCATGCGCACATTGTCGAGGGCCCTGGGCGGCAAACGGGCGGGAACGCCTCAAGTGATCAAAAGCCTTAAATCCGATGTCACTACTGCCTGTCCGCCGGTCGCCGGGCGGTCGGCGGAGCGGCATGCGTGGCGCGTCGTGGACGGGCGGACGGCCATGGCCCATAGCCTGACATATCAGTTTTCACGGGGAGGAGTTCGAAGGATGACGACACGTCGGCACTGGCTCTTCGGGGACCAGCTCGGTCCGCACTTCGCCGACCACCGCCGCCATGGCCCCGACGCACAGGCCCCGCTGATCATGATCGAGGCGACGTCGGTGCTGAGCCGCCGTCGCTTCCACCGGGCCAAGGCGCATCTGCTGCTGTCGGCG
Organism: Streptomyces sp. NPDC040405; assembly: GCF_055595765.1. Lineage (NCBI taxonomy): Bacteria > Bacillati > Actinomycetota > Actinomycetes > Kitasatosporales > Streptomycetaceae > Streptomyces > Streptomyces sp. NPDC040405. Next base: position 506,715 of record NZ_JBVIVI010000003.1, read on the forward strand.
ATGCGCCACCGGGCGGCCGAACTCGGTGACCGGGTGCGGTACGTCCGGGCCCGGACGTACCGCGAGGGGCTGGCCGAGGCGGCAGGCCGGGACCGGGTGACGGTCTGCCACCCCACCTCCCGCCGGGCGCTGGAGCTGGTCGGCTCCCTGGGCCAGGTCGACGTGCTCCCCGCGAAGGGCTTCCTGGTGCCGATGGCCGACTTCGCCGCATGGGCCGGGGAACACGCCCATGGCCGCCTGCGGATGGAGGACTTCTACCACTGGGTGCGCCGCGGACACGAGCTGCTGATGGACGGCGGCGAGCCCGCGGGCGGCCGGTGGAACTTCGACCGGCAGAACCGCGAACCACCGCCCCGGGCGCGCACCCTCGACGCGCCCGGACCCTGGCGCCCCGACGAGGACGAGATCGACGACCGGGTGCGGCACGACCTGGACCGCTGGGAACGCGACGGCACGGTCTCCTTCGTCGGCCGGGACGGCCCGCGGCGCTTTCCCGCGACCCGGCGCGAGGCGCGGGCCGCGCTGCGCCACTTCGTGACCCACCGGCTGCCCTGCTTCGGGCCGTACGAGGACGCGATGCTCGCGGCGGACCCGGTGATGTGCCACAGCCTGCTGTCGGCACCGCTCAACCTCGGGCTGCTGCATCCGGCCGAGTGCGTGGAGCTGGCGGAGCGCGCGTGGCGCGACGGCGCCGCGCCGCTGGCCGGGGTCGAGGGGTTCGTACGGCAGATCGCCGGCTGGCGGGAGTACGTCTGGCAGCTGTACTGGCACTTCGGCGAGGACTACCGCGGCCGCAACGCACTGCGCCACACCGCCCCGCTGCCCGGCTGGTTCCTGGAGCTGGACGCCGACGCGGTGACCGCGCGCTGCCTGTCCACGGTGCTGGCCCAGGTCCGGGACACCGGGTGGACCCACCACATCCCGCGGCTGATGGTGCTCGGCAGCCGTGCGCTCCAGGACGGCTGGGACCCGGCGGCGGTCACCGACTGGTTCCACCGCTGCTTCGTCGACGGATACGACTGGGTGATGCTGCCGAACGTCGTCGGCATGTCGCAGTACGCCGACGGCGGGCTCATGACGACCAAGCCGTACACCTCGGGCGGGGCGTACCTCAACAGGATGAGCGATCTCTGCGGCCCCTGCGCCTACCGCCCGGGGGACCGGACCGGTGAGCGGGCCTGCCCGTACACCACCGGCTACTGGGCCTTCCTGCACCGGCACCGGGGGCGCCTGGCCGGGAACCACCGCATGGTCCGGGCGGTACGGGGGCTGGACCGGCTGGGCGATCTGCCGGAGGTCCTCGCGCGGGCCGCGGAGCGCGGCGACGCCGCGCCGTGACGGCTTTGCGAATTCCCCTTGGAGAGGGAGGTGAACGAAAGCTTTACGGCGCGTGAAGTATCGCTGCATCTCACGCCTCTTGTCCGCGGTGGGTGCCGGGTCTAGAACTGACGCAACACCGTGCCCCGCATGCCCTTCAGGAGGTTCCAATTGCGCCGGGAAACACTGAACGGCGGCCGCGTCATCATTGTCGGCGGCGGCGTGATCGGCACCTCTGTCGCATTCCACCTGAGCGCACGCGGATACCGCGATATCACCGTGGTGGAACGCGGACTGCCGGGAGAAGGCACGACCGCGTACGGGACCGGCGGCATCCGGCAGCAGTTCTCGACGCGCGTGAATATCGAGCTGGTGCGCCGCTCGCTCCCGTTCTGGCGCGACTTCGAGGAAATGACCGGGGCGCCGATGCATTTCCGGCAGCACGGTTATCTTTTCCTCATCTCGGATGCCGCCACCCTCGGAATCTTCGAAAAGAACGCGGAACTGCAGCGGTCGCTCGGCGTCGATGTGACGATGCTCGACCCCCGGCAGGCGGCCGACATCTTTCCCGGGATCCGGACCGACGACCTGCTCGGCGCGACCTACTCCGCCGACGACGGATCCGGTTCCCCGGCCGACGCCGTCGCCGGATATCTGCGCGGAGCGCGGGCCCGCGGGGTGGAGGTCCGGCAGCACACCGAGTTCCGCGGGCTCGTCACGGACACCGACGGCACGGTACGCGGCGTCCGGACCGCCGACGGGACGCTCGACGCCGAGCTGGTCGTGCTCGCCGCGGGGCCGCAGGTCCGCGGGGTGGGGCGGCTGTGCGGGGTGGACATCCCCGTACGGCCGCACCCCCGGCAGGCGTTCGCCACCGGCCCGCTGCCCGCCCTGCACGGCGGGCTGCCGCTCGCCGTCGACATGACCAGCGGCGCGTATGTGCACCCCGAGGCGGCCGGGACGGCGATCGTCGGCGGCAACGACCGCTCCGCGCCCAGCAGCGAACAGGCGACGGTGGACTGGTCGCGGGTCGAGTCCCTGGCCGGTGCGCTGACCCACCGCTTCCCCTCGCTGGAAGGGCTGGAGGTCACCCGCGGCTGGGCCGGGCTGCGGGAGATGACCGCCGACGACCACGCGATCGTCGGCCCGGTCGACGAGGTGCCCGGGCTGTGGGTCGCGGCGGGCTTCTCCGGCCACGGCTTCATGCAGTCCCCGGCCGTCGGCGCGGCGCTCGCCGAGTGGTGGCTGACCGGTACCCCGCCGCTGGACCTCTCCGCGCTGCGGCTGTCCCGGTTCACCGACCGGGCGCTCGAACTCGAAACCGCCGTCTTCTGAACGGAGCCCCCCCATGGCTTGCGACACGGACATGGCTTGCGACACGGACATGGCTCGCGACACGAATCCGACCGGGGCCGAACTGCTCGTCGACACGCTCGTCCGGCACGGCGTCGACACCCTCTTCGGCGTCCCCGGCGACACCGGCGTCGTCCTGTACGACGTGCTCGCGCGGCGTACCGACGCCCTGCGCCACGTACTGGCCCGGGACGAACGGCACGCGGGCTACATGGCCGACGGCTACGCCAGAACACTCCGGCGGATCGGCGTGTGCGAGGCGTCCAGCGGCGGTGGCGCCGTCTACCTGGCCGGTGGGCTGGGCGAGGCGTACGCCTCCGGCGTGCCCGTCCTGGCGATCACCAGCGACATCCACCGGCGCAGCCGTGGCTCCGGCGCCATCACCGAGATCGACCAGGAGGCCCTCTTCGGCGCCGTCACCAAGTGGTGCCGCACCGCCGAACGCGCCGCGGACATCCCCGCGCTGGTCGCGGAGGCCGTCGCCACCGCCACCGGCGGCCGCCCCGGACCGGTCGCGCTGATCCTCCCCGAGGACGTGCTGGAGGAACACGCGGCGGCCGCCGTACCCGAGGGCGATCCCGCGCTCCCGGCCGCCCGCCCCGGCGCCGCCGAGTTCGCCGTCGCGGGCGTGGCCGCCGATCTCGCCCGCGCCGAGCGGCCCGTGATCTTCGCGGGCGGCGGTGTCCACGCCTCGGGCGCCTGGCGGGAGCTGCTCGCCCTCGCCGAGCACGGTGCGCTCCCGGTGGCCACCACGATCCACGGCAAGGGCGCGGTCCCGGAGGACCATCCGCTCTCCCTCGGTGTCGCGGGCGGAAACGGCTGCCGCGGCTACGCCAACGAGTACCTGGCCGGTGCCGATGCCGTGCTCATCGTGGGCAGCCGGGCCAATGCCACCGACACCAACGGCTACACCTCCCCGCCCCGCGACCCCGGTGTCCGGGTGGCGCAGATCGACACCGACGCCTCCCGTGCGGGCCGGAACTTCCCCGGCAGCGTGCCCCTCGTCGGCGACGCGGCGACCGTGCTGGACCAGCTGCGCGAGCAGCTCCCGGCCGCCCCCGCCGCGACCGGGGCGGCCCGGGAGGCGGGCATCGCCACCGCACGGGACACCTGGGCGCGGGCCGCCGCCGAAGAGCCGCCGGACCCGGGCGAGGGCCTGCTCCCGCCCCGCGAGGTGATCCGGGTCCTGCACCGGGTGTTCGGCCCGCGGGCCTGGGTGGTGGCCGACCCCGGCACCCCGACGCCGAACCTCTCGGCGTACTGGGAGAGCGCGGGGGAGGGCTGGCGGGTGGTGATCCCCCGCGGCCACGGCCCGATGGGCTACGCCATCGCCTCGGCCATCGGCGTGGCCGTCGCCCACCCGGGCGAGCGGATCCTGTGCGTGACCACCGAAGGCAGCCTGGCCATGGGCGTCGGGGACTGGGAGACCGCGGCCCGCCTCGCGCTCCCCATCACGTACGTCGTGCTGGACAACACCTCGATGGGCTGGATCAAAATGCTCCAGCACCTGTTCCTCGAACAGCGCTACTTCGGTGTGGACCCCGGGCCGATCGACCCGGTCCCGCTGGCCACCGGCATGGGCATCCCCGGCGCCAGGGCCACCACGCTCGACCGGCTGGAGGTGCTGGTCAAGGAGTCGGCCGGGCGCCAGGGGCCGTCGGTCGTGCACGTCCCCGTACCCGAGCACAAGGACGCGCCGCCGCCCGTCGCGCCCTGGGAGGCCGTGCTCACCGGACACTCCAGCGGCCGCCCCGTCTACTGACCCCGCCGCATCCCCGTCCCCGTTTGTCCGCCCTCTTCACAGCACGTGCAGGTTCCCGGAAGGATCCGCTCATGGAGGCTCACGCAGTACTCCCCACGCCCCCTGATTCCGCCGCCCCGGCGGTCGACCATCCGACCGCCATGCGGGCCGCCCGGGCGAGCTTCACCGGCACCGCCATCGAGTGGTACGACTACTTCCTCTACGGCAGCGCCGCGGCCGTGGTGTTCCCCAAGGTGTTCTTCTCCGACCTCGGCTCCACCGCGGGCACCCTGACCTCCCTGGCCACCTTCGGCGTCGCGTTCTTCTTCCGTCCCCTCGGCGGCGTCATCTTCGGTCACTTCGGCGACCGGCTCAGCCGCAAGCAGGCCCTGGTGACCACGCTGCTGATCATGGGCCTGGGCACCTTCGCGATCGGTCTGCTGCCCACCGTCGGACAGGTCGGTGTCCTCGCCCCCGTCCTGCTGGTGTTCCTGCGCGTGCTGCAGGGCATCGGGCTCGGCGGCGAATGGGGCGGCGCGGCGCTGCTCATCGTCGAAAGCGCCCCCACCAAACGCCGCGGGCTGTACGCGTCGGCCTGCCAGCTCGGCGTACCGGCGGGGCAGCTGGCCTCCGCGGGCATGGTGGCGCTGTTCTCGCTGCTGCCCGAGGACCAGTTCCTCAGCTGGGGCTGGCGGATCCCGTTCCTCTTCAGCGGGCTGCTCGTGGCCTTCGGCCTCTACCTGCGGAAACGGCTTCCCGAGCCGCCCGAGTTCCAGGCGCTGAAGGACGCGCGGAAGCGGCCCAAGATGCCCCTCGCGGAGGTTCTGCGCCACGCCAAGAAGCAGACCCTCCTGCTGATCTTCGTACAGGCCGCGGCCACGATCGGCTACTACCTCTTCACCGTGTACTCGCTGTCCTACGTCGAAGGCGACCTCGGGCTGCCGCAGTCCTGGGCGCTGAGCGGGGTGCTCATCGGCGCCGCGCTGCTGCTCCCGGCGATGCCGCTGTACGCCGCGCTGTCGGACCGGATCGGGCGCCGCCCCGTGTACTTCGCGGGCACCCTGTTCATCGCCCTGTTCGCGGTCCCCTTCTTCTGGCTGCTCGACACGCGCAACCCGTATCTCATCGCGCTGGCGATCGTCCTGGCGCTGGTGTGCGGCTACGGTCCCACCGGGGCGCTCAACAGCGTCCTGTACGCCGAGCAGTACCCCACCCGCTACCGGTACACCGGGGCCTCGGTGGCCTACCAGATGTCCAGCGTGGTCGCCGGGGCACCCGCGGCGCTGGTCGCCGCCGCGCTGGTGTCCGCCACCGGATCGGGCATGGCAGTCTCCTGGTATGTGATCGGGGCGGCGGTCATCTCGCTGATCTGCGTGATAGCGCTCGAGGAGACCCACCGCACCGAACTGACGAAGGAGTAGAGACGATGGCGGACATCGGGATCGTCATGCTGGACAACCGGATTCCCCGCCCGGTCGGTGACGTGGGAAATCCCGCCAGCTTCGACTTCCCCGTCGCCATGGCGGTCGCCCCGGGGGCCGGTACCCGCCAAGTGGTGGAGCGCTCGGCCGAGGGCCTGCTGCCCGCGCTCACGGCCGCCGCCACCGGCCTCCAGGACGCCGGGGCGGCCGCCGTGACCACCTGCTGCGGCTTCCTCGCCGTCCACCAGCCGGAGCTCGCCGACGCCCTGCGGGTCCCGGTGGCCACCTCCAGCCTCCTCCAGGTCCCCCTGGTGCTCCAGACCCTGCGCCACGACCAGACGTGCTGTGTGCTCACGGTCAACGCGAGCACGCTCACCGACGCCCACCTCCGGGCGGTCGGCATCGGACCCGCCCAGCGCGACCGCCTCCACCTCGCCGGTCTGGAACACACCGAGCACCTCTTCCACGTCCTCACCGGCGACGACGAGACACTCGACCTCCCGCGCGCCGAGGCCGAGGTGGTGGCCGCCGCGCAGGCCGTGCTCGGCGAGCACCCCGACATCGGCGCGTTCGTCCTCGAATGCACCAACCTCCCGCCTTACTCCGCCGCCCTCAAGGCCGCCACCGGCCGCCCCGTCTGGGACGCGCTCACCCTCATCCGATGGCTGCACGGCGGCTGCGCGGGGCCGACGGCACCCGGGACACGATCATGCTGAACATGGTCCATCTCCAGACCCTTCAGGCGGTGCTCGCCACCGGCTCGCTCAGCGGGGCCGCCAAGGAGCTGGGCTACACCACCTCGGCGGTGTCCCAGCAGATCGCCGCGCTGGAGCGGACACTCGGCGTACGGCTCTTCGAACGCGGCCCGCGCAACCTGTGGCCGACCACGGCCGCCCTCCAGATGGGCCGCCACGCCGCCGCCCTCCTGTCCCGGCTGGAGGAGGCCGAGGAGGACATCCGCGGCTACGCCGACGGCAACCGGGGGCGGCTCCGGGTGGCCGCGTTCCCGACCGTGAGCGCCCAGCTCCTGCCCAAGGCGCTGAGAAGGCTGGTCGCCCGGCTCCCCGACGCCGAGATCACCCTGCAGAACGACGGCGATGCCACGGACGTGGCCCTGGCCGTGAGCGAGGGCCGGGCGGACCTCGGCCTCGTCTACGCGTACGACCTCGTCCCCGAAACCTGGCCCGGCGAACTGACGCTCCGACCGATCCTCGACGAGGAACTGATCGTCCTCTGCGGCCCGGAGCAGCACACCGCCGACGCGCACCACGTGGACCTGCGCGAACTCTCCGGCGCCATCTGGGTCACCAACGACGAGGGCACCGCGGCCCACCACAATCTGCTGCGCCTGTGCGCCCAGTCCGGATTCCGCCCCGAAGTCCGCTTCACCAGCAACGACTACGACGTCATCCGCGGCATCGTGCGGGAAAACCTCGGCGTCGCGCTGGTCCCCGCGCTCTCCCTGGGCATCGACCGGGCGATCACGATGCGCCGTATGCGGAGCCGCGGCCCGCGCCGCAAGGTCCTCGCCGTGTACCGGTCCACCGACCCCAACCCGCTGGTGCCCGTGGCCGTCGACGCCATCCGGGAGGCGGCGGAGGAGTTCGTGACCTGGACCACCGAGGCATTCGGCGCCCGCGTCGACACCCCCCTCGCCACGACCCCCGGCTGAGCACCCCCGGACAGCCGGGCCACCCCGGACAAGGACCCCCGCATGAACGTGGTTCCCCCCTGGCGGCTACGCGCCCGATTCGCCCGCTCCCTCTCCGACCGGTACGGCCACGAGGTGCCCGGCTACAGCACGCTCGTGGACGTGGCCGCACAGGTCGACGCGGACGTGCTGCGCCGCGACGGCGCCACGGCGCGGCGCCTGGGCAGCGTCGAGCGGGTGACCGCCGAGCGGCACGCCGCCGTCGGCGTCGCCACGCCCGCCGAGCTGCGCCGGGCGGGCCAGATCTTCGCCGCCCTCGGGATGCGTCCGGTCGGCGTCTACGCCCCGGGTGCCGTCCCGGGAAACACGTACGACCCGGGAAACACGTACGCCCCGGAGGCGGCGACCAGCCCGGGCCCGGTCGTCTCGACCTGCTTCCGGCCGCTCGACCCCGCGGAGCTGGCCCGCGACGCCTTCCGGGTGTTCGCCTCCGCCCCGGCCCCCGGCGCGCCCCGCTTCTTCCCGCCGGAGCTGCTCGGCCTCGCCGAACGCGCCGAGGCGGAACAGGGGCTGCCGCCCGAGGAAGCGCGGCGTTTCCTCACCCTCGCCACCGCCGCCTTCCGCCCCTCCCACCTCAGCCACCTCACCCCCCGGGTCCTCGACCTCGACGCACTGCACCGGCGCATGGCGGAGCGCGGCGGTGTCGCGGTGGCCGACGAGATCCAGGGCCCGCCGCGCTGGGACGGCCCGGACATCCTGCTGCGCCGGACCTCCTTCGGCCCGCGGTGCGCGGCCGAGGCCCGCGGCATCGCGCTCACCCCCGCGGGGCGGGCCCGCTACGACGCGATGACGGCCGAGACCGACCGGCTGCTCGCCATCGACCCGGTGCTCACCCGCCAGGAGGCCGCCGCCAAGATCTGGGCCATGTGCCTGCCCGCCACGGAGGCCGGACTCGCCCGGCAGGACCTCGCGTACTTCACCTACCACGCCACCGATCCCGCGGCCCGCCCCCGGGACGGCCTCGGACCGCCCGCCGGGCTGTCCGGGCTGCTCCACGGCGGCTGGATCACCGCGGAGCCGATCGTCTACGAGGACCTCCTGCCCCCGCCGGACCCGGACGGCCAGCGTGCGCACCCCGACGCCGACTGGCTGGCCGGGGTGCTGGAGCGCCCCGTACACGACCCCGCCGAGACCTACGCCCGGCAGCGGCGGGACTCCCTGGACGAGGCGGCGCGAACCCTCGGCATCGCGCCCATCGCACACCCGACCGCCCCGGACGACCCCGCCGACCCCGGGGCCGCTGAGTGAAAGCGCTCAGGCGCGGGGTGCCGTGCCGTTCAGGAAGCGCAGCAGCAGATTGCGGCCGACCGCACCGGCGATGCTGTGGTACGTGTCGTCGAAGGCGTGGTCGCTGTAGGGGATGGCGTTGAACCCCACGTCGTCGTGGGCCTGCCGCAGCCGGTCGGCGAGCCCGCGGACCCGGGACTCCCGGATGAGGTGGTCGGAGGCTCCGCTGACCAGGAGGGACGGCATCAGACCGGGGCGGACGCGGTTGATGGCGGAGGCGTAACGGTAGCGCTCGGGATGCTGGGCCGGGGTGCCGCCGGTGTACTCCTCGGTGATCTCGCGTCCGTAGCCCATGAGGCCGTTGTCCTGCCAGGTGCCCTTGAGGTCCGAGGCGGGGTAGAACCCGGCGACGGCGACCGGCGGGGCGGGCAGCCGCGAGGTGCAGCTGCTGGCGATACGGCCGGTCTCCAGCCCGTAGGCCACGTTCAGCGCGAGGCTGCCGCCCGCCGAGCCGCCCACCAGCACGGTGCGGGAGGTGTCGACGCCGTACGGGCGGGCCAGCCTGGCGAGCCGGGACATCGCGCAGACGACATCGTCGGAGGCGTCCTTCCAGCGCGGCGGCGGCGTGAGCCGGTAGTCGATGGACAGCACCGGGTAGCCGTGGTTCGCCAGCCAGCGGTAGTCGCCCGCCCGCTGGTACCGGCTGCCGGTGGCGAACCCGCCGCCGTGGATCCACACCACCATGGGCTTCTTCCCCTGACGGTGCGCCTCGCGCGGCGCCCACAGCCCGGCCTTGAGCGTGCGGCCCTCGACGCGGTCGTAGTCGATCACGTGGTCCGGCGGCGCCGTGGGCTGGTCGACGGCGAGGACGTCGGCGGGGGACAGCGGGACGTTCTGGGCGTGGGCGTAGAGCAGCTGGGTGGTCAGCACGGTGGCCGCGCCGATGGCGGTGACCGCCGAGGTGGCCGTGGTGAACACCGCCGTCCTGCGCTGTCCGCGCCGCCATGCCACCACCGCGCCCACCGCGATGACCAGGCCGAAGACCACGTACCACAGCGGCCGGGGCCCGACCCAGGTCGTCGCGTAGTACCCGAGGACGGGAATGGCCGGAACGACCGCACCGAGCGTGATGAGCGCCAGCAGCCCCGAGACCACCAGCCCCAGGCCGAGGCAGGTGCGGCGCGCCCAGCGGGGCAGGGCGCTGCGTGGGGATATGCGGACACGGGCGTTCATGTCGGGGCGTTCTCCTGTTCGCTGTCGTCGATGTGGCTCAGGCGCCGTCAGCAGTGAGGAGGGCCCAGCTCGGGAATTCAGGGTAGCCACGAGGTGAACCGGCCCGGCCACGCGGGTCGCCGGGCCGGGCCCCGGTGCACGCGGTTACTTGGCGTACAGCAGGGTGCCGAAGCCGGTCTGGTCGAAGCCGCCGCTGGTCGAGCCGTAGTCACCGCCGCCGCCCTCGGGCCGGACGCTCTCGGCGATGGCCTTGATGTACGGCACGTCCAGGCCGCGTCGGCGGCCGTAGTGGTAGTACAGGAGGTCCCAGACCGGCCGGACCTGGCCGCGGCTCGCGGCGGAGATGACGGTGTGCGACCGCTGGGCGCAGTTCTGGCCGGTGCCCCAGGTGTAGGTGGTGAACGGCACGTCCTGGCCGAGGTTGTACTTGGCGACGTACTGGGCGGCCTTCAGGAAGCGGTTGCCGTCGTAGCCGTACAGGTCGTCGCCCTGGGACCAGGCCATTTCGCAGAAGGCGCCCATCTGTCCCATGCCCATCATGGTGTGGCCCTGGTCCCGGCCGGATTCCTGCCACTGGCCGAGGGCGTAGCCGTCGACGTTGTCGTACAGATACGGGACGGCGTGGCGGAGGGAGCCGTTGCCCGCGCCGCTCTTGAAGTACGTGACCGCCTGGTCGTACTTCGCGGCGTCGTCGCACAGGATCCCGATGGCGAGGACCGAGTTCATGTTGCACAGGTCCCAGTTGGCCCAGTAGTTGGTGATGCACGCGTCGTTGTGTCCGGTGAGGAACTGGTTGTTGAGCGGGTAGAAGACGTCGCGCATCATCGTCTGGAAGCGGCCGAGGTCGAATCCGCTGTAGCCGCGCATGAGTTCGGCGGCGTTGGCGAACTGGTAGCCGTACAGCCCGGCGGCCAGGAAGCGGTCCGCGTTGCCGGTGACCGTGGTGAGGGTGGCCGACCAGGCGTTGAGGATCTTGACGGCGGTGTCCGCGTTCGCCGTGGTGCCCGCGATCTTCCAGCGCAGGGCGTTCTGGTAGGCGGCGTGGATGTCGTTGTAGAGGATGCCGTAGTTCTCGCCCGTGCCGCCGCGGATGATGGTCTGCTGCGGGTTGGGGGCCCAGGTGCTGGCGGAGTGGCGGTTGGCTGTCAGGCGGTTCCACCCGGACAGCCACGGTTCGGTGCCCGCGGCGACCCGGACCTTGGCGCGGTTGAGTTCGCCGTAGGCGTGCAGCATGCCCGGATGGGTGAAGGTGGCGGGCGCGGCGCCCGCGCTGCCACCGGTGGCGGCGGCCGTCGCGGCGCCGACGGCGAGGGCGGCGGTGAGGCCGCCCGCGGACCGCAGCAGGGTGCGGCGGGTCGGCGTGTGGGCGGGGGTGGGGGTGTTTTCGCGGCTCATCGCGGTGTGTCTCCGCTCTGGGTGGGGGTGAGGTGCACGCGGTCGAACCGCGTGGTGGTGCGGGCCAGCGGGTCGCGGGAGCAGACCACGAGGCCCACGTGGTACGGGGCGTCACCGAAGCCGGGCACGGCGCCCTCGGCGAGGGGGATCCAGGTGGCGCCGTCGTCGGTGGAGGCGGCCGTGGCGAACACGGTCCCGGTGCGCCTCAGCCGCAGCAGGCAGGGCAGGGTGAGGCGGCCGGTCCCGGTGAAGGCGGACGCGCCCGCCACGACCGGGCGCAGCATGAGCTGCGCGGTGGTCCCGCCCGTGACGACCGCCCCGGCCGCCTGGTCGAACGGCGACAGGGACTTGGCCATCAGCAGCCCGACCCGGTCGGCGTCCGTGGCCCCGGTCCGCGAGACCAGCCGGGCGGTGAACTCGCAGTCTCCCCTGACGGCCCTGCGCACGAACTGTCCCGTCATCCCCTGGCCGTTGACGGTGAGATCGGTTCCGGCGCCGCGCACGGTGAACGTCCCCGCGTCGTACGCGGTGCTCCCCGGGGTACGGACCGCCACCACCCCGTACGTCCCGTACGCGCGCTCGTCGAGGACGACATCGCCGAGGTCGCCGTACGACCAGGGCGCGGGCGGCGGCGCGCCGATGTGCAGGGTGAGGGTGCCGGTGGCGGTGCCGGACGCGTTGCCCGCGCCGGTGGTGACCGTGAAGGTGCCGGTCGCCGAGGGCCGTCCGGAGATCAGCCCGGTGCGTTGGTCGAGGCGCAAGCCTTCGGGCAGGCCGGTCGCGGTGAACCGTACCGGCTCGTGCGTGGCGCGCAGGAGATGGCGGAACGGGACACCGTGGTTCGCGAACGCCGTGTCGGCGGAAATGAGTTGGGGCTCGGCGGGGACGGGCATACGGGCGCTCGCGGGCGACGAACGCGGCCCGCGCCCACCGCGGTTCGTCTTCGCGACGGCGTAGTGGTACGTGCGCCCGGGTGTCCCGGTGGCGTCCGCGTGCCGGACGCGGGTGCCGAAGCCGACCGGGCCGACATCGGTGGCGACGGTCTCGTACGGGCCGTGGGCGCGCGTGGCCCGCAGCACCGTGTACCGGGCCGCGGGGTCGGGATCGGTCCAGGCCAGCTCGACGGCGTCGGCCGCGGTCCGCGCCCGCACATCCGTGGCGGTGCGCATCGGGCGGGGCACGGTCCACAGCGGCCCGTCCGGGGAGGCCACGGTGACGTTGTCGAAGGCGCCGGTGCCGGTCTCGCTGTACGCCTCGTCGGCGCCCAGGCAGGAGGTCAGGGCGAGTCCCGCGTACGCGGTGCGGCCGAGCCGGACCTCGGTGGCGCCCACCTCGGTCCAGTGGACGCCGTCCGGGGAGATGGCGCCCGTGCAGCGGTTGCCCCGGCGGGTCACCCGCACCCAGTACGGGGCCCGCAGCCGGTAGCCGTCGCCCGCGCCCTCGACGTAGGGAGCCTCCAGCGGTGTCGCCGACGTGGGCAGGCTGCCGAGGTCGGAGATCGGGAACGCCGCGGCGGTGGTGATCGCCTGCTGCTGGGACGGTGGCACGGGGGTGCTGCCGGTGGCCGAGACGGGCGCCCCGGCCGAGCGGCGCACGCTCCACACCCCGCTCCAGGTGTGCAGCGGCAGCCCCTGGAGCAGCATCGAGGCGTGCGGGGCGGCCGCGTCGAGGGAGCCGCGCAGCGTGACGCCGATGGTGGAGTACTGCGAGCTGAGCGGCCACACGATCCGGGCGGTGACCGTGCCGTCGCCGCGCAGGGGCAGCTGCACGAGGCGGCACGTGTCCGCGGTGCCGCCCGACTCCAGCACGAAGCGCTCGCCGTCGAAGGCGGCGGAGCCCGGGACCGGTGAGGGGTCCACGTCGTGGGTCGACCAGGGCCCGGGCAGCCCGGCCGTCGCCGCCACCCAGCCGGAACTTTGGCTCGTGCCAGAGGAGTTGGTGGCGCTGACCGTATAGCAGTAGGTCCGCCCGGTCCGTGCGGCGCGGTCCGTGTACGCGGGGGAGCCGAGCCCGGAGGCGATCCGCTCGTACGGCCCCTCGGGCGTGGTGGCGCGCCGGACCGTATAGCCGGTCGCCCACGCGGACGGCAGCCAGGCGAGGGCGACGGACTGGGGGCCGCCGGTCGCGGTGAGCCCGGCGGGCGCGGTCGGCGCGGCGGGCGAGGCCGTCGTCCCGGCGTAGGCGAGGGTGCCCCAGCCCGGCAGATCGTCGTTCCCGCCCTCGATGGCGCGGGCCCCGCCGGTGCCGCGGAAGACCGCGCGCTCGGTGTGCGGGGTGGCGAGGCCCCGTACGCCCGCGTAGTGCGCGTACGCCATCTCGTAGACCGGTGGCAGGGCGCCGCGCGCTTTGTCCGACACCGAGGTCTTGAGGTATTTGCCGGTGCGGTCCAGGTCGGGGGAGAAGGGGACGTCGCCGCCGAGGTTGTAGCGGGCGGCGTACTCGACGTTCGCCAGGATCCGGTTGCCGTCGAAGCCCCACAGGTCGACGCCCTGGTTCCAGGCCACCTGGGCGGCGTCGCCGAGCAGGCCGACCGCGAGCTGTTCATGGCCCTGGTCGCGGCCGCTCTCCTGACCTTGGCCGCTGTCGGTGACGACGCGGTGCCGGACGCTGCCGTTGCCCGCACCGGCCGCGGCGAACCGCAGCGCGTCCTCGAAGAGCGTCGGCTCCTCGCAGAACACACCGATGGCCAGGATGGTCTGGAGCGCCGTGAGGTCCCAGTTGCCGTTGGCGTAGAGCATGTAGCCGGACACCGCCGGATACCAGACGCGCAGAAAGGACTCCTCGCAGCGCGCGATGGCGTCCGGGTCCCAGCCCTCGTAGCCGCTGTGCCGCAGCAGCTCGGCCGCGTTGACGAACAGGAACGCCTGCAGCCCGGCGCCGAGCGGTCCGTCCGCGCCCGTGACGGCGGTGAGCGACGCCGACCAGGCGTCGAGGATGTCGCGGGCCTTGTCGGCGTGGGCGGGGCGGGCGGTGACACACCACATGAGCGCGTTCTGATAGGCGGCGGCGGAGTCGGCGACGGCCTCGCTCATGAACCGGGCCGGACCCCGGCCCCAGGAGGTGATCTGGCCGGTGTTCCGCACGGTGTACGCGGACGACGCGCGGGGGCTTGCCGCGAGCGCCGAAAAGCCGTCGTACACCGGGGACTCCCGGGCGGCGACCGCGGCCCTCATCCGGGCCAGGTCGGCGGCGCCGTGCAGCAGCCCGGGGTGGGTGAAGGCCCGGCCTCCGCCGCGGTTCCCCGCGGCCCGCGCCACCCCGGGCACGGCCAGGCCGCCGGCGCCCGGCGCCAGCAGCAGGGCCGCGGCGCCGCCGAGGAAGCCCCGGCGGTTCGGCGCGGTCATGACGCGGTGGCCTCGGCGGTGGTGAGGAACCTGAGGTTCGTCACATGCTCGTTGACGTGCATGGGTACGAAGTCCGCGGCCATGTACCAGGTCGGCTTCTTCATGCTGTCGGCGATGACCTGGCCGCCCACCACGAGGTTTTCGAAGGTCACGTTCCTGATGGCGTGTTCGGCGTCGTAGCCGAGCAGCAGGCACGGGCTGCCGTGGCTGCCGGTGTAGCTGAGGTCCTTGACGTACACGTCCTCGATGCCACGGCCGACCGAGGTGTTGTACTTCGTGTTGTACATGACCCGCATATGGATGAGCTGGCCCTGCCGGAAGTCCTCGACCCGGACACCGTCGATGCGCACGTTCCTGATGAGGTTGCTGTCGCCAGGGTTGAGGGCGATACAGCCCTGGTAGCCCGTCTGCGGTTCGCGGTGGTCGCAGATGTCGAGGTTGCTGAAGGTCAGGTTCTCCAGCACCTCGGGCGCGTCAGTGTTGCCGTGCGTGCCCACGTTGATCGGATGCGCGACGTCCGCCCACAGGGTGGAGTTCTTGACGGTGATGTCGCGGGTGTCGCCGTAGTACTCCCAGCGGTGGGCGTAGATGGCCACGCAGTCGTCGGCGTTGCGCATGAAGACACCGTCGACCGTGACATCGGAGCTGGAGAAGACATCGATGCCGTCGCCGTTGCCCTTCGAGCTGAAGGCGGCCATACCGCTGAGGGTGATGTGATCGGACTCGCCGATGGTGACGGCGTATCCGCCCGGGTTGAGCATCGTCACGGCGCCGATGGTGATGTTCTTCGACCCCTCGACGGTGGCGCCGCCGCCGGGCGCCGCGTGGATGACCCCACGTCCGGTCAGCCCCGCGTTCTCGACGTCCTTGAAGATCACCCGGGACTTCAGGACGGCGCCGCCGTCCAGATGGACGGTCTTGCCGGACGGCACGGTCAGGGTGCCGCCGGGGGTGGTGTGCACTCCGGGGCCGAAGTGGATGACGTCCGGGTCGTCCGCGGCGGGGCGGTCCGTCTCCAGGGGACGGGCGAGCAGATGCAGGCAGTCGAAGATCTGGTCGTCGGCCTGGACGATGAGGTTGCGCGGCTCGGTGAGCCGGAACCGGGCGGTGTTTCCGCGCACCTTGGGCGTGATGCCGTACGAGTCCGGCCGTATCCGCACCTTCTCGACGCCGCCCTTGAGGCAGGTCACCTCGATCTCGACGCTGCCCGAGAAGTCGAAGTGCGCGAGCGTCGAGTTCTGCTGGCGGCCACTTCCGGTGGTGGTGTCGACCAGGTTGAGCGTGGCCAGATAGGTGCCGAGCCTGCGCCATCTGCCGCCCGGGTTACGGACCTTGACGGTGAAGCTGTCGGTCTTCACGGGGGCTCCCGCCGGGACCGGATAGGTGACGAGCCGCGCGGCGTCACCGGCCGCACCGGACCGGGCCGCCGTGGCGGCCGTCGCGGTGGTGCCGGTCAGGCCCGCGGCGAGCACGGTGGCACCTGCCGCCTGAAGGGTGGCGCGACGGGACAAGGGTGGGTTCATGGCTGACTCCCAGCGCAGTGTGAGGACGGAAACCGGTTACTGCGGCCGCGTGGCCAGAGCTTCGGCCCTGTCCGGAAACGGAGTCAAGGGTCAGAGCACACTTTCGAAAGGATCGGTCGCCCCGGCGGTGTGCGGCCTGCCGATTGACCCGCCTCCCCGTCAGATCTACGTTAGAAGACGCTTTCTGACAGTGTTTCCTCAAGAGTGTTTCCCCGGCGCCTCAGGAGAGTCATGCCCAGTGCCCAGCCGCCGAGAGCCGTGTTCGCCATGGACCCGGTGCACCTGCCCCTGCTCTTCCCGCCGCCGCTCATGGAGCGGCTCCGGCAGGTGGCCGACATCGACACCGCGCTCGTCGTACGGGACCTCACCGACCCCGCCGCCGCCCCCGCGCTGGCCCGGGCCGAGGTGCTGATCACCGGCTGGGGCTGCCCCCGCCTCGACGCCTCCGCCCTGGCCGCGGCGCCCCGGCTGCGCACCGTCCTGCACGCCGCGGGCTCCGTCCGCTCGCTCATCGGCGACGCCCTGTGGGACGGCGGAATCACCGTGTCCAGCGCGGTCACCGGCAACGCGCTGCCGGTCGCGGAGTACACCCTCGCCATGATCCTGCTCGCGGGCAAGGACGCCTTCGCCCACCGTGAACGCTTCCGGGACACCCACGCCCACCCGACCCCCGCCGAGACGGCGGCCACCGGCAACCTCGGCCGCCGGGTGGGCGTCATCGGCGCCTCGCGCGTCGGCCGCCGACTGCTGGAGCTGCTGCGGCCGTTCGACTTCGACGTCGTGCTGTACGACCCCTACGTGGACCCCGCCGAGGCCGCCGCGCTCGGCGCCGTACCGCTGCCGCTGGAGGACCTGCTGCGCCGCAGCGACATCGTGAGCCTGCACGCCCCCGACATCCCCGAGACCCACCGGATGCTGGACCGTGAACGGCTCGCCCTCATCCGGGACGGCGGCGTGCTGGTCAACACCTCCCGGGGCGCGCTGGTCGACACCCGCGCCCTCACCGACGAACTGGTCGCGGGCCGTCTGAGCGCGGTGCTGGACGTCACCGACCCCGAACCGCTGCCCGCCGGATCCCCGCTGTACACGCTGCCCAACGTGTTCCTCACCCCGCACATCGCCGGTTCGCTCGGCAACGAACTGGCCCGCCTCGGCCGCGTCGTCGCCGATGAGCTGGAACGGATGGCGGCGGGAGCGCCGTTGGCCCACGAGGTGCGGCATGCGGATCTGGCCCGCGTTGCCTGACGCCCGCGCCGGCGGCCCGGCCCCGCGGAGCGACGGCCCGCGGGGCAACGGCCCGTGGGGCAACGGCCCATGGAGCAACGCCCCGCGGAGTAACGATGGGATACGGTTTCCGCACCGGAGCGGGGCGGGACCCGGCCCGGCCGGTGGGGAAGTCGCTACGGTGAAGGAGCCGCTACGGTGAGCGAGCGCAAGGCGTCGGGCGGCGCCGGACGGGCCACCATTCGCGACGTGGCGGAGCGCGCGGGCGTCTCCGTCGCCAGCGTCTCGCGCGTCCTGTCCGGCAACTATCCGGTGTCGGAGGAGCTGCGCCGCCGGGTGATGAAGGTCGTACGGGACCTGGACTACGTCACCAACGCCCACGCCCGCTCGCTGGCCGGTGGCGGCACGCCCACCGTGGCCATCCTCATCAACAACATCACCGGCGCCGCCTTCGCCCATGTGGCCAAGGGAGTCGAGGGCGCGGCCACGCTGCGCGGCTGGCTCTCGCTGGTCGGCACCACTGGGGACGACCCGGAGCGGGAACTCGCGCTGGTCAACCTCATGCGCCAGCAGGGCGTGGCCGCCGTGGTCCTGCTCGGCGGCGCGTACGACTTCGATGAGTACCAGCTGAGGATGGCCCGGTTCGCCCGCTCCCTCGACGCGGCCGGATCGCACCTCGTCCTGGTCGGCAGGCCGCCGCTGGAGGGCGACGTGGCGGCCACCACGGTCGACTACGACAACGAGGGCGGCGCCTACGCCATGGCCAGCCACCTGCTGTCCGCCGGACACCGCCGGGTCCTCGTGCTGCCGGGCCCCTCCGAACTCACCACGGCCCAGGGCCGGTTGAGGGGCGCCCGGCGGGCCTTCGAGGCGTACGGCGTCCCCTTCGACCCGGACATGGTGCTCCACGGCCCGTACGACTACGGCCACGGGTACCAGGCGGTCGAGGAGAGCCTGCGGCGCGAGCTGGACTTCACGGCGGTGCTGGCGGGGACCGACGTGGTCGCCGCGGGCGCCATGCAGGCCCTGCGCGCCGCCGGGCTGAGGGTCCCCGAGGACATCTCGATCGTCGGCTACGACGACATCCCGCTGGCCTCCCAGATCACCCCCCAGCTGACGACCGTTCATGTGCCGTACGAGGAGATGGGACGGGCCGCGCTGCGCGCGGTGGCCGACCGGCGCGAGGGCGGCGCGGGGCGCCGTGCGGGCGGCGACGGTGCCCATCTGGTGCTGGGCACCCATGTCGTCGTACGGAACTCCGTCCAGCCGCCCGCTCGTCTTTCCTGACGGCCGCCGCCGCTTCACCCCCTTCCACAACTCATCGCGCCCGCCCTCTTGTCGAGTGCGGACCAATCGGCCTACCGTCCACAGCAACCGGTTACTACCGCTTTCGCTTCTTCGGCCTCCGTCCGCCGTTTCCGGCCACCACCGGGCCGCCGTCCTCGCGTTCGTTTTGAGAACGCCAACAGCCAAAGGATCACGGTCAGATGAACTTCACCCTGCCCCGGAGAAGGTTCGCCCGCGCCGCCGTCGCGGGTCTCGCGCTGACAGGTCTGCTCTCCGCCTGCGGCGGTTCCGGCTCCGGGGACCCCGAGTCCGCCGGGGGCTCCGGTCCGGTCACCCTCCCCTTCTGGGGCTGGGCCAACGGCCACGAGGCCGTCGTCAAGGCGTTCAACGCGAGCCACCAGGACATCAAGCTCAAGTACACCAAGGTCACCGATCAGCTGACGATGCAGAAGCAGCTGACCAACGCCGTCAAGGCGGGCAATGCTCCCTGCCTGGTGCAGAACACCGCCGAATACGTGACCACCCTGGTCTCGCAGGGCGTGCTCGCCGACATCACCCGGTACGTCGATTCGGCGAAGAAGAAGTTCAACGCCGGTGCGTGGGCGGGCGCCGGGGTACAGGGCAAGGTCTACGGCGTTCCCACCAGCTCAGCGCCCGCCTTCACCATCCAGCGCACCGACATTTTCCGTAAGTACGGCCTCAAAGCCCCCGCGACCTGGGATGACTTCATCGCCGCCGGAAAGGTGCTGAAGAAGCACGGCATCCACATCACCAACTACGCGGGCGAGGACCCGAGCACGCTCGAAGTCCTCGCGATGCAGGCCGGGGCGCACTGGTACGCCATCGACGGCGACGCCTGGCGGGTGAACTTCCAGGACCCCGGTACCCTCAAGGCCGCCAAGGTGATCCAGCAGATCATCGACAACGGTCTGAACTCCTCGCTGTCCTTCGCCGACTACGCGGCCGTGCAGCGCAACTACGACAACGGCCGCACCGCCACCCGGCAGATCTCCACCTGGCAGATGGCCGGTATGGTCCAGAACTTCACCAAGTCCAACGGCCAGTGGGCGCTGTCCCCGTGGCCCGCCTTCCCCGGCGAGCCCGCCAAGACCCCGGCCGGGACCAACCAGAGCGGCGGGCTCACCCTGGTGACCAAGGAGTGCGAGCACCAGGAGCAGGCCGCCGCCGCGGCGCTGTGGATGTCCACGAACACCGGCGCCGTGTCCACCATGGCCAGCCCCGAGACCGGCAACGGCGTGCTGCCCGCGCTGGCCGACAGCGCGTCGTACGTGAAGAAGTCGCTCTCCGCCAAGCTGCTCGGGAAGAACTACGAGCCGGGCAAGAAGGTGGTCACCGACAGCCTGGGCACCGTCACCACCGACTGGGTCTTCGGTCCGAACTGGACCGCGATGTTCACCGAACTGCAGAGCGGCTGGGCCAAGGTCCTGAACAAGCAGCAGAAGGTCACCGACCTGCTGGCCCATATGCAGAAGTGGACGGTGGCAGACCTTACGTCCCGCGGCATCAGCGTCAAGAACTGAGGGCCCGCATGATCCGCTCCCAGCGCTGGAAGGGAGCCGCCTTCACGCTGCCCTTCCAGCTCGGTTTCGTCTTCCTCTACCTCGTCCCGATCGGTTACGCGGTCCACGAGTCCCTGTTCCGGGAGCAGCGGTCCGGGCTCGGACTCGGGGGCGCCACGGTGACGTTCGCCGGACTGGACAACTACCGGCACGGCCTGACCGATCCGGCGTTCATGACGTCCGTCCTGCGGGTGGTCCTGTTCGCGTGTGTCCAGATCCCGGTGATGCTCGCCATCAGCCTGCTGCTCGCCCTGTGCCTGGACGCGCTCACCTCGCGTGCGGCCGCCCGGTTCCGGATGCTGCTGCTGATCCCGTACATGATCCCCGGGGTGGTGGCCGCCATCGTCTGGATCAACCTCTACAGCCCCGATGTCGGCCCGCTGACCTCGCTCGGCAGGCTCTTCGGGCTCTCCTGGAACTTCTTCGCGCCCTCGATGGTCTGGCCGTCCATCGGCAACCTGCTGACCTGGCACGGCATCGGCTACAACATGGTGATCATCTACGCGGCGCTCCAGGCGGTGCCCCGTGAGCTGTTCGAGGCCGCGCGGCTGGACGGCGCCTCCGAGACCCGCATCGCGCTGAGCATCAAGATTCCGCATGTGCGCGGAGCGCTGGTGCTGACCGGCATGCTCTCCATCATCCAGATGCTCCAGATCTTCAACGAGCCCGCACTGTTCCGGAACGTCACCCCGCAGACGGTCAGCGACACCTTCACCCCGATCATGATCGTCTACAACCAGGCGTTCAACGCGGGCGACTACCACTACGCCGCGGCCCTGTCGGTGCTGCTCGCCCTCGTCCTCGGCGTGGCCTCCTTCCTCTTCTACCGGCTGACCTCGAAGGAGACCGACTGATGGTGATGACGGAATCCCGTCGCCGCGAAGGCGCCGGACGGCTCGGGGCGCACACCGTACGGCGGCTCACCCGCCCCGACGCCGCCGCGCGCGGGCGGGGCGGCCAGCGCTTCCTGCTGATCGGCCTGGTCCTGGCGGGCGCCTACAGCCTCTTCCCGGTGTGGTGGCTGATCGTCGCCGCCACCAAGGACCGGACCGGGCTGTACCAGTCGGGCGGCCTGTGGTTCTCCGGCATGCACCTGTGGGACAACCTGCGTCAGCTGGTCACCTACGACCACGGCATCTTTCTGCGCTGGACCGCCAACTCGTTCCTGTACGCCGGAGTGGGCTCGCTCGGCGGCACCCTCATCGCCCTCGCCACCGGATACGGCCTCGCCCGCTTCGACTTCCCCGGGCGCGGCGTGGTGTTCGCGTGCGTCGTGGGCTCCTTCCTGATCCCGATCGCCCTGCTCACCCTCCCGCTGTATCTGCTGTTCTCGTCCATCGGGCTGGTCGACACCCCCTGGGCCATGCTCATCCCGTGCCTGATCAACCCGTTCAGCGTGTACCTGGCCAAGGTCTACACCGAGTCCACGGTCCCCTTCGAACTCCTGGAGGCGGCCCGCCTGGACGGCGCCGGAGAGCTGCGGATCTTCTTCAGCATCGTGCTGCGCATGATGACCACCGGCGGCGCCACCGTGTTCCTGCTCGCCTTCGTCAACACCTGGAACGCCTTCTTCCTGCCGCTGACCGTGCTGCGCGGTGAGGAGAACTGGACCCTCAACCTGGGCCTGTACAACTGGAGCGGCCGACGGCTGGAGTCCGGTACCGACCTGACCAGCCTCGTCCTGACCGGCGCCCTGCTGTCGATCGTGCCACTGGCCGTCATGATGACGGCGATGCGCCGCTACTGGCGGACCGGTGTCACCCTGGGAGCCCTGAAGTGACCGTGGCGTTCCTCCCGAGGTGGCCGCCCCCGCTGGTCCTCGGTACCGTCCGCCACCGGCAGCGCCTAGGATCGCCCGGTGACCGCCGCGAACGAGCAGACCGCGAAGAGTGAGGCGTCACCGGGCGAGACGCGCGCGGGCGCGGCCCGGAGCGCCACCGTCAAGGACGTGGCGACGCTCGCCGGGGTCTCCCCGAAGACCGTGTCGAACGTCATCAACGGCTTTGTGCATGTGTCGCCCGCGACCCGGGAGCGGGTCCAGCGGGCCATCCGGCAGCTCGGCTACCGGCCCAACCGGGCCGCCCGCGATCTGCGCCGCGGCAGCACCGGCATGATCGCGCTGGTCCTGCCGGAGCTGGACGTCCCGTACTTCGCCGAGCTCGGGCGGCACTTCCTCACCACGGCCGAGGAACACGGCCGCACCCTGCTCATCGAGCAGACCCTCGGCGACCGGGACCGGGAGGCGTCCGTCATCCACGGCCTCGGCGAACGGCTCGTGGACGGTCTGGTGGTCAGCCCGCTCGCCCTGCACGGCCACGCGCTCGCGGGCCATCTCGGCGCCGTGCCGCTCGTGCTCATCGGCGAACGGCCCAGCGGTGGCCTCACCGACCATGTGGTCATCGACAACGTGGCCGCCGCCCGGGAGGCGGTGACCCATCTGATCCGCGGCGGCCGTCGCCGGATCGCCGCCGTCGGCCCGCAGCCCGAGCCGTACATCGGCACACCGCTGCTGCGCAGGACCGGCTACCGCCAGGCGCTGGAGGCCGCCGGGCTGCCGCTGGACCCCCGGCTGGAGCGCGAAACACCCCGCTACCACCTGCGGGAGGGCGCGCGGGCGATGAACGCGCTGCTGGACGGGGCCGAACCACCGGACGCCGTGTTCTGCTTCAACGACGCGCTGGCCCTCGGCGCGCTGCGCACCCTGTACGAGCGCGGGCTGCGGGTCCCGGAGGACGTGGCCGTGATGGGCTTCGACGACATCGAGGCCACCCGCTACAGCACGCCCAGCCTGAGCACCGTGGCACCGGACAAGGGCGCCATCGCCCGGCACGCCGTCAGCCTGCTGCTGGAGCGGATCGACGCGCCGGACCGGCCGCCCCGGGAGGTCGTCGTCGGGCACACGCTGTGCACCCGCGAGTCCACCGAGGGCGGCGCGGCGTACGGGGACGGTCACTGACCTCCCAGACCGGTGGTGGCCACCGACTTCACGATGCGGCGCTGGAAGAGCATGAAGACGACCAGCAGCGGGAGCGAGCCGAGGATCGAGGCGGCCGACTCCTGGGCGTTCCGGAGTCCGGTGGAGTCCTTCACGGTCGACAGCCCCACCGGCAGTGTCATCAGCTGCGGATCGCTGGTGCTGATGAACGGCCAGAGGAAGTTGTTCCAGGTGTTGATGAAGACGAAGATCGCCACCGCCGCCAGGATCGGCCGGGACAGCGGCAGCACCACGTTCCAGAACACCCGGAAGCTCCCGGCCCCGTCGATCCGGGCCGCCTCCTCCAGCTCACGCGGAATGCCGTCGAAGAACTTCTTCAGGATGAACACCATCGCGGGCGCCACCACCTGCGGCAGGATCACCGCCGCGTAGGTGTCGACGAGGTTCATGGCGAGCATCTGCCGGAACAGGGGCACGATCAGGATCTGCGGCGGCACCATGATCGAGGCGACGGTGAGGGCGAACAGCACCCGGCGGCCGCGGAAGAGGGTGCGCGAGAAGGCGTACGCCGCCATCGCCGAGACGGCCACGGTGATCGCCGTGACGCACACGGCGACCACCACGCTGTTCACCGCCCACACCGGGAGATTGCCCTGGTCGAAGATGGTCCGGTAGGCGTCGAGGGTGAAGCCCGCGTCGGGCAGCCAGTCGACGCCCGACGCGCTCGCGTCGACCTCCGACTTGAACGACGTGTCCACGCCCCAGCCGAACGGCACCAGCCAGGCCACCGCCATCAGTACCAGGGCCAGCAGGGTCAGCACCCGGGGGAGGGGGCCCGCACCGAGCGTGGGGTGCCACGCTTTTCCACCGCCGTGGCGGCGCCGGGCCACCTCCCGGGGCATGGTCGAGCGGGGCTTTCCCGGCGTACGGGGTGAGAGGGTCTCGGGGGCCATGGCGTGATCAGTCCTCCCTGCGCGAGAAGATCTTCAACTGGACGAGCGAGAGGATGACGATGACTCCGAAGAACACATACGAGATCGCCGAGGCGTAGCCCAGCCGGTAGTTGGTGAAGCCGGTGTCGTAGATGTACTCCAGGATCGGCCGGGTACTCCCGTCCGGGCCGCCCCTGGTCAGCAGGTAGATCTGGTCGAACACCTTCAGCGACGCCATCACCTGCAGCACCGCGATCAGCCCGGTGGTCCGGCGCAGCTGCGGCAGGGTGACCGACCACAGCCGTCGCCACGCCCCGGCGCCGTCGAGCGCGGCCGCCTCGTAGAGGTGGTCGGGGATGGCCTGCAGCGCGGCCAGATAGAGCAGGAAGTTGAAGCCCACGGTCCACCACAGGGTCACCAGCGCCATGGACCACATCGCGTACTTCTCGTCCGTCAGCCAGCCGATCCCGTCGATCCCGACCGCGTCCAGCAGACCGTTGAGCATGCCGCGGTCCGGCTGGTACAGCATGTTCCAGACCTGGTAGACGACCGCGACCGGCAGCAGATGCGAGGCGAAGAAGGACAGGCGCCACAGCCACTGCCCCGGCACCCCCGTGTACACCAGCAGGGCCATCACGAGGGCCAGCGCGACGAGGGGGACGGTGGACAGGACCGTGAACCAGACCGTGTTGCCGAGGGTCTGCCACACCTGGCCGTCGCCGACCGCCTCGGTGAAGTTGTCCAGGCCGACGAAGGTGCTGTCACCGGCCCCGGTCAGGCTCGCGTCGGTGAAGCTCATCCACAGGCCGATGCCGAGCGGCACGACGAGAAAGAGCCCGAAGAACACCAGGAAGGGGGTGGCGAAGAGCCACCCGGTGGAGCCCGGGGACCGTGGCCTCATGACGATGCTCCTTGTTCTTGAGATTCCGTCGCCATCAGGCCGGATTCGGCTGGGCCAGCAGGGTGTTGATCTGCGAGACCATCGTGCGGACCGCCTTCGCCGGGGACGAGCCGCCGATCGCGGGATCGAGCGCCTGGGACATCCGCGTCTGGAAGTCGGAGCCGGAGCCCGCGAACCACACGGGCGGGTCGAGCGCGAGCTGCTTCGCGGCGTCGGCGTACTCGGACTGGGGACGCAAGCGGGCGTACGCGGCGGAGGAGACCGCCGGTGTGTACGCCGGGATATGACCGGCCCCCGCCCACCGCAGCCCGGACCGGACCAGCCCGGCGACGAACTGGTGGGTGCGCCGCCTGCGTTCCGGATCCGGGCTGTCCTGGTGCGGCAGCACCAGCGCGTGGCTGTCGGCCGCGCCCGCCGGACGGTCGTAGAAGGTGGGGATGGGGGCGCCGCCGAGCCTGTCCTTCAGGGCCGTCTGGTAGGTGGCCATGTCCCACTCGCCCGAGAAGATCATCGGCGACCGGCCGTTGGCGAAGGCGGCGATGGCCGTCGGGACGTCCATCGTGCGGCTGTCGCGCGCCAGCTCGGCCATGAAGCGCACCACCTTCACGGCGGTGTCCTCGTCGATCTCGGCCCGCTCGCCGGTGAGGTCGAACGTGGCGCCGGTCTGGCTGAACAGCGTCCAGAACATCCGCCAGCTCATCGCCGGGTCGTTGGCGTGGCCGAAGACGGGCCCGAGCTTGCCGCCGTCTTGGCGGAGCTTGTCCATCAGCTCCAGCGCGTGCTGCGGCGATTCGAAGGGCACCAGCCCCCCTTCGCCCGTGAGCATCCCCGCCTTGTCCATGACGTCACGGTCGAAGAAGACGACGAAGGGGTGGGTGTCCAGCGGGATGGCGTACGGGGTGCCCTGGTACAGGCTCCGCTTGACGAGCGTGGCGTTGAGGTCGGCCTGCTTCAGACCGAACTCGGCCAGCAGGTCCATGTCCCACGGGTCGAGCAGCCCGCCGGGGGCGTAGCCCGCCAGCCGGGTGAGGTGCATGATGGCCACGTCCGGCGAGCGGCCACCGGCCGAGGCCATGGCGAGCTTGGTGTAGTACGGCGGACCCCACTCCAGCACCGTCGTCCTGACCTTGAGACCCGGTACGCGCTTCTCGACGTTCCGCGTCAGGGTCTTCATCAGCGCGCCGTCCGGGCCCGTGAACAGGTTCCAGTAACGGATCTCGTCGTCGCTCGTCACGCTCCCGGCGAGCGAACCGCAGCCGCTGAGCGCGGACGCGGTGGCTGCGGCTCCCGCCCCGTACACCGCCCCTCTCAGCAGGCCGCGCCTGGTGAGGCCGGTCATCGTTCCTCCTCGCCGGACGGGCGCTCGAAGGCGGCGGGGCGCAGCTGGGCCGCGCGCACCCGCGCCACGTCCAGCTTGTGGCCGCGGTCGAAGCGGTAGACGCCGTTCTGTTCCTGGAACACATCGGTGAGCTGGGTGTAGCAGTAGCCGAACATCCGGGGGTCGTCCAGCAGCGCCGCGGTCAGCCCGGCGAAGCGCTCGTGGAACTCCTCCTCGGTGCGCGGCCGCTGCCCGTAGCCCCAGGACACCTCGCGGTCGTCCCCGGCGGCCGCGGCCTCCTCCGGATTCCACCAGATGCCGCCGAACTCGCTGCAGAAGTACGGCTGTCCGCGGTACGGCAGCGACCACACCGCGTCGGTGTCCCGCTTCCCGGGATTGCCCGCGCGGTCGGGGTTGCCCGGACGTTCTGGATTGATGTGCGGGTCGTCCTCGTCCAGCCCCGCCATCTGGCGGCAGAACGCCTCCGGGTCCTGCTCGTAGCTGTGCGAGTCGTAGACGTCGGTCTCGGCCACGCGGTGCGAGTAGCCGGAGGCGTCCAGCACCGGACGGGAGGTGTCGGCGGCCTTCGTGGCCAGGAACATGGCCCGGGTGACGTCGTCCAGCACGGTCTGCCGGTCGTGGAGTTCCTGGTGCGTCTCGTTGAGCGGACACCAGCCGACGATCGACGGATGGGAGTAGTCCCGCTCCACCGCCTCCAGCCACTGGGCGACGAAACCGGCGGTCGGCTGCTGGTTGTCCCGGTGGGTACGCCCCGTACCGGCCCCCCAGTCGCCGAACTCGCCCCACACCAGATAGCCCAGCCGGTCCGCGTGGTGCAGGAACCGCTCCTCGAACACCTTCTGGTGCAGCCGGGCCCCGTTGAAGCCCGCGGCCAGTGACAGTTCGATGTCGCGGACCAGAGCGGCGTCGTCCGGCGCGGTCATCAGCCCGTCCGGGTACCAGCCCTGGTCGAGGACGAGCCGCTGGAAGACGCGGCGGCCGTTGAGCAGCAGCCGCTTGCCGTCGATGGCCACCGACCGCAGCCCGGCCGTGCACTCGGCGCGGTCCAGGGCGGCGCCGTCGGCGTCCTGCAGCTCGATCCGTACCCGGTACAGATGCGGATCCTCGGGCGCCCAGGGCCGCAAGCCCTCCTCGGGCAGCGCGAGCACCAGCCGGGGCGCCAAGTCGAGGTCGGCGCGCACCGTCGCCTTCGCCACGGTGGCGCCGTCCGCGTCGCTCACCCGGGCGGTGATCCGGTGGCCGGGGCGGTTGGCGCTGAGCGGCAGTTCGAGGTGGAACGCCCCGGAGCCGAGGTCGGGGGTGATCCGGGGCCTGCGCAGATGGACCTCGGGCACCGGCTCCATCCACACCGTCTGCCAGATCCCGGTGGTGCGGGTGTAGTGGCAGTCGCTGTTGGCGTACTCGGTGGCCTGCTTGCCGCGCGCCTGCGGCCCGTGCCGGGCGTCCCGGGCCCGTACGACGATCGCCACCTCGGCCTCGCCCCCGGCCGCGCCCGCCACATCGCCGAGATCGGCGGTGAAGGAGGTGAACCCGCCGCTGTGCCGGGCCACTTCGCGCCCGTCGGCCCAGACCGTCGCGTCGTGGTCGACCGCCCCGAAGTGCAGCAGCACCCGCCGCCCGGCCCAGGACCCCGGGACCCGGACGTGGCGCCGGTACCAGACGGCGGGGTGGAAGTCGGTGTCCCTGATCCCCGACAGCTCGGACTCCGGACAGAACGGGACGAGGATCCGTCCGCTCAACTCCTGGTGAGGCAGCCCGCGTTCGAGGCCGCTGTCCCCGGGGTCGAAGGCGAACTGCCAGGTGCCGTTGAGGTTCAGCCAGTCCTCGCGGACGAAACCGGGACGCGGGTATTCGGGTCGTGGAACGTCGTTCGGTATCTCGGGCGGCGGTGTGTCGGGGCGAGGCATGGTCAACTCCGGGGCGCGGGAGAGCGGTTCGGCGGGCAGGGGTATGCCATCACCCGCTTACATCGTTGTAAAGACCTGGTGCATCGCGGGTTTGCCGAGCCAGAAGAGGCGGGCCCGGTGGGGTTCATGGACAGTCGGCGGCTGCCGACGCAGACTGGCCCGAGCCCCCGGGGTGATGTGATTCCCCGGCCGACCCGACCCGCTGGAGGCGCCGTGGCCGTGCGGATCTGTTCGCTGATCGTCACCGAGCCGCAGGTGATCCCGCCCGGCGGGTATCGCGTGGTGCGGTTCCCCTTCGGCACCGGCGAGTCGTATGACGCGCTGGGCATGCATCAGGTGGCGCAGCCCGATGGCTACCGGATCAAGAACTGGCGTACCGATGACCGCGCGGGGCTGATCTGGCCCTCGGCCGACGGATGGGGTGCGCTGACGGCGATGATCCAGTGGGAGGCCGGGGGCTACAGCGAATTACGGGACCGGTTCGTACGGGATCCGCTCGGCCTGTCGACGGGCGCGGACTCGACCGCCACCGACCACCGGCCCCGGAGTCCTGGCGTGCAGTGCTTCACCAAACACCACGAGATCTTCGTGCATCCGCGGACGCCGCTGGCGCTGATGGTGTCCCACGACAGCGGCTCTTCGGTGCGGTTGGTGCTCGCGGAGTTCAAGCTCGCCATCCATCAGGTATGAGGGGTCACACCTCGCCCTTCTTCGTCTTGTACAGCTTTATCTCCTCGTTCGCGAAGAGATGGACATAGCCGCAGTCCCAGCAGATCAGTCCGGTCGCGGACTCGTTCGCCCAGGCCAAGTTGAGGAATTCCGCCCCGGAGCTGTTGAGCTTCACCTCGCGGTTGCGGAAGAAACTCCCCTGGCAGAACATGCAGTTGATCCACCTGTCCCCGATGGCCGCACGTACAGGCTTGGACACGTCTCATCCTTCCCGCCACCGAAGTGGCGTGCTCTCTCGCGCCACATCAGCGCAAGATCAGCATAGTCAGGCCGTGGACCGACTCTGCCGACAAGATGGTGGACGAAATTGTTGACAATCTTGTTGGCCTAGATTTACCTTCGACACGCACTCACTCAGGGAGAGCACGATGCCGAAGGAAGCCCGTCCAGGCACCGGTGAACAGGCCAAGCAGCACGCGCTGACCCAGCTGAGGCAGGCGATCCTGCGCGGCGAGATGGCGCCCGCCCAGCGGCTGGTGGAGAACGAACTCGCCGAGCAGTTCGGGGTGACCCGGGCCAGCATCCGCGCGGCCCTGATCGATCTGGCGTCGGAAGGACTGGTGGAACGGATCCGCAACCGCGGATCGCGGGTGCGGGTGGTGACCGTCGAGGAGGCGGTGGCCATCACCGAGTGCCGCATGGTCCTCGAAGGGCTGTGCGCGGCCAAGGCGGCCGCCGCGGCGACCGAGGAGCAGCTGACCGAACTGGCCGACCTGGGCACGGCGATGGCCAAGGCGGTCGCCGACGGCGAACCGATGACGTACTCCGGGCTCAACCACGAGCTGCACGCCCGGATCAGAGAGATCTCGGGCCAGCGGGCGGCCGTGGAGCTGCTGGAACGGCTCAACGCCCAGCTGGTGCGCCACCGTTTCCAGCTCGCGCTGCGGCCGGGGCGTCCCCAGCGGTCCCTGAGCGAGCATCTGGCCATGATCGACGCGATCAGGGCCCGGGACCCGCAGGCGGCCGAAGCGGCCGTCCGCACCCACCTCGCGGGCGTGATCGACGCGCTGCGTGAATGAGGCATGGTGCGACGTCCGCGTCACCTCTGCGCGGTCGGCTCCGCGCGCATCTCCAGCACGACCTTGCCCCGGGGGTGGCCGGACTCGACCTCACGCAGGGCGGCTTCGGCCTCCTCGAAGGGGAAGACACGGCCCACCCGCGGATCCAGCCGGCCCGCCGCCACCCGGCGCGCCAGCTCGGTGAGCGTGGCCGTCGAACTCCTCCGGGCCAGCTGCCGGGCGCCGAACCGGACCGCCGTCGCGGCGTCGGCCACCGTGAGTATCCGGCAGCCGGACGGGATGTGTGCCGCGACGCCGTCCAGCGCGTCGCCGCCCACCAGGTCGAGAATCGCGTCAGGGCCCGCGGGCAGGGCCGCCCTCAGCTCCTCGGCGAAGTGGCCGCCGTCGTACGGGACCGCGGTGGCGCCCAGCGAGGTGACGAACTCCCGCTTCGCCGCGGCGGCGGTGCCGACGACCGACGCTCCGGCCTCGCGCGCGATCTGTGCCGCCGCGACGCCGACACCGCCCCCGACGCCCAGGATCAGCAGGGTCTCGCCGGGCGCCGGAGCGAGCTGGCCCACCGCGTCGTAGCCGGTTCCCGCCGCCACGGGCAGCGCCGCGGCGTCGGTGAAGGAGACCACGGCGGGCTTCGGCGCCGTCTGGCTCGCGGTCAGGACGGCGAACCGCGCATAGCCGCCGCGGCCCGCCGCGCTGCTGCCGAACACCGGGTCGCCGACGGAGAAGCCGGTGACGCCCTCGCCGGTCTCCTCGACCACCCCTGCCGCCTCCCGGCCGAGCACGGCGGGGAGGTCGAGGGGGAGGAAGGCGCGGTGCATCCCGGCCCGGACCTTCCAGTCCACCGGGTTGACCCCCGCCGCGTACACCGCGATGAGCAGTTCACCGGGGCCGGGCACGGGTTTCGGCAGATCGAGGAAGGCTTGCGTCTCCGGTCCGCCGTAGCGGGTGAATCCGTAGGCGCCGGGCACCGCGCCGGTGGCTTTTCCGGACACGTGGCTACGACCCAGCCGCCGCGAGGCCGCGGCGCTGCTCTCGCCGGTCCCGCTGCCGGTCCGGGTCGGGGACGAGGGCCGCGAGCATGAGCCGCTTGGTGTAGAGGTCCCGCGGCTGTGCCGTCACCGCCCGGGTGTCGCCGGACTCCACGATCTCCCCGCGGTACATGACGGCCACCCGGTGGCTGATCCGGCGCACGACGGACAGATCGTGGGTGATGAACAGATACGCGACACCCGTGCGTTCCTGGATCTCGATGAACAGATCCAGCACCCGGGCCTGGGTGGACAGGTCCAGCGCGCTGACCGGCTCGTCGCACACGATGAGCCTGGGGTCGCGGCACAGGGCGCGCGCGATGGCGACGCGCTGGCGCTGCCCGCCGGAGAACTCCCGGGGAAGCCGGTGCGCGGCGTCCGCGGGCAGGCTGACCTGGTCGAGCAGTTCGCGGACGCGCTCGTTCGCCGCCCCGCGGGACACACCGGCGACCAGCAGCGGCTCGGTGAGGATGTCGCCCACGGTCATCGCCGGGTTCAGCGAGGTGTACGGGTCCTGGAACACCACCTGGATCTCGTCGCCGAGCGCACGCCGTTCCCGCGCGCTCAGCCGCGAGATCTCCCGGCCCGCGTAACGGATCCGGCCCTCCGTGACGGGGGCCAGGCCGAGCACCGCGCGCCCGAGCGTGGTCTTCCCGGAGCCGGACTCGCCGACCAGCCCCACGGTCTCGCCCGCCCTGATGTCCAGCGAGACCCCGTGCAGCGCCCGGAACGGCGGGGTGCGCCACCCCTTGGCGGCGTACTCCACCACCACCCGGTCGACTTCCAGGACGCTGCCGTGAGCCGGGGTTTCCGGCTGCGGTGTCGGGATCGTCGTCATGTCTTCTCCTGCACGGTGGCGCGGGCCGGGGGACCGTCGTCGAGCGGGGTACGGGGCGGGGCGTCCTCCAGCGTCGACGCCAGCAGCATCCGGGTGTACGCGTGGTGCGGGTTGGCGAAGAGCTGCCCGACGGGGGCCGACTCGACCACCTTCCCCGACCGCATGACCACGACGTGGTCGCAGATGTCGGCGACGACACCGAAGTTGTGGGTCACCAGGATCATGCCCATCCGGCGCTCCCGCTGCAGCTCCCGCAGCAGGTCGAGCACCTCGGCCTGGACGGTGACGTCCAGCGCGGTGGTCGGCTCGTCGGCGATCAGCAGCTCGGGGTCGCAGGAGACCGCACCCGCGATCAGCACCCGCTGCGCCATGCCACCGGAAACCTGGTGCGGATAGGCGTCGTACACGCGCTCCGGCTCGGCGATGCCGACCCGCTCCAGCAGGGCGAGCGCCCGCTTCCGCGCCTCACCGGCCGAGATCTTCAGATGCAGCCGCATGGGGTCGGCGAGCTGGGTGCCGATGCGGAAGGACGGGTCCAGGTTGGACATCGGCTCCTGCGGTACGTACGCGATGCGCCGGCCCCGCAGGCCGCTCATCGCCTTGCCGCCCAGGCGCCGCAGATCGTGTCCGCCGAAGGACAGGCCATCGGCCTCGCGCCGCGCCTCCGGAGGGAGCAGCCCCAGGACAGAGAAGGCGGTCTGACTCTTCCCCGACCCCGACTCGCCCACCAGCCCGACGACTTCGCCGCGGCGGACGCTCAGCGAGACTCCGTCCACGACCGTGGTTTCGCCGTCGCGGGTGGGATAGGACACCGTCAGGTTCCGTACCGTCAGCAGGGCGTCGCCGTCGCCGGAAGCCGTATCGGTGGCCGTATCGCCAGCCGCATCGGTGGTGGCCGCGGAGGACGCCGCCGGTGCGGTCGTTGCCCTGTTACGCCGCGAGCGGCGGGCGGGGACCGCGTAGCCGCTCTCCAGGAGCGTGTCCCGCAGCGCGTTGGCGAGCAGCCCGACCGAGGCGACCGTGACGACGATGGCGACCGCGGGCGCCACCAGCAGCGTGGGCTCGATGTACAGGTTGGCGAACGCCTCGTTGAGCATCGCGCCCCAGCTGGCCTCGCTCGCCGAGCCCAGCCCCAGGAACTCGATGCCCGCCTGGATGACGACGGCGACACCGAACATCTGCGCCGCCTGGATGATCGTGGGCGCCTGCACCACGGGCAGGATGTGGCGGCGGACGATCCGCAGGTCGTTCAGGCCCGACACCCGGGCCGCGTCGACGTACAGTTCCTCGCGCACCGAGGTCACCGAGGCGCGGACGAGACGGAAGACGCCGGGCGCGAGGATGACACCGAGCACGGCCATGGCCGCGTTGGCGTTGGGGCCGATCGCCGCGATGGCCACCAACAACACCATGATCGCGGGCGCGGCCATCACCAGGCTGGCCACCCAGCTGAACGCGGCGTCGACCCAGCCCCGGTAGTAGCCGCTGACCAGGCCGGTGGGCACGCCGATCACCAGCGCCACGGCGACCGCGATGAACGCGCCCAGCAGGCTCACCCGCCCGCCGTAGAGCAGCCGCGCCAGCACATCCCGGCCCACGCTGTCCCCGCCGAGCGGATGACCGGCGCTCAGCGGTGCGGCGAACGTGTCGAGCAGCGCGGGGCGGGTGGGGCTGTGGGGGGTGAGCAGCGGGGCGAACACACTGGCCAGGATCAGCAGCGCCAGAATCGCCAGGCATGCGACCGCCACCGGGTTGCGCAGCAGACGGCGCCATACACCGCCGCGGTGGGGGAGTGCGTCGGCCCTACTGCCCGCGGAGGAGGTGGCGAGCGTGTCCTCGCCAGGGGGATTGGTCATCGTACGCGCACCTTCGGGTTGAGCCAGCCGTAGGCGACGTCCACCAGGAGGTTGACCGCCACCACGATGAACACCAGATACACCACCACGCCCATGACCAGCGGCGTATCGCCATTGGTCGACGCCGTGACCGCCGCCGAACCGACCCCGGGGAGCCCGAACACCTTCTCGGTGATGACGGCGCCCCCGACCAGACCGATGAACTGCACGGACAGCACCGTCAGCGCGGGCGGCGCCGCGTTGCGCAGCACATGCCGGAACAGCACCCGGCGCTCACCGAGCCCGCGGCTGCGCAGCGTCCGGACGAAGTCCTGGCGCAGCACGTCGATCACCGAGCCCCGGACCTGCTGGGCCGTCGCCGCGATCACGCCGATGGACAGCGAGACGGCGGGCAGCGTGATGGACTGGAACCAGCCCGAGGGCGACACCCCGAACGGTACGTATCCCGTCGCGGGCAGCCAGCGCAGCTTCACCGCGACGATCACGGCGAGCGCGAGCGCCGCCAGGAAGCTGGGGACCGCGTAGCCGAGGATCGCCAGCAGCTGGACCACCCGGTCGAGCCAGCCCCGCCGGACGGCGGCGGCGACACCGAGGACGATGCTCAGGACGGTGGCCAGGATCAGCCCCGACACCACGACCGACAGGGTCACCGGCACCTTCAGGGCCAGGCTGGAGGCCACCGAGTCACCGCTGAACCAGGAGACGCCGAAGTCACCGCGGACGGCGTGGCCCAGCCAGCTTCCGTACTGGCTGATCCAGGGGCGGTCGAGGCCCAGCTCATGGGTCTTGGCCGCCACCTGTGCCTCGGTGGCCGTGTTCCCGGAGATGTTGCGCACGGCATCGGTGCCGGTGAGGCTCATCATCGCGAACGCTGCCGTGGCGAGGACATAGAGGAGCACCAGCCCGGCCGCGACGCGGCGTATGAGGAAGGTCAGCATCGCAACCCTCTCCTTTCTGTCGTCAGGAGGCCGGGGCCATCTGGTAGATCGGAATGGCCGATTCGAAGGGCTGCGGGGTGACCTTGATGCTGTTCGAGACGCCGTGGACGGAGTCGAGAATGTCCCACGGGGCGTTGAAGGCGTTCGTCTGCACATACCTGTTGACCTGCTTGAACAGGTCGTTCTGGGCGGCGCCGGTCGCCTTCTGGGCCTTGGCGATCAGCCGGTTGAGCTTCGGGTCGAAGTCCTTGGCGGGGTTCCATGCGGCGTTCGCGGTGAGCTGGGTGGAGATGTAGTCCCAGGGCCGGTACGAGGCGAGCTTGAACCAGGACATCGCGAACTTCCCCTGCTGGAGGGCGGTGAACAGCTCGGTGAACGGCACCTTCTTGGTCTTCACCTTGATGCCGATGTCCTCCAGCGCCTGGGTCATCACCGCCTGCTGCCCGGCCGCGACCGAGGACACATCGGGCATCGTCACCGTGAAGCCGTGCGGATAGCCCGCCTCGGCGAGCAGCTTCCTGGCCTTCTCGGGGTCGTAGGCGTACCTGCTCCGCAACGACCGCTCATAGGCGCTGCTCTCCGGGATGGCCATCTGGGACGTCGGGGTGGCGTACCCCATGTTGATCTTCTTGGCGATGGCGTCGCGGTCGAAGGCGTGGTTCAGGGCCTGCCGGACCTTCACCTTGCCCAGGGCGGGCACGATCTTTCCGGCGCGGTCCCAGATGTACAGGCCCTCGACGGCGTCCACATGCGAACTCACCTTGAGGCCACGGCCCTTGACCTGGCTCGCGCTCCGGGGATCGATCCGCGCCCAGTCCACCTGCTCGCCCAGCAGCGCGTTGAGGCGGGCGGTCGGGTCGCTGATCGTCCTGATGACGATCTCGTGGAAGGGGAACGCCTTCTTGTTCCAGTACCCGGGGTTGCGGGTGAAGGTGTACACGCTGCCATTGGTCGTGCCGGACGCGTTCAGCACGTACGGCCCCGAGCCGACCGGGCCCTTCTTCCCGTCCAGGGCCTTCGGACTGGCGATCATGCCGGACGGATCGCCCAGGCTGGTGACGAGCGAGGGATCCGGCGACGACAGATGGATGGCCACCGTGGTGGGGTTCACGGCCTCGACCGTGCTGATGGCCCTCAGCTTGCCCGCCGCCTCGTTCGTGCCCTCCTTGGTGTGCAGCAGATTGGCCTTCACCGCGGTGGCGTCCAGGGCGGTGCCGTCGGTGAACTTCACGCCCTTCCGAAGCCTCATCGTCAGCACGGTCCGCGAGGCGTCGTACGACCATGACGTGGCGAGGTTGGGCGTCGCCTCCGCGTTCCTGTCCAGCCGGACCAGCGAGTCGAAGACCGGTTCGTAGTAGTTGATGTAGTCCCCCAGACCGGCCGCGGCCAGATCCCAGGGAGTGGCGGAGACTCCCACCGCGAGGGTCAGTGTCCTGTCCCCGTTCGCACCGGAGACGGCGCCACCGCCGCAAGCCGTCGCGGACACGAGGGCGAGAACGGCGGCCCCTGTCAGCCCCACTCTGCGCATCGCGCACCTCCTCACCTTCTGCCGTCCCGGGCCGGTCAGCGCCGCTGGGCCCACTGGCCGCACAGCCGGATGCTTTCCTCGGCGGTGGCCCGCGCGCCCCGGTCGACCTCGATGACCAGCCAGCCGTCGAAGCTGCCGGGCAGTGTCGCGACGAGTCCCGGGATGTCCACCGAGGCGTGCCCCGGCTCGGCCCACAGGCCCGCGAGGACGGTCGTGCGGTAGTCCCAGCCCTCGGCCTTGCCGCGCGCGGCCACATCGGCGTGGTAGTCCTTGATGTGCATGGCGGCCACCCGGTCCCCGTAGTCGCGGAGGAGCGCGGGGACGTCGGCCCCGGCCCAGCCCAGGTGGCCGATGTCCGGGCCGAACGAGAGGGTGTCCGCGGGCACGGTGTCGAGGATGAACCGGGTCTCCTCCTCGGTCTCCGCCCACGTCCCCACGTGCTGGTGGAAGGCCGAGGCCACCCCGTTCGCCCGGGTGGTCTCGCCCATCTTCGCGAACACGTCGCGGACCTGCTCCAGCCGGTCGGGGTCGGACTCCGCGCCCACCGCCGGACGATGGACCCGGGGGGCCTCCTTGGACATGCCCGTGGCCACGAAGACCGTGGACAGGCCGAGTTCGGCCTGCTGCTCACTGATCCGGGCCGTCTTGTCGAGGAGTTCCCGCAGGCTTGCCCCGTCCTGGGGGAGCGGGCCGGAGATGTAGCCCGGGGCGGGCTCGAGGCCGTGGTCGGAGAGCAGCTTTCCGTACTCACCGGCCGTCATGTCCGCGGGGACGTCGGCGTGCACCGCGCCGATCCCCGCGTCGCGGATGATCCTCAGCCGCTCGGGGAGCGGCGGTGCCAGGGCGGGGTCGATCCAGCCGTCCTCGGTCTGCACGAACTGCAGGGGATTGATCGCGATCTTCTCGGCGCCGATCATCATGCGGGGCCTCTTCCTGAAGTGGCGGGTAGGTGGGGGCGCTCAGCGGGTGCGCTCAAGCCGGTGCGCTCAGGCGGGGAAACGGGGCTCGGGGCGTTCGCAGCTGCTGTCCAGCGCCACGACACGCGTCTGCAGGGAGGCTTCCTCCACGGCGCACATCGCCTCCAGCACATGGAAGGCGAAGGGGGCGGTGGCCCGGTGCGTTCCGCCCTCGACCGCGTCCGCGAGGTCGCGCACCCCGAGACCGCGACGGGCCTGCTCCGGGGTGCCGACGGCGCCGAACAGGCCGACCACCGGCTCCAGTACGGACCACTCGGCGTCGGTGTGCCGCTTGAGGCGGACATCGCCGTCGAAGTGGTTCGGGTTCGGCAGGGACAGCGTGCCGCCGGTGCCGTAGATCTCCATGTAGGGCAGATCGGTGTCCCAGATGTCGAAGCTCAGCTGCATCGACGCGATGGCTCCGGAGGCGAAGGTGAGCACGGCCGCCGCGTGGGTGGGGACCGTGACGTCGATCGAGTCGACGGCCCGGTCGGGCGCGGTCACCGTGCGCTGTGCCGCCCCGATCCGGCTCGACCCGGTGACGGTCCGGACCGGGCCCAGCAGGTTGACGAGCAGGGCGAAGTAGTACGGACCCATGTCCATCACCGGGCCGCCGCCCGCCTGGAACAGGAAGCGCGGATCCGGGTGCCACGTCTCCGCCTTGCTGTGGCGGATGAACGCCGAGGCGCCGACCGGCGTTCCGATGAGCCCGTCGTCGATGGCCTTGCGCGCCGTCTGGCTCGCGCTGCCGAGGAAGGTGTCCGGCGCCGAACCGAGGACACGTCCGCTGCAGGCCGCGGCCTCGCGGATGCTCCGCCCCTCGGCGACCGTCGTGCCCAGCGGCTTCTCCACGTAGACGTGCTTCCCGGCCTCGAGCGCGGTGATGGTGGTGCGCGCGTGGTGCACCGGAGGTGTCAGGTTGACGACGATGTCCACCGACTCGTCGGCGTACAGCTCCTTGTCGTCGCCCCAGGCCGCTATGGAGTGGTCCTTGGCGGCCTGCTCGGCCCGCGCCACGTCGATGTCGGCCACGCGCACGATCTCCAGCTCCGGGTAGCGGGCCAGACCGGTCACGTACCGGCCGAAGATGTTGCCGCTGCCCAGGATGCCGATCCGATGTGTCTGCTTGGCCATGGACGTGATTCCTCTCCGGAAAGGGTTCGGGGGTCATGCGGGTTCTGCCGCCCACACCGTCGGTTAGTTCGTGCGGCCAAGACAAGACGCCGCTTTTAGTTTTTTCTCTTGACTAAATCCGGTGCAATGCCCAGCCTGTCGGACAGGCCCGGGCTGCCGGTGAGTGCAAGAGGAAGAGATTAGGTACGTGATAGTGCAAAAAAGCGAGGGGCACGCTACCGATACGGCCCTGCTGCCCGCGGTGCCTTCCGCGTTGCGCAGCGTGCTGGACCTCGTGGTGTCGGGCGAGGCGACCAGCCGCGCGGAGATCGCGCGGCGCAGCGGCCTGGCCCGGTCGACCGTCGGCCAGCAGGTCGACCATCTCGTCGGGCGCGGCATCCTGCAGGAGCTGGGGTCGAACGAGTCGGTGCGGGGCCGCCCGCCGAGGGTGCTGACGCTCAGCCCGAGGGCGGGGACCATCGCGGTGGCGGACGTGGACACGCTGGAATCCCGGGTGGCGATAGCGGATCTCAACGGGCGGGTGATCGCGCAGGAGACCGTGGACGCCCGGGTCGACGCGGGGCCCGAAGCGGTCCTGGGAGCGGTGACCGAGCGCCTGACGGGCCTGCTGGCGGCGCACGACCGCGACCCGGACCGGGTCCGCGAAGTGGTGGTGGGGCTGCCCGGTCCCGTGGACTTCCAGCGGGGCAGCCCGGTGCAGCCGACCGGCATGCCCGGCTGGGACGGCTACCCGGTCGCCGAGCGGCTGACAGGGACGTTCCGCGCCCCCGCCGTGGTGGACAACGACTCCAATCTGATGGCGCTCGGCGAGGCATGCCAGGACGGGATGGACACTCCGCTGCTGTGCATCAAGATCGCGACCGGTATCGGGGCCGGTGTCATCACCGCGGGCGGCGAGGTGTACCGCGGCGCGGACGGAGCGGCCGGGGACATCGGCCACATCCGCGCCATCGGCGGTGGCGACGCCCTGTGTTCCTGCGGCAACGTCGGCTGTGTCGGGGCGATCGCCTCCCATCGGAGCGTGCTGCGCGGCCTCGGCATCCCCGAGTCGACGAGTGAGGATCCGCTGTACGGCGTGCACGTCCTGGCGGAGCGCGTCGCCGACAACGACCCGCCCGCCGTGCGCGCCCTGCGCCAGGCCGCCACCGAGATCGGCGAGATCGCGGCCATGCTTGTCTACATGTTCAACCCGCGCACGCTGGTGCTCGGCGGTCCGCTGAGCGAACTCCGCGACGACCTCCTCTCCGGGGTGCGCGCCGCGGTCTACCAGCGGGCCCTGCCGCTGGCCACCCGCAAGCTGACCATCACCACGGCCCAGCTCGGCAGCGGCTCCGGGATCCACGGCGGCATCGCCCTCGCCACCCGGGACGTCTTCAGCGCCCAGGGCATCGCCCGGATGCTGGTCGAGGACATCCCGGGAGCAGCCGCGAACGGCCGCTGACGGGGCCGGAGCGGGGTGGCGCGGGGCCGGACCGGGGCCGGTGTCAGAGCGGGGCGCGGTGTGCCTCGAAGACGGCGAGACGTGAGGTGATGGCGCGGGACGCCTCGGTCAGCGCGGCGTGCATCCGGGGCATGCTGCAGCCCGCCGTGGGGGCGATGACCGCCAGGGCGGCCAGGTACGTGTCATCGAGACCGCGCACCGGCACCGCGACGGCGAGGTAGCCGCGACGGTTCTCCTCGACCTCCACGGCGTAGTCCTGCTCCCTGATCCGGGACAGCTCGGCCGGAAGCCGGACGGGGGTGAGGGTACGGGGCGTACGGCGGTCCATCAGCGGGATGACCTTGGACAGCGGGTACTGCCCGGGCAGCATCGCGAGGGTGAGCTTCCCCGCCGCGGTGCAGTGCAGCCTGAGGCGCCGGCCGCCCGCGGTGGACCGGGCCCGGTTGCGGTGCCGTCCGGCGTTCTCGATGCACAGCAGTTCCGAATTGCTCGGCACGGCCAGGTTCACGGCGTTGTCGAGCTTCTGCGCGAGGTTCTCGATGACGGGCCTGGCGGCCTCGCGCAGGGTGCGCTGGCGTGGCGCGCGCAGGCCGATCTCGTAGAGCTGCAGCCCGAGCCGGTACTTGGCGCCCTCCCGCTCCAGGAGATTTCCGGCGACGAGTTCCTGGCACAGCCGGTGGACGGTGGCCTTGGCGATCCCGGTCCTGGCGGTCAGCTCCGCGAGACTGAGGGAGAAGTCGTTGTCACGGAAAGCGGACAGAATGAGGCCGACCTTGCCGAGGACCGTCTTGGGGGCCTCGCGGATCTGCCGTGGCTCGTCGTTCTTTTCGGCATACACGTACCCAGTCACTGCGCTTGACCTCCTCATCTGCGCGGCGCACCCGGCATCGGGGCGGCCACCAGAGCCGAGAAGGTGAACGATAGGCGCTTTTCAGGGAGGCCGGAAGAGAGCGTGACGATCACCCGTCGGCGGGCCCCCTGCCCTTAGGTGTGTCAATAGCTGTGTCACTGCCCGGGAAATCCTCCATTCCGCGGGCCGGATTTGCCGCCGGGATTTCCCCGGACGCCGCCGAGGGCCGGAAGGACCGCGGACCCGACCGCCTCGATCAGCTCGGTGGGCGGGTCGTAGGAGCCCACATGCTGGAGGAAGACCCCGGACACTCCGGCGCCGTGCAGGGCCGTGAGCCGCTCGGCGAGTTGCGCGGCGGTGCCGAACAGACAGAACTCGCGGGCGAACAGCACGGCCGCCTCGTCGCTGATCCACGCCGAACACACCTCGACGGCCGCGTCCCAGTCCTCGGCGTGCACCAGATCCGGGTAGACCCCCTCCACAGTGGCGGGGACGTCCACCTCCACACCCGCGAGGGCGAGGAAGGGCGCCCCGCCGTTCTGCGCGATCGACGCGCAGATCGGCTTGATCTGCCGCGCCGCGGCCTCGATGTCGTCGGTCACCGCGCAGAACGCGGACACCGTCAGCGGCACCGCCGAGGCCGCCCGGCCCGCGGCCTCGGCGCCCTCGCGCACCCGGGCGGCGGCCCCAGCCAGGGTCTTCGGGGACACGCCGCTGAGCAGGATGGCGCCGTCGGCGATCTCCCCCGCGAGCCGCAGGTTCTTCGGCCCGCTCGCCGCGAGGTGCAGCGGAATCCGCGGCCCGGGGTCGCGCAGCCGGGAGTGGACACCGCCGCCGAAGTCCCAGCTCCGCCCGGCCAGCAGGGTCCGCAGCATGCCCACCCCCTCCCGCATCGCCGCCGAGGTGGTCTGCCGCATGCCGATCGGGCCGACCGAGCTGTTGCCCACGCCGAGGCCGAGTGTGAACCGGCCGGGCGCCAGCTCGGCCACGCTGCGCGCGGCCGACGCGACCACGGCCGGATGCCGGGTGGCCACGTTGGTGACCGCGGTGCCCAGCCCGATGTGCTCGGTGGCCAGCGCGGCGGCGGTCAGGGTGGTGAACACGTCCCGCCACAGCAGCTGGGAGTCGGGGAACCACACCTGGTCAAAGCCCAGCTCCTCGGCCCGCCGCACGGTACGGGCCACCCGGTCCGCCCGGTCGCACGGCGGTACCCGGATCCCGATCCGAGGCCGTGCCGCCCCCGCGCTCATGCCCGCTGCTCCGCCAGGTCCAGCGCCACGTCCGTGATCATGTCTTCCTGGCCGCCGACCATGCCGCGCCGGCCGACCTCGACGAGGATGCTTCGTGTGTCGAGGCCGTAGCGGGCGGCCGCCGTCTCGGCGTGGCGCAGGAAGCTGGAGTACACGCCCG
This sequence comes from Streptomyces sp. NPDC040405, assembly GCF_055595765.1. Lineage (NCBI taxonomy): Bacteria > Bacillati > Actinomycetota > Actinomycetes > Kitasatosporales > Streptomycetaceae > Streptomyces > Streptomyces sp. NPDC040405. The sequence goes on from NZ_JBVIVI010000003.1 coordinate 548,809, forward strand.
CGTAGCCCAGGCTCAGGGTTTCCCGGTCCACCCGCACCGGCCGGTCCTGGAGCGGCCGTACCAGGTCGTCGGCGGCGTCCATCAGCGGGAACAGCTCGCAGCCGTGGGGCCAGCCCTGAAGGTCGGCCACCGCGATGAACGCCTCCAGCGGGCAGTTTCCGGCGCCCGCGCCCTGGCCCGCCAGGGAGGCGTCGACGCGGGTGACGCCGTTCTCCACGGCGACCACGCTGTTGGCCACCCCGAGCCCCAGGTTGTGGTGGGCGTGGATGCCCAGCTCGGTGTCGGGGGAGAGGACGTCGCGGTAGGCGCGGAAGCGGTCGCGCACCCCGTCCATGGTCAGCCGTCCGCCGGAGTCGGTGACGTACACGCAGTGGGCGCCGTAGGACTCCATGAGCACGGCCTGCCGGGCGAGTTCGGCCGGGGGCGCCATGTGCGACATCATCAGGAAGCCCGCGACGTCCATGCCCAGCTCGCGGGCGGCGGAGATGTGCTGGGCGGAGATGTCGGCCTCGGTGCAGTGGGTCGCGACGCGCACCGAGCGGATGCCGAGCGCGTGGGCCTGCTTCAGGTCGCGCACGGTGCCGATGCCCGGCAGCAGCAGGGTGGTGGGGACGGCGTGCCGGACGGCGCCGGTGACCGCCTCGATCCACTCCCAGTCGGTGTGCGCGCCGACGCCGTAGTTGACGCTGGACCCGGACAGGCCGTCGCCGTGGGCGATCTCGATGGCGCCGACGTGGGCGGCGTCGAGCGCGGCGGCGATGGCGCGGGCCTGGCCGACGGTGTAGCGGTGCCGCAGGGCGTGCATGCCGTCCCGCAGGGTGACGTCCTGGATGTACAGCGTGGCCGGGGTCACCGTGCTGCCTCCTCGGCGGTGTGGTGGGTGGCAAGCCGCTCCGCTGTGCGCAGCGCTGCCGAGGTCATGATGTCGAGGTTGCCCGCGTAGGCCGGGAGGTAGTGGGCGGCGCCCTCGACCTCCAGGAACACCGACACCTTCACCGCACCGCGGGCCGCGCCGGACGGTACGAGGGTGCGCAGCGGGTCGTCGTCGGCGATCCGGTCGAACTGCACCTTCTGTTTGAGGCGGTAGCCCGGGACGTATGCCTGGACGCGGCCCACCATGGCCTCGATCGAGGCGGTGACCGCCGCGTCGTCGCACTCCGATACCAGACAGTGCACGGTGTCGCGCATGATCAGCGGCGGCTCGGCCGGATTGAGGACGATGATGGCCTTGCCCCGGCCCGCCCCGCCGACCCGCTCGATGGCGGAGGCGGTGGTCTCGGTGAACTCGTCGATGTTGGCCCGGGTGCCAGGACCGGCCGAGCGGGAGGCGATGGAGGCCACGATCTCCCCGTAGTGCACGGGGGTGACGGCCGAGACGGCGGCGACGATGGGAATCGTGGCCTGTCCGCCGCAGGTCACCATATTGACGTTGGGGCTGTGCAGATGGGCGTCGAGGTTCACCGGCGGCACCACATACGGGCCGAGGGCGGCCGGGGTGAGGTCGACCACCGTACGTCCGTGGGCGCGCAGCACCTCGTCGTGGCGGCGGTGGGCGCCCGCCGAGGTGGCGTCGAAGACGATCCGCACATCGGCGAACTCGTCCAGCGCGACCAGCCCGTCCACGCCCTCGTGGGTCGTGGCCACCTTCATGCGGCGGGCGCGGGCGAGGCCGTCGGAGTCCGGGTCGATGCCCGCCACCGCCGCCATCTCCAGCGTCTCCGACAGCCGCAGCACCTTGATCATGAGATCGGTGCCGATGTTGCCCGAGCCGATGACGGCGACCTTGGTACGGCTGCTCATGGCCTCTCTCCCTCCGTCGCGAACTCGACCGTGATCCGGCCCAGTTGACTGATATGTGCCTCGAACCGATCACCTGGGGCCGCGGCCACCATCGGGCCCAGCGCCCCGGTCAGCAGGGTCTCCCCGGCGCGCAGCGGATCGCCCTGGGCGGCGAGGGCCGAGGCGAGCCAGGCCGCGGCGTTCAGCGGGCTGCCGAGGCAGTCGGCGCCGGTCCCTTCCGAGACCGTCCGGCCGCCGCGGGACATCGTCATCCGCGCCCCGCGCAGATCGAGCCCGGCCAGCGGCACCGGGGTGCCGCCGAGCACGTACAGCCCGCAGGAGGCGTTGTCGGCGACGGTGTCCACGATGCCGATGTTCCACTCGGCGATACGGCTGTCCACGATCTCCAGCGCGGGCAGCGCGAAGTCGGTCGCGCGCAGCACATCGGCCACCGTGCAGTCGCGGTGCGGCAGATCGGCGCCCAGGACGAGCGCCACCTCCGCCTCCACCTTGGGCTGCAGCAGCCGCCCGGCCGCCACCACACCGCCCTCGGGAACCGCCATATCGGCGAAGAGCGTCCCGAAGTCCGGCTGATCCACGCCCAGTTGGGTCTGTACGGCCGGTGACGTCAGGCCGATCTTACGGCCGGAAACGCGCCGCCCTGCGGCCACTGCGCGCCCGACGTTCACCCGCTGCACCGCGTACGCGGCCCCGATGTCGCCCTCGGCGAGGAACGTGCGCACCGGCGGGCAGGTCACCCCGGTGCGCGTGGCCTCCAGCAGCGTGTCGGCCGCCTTGGCCACCTCCGGGGGAACGCCCAGCCCGGTCATGCGCCCACCTCCGCGACGAGCGGGGTGTCGACGCCGACAGGGCCGAGCCCGCCTGCGCCGCCCGGGGTGCCCAGCGGCTCCGTACGGCCCGGCAGCGGCTCGGTGAAGAAGCGGCGGTTGTCCTCGCGGTGCTCGGGCCTGGCCAGCCGGTCCACCGCGATCGCCTGCTCGGGGCAGGCGGTTTCACAGGCGCCGCAGTCGATGCACTCCACCGGGTTGATGTAGAGCTTGCGGTCGCCCTCGTAGATGCAGTCGACCGGGCATTCCTCCATGCAGGAGCGGTCCATGATGTCGACGCAGGCCGGGCCGATGACGTAGGCCATGTCAGTTCTCCTTCTCTGTGGAATGCCCGGGGAACAGCATTGCCTCCGGATCGATCACGGTGGCCGCGTTGTTCACCGCGGTGGCGACCTCGCCGAAGCCCACGGAGATCAGACGCACCTTGCCCGGGTAGTCGGTGATGTCCCCGGCGGCGAACACCCGCGGCAGGCTGGTGGCCATCCGGGTGTCCACGGCGATCCGCCGTGCCCGCAGGTCAAGACCCCAGTTCTGGAGGGGGCCGAGGTCGGCGGTGAAGCCGAGGGCGGCGACGACGGTCTGCGCGGGGAGGGTCCGGGTGTCCTTGGTGAGGCGATGGCGGATCGTCACCTCTTCCAGGTGGTCCGCCCCGTGCAGCCCGGTCACCTCGGTGTCGGTGACGATCTCGATGCCGAGGGAACGCACCTTCTCCACGGTGGCGCCATGTGCCCGGAATCTGTCCCGGCGGTGGACCAGGGTGACGGAGCGGGCCAGGGGGGAGAGGGTCGCCGCCCAGTCGAAGGCGCTGTCCCCGCCGCCGACGATCACGATGTCGTGACCGGTGTGGTCGGCCGGGTCGGGGACGAAGTACACCTGCCCGCGGCCGAGATAGTCCTCGCCCGCCGGAAGCGGCCGGGGAGTGAACGTCCCCACCCCGCCGGTGACCACCACCGCTCCGGCCCGGACCGTGGCCCCTCCGTCGGTGCGCACCACGGGACGTCCGTCCTCCCCGTGGGACAGCTCGACCGCCCGCTGACCGAGGAGGTACACGGGCCCGTACGGCTCCGCCTGGGCCACCAGGCCGTCCACCAGGTCGCGGCCGCGCACCGAGGGGAAACCGGCGATGTCGAAGATGGGCTTCTCGGGGTACATCGCGCTGATCTGGCCGCCGCACTGGGGGAGGACGTCCATGACCGCCACGCGCAGCCCGCGGAAGCCCGCGTAGTACGCGCCGTAGAGTCCCGACGGACCGGCGCCGATGATGAGGATGTCGGTGTCCACCACGTCGGACGCGGACGCGGTGGCCGGAACATCGGTAAGAACGCTCATGGCCGGGAGCGTAGGGACCCCCGTGGCGGGGCCCAATGAAACCGTTCCGTCTGGCGGGACACCACGCTTCGGCGGGAGCACCCGCCGCTGGGAATGTGGCGCGACCACAGGGATCCCGTTGCTCGGAGGTCGCGACGCATGAACCCGGACAACAGCAGAGCGGGGCGGCTGCTCGTCGCCTGTACGGCACTTCTCCTCGTCCCCGGCTGCATGGCGGGGACGATGGACTCCGACGCGGGGGAGGTGAACGGCGGGCCCACGGTGCGCGTCGCCCTCGGTGTCGACGCCTCGTACGCGCCCTTCTACCTGGCGAAGGAGCGGGGGATGTTCGCCAAAGCGGGCGTGAATGTCGAACTGATGCGGACCGAGGGCGGCCCGACGGCGGGCCAGGCGGTGACGGCCGGTACCGCACAGCTGGCGGCCAACGCCGACTCCACCGCGCTGCCGCTGATGGCGGGTGATCCGGGGCTGCGGGCGCTGGGGGTGTTCCAGTCCTCCGACCGCTATCTCAAGGTGGTCCTGCGGGACGGCATCACCTCCCCGCGGCAGATCAGGACGATGGCGTCCATCCAGGGACTCGGCCTGTACGCGACCCACGCGTATCTGCGCCGCCACGGCATCGATCCCAAGTCCGTGAAGATCCATCAGAGTTCCCCGCCCGAGATGCCGGGGCTGCTGCAGCGGGGCTCCATCGACGCCTACGTCCTCTATGAGCCGTGGGCGGCCAAGGGCGCGGAGTCCGGCGGCCACATCGCCGGTCACAGCGGCGACTTCGGGGTGACCTATGTGCAGTGGCTGCTGGCCGAGGAGCGCTGGCTGAAGAGCAACCGGGAGGTCGCGGCCAAGGTGTTCAGGGTGCTCGCCGAGGCCGACCGGATGGTGACCCGCGACCCCGGCGCCGCCGCGAAGGCCACCAACCGGCAGGTGAAGCTGCCCATGGAGCAGACGCGGAAGGTGCTCCCGGAGATCACCTTCCGCGTCCGCGGACTCACCGGCGCCGACGTCGCACAGTCACGCCGGATCACCCGCTTTCTCACCGGCCAGAAGCTCATCAAGAAGTCGCCGGATCTGCACCGTGCCCTGCTGACTGGCTGGTACGAGCGGTACGCCGGTTAGGCGGCCGTCGCACCGGGGCGGGTCAGCTCGACCGTCCCGGTGACACACGCCGTGCCGTCGTCCTTGACGACGGACAGCTCCAGCGAGACGCGCTGTCCCTCCGCGGCGGGCTCGACCGCGGTGACCGTCGCGGTGCAGGTGAGCGGTTCACCGGCCACGGCGGTCGCCCGGTTGCGCCAGCTCACCCCCTCCAGCCGCGCGCCCGGCCCCGACCAGTCGAGGGCGTACTGGACGAGTGTCTCGCCGTGCAGGGTGGACTGCACGACCACATCGGGAAACCCCTCCGAGGCGGCGAACTCCGCGTCGTAGTGGATGCGGTGCCCGTTCCATGACACGGCGCTGAACCGGAACAGCTGCACCCTGCTGTGGGTGTAGCGGTGCGGCGGGCAGACCTGCCCGGCGGCGGGGGTGTTCACGCGGCGGCTCCCTTCTCCCCGTCCGGGGCAGCGCCCCCGTCCAGCACGACGATCGTCTCGTCCACGACCATCAGCTCCTTTCCGTCCTCCGCGGTGAAATGGGTGGTCACGCTCAGCAGGACGAACTCCCCCGAGCGGCCCCCCTTGCGGTCCGCCGAGACCAGCGCCCGGGACGCGGCGATCCGGTCGCCCGCCACCGGGACCCCGGAGAGCCGCACCGACTGGCCGCCGTGCACCAGACGCACCGGCAACCCCTGCGTACACGGGGACTCCCGGGCGGCCAGGCCGTCCGGGCGCAGTTCGGCCTCGGCCGGGCCGTCCTCCCAGCCCATCATCGCCGCGAGGAACAGCGGCGGAGCCTCGACGGGCTCCCCGGCGGCCTCGCGGGCGCGGGCCCGGGCCGCGTACGCGTCGTCGCCCACCGCGGCGGCGTACCGGCAGAACTCCTTGACCGTCAGCACACCGCAGTCCTCGGTCGTCCACTGGCCGGCCAGCGACGGGGCCCGCGCCACCACCTCCTCCAGCGCCTTCACAGGGCGGCCCGCAGTGCCCGGCTGATCCCCAGACCCGCGGTGCGCAGCGCGCCCACGTGGGTACCGGCGTCGAAACGGTAGGTGGGGGCGGTGATGGACAGCGCGCCCGCCAGCGAGCCGCCGCGGGCGAAGACCGGCACGGCCATGCTCAGATAGCCGAGCCGGATCTCCTCCGCCTCGGTCGCGATGCCCTGCTCCCGGACCCGCTCCAGCTGGCACAGCAGCCGCGCGGGCGAGGTGATCGTGTACCGGGTGTAGGGCTTCAGCCCGTTGCCGATCACCTCTCCGGCCAGGGACTTCGGCGAAAACGCCAGGATCGCCTTGCCCGTGGCGGTGCAGTGCAGCGGAAGCCGCCCCGCCACCCGGGACTCCTCGCTCAGTCCGCGATGCGGCAAAATCTTCTCCAGGTAGACGACGTCGAGACCGTCGTGGATCGCGAAGTGGATGGTCTCCCGGGTGGCCAGCAGCAGGTCCTCCATGTACGGCTGCGCCACCTCGCGCAGGATCCGCTGCCGGTGCACCCGCTGGCCGATCTCGAACAGGCGCAGCCCCAGCCGGTAGTCGCAGCCCGCCCGCTCCAGGAGCCCCCAGACCACCAGCTCCTGGGCCAGCCGGTGCACGGTGGCCTTCGCCACGCCCGTACGGCGCACCAGGTCGGCGAGGGAGAGGGTGTCGTCGTCGGCGGTAAACGCCTCCAGGATCGGGCGCACCTTGCCCAGGACGGAGTTCATCGGGTCGGGCCCCGGCGGCGCGGGGCGGTCCAGCGGGACGACGGTCATGCCGGACACCCCCTCACCGTGTCGCCTCTTCGAGGAACGCCAGGCTGAGCGGGTTGTACAGCTCCGCCTTCTCGTGCTGCGGCCAGTGCCCGCACTCGTTGAAGATCTCCAGCCGGGCCCCGGGGATGGCGGCGGTGATGGCCTCGGCCTCCGGCACGGCCCCGAACGGGTTCTTGTTGCCCCACACCACCAGGGTCGGCGCCTTGATCCTGGCCATCCGGTCCGGCCGCAGCAGATTGCGTGTCCGCCGGTCCACCTCCTGCAGCGCCAGCAGATTGTGCAGGTTCTCCTGGAACTCGGGGCGGTGGTAGATCTCGTAGCGGATCCGGGTCAGCTCCTCGCCCAGCTCCTCGTCCCACTCCGCCCACAGCAGTCGCAGCCGCTCACGGGTGAAGGACACGTCGTCCTTCAGCGACGCGGCGCGGGTCGAGGTCTTCAGTCGCTCCATCACCTCCGGGTTGATCTTGGTGCCGCCCATGCACAGCAGCTGGAGCGAGGCCACCCGGTCCGGGTATTCGCTCGCCGCCCAGGAGCCCACCCAGCCGCCCAGCGACTCGCCGACCAGATGCGCCCGCTGTGCGCCCACCGCGTCCAGATAGGCCATCAGATGCTCGACATAGGCCGGGATCTCCCCGGGGCGGTCCGGCTTGTCGGTGTAGCCGTGGCCGAGCATGTCGATGGCGTGGCAGCGGTAGCCCCGCTCGACGTACGCCGGGATGTTCCGTACGAACGCCTCCAGATGGCCGGTCGTGCCGTGCAGGAACACCACGTGCTCGCCGTCCTCGGGCCCCGCCTGCAGCGCCCGGGTGGTGATGTCGCCGGTCTTGACGTAGGCGTGCCGGTAGTCGATGGCCGACAGTTCCGTCCAGATGCTCATGGCTGCCTTTCGCTGGTGTGGTGGTGTGTGGGATCGAGGACGGCGACACCCATGCCGGTGAGCCATTCGGGCAGGGACTCGTAGGACAGCCGCCGTCCGGGGGCGTGGCCGAGCAGGGCCGCCATGAGCAGCCAGGTGCGCACCTCCTGGGCGCCGTTGCCCGCCACCTTCTCCAGTTCCTCGGTGGTGTACCGGGCCACCTCATGGGTCCGGCCGCTGGTCACCAGGCTCAGGAACTCCTCGTCGAAGTCCTCGTTGATCGCGGACTCCGCGGCCCGGATGATCTGGCGGCGCCTGACGTCGTAGTCCTTCCAGTGGTCGCGGCCGTTCAGCCACGCGCCCACCATGAACTCCTCGTCGTCGCCGTGCGGATCGCGCCAGTCCGGCCACGGCAGCCGGTGCGACAGTCCGCCGGAGCCGATCACCGCCACCCGGCGGCCCTCGGGAAACGCCAGCACGGCGTCCCGGATGGCCCGGCCCAGCCGCTCGCAGCGTTCGAGCGTGGGCAGCGGATGGGCGAACACGTTCACCACCAGCGGCACGATCTCCACGTCCAGCCCGTCCAGCAGATACTGGATGGCATGCGACTGGCCGTGGTCGATCTGCAGCCTGGCCGAGTACGCCAGGTCGAAACGGCCGCCCTCCACCAGGGTGTTGGCGATGTGCCGGGCCAGCGGCACGTCCACCGGCTGCGGGCCCTCGGGGGTGCCGGACTCGCCGCTGGCCACGCACTCGCCCACGCCGATGGTGAAGCTGGGGATGAGGTCCAGCCAGAAGCCGCGGAAGTGGTTGGAGCCCACCAGGATCACGGTGTCGGGCCGGGCCGCCGCGATCTCGTCGCGTGCCTCCCGCAGCGCGTCGCGGAACCGCTCGGCGCGGTCCTTGTGGAAGGTCTCCTCCCAGTGGGTGTTCATGAGCGTGCTGTGCGACGCGCCCACACCCAGGACGATCTCGGTCATGCCGGTACTCCTTCCACCTCGTCGCGTGTGCGGGTGACGGTGTCGACGGCGGTACGGATCAGATGGCGCGTCAGGTGCTCCATGGCCCGTACGTCGACGGTGTTCATCCCCCGCGCGAAGTCGATCTCGAAGGGGGCCTCGGAGACCTTCGGCATGCCGACGCGCACCGTGGGCACGCCCCGGCCGCGCAGGATGTTGGCGTCGGTGGCGCCGCTGTTGCCGCGGATCACCTCATGCGGCCGGCCCTCCAGCGCCTCCCAGCCCGCGACAGCGCTGCGGCACACCCAGCTGTCCGGGTCGGTCCGGGTGCCGGGAATGGCGAGGATCATCTCCGCGGTCACCTCGATCCCGGTGTCCTCCCGGATCGTGGCGAGCGCGGCCAGGAACTCCCGCTTGGCCCGCATCGGGGTCATCTCCGGGCCGATCCGCAGATCCACCCGGAGCGTGCAGGCCGCCGGGGTCGTGGCCGCCATGCGCGGCCATCCGCCGCGGACCGAGGCGACCACCCCCTGCGGCGCCACGGTGCCCCCGGTGTGGCGGAGCGCGTACGCGGCGAACCACTCCTCCAGCCGCAGCGCGACCGTGCCCGCGTTCGCGATGGCGTTGTCGTACGGCAGGCGGTGGCGCGACCCCACGTAGGTGTGCAGGCCGGGCACGGTCACCTCGAACCAGACGAGACCGACCTCGTCCCAGGACACCGTCCAGCCGGGCTTGGCGATCACCGCGTAGTCGGTCCACACCCCCTGCTCCAGCAGGAACGAACATCCCACGCCCTGGCCCGTGTTGTACCGGACACCGCCGGGCCGGGCGTTGGTGGGCATGCCACCCGCGCCGAACGCCGCGACGAGATCGCCGGTGAGCGGGACCCCCGCCCGGCGGATGGCCTCGGCGGCCATCATCACGCACGCGGCGTGGCCCTTCGGGTTGGACGCCCCCAGCCCGGTCACCAGGTCGCCGTGGACGGTGGCGCTCGGGCGCATGTCGGGGCGCAGCTCGGGGCCGATCCAGGGGACGTCCTCGCTCTCCTCGCCGACCGTGAGGGTGTCGATGGGCGCGTAGAGCATGAGGTCGGGGCCGGTGCCGTCGCCGGGCAGCCGGGCCCAGGCGTTGGCCTGCCGGTCGTCGACCGGCTGCACCCGGGCGTGGCATCCGGCGTCGCCGAGGGTGCCGGCGATGTGTGCGGCGAGCGGCCCCTCGTCGCCTGTCGGGCTCGGGACGTCGACCAGCCCGATGATCAGCTCGCGCAGCCGGTCCGTGGTGACGTGCTGCCAGGCGTCGGCGACCCAGGCGCGCCGCCGCTCGTCCAGCCCGGCCAGGCCGTTCGGCACGTCCGTGCCCGCCGGTCCGCCGCCGGTCACTGGTTGATCCTGTGGACCTGGGTCATGGTGGTGCGCGCGATGCGCTTCCCGGCCAGGGGGAGACCCACGGCGATCGCGGCTCCGGCCAGCAGGGTGAGCAGGGTACGGCCCATGGTCATGCCTTCTTCTCGCGGGTGGGCGTGGTGCCGGAAGGGGAGTCGGCTGTGGTGGCGTCGCCGCCGACCGCGGCCAGCTTCTTGCCGTACTCCTCCTCGCTGAGGTTCCGCCAGGCGGTCAGCGAGACATCGGGGCGGTACAGCTTCTCCGGGGGCGCGTCGGTGACGTCGACCATCCAGGCGTCCTGGCCGGAGAACTGCCCGTGGAACAGCCAGCGGATGGCGCCCAGGTACTTGGCGTAGAAGCCGAGCGTCTGCCACCCCTCGGTGAAGTTGACCATCACCCCGACGTAGCGGTGGTTGTCCTCGTCCACCGGCACGTAGAACTCGTAGTGGATGAACTTGGGGTAGGCGATGCGCAGCACGCCCGGCATCGACAGGGACGCGAAGCCGGGAAACTCCTGCGCCTCGATCGTCGGGTTGATCTTGTCGGCCTTGCCGGTGTTGCCGATGTTGAAGGTTTCCTTGGGCGGCTGCATCTTCCACCAGCGCTTGTTGGACCAGTGGCCCACGCCGGGGTAGTCGGCCTCCCAGTGCACCTCGTCCTGGACCCGGAAGATCCAGCGCCCCTTGGGCACGATCCGGGTGATGTTCCAGGTGGGCATGGGCTTGAACAGACGCCACAGCGAGGTCCGGTGCAGATACTTCGCGTGGCCCTCGTCGAAGCCGTTCTCGCAGGCGAAGCGCCAGTTGCCGCCGCGCGGCTCGATCCGGCCGCCCATGACGAACCCGTTGCCGACCAGTTCCTCGGGAAGCTGGGAGTCGATGGAGTGCGGCTCCTCGTCGGCGAGCGGGATGTACACCCACACCATGCCGAGGCGCTCTTCCACCCGGTACGTCCGCACCGCGACCTTGCCGGTCAGGCGGCAGCCGGGGCCGTCGGTGATGACCGCGGCCAGGTTGCCGGTGGGCAGATCGAAGGTCCACCCGTGGTACGGGCAGCTCACGGTGCCCGGAAACTGCTGGTCGCCCTCCGAGAGCGGCACCCCGCGGTGCGGGCAGCGGTTGTGCAGTGCGTACGCCGTGCCGCCGTCCCGGATCAGCGTGATCTTCTCGCCGCAGATCGTGAACGGGAGCGGCTTGCCGGTGATGTGGCTGGACCAGGTGACCGGGTACCAGTACCCGCGGAAGCCCGAGCCCGCCGCGTCGTAGTGGGGCCATGAGCTCCAGTCCTGGCGGCCGGGCGCCCCCGCCGCTCTGCCGCGGCCCCGGCCGGTGTTCTTGGTATCGGGCGAGCCCTCGACCGTCATCGTGCGTGTCCTCCCGCTGCCGAATGAACCGTGGCACCGAGAATGCGCGGACCTACCGGATCCGCCTACGGACTCGTCCCGCTCAGCAGAACGCCCGGTGTCGCGGGATCCGCGGGGGAGCGGCCGTCACCTCGCGCGGCACCCCGGTCGAGGGCGCCGGGCCGCGGGCGTCCCGCTGAGCGGAACCCTCGCCATGCGCGGGCGCGCCGCCGCGTTCTACCGTGCGCGCACTCGGCGAAGGGACCACGATGACGAAGACCATCGCAACCCCCCGGCCCCCGGACGGCTCGCCTCCCGGGAGCGGCGGAACACGCGGTGCGGCCCTGTCCGCCACCGGGGTCGGCATCCGGTTCGGCTCCTTCGAGGCCGTACGGGACATCTCGCTCGACATCGCCGCCGGTGAGTTTCTCTGTCTGCTCGGACCGAGCGGCTGCGGCAAGTCCACCCTGCTCTCCGCCATGGCCGGATTCGTCCCGGTGTACGAGGGCGGTCTCACCGTCGACGGCGCCCCGGTCACCGGCCCCGGCCCCGACCTCGGCATGGTCTTCCAGAGCAGCGAGGCCCTGTTCGACTGGATGACCGTACGCCGGAACGTGGCCTTCGGCCCGCGGATGCGCGGACAGTCCCGGGCGGCCCGGGCGGAACTGGCCGACACCTACCTCGGCCTGGTGGGGCTGCGCCACTGCGCCGACCGGTTCCCCGGCCAGCTCTCCGGCGGCATGCGCCAGCGGGTGCAGATCGCCCGGGTGCTGGCGGGCGGGCCGCGCGTGGTGCTGATGGACGAGCCGTTCGGCGCGCTCGACGCCCAGACCCGCCAGGTGATGCAGGACGAGATGGGGCGGATCTGGAGGGCCTCGGGCTGCACGGTCGTCTTCGTCACCCACGACATCGACGAGGCGATCCTGCTGGCCGACCGGATCGCCGTGATGACCGCCGGCCCGGCCGCCTCCGTCAAGGCCGTCTACCCGGTGGACCTGCCCAGGCCCCGCGACGAGACGGATCCGGCCGCCGTCGAGCTCCGCCGCGCCCTGCGGGAGGACATCGGCGAAGAAGTGCGCAAGGCCCTGCGCGACCAGGGACTCGACTTCGAGGAGGCACGATGACCACCGTGACGGCGGGCACCTCCGCCACCCCGCGCCCGGGGCGGCGCCCCGGCCGCGCCGCCGCCGGACGGCTGCGCGCGGCCGGGCTGTACACGGTGTCCGTCCTCGCCGGGGTCGCCGTCTGGCAGCTGCTGGCGGTGACGTACGGCTCCGCCCTGGTCGCCTCCCCGAGCGAGACCCTGTCGGCGGCCAGGGAACTGGCGGCCGACGGCACCCTGTTCAACTCGGTCGTCGCCTCCGGCCGCCGCATCCTCATCGGCTGGGGCCTCGGCCTGGCCGTGGGCGTACCGGTCGGCCTGCTGATCGGGCAGATCCCGCTGGTGCGGCATCTGCTCGACCCCTACATCGAGTTCTTCCGGTTCATCCCTCCGGTCGCGTTCGTGACCCTGGCGGTGGTGTGGCTGGGCATCGGCGAATCGTCGAAGGTCGTCCTCATCTTCTACACGTCGGTCTTCATCGTCACCCTGAACACCAGCGCCGGGGTCATGGCCGTGAACGAGTCCAAACTGCGCGCCGCGGCGAGCCTGGGCGCGAGCCGCCGCCAGATCCTTCAGAGCGTCGTCCTGCCCTCGACCGTGCCCCACATCGTCACCGGGGCGCGGCTGGCGATGGGCAACAGCTTCCTTACCATCGTGTCCGCGGAGATCGTCGCCTCGCAGGTCGGCCTCGGATCCCTCATCTGGACCTCCCGCAACTACGGCCGCATCGACTGGGTCTTCGTCGGGATCATCACCCTGGGCATCCTCGGGTTCGTCTACGACCGGGTGCTCCGCATCGCCGCCTCCCGTGTACTGAGCCGTTATGGAGTGAAACTGTGAGCAGCCAGCTGTCCCGCACCCTCGTCCTGGAGCGCTTCGGCGCCCTGCCCCGGCTGTCGGAGCGGCCGGTGCCGGAGCGCGGGCCCGGCCAGACCCTGGTGCGGGTGCGGGCCGCGCAGGTGGGACACCTCGACCTGAACATCGTGGACGGCGCGTTCGGCATCCTGCCCGACCTGCCCACCGTGCCCGGCACCACGGGCTGCGGCGTCGTCCTGGCCTCCGACACCCACCCCGAGGGCGCCCTGGTGCGGATCAACGGCAAGGGGCTGGGGATGCGCCGGGACGGTGCCTGGGCCGACCACGCCGTGGTGCCCGACGCGGCCGTGGCCCCGGTGGCCGAGGGCACCGACCCCGCCCTGGCGTGCAGCTACTTCTCCCCGGCGGGTACGGCCTGGGCGGCGGTGCACTCGGTGGCGGCGATACAGCCGGGGGAACGGGTTCTCGTGACCGGCGCGGCGGGCGCGGTCGGCGCCCTGACGGTGCAGGTCGCCGCGCGCGCCGGGGCAGAGGTCATCGGCGTGGTCGGCCGCCCGGCCAAGCTCGCCCACGTCCCGGCCCCGGGCAAGGCGGTCCTGGCCACGGACCTGTCGCCGGAGTCCGTGGGCGGGCCGGTCGACGCGCTCATCGACACCGTCGGCGGCACGGTGCTGCGCGACGCCCTCGCGCTGGTCCGCCCGCGCGGCCGGGCCGCGCTGGTCGGCTACACCGCCGGACGGGAGTTCGCCGTCGACCTCGCGGACTGGCTCCTGGCCGACGTGGCGCTGCTGCCCGTCAACCTGATGTCGCGGGGCAAGGAGGTCGCCGCCGACACCGACGCGATGCTCGGCGATCTGATGTCCGGAGAGCTGACCCTGTCGATCGAGCGCTACACGCCCGACCGGCTGGCCGAGGCGGTGGAGCGGCTGCGCACCGGGGCCGCTGTGGGCAAGGTGGCGCTCGACCTGTCCTGACCCGGTCTCCCTTTGAGCGGGCCGCACCGGCGGCCCGCTCAGCGGACCGGTTCGCTTGGGCGGAAGCCCCCGCCGCCCCACCATCGGTGCATGGACCTCATGGACATCCAGGCACCCCCGGCCGGCGCCTACGCGGAAGCGGATGGCGCCACGTACCACTACATCGAGACGGGGCAGGGCAGCCCCACCGTCTTCCTCCACGGAGGCGGCCCCGGGTGCACCGGCTGGTCGGACTTCGGCCAGGTGTCGCGGCTCTTCGCCGCCGACCGCCGGTGTTTCCTGGTGGACATCCTGCAGTACGGCAAGTCCGGGAAGCAGGTCATCAAGGGCCCGATGTGGGACCACCACGCCGCCAAGACCGTGGCGCTGATGGACACCCTCGGGCTGGAGCGTGCCGACTTCGTGTGCAACTCGTGGGGCGGCACCATCGCGCTCAACCTGGCCGCCCTGTACCCCGAGCGGGTCCGCTCCCTCGTCATCACCGGCAGCATGCCCGTCTTCCACGGCCCGCTGGCCCCGCTGCCGGAAGGCGGCCGCCGCGGACGCAACGCCCGGGACGTGTACTACGGGGGCGGCGGCCCGTCGTGGCAGAAGATGCGCGAGCTGATGGCACGCCTGGAGTGGCACGACCCGGACGCCATCCCCGACGCCACGGTGACGATGCGCTACGAACAGAGCCTGGACCCGGAGGAGACCGCGCTCGCCGGGGCCTCCGACAACCCGCGCGGCGACTGGCAGGACCTCACCGGGGCGCTCGGCCGCATCGAGGCGCCGACGCTCTTCATGTGGGGCATGTACGACGCCTTCCTCACCCCGGACTATCCGCTCATGCTCGCCCGCATGATCCCCAAGGGCAATCTGCATGTGATGAACGACGTCTCGCACCACCTCCAGGAAGAACGGCCCCACGACTACTACACCGTCGTCTCCGCCTTCTTGAATCAAAAGCATGTCTGAACCAGCAGCACGCCTGACACGCCTGACACCGCGCGGAGGAAACGTGAGCGAGCCCGCTCTGCGAGTCGTCGAACTGTCCAGCCCGTTCGCCCGGTTCGCGGGCCGCCTGCTGGTCGGACTGGGCTACGAGGTGGTCCTCGTCGAACCGCCCGAAGGCGACGCCACCCGCCGGGAGGAGGGCGGCGACGCGTTCGCCCACTGGCACGCCGGGAAGCGTGCCGTGACCCTCGACCTTGCCGCGCCCGACGGCGCGGCGGGGCTGCGCCATCTGCTGGAGGGCGCCGACATCCTGCTCGACGGCACTCCCGGCGGCGCGGAGGCGAGCGCCGACGGCCTTGACCATCTGGTGCACGTACGGGTCACCCCCTTCGGCCTGACAGGGCCGCGCAGCGGGTGGCAGGGCAGCGACTTCGTGGTGGCGGCGCTGGGCGGGATGCTCGCGCAGGTGGGCGACCCGGACGGCCCGCCGCTGCGGATGCCCGAGGGCCAGGCGGAACACCTCGCGGGCGTGGGCGCGGCCATCGCCGCCCTGCTCGGGCTGCGGGCCCGGCGGCACGGCCCGGGCCAGCTCGTCGACGTCTCCGCGCAGGCGTGCGTCGCGGCCGCCCTGGAGGCGGGCACCCTCGCCTACCTCCACGAGGACCGGATCCCGGGCCGCCCGGGACGGGTGCATCCGCTGGTGCCGCACGGGCTGTTCAAGGCCGCCGACGGCTATCTGGGCGGTGGACTCGGGGGCAGTCCGCGCATGTGGGACGCGCTGCTGGAGTGGCTGCGTGAGGAGGGTGCGGAGGCCGATCTCGCCGAGCCCCGGTGGCAGGATCCCGTCGAGCGCAAGACCCACCAGGAGCATGTGTTCTCGGTGGTCCAGGACTTCCTGAACCGCTGGCCCAAGGCCGAGTTCGCGGAGCGGGCCCAGGCCAGGAAGCTGCCCTGGGCGGCCGTCGACCTGCCCCATGAGCTGCCGGACAATCCGCAGCTCGCCGCGCGCGGCTTCTTCACCCGGCTGCGGACACCGCAGGGGGAGCGGACCGACCTCGGCTTCCCCTTCGCGTTCCCCGAGGGCCACCGGCCCGGGAAACTCGACGTCCCCGGGCCCGGCGCCGATCAGGGCCTGCTCGACGAGCGCCGTCCGGCCCGCCCGGTCACCGCCGCCGAGGGCCCGGCGGGACCCGCGCTGGACGGCGTCCGCGTACTCGACCTGACCTGGGTGCTGGCCGGTCCGTACTGCACCAAGGTGCTGGCCGACCACGGCGCCGAGGTCATCAAGGTCGAGTCCGCGGGCCGCCCCGACCCCACCCGGTTCGCCCCCTTCATGCACCTCTCCCGGGGAGACCACACCGACCCGAACACCGGCGGCTACTTCAACGAGGTCAACCGCAACAAGCAGAGCATCGCCCTCGACACCAGGACCGAGGACGGCATCGCGGTGCTCCGCGAACTCATCGCGTCCTGCGATGTGCTGGTCGAGAACTTCAGCTCCACGGTCATGACCAAACTCGGCCTCGGCTACGACACCCTCCGCGAGATCAACCCCGGCATCGTGTACGTCAGCATGTCCGGGATGGGCCACACCGGGCCGCGCAACGGCTGGGTGTCGTACGCGGACACCGTGTCCGCGAGCAGCGGACTGACCGGCCTCACCGGCTGGGGGCCCGACGACGTGGTCGGTGTGATCTACGGCCACGGCGACATCGTCGCGGGCCTCCAGGCCGCGCTCGCCACCGTGGCCGCGCTGGAACACCGCGACGAGACCGGGCGCGGACAGCACATCGACCTGTCCCAGCTGGAGGCGATCGCCGCCCACATGGGGACCAGCCTGCTGGCGTCGTCACGGCCGGGAGGCGACGTGGCCCGGCCGAGGGGCAACACCCACCCGCGGTGGAGCCCGCAGGGCGTCTACCGGTGTCTGGGCGCCGACCGGTGGCTGGCCGTCAGCGTCCGCGACGACGCCGAATGGGCGGCCCTGTGCGAGGTGATCGGGCGCCCGGAGCTGGCCACCGACGAACGGACCCGCACCGCCGAGGACCGCCGCCGGGCCACCGGCCTGGTGGACGGCGCGCTCGGCGGGTGGGCGCGCGGCATGCCCGCCGACGCGGCGGCCGAACTGCTCCAGGAACGCGGCGTACCGGCCGGAGCGGTGCAGGACGGCCGGGAACTCGTGGAAAGCGACCCGCAGTTGCGGGCCCGCGGCTTCTATGTGCACGCCGAACACCCGGTGGCGGGCGGCTTCCTCCACGAGGGCCTGCCGATCCACCTCACCCGCACCCCCGGCTCCGTGCGCAGGCCCGCACCCGTACTCGGCGCCGACACCGACACGGTGCTGCGCGAGGTGGCCGGACTGACGCCGGAACGCATCCGGCGGCTGCGCGACGCGGGGGTCCTGCGGTGAGCACCCCGGTGGGCGCACCGGGCGCGGCGATGACGCTTCCCGCCCTCCTCGACGCCGCCGCGGCGGAGTTCGGCGACCGGGTGTTCCTGCGCGTGGACGGGGTGACGCGCACCTACCGGCAGTCCCGCGAGGCGGCGGCCACCATGGCGGGAGCGCTCGCCGCGCGCGGCTGCCGCCCGGGCGACCGGATCGCCGTCATGTCCGGCAACTGCCTCGAATTCGTCGATCTCATCCTCGGCGGTGCCTGGCTCGGCGCGGTGCTGGTGCCGCTGAACACCGGTCTGCGCGGCGAGGGCCTGCGACACGTCCTGTGCGAGGCCGAGCCGTCCTTCCTGCTCGCCGAGGAGGAGTTCACCGGGCGCGTCACGGCGGCCGGTTACCGGGGCCCGGTGTGGACCATCGGCGGCGACGGCGTCCCGGCCCCGGGTGGGACGGTGGCGCTCCCGCCCGCCTCGGTGGGACCTGCGGACACCGCCGCCATCCTGTTCACCTCGGGCACCACGGGGGCCTCGCGCGGTGTGCGCTGCCCCCACGCCCAGTTCGTCTGGTGGGGCCGTAACGTCGCGGACTCCCTGCGTCTCACCTCCGACGACGTGCTCCACACCTGTCTGCCGCTGTTCCACACCAACGCACTCAACGCCCTGGCCCACGCGATGACCGTGGGCGCCGCGTACACGCTCGGGCGGCGGTTCTCCGCCGGTGCGTACTGGGGCCAGGTGGCCGAGGCCGGTGCCACCGCCGTGTATCTGCTCGGCGCGATGGTGCCCATGCTGCTGGCGCGCCCGCCCGGCCCCCACGACCGTGCGCACCGGGCCTGGCGCGGCCTGTCCCCGGCCACCCCGGGCCCGGCGTACGAGCCGTTCCTGTCCCGCTTCGGCGTCACGCTGGTGGACGGATTCGGCTCCACGGAGACCAATCTCGTCCTCGGATCGACCCCCGCCCGCCACCGGCCCGGCTACATCGGCACCGTGCGCGACGGCTTCTCCGCGCGCGTGGTGGACGAGGCGCTCGCTCCCGTAGCGGACGGCACGCCGGGCGAACTGGTCGTCCGCAGCCACCAGCCGTTCGCCTTCTGCACCGGCTACCTGGGGGACGCCGAGCCCCCGGCGCCCGACTCCTGGCGCCGCACCGGCGACCGGGTGGTCCGGGAACCCGACGGGTGGTTCCGCTTCGTCGACCGGATCAAGGACGTCATCCGCCGCCGCGGCGAGAACATCTCGTCGGCGGAGGTGGAGTCGGCGGTCCGTACCCATCCCGCGGTGGTCGCGGCCGCGGCCTTCCCGGTGGCATCGGAGCTGGCCGAGGACGAGGTCATGGTGGCGGTGACGGTCCGGCCGGGCGGGGTGCTGGACCCGCTGGACCTGGTGCGCCACTGCGAGGACGAGCTTCCGCCGTTCGCCGTGCCCCGGTACGTCGACATCGTCCCCGAACTGCCGCTCACCGCGACCGGCAAGATCCGCAAGGCCGTGCTCCGCGAGCGCGGAGTCACGGCGGACACCTGGGACCGGACCGGCCGCGGGGCGCCCCCGGTCAGCCGCCCGTCACCCACTCCGTGATGACCTTGGCGTACTCCTCGGGCAGCTGCTCGGGCGCGGGGACGTGTCCGCCGGGAAGAACCCGGGTGTCGCAGCCGAGCACCGCGGCGAACTTCTCCAGGGCGGGCAGCGAATAGTGGTCCTCGGCGGCGCACACCGCGAGCGTCCGGGCGGTGATGTGCGGCAGCCGCGGCTCCATCGCATAGCGGCGGACCGCCACATGGCCCTCCTCCACCCGGTCCAGCACCGTCACCGCGTCGATCACATAGCGGTGCAGCGCGGCCTCCTGCCCTTCCCGGTAGAAGGCGCGCCGCCGGTTCCACAGCTCCAGCAGATGGGAGCCGTCGGGCCGGGGATCCACATGGTCGACCGGCTTGCGCCGGTCGGCGGTGCGCCGCTTCTCGTCGTCCACGAAGGGTGTGGCGGAGAGCAGCAGGCTGGAGACGCGGTCCTGGTAGCGTGCGGCCAGCTCGACCGCGATGACGCCGCCCGTGTGGTGCCCCACCAGGTGGAACCGCTCCAGGCCCAGTGCCTCGATGAATGCCCCGGCGGCGTCGGCGAAGCGCTCGATCGTATGGGGTTCCTCGGGCTTCGCGGAGGCGCCGAAACCGAGTGTGTCCATGGCGATTCCCCGGTGCACGGCCCCGACCAGTGGCAGCACATCCAGGTACTCGGTCCATGAGCGTGGCGTCTGATGGAGCATCAGCACCGGCTCGCCCGTGCCCGATTCGACGTAGTGCAGCTGCCCGAAGGGGCTGGGCACATAGCCGCGCAGCAAGGAGTCCGTCATGAGTGACCTGCCTGTTCCATCGGACGGGAGGGAGCGGAAGGCGCGCGCCGATGGCGAACACTGTGACGGTCGTCAGGGTCACGGCACCAGGCAGCCGGTCCGCTCTGTGAACCGCCGACCGGGCGTTCGGCATGGCCGACCGGGCGCTAAGAATTCGACAGATCGCTCCATGACCCTCGATTGCTCCGCGGGCACACCTTAGGGTATATGGCGATATGTCGATGGATCCGGCTGGTCGGGTACGCACCTGGTGCGACGAGCGGCTTCCCTTGCTCTCGGCGGTCGGAGTCCAGCTCACGGACCGCGAGGTGATGGAGTACGCGCTGGCGCAGGCGGTGTCCGAGCTGGGCGGTATCGCCGGAGCGGTGCACTGGTCGTGCGGCCCCGCGGGCAGCCAGGAACTCCGTCTGGTGCTCGTCGGCGGGCTGCCCCGGTCCGCGCTCCAGGAGTGGGAGGAGATCCGGGAGGACGATCCGGCGCTCGCTCCCGCCCGAGCCGTACAGGACGGCGCGTTCGTCTGGATGCCCGCCGCCGACCGGCGTGTTCCGGACGCGCGCCGCCCGGACGCCGTGCGTGTCCGCACGCGCACACACGGCAGGCTGCCCGAGGCGACCATGGTGGCCGCCGTCCCCCTCTTCGGCGAGGACGCCCCCGTCGGCGCGCTGTCGGTGTTCACCGGGCCCGGCGCGCCCACCGCGGAGCAGCGCGACTTCCTGCTGGAGCTGGCCCGCTGGGCCTCCGGGCGGCTGTCGCGGCCCGCTCCCGCGGCGGGCGCCCATCCGTGGTGGCAGGAGCAGCCGGTCGGCTCCGGGCTCCGGCAGGCCCTGGTGGCGGCCAGGGTCGGGTCCTGGGAGTGGGACATCCGCACCGGCGAGATGGTCTGGGACGCGGCGGGGCTGCGCCTTCTGGGCATACCGGAGGACTACGAGCGCCGCATCGAAAGCTGGGTCGGCATGATCCACCCCGAGGACGTGCCGCGGGTCATGGCCGCCACGCAGGAGGCGCTGCACGGGCACGGTGTGTACGAGGCCGAGTACCGGGTGTGCCGCCCGGACGGCACCACCGGCTGGGTCCAGAGCCGCGCCCATCTGGCGCTCGACGGGCACGGCGCGCCCGTCCGCATGATCGGCCGGGTGTGGGACACCACCGAGAGCCGCATCGCGCGGGAATCCGTGGGACAGGCGCTGCGCTTCATGAGCGACGCGTTCCTGGCGGTGAACCGGGAGTGGCGGATCACCTTCCTCAACGTCGAGGCCGAGCGCCTCGTCGGCCCGTCCGTGGACGTGCTGGGCGGGCCGCTCTGGGACGGCCCCGCGGGCCTGGTCCCCGACCTGGAGGCCCGCTGCCGCCACGCCGCGCTCGACGGCACACCGGTGGGGTTCGACATCCAGTGGCCCACCGACAGCCGCTGGTACCACATACGGCTGGTCCCCGGGCCCGACGGGCTGACCGCCTACCTCACCGATGTCACCGACACCCGCAACCGGGCGGCGCGGCGCGAGGCGGACGAACGGTCCGCCGCCGAGCAGGCGGTGCGGATCCGCGGGCTGACCAGCGCGCTCGCCGAGGCGGTGACCACCCACGACGTCGTCGACGTGGCCGCCGCCCACATGCTGTCCCCGTTCGGCGCCTCGGGTCTGCTGATCCAGGTGCTGGAGAGCGAGCGGTTGCACGTGGTCGGGGCGGTCGGCTATCCGCAGACGTTCCTGCGCAAGATC
Organism: Streptomyces sp. NPDC040405; assembly: GCF_055595765.1. Classification (NCBI taxonomy): domain Bacteria; kingdom Bacillati; phylum Actinomycetota; class Actinomycetes; order Kitasatosporales; family Streptomycetaceae; genus Streptomyces; species Streptomyces sp. NPDC040405. Next base: position 570,429 of record NZ_JBVIVI010000003.1, read on the forward strand.
GACGGCATTCAGGTGGCCGAAGGCCACCCCCTGCTCCACGATGTGATCGCCGCCCGTCACCCCCGCTTCATCGCCTCGGCCACGGAGTATGTCGAGCTGGCTCCCAGCCTCGCCGACTACCCGGCCCTCGCGGAGAAGAACGCCTGGGCCATCCTGCCCCTGACCGCCTCCGGCGAGCCCAACGGCGTATGCGTCGTCGCCTTCGCCGAACCCCGCCGCTTCTCCGCCGACGACCGCACGCTGCTGACCGCCCTCAGCGGCATGGTCGCCCACGCCCTGGCCAGGGCACGGCTCTACGACGCGGAGCACGCCCGCGCCCAGGCGCTCCAGCGCGGACTGCTGCCCCAGGACCTGCCCACGCCGTCCGCCGTCACCGCGGCCGTACGGTATCTGCCCGCCAGCAGCGGTACGGAGGTCGGCGGCGACTGGTACGACATCATCCCGCTGTCCGCGGAGCGGGTGGCGCTCGTCATCGGCGATGTGATGGGCCACGGGCTGGCCGAGGCCGCCACCATGGGGCGCCTGCGCACCGCCGTGCACACGCTGGCCAACCTGGAGCTGCCGCCCGAGGAGGTCCTCGCCCACCTCAACGACATCGTCAGCGACCTCGGCGACGACTCCTTCGCCACCTGCCTGTACGCCGTCTACGACCCGGTCTCCGGGGTCTGCTCCATGGCCCGCGCCGGTCATCCCCCGCCGCTCCTGGTGCGCCCCGACGGCACCGTGGAGTGCCTGGACATCGAGCCCGACCCGCCCCTGGGCGCCGCCGAACCCCCGTTCAGCACCTTCGAGCTGCGGCTGCCCGGCCACAGCCTGCTGATGCTGTACACCGACGGCCTGGTCGAGTCGGCCAGCCGCGACATCGACGTGGGCATCGCCGAGTGCTCCCGGGTCTTCACCACCGACCTCGGACGGCGCCTCGCGGTCCCCGGCCGTCCGCCCCCGGCCTGCGGCCCGGGCGAGGACCACCGCGAGGACCGCAGACGGCTCGACCGGCTCTGCGACACCCTCATCGACACCATGCTGCCCGCCCAGCAGCTCACCGCCGACGACACCGCCGTGCTCGTCGCCCGCCTGCACCGCACCGCCCCCGGGAACATCGCCGTCTGGCGGCTCCCCGACGAGCCGGTGGCGGCCTCCCTCGCGCGCGACCACGTCCGCGGCCAGCTGCGCGAGTGGCATCTCGACGAACTGGTCATGACCACCGAACTCCTGGTCAGCGAGTTGGTGGGCAACGTCGTCCGGCATGCGAGGGGGCCCGTCCAACTGCGCCTGCTCCGCGGCCGGTCGCTCATCTGCGAGGTGTCGGACGGCAGCGCCACGACACCCCGGATCCGCCGGGCCGCCGAAATGGACGAGGGCGGCCGCGGCCTGCAACTGGTCGCCGCGCTCTCCCAGCGCTGGGGGACGCGCTACACCGCCGACGGCAAGTGCATCTGGACGGAACAGCCCATCCCGCCCCAGCGACCCTGAACGGCTGCTCCACGGAGGGCAGTTGACGTAGTCTCCTGGTTGACATTTTCGCCTGTGCGTCACGAGGTCAACCAGGAGGACGCAGTGCGCAGAAGTTCGCGCATCCGCAAGGTCTCGTTCATCCTCGGCAGTGCCATCGGTCTGGTCGTCGCCCTGCCCGGAACCGCTCTCGCGGACCCGCCGAAGGCCCTGCCCGGCAACGCGGAGGCGCTGGAGCAGACGTTCCAGCCCGCCTACGACTACGACACGGACGGCTGCTATCCCACCCCCGCCATCGGCCCTGACGGCACGCTGAACGGCGGGCTCAACCCGTCCGGGGCGCCCAACGGCCAGTGCCACGACGCCCCGGACCTCGACAACACCAACGGTTACGCGCGCTCCAAGTGCAACAACGGCTGGTGCGCGGTCATGTACGGCCTCTACTTCGAGAAGGACCAGGCGTCGGTCGGCGGACACCGCCACGACTGGGAACACGTCGTGGTCTGGGTGCAGGACAACCAGGCCAAGTACGTCTCCACCTCCGCCCACGGCGGATTCACCACCTACACCCCCGACAAGATCCGGTGGGACGGAAACCACCCGAAGATCGTCTACCACAAGGACGGACTGAGCACCCACGCGTTCCGCCCCGCGAACACCAATGACGAACCGCCCGAGAACGACCACCACACGTGGCAGTTCCCCACCCTGGTCGGCTGGAACGGCTACCCCGCGGGCCTGCGCGACAAGCTGAGCCAGGCCGATTTCGGCAGCGCCGTCTTCGGCCTCAAGGACGGCAACTTCGCCGCCCACCTGCAGAAGGCCAAGCCGTCGGGCATCCCCTTCGACCCCAGCGCCTGAGCCTTCGCCACCCGACTGCCCCCAGGTCAGCCCAGGGCACGGTCGAGGTTGAACGCGGCGCTGATGAGCGCGAGATGGGTGAACGCCTGCGGGAAGTTGCCGATCTGCTCACCGGTGCGGCCGATCTCCTCCGCGTACAGCCCGCAGTGGTTGGCGTACGTCAGCATCTTCTCGAACGCGAGCCGCGCCTCGTCCAGCCGTCCGGCCCGGGACAGCGCCTCGACGTACCAGAACGAGCAGATCGAGAAGGTGCCCTCTTCGCCGCGCAGCCCGTCCGGGCTGGCCTGGGGGTCGTAGCGGTAGACCAGCGAGTCGGACACCAGGTCCTCGCCCAGCGCGTCCAGCGTGGACAGCCACTTGGGGTCGGCGGGCGAGATGAACTTGGCCAGCGGCATCATCAGCACGGAGGCGTCGAGTACGTCGTCGCCCTCGTGCTGCACGAACGCCTGCCGCCGCGGGGACCAGCCGTGCCGCATGATCCGGCGGTAGATCTGGTCGCGGGTCCGCGACCAGCGGGGCATGTTCGCGGGCAGGCCGCGGTGGGTGGCGATGCGGATCGCCCGCTCGATCGCGACCCAGCACATCAGCCGCGAGTACAGGAAGCACTGGGGCCCGGCGCGGGTCTCCCAGACGCTCATGTCCGGCTGGTCCCAGTGCTCACAGACCCAGTCGACCAGTTCGCAGACGGTGTCCCAGTGGTCGCTGGCCAGTGGCTTTCCCCACTTGTCGTAGAGGTAGAGGGAGTCCACCAGCGCGCCGTAGATGTCCAGTTGCAGCTGGTCGACGGCCCCGTTGCCGGAGCGGACCGGGGACGAGCCCAGATGGCCCTCCAGATGGGGGAGTTCCTGCTCGGTGAGTTCGCTGCGGCCGTCGATGCCGTACATGATCTGCAACGGCCCGCCGGGGCCGTCCCGCAGCCGGATGTCCTCGGACAGGAAACGCACGAACGCCTCGGCCTCGTCGGTGAAACCGAGCCGTAGCAGTGCGTAGATGCAGAACGCGGCGTCGCGGATCCAGACGTACCGGTAGTCCCAGTTGCGTTCCCCGCCGATCTGCTCGGGCAGGCTGGCCGTCGGCGCCGCCACGATGGCCCCGGTCGGGGCGTAGGTGAGGAGCTTGAGGGTGAGCGCCGAGCGGTGCACCATCTCCCGCCACCGCCCGCGGTAGCGGGACTGCGAGAGCCAGTGGCGCCAGTACCGCACCGTGGCGTTGAACAGCTGCTCCGCCTCGGCCAGCGGACACGGCCGCGGCCGCACCGGGCCGCCGATCCGGTCGAGCGCGAAGACCGCGGCCTCGCCCTCGACCAGCTTGAACGAGGACACCGCGTCGAGGCCGTCGGTCTCCACCGTGACGCTGGACGTCAGCGCGAGGGACAGATCCGGGGAGTCGAACACCGTGAGGCCGCCCTGCCGGACGCTGACGGTGTGCGACTGCCGCCCGTAGTCGAAGCGCGGCGCGACCCGCGCGGTGAACGGCAGCGAACCGCGGACGCACAGCACCCGGCGGATCAGCCGGTGCCGGTCGGCCTCGCGGGAGTCGTCCTCCACCGGCATGAAGTCCTGGACCTCGGCGACACCGTCGTCCGCGAAGAAGCGGGTGATGAGGATGTTGGTGTCGGGGAAGTAGAACTGCTTCGCCCGGGCGGGCGCGTCGGGGGCCAGCTCGAACGCACCGCCGCGGTCGGCGTCCAGGATCGACGCGAACACGCTGGGCGCGTCGAACCGGGTGGGGCAGTACCAGTCGATCGTGCCGTTCGTGCCGACGAGCGCGGCCGTCCGCAGATCGCCGATCAGGCCGTGCTCCGCGATGGGCAGATACCGGGGCGTGTCCGCCTTGCAGGGGCGAAGGCTCTCGGCGACGGTCATCGCACCTCCCGCGCTCACCAGTCGCGGTTACCTCGGATTTCAGGATACGTCCGTACGGCGCGGTCGTCATTGGCCGTCCGTGGCGATGGCCTTCAGCATCGGCACCCGCGCGGCCTGCCGCCCCGGCCACAGGGAGGCGAGCACACCGATCGCGGCGGCCGCCACGAAGAAGAGGGCCGTCCTGCCCCACGGGATGACCAGGGGAACACCCTCCTCGCCGAGCACGGCCGCCGCGCCGATGAGGCTGCCGACGGCGACGCCGAGCCCGGAGCCGAGGAGGGAGATGGCCACCGATTCGATGCGCAGGACGGAGGCGACGCCCCGGCGGTCCAGCCCGATGGCGCGGAGCATGCCGATCTCCCGGACACGTTCGAAGACGGCCATGCCCATGGTGTTCACCACTCCGAGGGCGCCGATCAGCACGGTGACGCTGAGCATGGCGTACATGATGTTCAGGAACGGGGCCGTCCGCGCGGTGGCCGCCGCCCGTGCGTCGGCGCGGTCCTCCACCAGGAGCGCGGGGTTGTCCAGGGCGCGCCGGATCTCCCGCTGGAGCGCGGCCGTACGGCCGGGCGCGGCCTTGACCAGGACCGATGCGATGAAGGGCCGGTCTTCGGCGCCGGCCGGGCGCGGCAGGGACCGGTCGGACACCAGGGCGGGCGTCAGGCTGTCCGGGGCGTCGTAGACCGCCACCACGGGCAGGCTGGTCCGCTCGTCCGTGCCGGTGAAGGCGCCGCCGACGCGGGAGCCGACCCGCCAGCCGTGCTCGGCCGCCAGCTCCTCGGTGATGGCGATGCCCCGGCCGAGACGGTCCAGCGAGCCCTCCCGGAGGGTGACCGGCGCCAGCCGTTCCACCGTGGCGGGATCGACGGCGGTGACCGAGAGGGTCTCGCCGGGCAGGTCGAAGTAGGTCCGCGTGAGCGGGGTGACGGCCTCCGCGTCGGCGAGCCGTGCCACCCGCGCGGCGGTGTCCTCGCCGACCTCCGCGAAGTCGACGGCCGTGATGCGCAGGTCCGAGGTCATGGAATCGTCGACCTCCTGCTCCTCCAGGCGATTCACCGAGGTCACGGCCACCGTGACCGCGGTGACCATGGCGAGACCGACCATGAGGGTGGTCGCGGTGGCCGCCGTACGCCGTGGGTTGCGGCGGGCGTTCTCCATGGCGAGCTTGCCGCGGATGCCCGCCAGCCGGGTCAGCGGGGAGCGCAGCAGCGCGGTGACGCCCAGGGCGAGCAGCGGAGTGAGGATGATCAGGCCGACGAGGAGGACGGGTACGGCGCCGAAGAGGACGTTCGTATCGCCGAGGGCGGCACCCAGCAGCAGCGCACCGCACACCGTGACGGCCACGCCGACGAGGTTGCGACGGCGCAGCGAGGCGGCCGTCGAGGGCTCGACCGTGCGCAGCGCCGCCACCGGCGGCACCCCCGCCGCGCGGCGGGCCGGAAGCCAGGCCGACAGGACGGTGACGCCGATGCCGACCGCGAACGCCGCGACGAGGGGAGTGGCGGACAGCAGCTTCAGCGGGGCGGCCGGTCCTCCGGTGACGCCGAACAGGGTGCCCAGCAGCTTCGCGACGCCGGTGCCCAGCGCGTATCCGGCGATCGAGGCGGCCGTTCCGACCAGGGCGGCTTCCGTCAGCACCATGCGCATCACATGGCCCCGGGGGGCGCCGACGGCCCGCAGCAGCGCGTGTTCCCGGGCGCGGGTGGCACTGAGCATGGTGAAGGTGTTGGCCACCAGGAAGGTGGAGACGAACAGGGCGACCCCGGCGAAGCTCAGCAGCAGCGACGTCAGCTTGTCGCCGTCCCCGCCTGCGGTGTCCGCGGACTCCAGCTCCGCCCGGGTGGCCGCCTCGACACCGGATGGCAGCGACTTCTCCGCAGCTTGGGCGAGTTGGGCGTCCGAAGTGTGGTCGGCGGCGGTCAGGGTGATCGCTGAGTAGCTGCCCAGGGCGGGCGCGAAGTATCGCGCGGCGGTGGCGGCGTCGAAGGCGGTGAGCGTGCCGCCCGCGTCCACCCTGCTGTCCCGGGCGGTGAAGACCCCGACCAGCCGGGCGCTCCGGGCCGTGCCGCCCACCACGACGCGCGCCCGGTCACCCACCCGGTACCCGGCCCGCTCGGCGGTCCGCCGGTCCATGGCGATCTCCCCGGAGGTACGGGGGCCACGGCCCGCGGCGAGCGGATAGCGGGCGTCCTCGCCACGGTCGCCGGGGACGTAGTTGACGCCCGCGGCCTGCGACAGGTCGCCCACCAACGTGCCGTCGGAGCCCGCGACGAAGGCACCGCCCTCCAGCACACCACGGGCCTCGGCCGCCGAGGGCAGCTGCCGCAACCGGCGCAGCACGTTGCCGTCGAGCCGGGAGGCGTGGTCGGGGGTGTCCGGTTCGACCTTCACCGACATATCGGGCTGGGAGTGGGTCTGTGCCCGGGCGACGGCCGCCTTCACCGAGTCGCCGTAGAGCAGCGAGCCGGTCACGAACGCCACACCGAGCAGAACGGCGAGGGCGGGCATGGCGAAGCGGAGCCGGTGGGAGCGGAGGGTGCGCAGTGCGGTGCGGAGCATCGGCGGCCTTCGGAATCGGGTCGGTCGTACGGTGGGCCCGATCCTCCTGGCGCGGTACGGGGCGGCGGATCCACCGGATGACCGAAACGGGCCGCGCGCCTCCCTCGGCCGAACGGCCGATGCGGCGCGGGCGGCGCGGCCGTACCGTGAACTGCCATGATCACCGAGTTCCGGGCCCGTTCCCGCCTCCGGCAAATGCAGCTGTGCCTGGTCGGCGCCGTGTCGGTCGTCCTCGTGGCCCTGGAGGGGCTGAACGCCCCTTATCTCGGGGTGGCGTTGGCGGCGACGGTGTCCGGCACGCTGTGCCTGGCCGCTCTGGCCGTGCCACTACGCCTCTTCGCCCGGTGCGCCGTGTTCGCCGCGGCCTTCTCCTGCGCGCTGACCCTGGTGGAATCGGGGCTGTCCCGGCGGCCCGAGAACACCCCCGGGCTCATGGAGCTGGGCGTCCTGCTGTGGCTCATCACCCGCGCCGTGCGGCGCTGTTCCCCGCTGATGGCCGTCGTGCTCTCCGCGCTCCCGGCCCTCGCCGCGGTCGTCCTTCCGCTGCGGATCGCCGAGCGGGGCGACCACATCAACAGCGTGCTCGCCCTGATCGGGGCCTGCGGTGTGCCGTTCATGGTGGTGCTGGGGCTGTGCCTGCGGCTGTACGACGCGCTGCGGGCCCGGCAGCGCGAGGCCATGCTCCAGATCCAACGCCTCGAACACGCACGGGAGTTGCATGACTTCGTGGCGCACCACGTCACCGCGATCGTCGCCCAGGCGAAGGCCGCGCGCTTCACCGCCGCGGCCGGTCACACCCAGTCCCCGGAGGACCTCGACCAGATGCTCGGCCATATCGAGCGGGCCGGATCGCAGGCGCTCGGGTCGATGCGCGCCATGGTCTCCAGCCTGCGGGACCCCTCCGCACCCGCCGCCACCAGCCCCACCGGCGGCCTGACCGGACTGCACGGCCTCATCCGGGACTTCTCCACGGCGGGCCCCTCCGCCGAACTGACCCTCGACCCGCGGCTGGCCGACCGCCCGCTGCCGCCCGAGATCACCACCGCGGTCCACCGCGTGGTGCAGGAGTCCCTGACCAACGCCCGTAAGCACGCCGCCGGAGCGGGCCGGGTCGAGGTGCGGGTTACGCTGCGCCCCGGCTTGCCGGAGGAACTGGAGGTGTCGGTGGCCGACGACGGCCGAGGCGGCGCACCGGCCGTTCGCGCGGAGGCGGGCGGCACGGAGGTAGGCGGCGCGGGGGCGGGCGGCGCGTGGAACGGGGGCGGCTACGGTCTGGTCGGGCTGACCGAGCGGATCGAGGGGGCCGGTGGCCGTCTCACCGCCGGACCGGGCGACGGCGGCGGCTGGCACGTCCTGGCCGCCCTGCCGCTGGACGCCCCGTAGGTCTCGGGACCGCCCCGTAGGTCTCGGAACCGAGGGGCCGGGGCGCCTGCGATCATGTCGGGTATGACGATCCGGGTGCTTCTCGCCGACGACCAGGAGATGGTCCGCGGCGCGTTCCGCATGATCATCGACTCCCAGCCGGACATGCGGGTGGTCGCCCAGGCGGCGGACGGCACCGAGGCGGTCGAGCGCGCCCGCGAACTGCGCCCCGACGTCTGTCTCCTGGACATCCGCATGCCCCGGCTGGACGGTCTGGAGGCCACCCGGCTGCTCGCTGGACCCGGCGTTCCCGACCCGCTGAACGTTCTCATCGCCACCACCTTCGACCTCGACGAATACGTCTACCGGGCGCTGCGCAACGGCGCGTGCGGCTTTCTCCTCAAGGACGGCGCCCCCGGGCTGCTCACCGAGGCGGTGCGGGCCGCGGCGGCGGGCAACTCGCTGATCTCCCCCTCGGTGACCGTCCGCCTCCTCGCGCAGATGGCCCCCGACCGCCGCGGCCCCGCCCGCGCCGAGGCCGCGCGCCCCGAGGCCCGGCCGGACCGTACGGCACGGGAAGGCGGGCCGGACGCGCTGACCGAGCCGCTGACCCAGCGCGAACTCGACGTCGTACGCCGGGTGGCCCGGGGCCGTACCAACGAGGAGGTGGCCGCCGACCTCTACGTCACCCTGTCCACGGTCAAGACCCACCTCGGCAACGTGCAGCGCAAGCTCGCCGCCCGCAACCGCGTCGAAATCGCCGCCTGGGCCTGGGAGAACGGGATCTGCCAGAGCGACTCGGAGTGACCCGGCCCGACCCGACGGGGCCGGTCAGGCGCGGGCGAGCGCCTGCGCGGGCGGGGTGCGCAGCGCCTGACGGGTGGGCAGCTCGACGCCGAGGAACGCGATGCCCGCCACCACGACCGCGACGACCGGCGCCAGCCACGGCGGACCCGCGGGCCAGGGGCGGTGCAGGAAACCGGCGGACAGCAGCGCCAGGGGGACGACGGACAGCACCAGCCCCGTAACGAGCGCCAGCCCGGACATCAGCGCCGCCTCGCGCCGCATCATCGCCCGGATCTGGCGCGGTGTGGCGCCGATCAGCCGGAGCGCGGCCAACTCGGTGCGCCGCTGGGTGGTGGTGGCGATCAGCTTGTTGGCGATCCCCAGCAGAAGGTAGCCGAGCAGCACGGCGAGCACCGCGATGTTGATCCACAACTCGGGCGCGGTGCCGCCGACGCCCCCGAGCCCGGGCCCTTCGTCGTCCAGGGCCAGGCCCGGCCGGTCCGCGGCCAGCCCGGCCACCTGGTGCCGGGCCCCCTCGGTGCCGTCGGTGCGGATCAGCACGCTCTGGTCGAGACCGGCCGTGGTGTGCCCGGCGGCCAGGTCCCTGGAGAGCACCACCGGGCCGAAGCCGAGGTCGCGCGCGTACGTGGCGACCACCCGGGCGGTGACCCGGGCGCCGTCGCCCAGCATCAGGTCCACCGTGGCGCCCACGTGCGCGTCGCGCGACCTGGCGACATCGGTGCCGACGGCGACGGTGGCGCCCGTGAGCCCCGCCAGACTGCCGTCACGCACGTCCAGGTCGAGGACGCCCGGCGCCTCCGGCGTCAGCACCAGCGCCGAACTGCTCTCCGTCTCCTCTTCCCCCAGCATCCGATACGTCCACAGGACGGTGGTCGAGGTGACCGGCGCCGCCGCCCGCACACCAGGAGTGTTCCGCAGCGCGGGAACCACATCGCCGGGTACGCCGCCCAGTCCGGGCGCGCTCACGCCGAGCTGCGCCCGGTTGGCGTCGCGGAGGTCGGCGGACGTGGCCGCCATCACCGTGGTCTGGGTCAGGGTGTAGGTGAGGGTGAACACCACGGCCATCGCCAGGGTGCTGATGGCCGCCGCGGAACGCAGCGCGTATCCATGGCTGTTGGCCACGGCCAGCCAGGTCGGTGCCGAGGCCCGCGCCGGGAGCTTCCGCTCCAGCAGCCGACCGACGCCGCGGACCAGGGCGGGACCGGCCAGGGCGAGCCCGATCGCCGCGATGAGACCGGCCAGCGCGGTGGCCGCCGCCCCGGCCTGCGACCGGGCCAGCAGGGGAGTGACCGAGGCGCCGGTGCCCGCGACGATCAGCGCCAGACCGGCCTGGGCGCGCACCTTCGAGGGGGTGCGGGGTTCGCTGCGCGACTCGGCCACCGCCTCGGTGGCCGGTCGGCGCGAGGTACGCCACGCGGCGCACTGGGCCGCCACCCCTACGACGGCGGCGAGCAGCAGCACGGCCGCGATCGCGGGAAGCGGGCCGAGGGTCAGCGGCAGCGCGTCCGGGAGCATCCCGTGGGAGACCAGCAACCGCCGGAACTGTTCGGCCAGCGGATAGCCGAGGGCGGCGCCGGGCACGGCCGCGGTGACCGCGACGATGGCGGCCTGGGCCCCGGCGAGGCGGCGGATCTGCCGCGGTGTCGCGCCGACGGCGCGCATCAGGGCCAGTTCCCGCCGCTGGGCCGCGATCGACACCGACAGCGCGCCGCCCACGATGAATCCGACGACCAGCAGGGTGATCCCGGCCAGCGACGCCGCCAGGGTGGGCAGCGATGAGCGGGCGGCGGCCGTGCCGGGCGCCTCGGCATCGCCGCGGGCCGCCCCGGTGGACACGGTCAGCCCGCTGTCCCGCAGGGCATGGCGGACCTCGGTGGCGACCGCGGCAGCGGCGCCCGGTTCGGCGCGTACCGCGATGAGATCGACGCTGTCGGCGCGGGAGCCGTGGCCGGTCAGCCGCGCCGCCGTGGCGTCGGCGAACCACAGACCGCTTCCGGCGGTGCCGACCACGGCCGAGACCCGGTAGCGCGCAGAGCGCCCCGCGGCGGTCACCATGACGCGGTCGCCGGGCCGCGCGCCCGCGGCCGCGGCGGTGCGTCGGTCCAGCGACACATCGTGCGCACCGGCCGGGGGCGTGCCGGTGATACGGGGCCGCGCCAGCAGCGCGGTCGAGGACCAGCCGTGTCCGGTGACCCCCGGATCGGCCGCCGGTACGGCCTCGCCGTCCCGGGTGACGACGGCGGCGGGGAAGCTCCGGTCGCCGACCGCGCCGGCCACGCCGGGGAGCTTCGCCACCCGGCCGACGAGACCGGCGGGCACCCTGGCCCGCTCCGGCAGCGCGATCGTCAGGGGTGCCCCGGCCGGGTGGAAGGTCTGGCGGCCGGACACCACGACATCGGCACCGGCCAGCCGCTCGACCGGGGCGTGCGAACGCCATCCCGATTCGGCCAGCACACCGATGCCGGTGACCATCGCCGCGCCGCCCAGCGTCGCGCACGTGACGGCCAGCAGCGCGGCGATCCTGCGGCGCACCATGTGCCACGCGAGATACAGCATCGTCACTCCGTTTCCAGCGTGGCCACGCACTGGGCCAGCTCGGCGGCGGTGGGCGCCTTCAGCGTTTCGACGACCCGCCCGTCGGCCATGACCGTCGTGAGGTCCGCCCGCGCGGCGGCGGCCGGGTCGTGGGTGACCATCACCACCGTCTGGCCGAGGCCGTCCACCAGATCGCGCAGCAGCCCCAGCACCTCACGGGCGGTCCGCAGATCCAGCGCGCCCGTCGGCTCGTCGGCGAACACCACCGCGGGCCGGGACACCAACGCCCTTGCTATAGCGGCGCGTTGCTGCTGGCCGCCGGAGAGTTCGGCCGGGCGGTGCGCGAGGCGTCCCGCGATCCCGACCCGCTCGATCAGTCCGCTCACCCACGCCCGGTCGGGCTTCTCACCGGCCAGCCGCAGCGGCAGCAGGATGTTGTCCTCGACGGTCAGCGACGGCACCAGGTTGTAGGACTGGAAGACGAAGCCCACGGAGCGTCGGCGCAGCTCGGTGCGGCGGGCCTCGTCCAGCCCGCCGATCTCCGTACCGTCGATGAAGGCCCGTCCGCCGGTCGGCGAGTCCAGCCCCGCGGCGCAGTGCATCAGGGTGCTCTTGCCGGAGCCCGAGGGCCCCATCACGGCGACGAACGTGCCGCGTTCCACGGTCAGCGACACCTCGTCCAGGGCGCGGACGCCGCCGGGGTAGGTCTTGGTGACACCGGCCAGCTCGACCGCCGGTGCGGGACGGGCCGTCAGGGGTTCGTGGTCCTGGGTGCGGAAGAGCCTCATGACCGCCGCCGATGCCTGCGGTGGTGGACGGTGAGCGCGACGGCACACGCCAGGGTGGCCAGGCCGAAGCCGATGCCGACGAACACGCTGAGACCGCCGATGGACGACGTCACGATGTTGCCGACCGCGAAGGTCACCAGCAGCAGCCACAGCACGGGACGGACGACCCCGCCCCCGCCCCCGTCGCCGCCGTCGGGCCGCCCGGGCCCTGGTGTCCGCGGGGCCGCGAAACCGCGGTAGGGATCCGTCACGTAAGGCTCCTCGTACGTCGGGGCGTTGGGCATGCGACGACGCTACGAACCGGCGCCTCCGGCGGCGATCCGGCCAGCCGGAGACCCGGGGTACAGCAGGCTGTACCCCGCCCCGGGGAGAGGTGACGGCATCTCACGGGGTGCCCTATTGTCGCGGTCCAAGGAGGTGGGGATGGACACGCGCGACGCCAGTCCGGCGGTCCCGGGACGCGACGCCACTCCGGCGCCCCCGGGACGCGACGCCACTCCGGCGCCCCCGGGACACGACGCCACTCCGGCGGCCCCCGGACCCACCCGCCCGTGGGACGCGTTCGCCCGCGCCCGGACCGCTCTGGACGCCTTCGAACACCTCGTCGGCGGGTTCGGCACCGCGATCCTGGCCGTGGTCATGCTGGTGTGGCTGATGGCCACCGCGCTCGCGTGCCTCGTCGGGGTGGGGCTGTTGCTGGTGCCCACCGCACTGCGCGGGCTGCGGGCCGTCGCCAACCGGGAGCGCGCCCGGCTGTCCCGATGGGGCCCGGAGATCATCGGCCCGGGCCCGGCCCCCGTCCGGCTGCGCGCCGCTCTCGCGGATCCCGCCACCCGGCGGGAGCTGCGCTGGCTGGCCGGACACGCCACCCTCGGGCTGCTGCTCGCGCTGACCGGCCTGACGCTGCCGCTCAGCGCGGCGACCGACGCCACGTTCCCGGTGTGGTGGAAGCTGGTGCCGCCGGAGGCGGCCACCCCGTCCCCCATCCCGCTGTGGACCGTGCACGACTGGCCCGGCGCCTTCGCGGTCAGCCTGATGGGTCTCGGCTGGATCGCCGTCATCGTGGGCGTGGCGCCGAGCATGGCGTGGCTCCAGGCGTGGCCGGGACGGCGGCTGCTCACACCCGGGGCGGGGACCGACCTCGCGCTGCGCGTCGCCCAGCTCACCGCCACCCGGGCCGCCGCGCTGGACGCGCACGCCACCGAACTGCGGCGGATCGAGCGGTCGCTGCACGACGGGACGCAGAACCGCATGGTCGCCGTCACCGTCCTGCTCGGCGCGGCCCGCCGCGCCGTGGCCCGTGATCCGTCCCGCGCCGACGCCATCCTCGAACAGGCCCAGAGCGCCGCCGAGCAGGCGCTCGCCGAACTCCGCGGCGTCGTCCGGAGCATCCTGCCGCCGGTGCTCGCCGACCGGAGCCTGACCGACGCGCTCGCCGGTCTGGCCGCCGACTCCCCGGTGCCCTGCCGGATCGACGCCGACGTACCCGGCCGGTGTGCCGCGTCCGTCGAGGCCACCGCCTACTTCGTGGTGGCCGAGGCGCTCACCAACGTGGCCCGGCACAGCCACGCCCGCCACGTCACCGTCACCCTCCGCGGCCACGACGGCCGACTGCACTTGCGCATCACCGACGACGGCCGCGGGGGAGCGGAGGAACACGGCGGATCCGGGCTCGTGGGCATCCGCCGCCGCACCGCGGCACACGACGGGACCCTCGTCCTGACCAGCCCACCAGGTGGGCCCACGACCCTGGAGGTAAGCCTGCCATGCGGATTGTGATCGCCGAGGACGATCCGCTGCTGCGCGAAGGGCTCGCCCTGCTGCTGCGTGCGGAAGCCCTGGACGTCGTGGCCACCACCGGCACCCCCGAAGGATTCCTCGACGCCGTCGCGGCCCACACACCCGACATCGCCATCGTGGACGTCCGGATGCCCCCGACCCACACCGACGAGGGGATCGTCGCGGCCGTGGAGGCCCGGCGCCGCCGCCCCGGCCTGGCCGTCCTCGTACTGTCCGCCTACGTCGAGCAGGCTTTCGCCACCGACCTGCTCGCCGACGGCAGCGCCCGGCTCGGCTACCTGCTCAAGGAGCGGGTCGGCCGGGTCGAGGAGTTCCTGACCGCGCTGCACCGGGTGGCGGACGGCGGCACCGCCATCGACCCCGAGGTCGTCGCCCAGCTCTTCGCCCGCACCCGGCCCGACACCCGGCTGGACCGGCTCAGCCCCCGCGAACGCGACGTCCTGGCGCTGATGGCCGAAGGGCTCGGCAACACCGCCATCGCCGAGCGGCTCGTCGTCACCGAGGGCGCCGTCCACAAACACATCCGTAGCATCTTCGCCAAGCTCGGACTGGCCCCCACCGACCGCACCGACCGGCGCGTGGCCGCCGTGCTGCACTACCTGGAGGACGCACACCGCCGGGCCTGAAACCCGCCCGGGGTGGGCAGCGTTCCCCCGCACGGATCGTCGAGAGATCGGAAGGGTTCGTATGAGCGGCATGCATCGGTCGCGGCACTGGTACGAGGGTGAGACCCGCGACGCGTTCATCCACCGTGCCTGGATGCGGCGCGGACTGCCCGACCACGTCTTCGACGGACGCCCACAGATCGTCATCTGCAACACCTGGTCCGAACTCACCCCCTGCAACAGCCACTTCCGCGAAATCGCCGACCATGTGAAGCGGGGGGTGTGGGAGTCCGGCGGGGTGCCGCTGGAGCTTCCGGTGCCGTCGCTGGGGGAGACCCTGCTGCGCCCGACCGCGATGTTCTTCCGGGACCTCGCCGCGATGGTGACCGAGGAACTCATCCGGGCCAACCCCGTCGACGGGGTGATCCTGCTCGGCGGCTGCGACAAGACCGTACCGTCCCTGCTCCTGGGGGCCGCTTCGGTCGATCTGCCCACCCTGATGGTCACCGGCGGCCCCATGCTGAACGGCTCGTGGAAGGGGCGCCCGCTGGGCTGCGGCACCGGGGTCTGGGAGCTGAGCGAGGAGGTACGGGCGGGCCGGATGGACGCTTCCGAACTGCGCCGGGCCGAGTCGGCGATGATCCGCAGCCGGGGCCACTGCAACACCATGGGCACGGCGTCCACCATGGCGTGCGCCGCCGAGGCGCTGGGCATGACCCTGCCCGGCAACGCGGGGCTCCCCGCGCCCGACAGCCGACTGCTGGAGCTGTCCCACGCGGCGGGCAACCGCATCGTCGACATGGTGCGCGAGGACCTGCGGCCCAGCGCGGTCCTGACCGCCCAGGCGCTGCGGAACGCGGTGCGCGCGGTGGCCGCCATCGGCGGCTCCACCAACGCGGTCGTCCATCTGCTGGCCCTCGCCCGCCGGGTCGGGGCGGACTTCGGCCTGGACGACATCGACCGCGCGGGCCGCGGCATCCCCCTGCTCGCCGATGTGCAGCCCGCCGGATCCCACCTCATGGAGGACTTCCACCGCGCCGGTGGTCTGGACGCCGTCCTCGGGGAGATCAGGGACCAGCTGGAACCGGCCGTCACCATCACCGGCCGCCCCCTGACCGAGCAGCTGTCCGGCCGGTCCAGCGCCGATCTCACCGTCATCCGCACCGCGGAGGACCCGATCGCCCATCACGCGGGGCTCGCCGTGCTCCGCGGCAACCTCTGCCCCGACGGAGCCGTCATCAAGCCCGCCGCCGCGACACCGGAGCTGCTGCGCCACCGGGGCCGCGCCGTGGTGTTCGACGGCATCGAGGACTTCCGGACCCGGATCGACGACCCGGAACTCGCTGTCGACGCGGCCGATGTGCTGGTCCTGCGCGGCTGCGGGCCGCGCGGCTACCCCGGCATGCCCGAGGTGGGGAACATGCCCCTGCCGCCCGCCGTGCTGCGGTCCGGAGTGCGGGACATGGTGCGGATCAGCGACGCCCGGATGAGCGGAACCGCCTTCGGCACCGTCGTCCTGCACATCGCGCCCGAGTCGGCGGCGGGCGGACCGCTGGGGCTGGTGCGGACCGGCGACTGGATAGAACTGGACGTCGAGCGGCGGCTGTTGAGGCTGGACGTACCGGAGGAGGAACTCGCCGCCCGGCAACCGGTCACCGCCGCCGCGCCACCGGCCACCGGCGGATGGGAGCAGATCTACCGCGACCATGTCGAACAGGCCGACCGCGGCGCGGGCCTCGACTTCCTCTCCGGCACCCGCGGATCGTTCGTCGCCAGGGAATCGCATTGAGCACACAGCGGGATCACAGGAACGACCCAGGCCCGGGAAAGGTTCACCGCTTACCCTCCGGTCATGCCCACGACACGCTCCATGGATGAGGCCCTGGCGCAGACCGCCGTACGCGCCCTGATCTCCCAGGCGGAGCTGACCCCCAAACCGGGCCTCGCGGACACCCGCGACATCCAGGCCCGCGCCACCGGTACCGATCTGCTCGCGCTGCGCTGGTCGGCGAAGTCGCTGGCGCCCGGGTTCGCGGCCATGGCGGCCGCCGCCCGCCGCCCCGGCGAGCCGACCCGGGCGCTCCGTGAGGAGCTGGGCGGCATCGGCCGCTGCGCCGAGTGGACCATGGCGCGGGCCGGTGGCGGCCCGGTCACCGGCCGGTTGCACCATGGGGCGCTGTGGGTGCTGGGGCTGCTGGTGGCGGCCGCCGCGCTGGAACCCGGCGCCGCCCCCCGGGAACTGACCGCCGCCGCCCGGCAGCTCGCGGCCCACGCCGACCGCGGTGCCCCGCGCAAGCCCTCGGCGGGCTCACAGGTGTCCGCCACCTACGGCGCGGCGGGCGCGCGCGGCGAGGCCCGGGCCGCCTTTCCGCACGTACGCCGCGCCCTGGACGCCCTGGCCACGGCGCGGGCCGCGGGCGCCACCGAGACACAGGCCCGGCTCGACGCGCTGCTCACCGTGATGAGCACCCTCCAGGACACCGGGCCGCTGTACCGGGCCGGGCCGCCCGCCCTCCGGCGGGTGCAGGACGGGGCCCGCGGTGTGCTGGAGGCGGGCGGCACCGCGACGGCCCCGGGCGCCGCCGCCCTCGCCACCCTCGACGCCGAGCTGCGCGACATGGGCATCGCACCCCGCGGCAGCGCCGCGGTGCTGGCCGGGGCGCTCTTCCTGGACGCGCTCCCGGCCCGGCCCCGCCCCCCGGGCCGGGCCCACGGAGCGAGGGGTTAGCCTGGGGTCGCTCCACACCGGACACGGGGTGCCCCGCACGGGGCTGAGATCACACCCGTCGAACCTGAACCAGTTAGCACTGGCGGAGGGATGTCATCGATGCGCATGCCGCATGCTGCCACCGACCCGGCGACGACCGGCGCGGAATCCGTCTTCGACGGGCGGATGCCCGCCGCGCCCGGCGATCTGCGCGTCGAGGCGCGCGGTATCGCGCCGGTTCCGGAGAGCCACCGCTACGGCGGGCCGGGGCGCCTGTTCACCGTGTGGTTCGCCCCGAACCTGACCATGACCGGCGTGTTCACCGGCACCGTCGGCATCTCGCTCGGGCTGGACTTCGCCACCGCGCTGGCCGCCGTCGTCCTGGGCACCCTCATCGGTGCCGTACCCACCGCGTACCTCGGCACCTGGGGCAGTCTGACCGGGGCGGGCCAGCTGCCCCTGGCGCGGCTGGCGTTCGGCCGGGGCGTCGCCGTGCCCGGCGTACTGCAGTGGCTGTCCTCGGTCGCCTGGGACGCGCTCATCGGCCTGTTCGGCGGTGATGCGCTGGCCCGGCTGTGCGGCCTGCCGTTCTGGCTGGGCGTGCTGCTCATGATGGCCGCCCAAGGGGCGCTCGGGGTGCTGGGCTACGAGGCCATCCACCGGATGCAGAAGCTGATGACCTTCGTCCTCGCCGCCGCGTTCGCTGCCCTGGCCGTCAAGCTGCTGGACGGTGTCGACCCCGCGACCACCGGGTTCGCCCACGGCGGCGACCGCATCGGCGCCTTCGTCCTGACCAGCACGATCGCGCTGAGCCTGGCGCTGTCGTGGGCGCCGTACGCCAGCGACTTCAGCCGCTATCTGCCCCGCGCCACCTCCCGGCCCAGCATGTTCTGGTGCACTCTGCTCGGCGTCACCGTGTCCTTCGTGGCCGTCCAGGCGCTCGGGCTGTGGGGTGCCTCCGTCTTCACCGACCAGACCGCGAGCGGCGTCGACGCGGCCCTGGGGGGCGGGGCGCTCGGCGCGTTCGGGCTGCTGGCCGTGGCGCTCGCCGCCCTGTGCAGCAACGCCATGAACGACTACAGCGGCTCGCTGGCCCTGCAGACCGCGGGTGTCCGCATCCCCCGCCCGCTGGCCGCCGCCCTCGCCGCCGTGCTCGGTTTCCCGTTGGTGCTGTGGATGCACGCCGCCGACACCACCGCGCGCTTCCAGAATGTGCTGCTGTTCGTCGGCTACTGGATTCCGGGCTTCGTCGCCGTCGTGGCCGTCGACTGGTTCGCCCGCGCCCGGGCCCGGGGCGGCGCGCCGGTCGACCTGGCCGCCGAGAGCGCCCGCCCGCAGCCGTGGTGGCCCGCCCTGCTGGCGTTCGCCGCCGCCTTCGCCGCGGCGGTGCCGTTCATGGACACCAGCCTGTACACGGGCCCGGTGGCCGCCGCGCTGCACGGCGCCGACCTCGCCTACTACGCCGCCTTCCTCGCGGCGCTCCTCGTCTACGCCCCGCTCAGGCTCCGCCGCCGTACCGTTCGCTGAGGTCGCGCTTCGTCGATATCCGCACGTCACACGGCATCCGGTGACCGAGACCCGCGGTGTGCGTGGCACCCTGGGCTCTCGTACCAGCCCGCACCACCCGAGGAGACGTGCCACGTGCCGCAGAACCAGCCAGCGGAGTCCATCGCCGCCCCGGCGGTGCTCGCCGAGGAACGCAGACTCCACAAGGACCTCGGCTTCTGGGGCCTGACGGCGATCGGGTTCTCCAACATCCTCGGCTCCGGCTGGCTGTTCGCGGCCCTGTACGCCGCCCAGACCGCCGGACCCGCCGCGCTGCTGTCCTGGATCGCCGCGGGCGCGCTGTGCGCCCTGATCGCCCTGGTCATGGTGGAACTGGGCGCCACCCGCCCGGAGGGCGGCGGCACCGTGCGGTGGCCGCTGTACGCGAGCGGGCGGCTGGTCGGCACGATGGTCGGCTGGTCCGTCGTGCTCTCCGTCGGCGGTACGGCCGCGGAGATCAGCGCCATCATGCAGTACGCCGCGCACTATCTGCCGGGGATCTACGACGGCGGCAGCCTCACCCTCGCGGGCCTCGGCGTGGCCGTCGGGCTGAGCGTCGTGCTGACCGCGCTCAACTGGTTCGCCGTGCGGATATTCGCCCGGCTGAACAACCTGGTGTCCGTCTTCAAGGTCATCGTCCCCGTGGTCACGATCGTCGCGCTGTTCCTGTCGGGCACCCACTCCGGGCGCCTCACCGAACACGGCGGTTTCGCACCGTACGGCTACGCCGCCTGCCTCACCGCCCTCGCCGGGGGCGGCATCGTGTACTCCGTCAACGGGTTCCAGGCCCCGCTGGACTTCTCCGGTGAGGCCCGCAATCCGCGCCGTTCCGTACCGGCCGCGGTGCTCACCGGGATCGGCCTCGCCGTGCTGGTCTACCTCGGGCTCCAGCTGGCGTTCCTGTACACGGTGCCCGACTCCGCGCTGGGCCACGGCTGGCAGGGAGTCAACTTCGAGTCGCCGTTCGGTCAGCTCGCCCTCATCCTCAATCTGCACTGGCTGGCCACGCTGCTGTACGCCGACGCCGTGATCTCCCCGGGCGGTTCCGCCTACGTCGGCGTGGCGATCAACGCCCGGCACACCTACGCCCTGGCCAAGAACGGCCTGCTGCCGCGCTTCTTCATGCGCATCGACCCCCGCTCCGGCATGGCGCACCGCGCGCTGCTGCTCAACCTCGCGGTCATCGTCATCTTCATGCTGCCGTTCGGTGGCTGGCAGGACATCGTGAGCGTGATGGGGGACATGTATCTGCTCATCTACGCGGCCTCGGCGGTGGCCGTCGCGGTGTTCCGGGCGCACGACCGGGAGCGGGGAGTGCCCCGGGCGGACGGGCAGGTGCCGGGTGTGCGCTGGATCGCGCCCCTCAGCTTCGTCGTGGCCAGCGAGTTCGTGTTCTGGTCCGGCTGGCACGATCTGCGGCTCGCGCTGCCGCTCGTCCTGGTGGGGGTGCCGCTGTTCCTGCTCCAGCGGCGTGGCGCCGGGGGCCTTCCCGCCCTCGGTGAGCTGCGGCACGGCGCCTGGCTGGTGTTCCACCTCGCCGCGCTGACCCTGCTGTCGTGGCTCGGCAGCTTCGGCGGTTCCGGCCGGCTCCCGGCGCCGTACGACACGGTCGCGGTGGGCGCGCTCGCGCTCGGAGTGTTCGCGTGGGCGGTGCGCTCGGGCGCCGCCCACCTCAGGACGGGCGCCGCGGACGCGCCGCCCACCGCCCCCGCGGTCTGAGCCCCTCAAATCCGTACGGGCGCTGCCGCACGCGCCGCCGGAAATACCCTGGCGCGGTGGTGCTCCTTCGTCGGATGATCGAAAGCCCACCGGCCGTGCACGACCCACCGCATACGGAGGATGAGACGCGATGAGTGTTCGGAGTGCGCGCCCCCTGCCCGAGAGCACACCCGCCGCGAAGGGAGTGGACGCGCGCGGCGTCGGCGCGTTCCTCGACGCGCTGGAGGCGGCGCCCGGCATCGAGCCGCACAGCCTGATGATCGTGCGCCATGGACATCTGGTCGCCTCCGGCTGGTGGGCTCCGTACACCCCGGACCGGCCGCATCTGCTCTACTCGATCAGCAAGAGCTTCACCTCGACGGCGGCCGGATTCGCGGTGGCCGAGGGACTGATGAGCCTCGACGACCCGGTGCTCTCCTACTTCCCCGAGTTCGAGGGCGACATCACCGACCCGCGCAGCCGGGCCATGCTCGTCCGGCACGTCGCGGCCATGGCCAGCGGGCATCTGACCGAGACCCGGGAGCATGCGTTCTCCCGCGACCGGGACGAGCCCGTGCGCGGGTTCCTGCTGACTCCGCCGGACCGCGACCCCGGCACCGTCTTCGCGTACAACCAGCCCGCCACGTACAGCCTCGCCGCGATCGTCCAGCGCGTGACCGGGCAGTCGCTCACCGACTATCTGCGGCCACGGCTGTTCGACCCGCTGGGGATCGGTGAGACGGCGTGGATCCAGCGCCCGCCCGGCCGCGACCTCGGGTTCAGCGGCATGTACGCCACCACGGACGCCCTCGCCCGGCTGGGCCTGCTGTACCTCGGCGACGGCGTCTGGGAGGGGCGCCGGCTGCTGCCCGCCTCCTGGGTGGCCGAGGCGACCCGGGCGCAGATCACCAACGCCGACGGCACCGCCGAGGGCGCGAAGTCCGACTGGCAGCAGGGATACGGGTTCCAGTTCTGGCGGTCCCGCCACGGCTACCGCGGCGACGGGGCCTACGGACAGTTCTGCCTGGTGCTGCCCGAACACGACGCGGTGGTCGCCATGACCGGGGACACCGAGGACATGCAGACGGTGCTGGACCTCGCATGGCGGCATCTGCTCCCGGCGTTCGGCCCCGCGCCCCTAGACGCCCGCGAGGACGAGGACGAGGACGCGGCGCTGCTGCGGCGACTCGACGGCCTCCAACTGCCGCCGCCGTACGAGAAGTTCACCACCCCCGCCGAGACCGCGGCCACCACCTTCACCCCCGCGGGCGGCAGCTGCGCCGATCAGCCCGCGCTGACGGAGGTGACGGTCGCCCCCGGCGGCGACGGCGCGTGGACCGTCTCCCTGGCGGAGGGCGCGTCCCGGTTCGAGGTGCGGCTCGGCGACGGGGGATGGACGGTCGAGGAAGGTACGGACGGGCGGGTCCCGACGGCGGCGAGCGGCGGCTGGACCGATCCGGACACGTTCGTGGCCGACATCGCGTTCCTGGAGACCCCGCACCACCTCGACGTGACCTGTTCGTCGGCCGAGGGGACCTTCACCGCGCGCTGGCGCACGATGCCGCTGCACCGGGCGCCGCTGCCCGCGATGGGAGCGCCCCGCCGCGCCCGGGGGTGAACCCGGCCCGCTCTCCCGGCAACCATTGCCCGCTCGGCGGCGACAGTCGCATGGACGGTTCCACCGAGCTGAGGAAGTGGTGTGGTCATGGCGGCCCAGTGGCGGCGCATACGAGACAACGGCGGGCGCGGACCGGGTGCGGTGGTGTGGGCGGTGCCGCTGGCAGTGGCCCTGACGGTCGGTCTCGCCCCCCAGAGCCCCGGCTCCCCGGCGGATACGAGCCCGGCGGCCGCGACGGCCCGGGCCGAGGGCGTCGCCGACGGGTTCGCGTCGGTCAACGCGCTCGGCCAGAACGGTACGTACGGAGGCCGTGACGGCAAGACCGTCACGGTGCGGACACTGGCCGACCTGGAGAAGTACGCGACGGCCGCCGAGCCGTACGTCATCGTGGTGGCCGCGGCGATCACCATGGATCCCAAGGGCAAGGAGATCAAGGTCGCCTCGGACAAGACGATCGTGGGCCAGGGCACCTCGGGCGAGATCGTCGGCGGCGGCTTCTTCCTCGGGCAGGGCGTGCACAACGTCATCATCCGCAATCTGACGATCCGCGACTCGTACATGGGCACGTGGAACGACAAGGAGCACGACTTCGACGCCATCCAGATGGACGGCGCCCACCATGTGTGGATCGATCACAACGACCTGAAGCACATGGCCGACGGCCTGATCGACAGCCGCAAGGACACCACGTATCTCACGGCCTCCTGGAACCGGCTGGAAACGCACAACAAGGCGTTCGGTATCGGCTGGACGGAGAACACCACGGCCGACATCACCATCCACCACAACTGGTTCCGGGACACCGAGCAGCGCAACCCGTCCGCCGACAACATCGCCCACGCGCACCTGTACAACAACTACCTGCAGGACGTCGCGGGGACGGACATCGCCTCCTCCTACGGCAACTACTCGCGCGGCAACACCAAGATGGTGCTGGAGAACAGCTACTTCGAGGGGATGAAGAACCCCGTCATCAAGGACGCCACCGCCTCGATCGTCCAGCGGGGCAACGTGTTCGTGGGCACCAGCGGCCGCAACGAGAGCGGCGGCACGGCCTTCGACCCCAAGGCGTACTACTCCTACACCCTCGACGCCGCCGCCAAGGTGCCGTCGGTCGTGAAGTCCGGATCCGGACCCGGCGGCACCCCGGCGCGGTAGCGGGCGGGCCGCGGCAGCGGTGCGTCAGCCCTGGCGGGCCGGGCCGGTGGACTTCCTGATGACGAGGTCGACCGACATGTCGAGCCGGATCGGGGCCCGGTCCGGCTCACCCGTGACGGCGCCGAGCACCCGGATGGTCTCGGCCGCCATGTCCTCGAAGGGCTGACGCACCGTGGTCAGCGCGGGCGCCGCGGACCCGGCGGCGTCGATGTCGTCGAACCCGACGACCGAGACGTCCCCGGGGACGCGCAACCCGCGTTCGGCACACGCCTCGATGACGCCGAGTCCCTGGAGGTCATTGCCGGTGACGAAGGCCGTCGGGGGCTGCCACAGGTCCAGCAGGCCGTGGGCGGTGCGCCGGGCGGGCTCGGTCTGGAAGGGCACCGACCGGATCAGGTCCCGGTCCGGGCGGATCCCCGCGTCCCGGAGCGCGGCCAGATAGCCGCCGAAGCGCGCCCGGCAGCAGGTCAGTTCCATGGGCCCGGAGACCAGGGCGATCCGCTCGTGGCCGAGTCCGGTGAGATGGCGGGCGGCCATCGCCCCGCCCCGCCACTGGGTCGCCCCGATGGCGTTCATCCCGGAGGGCGCGTCGCCGATCGTGTCGAGCACCACCACCGGGACACGGGCCCGCGCCAGCCGCTCCGTGACGGCCGGCGGGACGGGCGAGAGGACGAGCACGACACCGCTGGGGCGGCGGGCGAGCAGGGTGTCGAGCCAGCGCGGGTCCCCCTCGGAGTGGTTCACCGTGAGCGCGTACCCCCGGGAGCGCAGCACCGTGGAAAGGCCGCGGATGAGGGGTGCGTTGACGGCGCTCCCGGCACAGCCGAACACCACCTCGACCGATCCGTGGCGCGGTCCGCGCGGGCGCCACCGGTATCCGGTGGCCCGCACCGCTTCGAGGACGCGGCGGCGCACCTCGGCCGACACCCCGGGCCGTTCGTTGAGGACCTTGGACACCACGCTCTGTGAGACGTTCGCGGCTTCCGCCACGGCCGTCATGCGCACGGTGGTTCGTACGGTCATCGCTGCTTCCTCCAGTCCTGGTGAGCCGGGTGTGGCGCGGTGCTCTCCCGCACCACGAGCGAGGTCGCCAGTTCGACGCCGCGTCCGGCCGACGCACCGCGTCGTGCCTGCTCCTGGTCGATGAGCCGCACCGCCTCGGCGGCCATCTCCGCGATCGGCTGACGGACCGTGGTGAGGGGCGGGGTCAGCATGGTGCACACCGCCGTGTCGTCGAACCCGACCACCGACAGGTCCTCCGGCACCCGCAGCCCACGCGCCCGTGCCGTCCGGTACACCCCGGCCGCGAGCACATCGGAACCGGCGAACACGGCGGTCGGCGGGGCGGCCAGGGCGAGCAGCGCCGCGGCGCCCTCCGCCCCGGCGGTGACGCCGATGTCGCCGTACCGGGCCAGGGCGGGGTCGGGGGCGAGGGAGAACTCGCGGTGCGCCGCCAGATAGCCCTCGTACCGCTCCCTGGTGAACGGGGCCGCGCAGGGTCCGCCGAGGAAGCCCACCCGCCGGTGCCCCAGTTCGAGGAGATGCCGGGTGGCCGCGGCGCCGCCCGACCAGTTCGTCGCCCCCACGGTCGCGACGGCGGCCCCCTGCGCGCCCACCGCGTCGAGGAGGACGAGCGGCACCGGCAGCTCCGCCAGCGCGGCCATCTCGTGGTGGCCGGGCCGGGGCAGGGCCAGGAGGATGCCGTCCGAGGGCCGGGTGCGGCGGGTGTCGATCCAGTCGCCGATCCGGAAGCGCGGATGGTCCACCGGGGTGAGCGCCAGGGTGTATCCGAGCCCGAACGCCGCGCGCTGGGCCCCGTCGACGAGTTCCGCCGCCCAGGGCGTGGCGGCCTCTTCGATAAGCAGGTCGAGAATGCCGCCGAGTTGTCGCCGGCGCTCTTTGCGGAGCACATATCCCGTGGCTCGTGCCGCCTGTGTGACACGGTCGCGGGTCTCCTCCGAGATATCCGGCTTGTCGGCGAGTACCCGGGACACCGTGGAGATGGAGACGCCCGCGGCCTTGGCAACGGCCGCCATCGTCGCACGCGTTGACATGCTGATTCCCTCCCGCCGGGAACCGCGGCCGCACCGCTCTGCCGCAAATTCCCGCAAAAGATGGTCGAATATTCCGCCAGGACTGCATGCAAATAGCCGGTGAGCCGTGTGTTCGGTCCATTGCCTTGACAGTGGTTTTTACCCACGTTTAGCGTCGCCGTCGCTGAAGTTCCGCAATGTTTTGCGTCTCATTGCAGTCGAGCAGAGCACTCGAGGAGACCGTATGCATAAGGAATCCAGTCCCCGGCGGCTTGCCGCGGCGGCCGCCGTGACGGCGCTGCTTCTGACCGGCTGCGCCGACGGGTCCTCGGACACCAAAGGGTCCGGCAGAGGGACCCTCACCTTCTGGGGGTGGTCGGACATGTCGAAACCGGTCGCCCTGTGGAACAAGACCCATCCCGATGTCCAGGTGAAGTTCCAGGCGATCACCTCGAATTTCTACCCGAAGCTCCAGGCCGCCCTTGCCGGGAAGTCCGGCGCACCGGACCTCACGCAGGTGGACTACCCCAACCTCACCTCGACCATCATCGCCGGAGACCTCAAGGACATCACGGCCGAAACCCGCGATCTGAAAGGGCAGTTCAAGCCCGCCGTCTGGGACCAGGTCGTGGTGGACGGAAAGGTCTACGGGATCCCGCAGGACATCGGCACCCAGGTCCTCTACTACCGGTCCGACCTGTTCAAAAAGGCGGGCCTGACCGCCCCCGCCACCTGGGACGCCTACCGGGAAGCGGCCGCCACGCTCAAGAAGAAGTACCCCGAGGCGTACACCACCGCGCTGCCCGCCAACGGCGGCATCTGGCTGGCGGCCCTGGCGTGGAACGCCAAGGCCAAGTGGTTCACCACGGACGACGACGCCTGGCACGTCGGCCTGGACGACGGCCCCACCGCGAAGGTCGCCGCGTACTGGCAGACCATGCTGGACAAGGGCTACGTCAAGGGGGACCAGCACTGGCAGCCCACCTGGTTCAAGGGGCTCGCCCGCGGCACCTATCTGACCTGGATCGGACCGGCGTGGGGCGGCTCGGCGCTGAAGGAGAACGCCCCCGGCCTCTCCGGCAAATGGGCCGTCGCACCGCTGCCGCAGTGGTCGAAGGGGGACAGCGCCCCGGTGTACTGGGGCGGTTCCCTGACGGCGCTCACCAGCGCCACCAAGAAGACCGACGCGGCGCTGTCGTTCGTCAAGTGGCTGAACACCAGCGCGGCGAGCGCGAAACTGCTGGCGGCCGATGTGCTGCCCGCCTCCGAACGCGGACAGCGGATCCCGGCACTCACCCGGCCCGACCCGTACTTCGGCGGCCAGGTGCCCGGCGAGGTGTTCACCGTGCGCGGCACCGCGTCGACCCCATGGACCTGGGGCCCGACGATGACGGACACCACCAACTACCTCAATGACGCGATGCAGTCCGCCCTCAACAAGTCGACGACGCTGCCGGAGGCCATGAAGAAGGTCGACCGCCAGACGGTCGCACAGCTGAAGCGCAAGGGCCTGTCCGTCCGATGACCGCGCCGCCGTCGCGAGCGCGCCGCAACCGACTGCGCCTCGGCGCCGACTGGAAGATGGCGTGGGGTTTCTCGGCGCCGTTCCTCGCGGTGTTCTTCGTCTTCACCCTGCTGCCCGTGATCTACGCGCTGTGGCGCAGCTTCCACGACGCCCGGAAGTCGGGCCTCGGGTTCGGCACACCCCGTGTGGTCTTCGTCGGGCTCGACAACTACGTAGACACCTTCACCAACCGGGAGTTCCTCGTCTCGGTCGGCCGCGTCCTGCTCTACGGCGTCGTCCAGGTGCCCGTCATGCTGGGGCTCGCCCTCGTGATGGCCCTCATCTTCGACACCGCGATCGTCCGCCTGCGCAGCCTGTTCCAGCTGGCCGCGTTCCTGCCCTACGCGGTCCCGGGCGTCATCGCGTCCATCCTGTGGGCCTTCCTCTATCTGCCCGGAGTGAGCCCGGTCGTGGACCTCCTCGACGGGGCCGGCGCCCACGTCGACTTCCTCTCCGAGGACACCGTCCTGTGGTCCATCGCCAACGTCTCGACCTGGCACTGGACCGGCTACAACATGATCATCATCTATGCGGCGCTCCAGGCGATCGACCGCGAGATGTTCGAGGCCGCCCGCATCGACGGAGCGAGCACCTGGCACATCGCCTGGCTGATCAAGGTGCCGCTGGTGACCCCGGCGATCCTCATCACCGGGCTCTTCTCGGTGGTCGGCACGCTCCAGCTGTTCTCCGAGCCGACCGTGCTGCGCTCTATCACCAGCAATGTGTCCTACGACTACACACCGAACATGATCGTCTACAACCTCGCGTTCGGGTCGGACCAGCCGTACTACTCGGCCGCCGTCGCGGTCGTCATCGCCCTCGGCTCGTTCCTGCTGTCCTTCGGCTTCCTGCGGCTGCTCCAGAGAAGGAGCCCCGATGCCTGACGCCTCCGACCGGTTACGGCGCTCGCCCCGGTTCATCCTCACTGCCACGATCGTCGCGCTGACGGCCTACTTCCTCATCCCCGTGGCATGGATGCTGATCGCCTCGACCAAGTCGACCGCCGATCTCAACACCACGTCCGGCTTCTGGTTCGCCCGCTTCGACCTCGTCACGAATCTGGAGGACCTGTTCGCCTACCGCGACGGGGTGTTCCGGCGCTGGGTGCTGAACTCCTTCCTCTACTCGGGCGGCGGCGCCCTCGGCGCGACGTTCCTGGCCGCCCTGTGCGGATTCGCCCTCGCCAAGTACCGGTTCCGCGGCCGGAACGCGCTCATGGGCCTCATCTTCGGCGGGGTGCTCATCCCCGGCACGGTCCTCGCGCTGCCGACCTATCTCCTCCTCAACTCCTTCGGCCTGATCAACACCTACTGGGCGGTCATCCTGCCGAGCCTGTCCAGCGCGTTCGGCGTGTTCCTCGTCCGTATCTACACGGCCGCCGCCGTCCCCGACGAGCTGCTGGAGGCCGGACGACTCGACGGCGCCCACGATCTGCGCGTCTTCTTCACCGTCGTGCTGCGCATCCTGCTGCCGAGCCTCGTGACGGTGTTCCTCTTCTCGTTCATCTCGATCTGGAACAACTTTCTGCTGCCGCTCATCGTCCTCAACGACCAGTCGCTGTGGCCGGTCACCCTCGGGCTCTACTCCTGGCAGCGCAACGCGATGAGCGAACCCGACCTGGTCCGGATCGTCGTCACCGGCTCCATGGTCGGCACCATCCCCCTGGTCATCCTCTTCCTCGCGCTCCAGAAGTACTGGCGCAGCGGCATCACGACGGGAGCGATCAAGTAGCCATGAACAGTCGCACGGAGAACAGCCGCATGGAGAACAGCCGCATGGAGAACAGCCGTATGGACACCTTCCGCGCGCGCATCGGCGGCTTCGCCTTCGGCGGGGACTACAACCCCGAGCAGTGGGACCGGCCGGTGTGGGACGAGGACGTCGCGCTGATGCGGCGCGCCGGGGTCAACCTCGTCACCCTCGGTGTGTTCGCCTGGGCGTCGCTGGAGCCCGAGCCGGGCCGCTTCACCTTCGGCTGGATGGACGAGGTGATGGACCTCCTTCACGCGAACGGCATCGGCGTGGACCTCGCCACCCCGACCATGGCGCCCCCGGTGTGGCTCACCCACGGCCACCCGGACGTCCATCCGGTCATGGAGGACGGCGAGCCGTTCGGCTTCGGCAACCGCCTCCACTTCGACCCCGCCTCGCCCCGCTACCGCGAACACGCCGCCCGCATCACCACCGCCCTCGCCGAGCGCTACTCCCACCACCCCGCGCTCGCGATGTGGCACATCAGCAACGAATACGGACCCACCTCGTACGGCGGTCACAGCGCCGTCGCCTTCCGCGACTGGCTCAAGGAGAGATACGGCAGCCTGGAGGCGCTGAACGACGCCTGGTACACCCGCTTCTGGTCCCAGCGCTACACCTCCTGGGACCAGATCAACCCGCCCGAGGTGCCGCGGACGTGGTCCAACCCCACCCGCCGTCTGGACTTCAAGCGGTTCGCCTCGGACGCCAACCTCGCCTGCTTCGTGATGGAGCGCGACATCGTCCGCTCCTACCGCGACGACATCCCCGTCCTCACCAACTACATGCGCTTCTACAAGCACGCCGACTACTGGCGGTGGGCCGCCGAACAGGACGCCGTGGCCCTCGACATCTACCCCGACCCGGGGCAGGACGACTCCCATGTGTCCGCCGCCCTGAACTACGACCTGATGCGCTCGCTGCGCGGCGAACCCTGGGTGCTCATGGAGCAGGCCGCCAGCGGTGTCTCCCAGTGGAAGGTCAACAACGTCAAGCGGCCCGGCCGGATGCGGCTGGGCTCCTACCAGGCCATCGCCCACGGCGCCGACAGCGTCCTGTACTTCCAGTGGCGGGCGAGCCGCGGCGGCCACGAGCGGTTCCACTCCGCGATGCTGCCGCACTCCGGCACCGGCTCCCGCACCTGGCGGGAAATCGAGGCACTCGGCACCGAACTGCCGAAGATCGCCGAAGCGGCCGGAACCACCGCGCACGCCGACATCGCGGTGCTCTTCGACTGGAACGCCTGGTGGGGGCTGACCGAGACGCACGGCCTGCCGCGCAACGACTTCGACTACCCGCGGATCGCCACCGACCACTACCGGCCGCTGCTGGAAGCGCATCACGCGGTCGACACCGTGCACTTCGGCTCCGACCTCAGCCGCTACCGGGTCGTCGTCGTGCCCAACGCCTACCTCGTCGACGACGCCTTCACCGACGCCCTCACCCGCTTCACCGAGAGCGGCGGCACCCTGGTCTGCTCGTTCTTCTCCGGCGTAGTCGACGCGCACAACCACGTGCGGCAGCCCGCCTACCCCGGCGCCTTCCGCGGGCTCATCGGCGCGTACATCGACGAGTACTGGCCCGCCCGCCCCGACGAGGCGTTCACCCTGGCCCGGGCCGACGGGACCACCGCCACCGCCGACTGGTGGCAGGACAGCATCCACCCCGAGGGCGCGCGCGTGGTGGCCACCTACACCACCGGCGCGCTGCGGGGGCGGCCCGCGATCCTGGAGAACACGGTCGGCCGGGGGCGCGTCGTCTACATCGGCACCCGCCTGGAGGCCACCGCGCTGCGCGACACCCTGCTGGGCGCCGTGTCCGCCGCTGGCGTCTCCCCGCTCCTCACCGAGGCCCCGGCCCATCTGGAGGTGACCCGGCGGACCGGGGAGGACGCCGAATTCCTCTTCCTCCTCAACCACTCCGACACGGACACCGTCCGCGTCTGTCTCCCCGCGGACGGGATCGACCTGGTGTCCGGGGCGAAGACGGACGGCGCCATCGAGCTGGCACCGCTCGCCGTCGCCGTCGTACGGGCCGAACCGGAGCGGGCGGCGATGTCGCGGAACTCCACCCGGGCGTCCTCCGTGTAGGCGCCCACGCTGCCCGCCGGGTACGGGCGTTCCCGGTCGGTGAAGGCGACCACCTGACGGTCGTTCACCGACACCGTCATCCGGGGCCCGTTCTGGCCCACCCGGACCTCGGACCAGTCGCCGACCGGGAACCCGGTGGTGCCGGTGGCCAGGAAGCGCTGGCCACCGCGGTAGGCGGGGTCGCGCTTGCCCAGTTCCCAGCCGTTGGGCTTGAGCGCCAGATAGTAGAAGTGCTCCGGGTCGGTGTACGCCCAGACCAGCCACGCCACTTCCCACGGATTGGGGTCGGGAGTGCGCAACTGCTCGACGGTGCGCATCCGGACCCGGTAGTCGAGGCGCTCGTAGCGGGCGGTGGAGACCACCAGACAGGCGTGCGTACGGTCCTTGCGGCGGGCGGCGCGCGGGGTGAGCGTCAGCTCGTCCGCCCCGCCGACGTTGCTCCCGTAGCCGTGGAACACCGACCGCCAGGGGCCGTGCACCTCGCCGTCCCGCCAGGTCTCGACCGGCTCCGCCGGCCGGTCCTCGTCCCAGACACCGGCCAGCGCCAGCGCCCCCGCCACGAGGGCGACGGCCAGCACGAGCCCCCCGATCCGCCACCACGTGACCCCGCCCAGCGCCCGCCCTCGTAACGACGTCATGCCACCGGATCATACGAGCCGGAAGGCTCGCGCCGCGCGGTATCCACCACCCCTTCGTCGCCGAAGTCCTCCGTGAGGCGGGCGACGATACGGTCGGCGGCCCGCCCGTCGCCGAACGGATTGCCCGCCGCGGCCATCCGCCGGTACTCCTCGGCGTCGTCCAGCAGCTCCCCGGCGGCGGCCAGGATGGCGTCCGGGTCGGTGCCCACCAGCCGCGCCGCCCCCGCCTCGACCGCCTCCGGGCGTTCGGTGGTGGTCCGCAGCACCAGGGCGGGCTTGCCCAGGCTGGGCGCCTCCTCCTGAAGCCCGCCGGAATCCGTCAGCACCAGATCGCAGTCGGCGAGCGTGGCGGCGAAGTCCAGATAGTCGAGCGGGTCCACCACCCGCACGCCCGGGTGGCCGTCCAGCTCGGGCAGCAGGGCCTCCCGCACCGCGGGGCTGCGGTGCAGCGGCAGTACGACCTCCACGTCACCGCGGTCGGCGAGCCTGCGCAGCGCCGCGCCCATGGACCGCATCCGGGCCCCCTGGTTCTCCCGGCGGTGCAGCGTCAGCAGCACCTTGCGCCGCCCGGTGCGGAAGGCGCTGCGCCCGGCGCCCTCCGCCAGCACCCACAGCAGGTTGTCGACGACGGTGTTGCCGGTGGTGATCACCTGCTCGGGCGGCACGCCCTCGGCCCGCAGATGACCGGCGGACCGGGCGGTGGGGGCGAAGTGCCAGCGGGCCACCCGGCCGATCATCCGGCGGTTCAGCTCCTCGGGGAACGGGTTGTCCAGCACGCCCGTGCGCAGGCCCGCCTCGACATGGGCGACCGGCGTGTGTTCGTAGAAGGCCGCGAGCGCTCCGCACAGCGCCGTGGTGGTGTCGCCCTGGACCACCACCAGGTCCGGCTGTTCGGTCCGGATCACCGTGCCCAGCCCGTCCACCAGCCGCGCGGTCAGCTCCGACAGCCGCTGCCGGTCGCGCATCACCGCCAGGTCCGTCTTCACGCCCACGCCCAGCAGACCGAGCATCTGCTGCAGCATCTCCCGGTGCTGACCTGTGGTCACCACCACGGGCTGGAAGTGCGAGGAGGCGGCCATCGCCCGGACCACGGGGGCCAGTTTGATTGCCTCCGGCCGGGTGCCGAGGACGAACATGGTGCGCACGGCGCCGGGGCCGGGCGGCCGCGGAACCCCCGCCACGGACGCGGGCACGGCCACCGGACGGGACGCGGACACGGGTCTGCCTGATGTGGACATGAATCTCCCTGGGCAAGGCGAGCGAACAGGGCATGAACGGGTGACACGGGCGTGCGAGGAACCGGGCCGTACGGGAATCAGCTGCGAGCGGTCTTGAGCCAGGTGCGCTTGCCGGTGATGGCCCGCCACAGCCCCCACCAGCCCGCGGCGAACCAGATGTAGCCGTAGAACACGAAGACATGGCCGAGCAGCACCGCGTGGAACACACCGAGCGACGTCTCGCGCCTGCGGTACACGAAGCCGTAGATATAGGCCGCGGTGAAGGAGAGCAGATACGGGCCGAGGAACCACATCGTGGAAACCAGCGGCCGCCCGGCCTGGACGGAACCGACCACCGTTCCGAGGACGGCCACCATGAAGGACAGCGGCAGCAGCGAGGTGAGCAGGATCAGCACCGGGCTGGACAGGTGGTAGATCAGATCCATCGCGGCCCGGCCGGGCACCTCGCGCAGTATCAGCGGGACGAGGTTGGCCGACTGGAGGTGTCCCTGGAACCAGCGGGACCGCTGCCGGATGAGCCGCCGCAGGTCGAGGACGGCCTGCTGGGACACGGCCGCCGTGGTGCAGTGCTGGTTGGTCCAGCCGCGCGCGATCAGCCGCACCCCCAGGTCCAGATCCTCGGTGAGGCTGTCGCTCCAGGGGGTCTCGCCCAGCGAGTCGAGCGCGGACAGCCGCATGAACTGGCCGTTGCCGCCCATCCCGACGCTGCCGATGAAGCGGCGGGCGCTCTGGAAGATGTCGCCGTAGACGACGAACTCCATGTCCTGCAGCCGCGCCAGCAGCCCCACTTCGCGGTTGTACATCCGGACACCGATCTGGGTGGCGCCGGTCCGCGGGTCGTTGAAGAACGGGTCGACGGCCTCCAGCACATGACGGTCCAGACGGCCGTCCGCGT
Source organism: Streptomyces sp. NPDC040405 (assembly GCF_055595765.1). Classification (NCBI taxonomy): domain Bacteria; kingdom Bacillati; phylum Actinomycetota; class Actinomycetes; order Kitasatosporales; family Streptomycetaceae; genus Streptomyces; species Streptomyces sp. NPDC040405. Next base: position 604,002 of record NZ_JBVIVI010000003.1, read on the forward strand.
CCACCACACACACGATGACGTCATGCGGATCGCGGCCGCCGAGCAGCCCGGACGCGCGTAGCAAACGGACACCGTCGTTGAGCGCGGCGCCCTTGCCGCGCCGGGCGTCGGGCAGATGGCGCTGGTGCAGCCACACCCGCTCCGGGTCGGCGGTGCGCGCGATCTCGGCCGTACGGTCCTCGGAGGCATCGTCGATGACCAGGGCCACGCAGTTCTCCGAGGGGAGCGCGGTGATCCGGGCGAGGCTTTCCGCCAGCACCCGCTCCTCGTTGAGGCAGGCCAGGAGGAAGACATAGAAGCGCTCTTCGCCGGAGCCGGAGCGATGCGGCAGCCGTCGCCGGGAGAGCAGGAACAGGCCGAAGTTGTACGCACCGGCCATCACGATGATCGCGATACTGGCCCATATCAGCGGTTCAGCGCTCACGGCCGGTCCACGGCGGCGAGGTCCTCCCGGCCGACGGTACTCGGATCGCTCGCGGTGGCCCCGGCGCGCAATCGCCAGCGCGCCACCAACAGGCCGAAAACAACCAGGCAGTACAACAGGAAACCCGCCCCGGCGGTCGCCTGTAACGCTCTGGCAACCGGAATTCCCGGGACCATTTCCGGTGCCGCCACAAGGCCCGCCAAGGGCAGCACTGATCCCACAGCAGCCCTACCGTACATCGGTCCCCCCACTGTCAGTTGGCGCAGGAGGGCCGGTCGCCTCCCCAACGGGCCGACCTCTGCGCGCTTACGGAAGGTACCAGACCCAACACGGTCGCAGGAGTTCTTCAGTTGAACTCTCATGAACCTCAAAGACACGACTTCGGACCCGTAGGCCCCATTGACAGCCGATGGGAATCGTCAGAACAATCTCCGGATTATTGAGCTGAGTGATCCCGCCCGTGGAATTCCATGATGAATCGGCCATGATCAATGCGCCGTGCCCGGCCATGATTCCACCCCGGAATCGGCCATGATCCGCTGCTTTCCTAGTTCCTTGTTCCACGCAGTTCCCTGCAGTTCCACGCAATGCGGGACCCGAATGAGGGGGGTATACAGAGTATGACCGAACCCTGGAGAAGATCGCGGCCGGCCTGGCTGGCGTTGATCGCTCTCGCCGTCGCAGCCCTGTTGGCGGGCGGCTTCCTGGCACCGGCGGCATCGGCCGCGGGCGACGGCCGAGGAGACGCCGACCGGTCGGCGACCCAGGCAGACGCCACCGGCCTGCGCGCCAAGGATCTGAAGGGCTGGGCCGCGGCCCAGCGGGCGGGCGAGGCCGAGCGCCGCGCCGACATGGCCAAAAAGCACACCAGCGAGAAGCGGACAGTGAAGCAGCCGCGGCGATCGGCCATCGGCCCGAAGGCCAAGGCCGCGCCGCGGGCCGCCGAGCCCGGCAAGGCCAAGACCCTGGTCCTGTACGACACGGCGGGCCCGTTCGGACACCTCGGTGAGCTGTACGCGATGGGCGTGGCCAACCTCGGCGGCCACTTCGGCACCGTGACCTCCAAGCCGGTCCAGGAGTACACGGCCGGGATGCTGGAGGAGTACGACGCCACGGTCTACGTCGGTTCCACCTACTACGGCGACGACCTCCCCGACGCCGTTCCGGACGACTTCTACCTGGACACCCTGCTGTCCGAGCGCCCGGTGATCTGGATCGGCGACAACATCTGGAACATGGCGAACTCCATCAGCCTCCAGGAGTTCCAGTACCGCTACGGCTGGGACCCGACCACCTCGTACACCCAGGTGGACGGCAGCGTCGGCCAGATCACCAAGGTCAACTACAAGGGCCACGATCTGACCCGCACCATCCCGGCGGGCCAGGACGGCGGTGTCATCCACCCCAACATCAAGACCGGTCCCGACCTCGGCCAGGTGACCGAGCTGGCCACGATGGTGGACACGGCCGGGGGCGGGGAGAAGAAGTCCCCGTGGGCGATCCGCTCCGGCAACCTGACGTACATCGGTGAGATCCCCTTCACCTATGTCGACGAGACCGACCGGATCCTCGCCTTCCAGGACCTGCTGTTCGACGCGCTGGCCCCGGACACCGCCGAGCAGCACCGGGCCATGGTCCGGCTGGAGGACATCACCCCGCTGTCCGACGCCACCAGCCTGCGGGCCACCGCGGACTACCTGAAGTCGAAGAATATCGCGTACGGCATCAACGTCATCCCGGTGTACTCCGACCCCAAGGGCGTGCAGAACAACGGCGTGGCGCGCACCGTGCGGCTCGCCCAGCGCCCGGCGCTGGTGAACACCCTCAAGTACATGCTGAGCAACGGCGCGGTGCTGATGGACCACGGCTACACCCATCAGTACGGCAACGTCGACAACCCGTACAACGGGCTCACCGCCGACGACTTCGAGTTCTTCCGCGCCCATGTGGACGCCACCGACAACGTGGTCTACGACGGTGCGGCCACCGAGGACTCCGCCGAGTGGGCACAGGGCCGGGTCACCGCGGCGCTGGCCGAGTTCTCCCGGGTGGGCCTGCCGACGCCGAAGCTGTGGACCACTCCGCACTACGCGGCCTCGGCCACCGACTACAAGGTGTTCGCGCAGAACTTCGCGGCCCGGATGGAGCGCCCGCTGTACTTCTCCGGCACCCTCTCCGGCGCCCCGTCCGACACCAGCCGCTACCTCGGGCAGTTCTTCCCGTACCCGGTCACCGACGTGTACGGCACCAAGGTGCTCCCGGAGAACCTGGGCTCCTACGAGCCGGAGGCCCACAACAACCACCCGCCCCGGCTCGCGGCCGACCTGATCGAGAACGCCAAGGCCAACCTGGCCGTGCGGGACGGCTTCGCCAGCTTCTACTACCACCCGTACCAGCCGGTCGAGCCGCTGAAGGAGATCGTCGAGGGCATCGAGGCGCTCGGCTACACCTTCGTCAGCCCGGAAAGCCTCATCTGACGATGAGCCTGATCTGATCACCCGTCACCTCACCGCCGCCGTTCCCGGTCCGCTCCGCGCGGGCCGGGAACGGTGCGCGTCACCCGGGCCCCGCCCGAGGAAGGCCCCGCCCCGATGAGTGTGCTGAGGCGGGCGGCCGCGGCGATGACCGCCGCCGTCGCCGTTCTGACCGGATGCTCGGCGGGCGGGGACGACCCGCCCGCGCCACACCAGGACCGGCTGCGGGGGATCACCCTGCCCGCCTGGAACACCGACGACTACGACCGGCACGAGGCCCGGCGCTATCTGCGGCAGATCGCCGACACCGGCGCCCGGTGGGTGGTGTTCACCCCCACCTGGTACCAGGACGGCGTCCGCGACTCCGCGATGCACACCACCGAGGAGACGGCGAGCGACCGCGGTGTGCGCCGGATCGTCGGCCTCGCCCACGCCGCCGGGCTGAAGGTGATGCTCAAACCGCATGTGGATCTGGTGGACGGCGGCGACCGGGCCGGTATCCGGCCCACCGACCGGGACGCCTGGTTCACCGCGTACGAACGCTTCATCACCCACTACGCCGGGCTGGCCGAGGACCTCGGCGCCGAGCAGTTCTCCGTCGGCACCGAGCTGGCCGGGACCTCCGCCGACCGCCGCCGCTGGACCCGGGTGATCGCCGCGGTCCGCGACACCTACGACGGTCCGCTGACGTACGCGGCCAACTACGACGAATACGCCCGCATCCGCTTCTGGCGCTCCCTCGATGTGATCGGCATCGACGCCTACTGGCCGCTCACGGACACCGCCACCACCGACCCGGAGCGGCTGGGAGAGGGCTGGGAGCCGATCGTGGCCGAACTCGCCGCGTTCGCCGCCCGGCAGGACCGGAAGATCCTGTTCACCGAGGCCGGATACGCCAGCCAGCGCGGCACCACGGCCGCCCCGTACTCCTGGACCGTCAGCGACCACGCCGCGGCCGACGAGCAGTCCGCCGCGTACCAGGCCCTGCTGACCGCCTTCGACGGCCGGTCGTGGTGGGCGGGGGTGTGCTGGTGGATGTGGGACGACTGGCCGGACACCGGCGAGACCGCGCGGAAGCTGGCCTACACCCCGCACGGCAAACCCGCCGAGAAGGTGCTGCGCCGCTGGTGGCGGGGGTGAGCTCCGGCTGACGTGCGGTTCCGCCGCCGGCGCCTAGGCTCGGCTGTGTGACGTGGCCGCGGTCGCTGCGGGACATCGTGCGTTCCGGGCTGACGATCGAGCGCGCCCGGCTCGAACCGCTGGCCGCGCTGCGGGCGGCGGCCGGAGTGGCGCTCGTGATCGGTCTCTCGCTGTGGATCGCCTCCCCGTCGTACGCCGCGTCCGCCGCCTTCGGCGCCTTCTCGGCCGGTACGTCGACGTTCCAGCGCAGCTGGCGGCCGCGCAAGGTGATCGCGCTGGTCGCGGGGGCCGGGCTGGGGATCAGCACCTTCGTGGGCTATCTCGCGATGTCCCGTCTGGCGCTCTTCCTGCTGCTCCTCGCCGTCTGGGCGTTTCTCGCCGGGATGGCCTGGGCGGCGGGGCCGACCGCCGGAATCGTGGCGACGACGACGGTCGCCATCATGCTGCTCACCATCACGCTGCCCACCGGTGTCCTGGAGGCGCTGGAACACGCGGCGGTCATCGCGTTCGGCGGGGTGGCGCAGGCGGTGCTGATCTGGCTGTTCCCGATCCGCAGATGGGGGAGGCACCGGGACGCGCTGGCCGACGCCCTGGCCGCGGTGGCGGACTACGCCAGGCGGCTGCGGGAGGATCCGGTGGCGCCCTTCGACCCGGAGCCGATGATCACGGCCCGGAGCGCCGCCGCCGTCACGCCCGGGCAGGCACGCCGCCGCCCCGCCGCCCTGCACGGCCCCCGTGGCCTGGCCGAACGCATCCGGCCCGCCCTGGCGGCCCTCGCCGACCCCAGGGTCGGCGCCCCCGCCGAGGGGCCGGGCCGGGACCGGGCGCGTGAGCTGCTGGAGGCGGCCGCCGACGTCGTGGACGCCGCCGCCCGGTCGATCCGCCGCGGCGCCCGCGCCCGGGTGCCGTCCGCGACCCGGGAGACCCTGCGGCTCGACCGGGAGGACGGCGGGGACGAGGCGCTGGAGGGGCCCGCGCGGCAGGCCGCCGTCCAGCTGTCGCAGCTGCTCACCGAGGTGCTGGAGATCGCCGACAGCAGCGGCAGGGACCTGGGGCCCACCTCCGGCGCGGACGAGCCCCCGCCCCTGCTGCGGCCGACGGTGTTCCAGCAGGTGCCGATCGCGCTGCGCGCGATGCGCCGCGAGCTGCACGGCGACTCGCCCGTCTTCCGGCACGCCCTGCGGCTCGCCGCGGTGGCCTGCCTCGGCTATGTGCTCGGCCGGGCGCTTCCGCTGGGTCACGGCTACTGGGTTCCGGTCACCTCCGTGATGGTGATGCGCCCGGACTTCCACCGCACCTACTCCCGGGCCGTGGCCCGCTTCGCCGGGACCCTGGTGGGCGTCGCGCTGGCCACCGGCGTCGTGCAGCTGACGCACCCGGACGCGTATCTGTCCGGCGGGCTGGCCGTGATCGCGGCGGGCCTGACATATCTGCTGATGCGCACCGGGTACGCGGCCTCGCAGTCCACCTCGGCCGCGTACGCCGTCCTGCTGCTCGGGATGGGCGGCGAGGGGTGGCACCAGACGGTGCCGGACCGGGTCCTGCTCACCCTGCTGGGCGGGGTGCTCGCGATGCTGGCGTACGTGGCGTACCCGGCCTGGGAGACACCGCGGATGCTGGACCGGCTCGCGGACTGGCTCGCCGCGAGCGGACGCTACGCGGCGGCGGTGGTCCGCGGTTACGCCGAGCCCGGCGAGCTGCCCGCCACGGACGTACGGCGCACCCTGCTCGCCGACCGTACGGCGCACGCCGCGTGGAACGAGGCGCTCGACCGGGCCAAGCGGGAGCCCGTACGCCACCGGGGGCTGACCCGCGCGCAGGCGGAGGAGGCGCAGACGGCGCTGGAGGCGTTCGGGCAGGCGGCGATGCTGCTGGAGACCCATCTGCCGGAACGCGGCGCACGGCCGGTGCCCGGGGCCGCCCGGTTCGCCGACGCGCTGGCGGCGGACACCGAGCGGGCGGCGCGCCATGTGCGGGAGCGGCGCAGACCGCGCTGGGACCGGGCCAAGGAGGCCCTTGTCGACTGGGAGGCCGACAGCACGGCGGAGGCGGTGGTCCAGAGCGGGGCGGAGCTGCTGTTGCGGCCCCTGGACCAGTTGACGACCGCCGTGGACCGGGCGCCGCTGGAACGGGACACCGAGGCGGCCCGGCGGGAGCGGCCCACCGGCGCCCGCTGACGACCGCCCGCCGTACGGGTCCCGTCAGCGGAAGCGTTCGGCGAGGGCGGCCATCGTGTCGAGGTGGGCGAGCGATTCGCCCTCCGGCTTCGTCGGCAGGTACAGCAGCACCCGGTCCACGCCGATCCGCCGATACCCCTCCAGCGCCTCGGCGGTGCCGGGCACCGCGTACACCGATACCGGCACCTCCCGGCCCGCCACCTTCCGCAGCCGCTCGGTCTGCGCGGCCAGTTCGTCGGGCGGCAGGGGCTGGGACAGCCAGCCGTCGCCGAGGGCGGCGATCCGGGGGAACGCGCGCTCGCCGCCGCCCACGTAGATCGGCGGATGCGGGCGCTGTACGGGCTTGGGCCACTGGTAGACGGGGCCGAAGTCCACGAACTCGCCGTGGTACTCCGCCTTCTCCTTCGTCCACAGCTCCCGGATCGCCGCCAGCCGCTCGTCCACCAGGCGGCCGCGCGTGGCCGGGTCGGTGCCGTGGTTCTCCATCTCCTCGCGGTTCCATCCGACACCCACCCCGAAGACGGCCCGTCCGCCGGACACCACGTCGAGGGAGGCCACCTCCTGCGCCGTGAGGATCGGGTCCCGCTGCGCCACCAGGGCGACCCCGGTGCCCAGCAGCAGCCGTGTGGTGACCCCGGCGATGGTGCTCAGAGTGACGAACGGGTCGAGGGTGCGGTAGTAGATCTCCGGCAGTTCGCCACCGCCCGGGTAGGGCGAGCGGCGTTCCACCGGGATGTGGCTGTGCTCGGCGATGAAGAGTGAGTCGAACCCCCGCTCCTCGAGGGCGCGCCCCAGGGCCGCGGGTCCGATGCCCTGGTCGGTCACGAAGGTCGATACGCCAATTCTCACAGCGACTCCTCGGTCGGCGACTCCACGGTCCGGCGTGCGCGTAGGCACAGGAGTGGCCGACGGGTACCCGCGAAACCGCCCGCCACACGCGGTGAGTCGGCGATCCTCCGGCGGCCGTGAGATGCGACCGGAGGTCGGCAGGTCTTCAAGTGATCGGCACATCCATTCCACAGAAGCCGCGTGTACGGCACGCCGTCGGCGCTACAGGGGCCCGGCGCGCGGCGGCCCTGCCCGGGAATGCGCGGTTTCCGCGCGGAGGCGGAGGGCGGCGCGGCGCGAGTGGTGACGGTCGTGTGCGGAGACGGTGCCGGTGACGTGGGCTCGTGTGCACGCCATGTGATCGGAAAGTTGGCGGAATGCGTAGTTCCGGATGCTCGGCGATTCGAAGGCGGCCGGGGCCCGTGGTTACATCCTTCCGCGCCGAGACGTTCCCGGGATCCCGGTTTCCGGGAAGTGCGGGAACGTGCCGCGGTGGCCGGTGGCAGTGCCGTGCGCATGTCGGCAACCACCGGCCGTTACAAGCTCAATTCGAGATACGTATCCAAGGGAGACGCAGTAATGAACAACGCACCCAAGGTCGCGACCCAGGAGATCTCCGACGCTGAGCTGGACAACGTCGCCGGCGGTCTCGGCGCTGTGGGCGACGCCCTGGGCACCGTGCAGTCCGTCACCGGTCCCGTCACCGGCCCGGTCACCGGCGTCGTGGGCACCGTCACCGGCACCGTTGACGGCGCGACCGGCCTGAACACCTCCGGCATCGTCGGCACGGTCGCGGGTCTCTGAGACTCCCGCACCACCCCTCATGCCCCGGGCCTGCCTGGTCCGGGGCATGCGCGGTCCCCGGCACCCGCCGTACCGGCCCGCACCCCCGACCCGTTCCCTCGCGCCCCCCGGCCGGTTGAGGAAAGACTCCCGTGCAGTTCCGCCAGCAGGCCCTTTCCAAGATGCAGTCGGCAGACGACATCGACCTGCCGGTCCGCTACGCCCGCCCCCAGGGCTGGCTCGCGCTGACGGTCACCCTCGTCGTCATGGCCGCGGCCGCCGTCTGGGCCGTGACCGGCACCGTGGCGGACACCCTGGGCGCCTCCGGCATTCTCACCCACGGCCAGGGCAGCTATGTGCTCCAGAGCCCGGTCCGGGGACAGGTCACCGCCGTGCTCGCCGAGGAGGGCAGCACGGTGCGGGCGGGCGCCCCGCTGGTGAAGGTCCGTGACCCCGGCGGCGGATCCACGGTCGTACGCGCCCTCGCCGCCGGACGGCTCAGCACCCTGTCCGTCTCGATCGGCTCCGTTCTGGACACCGGCAAGGACGTCGCCTCCGTGGAGCGCGTACGCCGCTCCCGCGACCCGCTGACCGCCACCCTGTACGTACCGGCGGACCGCGCGGCGTCGGTGCCCGCGGGCGCCTCGGTCGACCTCAGCGTGCAGTCGGCGCCCTCCCGGACGTACGGCGTGCTGCGCGGCCACGTCCAGGCGGTCGGCCGGACCGCCCAGTCGCGCCAGCAGATCGGCTCCTTCCTCGGCAGCCCACAGCTCGGCGAGGAGTTCTCGGAGGACGGCCCGCCCGTCGCGGTGGCGGTACGCCTCGACCGGTCGTCGGCCACCCGCTCCGGCTACCGCTGGTCCTCGCCCAAGGGCCCGCCGTTCGCCCTCGGCTCGATGACCCTGACCACCGGCACCATCCACCTGGCCGCCCGGCACCCCGTCGATTGGCTGCTCCCGTGACCACGACGAACTCCACCGACCCGGCGGACTCGGCGAACGAGGGCGGCGGACCGCCCCGCCCCGCGCCCGCCGGGACCAGCGGACGCCGCCGCCCCGAACCGGCCCGCGGCCGACGGCGCGCCCCGCGCCGCGGGAGCGGCCCGAAGAAGCCGCGACGGCGGACCGTACGCACCCCCACCGTGCTCCAGATGGAGGCGCTGGAGTGCGGTGCCGCCTCGCTCGCCATGGTCCTCGCCCACTACGGACGCCATGTGCCGCTGGAGGAGCTGCGGATCGCCTGCGGCGTCTCCCGCGACGGGTCGCGCGCCAGCAACCTGCTGAAGGCCGCCCGCGGCTACGGGCTGCGCGCCAAGGGCATGCAGATGGAGCCGGAGGCGCTGGCGGAGGTCCAGGCCCCGGCCATCCTGTTCTGGGAGTTCAACCACTACGTCGTCTACGACGGCATGGGACGGCGGTTCGGCAAGCGCGGCGTCCACATCAACGACCCCGACAAGGGCCGCCGCTTCGTCTCCGCCGAGGACTTCGGATCGAGCTTCACCGGGGTCTGCCTGGTCTTCGAACCCGACGACTCCTTCCGCCGCGGCGGCCGCCGCGGCGGCGTCCTCGACGCCCTGCCCGCGCGGCTGCGCGGCACGGGCGGCACCCTGTTCGCCTCGCTGCTGGCCAGCCTGCTGCTGGTGGCCGTGGGCGCCGCGGTGCCCGCGCTCAGCCGCACCTTCATCGACACCTTCATCGTCGGCGGCCAGACCTCGATGCTGCCACCGCTGTTCGCGTCCATGGCCGTGGCGGTGGTGCTGACCGCGGTGCTGACCGGCGTCCAGCAGGCGAATCTGCTGCGCGGACGCATCATCTCCTCCACCCTCGGCAGCGCCCGGTTCCTGCGCCATCTGCTGCGGCTGCCCGTCACGTTCTTCGCCCAGCGCAGCCCCGCCGACCTGGTGCAGCGGCTGCGGTCCAACGACACCGTCGCCGAAACCCTCGCCCGCGATCTGGCCGCGGCGGCGGTCGACGGGATCGTGGTGGTCCTGTACGCGGTGCTGCTGTGGACCTACGACCCCCAACTCACCATGGTGGGCGTCGGGCTGGCACTGCTCAACGTGGTCGCGATGCGCATCGTGATACGGCTGCGCGCCACCAGGACCCAGAAGCTGCGCGCCGACACCGCGCGGCTGACCACCACCGCGTACACCGGCCTCCAGCTCATCGAGACGATGAAGGCCACCGGCGGCGAGAGCGGCTACTTCCGCCGCTGGGCCGGTCAGCACGCCATCACGCTGGAGGAACAGCAGCGCCTCGGCGTACCGAGCGCGGCGCTGGCCGTCGTGGCGCCCACCCTCGCCACCCTCAACAGCGCGCTCATCCTGTGGATCGGCGGACTGCGGGCCGTCGAGGGCCATCTCTCGATCGGGCTGCTGGTGGCCTTCCAGGCGCTGGTCACCCGCTTCACCGCGCCCATCACCCGGCTGAACGGCGTGGCCGGACGCATCCAGGACTTCTCCGCCGACGTGGCCCGCCTCAAAGACGTGGAGCGCTTCCCCGCGGACACCCTCCACACCCGCGACGAGGGGCAGCCGGAGGCCGACGGCGCCCGCCGCCTCACCGGCCATGTGACGCTGGAGGACATCACCTTCGGCTACAACCCGCTGGACGAACCGCTGCTGCGGGACTTCTCGCTGACCGTCGGCCCCGGCCGCCAGGTGGCGCTGGTCGGCGGCTCCGGCAGCGGCAAGTCCACCGTGTCCCGGCTGGTCTCCGGCCTCTACAGCCCCTGGGAGGGGGCCATCCGCATCGACGGGCAGCGGCTTGAGGACATCCCCCGCGGCCGGCTCGCCGCCTCCGTGTCCTTCGTCGACCAGGACGTGTTCCTCTTCGAGGGGACCGTACGGGACAACGTGGCGCTGTGGGACCCGTCGATCCCGGACGACGCGGTGGTGGCCGCCCTCCGGGACGCCGCGCTCTACGACGACGTCATCGCCCGCCGGCCGGGCGGGATCCACTGCCGGGTCGAGCAGGACGGCCGCAACTTCTCGGGCGGACAGCGGCAGCGGCTGGAGATCGCCCGGGCCCTGGTCCGCCGCCCCAGCGTGCTGGTGCTGGACGAGGTGACCAGCGCTCTGGACGCGCAGACCGAGCAGACCGTGATGGACAGCCTGCGCCGCCGCGGCTGTGCGTGCGTGGTGATCGCCCACCGGCTCAGCACCGTCCGGGACAGCGACGAGATCCTCGTCCTGGACCGCGGCACGGTCGTGGAACGCGGACGGCACGAGGACCTCGCGGTCGCCGGGGGCCCGTACGCCGAGCTGATGAAGGAGCACTGACATGGCGTCCGTACACCCGGCCGCGGTCGTGGCCGCGGACGGCGGCGACGCGGTGGTGCGGGCGCTGGGCGCCCTCGGCACCCCGGTCGACGGCGCCGGGCTGCGCAGCCTCCCGCTGGAGGGCCCGCAGGTGCTCTGGCTCGTCGTCCAGGGCGCCCTGGACCTCTTCGCGGTCGACGCCGCCGAGGAGGGGCAGTGGCACTTCCTCGGCCGTCTGGAGACGGGCGCGGCGCTCCCCGGCCCGGTCGAGGGCCCGCGCCACACCCTGCTGGGGCGGCCCTCGCAGGACTGCGCGGTGCGCCGCATCCCGCTGCGCGAGCTGTACCGGCCGGAAGCGTACGACGCGTACGGCGGCCCCGAGGACGCCTACGCGGACGGCACCGCGTTTCAGGAGCAGCCGCCGACTCCGCTGGAACACGCCGTGGCGCTCGGCATCAGCCGCAGCCTCGGCGTGCTGTTCCAGGCCCCGCTGGACGGGGGAGCGCAGCCCGGCGAGGAGGCGGCCGACGAGGACCTGCTGTGGCTCCCGGTGCCGCCCGGCAGCGTGGCCTACGGCGCCGAGTACAGCGCCCAGGCCGCCGGAGACCTGCTGATCGACGGCGCGCTGTGGCAGCGGATGGTCAACCAGCAGTACCGGCTCGGAACCGCCGTGGACCGCTGGATCGACACCCTGGAGCGGGCCCACGCGGACCGCACGGCCGCCGGGATCCGGGCCGGTGAGGCCGTCCGCTCGCGCGCCGACGAGGCGCTCATCGCGTCCATCGGAGGCCCGCGGCGCGCGCCCGGGGCCGCGGACGACACCACCGACGACGCCGTGCACGCCGTCTGCCGGGCCGTGGCGGACGCCGCCGGGATCACCCTTCCCGAACCGGCCAAGGGCCCCGTCGCCGCCGACGACCGTACGGACCCCGTGGAGCGCGTCGCCGCCCACGCCCGCGTCCGCACCCGCGCCGTCCGGCTGGAGGGCCGCTGGTGGCGCGAGGACGCCGGACCGCTGGTGGGCTACCGGGCCCTGTCCGGGGCCCCGGTGGCGCTGCTGTGGCGGCGCGGCCGGTACGAGGCCGTCAACCCGGCCTCGGGCCTGCGGATACGCGTCGGCCGCGGTACCGCGGCCGAGTTCGAGCCACGCGCCGTGATGTTCTACCGCCCGCTGCCCGAGCGGCCGATGACGATGTGGCGGCTGCTGCGCTTCACCGCCCGTGGCGCCGCGCCGGACCTGCGCACCCTGTGCGCCGCCGGGCTGGTGACGGTGGTGCTCGGCGCGCTGGTGCCGGTCGCCACCGGCCAGGTGCTCGGCGGGTTCGTCCCCCGCGCCGAGAAGAGCCCCATCGTCCAGATCGCCCTGGCGCTGATCATCTCCAGTGTGGTCGCCGCGTCCTTCCTGCTGCTCCAGAACCTGACCCTGCTGCGGCTGGAGGGGCGGCTGGAGAGCACCCTCCAGCCCGCCGTCTGGGACCGGCTGCTGCGGCTGCCCACCACGTTCTTCGCGGAGCGCTCCACCGGCGAACTGGCCAGCGCGGCCATGGGCATCAGCACCATGCGCCGGGTGCTGTCCGGCACCGCCCCGGTGCTGCTCCAGGCGGGCACCGTCGGGGCGATGAACCTCGCCCTGCTGCTGTACTTCAGCGTCTCCCTCGCGCTCGCCGTGATGGCCATGCTGCTGGTCATCTGCGGCATCTTCCTCGCCATGGGGCTGTGGCAGGTCCGCTGGCAGCGGCGGCTGGTGGAGACCGAGAACAAGCTCAACAACCAGGCGTACCAGACCCTGCGCGGACTGCCCAAGCTGCGGGTCGCCGCGGCCGAGAACTACGCCTACGCGGCCTGGGCCCGCGGCTTCGCCCACTCCCGCGACCTGCACCAGCGCACCGGGCGGATCAAGAACCTCACCCAGGTCCTCGACGCCGTCTACCTTCCGCTGTGCTCGCTCGTGGTGTTCCTGCTGCTGGCCGGTCCGGCCCGGGGCAGCATGTCGGCGGGCGGCTTCCTGACGTTCAACACCTCCGTCACCATGCTGCTGACCTCCGTCACCCAGCTCACCAACTCACTGGTGTCGGTGGTCGCGGTGCTGCCCATGTTCGAGGAGGTCAAGCCGATCCTGGACGAGCCGCCCGAGGTGCGCGGCGGCAGCGCCCAGCCCGGCCCCCTCTCCGGCGCCCTCCAGGCCAGAAACCTCACCTTCCGGTACGGCGCCGACGGGCCACTGGTCCTCGACGACGTGTCCCTGGAGGTCCGGCCGGGCGAGTTCGTGGCCGTCGTCGGCCCCAGCGGCTGCGGCAAGTCCACCCTGCTGCGGCTCCTCATCGGCTTCGAACAGCCGGTGTCCGGCAGCGTCCTCTACGACGGCCAGGACCTCGCCGCCCTCGACCAGGCCGCCGTGCGCCGCCAGTGCGGCGTGGTGCTCCAGAACGCGCAGCCGCTGGGCGGCACCGTGCTCGACTGCATCCGCGGCGCCGAGCCGTTCACCCCCGAGGAGGCCATGGCCGCCGCAGAACTCGCGGGCCTGGCCGAGGACATCCGCCAGATGCCCATGGGGCTCCACACGATGATCTCCGGCAGCGGCGCCATCTCCGGCGGCCAGCGGCAGCGCCTGATGATCGCCCAGGCGCTCATCCGGCGGCCGCGCGTCCTCTTCTTCGACGAGGCCACCAGCGCCCTCGACAACGAGACCCAGCGCATCGTCATCGACAGCACCCGCCGCCTCAACGCCAGCCGACTGGTGATCGCCCACCGGCTGTCGACCGTCATGGACGCCGACCGGGTGCTCGTCATGGAGGAGGGCCGGATCGTCGAACAGGGCGCCCCGGCCCAGCTGATGGCCCAACCGGACGGAAAACTCCATGAGTTGGTGCGGCGCCAGCTGTAGTCGGCGTACGGCGGTTCAGCCCCGGCCGCGCCGGAAGACCGCGTCTCCGGCCACGCCCACCAGCAGCCCGAGGACGACCATCACGATGTACGCGTAGACCTCGTAGCCGTCGGGGGCGAGGAACCGCACGAAGCCCAGGATGTGGATCGTCCAGCCGAGCCATTCGTGCAGCAGGCCGCTGCCGCCGCCGACGACGAGGACGAAACAGAGCAGATCCGACACGGCCGCCAGCGGCGGCTTCGGGGGAGTGGAGGTCATGTCCCGACCGTAGGCGGGCCCCCGGTGGCGGGGGATCGGGCCGAGGTCGGCCCGGCGGTGACCGAAGTCGGCCGTGGGCCGCCCCGGTGTCGTACTTAAGTATGCGGTCGCCGCGCGGAGCTCCGGCCGCGCTCCGGGGCCGCGTACATTGCCGGGATATGCGCCGTATCCACCGCACCCGCCGGGACTGGGCCGCCGACCTGGGGCTGTTCCTCTTCGCCGCCTGCTTCGCCGTCGTCAGCTCGCCGTCCATACCGGTCCCGGAGGACCTGAGCCCCACGTGGCGGGCCGCCGAGCAGGTGGCCGGTGGGCTGGGGTGCGCGGCGGTGCTGCTGCGCCGGAGATGGCCGGTATGGCTGGCGGTGGCGCTGCTGCTGGCGGGCAGCGAACTGTCGCACTACATGACGGGCCCCGCGATGGTGGCGGTGTTCACGGTGGCCGCCACCCGGCCCTGGCGGGCCACCGCGTGGGTGGCGGCGCTGGCCTTCGCGCCGCTCCCCGCGTTCCTGTGGCAGCTGCCGGAGCTGTCCGAGAGCCGGGCCGGCTCCGCCGTGACGTACTTCGCGCTCGTCGCCGGGGCCATCGGATGGGGGCTGTTCCGGCGGTCCCGGCAGCAGCTCATCGCCTCGCTGCGGGAACGCGCCGAACTGGCCGAGGCCGACGCCGAGTTGCGCGCCGAACAGGCCCGCCGTGAGGCGCGGGAGGAGATCGCCCGCGAGATGCACGACGCGCTCGGCCACCGGCTGACGCTGCTGAGCGTGCACGCCGGGGCACTGGAATTCCACACCAGCGCACCCCGGACCGAGATCGCGCGGGCCGCCGGGGTGATCCGGGAGAGCGCCCATCTGGCCCTGGGCGACCTGCGCGACGTCATCGGGGTGCTGCGCGCCGGACACGAGGGCGAGCGGCCCCAGCCCGAACTGGCCGATCTGGAGCGGCTGGTGGCCGAGGCGCGCGCGGCGGGCGGCCGGATCGAGCTGACCGGCCCGCCGGATGGCCCGGCGCCACCACCGGTGGCCGGACGCACCGCGTACCGCATCGTGCAGGAGTGCCTGACCAACGCGCGCAAGCACGCCCCCGGCGCGGCCGTCACGGTACGCGTGGCCCGGACCCCGGCGGACCGGCTGACGGTCGAGGTCCACAACACACCGCCGCCCGGCCCCGCCCCGGACCCGCACCCCGGCGCGGGCGGCGGACAGGGGCTGGTCGGGCTGGCGGAACGGGCCCGGCTGGCGGGCGGAGAGCTGACCGCCGGACCCGCCGACGGCGGCTTCCGGGTCCGCGCCTGGCTACCCTGGCCCGCGGCGGACTCCGTGGCCGCCACCGCTCAAGGGTGAGAAAAGTAAGGGAGCGTGCTGGTGATCCGCGTCCTGCTCGTCGACGACGACGCGCTCGTACGGGCCGGGCTGCGCCTGATGCTGGGCGGTGCCCCGGACATCGAGATCGTGGCGGAGGCCGCCGACGGGGCCGAGGTGCCCGCGCTGGTCGCCCGCCACGGGCCCGGCCTGGTGCTGATGGACATCCGGATGCCGGGCGTCGACGGGCTGACCGCCACCCAGGCCCTGCGGGCCCGGCCCGGCGCCCCGGAGGTCCTGGTGCTGACCACGTTCCACACCGACGCCCATGTGCTGCGGGCGCTGCGCGCCGGAGCGGCCGGATTCCTCCTCAAGGACACCCCGCCGCAGGACATCGTGACGGCCATCCGGACCGTGGCCGCCGGGGACCCGGTGCTGTCGCCCGCCGTTACCCGCCGCCTCATCGAGCAGGTGACGGGGGACGGCGGGCAGGAGGACCGGGCCGCCACCGCCCGGGCCCGGCTGGCGCTCCTGGGCGAGCGGGAGCGCGACGTGGCCCGGGCGGTCGGTCGAGGCAGCTCCAACGCGGAGATCGCCCGCGAACTGCATCTCGCGCTGCCGACGGTGAAAGCGCATGTGTCGCGGATCCTGACCCGGCTTAACCTCAACAACCGCGTCCAGATCGCGCTGCTCGTCCACGACGCCGAGGACTGAGCCCCGCCCGAACCGCCGGGCAGGCGCTACGGCTTGCGGGCCACCGCCCCGTACATGGCGATGTCCTCGTCCTTGATGCCCTCGGTGCTCCTGGCGTCCGGATGCCACTTGTGGACCTGGGCGACACCGGGCTCGACCAGGTCGAGTCCGTCGAAGAACCGCGCCGCCTCGGCCTCGGTGCGCAGCCGCATGGGCATGTCGCGCGCCGCGTACTCGCGGGCGACGCGGCCCACCTCCTCCGGTGCGAAGTCGGCGGTGCCGACGGACATCGCCAGATAGCTGCCCGAGGGCAGCGGCTCCAGGAGCCGGTTGACGATCCCGTAGGCGTCGTCCTCGTCGAGGACGAAGTGGACGATCGCGATCACCGTCAGCGCGACCGGCTTGCCGAGGTCGAGGGTGTCCCGCAGCTCCGGCGCGCCCAGGATGGCGGCGGGGTCGCGCATGTCCGCCTCGACGTAGGTGGTCTTCCCCTCGGGCGTGCTGGAGAGCAGGCCCTGGGACAGGGTGAGGACGATGGGGTCGTTGTCCACGTACACGACCCGGGAGTCCGGGGCCACCGACTGGGCGATCTCATGCAGGTTGGGGGAGGTGGGGATGCCGGTTCCGATGTCGAGGAACTGCCGGATGCCCGCCTCCTCCGCCAGATAGCGCACGGCCCGGTTCATGAAGTCGCGGTTGGCCCGCATATGGATCGGCAGGGCGGGCCACTCCCGTGCCATCGCGTCGCCCGCCTCCTTGTCGGCGGGGTAGTAGTCCTTGCCCCCGATGATGTAGTCGTAGATCCGCGCCGAATGTGCGCTCTCGGTGTCAATCCGTTCGGCCGGCCATCCGTTGTCGCGCAACGCCCGCCCCTCCCTAAGGTCGTCGGTCACATGTGCCGGGGCCCGTCACAGCTCCTTGCGGATCTCGGCGAGCAGGGCCTCGGTTTTCGGGGCGGGCGCCGACTGGGCGCTCACCCGGTCCAGCGCCTCGCGGTACACCACCACGTCGTCCGCCTTGTCCAGATAGACCGCTCCGATCAGCCCGCCCAGATAGACGATGTCAGGCAACTCGGCGGCCCGGAACCGGAAGACGTGGAACGCACCGGCGGGCATCGCCGGATGCGGGCCGTTGCTGAACGGCATGATCTGCAACGTCACATGCGGAAGCGCGTTCACCGCGATCAGATGGTCGATCTGGGCGCGCATCACGGCCGCGCCCCCGACCGGCCACCGCAGCACGGTCTCGTCCATCACCACCCACAGCCGGGGAGGGGACTCGCGGGACAGCAGCTCCTGGCGCCGCATGCGCAGGGCGACCCTGCGCTCGGTGGCCCCGGCGGGGACATGCGGATTGCCCGAACTCAGCAGGGCGCGGGCGTAGTCCTCGGTCTGCAGCAGGCCGTGGACGAACTGCGGCTCGTACGCGCGGATCTGGAGCGCCGCCTGTTCCAGGCTCAGATACGCGGCGAACCAGTCCGGCATCACATCGCGGTAGACGTGCCACCAGCCGCGCTTGTTGGCCTCGCGGACCGACTTCAGAAAGGTGTCGATCTCGTGCTGGTCCGTGACGCCGTACGTATGGAGCAGCTTCTCGACGTCCGCGAGCCGGAGCCGGGCCACCTTCGCGGCTTCCATTCTGCGGATCGTCGAGTGGCTGACGCCGATCGCCGCGCCCGCCTCGTCGAAGCTGAGCCCGGTCCGGGTCCGCAGCTCCTCCAGCTGCCTGCCGAGGATCATGCGGAGGACGGAGGGAGCGCCGCCCCAAGCGGATTCCGCCGCCACTCCCTGCCTCCTCACGCCGAGTTCCACGGTCGCAGTCTGTCACGATCATGCGCCGCCGCCGCATCTGCATCCAACGACTTGCAAATTTCAATTTACCTCTTGCAACTCGTTCGTGGCAGATGACACAGTGGACATGCCGTCACCGACTGTGTGACTCCGCGGGAGTTGGCCCGCCGTGCCGGGGGAAATGTCGGACGGGCCGGACCGATTCGCGGTCCCATGACGGCGGAACGTTCGCGTGTGTACGTCGGTAGGCACCGGGCAGTGCAGGACCGGCGCTGCCCACAGTGCGCAGGCAGACGAAAGGCGACCGATCGTGGTTCCCCCCACCCTCCCCCTGCCTTCGGCTCACATGCCGCGGAAGAAGTCCCCGCATCCCGCGAGCGGCCCCCCGGGGCTTCCGCGCGGCGCGCGCCGGGGACGGCTCGTCCTCCCCGCGGGGCTGTCCGCCGGGCTGGGCTACGACGCGGTCGGGATGTCCGCGGAACACGGGAAGCGGGTCATGGACCGGCTGCCCCGCGTCGGCTGTGTCTTCGCCAGCGATGAGCACTGGTGGTGGATCGTGCCCGCCGGATCGCATATCGGGCTGGTGTGGCCGGCCGTCACCAGTTACTCGGTGGGGGCGTATGTGGGCCCGCCCAGTGGTCCGCGTGCCGCCAGGGCGTCCCGTAACCTCCGGCTCGTCCACTGTCCCGAGGGCGACTCTCCGTACACGCCCCCGATCCCCCTCTACTTCCTGGCCTGCCACATCGCCGGTGTCATGCCGTGCTGGTCGGTCACCGAGTAGCGGCCGGTATCGTGGGTGCTCAGCGGTCGCGGTAGCCCGCCACCGCGTCCTGGGCGAGCCTCTGGGAGATCTGCAGGGCCGTGCGCACCGACTGCTTTCCGGCGATGGCCGCGCTGATCTGTGCGGACACCTTGTTCCCGAGGTCGGCGAACTGGGGGATGCCGACGAACGAGATGCCCTGGTACGGGCGCGGGCCGACGCCCGGGTTCCTGGGGTCGGCGGAGTCCTTCACCGCCGCGTACTCCTGCCGGTACCAGGCGGCGGCCGCCCGCTGGTAGTTGGGGTTGGCGTACAGCGACCGCCGGCTGCCGGCCGGGGCGTCGCTCCAGCCGAGGGTGCTGCCGATCTGTGCCTGGTACTGCTTGGAGGAGGCCCAGGAGATGAACTTCCAGGCGGCGTCCTTCTTCTTGGACGCGCTCTCCACGCCCCAGGCCCAGGTCCACAGCCAGCCCGCCCTGCGGGTCTCCTCGTGCGGGGCGGGGACGTAGCCGACCTTCCCCTTGACCGCGGAGCCGTCGGACTCGATCGACGTCGCCAGCGAGCTGGCGTCGTACATCATGGCGCACTTGCCCTGGGAGAAGTCGGCGAGGATTTCGAGGACGCCGCTGCGCGCGGCGCCGGGCTCGCCGTACCTGCGGGCCAGGTTGACATAGAACTGAATCGCCTTCGTGAACTCCGGCGAGGTGAGCCGCGCGTTCCACTGCATGTCGTACCAGGAGCCGCCGAAGGTGTTGACCACGGTGTTGATGGGGGCGAGGTTCTGGCCCCAGCCGGGCAGCCCGCGCAGACAGATGCCGCTCGCGCCGTCGGTGCCGTCGATCTTCGCCGCCAGCGAGGCGACCTGCTTCCAGGTCGGATCGCGCGGCATGGTCAGTCCGGTCTTGCGGAAGAGGTCCTTGCGGTACATCAGGAAGGAGCCCTCGCCGTAGAAGGGCTCGGCGTAGAGCCTGCCGTCGGCACCGGTCAGGGCCATGAGCAGGCTGGGGAAGATGTCGTGCTGGTCGAAGGACTTGTCCTTCTTCGCATAGGAATCCAGCGGGGCGAGCCAGTGGTTCCTGGAGTAGATCGGCACCTCGTACGCGCTCACGCTCGCCACGTCGTACCGGCCGCTCTGATGCGCGAACTCCGTGTTCATCTTGTTCCGCGCCTGGTTCTCCGGAAGCAGGGTGTAGTCGACGGTGATGCCGGTCCGCGAGGTGAAGTACTTCTTCGTGTACTGCTTCAGGGTCTCCATCTGGGGGTTCGCGACGGCGAGCACGCGGATGCTCTCCTTCCCCTCTCGGGAGGACCGCACGCCGGTGCCCTGGCAGCCGGACACCGCCAGAGCCGCGGCGAGCGCTGCCGCCGTGGCCGCGCGGGTGAGGAGAAGACGTTTCATCGCACTCCGATGTCATGGTGAGCGCATCGGATCCTTCCAGAACACCGGCGAGATGTCCGGCTTGCCCGAGAATGGGAAGCTCATGTGCAGCATAGCGTCACCCTCGGACCGTGACGACCGCCGTCAGGTGGGGCCGCGCGCCTGCGCGGCCCGCCGGGCGAGCGAGTCCGCGGCCACCGCGGCCAGCAGCACCCCGCCGGTGACCATGAACTGGACGGCGTCCTGGATGCCCAGCAGCGCCATGCCCGAGGCGATCGACTGGATGACCAGCGCTCCGAGCAGCGCCGACCAGGCCGAACCGCGCCCGCCGAACAGGCTGGTACCGCCGATGACCGCCGCGGCCACCGCGTTGATCAGCAGCATGCCGGAGCCCGCCGCGCGGGCCGTCGTGGGGCTCGCCGAGGTCAGCCCCGAGGCCACGAACAGGCCGCCGACCGCCGCCAGCGTCCCCGACACCATGAACATCGCGATCCGCACCCGCGCCACGTCCACCCCGGCGCGGCGGGCCGCCTCGACACCGCCGCCCACCGCGAACACCTTCCGCCCGGAGCGGGTGCGGCGCAGCACCAGATCCGAGCCGACGACGACCGCGAGGAAGATCAGCAGGGCCAGCGGCACGCCCTGGAACAGGTTGAGCACATGGGCGGTGGCGAACATGAGCAACGCCAGCACGCCCGTGCGCACCCCGATCCCGGTCAGCGGCCGGTACGGCATCCCGGCGTCCCTGCGCCGCCGCCGGGTCCGCCGCGCGGCCAGGAAGTACCCGGCCGTGCCGAGCGCGGCCAGCCCGTACGCGATGACGCCGCCGCTGAAGTAGAGGCTGGTCAGCGAGGCGACCAGACCGCTCTCGTCGATGTTGATCGTGCCGCTGGCGCCCAGCAGGTACAGGGTCAGCCCGTTCCAGGCCAGCAGCCCCGCGAGGGTCACCACGAACGCGGGCACCCCGACCCGGGCGAAGAAGAACCCCTGCACGGCGCCCACGGCCGTCCCCGCCGCGACCGCCACGACGACGGCGAGCCATTCCGGCATGCCGAGGTACACGTTCAGCACGGCGAACGCGGCGCCCGCCAGTCCGCTGACCGAGCCCACCGACAGGTCGATCTCGCCGATCAGCAGCACGAACACGATGCCCACCGCGACCAGGCCGGTGGCGGCGATGTCCACGCTGAGGTCGGACAGATTGCGCGGCGAGAGAAAGTTGGCGTTCAGGCCCTGGAAGACGAGCCAGATCACCACGAGGCCGAGGATGACCAGCAGCGGGCCGCGCTCACCGGCCCGCAGCCCGCGCCGGGCCGCCTCGCCGCCGCGCAGCCGGTGCCGCACCGCGTTGGCGTACCCCCGGATGTTCTGTCCTACGGCCATGCCCCCTCCTCACCCGTCGTGCGGTGGGCCACGGCGTTGTCGGCGGCGCCGGTGATGGAGGAGATGATGCGTTCCTGGGTGGTGGTGGGCACCTCGAAGAGCCCGTTGTTACGGCCCAGCCGCAGCACCGCGACCCGGTCCGCGACGGCCTTGATGTCCCCCATGTTGTGGCTGATGAGGAGCACGCCGAGACCGCGGTCGCGCAGCTCCTCGATGAGGTCCAGGAGCTGGCTGGTCTGTTCGACGCCCAGGGCGGCGGTGGGCTCGTCCAGCAGCAGGACCTTGGGCGCGCCCAGCAGCGAGCGGGAGATCGCGACGGCCTGCCGCTGGCCGCCGGACAGGATGGCGACGGGGGCCCGCACATCGGGGATGCGGATGGACAGCGTCTGCATCAGCTCGCGGGCGCGCCGCTCCATCTCCACCTCGTCGAGGATTCCGGAGCGGTGCACCTCGCGGCCGAGGAAGAGATTGCCGACGACGTCGAGGCTCTCGCACATCGCGAGGTCCTGGTAGACGGCGGCGACGCCCAGGGCCTGCGCGTCGTGCGGCCGTTTGATCTGGACGGTGCGGCCCTCCCGCTCGATGACGCCCTGGTCGGCGGGGCCGACCCCGGTGATCACCTTGACCAGGGTGGATTTACCGGCGCCGTTGTCGCCCACCAGGGCGACGACCTCACCGGCCCGGATCTGCAGGTCGACGTCGACCAGCGCATGGACGCCGCCGAAGCGCTTGGAGACGCCGCGCAGCGCCAGCAGGGGCGGAACCGGCACGGGGAATCACCTCCGTCAGCGGGTGAGACCTGCCTTCTCGCAGGCGGGCCGCAGCTTGGGCGTGCAGATCTCCTCGATCGTGTACACACCGTCCTTGATCACGGTCTTCCTGATGCTGGCGGTCGTCACGGCGACCGGGGTGAGCAGGGAGGCCGGGATGTTCTCCGTGGTGGCGTTGTCGACGGTGGTCCGGGCGATGGAGCGCAGGTTCTGGCCCCGCCCCAGGGCGACGGCCATGGCGGCCACGGCATGCGCCTCGGCCTTGAACGGCTTGTAGACGGTCATGTACTGGTCGCCGCTGACGATGCGCTGCACGGCGTCGAGGTCGGCGTCCTGGCCGGTGACCGGCGGCACCGGCCGGATCCGCGCGGCCTTGAGGGCCGAGATGGCACCGGTGGCGACGCTGTCGTTGACCGCCAGGACGCCGCCGATCCGGCGCGGGCCCAGCGCGGTGATGGCGGCCTGCATGTTGGCGTACGCGTTGTCCGGCCGGTACTCGACCACGTCGTACGACTTGCCGATCCTCACCTTGTCCTTGAGGACGGACAGCGCGCCCTTCTTGAACCAGACCGCGTTGGGGCTGCTCGGATCGCCGTTCATCATGACGATCTGGCGGTCGTCGCCCTTGGCCCGCATGGCGTCCAGCAGCGCCCGCGCCTGGAGCCTGCCGACCTGACCGCCGTTGAAGGAGGCGTAGCCCGAGATCGGGCCCTCGGCGAGCCGGTCGTAGGCGATGACCGGGATGCCCGCCTTGTGTGCCGCCTGCACCGAGGAGCGCAGCGCCTTGGCGTCGACGGCGTCGAGGATCAGTGCCCCCACCCCTCTGGTGATCATGGAGTTCATCTGCCGCTGCTGGCTCGCCACGTCGTCCCCGGCGTTGGCGTGGTCCACGCTGCAGCCGGGGCACAGCTCCTTCACCCGCTTCTCGATCAGCGGCCGGTCGGCCTTCTCGTACCGGGTGATCTGCTGGCTCGGCAGCAGCAGACCGACGGTGAAGCCGTTCCCGTGCCGCGCCCCGCCGTCCTCCCCGCAGCTCGCCAGGGACACGGCCAGCAGCCCCGCCGCCACGGCGGCGACGGCGCTTCGCCTACGGGGCATCCTCATGTCACACACCCCCTTGCCGGACCCGGGGCCCCGGCTCGGTGTCGTCCCCGGGTCCGGCCGCACCGGGCCCGGCCTCACGGCGAGGCACGACGATGTCGCTCCACACCTGCTTGCCGCCGCCGACCGGTACGGAGCCCCAGGACGCCGACATCGCCTCGACCAGCAGCAGCCCCCGGCCACCGGTCGCCTCCCAGTCCGTGACCACCGGTTTGGCGGGCGCCCTGGGCGAGGAGTCGGTCACCGCGACGCGCAGCCGGTCCACGGCGTACGTGAGGTCGAGGCGGACCGTGCCGTGCGTGTGCATCAGCGCGTTGGTGACCAGTTCGGAGACGACCAGCAGCGTCACATCGCCCTGGTCCGAAAGGCCCCATGAGCGCAGCGTGCGCGCGGTGAAACGGCGGGCGTGCATCACCGCGTCCGGCAGCCGCCACACCAGCCAGCCGGAACGGATGGGCCGGACCCGCATGCCGTCGTACCGCAGGAGCAGCAGCGCCACGTCGTCGTCGCGCCGGTCGGCCACCGCGAGCAGCGCGTCCGCCATCCGCCCGAGATCCGTGGGAGCGGTGGCCAGCGTGTCCCGCATCCGGCGCATGCCGTCGTCCAGATGCAGCGTCGAGGACTCGACGAGGCCGTCCGTGAGCAGCGCGAGGACCGTGCCCGGGGCCAGCGGCTCCGCCGTCATGGGGAACTCCGCGTCCGCGACCACCCCCAGCGGCAGCCCGCCCTCGACCACCACCTCCTCGGTGGTGCCGTCCGGGCGGCGCACCAGCGGCGCCAGATGCCCGGCCCGGACGAACCAGGCGTTGCCCTCCTCCATGTCCAGCTCGACATAGGTGCAGGTGGCGAACAGGTCCGCCTCCATGCCCACCAGCAGCCGGTTGGCGTGGGAGACCACCACATCCGGCGGATGTCCCTCCACGGCGTACGCACGGACCGCCGTCCGCATCTGGCCCATGATCGTCGCGGCGGCGGCGCTGTGCCCCTGCACATCGCCGATGACCAGCGCCACCCGGCTCTCGGAGAGCGCGATGACGTCATACCAGTCGCCACCCACCTGGAGTCCCCGCATCGCGGGCAGATAGCGGGCGACGGCGACCCCGCCGGGCAGTGGCGGCAGGCTGCGCGGCAGCAGGCTGCGCTGGAGCATCGTGGCCAGCTCCTGCTCGGCGTCGTAGGCGTGCGCCCGCATCAGGGTCTGGCCGACCAGCCCCGCGGTCGCGGTGAGCAGCGACCGCTCCTCGGGGCCGAACGGGTGCGGAGCGTCCCAGCCGATCAGACACACCCCCGCCACCTGGCCGTGGGCCGGGAGCGGCAGCACGGCCAGCCCGCCGGGGCCGATGCCCGCGAGCCCCGGCTCCAGCGTGGCGCCCGCGGGCCACAGCCGCGGCCGGGCCTCGCGCAGGGCGGCCCGCAGGCTCGGCAGGGCGTGAATGGAGGCGTCGGGCCACTCGGAATGCCACTCCGAACGCCACAGCTCCGGCCAGGCGTTGGCCTGCGGCGGATCGAGCCCGACCACCACCAGCCGGTCCGCCTGCAACTCGGCCAGCGCCACCCGGTCCGCCCCCAGCGGCTCGCCCAGGGCTGCGATCACCACCCGGCTCACGTCCCGGACCGTCATGGCGTTGTCGAGCGCGGTCGTCAGCCACTGCACCCGGGACACGTCGTCGGCGCGCGAGCGCAGCGCGGCGGCGCTGGTCACCACGCCCACGACGCGCTCCGGGCGGCCCGTCGCATCGGTTCCCACCCGGCAGCTCAGCCGGAGCCAGCGGACCTCGCCGGTCGAGCGGCGGATCCGGAACTCCAGCTCGCGGTCCCCGGCCACCTGCGCGGACGGCTCGACGACCGACAGCAGCGCGGGCAGATCCTCCGGGACCGTGCACGCGAGCAGGGTGTCCACGGTGCCGTCGAAGTCGTCCGGGGCGATGCCGACCAGGTTCAGCAGGGTCGCGTCCGCCTCGATCAGGCCGGTGCCGGGCAGCAGGACGAACGACCCGACGCGCAGACTCCGCAGCGCGGGACCCAGCAGCGTGGTCGCCGCGGGGCGGGACGCACCGGCGGCCCGCAGCCGGGTGGCGATCGCGTCGGCGTAGCGGAGCAGAAAGCCCCGCTGCTCCGTCTCGAAGCCGTCTGCGGCGCTGCCCACGATGAGCAGACAGCCCAGTCGGCTGCCCTCGCCCCCGAGCGGCAGCGCGCCCAGCGAGGCACCGGGCCAGCGCGCCGCAGCCCCGTCCTTCCGGGCCGCTCCGCCCTGCGGAGCCGCCTCGTTCCGCTGGGCCGTTCCGCTCTGCTGGGCCTGCTGGGTCTGCTGGGCCGCCCCGTTCTGCTGATAGGCGGCGAGCGCCGCGGAGTCCAGCCACAGCGGACGGCCGGTGCACAGGGCGTCGGCGGCGGGGGAGCGGTCGGACAGCGCGTAGTGCTCCGGCAGCGCATGCGGAGCCGCGGTGGCCCCGGCCGCCCACGCGGTCTCGACCAGCCGCAGGCCGTCGTTCCCCTCGCCCAGGACATAGACGGCCGCCAGCGAGACCCCGGCGAAGGCCAGAACCCGCTCCCGCCCGGTGGGTTCCGGCGCCGGGGACATCGAACCGGCACCATGGGGCATGTTCCTGTCTGCCTCCCCTCCGTGCCGCAGGTACGGGCAGGTGGAAGTCCCCGGAACACGGGCGGCGAGGGCAGGGGCGCCGTATCCGGCGATGCCGGACCGCGCCGCCCAGGAGTGGCAGGGCACCCACCCACCAGAATGTCACAGCTCAGGGAAGCCGCAGGGCGGGCCGGAGCCGGAGGCTACCGCAGTCGACTACCGCGGTCGGCTACCGCATGTTCCGGCTACAGCATGTCGACGATGCTGGGCGGGGCGAAGAGATGGCGGGCGCGGTGCTCCAGGGCGAGCACGGCGGGAAGCCTGCTGGAGGCGTCCGACACGCACCGCTCGCACTTCTCGTCGGCCTCGGGCAGCTCCGGGACATGGCGGGTGGCGATGTGCCGGGCCAGCCGGATCTGGGTCGACACGATGGAGTCATGGGGATCGCAGTCCACCCCCGGTCCCAGCTCCTCCAGCGCGGCGTCCACCAGTTTGGGAGCCTGCTTCATCGCCCGGTACAGCTCGGTGCACTTGCCGCACCCCCACATCCAGGGCGGAGGCAGCGGCCACTCGTCGGCGGGGTCCACGTTCCTGGCGCTCATGCCGTCACAGTAGCGAACCGGAAAGGCACGCACAGTGACTTGGCGTAATTCCCCTCAAGAGGCGGACGACGCGACAGGGGTGCGACAGGAACGCGGAACCGACCGCCGAAGGTCCCTCAAGGCTTACGGGCGACACCCGCCCAGAAGGACACCTCTTCGTCGGTCACATCGCCGGTCTCCACTCCCGGGTCCCCGGTGGCCAGCTCGGTGCGCCAGCGATGCGGAACCACCAGGCCGGGCTCGACCAGCTCCAGACCGGTGAAGAATCGTTCCACCTCGTCCCGGGTGCGGATTTTCCCCTGGATGCCCCCGTTGTGGTAGATCTGCACGGTGCGCTGGGTGGCCTCGGGGTCGAAGTCCGGGGTGATGTGGCTGAGGACGAGATGCGAACCGGGCGCGAGCGCGTCGACCAGCTTCCCCACGATGCCGTGCGGCTCCCACTCGTCCGGCACGAAGTGCAGCAGCGCGCACAGGCTCAGGGCCACGGGCTGGGACAGATCCAGCACCTCGGTGACGCCGGGGGAGGAGAGGATCGTGTCGGGGTCGGCGACATTCGCGTCGACATACGCCGTGCGCCCCTCGGGGTGGCTGGTGAGCAGCGTCTGCGCGTGGGCCAGCACGATCGGGTCGTTGTCGGTGTAGACGACCCGGCACTCCGGGGCCACCGACTGGGCGACCTCGTGCAGATTGGGCCGGGTGGGAATGCCGGTGCCGATGTCGAGGAACTGACGGATGCCCCGCTCGGCGGCGAGGAACCGGACCGCGCGCTGCATGAACGCCCGGTTGGTGCGCGCCGCGACCATGACGCCCGGCCACAGCGTGAGCACCTTGGCGGCGGCCTGCCGGTCGGCGACGTAGTTGTCCTTGCCGCCCAGGAAGTAGTCGTACATCCGGGCGCTGTGCGGCCGTCCCTGGTTGAGCGGGGTGTTGGGGGGCTCCGGGCCACTCCCGGTCTGGGGTGCTACTCCTTGCGCGGACACGTGGCGTATTCCTCCGTTTCCGGGCGCGATGCGTGGCGATAGCGGCGCCTCTCGTTAAGGATCGTAGGCCGCCCGGCCCGGCCGATTACCCGCGGGTCCGAATAACTGTGCGGAAGGCAACGGCCGTTGAGGGGGCGTCCGGCCCCCGTCCGTTGTCCGTTGCCGTAGCCGGTCCGCGGATCGCCGGTGGCCTGGACGATCAGCGCACGCGCACGCGTCCGCCCGAGAAGTGGCCGAGCGCCTGGTCGATCTCGCTCTCGCTTATGGGCCGGAGGGGAGTGAAGACGGCCAGGTGGAGCCGCGATACGCCCTTCCAGGACCGCCGCGTCCGGATGCGTACCCCGGGCTGGTCCAGTCCGGTGGCCCCGGGAGCGGTGGCGGCGCCGGGGGCGAGGCCCACCCGCAGCACCGTGAGGCGTTCACTGGCCTTCACCTGGACATTCGCGACCGCGGCCCAGGGGAGGACAACGTCCTCGGGCGCCGCGTCGATGACGCAGGTCAGGCCCTCGGGAGATACCCGCATCGCGACCGGGGAGATCTCCTTCACCGCCCAGGTGCGCTTGAGCCGCTTCAGGGCGGCGAACCGGCGCAAGGAATCGCGCAGGTAGAGCGGCACGAAACACGCGGTCATCAACAGGATCACCAGTGGAAAGGCGCCGGTGCCCGACAGGGAGAAGACGATGCCGCCGACGAGCAGGAGCATGAACACCGCGCCGACCACCCCGGCCCACGCCTGCACCGGCAGGGCGCGCAGCAGGGAGGCCCGCATCCGGGCCACCGTCCCCGGGTCGGTCTTGACGACGTACTCCTGGCCCGGCCCCTGTTCCATGTGCATGACGACAGTCTCGATCACCGGGCGAGGGAAGCCAAGTCCCGACCTGGAAGGATGCATCGGCCCGACACCGGGAGGACACTGGTCGTAACGGACGCCTGGCAGGGAGCCCTTTCATGACCACTTCGCGGGACCTGTTGATCGTCACGATGGACGCGGAGACCAGCCGCCTGGTGGAGCGGGGCGATCTGTCGCTCGCGCTCGCCGGAGCCGAGCTGATCGACCTCCTGGGCGCGCAGGAAGCCGGGCTGGACGGCGAGCGCATCGTGCCGGGCCCCGCGGGCGCGCCCGCCGATCCGCTGCTGCACCAGGCCGCCTCGTCGCTCGTCCGCGAGGCGCCGTACGAGTCCATCGGCGACTGGCTGTGGCGCAGGGGCCGCGGGCTGTCGGCGACCTATCTGTCCGCGCTGGAGGCGGACGGACAGCTCGTCCGGCAGCGCAACCGCCGCTGGAAGGTGTTCTGGACCCGTGAACTGGCCCTGGTCGACACGGACGCCCGCCGCCGTGCGGCGAACCGCCGGCGGACGGACGAGCCCGTCCTGACCGCCCTGGCGGAGGCCATCGGCATCCGCGACAGGGACGGCGAGGGGGCCGACGAGGCCATGGAGGTGTCCGACGACGCGGTGGCCCGTGTGCTCGCCGCGCTTGACGACGCCCTCGCGGAGCTGGCCGCCGAACGGCAGCGGCGGGACCGGCGGCGCGACGCGGCGGCCGTGGACAACGTCCGCCGAGGCTACTGACCCCCGGCGTCTGCTAACCGAACCGGTGCGTCCCCGACCAGCCGGGATCCCCGGTCGTGGCGAAGCGCACCCACGCGCCGTGCATCTCCGCGGCGAGCGACCGCGGAATGTCCGGCCCGAGCAGCCCGTCCGGCGTACGGAGGGCGGGCAGGCCCGTGTTGTCGAACACGAACGGAAGTTCCGCGGTGTGGCACGCGCCGAACGGACCGTCCCGCCAGTCGAAGTCGTACGTGTACGCCTTGCCGTGCAGGGACACCAGCCGCTGGCTGCCGCCCCGGAACATCGCGTCGATGGCGGCGCTCAGCCGCGGCTGCTGGTAGAGCCGCGACTCCTCGGTGTTCGTGCCCACGATCAGGTCCACCGGGTGCGCCTCGGGTACGTCGTCCAGCACCACCCCGAACGGGGTCAGCCGTGCGCCGGGGCCCGGCAGCTCGCCCACCGCGGACACCAGCCGTTCGTCGGGGATCTCGGCGAACCCCGCCACCGTCGCCGCAACGCCCAGGCGGTCGGCCAGCGCCCGGGTCGTCTCCGCCGCCTCCGCGCCGGTCAGCGTGTGCAGCCCGCCGCTCTGGCTGATGGCGCGCCGGAACAGCCCGGCCGCCCCGGGCGTCACCAGCAGCGCGCTGACGATCATCGCGCCCGCCGACTGCCCGAACACCGTGACCCGGTCCGGATCCCCGCCGAACTCCGCGATGTGCTCGCGCACCCAGCGCAGCGCGGCGACCACATCCAGCAGGCCGCGGTTGCCCGGCGCGTCCGGCAGATCGAGCCAGCCGGGCGCGCCGAGCCGGTAGTTGAGCGTCACCAGGACGACGCCGTCGCGGGCGAAGGACGTCCCGTCGAACAGCGGTGCCTGGCCGGTGCCGGACAGGAAGCCGCCGCCGTGCACGTAGACCATCACCGGTGCGTCTCCGCTGCCCCCTTCCTCCGGGGCCTCCTCCGGGGCCCAGACGTTGAGGGTCAGGTAGTCGTCGCCGCGTACCCAGCCCGGACCCGTCACCGGGCTCAGGTCCAGCGGAAACCGCCGCGCCGGGGCGGGGGCGGTCGGCCCCGGCCCGTCGAGCCCTCGTACGCCGTCCACCGGAGTCGGCGCCGCGAACCGCGCGGCCCCGGTCGGGGCCGCGGCGTACGGGATGTTACGGAAGCTCTTCACCGCCATGCCGCCCACTCCTTCACCGCGAACCGGTCCCCGTCGCGCCGTACTTCGGCCGCGCCCGCGCCGGGGAAGTGCGCGGGGAACAGCAGGGCCCCCTCGTCCGCGGCCGACTCCAGCACCCGGCGCCGGGCGATCCGGGCGCGGTCCTCGTCCTCGTCGAAGCAGGGGCTGTCGTGGGGCTCGACGAGCTGCAGCGGGCTGTGCAGCAGATCGCCCGCGAACAGCGCCCGGTCCGTGCCCGACCGCAGCCGTACGACGGTGGAGCCGGGCGTGTGGCCGGGGGCGGGTTCGAGGGTCAGATTCGCGTCGATGTCGTAGTGGTCGCCCTCCCACAGCACGGTCTGCCCGGCCTGGTGGACCGGGGCCACGCTGTCCTCGAACACGTTCGCCATTTTGGGGCCCGAGCGGGTCCGGTGGCCGTTCTCCGGGTTCCAGTAGTCGAAGTCGGCGCGTGAGATCACGTACTGCGCATTGGGGAAGGTCGGCCGCCACTCGCCGTCGACCCGCATGGTGTTCCAGCCGACGTGGTCCCCGTGCACATGCGTGCAGATCACCGTGTCGACGTCCTCCGGGCTTACCCCCGCCGCGGCCAGCTCACCGAGGAAGTCGGTGTTCAGCTGATGGAAGAGCGGCATATGCGGCCGCTCCCGGCCGTTGCCGATGCCGGTGTCGATGAGGATGGTCCGGCCCTCGCTGCGCAGCACCCAGGTCTGGATCATCGTGCGCACCTCGTCGGCGGCGAGGTCCACGAACTCGGGTGCCAGCCAGCTCTCGTTCGCCCGCCAGTGCTCCATGGGCACATCGGGAAAGATGATGTCGCGGGCGAGGCCCTTCGAGGGCAGCTCGACCACGCGGGTGAGGTCGACGTTGCCAAGCGTCATGGTGTCCATGCGTCCAGCCTGCTCCCCGGCCCGGGGCCGGCGGTATCCGTCACATGACTGCACCGGCGGATACAGTCGAGTGATGACCATGGTCGGGCGGGAGAGCGAGAGCGCGGCCGTGCTCGGTGTGACCAGCGGCGTGCTGATCGTGACGGGAGAACCGGGCGCGGGCAAGAGCACCCTGCTCGGACTGGCGGCGGACCGGCACCGGGGACGGGGCCGGGTGCTGCGGATGACTGGCAGCGAGAGCGAGGCGAACCTGCCGTTCGCCGGACTGCACCAGCTCCTACGCCCGATCCTCGGCGGCACCGCCCGACTACCCGCCCGCCAGCGGTCGGCCCTGCTGGCCGCGATCGGCGCCGAGGCCCCGGGCGACGGGGGCAGCGACCTCGGTGGTGCCGGTCGCCAGGACGGCCCGGGCGCCGCGGGCGCTGGCGTCGAAGGCACCGGCCCCTGGGAGATCAGCGGTCGGGATACGGGCATTGAGGGCGCGGGCCGCGGCCGCTCCGGAGCCACCGGTCGTGGGGGCATCGGTGCGGCGGGCGCTGGCGTCGAGGACCCCGGAGCCCGAGCCGCCGACCCAGGAGCTGCCGACCCAGGAGCCACTGCCCCCGGATCCACCGACCCCGCGGCCGGTCGCCACCGCGCCACCCCGCCCGATCGACTGCTCCTCGGTGTCGCGCTGCTCGCTCTGCTCTCCGATCTCGCCCAGCGGTCGCCCCTGCTCGTGCTGGTGGACGATCTGCAGTGGGTCGACACCGGCTCGCTGGAGGCGCTGGCCTTCGCCGCACGGCGCATCGACGACGAACCCCTTGCCGTACTGGCGGGCACCCGGGACGCGACGGGCGGCGCGGCCCCGGCGGCGTTCTCCGGATTTCCCACGCTCCCGCTGGGTCCGCTGGACGCCTCCGCGGCGGTCCAGCTGCTGGACCGGCAGCCGCATCCGCCTACCGGCAGCCGCCGCATGCGCATCCTCGACCAGGCCGCCGGAAATCCGCTGGCCCTGGTCGAACTGGCCCGGGCGCATGGGGCGTACGGCGCGGACTCCGCAGGGCTTACGCACTCCACCGCCGAAGACCTCCTGCCGCCCACCGACCGCCTGATGCGGCTCTACGCCGCCGACCTCGACGCCCTCCCCGCCGACACCCGAAACGCCCTGCTCCTGGTGGCTGCCGACGAACGGGCCGTGGCGGGCCGGATCGAGGCGCTGGCCGCGGCCGAGGCGGCCGGACTGCTCCGGATCACCGGGGGCGGCGACGCCCGGCGGGCCCGCTTCCGGCATCCCCTGATCCGGTCCGCGGTCTATCACTCCGTACCGTTGGCCGCCCGGCGCCAAGCGCACCGCGACCTCGCCGCGTCGCTCACCGGGGAACCCGACCGCCGCGCCTGGCATCTGGCCGCCGCCGCGGAGGGCCCGGACGAGGAGATCGCCGCCGCGCTGGAGGAGTCCGCGGGCCGGGCCCGGACACGCGGCGGGTACACCGCGGCCGTCACCGCGCTGGAACGCGCCGCCGAGCTGAGCCCCGCGCCGCACGATCGCGCCCGCCGCCTCGTGGCGGCCGCCCGCGAGGCCGTCGCCACCGGCCAGCCCCACTGGGTGCGCGAACTCGCCGCGCGGGCCCGGGCGCTCACCGACGACCCGGCGCTGGTGGCCGAGGCGTCGCTGCGGGTCGGGCAGGTGCTCACGCTGAGCGCCGAGCACGACACCGCGCTGACGTTGCTGACCCGGGCGGCGGAAGACCCCCGGCTGCGCCGGACGGCCGTCGTGCTGGCGTCCGTGGCCGGTTTCTACTCCGGCGACGAGGACCATCGGCTGGCCGTACGGGCACAGGCGCAGGGCGACCCCTGGACGCTCACCGTGACCGACCCCACCGAAGCCCGCTCCGAACGGGTGGCGGCGCTCCCGGCGCTGGTGGAGCAGGCGGACGGCGACCCGGCCCTGCTCAATTCGCTCGGCGCGATGGCGTGGCTGCTCGACGAGACGGCCCTCGCGGTACGGATCTTCGACGACGCCCTCGACCGCTGGCGGCTGCGCGGCGCCCTGCCCACCGGTCTCGGCTGCACGGCGGGGTGGGCCTACCTGGACCACGGGCTCTGGGCGCAGGCCAGGCTCGCCGCCACGAACACCGCCTCCTCCGTCGCCGGGCTGCCCCACCTCGAAGCCGCGGTACGGTCCCTCGAAGCCGCCCCGCTGGCCCTGACCGGACGGACCGCCGAGGCCCGTACCGCCGCGTCGGACGCCCTGTCCCTGGTCGATCCGCACCGCAGCCGCGCGGTCGCCGTCCGCGCCCGCTGGGCGCTGGGCATGGCCGCCGTCGCCGAGGGCGACCAGAGCACCGCGTACGAACAGTTCCGCCTGCTGTTCACCGCCGAAGGCGACCCCGTTCACTACGCGTGCTCCCACGCCGGGCTCGCCGAACTCGCCGCCGCGGCCGTACGCACCGGCCACCACGCGGAGGCCGCCGCCATCGTGGAACGCACCGAGAAGCGGCTCGCCGACGACCCCTCACCCCGGATGCGCGCACTGATCCACCGCGCCCACGCCCTGCTCGACCCCTCCCGCGCGGAACCGCACTTCACCGCGGCGCTGGCCGACCCGGCGGGCCGTCAATGGCCCTTCGAACGCGCCCAGATCCTCCTGGACCACGCGGAATGGCTGCGCCGCGCCCACCGCATCACCGACGCCCGCCCCCTCCTGCACACCGCTCTGGAGACGTTCCGCCGCCTCGGCGCCGACCCCTGGACCGACCGCGCCGGGGCCGAACTCCGCGCCGCGGGTGTCGACGCGGCCCCCGCCGCCCCGGACGCCCTCACTTCCCTCACACCCCAGCAGCAGCACATCATCCGCCTCGCCGCGAAGGGCCTGAGCAACCGCGAGATCGGCGAACGTCTCTTCCTCTCCCCCCGGACCGTGGGCTCCCACCTCTACCGCAGCTTCCCCAAACTCGGCGTCACGGCCCGCTCCCAACTCCGCGACGTCCTCGAGGCTTCCGGTCGGACCTAAGGGTGTCCGTCAGTCGCGGAGCCGCAGCGCGCGGTCGACCAGCGGGCCCGCGGCGCCGGTGTAGTGGGCCGGGTCGCACAGGGCTGCCAGCTCCGGGGCGTCGAGATCGAGCTCGGGCAGGTCGGCGAGGACCTTCGCGAGGGGCTGGTCCGTGCGTTCGGCCTCGGCCGTCGCCGTGTCGAGTAGCTGCCTGGCCGCCGCCTTGCCGAGGCGTGGGGCCAGTACGGCGGCGACGCGTTCGGAGACGATGCGGGACCCGGTCAGCTCCAGGTTCTCGGCCATCCGCTCCGCCCGTACCCGCAGGCCCTCGGTCAGTTCGACCGCGGTGTGGGCGGCGCCGCCGGTGAGGCGCAGGCATTCACGCAGCAGGTGCCATTCCGCGTGCCAGCCGCCCGCCGAGCGTTCGTCCTCGGAGAGCAGACACTGAGTCAGGCCCGTTGCCATGGGGGGCACTTGGAGGGCGGCGCTGCGCAGCAGCGTGGCCAGGACCGGGTTGCGTTTGTGCGGCATGGCCGATGAGCTGCCGCGGCCGGGGGCGGTGGGTTCCTCGACCTCGCCGACCTCGGTGCGGGCCAGGGACTGCACATCGACGGCGATCTTGCCCAGGGCTCCGGCGGTGAACGACAGGGCCGAGGCGAGGTCGGCGATCGGGGTGCGCAGGGTGTGCCACGGCAGGGCCGGTCGGGCGAGGCCGGTTTCGGTGGCGAACGCGGACACCAGATCGTCGAGGTAGGCGCCGGGCTCGACGGGCCCGGCGTATGCGAGGTAGCCCGCCAGGGTTCCCGCGGCTCCGCCGAGGGACACCGGCAGACCGGTGTCCGCGACAGTGCCGATGCGGTGGGCCGCCTGCAGCAGCAACTCGCGCCAGCCCGCCGCCTTGAGCCCGAAGGTGGTGGGCACCGCGTGCAGCGCAAGGGTGCGGCCCGCCATCGCGGTGTCCCGGTGCTCGGCCGCGAGCCGGGCCAGGGCGCGGGCGGCGGTGTCCAGGTCGGCCCGGATCAGCCGGAGCGCGTCGCGCGCGACCAGCATGGCGCCGGTGTCGAACACGTCCTGGCTGGTGGACCCGCGGTGGACGTACTCGGCGGCGGCCGGGTCCTCCGCCGCCACCACCTCCGTGAACGCGCGTACGAGGCCCACCACCGGGTTGGCGGTTTCCCGCGCCCCGACGGCGACCGCCCGCAGGTCGAGCCGCTCGGCACGGGCCGCCCGGGTGATGGTGTCGGCCGCCGACACCGGCAGGGAGCCCAGCCGGGCCTGGGCGCGGGCCAGCGCGGCTTCGGCGTCGAGCATGGCCTGCAGCCAGGCCAGGTCGCACACCGCCGCCTCGGCGGGAGTGCCCGCGCGCACCGGGGAGAGCAGGCCCGCGTCGGTCAGGATGTCGCTCATACGATCACTCCCGCGGTGAGTGGCGTGGGCGTCCGCGCGGCGGGGGAGAGGGCCAGGATGGTGCGGGCGATCGCGTCGGCGTCGCCGAGGCTCACCGAGTCCACGCCGGGGCGTATCCCGGCGGCGGTCACCCAGTGCACCGACTCGGTCGGGACACCGTAGGCGAACCGGCGCGGATGGACCCGCCCCTGTGCGTCGACGACATGGCACGGCCGCTCGGTGACGTCGAGCCCGCCCGTCTCGTAACTGACTCCTCCTTCCCCCTCGATGCGATACGGACGGCACTGCTCGGTGAGCAGCAGATGGCGCAGCAGCGGATCCGCGGCGCGGCGCACGTCGGGCACCGGCAGCCTGGCCTCGATCAGATGCCGCGACCGCACCCGCTCACCGGGGACCAGGGCGGACCGCGCGACGAAGGCGGGCCGCTCGGTGTCGATGCACACCTGGGTGCCGGGGCCGGTGACCTCCAGGACCCCCGCCTCGATCAGCGCGATCATCTCCTCGACGCGGGAGACCGGCGGGCCGATGGAGAGGAACGCGTTGAGCGGGGTGTACCAGCCGTCCAGCTCGTCCAGATGGGACCCGCCGTCCAGACCGCCGTGGTCGACGGTCAGGCGTACTTCGTTCCGCAGGTCCCGCAGTACGTCCAGGGCCGCCTTGAGCGGTCCGTCGACGTTGCCCGCCTTCGCCTCCGCCACGTCCCGGGCCAGATAGTCCAGCAGCCAGGCCCGGTACTCCGCCCGGTCGGCGAACTCGCCTCCGGCGCAGGGCTGTTGGAGTCGGTCCCAGTCCCAGCGGTCGCCGGGGGCGATGCCGTACGCGTCCAGGAGGGCGGCCCGCTCCTGGCGCGTGGCGGTCAGGAAGCGGTCGGTGAACGGCCCGGGATCGGCGCCGCGGGAGGCCAGCAGCGTGCCGTAGTAGACGCTCTCCACCTCTGCCGCGATCAGCGGCCACACATCGGCGCCGAAGCGCACCCGGTCGCCCGCCGCGGCGCGGCGGCGCAGCCGGGCGATGGTCTCGGGGGTGAGGAGCCGCGGAACGTGGCGCCCGGAGGCGCCCTTCTGGTTCTCCCCGCGCGCGTGGTACGGCACCCCGCGGCGCGAGCTGGCGAACATCACCGGCTCGCGCCCCGAGGGCCGGTACACCAGGCGGTCCCCGACGCGGTCGAACACACCGCCGCGGCCGATGGTGAACAGCGCCATGTGGTCGAAGAAGGTCAGGCCGAGTCCGCGCAGCAGTACCGGCTCCCCGGGCTCGATGAAACCGGTGTCCACGTCGGCCGGGTTGGCCGGGGTGAGATAGCTGAGGTGGTGGATGCGGGCCAGGCTGGCGGTGCGCTCCTCGCGCGGGGTGAGGTGGGTGGGGAGGTGGCCCAGGGCCAGGACCACGGCGTCCAGTTGATGGATCCTGGTGCCGTCCGCCAGCCGGATGCCCTGCGGCCCGCCCGGCACCCCGCTGGTGTCCGCCATCGCCACCGCGCGCGAGCGGTGCACCCTGAGGGTGATGTGCTCCGGGGCGCGCGCGGCCACCCGCTGGAAGCTGTCCAGCAGATAGCGGCCGTAGAAGGCGCGGGTGGGGTACGAGTCGGGGCCGAGCGCCCGGGCCTCGGCGAGCGTGGGCGTGTCGTACTCGCCCGGCTCACTGAACCGGGCGAGGCTCCGCGCCCACTCGTACAGGCTCGGGCCCGGCTCGATCGGGCCCTCGATGCGCACGCTGTCGTCGGTGTACACGGTGATCTGGGAGGCGACGGTGTTGGTGAGCAGATGGCGGGACTGGCCCGGGCGCCACACCGCGCCCGCGCCGGGCGCCGCCGGGTCGACGACGTGCACGGTGAGGGTCTCGTACGACCGTGCCGCGCGCTCGTTGGCGCACAGCCGCTCCACCACGCACAGCCCCCGGGGCCCGGCGCCGACGACACACACCTCCGCGTGGCCGCCGCTCATCGCCGCGCCCCCTCGTCGCACTCGTCGCCGAACTCAGGTAATCCGTGGCCCAGTTGGTCGTGCGGATCAGTGGCGGGCATCGCGGACGACATCTCGATCCTCGCTCTCGCTTCGGCTCCGAGCGGGTGCCTCGGTCGGGTGCTCTCCCGGGCGAGCAGCGTATGCCGGGAGGCGCGATTCCGGCGTTCCGCCCGAATGTCCCCAGTTGCCCGGCGCCGCCGAGCAGGGCCGCTCGGCCGTCGACCCAGTTGCCCACCCGGGCGGTGTGGTGGCTGGCGTCATCCTGATCCGGCTGAACCCTCGACCGGCCGCCGGACCGTATTAACGCGCGGAGAAGAAGAAGAGAAAAAGAAAACACCCCGGCTGCCTTGAGTCCGGGGAGTTCCGCTGCGTATATTGGGGATTTGTGTGCCTGCACGCATTCGGGGCACATTGAAACTCGATGAAGTCATCATATCCAGCGGGAGTTGAATTGTCAAACGCGGAATTGCGTCAGGAGCAGGAATTCATCGACCTGCTCCATGCGCGTCTCGCCGAACTGCGGGCCGGGGCCGAGGAGGCGGTGAGTGACGCCCTGTCGATGGAGGGGCGGAACTTCCAGGCGCGGCTGGAGCGCGATGTGCTGGTGTCCGAGCGGTCCGGGCTGCTCGCCGCGTTCGACGCGGGGGAGCGGGGGCTGTGCTTCGGGCGGCTCGCGTTCCGTGACGGCCGCGACCACCACATCGGGCGCATCGGCATCCGGCGTGACGACGAGGAGCACACCCCGCTGGTCGTCGACTGGCGGGCCGATGTGGCGCGCCCGTTCTACCTGGCGACCGGGCACACCCCGATGGGGCTGCGCCGCAGGCGGCACATCACCACCGAGCGCGGGCAGGTCACCGCCCTGCACGACGAGATCCTCGACCTGGCCGACACCGTGCGGACCGGGCACGAGAACAGCGACGCCGACGCCGTGCTGCTCGCCGCGCTCGACTCGGCCCGTACCGGGCGGATGCACGACATCGTGCAGACCATCCAGGCCGAGCAGGACCGGATCATCCGCGCCCCGCACCACGGCGTTCTCGTCGTGGAGGGCGGGCCCGGCACCGGGAAGACCGTGGTCGCGCTGCACCGCGCCGCCTATCTGCTGTACGCGCAGCGCGAGCTGCTGGCCCGCCGCGCGGTGCTGGTCCTGGGGCCCAACCCGGCGTTCCTCGGCTACATCGGCGAGGTGCTGCCCGCGCTCGGCGAGACCGGTGTGCTGCTCGCCACGCTCGGCGAGCTGTACCCCGGGGTGACGGCCACCGGCACCGATGCCCCGGAGGCCGCCGAGGTCAAGGGCCGCGCCACGATGGCGGATGCCCTGGCCCGCTTCGTACGGGACCGGCAGGCGCTGCCCGACCCGGAGATCGTGATCCCTCATGACGACGGTGACCTGGTCCTGGACGCGGACATCGCGAGCGACGCGCGGTGGCGCGCACGCGAGACCCGGCTGCCGCACAACCTGGCCCGGCCGCACTTCGCGTTCAGTGTCATCGACGGACTGACCGCTCAGCTGACCGACCGGATCGGCGAGGACCCCTTCGGCGGCCCGAACCTGCTGGGCCCGGACGATATCGCCCAGCTCGGCAAGGCGATCGCGGCCAGCTCCGAGGTGCACGCCGCCATCAACGAGCTGTGGCCGGAGCTCACCCCGGAGCGGCTGGTCGAGGACTTCCTCACCGACCCCGTGCACGTCACCGACGCCGAAGCCGCCGCGATCCGCCGCACCGGCGGCGAGTGGACCCCGGCGGACGTGCCGCTGCTGGACGAGGCCGCCGAACTGCTCGGCGAGGACGACTCGGCGGCGCGCGCCGCCGCCGAGGGGGCGCGGCTGGAGCGCATCGAGTACGCGCAGGGCGTGCTCGACCTCTCCTACGGATCCCGCACCCAGGAGTTCGAGGACCGCGAGGACGACGACTCCGAGGTGCTGGCCGCCCACAACCTCATCGACGCCGAACGCCTGGCCGACCGGAACGAGGAGGCCGACCACCGCAGCGCCGCCGAACGCGCCGCCGCCGACCGCACCTGGGCCTTCGGCCACATCATCGTGGACGAGGCGCAGGAGCTGTCCCCGATGGCGTGGCGGCTGCTGATGCGCCGGTCCCCGACCCGTTCCATGACGCTGGTCGGCGACCCCGCGCAGACCGCGGAGCCGGGCGGCTGCGGCTCCTGGGCCTCGATCCTCGCCCCGTACGTCGAGGACCGCTGGGAACACACCCGGCTCGGCGTCAACTACCGCACCCCGGCCGAGATCATGGACGTCGCGGCGGAGGTGGCCCGGACCTCGGACCCCGCCTTCGAGCCGCCGAGTTCGGTACGTGCCACCGGCGTACGTCCGTGGGCGCGGCACACCGCCGACCTGCCGGGCGCGGTGGCCGACGCCGTGGCGCGGGAGTCGGGGGCGGAGGGCCGCCTCGCGGTGATCGCCCAGCGCGGCCACCACGACGCCCTCGCGGCCGCGCTCCCGGACGCGTCCACCGGGCGGTCCCCGGATCTGACCAGCCCGGTGGTGCTGCTGGACCCGCGGCAGGCCAAGGGGCTGGAGTTCGACACGGTGATCGTGGCCGAGCCGGGGGAGTTCGGGACGAGCGATCTGTACGTGGCGCTGACCCGGGCGACCCAGCGGCTGGGCGTGGTGCACACCGGGGCCCTGCCGGAGGGCCTGGCCGGGCTGTCCGAGCCGCAGGCCGCGGACGTTCCGCCGGAGCGGTGAGCCGGGCCGCGGTGCGGAGATGCCCGGGCTGCGGTGCGGAGGCATGGAGGGCACGGAGGTGTGGAGACACGGAGGTGTGGCGGCGCGGTCCTGAACGGCCGGGGACACTTCCGCGGCGGTCGGACGAACGCCCGGTGGGCGCCGTCCGCCGATTTGCCCCGGGCCGGGGGCCGTATGCGACAGTGGATCGCCCTGTTCGGCCGGGCGCGCCCGCGCGCGCAGCCGCCGACGGGCTCCCCACACCTCACAGAACAGTCCCCGGTCGCGCCCGCGCGCGTCCGGACTGTCGCCGTCCCTCTACTACGTCATTCCTGAGAGCGATGCTGGCAACGACTCTTCCTCCCCGGACCACGGACCTGTTCAGCCAGGGCCTGGAGTTGCGGCCCGGTGCCGCGCTGCTGCGTTTCGGCGCGGCGCGGCAACGACCGGTCGGCCGTTTCAGCTGGTCGAGCGATGGCGCCGCGGCGTGGCTCGACGACACCCGCGGGCATGTGTGGACCGTCGGCGGCCCGGAGCCGGCCGCCGGGCTCGTCCTGCGCGCCGCGCAGCGCCGCCCGGAGCAGGTGCGGGAGTTCACCGGGCCGCGTGGCACCGAGGCCCTGGTCGCCCGCCATCTGCCGGTGGACGACGTGGTCGAGTGGGTGTTCCGCTGGACGCTGGACGAGCCGCCCGTGCACCGGGCCGAGAAGCGCGTCGTCGTCCTCGACGAAAGCCACCACGACGAGCTGCTCGCCTTCCTCGGTGAACACAGCCCCGCCTACTCGACCGGCCCCGGCTCCGCGCATGTGAGCCTGTGGTGCGGAATTCGTGACGACGCCGGGAATCTGGTGGCCTGCGGCGCCCTGAGTAGCCTGCGGGACACCGGGGCTCCGCTGATGGCATCCGTCGCGACGGACGCCGCCCAGCGCGGCCAGGGGCTGGGCGCGGCGCTGACGTCGTGGCTGACCCGGTACGCGGTGCGCCGCCACGGCTTCTGCACGCTGTGGCAGCTCGCCGACAACGTCCCCGCCGAACGGCTCTACACCCGCCTCGGCTACCGCAACGAGGACCCCTGCGTGGCCGCCCGGATCTCCGCCAACTGAGCGTGGCGGGCCTCATGACAACAGTCACATCGGACCCCGGAACGAACGGGGCGCAATAGTAGATACCCGCTCGGCGAAATCGGAGACTTTTCGGCTCTTGCCGACATGTCGTATCCGGGTTCGCCACGGGTCCGGTGTCCCGCCCGGCGCCAAGGCCACCAGGTGTTCTGACGGCGGGACACCGTCACATCTCCTTCACCGGACCCCCGCAGCACATCCCGACGTCCCTCCGCAAGCGCCGCCCGGCACTACGACCCTCGGTAGTAGCGAACATTTGTTGCATTGCCTTCGGGGCGGACCCAAGAATGACGGCTCACACCGCGCCTCGGCAGTTCTGGCATCGCTGCGCACAGAGTCGGCCGTACACGGGGGAGGGCGTGCCGGGACTACCGAGTGAGGGACACGCATGAGCAAGCACCGGACCACGAAGACGCACCACCGGAAGATAGCCATCGCCGCCGTCGCGGTGGCCGCCGTGGGTGTGCCGTCCGTCGCGATGGCGTGTCTGGACGGGCCGGACGACAAGACCACGAAGGCGAGCGGTGTCGAGACCAGCGCGTCCGCGGGGCAGGGGCAGGGGCAGGACCGGGACAAGCAGTGGCACGAGAAGAAGAGCCACCACCGGGATGCCGGGAAACCGGCCCGGACGAAGCGGGCGAAGGAGACGGAGCGGGCGTCGCGGTCGGCCTCCGCCACGCCGAGAACCCGTACGACCTCCGCCCCCGCCACCACCCTCTCCGACACCGCCCCGGCGGCGGCGGCGTCGAAGGCCCCGGCCACCACCGCGCCCGCCACCAAGGCCGCCGCCACCCCGTCGACCACGGCGTCCAGCGCCGAGGCCCAGGTCGTGGAGCTGGTCAACGACGAGCGCGCCAAGGTGGGGTGCTCGCCGGTGAAGGTGAACGCGAAGCTCACCAAGGCCGCCGAGGCCCACAGCGCGGACATGGCCGAGCACAGCAACATGTCGCACACCGGGTCCGACGGGTCGCAGCCGGGCGACCGGATCGAGAAGGCGGGCTACTCGTGGAGCACCTACGGTGAGAACGTCGCCTACGGCTACAGCTCGGCCAAGAGCGTGATGGAGGGCTGGATGAACAGCTCCGGTCACAAGGCCAACATCCTGAACTGCGACTTCAAGGAGATCGGCGTCGGCCTTTCCGGGTCCGACAACTACTGGACGCAGGACTTCGGCACGGCCCGCTAGCCCTCTCGCCCCGCCCACTTTTTGCGGTTCGCGCCGAGTTCGCGTTCCTGGGCCCGTTCGCGGATGCGCACCATTATGGTCGGGTGCCATGCACGTGGCTGGTGTCCTCGACAGGGTGACCCGGGTGGCCGTGCGCCCGGTGGTACGGACCGGGGTGCCGCGGGTCCGGGAGCCGCGGCGGCGCCGGATGGCCGTGGCCGTCGCGGTCGTCGTGGCCGTGCTGCTCGCGCAGATGGCCATCGCCATGGTGACCGCGGCCGTGGAGCAGACGCCGACCATCGACGAGCCGGTGTACGTGGGGACGGCGAAGACCTACCTGCAGGAACACAGTCTGCGGTTCAACCCCGAACACCCGCCGCTGGGCAAGCTCGTCATCGCCACCGGACTGCTGTTCGCCCACGCCCGCCTGGCCCCCGGTTTCGCCGGGGACCAGGGGGCGCTGGGGCGGCGTCTGCTCTACGAGTCGGGCAACGACCCCTGGCAGGTGATGCTGTGGGCACGGCTGCCGGTGATCGTGCTGACGCTGCTGTTCGGGCTGGTCGTCTTCGCGTTCGCAAGGGAGCTGGCCGGTCCCGTGGGCGGAGTGGCGGCGCTCGCGCTGTACGCGTTCTCGCCCGATGTCATCGCGCACGGTTCGCTGGCCACGCTCGACGTGCCGATGGCCGGTTTCCTGCTGACCTCGGTCTGGCTGCTGTGGCGGGCGCGCCGCCGCCCCTTATGCCACCTGCCGCTCGCCGGGGCGGCGCTCGGCGCGGCCGCGGCCACCAAGATGAGCGCGCTGCCCGCGGTTCCGGTGCTGATGCCGCTGGCGGTGCTGTCGTACGCGTACGCCCGCCGGACACCAGGCACCGGAGCGCGCGGCACCGGAGCGCGTGGCACGGCGCGCACCCTGGCACCGGCCGTGGCGGCCGCGGTGGGCATGGCGCTGGTCGCGCTCGCCGTGGTGTGGGCCGCGTATCTCGCCGTGGACCCGCGGTTGCGCTGGACCACGCCCGGCAATGTGCCCGCCGTCCACGGGCTGCGCGGGCTCGCCGTCGACCTGCTGCCGTTTCCCGAGCCGTTCCGCGACGGGATGCGCATCCAGTTCGGATTCGAGAATCAGCTGTGGCGCGGCTTCCTGCTCGGCCACCAGTACCACGGTTCGCTCTGGTACTACCTGCCGGTCGCGCTGCTGGTGAAGACGCCACTG
Source organism: Streptomyces sp. NPDC040405 (assembly GCF_055595765.1). Classification (NCBI taxonomy): domain Bacteria; kingdom Bacillati; phylum Actinomycetota; class Actinomycetes; order Kitasatosporales; family Streptomycetaceae; genus Streptomyces; species Streptomyces sp. NPDC040405. The sequence continues at coordinate 647,713 of NZ_JBVIVI010000003.1, forward strand.
GGCATGCTCGCGCTGTGGGCAGCCGGTGCCGCCGCGATGGTGGCGGTGCCCCGGCTGCGGCCCGCGGCGCCGTACGTCCTGCTGCCCGCGGCCGTGCTGCTGGCCATGGCCATGAACGGAGCCCGCGACCTCGGCGTGCGCTACGCGCTCTTCCTGCCGATGTTCCTGGCGGTCGCCGCGGCCGGGCTGGTCACGCTCCGGTGGCGGGGGGCCCGCGGAGTGACGGCGGCGCTGGTGGTGTGCGTGGCGGTCAGCTCGCTGCGGGCCTCGCCGTACTACCTGCCGTACGCCAATGAGGCGTTCGGCGGCCCGGCCGAAACCCACTTGTACCTGCACGACTCGAACGTCGACTGGGGCCAGGACCTGGGGCGGCTGGCCGACCGCCTCCGGGGGCGCTACCGGGGCGAGCGGGTGTGGCTGGTGTACAAGGGCAGCGGTGTGCCGTCCGCGTACGGCATCCACGCCTCCGACCCGCGCGGGGTGTCCCCGGGCCGGGTGCGCGGGCTGCTCGTCGTTTCGGACTCCTCGGTCGCCGGGGCGCGGGGACGGCTGGCGGCGCTGATCGAGCACAGCCGTCCGGTCGACGAGGTCGGCCACTCCCTCACGGTCTTCCGCCGCACCTAGCGCGCTCCGACGGCAGCCGGGGACGACCGGTTGCGCTGTTTCCAGCCATGATCGGTAAAGTTCTCCTCTGCACGTGCGGGGGCGTGTGCCGTGGGAGTCGTCTCTTCTCAGCTGTCGTGCGCCCGCTCACCGGCCGCCGACACCGAGGAGGAACACCCATGTCATACCCGAGGCCGCCCGAAGGCCCGGGCGGCGCTGGGCCCTACGGACACACACCCCAGCAGGGCCCGCCGCCCATGCCGCCCCCACCGCCCATGCCGCCGTCCCCGCCGCCCGCCGCCCCGCAGGGCTGGCAGGGGACGCCGGCATACGGCGGCCAGGGCTCCCAGGGCGCACCGTACGGCGGGCAGCAGGGGACGCCGTACGCCGGTCAGGGTCCCCAGGGCGCACCGTACGGCGCCATGGCCCCCCAGCAACCGCCGCCGCCCGCGCGGCCGCAGAAGAACACGGGGCGCACCTGCCTCACCGCCTTCCTCGGTATCGTCGGCGGGCTCGCGATGCTGGGCGGTGGCGCGCTGACCGCGCACGCCTACTCGAACCACAGCCAGAACATCTCCAACCACAGCGAGTACGGCGCCTCGATGTGGCGCAACGAGCCCGCGGACAAGCTCTTCCCGGACACGCTCGCGCCCAAGGAGAACTCCCAGTCCGAGAGCGCCGACCGCAAGCGCGCGCAGTGGCACCGCATCGGGATATCCGAGGAGACCGGCTGTGCCGACGGGCTGAGCGGGGCCACCGCGGCCGAGGCGAAGAAGCTCGGCTGCAAGGCAGTGCTGCGCGCCACCTATGTGGACCCGACGGGCAACACCGTCGCGACCGCCGCGCTGATCGTCCTGCCCGCGGGCGACTCCGTGAAGAACGAGATGAGCACCTTCTTCGACGCCGAGAAGGAGAAGGACAACCCGGGACCCGGGGTGAAGGCGTACGCCGTCCCGGGCACCATCGCGGCCCGGTGGAGCGACGCGCGGTCCAACGGCACGGCGGGGCAGTCGGTGACCGAGATGTACGTCCCGTACGCCCTCATGGTCTCCGCCGGGGCCGTCGACGGCCGCAAGGCGGGCGAGCTGCCCGGTGAGTGGGGCAGGTACAGCAGCGACGCCGAGCAGGACCGCGCCCCGTGGCGGGGCGCCGCCACCGGCCTCGTCGACGCACTGAACATGCACCTCGGCGATCTGCTGTTGGAGGAGACCTCATGAGCACCCGGCGACACACCCGCGCGCGCGTCGGCACCGCCATGACGGCGGTCGCCCTCGGCTCGGTGCTGGGCGTGGTGGCCGCGCCCCCGGCCAGCGCCGCGAACCCCACCCCCACCAGCTGGGAGGCGAAGGCGCTCGGCCTGGCCTCGGCGCAGCGGACCGCGCAGGGCGAGGGCATCAAGGTCGCGGTCCTGGACAGCGGCGTCATGACCAACCATGTGGCGCTGCACGGCAAGGTGACCACCGGCCCCGACTTCCTCAAGGACGGTCTGCAGCCCGGCGATTCGCGCTGGGGCGACCATGGCACCATGATGGCCTCGGACGTCCTCAAGGTGGCCCCGAAGGCGAGCATCCTGTCGGTCCGGGTGATCGACGACAAGGAATATCACGACCCCGAGGACTGGAAGCAGGGGCCCAGCCCGGTCGGCCAGGGCATCGACTACGCGGTCGACCACGGCGCCGATGTGATCTCCATGTCGCTCGGTGGCGAGATGTTCGGCGACAGCGTCGACGAGGACGAGGTCAACGCGCTGGCCCGGGCCGCCCAGAAGGGCATTCCGGTCATCGCCTCGGCGGGCAACGACGGCGACATGTTCAACGACGCCTCGTACCCGGCGGGTTATCCGGGCGTGATCGCGGTGGCCGCCACCCAGCAGAACGGCAGCCGCGCCGAGTTCTCCACGGTGCGGACGTACAACTCGGTCGCCGCGCCGGGCGTGGCCATCATGAGCGCGAAGAACACCGGAGGGTACGAGCCGGTCAACGGCACCTCGCCCGCGGCGGCGCTCACCTCGGGCGTGGTGGCCCTGATGCTGTCGCACAACGACAAGCTGACCCCCGCCCAGGTCCGCGCCCTGCTGACGAAGACGGCGCGCCATCCGGCGGGCGGGCGTGACGCGCTGGTCGGGTACGGGCCGATCAACGCGGCCGCCGCCGTCCAGGCATCCTCGAAGCCGCCCGCCGACGGCACGGTCCCCGTGAAGTACAAGGGCAAGGAGCATCTGGCCGCCCCGGACGGGACGCCGAAGACCCAGCATCCGCCCCTGGAGACGGATCTGGTGACGATCGGCCTCGGCGCGGCGGGCGTGGGGCTGCTGATGGCCATCGGCGCGGTGCTCATCACCCGCGCGGGCCGCCGCCGCGCGGCGGCCGTCGCCGCACCGCCCGCGGGTGCTCCGCGGGGCTGGTGACGGCGTGGGGGGGGGGGGGGGGGGGGGGGGGGGGGGGGGGGGGGGGGGGGGGGGGGGGGGGGGGGGGGGGGGGGGGGGGGGGGGGGGGGGGGGGGGGGGGGCGA
>NZ_JBVIVI010000003.1:650836-968000 GCF_055595765.1 Streptomyces sp. NPDC040405
TGCCCCTCACCCGCGCGCGCTGCCGTCGCGGGCGGGCGGTCTCCACACCACCCGGGGGTGCTCCGGGGGGCGGGGGAGAGGGGGGGGGGGGGGGGGCGCGCCCCCCACCCGCCACCTTCGTACGCTCAGCGCCGGGGGATGAGGAGCGCGGTGAGCATGTCGCGCAGCCACGTCCGCAGGGCGTCGAGGTCCGGGTCGAGCAGCAGCCGCCCGGCCGCCGCGTCGTGGATCGTCAGGACCGCCGCCGTCAGGGACTCGGGGTCGCGCAGCCCGGGCGGCATGGTGTCGGGGTCGACGTAGGCGGTCACGATCGGCTGGAGCGTTTCGCGCAACGCCTCGCGGTGCCGGATCAGGGCGGCCGCGGTCTCCGGGTTGCGCGCCGCGTACAGATGGAAGTCGGTGCGCACCAGGACCCAGGTGCGGTCGATGAGCAGCGCGCCCACCACCCGGTCCAGCAGGGCGGGCAGCCCCTCGTCGGGGGTGGCGCCGTCCAGCGCGTCCTGCACCTGGGCCGTCACGAGCGCGGCCTGCCGCTCGTAGAGGGCGAAGAACAGCTCGTCGAGGCTGTCGAAGTTGGAGTAGAAGGCGCCGCGCGTGTACCCGGCGGCCTCGCAGATCTCCTCGATTCCCACGCGGCCGAAGCCGCGCTCCGCGAAGACCGTGAGCGCCGCGGCCAGCAGACGTTCCCGGGTCTCGGCCCGCCGCCGGGTGACACGCGTGGGGGTGCCGTCCGCGCGCCGTCCGCTGCGCAGCGCCCGGCGGTCGAGCGCGCTGTTACTGGCTTCCGTCATGGGCCCCATCCTAGTTCGATACACTCGTGCATCCGATACAGTGATGTATCGAAGTGAGGCATCGAACCCGTCGGTGATTGAGGAAGTGCGGATCAGTGAGCCAGGTGGATACGGACCACGAGGAGGCCCCGGTGCGGCGCGCGGAGCCGGACGCGGACCAGCCGAAGGAGAAGGAAGGGGGCGCGGCGCCCCGGGGATTTCCGGCCCGGCTGCGCGGCGCGGTCCCGCCGCGCATCGCGGCGATGCTCGTCGGCGCGCTGCTGCTGCAACTGGGATTCGTCCTGTCGTACGTGGGAGCCTTCCACCACCCCCAGCCGCACCGCATCCCGATCGCGGTCGCGGCGCCGCAGCGGATGGCGCCGGACGCGGCCGAGAAGCTCAACGGGATACCCGGCCAGCCGCTGAAGGCCACCGCCACCGATGAGGCCACCGCCCGCGAGCGGCTGCGCACGGGGGAGATCAGCGGTGCGCTGATCGTGAAGCCCGAGTCCCGCACCGACACCCTCCTGGTCGCCGGTGCCGGTGGCGCCTCCACGGCGAGCGCGCTGGAGACGGTGATCGAGAAGGCCGAGAAGAGCCAGCACCGCACCGCGGACGTCGTCGACGCGTTCCCCGCGCAGGCGGGTGATGCCCGGGGCTTGAGCAGCTTCTACCTGGTGGTGGGCTGGACGGTGGGCGGCTATCTGTTCGCCGCGCTGCTGGGCGTGTCCCTCGGCGCCCGCCCCGCCACCGCGCGTGGCGCCGGGCGGCGACTGCTGGCGGCCGTCCCGTACGCGGTGCTGTCCGGTCTGGGCGGCGCGGCGATCGTGGGCCCGCTGCTCGGCGCGCTGAACGGACACTTCCTCGCCCTGTCGGCGATCGGAGCCCTGGTCGTCTTCGGCGCGGCCGCCATGACGATCGCCTTCCAGGTGCTCTTCGGCGTCCTGGGGATCGGCGTCACGGTGCTGCTGTTCGTGGTCCTCGGCAACCCCAGCGCCGGCGGCGCCTACGGCCCCGAGCTGCTGCCCCCGTTCTGGCGGGCGCTCAGCCCCGCCCTCCCCAACGGCGCCGCCACCCATGCCGTACGCCACGTCATGTACTTCTCCGGCCACGGCATCGCCGCCAACCTGGCGGTGCTGACCGCCTACGCCCTCGGCGGCGCGCTGGTCGGCGTCCTCGGCGTCAGCCTGATCCGCCGACGGCGCGCAGTCGCCGCCGCATGACCAGCCATCCGCAGCCGAACGCCGGAAGCGCCACCGCCCAGGTCAGCGCGGTCGGCGCGGCGCTGCCGGTGGCCGCGTGCACGGCCACCGTGCTGGCCAGCCAGCCGGCCGTGGCACCCACCAGCCCGGCGAGCAGCGAGCCGAGCCGGGCCGGTGCCCGGCTCTCCGGCGGGGTGGCCAGCCACAGCACCAGCGTGGCCAGCAGCAGGGCGAGCGCACCGAGCAGGGCGATGAGGGCGGGCACGGCGGGAGGCGGCAGGAACGGGACCTCGTACGCGAAGCTCTGGATCGCGGCGAGCACCATGAGGACCGCGCCGAGGAACGCGCTCTGCAGCAGGTTGACCCTGCTCTGCCGCTGCTGCGCGATCACCTCCTGGCGTTGCGTCAGCTCCCGGCGGCGCTGGAGGGCGTGTTCCGCCTCGACCGTCAGGGCCGTCAGCGCGTCCCGTGCGCGCTCCCGGTCCGCCTCCAGATAGACCAGGCCGTCGGACAGCCGCTGGACGAACCACGCGGCCAGCGCGAGGTCTTCGGCGAACGGGCCGTGGCCGCCCTCGGGGACGCCCGCGGCGTCCCGCTGGGCGCGCATGTTGGACTCGGCGATCCGCACGGTGGTGCGCATCTCCCGGACCCTGGTGATCCACTGGGTGAGGCCCTTGGAGCCCGCGGTGAGCGCCAGCAGCCTGGTGCGCCACCGCGCGAGTTCCTCGCCACGGTCCGGGCTCTCGTCGTCCAGGGATGCGCCATCCAGCGCCGCGAGCGCACCGTCCACCACCGGCCCCGCGGGGGAGTCGAGATCGCTGTCGTGCGCCGCGTGCACCCGCATCTCGTACCGCACCTTGGCCGCGTCCGCCAGATAGCGGGCGAACGGTGGCGGCGCGCCACCGCCCTGGCTCCACAGCCAGTGCTCGGTGTCCCGGGGCGCGCCGTCAGCGTCGTCCGCCACCGCGGCGAAGCGCCGCGACGGCCCGGTGGCGGAATCGCCGGTGGCCTCCCACAGGGTGACCGCGGGGCGGGCCACAGCGACGCCCGGCCCGAGCGGCAGGGGCAGTTCGGCCCGTATCGCCTCCGTCAGCTCCCGTGTGCTCACCGGCCCCGCGTCGGCGACCTCGCGGTAGGCGACGAACAGCCGTGCCTCGCCGACCACCCACTCCTGCTCCCGGCCCGTCCCGGCGACCCGCGTCCACTGCCGGTCCCAGGCGTCCCACGACCCCTGCTCACCGGAAGCGGGCGACAGCGCCACCGACAGACACAGCAGATCGTGGTGGCGCCGCAGGACCGCCTGCGCCAGCCCCGCACGGTCGCGCCGCGCCGCCACCGCCCCGGCCGCCGACAACTCGCCCGGCTCCTCGGGGAGCGTGTCGGGCAGCCCCGTCGCGGCGACGGAGTACGTCATGCCGAGATGCGGCCCGCACGCCGCCCACACCTCCCGCAGTCGCCGGTACGACGCGCTCCCGCGCGGTCCGGTCGTGGCCACGAAGAGGTGGACGACGAGCGACTGATCAGTGAGGGTCACCACCGGCCGGTGTGCCCTCCGCGCGATCGTCGTCATCGGCCCCGCTCCGCAGGGCGTGCACCAAGCGGTTGAGCCGGTCCAGGACATCGGGGGGCGCGGGCTCGCGCCCGTCGCCCTCCTCGCCCGCGCGCATCCGCACCCGCGACGGCCCCACCAGCTCCAACCGCCCCGCCATCGCGCACAGGGCCCGCGCGTCCCCGGCCCGCACGGCCGTCTCCATCGCCCCCAGCGCGCGCTCCACATGCGCCCAGTCCGCGCGCGGCAGTACGAACCCGGCGACCGCCGCGAGAGCCGCCACGGCGTCCTCGTGCACCTCCGCCGTGCCCCCGCCCCTCTCCGACACTCCCATGGCCCCAATCTACCGGCAGTGGGGCGAAAGGGGATGACGGTGAGTATTTTCCCTGCGCCCGGCAGCCGGGAGGCCGATCGTGCAACTGATCGATCCGCGGTCGTAGGTTGCGACCGCTCAACGCCCAGGCCACGGTGGGCGCATGCCGGGTCGGCCATCATCGAAGTGTGAGAGCCGAACTGCTGACGGCGCTGTGGGCCCGGCTGGACCGATTCGCCGCCACCGCGGACCCGCGGGACGTCTTGGACGCCGACGCCCCGCGCGAGGCCGCCGAACTGATCGCCGCGAGCGACGACTTCGAGCGCGATCTCGAAGTGCGGCGCGCCGTTGGCTGGTTGCACTGGCACCGATACGGCCTGCTGGGCGACGAGTCGGAGTTGCGGCTGGCGGAAACGGTGCTGCGCCCGGTGTACGAGGCGGACCCGCAGGGTGTGCCGGAGGCGCTGCGCTCCGCGTTCGCGCCGGATCCCGACGACTGGGTCGCGCTCAGCGAGACCGTACACCGCCACTTCCTGGCGAATCTGGAACCGGAGCGGATCGCACAGATGCTGAGCGACCGGCGCCGCGAGGTTTCCCGGACGCCTCCCCACCACCCCAGCGCCGCGGGCAAGGTGGTCCAGCTGTGCACGCTGTTGTGCGCCGCGTTCCACACCGCCGAGGATCCGCGTCCGCTGTGGGAATCGGTGGAGGTGGCCCGGCGCGCGGTGGACGCGCTGCCGCGCGGCCACGGCCGGTGGGCGGCCGTACAGTCCCAGCTCGGCGATGTGTTCCGCGACTGGTATCTGCGGACCGGGGAGCTGAGCGCCCTCCACGAGGCGATCGACAGGGGACGCCGGGCGGCCGCCGCCGACCCGCGCTCGCCCTTGACGCTGAGCAACCTCTCCATCGCGCTGCTGGACGCCTTCCGGCGCACCGGCGACCTCTTGTTCCTCGAAGAGGCCATCGCCACCGGACGTGGCGCGGTGGAGGTGACAGCGCAGGCCGATCCCCAGTTGGTGATGTATCTGTCCAACCTCGGTGCCTCGTTGCACGAATGGGCCAGCCGGACCGGGGATGAGGCGGCAGGGGCCGAAGCCTTGCGAACGGCCCGCCGGGCGGTCGCCCTGACCGGGGAGGACCACCCCGCTCATCCGCTGTATCTGTCGAATCTGACGTCCTCGCTCATGAAGTCGTTCGACCGCACCAAGGACAAGACCGTCCTCGAAGAGGCTGTCGCGACGGGTCGTCGCGCGGTGGGCGCCACCCGGGACGAGGACCCCAGGCGGCCCCACCGCCTCGGGATCCTCGGCGGCGTACTCCAGAGGTGGTTCGAGACCACGGACGAACTGACGGCGCTCGACGAGGCCGTGCGGGTCTTCCGTGAGGCCGTCCACCGGACACCCGAGGGGCATCCGGGCAGGGTGCACTATCTGCACATGCTCAGCTACGCGCTTCTGCTGAGCTACGACCGTTACGGCACCCGGGAGCTTCTGCACGAGGTCATCGCCGTGGGACGCCGGTCCATGACCGAGACCCCGGCCGATCACCCGGACCGGAGCCAACGGGTCGTGCACCAGGTTCAGGGACTGCGCGCCTGGTACGAGCACACGGGCGACCTGGAAACGCTGGACGAGGCGATCGCCCTCTGCCGCCACGGCCTGGGCCCCGTCGGTGAGCGGGACCCCGATCTGCTGCCCGGACTCGTCGCGGCGCTGCGCCTGAAGTACGAGCGGACGCGGGAGCGGAGCCTCCTCGAGGAGGCCGTCGCCCTCGGCAGGGAGGGCATGGCCATTGACCCGCACAAGCTGGGGCTCCTCGTCCCTCTCGCCGCCGCGCTGGCCGTGTTCGCCGAGCACGAGGACGACGACCCGGTGATCCTGGACGAGGCCATCGATGTCGCGCGCAGAGTCGCGGACCGCGACCCCGGGTTGCTGTCGAACCTCATCGCCCCGCTCCTGGTGCGCTACGAGCGCACCGACGACCGGGCGTCGGCCGAGGAGGCGGTGGAGGTGGCGCGGCGTGCGCTGGCGCTCACCTCACCGGAGCCCGCGCGGGCCAAGAAGCTGTTCATGATGGGGCATGCCCTGACCGCCCTGCACCGGGCATCCGAAGACCCCGGGACGCTCACCGAAGCCGTCGCCGCCTATCTGGCGGCGGCCACCGTGCCGAGCGCGGCCGCGACGGTACGCGTGGACGCGGGCTTCAACGCCGGGCGACTGGCGATGTCGGCGGGGCGTCATGACCAGGCGCTGAAGGGATACGCCACGGCGGTCGAGCTGCTGCCCCTGCTCGTCACCCAGTTCCTGGGGCGCCGTGACGCCGAGCACTGGCTCAGCCGCTACAGCGGGCTGGCCGCGAGTGCCGCCGCCTGCGCCCTGGAAGCAGGCGACCCGGAGCGTGCGGTGACCCTGCTGGAACAGGGGAGGGGCGTGCTGCTCGACCGTGCCCTCTCCGCCCGTACCGCGCTGACCGTCCTCCGGGAACGGGCCCCCGGGCTCGCCGACCGCTTTCAGTGGCTCAGCGCCGCGCTCGAAACCGAGGGCCAGGAGCCGAGCGAGCAGCGGCATGAGCACGCCCGCGAGCTGGAGGCGGTGATCGAGGAGATCCGGGCGCTGCCCGACCTCGACTCGTTCCTGCTGCCCTCGACGCTTGCGCAGCTCATGGCCGCCGTACGGGACGGTCCGGTCGTCCTCGTCAACGTCAGCCGGTGGCGGTGCGACGCGCTCGCACTCACCGAGGCGGGGGTGCGGCACATCCCGCTGCCGGACCTCATCTTCCAGGACGTCGTCGCGTGGGTGAACGCCTTCGTGGGCGCACTGTACGAGGGCCGGAGCGTCGCGAATGACATCCTCGAAGCGATCCTGGGCCGACTGTGGGACACGATCGCCGAACCGGTGCTGACCGCACTGGAATTCACCCGGTCACCCGGCCCCGACGACACCTGGCCACGGCTGTGGTGGGCGCCGGTCGGCCCGCTCGGCTACCTCCCGTTGCACGCCGCGGGCCACCACGACACCGAGGGCCGGTCCGTCCTCGACCGGGTCATCTCCTCGTACACCCCTACGATCCGCGCCCTCACCCACGTCCGAGGCCGCCGTCCCACCGGAGAGCGAAGCTCCGGACGCCACCGCCGGCTCGTCGTCTCGATGCCCCGCACCCCCGGCGCCGCCGACCTGCCCGGCGCCCGCGACGAGGCCGGTCTGCTCTCGGACGCCACCCTCCTGACCGGGTCCGAAGCCACCCGTGACCGGGTCGACGCCGCACTCCGGGAAGCCACCTGGGCCCATTTCGCCTGCCACGCCCAGAGCCGCTTCGACGACCCCTCCACCAGCCTCCTGCTCCTCCATGACCACCAGGACAACCCGTTCGACGTCCGCCACCTCTCCACGCTCCGTCTGCCCCACGCCGAACTCGCCTACCTCTCCGCCTGCAGCACCTCCCAGCCCGGACCCCAGCTGGTCGACGAGGCCGTGCACATCTCGGCCGCCTTCCAGCTCGCCGGATTCCCGCATGTCATCGGCACCCTCTGGACGATCAATGACCTGGCGGCCCCGAAGGCGGCCCGGACGATCTACGCCGATCTGCTGCGCCGCCCTCCGGAGGACCGCGACATCGCCGGGGTGGTCCACCGGGCCGCCCACCGCATGCGGCGGACGTATCCCCGGCTCCCCCTGATGTGGGCCGCCCACCTCCACGTCGGCCTGTGAACGTGTCTGCAGGTGACGGCCCGCGGGCTCAGTCGCCGTGGGTGACGCGGATCTTGGACTGGCCGTGCGGGAGCTCCTCCCAGTCCTCCATGAAGCGGGCCGCCAGACCGTGTTTCCGGGCGAGGTCTATGAGGGTTTCGGTGCGGTAGTAGAAGTCCTCCCTCAGCACCTGGTGTTCCTTGCCCTCGGTACGGTCGAAGGTGAAGTCGAACCAGCCGCCCGGCGCCAGGATCCGGCCCACGTTGGCCAGGCACTCGTCGATGACCGGCAGCGGGGAGTGGGAGAAGACGCTGTGGGCGTGAACGACGTCGAAGTGCGCCTCGGGCAGGAAGCGCAGGGTGAGGTCGCGGACCGGGGTGAGAGTGGGAAGCCGGTCCTGGAGCTCGGTGTGGACCAGGGTGTCCTGCGCGGCGACCAGGATGTCGGGGGAGATGTCGACGCCGTGGTAGTGGCCGGGTTCGAGGTGCCGGATGAAGCGCCATCCCGCGCGCAGGTTGCCGCAGCCGATCTCCAGCATGCGGTGCTCGGGGCGCAGCCCGTGCTTCAGCAGATAGTCGAACTGCATCGCGCCCAGCGCCAGCCACCGCTCCCGGGAGCGGCCGCCGACCGCCGCGTCCGGATCGGCACGGGTGTCGGAGCGCATCACGGCGCGGTAGTACGAGACGTGGTCCGGGTAGCGGTAGCGCAGCCAGGTGTCCCGGGTGACCCGCACCAGATGGCGCGGTACGCGCTCGGGGTGACGGAGCGCGTAGGAGACGCGGTGGCCGAGACTGGAGCGGTTGACGGTGACGTTCTTGGCAGGCATGAAAGGTCCTTTCCCTGGGATGCGGGGTGCGTGTCGCAGGCCCTGGAATGAAGCCTCCATGCGGGTGACGGCCGTCGCCGTCGGCGGACCGGCCACCGGCCGGAGACGGTTCGGGCGATGGCGGGGTCAACCGATCGGATGATGCGGAGCGCGGCGGCCCGTAATAGGACTGGCTGGGGACGGACACGGGGAAGGGCCGGGCGAGGCGGAGATGAGGGGTGCGGCGGCGATGGGGCGCGGTCCGGTGGGAGGGGCTTCCGTGGGGGAGGCTCCCGCAGGGGAGGGCGAGTGGGCCGATCCGGACGCCCGGTGGCTCCGGCTGGTCATGGACGGGGCGTTCCTCCTGCTGCTCGGCTCCTCACTCATCCGCTTCCTGACCCGTGATCGCGGCTCTACGCCCACCGGGTTCGCCGTCGCCCTGTTCGCCGCCTTCGGGCTGCTGTATGTGCTCGGGCGGCTGCTGGCCCCCGCGCCACGCCCCGGCGCACGGCCGAGCACCCGGCATCTGGCCTGGCTGGGGGCGGTGTCGGTGGTCTGGGCCGGGCTGCTCGTCCTCACCCCGAGCGCCACTTGGTGCGCCATGCCGCTGCTGTTCACCGGACTGCAGACGCTGCCCGCGCGCACCGCGGTGCCGCTGGCGGCCGTGCTCACCGTGCTGGTCGTCGCCACCGAGCTGCGGCTGTCCCACGAAGGGTTCAACCCGAATGTGGTGATCGCCCCGCTGGCCATCAGCGCGGTCGCCACCGCCGTGCTGGTCCATCTCCAGCGCCAGGCGGCCCGGCAGCGCGTCCTGATCGACGACCTGGTCCGCACCCGCCGCGACCTGGCCGCCACCGAGCGGCGGGCGGGCATCCTCGCGGAACGGCAGCGGCTGGCCGGGGAGATCCACGACACCCTCGCCCAGGGCCTGTCCAGCCAGCGGATGCTGCTCCAGGCCGCCGACCGCACCTGGGAGACGGACCCCGACGCGGCCCGCCGCCATACGCGGGACGCGGCCGGGATCGCCTCCCGCAGCCTCGCCGAGGCCCGCCGGTTCGTCCACGACCTGGCCCCCGCCGACCTCGCCGACCACACGCTCGCCGAGGCGCTGCGCGCGCTCGCCGACCGGGAGAGCGGCGAGGGGCTGACCGTCGGCTTCCGGCTGGACGGCGTGCCGGGCCCGGGTCCGGTGCCGGAGCGGGTCGAGGCCGCGCTGCTGCGCATCGCCCAGGGCGCCCTGGCCAACGTACGGGAACACGCCTGGGCGACCCGTGCCGCACTGACCCTGACCTGGCTGGACGACCAGATCTCGCTGGACGTCGCCGACAACGGCCGCGGCTTCGACCCCGAGCGGCCCAGGACCCCGGACAGCGCCCGGGAGCGCGGGCACGGGCTGCCCGCCATGCGGGTGCGGGCACGCCAGCTGGGCGGCACGCTCACCATCGAATCCACTCGGGGAGAGGGCACCGTCGTCTCGGCGGCCGTCCCCCTCGCCACCCCCGCCCCCTGACATCCGCACGGCCACCTGTCCACGCCACTCGCCCGCGCCACTCGCTCTCGGAGGACCGCCGCACCATGACCGCGACCGACGCCACCCCGCCCATCCGGCTGCTGCTGTGCGACGACCACGCCGTGGTGCGCGCCGGGCTGCTCGCGCTGCTGTCCAGCACCGCGGGCATCGAGGTGGTCGGCGAGGCGGGCAGTGGCGAGGAGGCGCTTGCCATGGCGGCGCGCGTACGGCCCGATGTGGTGCTCATGGATCTGCAGCTCGGGGACGGCATGGACGGTGTGGAGGCCACCCGCCGACTGGCCTCCGGCGCCGGGGCGGCGCCGGAGGAACCGGCCCCGCGGGTGCTGGTGCTCACCATGTTCGACACCGACGCGGACATCGCCCGGGCCATCGAGGCGGGCGCCACCGGCTATCTGCTCAAGGCCGAGCGGCCCGAGGAGCTGTTCGCGGCGATACGGAACGCGGCGGCCGGGCGCACCGCGCTGTCGGCGCCGGTCGCCGACCGGCTGATGGCGCAGCTGCGTACGCCCCGCCCCACCCTCTCCGAGCGTGAGCGGGACATCCTCCAGCAGCTCGCCCGGGGGCTGGGAAACCGGGAGATCGCCCGCGCCCTGTTCATCAGCGAGGCCACGGTGAAGACCCACCTGGGCCGGATCTACGGAAAGCTGGGCGTGGACACCCGGGCGGGCGCGGTCGCCGTCGCCACCGAACGGCGGCTGCTGGGCTGAGCCCCCCGACACATCGGATGTTCCCCACCGGCGCCCGGTGGTCCCCGCAGGGCGCGGCCCGGAGCGCTGAGGCGCCGGGCCCCTGCCCGCCCAGGACACTCGTGAGGGACCCGCGGAGACATCCAAACTATGCCTTCTCGCCCGGGGTCGATTGCCCTGAAAATAGGGCCGTACGACGCCTTGACACTCCAATACATCGGATGTTCTGATGCCGATGCGTCCTGGTAAATGGGACCGGCCGAAGGAGTCACAGTGGGTCGGATCAACGCCTTACCCGGTATCTGACTTTCCTCATCCCGCCACGCCACCATGGCCGCCTCGGTCGGCGGCTTCTCCCTCTCTCCTGCATTCGCACGCCCATTCCGTGCTGCCGGAGTACGTCCATGTGAGCACGCACAATGAAGTGGACACTGCTATGAAAAGACGACTCCTCGTGAGTGCCACCGCGGCGGCCGCCGCACTCGGTCTCACCTTGTCGGGATGCTCCTCCGGCGGCGGCACGTCGGGACAGTCGAAGGACAAGCTCACCTGGTCGATGTGGATCGCCGGTTCGGCGGACAAGGCGGCCTGGCAGAAGGTCGCGGACTCGGTCAAGAAGGCCGGTGGCGCGAAGGTCACCATCCAGGGTGCTCCGTTCGAGGACTACTTCACCAAGCTCCGCACCCAGCTGAGCACGGGCAGCGCACCGTGCATCGTCAGCATGCAGAGCCTCCGCGCGGCGAACTACACGGACGTCCTCCTGCCGCTCGACTCCCTCGCGAAGAAGCAGGGCGTCGACCTGAAGCAGTTCGACACCACCGCGCTCGACGCCCTGAAGGTCGACGGGAAGATCTACGCTCTGCCCTATGACACCGGCCCCATGCTGCTGTTCTACAACAAGGACCTGTTCAAGCAGGTGGGTGCGAAGGCACCCGTGCCGGGCTGGACGGTGAAGGACTTCGAGACCGCCGCGGCGAAGTTCAAGGCCGCGGGGAAGACGATGTACGGCTCGGCGATCGGGGACATGAACCTCGAGTCGATGATCCTCGGCTACAACGGGGGCCGCGTCATCAAGGACGACGGCACGCTCGACGCGTCGGACCCGAAGTTCGCCAAGGGGCTGGACTGGCTCGGATCGCTGGAGAAGAAGGGCTGGGCCACCCAGGCGAGTTCGGACACCTCGGTCGCGGGCAACGACTTCGTGGCCAAGAAGGTCGCCATGTACCCCGACGGCCCCTGGTCGCTGCTCGACCGCAAGGGGAAGGCCAACTTCAACATCGGGATCACGACCATCCCCGTCGGCACGGAAGGCACCACCCCGTCCAGCTACTCGGCGGGCTCCGGCTTCGGCATCTCCAAGCAGTGCAAGTACCCCGACCAGGCTTTCCAGGCGGTCAAGACGATGACGAGCCAGAAGGTGCTGACGGCGCTCGCCCAGCAGGGTCGTGCCTTCCCCGGCCGTACGGCGGCGCAGCAGGCGTGGTACGACAACGCCAACATCGGTGGCGTCGAGACCGTCCTCAAGGCGGCGCAGAAGGCGTCGACCCCGCTGCCCGGGAACAAGCAGAGCGACCAGCTCCAGCAGCTGTTCTTCCAGTACGGGATCCAGGCCGTCAACGGCCAGCAGTCGGGTCAGCAGACGATGAAGTCCATCGCGGGGCAGCTCCAGAAGTGAGGCGGCCCGAGGGCACAGGGGCGACCGGGGCAAGAGAGGTCAGGAAATGACGGAATCGGTGTCCCAGCCGGTGCTCGCGTCGACGTCCGCCGTTCCTCCCGGGGCGGCGGCGTCGGTGCCGGCGGCTGGCACGGGCGCGGCCGCCGTGGCGGGCGTGCCACGGGAGGGGCCGAAACACAGGAAGGCGGGACGGGAGTCCGGGGAGCGGCCGGGGCGGCGGGAGATCGGGCGCCGCTCGTGGTGGGGCGCGGTGTTCGCCACTCCCCACTCGTTCGGGCTGGCGCTCTTCACGGTCGTCCCGATCGTCGCGTCCCTCGTCGTGAGCTTCATGAACTGGCCGATGCTCGGCGAGCACTCGTGGATCGGTCTCGGCAACTATCGTCAGCTGTTCGACGACCCGGTCTTCTGGACCGTGGCACGGAACACCGTCGAGTACGTGGCCCTCTACGTGCCGCTGAATCTCGTGGTCTCGCTCGGGCTCGCGGCCTGGCTGACGCCGCGCATCCGGCACCGGCACGTCTTCCGGGTGCTGTTCTTCATTCCGACGATCACGCCGCTCGTGGCGAACGTCGTCGTATGGCGGATGCTCTACCAGCCCGGCGGCTTGATCGATTCGAGCTTGCAGTCGACGGTCGGGGCGCAGGCGCCCAATTTCCTCGCGGACAGCACCTGGGCCATGTTCGCGGTGGTCGCGATGAGCGTCTGGGCGGGTTTCGGCTACAACATGCTGATCTTCTCCTCCGCCCTCGACGCGGTGCCCGAAAACCTGCTCGAGGCGGCGCAGATAGACGGCGCGAGTGCGTGGCAGGTTTTCTGGCGCATCAAATTCCCGGCCATTTCCCCGTCGATCTTCTTCGCGACGATGATGACGCTCATCACCTCGTTCCAGGTGTTCACCCAGCCGTTCCTGCTGACGAAAGGCGGACCGGGGACGGCGACCGAGACGCTCGTGCAGTACATCTACAACACCGGCTTCCAGACCCAGCAGCTCGGGCTCGCCTCGGCGGGCGCCTGGGTGCTCTTCGTGATCATTCTCGGCATCACGGCGGTCCAGTTCCTCGGCCAGAAGCGTTGGGTGCACTATGAGTAGCGATACGCAGGCGGCGAAGGCCGGTTCACGGACCCGGCAGGCCATCGGCTACCTGATTCTGTGCCTGATCGCGCTGGCGTTCATGGCGCCGCTCATCTACATGGTCGCCACCAGCCTCAAGCCCGAGGCCGACACCTTCACCACGCCGCCGACCCTCTGGGGCTCGGAGATCCGCTGGCAGAATTACGCGGACGTGTTCAGCTATCTGCCGTTCCAGCGGTTCATCCTGAACGGTGTGTTCGTCGCCGCCGTCGGCACCGCCATCAACGTCGCGGTCGCCGCGTTCAGCGGTTACGCCTTCTCCCGCCTTCGCTGGCGCGGCAGGAACGTCGTCTTCATCCTGTTCCTGGCGACGCTGATGATCCCGCAGGACGTTCTCATCATCCCGATGTACGTGATGATGCAGAACTTCGGATGGGTGGACACCTTCCAGGCGCTCATCATCCCGTGGGCGTTCACCGCGCTGGGCGCGTTCCTGCTCCGGCAGTTCTTCCTGACCGTGCCGCAGGAGCTGGACGACGCCGCCCGCGCCGACGGCGCGGGGACACTGCGGACCTTTATCGCCGTGATGCTGCCACTGGCCCGCCCGACCCTCGCCGTGCTGGCCGTCTTCACCTTCATCAGCTACTGGAACTCCTTCCTGTGGCCCCTGGTCGTCGTCAACGACGTGAACGCCCGCGCGACCATCCCCCTCGGTCTCCAGGCGTTCTTCGGCCAGCAGGGGACCCAGTGGAGCCTCGTCATGGCGGCGTCGGTGATCTCGATGCTGCCGACCGTGCTCCTCCTCGTCCTGCTCCAGAAGCACCTCGTCCGGGGCATCGTCACCAGCGGCCTCGGCGGCCGCTGAACCTTCACAGCCTCATCCGAAAGGAATCCGCCTTCATGGCCATCCCCGCCTGGTTCACCGAGGACCGCTTCGGCATGTTCGTCCACTGGGGCCTCTACGCTCTGCCGGCCCGCCACGAGTGGGTGAAGAACCGCGAGCGGATCACGGACGAGGACTACGACCGCTACTTCCGCCACTTCGAACCGGACCTGTACGACCCCCGCGCCTGGGCCCGGGCCGCCAAGCGGGCCGGAATGAAGTACGTGGTGCTCACCACCAAGCACCACGACGGCTTCTGCCTGTGGGACTCGAAGCTGACGGACTACACGTCGATGAACACCCCGATCGGCAAGGACCTCGTCGCCGAGTTCGTCGAGGCCGTGCGCGCCGAGGGGCTTCGCGTCGGCTTCTACCACTCGCTCATCGACTGGCACCACCCCGACTTCGTCATCGACGGCCTCCACCCGCGCCGCGACGACCCGCCGGAGGAGATCGCGCGGCTCAACGAGGGCCGCGACATCGCCCGGTACCGCGCCTATCTGCACGGGCAGGTGGAGGAGCTGCTGACCCACTACGGCCGCATCGACTACCTGTTCTACGACTTCTCGTACAAGCGGGGCAGGCACAGCGAGGTGTTCAACGCCAAGGGTGCCGACGAGTGGGGCTCGGAGGAGCTGCTCAAGCTCACCCGCCGCCTCCAGCCCGAGATCATCGTGAACGACCGGCTCGAAATCCCCGGTGACCTCGTCACGCCGGAGCAGTACCAGCCCGACAGGGCCATGGAGGTCGACGGCGAGCCGGTGGTCTGGGAGGCGTGCCAGACCCTCAACGGCAGCTGGGGCTACGACCGCGACAACCTCAACGTCAAGAGCGTCGAACTCCTGCTCCGGATGCTCATCGACGGCGTCTCGAAGAACGGCAACATGCTGCTGAACGTCGGGCCCACCGGGCGCGGCGATCTGGACCCGACCGCCGTCGCCACGCTGGAGGGCATCGGCGAGTGGATGTCCCACCACGAGCGGTCGATCCGCGGCGCGGGCCCGTCCTCGTACGAGGCACCCGTCGACACCCGCTACACACAGCGCGGCAACCGCCTCTACCTCCACCTCTTCGCCTGGCCCTTCACCCATGTGCACCTCCCGGACCTGGGCGGCAAGGTCGAGTACGCGCAGTTCCTGCACGACGCGTCCGAGATCCACTACCGCGAGATCGACCCGTCGGCCACGGCCCAGAACACCACGATCGGCGGCCAGCCCCCGGGCACCCTGACCCTCTCGCTGCCGGTGGTCCGGCCCGATGTCGCGGTGCCGGTCGTGGAACTCTTCCTGCGGGAGGACGGCTGACGGACGTGAAGCGCCCCCGCCGCCCGGCGAGGCGGCGGGGGCGCGTACCTCACAGCTCCAGCACGGCGTGCACCGGCAGATGGTCGCTGGGGAACTGGCCGCCGCTGGAGAAGGTGTCGATCGCGGCGTAGCGGCTCCGTACGCCCGGCGAGGTGAGGATCCAGTCGATCCGGTCGCCGTCGGGGACCAGCGGTTTGTAGCCGTGGAAGGTCGCGTACAGCTTGCTGCGCCGGTCGGCGGCGTCCCACGCGTCGGTCAGGGAGCCGCCCTTCAGCAGCGTGTCGTAGACCGGGTTGCCGTGGGCGGCCACGTTGAAGTCCCCGGTGATGATGCGGGGGAGGGCCGGGTCCAGCCCGGCGAGCCTCGCGTTGATCAGTCCGGCGGAGCGCTCCCGGGCGTACTGGCTGATGTGGTCGAGATGGGTGTTGAGGGCGTAGAACTGCCGGTCGGTGGTCCGGTCGTGGAAGCGCACCCAGGTGACCATGCGCACCACGGCGCCGCCCCAGGTGTTGGAGCCGACCACATACGGGGTGTCGGACAGCCAGAAGTGGTCGTACTCCAGCGGCTCCAGCCGTCTGGTGTCGTAGAAGACGGCCATGAACTCGTCGCGGCTGCCGCCCGCCCGCCCCGTGCCGAGCCAGTCGTAGCGCGGCCCGAGATCGGCGGCGATGTCGCGCAGCTGCCCGTACAGCCCCTCCTGGGTGCCCAGCAGATGGGGCTCGGCGCGCTGCAGCAGCTCCCGCATGACGGGGCGCCGCTGCGCCCAGGAGTTGGGCGCGGTGTCGCTGGCGTAGCGCAGGTTGAAGGTCATGGTGTGCAGCCGCGAGCCGCCCACGGGGAAGGCCGGGCCGTCCCCGGCGGTATCGGCCCGGGCCTCCGGCTGGGTGGCGAGCGGCAGGGCGAGGGCCGCGGCGGCCGCGGCGCGCATTCCGTGGCGACGGCTGAACCGAGGTGCGGGCATGGCTCCTCCAGGGGTCCGGCGATGACCCCAGTATCAGGCCGTCCGGTGGGAATGAAGTGGCCTGCGGAAGCCGCGAGTTGGAACGTACGGAGTCCGGATACGAAACGGGCGGCTCACACCGGGGCGCGGCCGCCGGGGAGTTCCGGCAGCCGGGGGGTGTAGAGCCAGGCGGTGAACAGCGCGTCCAGGGGCTGCGCCGTGTGCCGCCGCGCCAGGGCCGTGAACTCCATGGTGGTGACGGTGGCATGGCGGTGGGTGGCCGTCCACTCCCGCAGCACCGCGAAGAAGGCGTCGTCGCCGACGACCGTACGCAGCGCGTGCAGCGTCAGCGCGCCCCGCTGGTAGACCCGGTCGTCGAACATCCGCGGCATGCCCGGGTCCGCGACCAGCAGATCCTGCGGCAGCTCCGCCATCCAGGCGTGCGCGCGGGCGGCGTGGACGGCGGCCGGGAGGCCGCCGGAGAACTCCGACCACAGCCACTCGGCGTACTTGGCGAAGCCCTCGTTCAGCCAGATGTGGCGCCAGTCGGCGACGCTCAGGCTGTTGCCGAACCACTGATGGGCCAGCTCATGGGCGACCAGCCGCTCACAGCCGCGCTCCCCGTCGACATGGTTGGCGCCGAAGACGGAGAGCGTCTGCGCCTCGACCGGCACCTCCAGCTCGTCGTCCGTCACCACCACCGCGTACTCGTCGAACGGATACGGGCCGAAGAGGTCCTCGAAGGCGGCCACCATCCGGGGCTGGCGGGCGAAGTCGTGGTCGAAGCGGTCCCGCAGCCGCGGCGGCACGGCCGCCCGCTGGGGCACCGGGCTCACCGCCGCGTCGGTCAGCTCGACCAGGTCGTACAGGCCGATCTGGACCGTGGCGAGATACGTGGCCATCGGCGCGGGATGGTCGTACACCCAGGTCGTGGTGGAGGCACCGACCGTGCACGAGTCCAGCGTTCCGGCCGCGACCACCGCGTACGGCGACGGCGCGGTCACCGCGACCCGGTACGACGCCTTGTCCGCCGGGTGGTCGTTGCACGGGAACCAGGACGGCGCGCCGATCGGCTGGCCCGCCACCAGCGCCCCGTCCTCCAGCTGTTCCCAGCCCAGGTCGCCCCAGTGCCGGGTCTTCACCGGCCGGGGCACGCCGACATACCGCACCTCGACCGTGAACGGCGTCCCGGCGGGCAGCGGGCGCGCCGGGCGGATGCGCAGCTTGTCCGCCCGGTGGGTGTAGCGGGCCGCGCGGACACCGTCGACCAGCACCCCGTCGACCCGGAACGCACCGAGGTCCAGGCTGAACCCGGACAGCGGCTCGCCCGCCGCGCCCGGCTCGGCGACCGCCGAGATCCGGGCCCGGCCCGAGATCCGGCCGGTGCTCGGACGGCAGGTCAGCTCCAGGTCGTAATGGGTCACCCGGTAGCCGCCGTTGCCGTGCCCGGGCAGATACGAGTCCCCGGACCGGTCCGCCCCCGCCACGCCGCCGGGCGCGGCCTGCGCCCGGCCGCCCTTGCCCTTGCTCACTTCGCCGTACCCTCCGTCTTCCGCATCTCCGGTGCCTTCTCCTGCTGCCACGCCGCGATCGGGTTGCCCAGCCACCGGGTGCCCGCGGGCAGCGCCTCGCCGCGCATCACCAGCGACGCCGGACCCACCGTGGCACACTCGCCGACCGTGGCGCCCGGCAGCACGATGCCGTGCGGGCCCAGGGTGGAGCCCTGCTCCAGCACCACCTCGTCCATGCGCATGATCCGGTCGTGGAAGAGATGCGTCTGCACCACACATCCCCGGTTCACGCTCGCCCCGGCGCCGATCCGGACCAGATCGGCCTCCGGCAGCCAGTACGTCTCGCACCAGGCCCCGCGCCCGATGCGCGCGCCGAGCCCCCGCAGCCACCAGTTCATCAGCGGCGTACCGGACAGTGCCCCGGCCAGCCACGGTACGGCCAGCACCTCCACAAAGGTGTCCGCCAGCTCGGTGCGCCACACGAACGAGCTCCACAGCGGGCGTTCGGTCGCCTTGAACCGGCCCACCAGCAGCCACTTGGCCAGCACCGCCACGGCGCACGCGACCAGACCGCCCGCCAGCAGCAGCACCCCGCCGCCCGCCACGGCGGCCGGGAACCCCCACCGTCCGGCGACCGCGCCGAAGGCGGCCAGCACCAGCACCGCGAGCGCCGCGCCGCCCATGACGGGCACGATCCGGCAGAGTTCGACGGCGCCGCGCGCCCACTTCAGCCGCCGCGCCGGGCGGTACGTACGGCTCTGGTCGCCCTCCTCGGCCGCCCGCGGCAGCCTCATCGGCGGCATCCCGAGCCACGAGCTGCCCGCCTTGGCGCCCTTGGGCGCGGCGGACAGCACGCCCACCAGACCGCGCTTGGGGACTGAGCTGCCGCCCGCGGCCATACCGGAGTTGCCGAGGAACGCCATCTTGCCGACCCGCGACTCGGCGATCCGCAGCCGGCCGCCGCCCAGTTCGTACGAGGCGACCATGGTGTCGTCGGCGAGGAACGCGCCGTCGCCGACGGTGGTCATCGACGGCAGAGCCAGCACGGTGGACGCCTCGACCCCGCGGCCGACCTTCATCCCGAGCGTCCGCAGCCACACCGGGGTGAACAGGCTGGCGTACAGCGGGAACAGGTGCACCCGCGCCATGTCCATCAGCCGCTCGGTGACCCACGCCTGCCAGGCGATCCGCCCATGGACCGGGTGATCGCCCGCGCGCAGCCCGATGCCGAGCGTCCGCACCCCGGCCAGGATGAGCAGCGCGTAGCAGACCATCCCGGCCACGGTCGCCAGCGGCACGGCGGCCAGCGCGTGGAGCAGCGCCGTGCCCCCGTCGCGGGTGCCCCGTACGAACAGCGCGAGAACGGCGAGCGCGGGCAGCAGCGCCAGCGCGGGCAGCAGGGTCAGCCCCAGCGAGGTGACCCCGTACACCAGCGCCCAGCGGCGGGTGCGCGGCGGCCGGTCCTCGGGCCGGTGCTGCGCCGCCTTGCCGGACTTGGCGGCCGGTACGCCCGCCCAGCGGCGCCCCGCGGGCACCGCGCCGGTCACCCCGGACCCCGGGGCGATCTCGGCGCGCTTGCCGATCCGGGCGCCGGGGAAGAGGGTGCTGCGCGCGCCGACCGTGGCGCCCGCACCGATCCGGATCCGGCCGATCCGCAGCCGGTCGCCGTCCAGCCAGTGGCCGGACAGATCGACCTCGGGCTCGACCGCGCTGCCCCTGCCGAGCTTGAGCATCCCGGTCACCGGCGGCAGCGCGTGCAGATCGACGTCCGAGCCGATCCGCACGCCCAGCGCCCTGGCGTAGTGGGTGAGCCAGCTGCCGGACAGGCCGGTGGCACCGCTCAGTTCGGCCAGCCGCTCGGCCGTCCACAGCCGCAGATGGACACCGCCGCCGCGCGGGTACGTGCCCGGCTTCAGGCCCCGCAGCAGCAGCCGTGCCC
The DNA here is from genome assembly GCF_055595765.1 of Streptomyces sp. NPDC040405. Lineage (NCBI taxonomy): Bacteria > Bacillati > Actinomycetota > Actinomycetes > Kitasatosporales > Streptomycetaceae > Streptomyces > Streptomyces sp. NPDC040405. The sequence goes on from NZ_JBVIVI010000003.1 coordinate 670,703, forward strand.
CGCCCGCGGCGATCGCGACCCGGCCGGGCGGCGATACGAAGAGCAGCCAGCCGGCCGCGATCCACCACCAGGAGACGCTGGGCGCCCAGGGGGCGGAACCGAGGAGGTGCAGCACATTGAGGACGGCGGCCCCGGCCACGCCCCAGCGCAGCCCGGCGACCGTCAGCAGCGGCAGCATCAGCAGCGTCTGCGCGACCCCGGTGCGCCGGGGCACCGGCCGTACGGTGCGCGCGGCCGTCGCCTCGCCGCTCATCGCGTCCAGCGTCCGGGCGAGCGCGCCCAGCCGCGGGTTCTGGTAGATGTCGCTGACCGACCCGCTGGGGTAGCGGTCGCGGATCCGCGAGACGAGCTGGGCGGCGGCGAGGCTGCCGCCGCCCGCCGCGAAGAAGTCGGCATCCGGCCCGCTCGCCGGGGTGCCCAGCACCTCGCCCCACAGCTCGGCGAGCCAGCTCTCGGTCCCGGTCAGCTCGTCCGCCGGACCGGCCGTGCCGACCCCCGGCAGCGGCCAGGGCAGCGCGGCCCGGTCCACCTTGCCGGAGGTACGGGTGGGCAGCGTGCCGACCACCGCGAGCAGCGGCACCAGCGCCGCGGGCAGCACCTCCCGCAGCCGGTGCAGCGCGTCCGCCTGGTCGAAGCCGCCCTCCGCTGCGTTCTCCTCGGGCACGACGTACCCCACCAGCAGCTGGTGGCCCGCCTTGGTCGTCCGTACCGCGGCCGCGGCGCCCGCCACGCCCGGCAGCGCCTGCAGCGCGGAGTCCACCTCGCCCAGCTCGATGCGGCGGCCGCCCAGCTTGACCTGTTCGTCGGCCCGGCCGACGAACAGCAGCCCCTCCTCCTCGGCGCGCACCAGGTCGCCGCTGCGGTACGCCCGCGACCAGCCGAGCGACGGCAGCGGGGCGTACTTCTCGGCGTCCTTCGCCGGGTCGAGATAGCGGGCCAGACCGACCCCGCCGATCACCAGCTCGCCGACCTCGCCCATGGGTACGACCTCGCCCCGGGAGTCCACGACGGCCAGCTCCCAGCCGTCCAGCGGCAGCCCGATGCGCACCGGGCCCTCGCCGGTCAGCTGCGCGGCGCACGCCACGACGGTGGCCTCGGTCGGGCCGTAGGTGTTCCACACCTCACGGTCCTCGACGGCCATCCGCTCGGCCAGCTCCGGCGGGCACGCCTCGCCGCCGAAGATCAGCAGCCGTACGTCGTCCAGCGCCTCCACCGGCCACAGCGCCGCCAGCGTGGGCACCGTGGAGACCACGGTGATCTCCTGCTCCACCAGCCACGGCCCGAGGTCCACACCGGTGCGCACCAGCGACCGGGGCGCGGGCACCAGACAGGCGCCGCTGCGCCACGCGAGCCACATCTCCTCACAGGACGCGTCGAAGGCCACCGAGAGCCCGGCCAGCACCCGGTCGCCCGGGCCCATCGGCTCGTCGGCCAGGAACAGCCCGGCCTCGGCGTCCACGAACGCGGCCGCGCTGCGGTGGCTGACGGCGACGCCCTTGGGCTTCCCCGTCGATCCGGAGGTGAAGATGATCCACGCGTCGTCGTCGGGCCCCGGGCGGCCGGGGGCGCCGTGCGGCTCGGCTCGTACGGTCATCTCCAGCCCGGCGCCGAGTATCACGCTCACCGCGGCCTCGGAGAAGACCAGCTCGGCCCGCTCGTCCGGGTCCTCCGCGTCCACCGGCACATAGGCCGCTCCTGCGGCCAGCACGGCGAGGATCCCGACGTAGAGGTCGGCGGTCCCGGAGGGGACGCGGATGCCGACCCGGTCGCCGACGCCGATGCCCGCCCCGGTCAGGCGCCGCCGCATCCGCTCCACCTCGGCGAGCAGCGCCCGGTAGTTCAGGGCGTGGCTGCCGTCGTCGACGGCGGGGGCGTTCGGATGGCGGCGGGCCGTCTCGCCGAGCACGTCCATGAGGGTGCGCTCGGGGTGGCTGCCGCGCCCCGGGAACAGGGCGCGCGGCGCCGCCGGCTCCGCGGTGGGTGCGGGCAGCGGGTCGATCAGCGTCTGGGACTCGTCTACTACAGTCATCCGGCCTCTCCGGCATCGGTGGACCGAGAGTTCGGCGACACCGTCCGCATCACCGGACCAACGGCCTCTGCCACTCCGGCTCCACACTGAGCCGGGTCCCGAACACCCGCTCGCGGCCCATTGCCGCCGCGAGGGCGAGCACTCGGGGCGGCCTTCAGCGGCCGCCCCGAATTCGCGGCCACCGATGGCCGGAAGGGCTTGTTCCGCCCCCCAACCGAACCGGCGCCGCACACGCCGAACAGGCAGTTTACCCAGTGTTAACAGGAGCCGCTCGCGTTACGGGACGCCCGCGGCAGCGGGCGATGGCCAGGTGGCCCGGCGGCCCGCCATCCGCGCACACTCCCGTCACTCGCACATCGTGCCTGGTGGGAGCCGGTTTCCCGGGTGGCATTCGCGGCTCGAAGGACACGTCCGGAGCGGCTGATCATCCTGTGTCCGGACTCACAGCGGCCCCGGACAGGGGGGGGACCACATCCGGTCACGGAGTACCACCCGGCGGTGCTTGGCCGATCGTTCAAACCGGACCCGGGCATCTTGGCCGATGCGCGCATCCCCGCGCCCACCCCGCGGGCGCATCATCAGGGGCCATGCGGCAGCGGAAGGAGCGGGTCGGTGCAGGGTGAGAACAAGCTGACAAGGCGCCGGAGCGTGGCGGGCCTGGTCGCCGATGCGAGCGGTGGTCCGCTGCGGCGCACCATGGGGCTGAGCCAGCTCACGCTGCTCAGCGTGGGCGCCACCCTCGGCACCGGGATCTTCGTGGTGCTGGGCGAGGCGGTGCCCGAGGCCGGTCCGGCGGTGGTGGTCTCCTTCGTGCTCGCCGGGGTCACCGCGCTGTTCTCGGCGCTCTCGTACGCCGAGCTGGCGGGCATGATCCCGGGCGCCGGGTCCTCGTACAGCTACGCGTACGCCACCCTCGGCGAGCTGGTGGCCTGGGTCTGCGGCTGGTGCCTGATCCTGGAGTACGGGGTGTCGGTGGCCGCGGTCGCGGTCGGCTGGGGCCAGTACGTCAACGAACTGCTCCAGCTCACCGTCGGCTGGACGCTGCCCGACTCCCTCGCCGCCCCGCCGGGCGCGGGCGGGGTGCTGAACGTGCCCGCCGCCGTGATCGTCATCCTCGCCATGGTGGTCCTGCTGCGCGGGGCGCGGCAGAGCGCGGTCGCCAACGCCGTCATGGTGACGGTGAAGGTCGTCGTGCTGCTGATGTTCTGCGCGGTCGCCTTCACCGCCTTCCACGCCGGGAACTTCCGCCCGCTCTTCCCGCTCGGCACCGCCGGGATGACCGCGGGCGCCGCCTCCCTGTTCTTCTCGTACATCGGCTTCGACGCCGCGTCCACGGCCGGGGAGGAGGCGAAGAACCCGCAGCGTGATCTGCCGCGCGCCATCATCCTCTCGCTCGCCCTGGTCACCGCCCTGTACTGCGCGGTCGCGCTGGCGGCGGTCGGGGCGATGCCCTGGCAGCGGTTCGCGGGCACCGAGGCCACGCTGAGCCAGGTGCTGGTGCGCTCGGTCGGCGGCGGCAACCTGTGGCCCGTCCTGCTGTCCATCGGCGCGGTGATCGCCACCACGAGCGTCGTGCTCACCGTGCAGTACGGCCAGATCCGCATCCTCTTCGCCATGTCCCGTGACGGGCTCATGCCCCCGCTCTTCTCCAGGGTCCACGCGCGGACCGGGGTGCCGCGCGCGGGCACCGTCATCGTCACCGCCTTCGTCACGGTCCTCGCCGCGCTCATTCCGCTCGGCGCCCTCGCCGACGCCACCAGCATCGGCACCCTCTTCGCGTTCGGCCTGGTCAACCTGGCCGTGCTGATCCTGCGGCGGCGCAGCCCGGACGCACCCCGCGGCTTCCGGGTGCCCTTCGCGCCGGTGACCCCGCTGCTCGGCGTGGCCTGCTGCGTCTACGTGATGTACGGGCTCGGCGCCGACACCTGGATCGCGTTCGGCGCCTGGATGGCGGCGGGGCTCGCGGTGTACGGGCTCTACGGCATCCGCCACTCCGCGCTGGGCCGCGCCGCCACCCCCGAGAAGACCGTCGAGGAGACCACCTCATGAGCACCCCCGCGACCGCCCTCGACCCCGCGGCCACCGATGTCGTCGCGCTCACCCGCGCCCTGGTCGACATCCCGTCCGAGAGCGGCGAGGAGGCGGCGCTCGCCGACGCCGTCGAGACCGCGCTGCGCGCCCTGCCGCATCTGACGGTCGAGCGGCTCGGCGACTCCGTGGTGGCCCGCACCGGTCTTGGCCGCGACCGGCGGGTGATCGTCGCGGGCCATCTGGACACCGTCCCGGCCGCCGGAAACCTGCCCGCCCGCCTCGACCCGGAACGGCTCCACGGGCTCGGCGCCTGCGACATGAAGGGCGGTGTCGCGGTCGCCCTGCGGCTCGCGGCCACGCTCACCGCCCCGGTCCACGACGTGACATACGTCTTCTACGCCTGCGAAGAGGTCTCCGGCGACCGCAACGGCCTCGCCCACATCGCCGCCGCCCGGCCCGAACTGCTCCACGCCGACCTCGCGATCCTCATGGAACCCTCCGACGCCGGGGTCGAGGCGGGCTGCCAGGGCATGCTGATGGCCGACATCACCGTCCGCGGCGCCCGCGCGCACACCGCCCGCGCCTGGCAGGGCGTCAACGCCGCCCACCGCGCCGCCGCCGTGCTGAAGCGGCTGGACGACCACACCGCCGAACGCGTCGTCATCGACGGCCTGGAGTACCGCGAGGGGCTGAGCGCCGTCGCCGTGCGCGCGGGGGTGGCCGAGAACGTGGTCCCCGACAGCTGCGTGATCACGGTCAATCTGCGCTTCGCGCCCAGCCGCGGCCCCGAGCGCGCTGAAGCGTACGTACGGGACCTCTTCCCCGAGTACGAGGTGGAGATCACCGAGGTCACCCCCGGCGCCCTCCCCGGACTCGACCGGCCCGCCGCCGCCTCGTTCGTCGCCGCGGTGGGCGCGGAGCCCCGCCCCAAACTGGGCTGGACCGACGTCGCCCGCTTCACCGCGCTCGGCACCCCGGCCCTCAACTACGGCCCGGGCGACCCGTCCCTGGCGCACACTCCGGGGGAGTACGTGCCCCTCGCCCAGCTGCGCGCGTGCGAGACGCGGCTCGCGGACTGGCTCCGGCGCGCCTAGGGGCGCGCCAGCGTACGCAGCTGAAGCCACAGCACCAGCCGCTCGTCCGGGTCGTCCAGATCGACGCCGAGCTGGGAGCGCACCTGACGGAGCCGGTAGCGGCAGGTGTTGGGGTGCACCGCGAGCAGCTTCGCCGCCCGGCCCATGTCGCAGCCCGCGTCCAGCCAGCACACCAGGGTGCGGGCGTAGTCCGTGCCGTGGTCGGCGTCGTACGCGAGCACCTCCCGCCACGCGCCCGCCGACAGCTCCCGCCGCTCGCCGAGGAGCCCGGTGAGCCGGAACAGGACGGCCCGGGCCCGCACCTCGTGCACGGCCGCGACCGCCTCGTCCGGCCGCAGCACCCGCAGCACCAGATCGGCGTCCTCCCGCGAACCGGGTATCTCCGCCGGGTCCGGCACCACCTCGCCGAGACCGGCCCGCACCGGCACCCGCAGCGCCTGCCCGGCGCGCCGCACGATGTCCTCCGCGAGCCGCCGCTGCCGCTCCCCGGCGGCCCCGCCGCGCTCCCCGGCCACCGGCAGCAGCGCGTACACCACCCCGTCGACCAGGACGCACGCCTGCCGCCCGTAGCGGGCCTCGCACTGCAGCCGTACGAGGTCCAGCAGCCGCAACGCGGCCTGCTCGCCGTCCGGCGCGGACGCCGCCGCGTCCAGGGCGAACGCGGCCACCCGCAGCGGGACGCCCGGGGTGAGGCCCAGGCGCTGGGCGGCGGTGGCGGGGTCGGTGGTGCCGTCCAGCAGCCGGCGCAGCAGATCGCCGGTCAGATGACGCGACAGCTCGGCCGACGCCCGCGCCCGCAGCAGCAGGAGGGCGGCCGCGGAGGCGCCCTGGGCGAGCTGTGTCTCCGCGTCGGGGGCGAGCGTCCCGTCGTCCACGACCCACAGGGAGCCCAGGGTTTCGCCGCCCGCCCGGACGGCGACGGCCAGCCGCGGCAGTTCGCCCGCGCCGAGGGCGGCGAGCCGGACCGGGCCCCGGGCGGCGAACAGCGTCCGGTACTGCTCGGTGTTCTCGGGGCTGTCCGGCACCTGACGGCCGAGGATGCCCTGCCGCCTGGCCTCGTCGACCGGCTGCCCGGGCACGGTGGAGTACGCGAGGACGCTCTGCCGCGGATCCTCGATGACGGTGGCGCCGCCCACCGCCGCCGCCACCGCGCCCGCCAGCGAGAACAGATCCCCGAGCGCGGCCCCGTCGCCCGCCGGGGACGGCCGCGCCCCGAGGCTTTGCGCGAGCAGCAGATGGACGTGGTGCCAGGCGGCGTCCTCGTCCACGGAGAGCAGGGCCGTACCGCACTCCTCCGCCTCGGCCACCGGCCCGGCCGCGCCGCGCACCACGACCCCGGCCATACCGGCGGCGGCCGCCTCCCGCACCAGCGGCCCGGCGGCCTCCGCCCGCACCCCGACGGCCAGCAGCAGGGCGCCGTGCGCCCGGGCGGGCAGCGGCGCGTGGGCGTCGTACAGCAGCACCTCGGTGACGGGCGCGGTGAGACCGGCCGGGGGAGTCAGCGGGCGCAGGGTGGGTTCGCCGAGAACGGCGAGGATGTCCCCGAGGGTGCGGGCGTCCATGGGTGCAGTGCCCCGATCATCGTGATTGGCCGATCGTCACAGGACCCTAGGACGTCTTTGTGCGGCTGGACAAGGGGCGCCTCGGGTGCGGCCGGGGAGACTCGTTGCCATGACACCAGCAGTGACGAGGGACGCCGGTGCGCTCGCGTCCGCCGCCGCCCACATCGCCGGGGTCGGCGTCCGCACCGTGGACGATGTGGCCGGTATCGGGGCGGTGGCCGACTTTCTCGCCGACGTATGGCAGCTGCCGCACACCAATCCGCCCTACCCCAGCGAGGTGCTGCACAGCCTCGTCCACGCGGGCGGCGCGGTGCACGCCGCGTACGGCACCGGCGAGCGGCTGGTGGGGGCGGCGGTCGCGGTGTTCGGGCCGCCCGCCGACCGATGCGCGTACTCGTTCGTGGCGGCGGCCACCGCCTCCGACCGCGGGGTCGGCTACGCGGTCAAACAGGTCCAGCGGGTCTGGGCGCTGGAGCGCGGCGCCCGCACCATGCGCTGGACCTTCGACCCGCTGGTGCGCCGCAACGCCCGGTTCAACCTGGTCAAGCTGGGCGCCGTCGGGGCCGAGTACCTGGTCGACCTGTACGGGCCGATGAACGACGGGGTGAACGACGGCGACGAGAGCGACCGGCTCACCGCCGCCTGGGACCTCGCCGACCTCGACGCCGGAACGACGCGCAGCCCTGATCCGGCCGAGGTGGCCCGGGAGCGTGCCACGGTGGTGCGCCCGGCCCCGGACGACGGCCCGCTCGCCGTACGGGACGACCGGCGGCTGTGGTGCCGGATCCCCGAGGACATCGTCGCGCTGCGCGCCGCCGACCCCGCCCAGGCGCTGCGCTGGCGGCACGCCGTGCGGGAGGTGTTCACCGACGCGTACGCCGAGGGGCTGCGCGCCACGTCGATGTCCCGCGACGGCTGGTATCTGCTCACCCCCGACACCGCAGAGGAGCCGCGGCCATGAGGCTCGAACGCGTCGAACTGCTCCATGTCGCCCTTCCGCTCGTCACCCCCTTCCGCACCTCCTTCGGGACGATGACAGCCAAGGACACCTTCCTGCTGCATGCCGTCACGGACGAGGCCGAGGGCTGGTCCGAGTTCGCCGCCGACCCGGAGCCGCTGTACTGCTCCGAATTCGTCGCCGGTGCCGAGACCGTGATCCGCGACTTCCTGCTGCCCCGCGTCGCCGCCCTCCCGGAGCCGACGACGGCGGCCGTCGCCCCCGCGATGGCCGCCGTCAAGGGGCACGAACTCGCCAAGGCCACCGTGGAGACGGCCCTGCTGGACGCCGAACTCCGCGCCTACGGCATGCCGATCGCCACCTTCCTCGGCTCGGTCCGCGACCGGGTGCCCGCGGGCGTCTCCGTCGGCATCAAGAACTCCCTCCCCGAGCTGATCGACGACGTCGAGCAGTATCTGGACGAGGGGTACGTCCGCATCAAGCTCAAGATCGAGCCGGGCTGGGACGTGGAGCCGGTGCGCGCGGTGCGCGAGCGATTCGGCGACGCGCTGCCCCTGCAGGTCGACGCCAACACCGCGTACACCCTCGCCGACGCCCCCCACCTGCGGAAACTGGATGCCTTCGACCTGCTGCTCATCGAGGAGCCGCTGGCGGAGAACAACCTGCACGCCCACGCCCAGCTGCAGCGGCGGCTCACCACCCCGGTCTGTCTGGACGAGTCCATCCACACCGCGGCCGATGCCGCCTCCGCGATCGCCATGGACGCCTGCCGGGTCATCAACGTCAAACCGGCCCGGGTCGGCGGCTATACGGAGGCCCGCCGCATCCATGACCTCGCCACCGCCCACGGCGTCCCGGTGTGGTGCGGCGGCATGCTGGAGACCGGTATCGGCCGGGCCCCCAATCTGGCCCTCGCCGCCCTCCCCGGATTCACCCTGCCCGGTGACACCTCGGCCTCCAAGCGGTACTTCGCCGAGGACCTCACCGAGCCGTTCGTCCTGGCGGACGGCCATCTGCCGGTGCCCACCACGCCCGGCATCGGCATCGCCCCGCTGCCGGACACCCTCGCCCGCTTCACTACGGCCACCCGGGTGCTGTACCGCGGGTGAACAGAGCTCTGCCATGATCGACGGCATGGACGGCACACAGGGCGGGGCGGACCGGGACCAAGGCCGGGAAGAGGGCTATCTGCTGGACAACCGGCAGACCGAGGCGGGCGTCCGGTTCGGCGCCCTGGCCGAGCTGTTCGACCCGAGCACCTTCCGCCACGTCGACCGGCTCGGCATCGGCCCGGGCATGCGCTGCTGGGAGGTCGGCGCGGGCGGCCCCTCCGTCCCCGAGGGGCTGGCGGAACGCGTCGGGCGCACCGGACAGGTGATCGCCACCGACATCGACGTGTCCTGGACCCGCACCACGGCCACCGGTCCCGACCGGGTGATCGAGGTGCTGCGCCATGACGTGGCCGTGGACGCGCCGCCGCCCGGCCCGTTCGACCTGGTGCACGCCCGCCTCGTCCTGGTCCACGTCCCCGACCGGGCCGAGGCCCTGCGCCGGATGATCCAGGCGCTGCGGCCCGGCGGATGGCTGCTGCTGGAGGACGCCGATCCGGGGCTCCAGCCGCTGCTGTGCCCGGACGAGTCCGGCCCCGAACAGCGCCTCGCCAACCGGCTGCGGTCCGGTTTCCGCGAGCTGATGGCGGCGCGCGGCGCGGACCTGGGTTACGGGCGCACCCTGCCCCGGCTGCTGCGCGAGGCGGGGCTCACGGACGTGTGCGCCGACGCCTACTTCCCCGTGGCCTCACCGGCCTGCAATGTGCTGGAGGCCGCCACCGTGCGGCAGATCCGCGCCCGGCTGGTGGCCGCGGGCCTGGCCACCGACGAGGAGATCGACCGGCACCTCGGACACGTCGCCACCGGGCGCCTCGACCTGGCCACCGCCCCGATGATCTCCGCCTGGGCGCGCCGCCCCTGAGCACCCGGGGAGCCCCTACCTCAGCCAGCCGAACGACAGCTCCACCGCCCGCTGCCAGTTCGCGTACTCCGCCTGCCGCCGCTGCGGATCCATCGTGGGCAGCCACTGCCCGGCCCGGTGCCAGTTGCGGCGCAGCCCCTCCAGGTCCGGCCAGTAGCCGACGGCGAGCCCCGCGGCGTACGCGGCGCCGAGCGAGACGGTCTCCGACACCATGGGCCGTACCACCGGTACGTCGAGCACATCGGCCAGGAACTGCATCAGCAGATTGTTGGCCGTCATGCCGCCGTCGACCTTCAGCGCCTTCAGCGGCTCGGGCGAGTCGGCGTTCATGGCGTCGACGACCTCGCGGGTCTGCCAGCCGGTGGCCTCCAGCACCGCGCGGGCGAGATGGCCCTTGGTGATGTACGAGGTGAGGCCGACGATCACGCCGCGCGCGTCGCTGCGCCAGTGCGGGGCGAACAGACCCGAGAAGGCGGGCACGATGTAGCAGCCGCCGTTGTCCTCGACGCTGCGGGCCAGGGTCTCGATCTCCGGTGCGCTGTGGATCAGGCCCAGCCGGTCGCGGAACCACTGCACCAGCGAGCCGGTGACGGCGATCGGCCCCTCCAGGGCGTAGACGGGCGGCTCGTCGCCGACCTTGTAGCCCACGGTGGTGAGCAGCCCGTGCCGGGAGCGGACGAGGCTGGTGCCGGTGTTCAGCAGCAGGAAGCTGCCGGTGCCGTACGTGCACTTGGCCTCGCCGGGTGCGAAGCACGTCTGCCCGAACAGCGCCGCCTGCTGGTCGCCGAGCGCGGCGCCGATCCGCACGCCCGGCAGCACCTCCCGCGCCACTCCGTAGCCCTCGGCCGAGGGGCGGATGTCGGGCAGCATCGCCCGCGGCACGCCGAAGTACGACAGCAGCTCGTCGTCCCAGGCCAGGGTTCGGATGTTCATCAGCATGGTGCGGCTGGCGTTGGTGGCGTCGGTGATGTGCAGCCCCCCGGCAGGACCGCCGGTGAGATTCCAGATCAGCCAGCTCTCCATCGTGCCGAAGCACACCTCGCCGCGCTCCGCGCGCTCCCGCAGCCCCCGGACATGGTCGAAGAGCCAGCGGATGCGGGGCGCGGAGAAGTAGGTGGCGGGGGAGAGGCCGCAGCGGTCGAGGAAGAAGTCGTCCCCGGTGTCGCGCCGCAGCTCCTGGACGAGCGCGTCGGTGCGGGTGTCCTGCCAGATGATCGCGTTGCCCACGGGATCGCCCGTACGGCGGTCCCACACCACCGTGGTCTCGCGCTGATTGGCGATGCCGATGGCCGCGATCTGCTCGGGGCCCGCACCCGCGTCGCGCAGCGCCCGGGGCACCACGCGCCGCAGATTGGACCAGATCTCGGCCGGGTCGTGCTCCACCCAGCCGGGCTTGGCGTAGTGCTGCCGGTGTTCCCGCTGGGCGACGGACGCCAGCCGCCCCTGGTGGTCGAAGAGGATGCACCGGGTGGACATGGTGCCCTGGTCGATGGACATCACATAGCGTTCAACCATGGCGTTGCCTGCCTTCGGGCGGATACGCGCGGGGCATCGGGTGAGCGGGACATGGGGGTCACCAGCGGGACGCGCCGAGGTCGCGGGAGATGGCCCGTGCGGCGTCCCGGGTCAGGCCGACCAGCGACGGCTGGGGCACGCCCTTGCTGTCGCAGACGCGCTCCACGGTGCCGGACACCCCGACCGCGCCCACGACCAGGCCGCCCTGGCCGCGTATCGGTGCCGCGATGTCCGCCTCGCCCATGACGGTTTCCTGGACCGCGGACGCCCATCCGGCCTCCCGGATCGCGCCCAGCGCCTGGTTCAGCGCCTGCGGGGAGACCAGCGTGTGCCGCGTGTAGGTCTCCGGCTCCGCCTCCAGCAGCGGTTCCACCGGCGTCGCCCCGAACGCCAGCAGGACCTTGCCCAGGGCGCTGGCGTGCAGCGGCAGCAGCGAGCCCACGTCGAGGGTCTGGAAGGTGTCGTCGGGCCGGAAGACATGGTGGACGATGAGCACCTTGCCCTCCAGCGGCACCCCGATGCGGACCGCCTCCCCGCTGCGGGCGGCGAGGGCGTCGGCCCAGTTGAGGGAGCGGGACCGCAGCTCGTTGATGTCGAGGTAGCTGGTCCCCAGGTGCAGCAGCGCCGCGCCGAGCTGGTACTTGCCGGTGGCCCGGTCCTGTTCGACGAAGTCGACGCTCTGCAGGGTGCGCAGAATGCCGTGCGTGGTGCCCTTCGCGAGACCCAGTGAGGCGGCCACCTCGCCGAGTCCGAGCCGACCGGAACCCTGGGCGAGCAGCCGCAGGATCGCCGCCGCCCGCTCGATGGACTGCACCGGGCCGGCCATGACGTGATCGTAGCTCTTCGGGCATGCGTTCACCCCCGCACGGGAACGTTCGGTAATGCCGACCAGGATTCGTTGACCCCGCCGGTCGTCGTCCATAGCGTCCGTATCAGGACATGAGGAACACGACCGGCGGACCATCTGGAAGGAGGAGATATGACGGATCAGCTGACCGTCCCGTGGACCGGCGGAGCGTACGTCGATCATCACTTTCCGGTGCCGCATCTCCACGAAGCCGTGGCCACCGTGCGGCGGCGGGCGCATGCGCTGCTCGCCGACTGGGGGCTGGCCGCGGACAGCCTGGAGGACGCGCTGCTGGTGGTCTCGGAACTGATCACCAACGCGGTTCTGCACGCCCTGCCCCCGGCCGTCCTGCGGCTGCGCTGGAGCGAGGCCAAGGGGTGCGGCACCCTGCACATCGCGGTCACCGACGGCGGACCGGCGCCTCGGCACCCGGACTCCCCGGAGGAGGCCGAGCCCGATGAACACGGGCGCGGGCTCGGCATCGTGACCGCGCTCTCGGCCCGCCACGGCACCCACCCGGGCCATGGGGGAATCGTCACCCGGTGGGCGGAGATGCCCATCGGCTGACCGGTGCGCGGCGAGGGCCCGGTTCACTGGCGCTCGTGCGGGGAGATGGCGAGAACGGCGACGTCGTCGTGGAGCGCACGGGCGTGGGCCGGGAGATCCATGTTGAGGAACTCGATGACGTCGAGGGGCTCCGGGGGCGGCGCCCCGGCGAACCGGTCGCGCAGCCGGTCGAGGAGGGGATAGAAGGCCCCCGAAGCGTCGCGGGCCTCGATCAGCCCGTCCGTGCACAGCAGCAGCACATCGCCGCGCAGAAAGCGGTGGTACACCGGCACCGGGCTCTCCTCGGCCAGCGCGCCCAGACCCAGCGGCAGGGACGGCGGCCCGCTCAGCGTCATCACCTCGCCCCGGGAGATCAGGACGGGCTCGATGTGCCCGTGGTTGATCACCGTCAGCCGGTGCGCGAGCGGGTCGTACTCGATCAGCGCGGCGGTGACGAACAGCTCGTCGTCCGGAATCTCCATGGCCTCCCGCGCGATCCGGCTCTCCAGCCGGGCACAGACCTGCCCCAGATCCCCCGGTTCGTAGACGGCCTGGCGGAAGCCGCCGAGCACATCGGCGACGGTACGGACCGCCTGCAGCCCCTTCCCCCGGACATCGCCGATGATGGCCCGCTCCCCGGTCCGGGTGGCGCGGATGTCGAAGAGATCACCGCCGATCATGGTCCCGGCCTCGGCGGGGCGGTAGAGCCCGGCCGTCAGCACATGGCCGACCTCGTGCGGCAGCGGCCGCAGCAGGGTGCGCATCAGGGCCTCGGTCACCGAGGTCGCCCGCACCAGCTGCTTCTCCTGGCGCTTGCGGTGGGCGGCCAGCGCGGTGCCGAGGGCGCCGACCAGGGCGGTGGAGAGGTACGAGGCGACGTAGTGGCGGTCCCAGAGATAGCCGACGCTGCGGCCCGCGCAGCACGGAGTCCCGGCCAGCACCCCCTCGAAGACCACGGTGAACAGCGTGACCCCGGCGACCCCGGCCGGGCCGAGCGTGAACGCGGCCACCACCGGCAGGGCGATGAGCAGGAAGCTCACCGGCCACTCCACGGGTGTCACGGGCTCGATCGCGAGGATCGCCGCCACATAGAGGACCGGCAGCCAGCGCAGCCAGGCCGGGGGAGCGGGCACGCCCGGCAGCGTGTCCCGGATCTGCGCCGTCACGCTCCTGGATGCCTGGGAGCGCACGGTGCGCCAGCCTCGTCCGGCCCAGCCTCGTCGGACCCCGCCAGGTCCTCCGGTACGTCGTCCACGACGCGGATGACGCTGTTCGGGCAGAGCCGCGCGGCCAGCCGGGCCTTCCCGCGCAGTGCGGCCGCGGGGCGGTCTTCAAGGACGACGACCATGCCGTCGTCCTCGGACTGGTCGAACAGCTCCGGCGCGTACAGGGCGCACTGACCGGCCCCCCGGCACCGGTCGCGGTCCACCTCGACGCGCATCGCGCTCATCCTTCCCAGGTGACGGGGAGCCGGTGGACCCCGTAGACGAGCATGTCGTCGCGCAGCGGCACCTCCTCGGGCGGCACCGCCAGCCGCAGGGTGGGAAACCGCCTGAGCAGCGCCGGGTAGCCGGTCCGCATCTCCATCCGGGCCAGATGCTGGCCCAGGCACTGATGGACGCCGTGGCCGAAGGCGATGTGCTCGGTGGCATCGCGGGTGAGGTCCAGGTCGTCGGGGGCCGGGAACCGGGCGGGGTCCCGGTTGGCGGCGGCGATCGAGGCGACCACGGTCTCCCCGGCCCGCACCCGCACCCCGGCGATCTCCACGTCCTCCCGGGCGACCCGGACCGTGCCGAACTGGACGATGGTCAGATAGCGCAGCAGCTCCTCGACCGCGGCATCGGCGGCTTCCGGCCGCTCGCGCATCAGCCGGGCCTGCCCGGGGTGGCGCAGCAGGGCGAAGGTGCCCAGGGCCAGCATGTTCGCCGTCGTTTCATGGCCCGCGATGAGCAGCAGCAGCCCCACCCCGGTCAGCTCCGCGTCGGAGAACTCCGCCGCCGGGGCCGCCCCGTCCGCGTCCCGGACCAGCTGCGACAGCAGCGCCCCGTCCGGCCGCCGCCGCTTGGCCGCCACCAGGTCCCGCATGTAGTCCCACAACGCGTCCCGGGCCGCGAAGATCTTCTCCTCGTCCTCGTCGATCCGGAACAGGGTGGCCGACCACGCCTGGAAGGCGGTCCGGTCGGCGTACGGCACCCCCAGCAGCTCGCAGATCACCAGAGACGGGATGGGCTGGGCGAACGCCCGCACCAGATCGGCGGGCGGCCCGGTGCGCTCCATCGCGTCCAGATGGTCCGTGACGATCCCCTCGATGCGCGGCAGCAGCCCCCGCATCCGCCGCACCGTGAAGGACCGGGAGAGCAGCCGCCGGTACCTGGTGTGCTCGGGAGGGTCCATGTTGATGAACGAGCCCACCCGGCGCGGATCGTTCTCCCGGACCGGAAACGCCCGGACCGGCGAGGAGGCCCGCATGCGGTCCGAGCTGAAACGGTCGTCCGCGAGCAGCTCGCGGACGTCCTCGTAGCCGGTGAGCAGCCAGCCCTCCTTTCCGTCCGGAAAGGCCAGCCGGGCGGCCTTCCGCCGGTCGCGGAGCGCTCCGTACGCACCGGGCGGGTCGAACGGGCAGCCGCGATGTCTGGGCAAGGAGACCGGGGACGGCCCGGATGAGGTGACGGACACGGATGTGCTCCCTTCCACCAGCCCTTCACATTCGAGCGTAATGGGTACAAAGCGGGCCTACTCGGCGTGGCCCCGGCGCGGGGCGCGCCCGGCGCGGGCGTGGCGTCGCGGTCAGGGCCCGGCGGCGAGGGGGCAGCGGGCGACGACGACGAGGGCCGCGTCGTCGTTGACCTGCCCGCCCGCGTGCTGGAGCAGGCTGTCGCGGAGATGGCCCGCCAGGGACTCCGGGCTGTCGCCGCGCCAGGCCGCGATGCGGTCGGCCAGCGGGAAGAAGGCGCCGTGCGCGTCGCGCGCCTCGATGACCCCGTCGGTGTACAGGACCAGGAGATCGTCGTCCTCGAAGCCGAACGTCTCGACCGTGCACTCGTCCCACGGCACCAGGTCCAGCCCCAGCGGCAGCTCGGGTTCGCCCAGCTCCAGCGCCCGTACCGTGTCCCGGCGCACCAGCAGGGCCGGTGGATGGCCGCAGTTCACCATTCCGGCGACCGGGCGGTCGTCGTACACGTCCACCATCAGCGCGGTGACGAACGACTCCTGGGCCGCACCCTCGTCCACCGCGCCGTGCCGCCAGTTCCAGCGCACCGCGTTGCCCAGATGGGCGGCGATGCCCGGCAGCGTGAGATTGCGGTACGCGGACCCGCGGAACGCGCCGATCAGCACCGCCGCGTCCCCGATGGCGGCCAGCCCCTTGCCGCGCACGTCGCCGATGAGCAGCCGGGTCGCGCCCTCGGTACGGACCGCCGCGTACAGATCGCCGCCGATCTGGGCCTCCTTCTCGGCGGACAGATAGACGGCGGCGATCCGCAGCTGCCCGACCCGGTCGGGAAGCGGCCGCAAGAGCACCTCCTGCGCCGCCACGGCCACCGACCGCACCTGCGACAGCCGTCGCTCCCGCCGGTCGGTCACATACCGGAACCCGGTCACCAGCACGGAGATCACCACCAGGGTCCCGATATGGGCCTCGTAGTCGTCGGCCATCAGGCCCTCGTGCAACTGCCCGATCGCCAGCTGCGCCGCGACGGCCAGCGCCCCGATCGTCCCCGTGGCCAGGGGCCCCGCGAACGAGGCGGTGATGGCGGGCGCCACCGCCAGGAACGGCCCGAGATGGATGGCCTGCGGCGCCTGGATGTCGATCAGAGTGATCGCCAGGATGACGGCGAGCGGAAGGAGGAGCAGCGCCGGGCTCGACCGCGATGACCTGCTGGGCGGAGCGGGGGCGTGCCGAAGGCGCATATCTCCTGCTTACACCCGTTGCCCCCGTGGTGCCCGGCCTCCGCCCCGCCCGCCCGCGGGGCCGTCACAGGCCGAGGGCGTCCAGGCTCGCTTCGACCGCCAGGACACCGCCGAGGCCGAGCACCGCGAGCACCGTGGTGTATGTGGTGCGCGCCTTGATGGCATCGATGACGGAGAGGTTGAAGTACTCCTTGAACATCCAGAAGCCCGGGTCGTTGACGTGCGAGAAGGCGATGGATCCGCAGGACACCGCGAGCACCATGAGTTCGGGGTGGACCCCGCTGCCGTCGAGCAGCGGCTGCACCACCCCGGCGGCCGTGACGACGGCGACCGTGGCCGAGCCGAGCGCCACCCGCAGGATGACCGCGATGAGCCACGCCAGGAAGATCGGGGACACCGGCCAGTCGTCCGTGAGGTTCTTGATGTAGTCGGATATCCCGCCCTCCACGAGGACGCCCTTGAAGGCGCCGCCCGCCCCGATCACCAGCAGGATCATCGCCATCGCCTGGGCCGCCGCGTTGCACGACTTGCTGACCTCCGCGAGCCCCCGTCCGATCCGCGGGCCGAACGCCCACAGGGCCAGCAGCAGGGTGAGCAGCAGCGCGATCGGCGCCGAGCCGAGGAAGGTGATGAGCGGCAGGGCCGGGTCGGAGTCGGGCACGGCCATGTCGTACACCGCCGCCCCGGCGATCAGGACCACCGGGAAGAGCGCCACCGACAGCGACCAGCCCATGCCGGGCATCTCCTCGTCGCTGAACGTGCGCTCGGTGACCAGGCCCTGGGGGATCTCGGGGTTCATCCGCCGGATGAACGGAAGCCGCGGCCACACCAGGGCGATCAGCGCGCCGAACGGCACGGCGAAGAAGAGGCCGTAGAACAGGGTCAGCCCGACCGACGCGTCGAACGACGCGGCCACCGCGGTGGGTCCCGGATGCGGCGGCAGGAAGCTGTGCATGGTCGACAGGGCGATGGACATGGGCAGCCCGACCCACAGCAGGTTCGCCCGGGTGACGCGGACGATGGTGAACGCGATGGGCACGATGATGACGAAGGCGACCTCGTAGAACATCGTCACGCCGATCAGCATCGCGGTCACCACCATGGCCACCTGCACCCAGCGCAGCCCGAAGGTGTCGACCAGCTTGCCCGCGATCCGCTGCGCGGCGCCGCAGTCGCCCATGACCCGGCCGACCATGGCGCCGAGACCGATGACGATCATCGTGTCGCCGATCTGGTCCCCGATGCCTCCCGCGAGGACATCCGGGATCTTCTCCAGCGACACCCCCTGCACCAGCGCGACGCCGACCGCCACCAGGAGCAGCGCGATGAAGCCGTTGAGCTTCAGCTTGGTCATGAGGAACAGCAGGGCCAGGACGCTGATCCCGACGATGACAAGAGGCATGTGACCCCGCTCCACGTGAGTGATTCCACGTATATGTACCTGGTCTACGTATGGAGATGGAGGCTAGGTCGGCGCCGGACGGCGGGTCAATAAGCGTGCGTGACCTTGTTGTTGAGGGTGCCGCAAGGGCTCATCCCACGGACGGATGGTCTTTCAGACGATCTGTCGCGCAAGGGGCTTGTATGTGCTCATGCTGGCCCCATGACGGAAGCGGGCGAGAACGTCCCCGCCTATCGGACGGTCCGGGTGGCCGCGCCGGAGGCGCCGGTGGCGGCGGTGGCGGATGTGGAGGCATGGCGGTCGCGGGAGGT
Source organism: Streptomyces sp. NPDC040405 (assembly GCF_055595765.1). NCBI lineage: Bacteria > Bacillati > Actinomycetota > Actinomycetes > Kitasatosporales > Streptomycetaceae > Streptomyces > Streptomyces sp. NPDC040405. The sequence continues at coordinate 688,878 of NZ_JBVIVI010000003.1, forward strand.
GTATCCGGAGATCCTCTCGGCCGGCGGACCGGTGTTCGGGGTGGTGCGGGAGTGTGAACAGGGCGGCTGGGAGCTGGTCTCGCCGTTCTCGGGGCTGGCGCCGCAGGACGCCCGCGAGGGCATGGGCTGTCAGTTCCGCAAGATGGCGCAGGAGGCGGAGGCCGCGGGTGACCGGGCGGCCCAGGAGGAGTGCGCGGCGGCCGCGGAGCGGATGGACTGGGAGGTCATCGACGAGATGACGGTCCAGGGCAGCCGGTTCCGGGTGGTCCGGGCCGAGCGCTTCCTCCGCTCCGGCCCGGAGGGTCCCGAGCCGCCGCGGATCACCGACCTGGATCCGGCGCCGCCGGGGGAGGCGCACCGGGCGCCGGACCCCACCTCGGGGTTCGTGATCGACCCGGTGACCGCCACCGGTGTGTCCGACGGGATCCTGAAGCTCGAACTGCTGTCGATGCTGCCCAAGCGGGGCAGCGTCCCGCAGGAGGTGCGCGACGACTGCCTGCGCGCGGCCGACACCCACCCGGGCGGCGTGCTGCTGCCGCCGACGTTCATGACGGTCGAGAAGGCCGCCGGGGAGTGGCGCTCCGACTGTACGGGGACGTCCACCACACCCCAGGGCGCCCGGGACACCCTGGCGCTGGAGATGCGTGTCCTCATCCCGTGGAAGCTCGGCCTCGAACCCGCCGAGCGTGCACCGTACATGGCCGCGGCGGACCGGCTGGACGCCGAGCGGGGCGATGAACTGCGGGTGCTGGAGCGGCTGTTCAGGATCGTGCGCGTCGAGCGTCTGGTGCGGATCGGGCCGGACGGCCCCGAGGGGCCCCGGCCCTCCGACTGGGATCCGCAGCCGCCGGTGAAGCTGCACGACCAGCGGCTCCGCGAACGGGGCCTGCTCATCGACGACGACGGGGACGACGACGAGGACGGCGAGATCCAACTCGACGCGCACACCCGGAAGCTGGCCGATCTGTTCAACGAGGAGGAGGCCCGGCGCAAGGCGCGCCAGGAGGGGCGCTGAGCACCGCCGTGCTCAGGTGACGACGGCCTCGGTCACCGCGGAGACGGCGCCGACGGCCACCCCGTAACCGGGAATGGCGAGCAGCGGCCAGGGGACGGGCGCGGGCGCGAGCACCCGCCAGTGGAAGGCGTAATCCCGGTACTCGGACATGCCGTCCGTCCCCGGCAGCACCATGAAGCGCGGCTGGACCGTGCAGAACAGCCACCAGTCCAGGACCAGGAGATCGGCAAGGACGAGGCCGAGGAAGGCCACGCCGCCGAGCACGAACGCGGGCCAGAAGCCGAGGGCGCCGTCGGCCCGGCGGTGCAGGTCCGTCACACCCACGACCGGGACGGCGACGAACAGCAGCGCGTTCAGCAGCCCCATCACCGAGGCGGTGCGCTTCCCGCGGGGGCTCTGCGGGCCGTGGCGCTCCCGGATCGCGGGCGGATAGCCGTCGAGCAGCGCGTCCCGTGCCACCAGCAGTCCGCCGACGATCACCGCCGAGAACAGTGCCGCCAGGGCGAGCGCGTACCCGAGGCTCACCGCCATCAATTCCGACCAGCTCATGGCGGCTCAGCATAGAAGGGGTGGTGAGGATTGCCTAGCCTTATCTGAACCTCTCGGTGCGGGGCGACGGGCAGCCGCCGCCTGCCTGTCGCCCCGCGACCGCTCCGGAGGGTCAGACCTCCAGGTCGGCCTCTATCCGGCGCAACTGGTGGCGGGCCATCGCCAGGTTGGCGCGGTTCTTGTCCAGCGCCAGGTAGAGGAAGAGCCCCTGGCTGTTCCGGCCCTTCAGCAGCCGGATCAGGTGGTACTGGCTGCCGAGGGTGATCAGGATGTCCTCGATGCCGTCCTTGAGGCCGAGCTGTTCCATGGTGCGGACCTTGGCGCGGACCACATCGGTGTTGCCCGCGGCCGCCACCGTCAGGTCGAGTTCCTTGCCCCCGCCCAAGGTGCCCAGGGCCATGCCGCTGGAGTAGTCGACCAGCGCGACGCCGAGGGTGCCCTCGATGGACGTCATCGCCTCTTTGAGCGCGGTCTGGGTGTTCGCCATGATCTGGCAGTTCCTTTCGATGGATGTGTATCCGGGGGTGTGCCCGGACGGGGTGTCCGGGTGGTGTGTCCGGTGGTGTGTGGTGGCTGAGTTCAGCCCTGCTCGGCCTTGCCGAGCGCGTCGCCCACCAGCTCGGCGACGCGGGCGCCCGACCTGCGGGCTTCCATATGGAGACGGCCCACGTTGGTGCGCCCCCCGGCCAGCACGGTCAGGACGGCCGCGGGGCCCGCGGCGTACGTGGCGACGTAGCCCTCCTCGCCGCGGACCAGCAGCTCACGGAAGGCGCCCCGGCCGGTGGCATCGGCCAGCGACTGCGTGACGCCGAGGGCCGCGGCGGTCAGCGCGGCGACGCCCTCGGGCTCGATGGCGGCCGTGTCGTGCGCCAGCACGAGACCGTCGCTGGTGGCGACCAGGGCGCCGGTCACATGGACGACGCGGGCCCGCAATCGGCGCAACTCGTCCAGGACTTCGGGTTCGGCGGCCAACAGCTCTCTCCTTTCCGCACGCTGTCGCGGGTCGGTCCGCCGACGCGGATCCGTGCGCTGCCGCGGGTCCGTGCGCTGCCGCAGGGCGCGTCTCACCACGGGATGCCCGAGGCGGCGGGGGCGGTCGGGGGAATCACAGGTGTGCCTCCAAGGCGTCACGGAGCCGACGCAGCAGGGGGGCGTCGGGTTCGGCGAAGTCGACCGCGGCCAGGCCGGGTTCCGGGTCCCGCGGCATGGGGGCGCGGGGTGATCGGGGCGTCTCGACGTAACCCGCGGCCGCCAGCCGCCGTACGTCGAGCACGGTGTGGAAGGCGGGGCGGCCCAGCGCCCGGGCGATCCCGGCGGGGGTGCGCAGCCCGTCCGCGAGCGCCAGCACCGCGCGCTGGCGGCGGGTGACCGGCGGCAGGTGACCGTCCGGGCGGCGCAGCACCACCGGCTCGGTGTCCACCCGCGGATACGGCCACAGGCTGTCGAGCAGCTTGCCGCGCCGTACGATCTCCCGCTCGACGGCGACCGCGCCGACCGGGCGCACCGGGCCGAACCAGTGCGCCGCGCCCCGCTGGAAGCCGCGCGGTCCGCTGCCCGGCCCGAGCGCGAACCAGGCCGCGTCGAACAGTGCGCCCAGATGGCAGATCTCCAGCTCCGCGTCGGTCAGCCGCCCGCTGTCCACGAGGAACCGGCCGACCCGCCCGGCGGCGGCCGGGTGGCCGACCGCCTCCCGCCAGCCGTCGGCGGTCAGCCGCCCGCCGGTGGTGAGCAGCACATCCAGGCCCGGGGCCTTCGGGCTCTCCGCGTGCACGACCTGACCGTCCGTGAGATAGACGGTGCCCGCGTCGCACAGCAGCGCGCCGCTGGCCCCCTCGGCGGCCAGCTCGGTGAGGCGGGGCGCTTGGCCGGGTCTCATCAGAGCGCCAGCCGCTGCGACAGATCGCGCAGCCGCATCCGGGCGAGCGCCAGGTTCCCCTCGCGCCGGTCGAGCCACAGATAGAAGAAGACCCCGCTGTCGAAGGCGGTGTCGACGAAGCGCAGCAGGTGGTAGCAGGTGCGAGTGGTGACGATGAGGTCCTCCACGGGAGCGTCCCCGGGCACCCCGCCGTCGTCGCCGGCACTCCCGCCGTCGCCGTGGCCCGCGCCGCGCGATTCGAGCGCCGCGAACGCGGACTGCTCGGCGGCCATGCGCGCCAATTCGGCCGTCTCCGCCGCGGTGGCCTCGGGGTCGCCGTCGCGCGTCTCGCCGACCATGCCGAGCGCGAGCCCGCTGGTCCACTCGATCACGGCGGCACCGCGCGCGCCGTTCACCGTCATGGCGTCGAGCAGGCATTCGTCGATTCCGGGCATGCGGTCTCCCCTCCTGCGTTGCCCGTGGCGCACCCGGGGGCTACGCCAGTGACGGAGAGGTTACGCACGGTTCAGCGGATGGGGGTGAAATCTGTCGATGGGCCGAAACCGCGTACGCCGTGTAGTAGGGTCCGCGGCCCTTTCGTGCCTCCGTGGCCCCGGGGCCACGGCGGCACCGTGGCGGGGGAGCGGCCGGTGGGCCGGTCGCCGCCGGGCGCACCCGCCCGGACCAGGCCATTCGCGCCGTGCCATGGTCGTCCGTACGCAAGGGCCCGCGGCTGGTGCCGTCGCCGTACCGCCCGTGCCGCGGCCGCGTCCGGTTCATCGCCGCGCCGGGCCGGACGTAGCGGGAACAGGCTCTTCTGGGTTACCGGGAGGGAGACGCATCATGCGATCGTCCTACGCAGGCATATGACAGATGGATAGGCGCGAGGCGCTTCCCGCTCGCTGAGGTGACCGAATCCCGACGTCCGGTTCTCGTCTCCCGACGCCGGGTTCTCCCGAACGCCCGGTTCTCCCGACGCTCAGTCCTCGTCGCGCGCCACGTGGAGCGTCGCCTGCGGCTGGCGCAGCGGGACGACGCCCACGCAGCGCCCGTCCCGGTCCAGCAGCCGTCCCATGTGCTTCACCGTGCGCAGCACCACCGAGCGGTCGTCGATGGTCAGATGCGGCGCTTTCCCCGCCACATGCGCCTCGAAGCCGTGCACATCGCTCATCGCGCGCAGCCAGACATCGATCACCACGTTGTGCGGACCGGCCGTGATCGAGCACGACCGCACCTCCCGCATCCCGGCCAGCAGCCGGGTGGTCTCCCGCAGGTGCTGCGCCGGTACGGACGCGAAGTACACCGCGGACAGCGGCCAGCCGGACAGCGGCCGGGCCAGATCGCAGCGCAGGCTCACCCGGGAGGCCAGCAGGACTCCGAGGCGGCGCCGCACCGTGGTGGGACCCGCGTCGGCGCCCGCCGCCAGGTCCCGTAGGGACATCCGGCCGTCGGTGCTCAGCAGCTCCAGCAGCCGCGCGTCCAGCGCGTCCGGGCCCGCGGCGTCCCTGGCCGGTTCGGGCGCGGGGCAGGCCGCCGCCTCCAGCCGGGCGCACTGCATCGCGTCCAGGCTGCGCAGCCGCCACCGGCTGCCTTCGGTCGGCACGGCCGTCGCCACATGGGTACGGGTCGCCCGCACCCCCGGCTGCCCCCGGAACAGCACCGTGCCGAGATGCGCCAGCTCAGCGAGGTCCGTGGTCTGCACGGCGGCCACCAGGTCCCGGCTGCCCGCTGTGAGCTTGACGTTCGCCACCGCCGGGTCGGCGGCCAGCGCCTCGGCCACCTCCTCGCCGACCCCGGGCTCGGTGTCGATCTCCACCACGGCGGTCACCACGATGCGCGCGTCGGACAGCCGCGGATAGGCGGTCACCCAGGCCAGGCCCGCCTCCTCCAGCCGGTGCCAGCGCCGTGCGGCCGTCACCGGGTTCACGCCGAGGACATCGCCGACCAGCGTCCACGGGGCCCTGGGGTGGATCTGCAGGGTGTGCACCACACCCCGGTCCAGTTCGTCCAGCTCGTCCGGAGGGGGTCCGGCGGAAAACTGCGTGTCCATGGGCGGCTGATTCCTGCGTCGGGTGGCCGATTCTCGATGGAATGCTGCACCGTAGCACGCGACAAACGCGTCGGCCCAACACTGCTCCTACTTGTTTCCGCATGCGAGGAGTGAACCCGATCCCATGAAGGATCAGCTGGCCCCCGAGAGCGTCCGGACCGCGTTGCGCATCGAGAACGCCACCCTCATCGACGGCACCGGAGCGGCCCCCGTGACCGACGCCGTCGTGATCACCGACGCCGAGGGCACCCTCAGCTACGCCGGACCCGCCGCGACCGCGCCCCCCGCGCCCGTCGGCGACACCGGCCGGCCCCGCGTCATCGACGCCGGAGGCCGCACCGTCCTCCCCGGCTTCTTCGACTGCCACACCCATCTCGCCTACGCACACGCCTCCCCGCCCGGCCGCCGCGGTGAACTCGACCCGGTACTGGTCACGTTCGACACCGCCACGCGCATGCGGCAGACCCTGGAGGCGGGCATCACCAGCGCCCGTGACCTGGGCGGACTCTCCGCGGGCTACCGCACCGCGGTGGAGAGCGGACGGATCACCGGCCCCCGGATGCACACCGCCGTACGGATCATCAGCCACACCGGCGGCCACGCCGACGTCCGCCTGCCCGACGGCACCGACCTCAGCGGCGGCGAGATGTCCGAGATCGCCGACACCGTGGACGAATCCCGCCTCGCCGTCCGCAAGGTGCTGCGCGCGGGCGCCGACCTGGTCAAGATCTGCGCCACCGGCGGCATGGGCAGCCCCTACGACCAGCCGGAGGACGAAGGGCTGCTGGAGGAGGAGATCCGGGCCGTCGTCGACGAGTGCCGACGCCACGGCGGCAAGCCGGTCGCCGCGCACGCCCAGGGCACCGCGGGCATCCTCAACGCCCTGCGCGGCGGCGTCACCAGCATCGAGCACGGCTACGGCCTGAACGACCAGGCCCTGGAGATGGCGGGGGAGCGCGGCGCCTTCGTCGTACCGACCCTGTCCACCGTCTACGCGGGCATCAACAAGGACACCATGGCGCCCTTCCACTACCAGAAGAAGGTCCGCTGGTCCGGCATCACCAAGGAGAACATCGCCCGCGCCATCGAGCAGGGCGCCCGCATCGCGCTCGGCACCGACGCCGCCGTCTGCCCGCACGGCCAGAACCTGAAGGAACTGACCTACCTGGTGGACCTGGGCATGGACCCCATGGCCGCCATCGTCGCCGGTACCCGCACCGCCGCCGAACTCCTCGGCGTGGCCGACCGGCTCGGCACCCTGACCGAAGGCCGCACCGCCGACCTGATCCTGTGCGACGGCGACCCGCTCACCGACATCGGAGTCCTCGGCGACCCCGACAACATCCTGTGTGTCGTTCAGGACGGCATCGTCCGCAAGGACCAGCTGCTCCCAGCGGCTCCAACCGGAAGGTAGCCCCCATGCGCTCACTCACCGGTCTCCCGGCACCGGACAGCGCCACCCCCGGCTCCCCGCCCCCAGGCCCCCTCGACCGCGTGCTCTCCTTCATCGAGCGCGCCGGTAACGCCCTCCCCAACCCCATCGTCCTGTTCAGCGGGCTCTTTGCGATCCTGGCCGTCGTCTCCACCGGCCTCGCCCTCGGCGGCGTCTCCGTCACCGTCCCCGGCACCGACACCACCAAGGACATTGGCGGGCTGTTCACCGGCGAGGGACTGCGCTGGCTGCTGGAGAACCTGATCCCCAACTTCGCGACCTTCCCGCCGATCGGCGCCGTGCTGGTGCTGATCATGGTGGTCGGGCTCGCGGAGAAGACCGGCCTGCTGGAGACGGTCATGCGGGCCACCCTGGCCCGGGTTCCGCGCGCGGCCCTCCCGTACGCGGTGGCCCTCGTCGCCAGCCAGGCCCACATGATGAGCGATGTCGGCGCCATCGTGCTCCCGCCGCTGGCGGCCGTGGTGTTCAGAAGCGCCGGACGCCATCCCGTCGCGGGCCTCATCGGCGGCTTCGCCTGTGTCACCGCGGGCTACGCGGCCGGATTCACCATCGGCTCGCTCGACGCCCTCTACGTCGGCATCACCCAGCAGGCGGCCGCGGTGCTGCCCGCCGCCGAGGGCCTCCACATCCACCTGCTCATCAACTACTTCTTCACCGCCTCCAGCAGCATCGTGCTCGCGCTGCTCGGCGGATTCCTCATCTCCCGCGTCCTCGAACCGCGCCTGGCCCCGTACCAGCCCGCCGACGGCGCGACCGAGGAGGACGCCGGTCTGACCCTCACCCCGGTACAGCGCAAGGGCCTGCTGGTCACCGCGCTCGTGGTGGGCGTCTACCTGGCGGCGGTCCTCGCCCTGTGGCTGCCGCCCGGGGCCCCGCTGCGCGGGGAGGGCGGGGCGTTCGTCCCCTCGCCCGTCCTCACCGGCATCGTCCCCGTGCTGTTCGGTGCCTTCCTGCTGGCCGGGCTGAGCTACGGCTTCACGGTCAAGACGCTCACCGGCACCGAGGACGCGGTCACCGCGATGACCGACTCGGTGAAGAACATGTCCGGCTACATCGTCATGATGTTCGTGGCCGCCCAGGTCATCGCGCTCTTCAACTGGTCCAATGTCGGGATACTGCTGGCGGTGAAGGCGGCCGCGCTGCTCAACGCCACGGGGGTGACGGGCTTCTGGGCGATCCTCGCGTTCGTCCTGATGGCCTCCTGCCTCAACCTCGTCGTGGTCTCCGGCTCCGCGCTGTGGTCCCTGGTCGGGCCCGTCTTCATCCCGGCGTTCATGCTGATGGGCATGAGCCCGGCGCTCAGCCAGGCCGCCTTCCGCATCGGCGACTCGGCCACCGGCGCGATCACCCCGATGAACCCGTACCTCTTCCTCATCCTGGCGATGGTCCGCCAGTACGAACCCGAGGCCCGGCTCGGCACTCTCATCTCCCGGCTGGCGATCTTCGTCGTGCCGTTCCTGGTGGTGTGGCTGGCGATCCTGGGGATCTTCTACGGATTCGACCTGCCGCTGGGGCCCGGCGCCGCCATCGGCCTGAAGTGATCCTTCCTTGCGAACGGCCCCGGGCGACCGCCCGGGGCCTCGCGCACGCCCGCGCCGTCAGGCGCTCAGCACGTGCGTACCCAGCAGGCCGAACAGCAGGACGCCCACGGCGACGCGGTAGATCACGAAGGCGTTGAACGAATGCTTGGCGACGAACTTGAGCAGCCAGGCGATCGAGCCGTACGCCACGACGAACGACACGACCGTGCCCACGACCAGCGGCGCCGCGGCGACCCCGCCGCCGAGCGCGTCCTTCAGCTCGTACAGCCCCGCACCCGTGAGGGCGGGCAGGCCGAGGAAGAACGACAGCCGGGTGGCGGCCAGCCGGTCCATGCCCAGGATCAGGCCGGTGGACATCGTCGCCCCGGAGCGGGAGAAGCCGGGGAAGAGCAGCGCGAGGATCTGCGAGCCGCCGACCAGCATGGCGTCCTTGAGGGAGGTGTCGTCCTCGCCGCGCTTGTGGCGGCCCAGCCGGTCGGCAGCCCACATCAGCCCGCTGCCCACGATCAGCGACCCGGCCACCACCCACAGGGACGCCAGCGGCCCCTCGATCAGCGGCTTGGCGGCGAGGCCGACGGCCACCACGGGGAGGGTGGCGTAGATGACCCACCAGGTGAACTTGTAGTCGTGCCGCTCGCGCAGCTCCCGGTGGACGATGCCCCGGCCCCAGGCGCGGACGAAGCGGACGATGTCCTTGAAGAAGTAGAGCAGCACCGCCGCGATGGCACCGACCTGGATGACCGCGGTGAAGGCGACGACGGACTTGTCGTCCACCGGGATGTGCATCAGCCCCTCGGTGATCTTGAGGTGGCCGGTGGAGGAGACGGGCAGGAACTCGGTCACCCCCTCGACGACGCCGAGGACCGCGGCCTGGCCGATACTGATCGCGCTCAATGGAGCCATCCCTGCGCCGGAGACATGTCTTTCTCCCCAGCTTTCTAGCACGCGGCCGCCGCGCCGAGCGGCGCGGCGGCCGGAGGGTGCGGCGGCCAGGGGGTGTGGCCGCCCCCCCCCGCTAGCTGGTGAGGTTGATCAGCAGCGGCAGGGTGGCGAACGCCAGCACGATGCTGATGATCACCGAGGAGGCGATCCGGTGCTCCTCGCTCTCGACGTGCTGTGACGCGAGCATCATCGGCACCGGGGAGACGGGGAACGCCAGGATCAGGGCCGTCTGCGCGGCGACCTCCTGGCCGGTCAGCAGCAGGCCGATGCCGTACGTGCTGAGCGGCAGCACGACCACGCTGGTCAGCGCGATCGCGATGGCCCCCGGGCTCAGCTGCGGCCTGCCGACGCGGGCGAGGGTGACGCCCACCGACAGCAGCGCCACACCCGAGGCGGCCTGGCCCACCAGCGACAGCGAATTCTCGAGCATCCCGGGCGGGCGCACCCCGGCCAGCGAGATGACCAGCCCGAGCAGCGGGGCCCAGGCGAACGGCTTGCGCAGCGGCTGGAGGACCTTCACCCAGGTGGGCACGGGCTTGGCCGCCGCGGATGCCGCGGCCCCGCCGCCGTCCCGCTCCTCCTCGTCCGTCGCCGGTCCGCCGCCCGCGGACACCAGGACGCGGGCGGGCGCGGACGCCGACGCGGTGGCTTCCGCGCCGTCCGTGCGGCCGAGGTTGAGCAGGATCAGCACGAGGGGGTCGAGGAGGACGTTGACGAGGATGCCCGCGATGGCGATCGGAATCGCGGCCTTGGCCTCGCCGAACAGATTGCCCAGGATCGTGACGCCCATGAAGGCGTACTGCGGCTGGACGGAGGCGAGTGCCAGGATCGACGCCCGCTCCAGCGGCAGCCGCCCCATCGTGCGCAGCCCCAGCAGGATCAGCCCGAACAGGCCGAGCAGCCCGAGGGCCAGCATCGCCACCAGGGGACCCTGGCTCAGCAGGATGTGGCGCGGGGTGTTCGCGATGCCCAGGAAGAGGGACGCCGGAAGGGCGAACTCCATCGTGAGTACCCGGAGCGCGTCCGCGCGCTGACCGGCGAACGCCGTGCCCCGCCCGGCCCCGTAGCCCAGGGCGATGACGAGGAAGACGGGCACGACGATGGTGAAGATGTGCGAAAAACTCATGGTCTTGTCCCTAATTCAGCCGGATGGTGCGGGTCGTCAGACCGGCTGGATAGGGCGGTAGACCGGGCTCCACATGGCCTCGTGGACCGTGCGGTCGAGTGAATCGCCGGCGATGGGCGTACGGGCCACCCCGTCGTGCGCGGCGGCGCGGGCGACGGCCGCGGCGACCGCGGCGGAGGTCTCGCGCAGCTGGTCGACCAGCGGGAGGATCGGGGCGCCGGGGGTGCCGGGGTCGATCATCTCGGCGATCTGCTCGGCGGCGGCCAGCAGCATGCCGTCGGTGATCCGGGTGGCGCGGGCCACGATCGCGCCGAGGCCGAGGCCCGGGAAGACCAGGGCGTTGTTGGCCTGCCCGATGACGTGGGTGACCCCGTCATGGGGCACGGGTGGGAAGGGGCTCCCGGTGGCGATCAGGGCCCGTCCGCCGGTCCACCGGACCAGGTCCTCGGGCTTGGCCTCGGCCAGCGGGGTCGGGTTGGACATCGGGAGGATGACGGGCCGCTCGGTGTGGGCGGCCATCTCCCGCACGATCTCCTCGGTGAAGGCGCCGCCCTGGCCCGAGGTGCCGATGAGGATGGTCGGCCGGGCGCGGCGGATCACCTCGGCGAGCGCGATGCCGCCGACCTGCTCGTCCCGGTGCCAGTCGGTGACGTCGGCCGCCCGGCGGGCGTACCGCCGCCGGTGGTGGTCGAGACCCGCGGTGTCATCGGTGATCAGGCCGTACCGGTCGATGCACCAGAACCGGTCGGAGGCCTCCTGCGGGGCGAGCCCGTCGGCGATCAGGGCGTCGCGCAGCTGGTCGGCGATGCCGAGACCGGCCGAGCCCGCGCCGAAGATGACGATGCGGTGGTCGCGCAGCGGCGTACCGGTGACCCGGGCGCCGGACAGGACGGCGGCCAGGTTGACGGCGCCGGTGCCCTGGATGTCGTCGTTGAAGGTGAGCGCCTTGTCGCCGTACTGGTCGATGATGCGCCGGGCGTTGCCGGACCCGAAGTCCTCCCAGTGCAGCAGCGCGTCGGGGAAGACGCGGCCGACGGCGGCGATGTACTCGGCGATGAAGGCGTCGTACTTCTCGCGGTCCACGCGCGGATGACGGTTGCCCAGGTACAGCGGGTCGTCCAGGAGTTCCTGGCGGTTGGTGCCCGCGTCCAGGACGACCGGGAGCGCACGCGCGGGGTCGATTCCGGCGGCGGCGGTGTACACGGCGAGCTTGCCGACGCAGATGTCCATGCCGCCCACGCCCCAGTCCCCGATGCCGAGGATGGCCTCGCCGTCGGTGGCGACGAGCAGGTCCACGTCGTCGGGGCCCAGGCCGCTGGCGCGCAGCGAGCGCTCGATGTCCTGAGGGGCGTCCACCGAGAGGTAGACGCCGCGGGAGCGGCGGTACTCATGGCTGTAGCGCTGGATCGCGGTGCCGACGGTGGGGGTGTACACGATCGGCAGCATCTCGCTGAGATGCTCGCCGAGCAGGTGGTAGAACAGCACCTCGTTGCGGTCCTGCAGGGACCGCAGATACACGTTCTTGTCGAGGTCGGTGGCCTTGGCCCGGTACTGGGCGTAGGCGCGGGTGGCCTGCTGCTCCAGGGGTATGACCTGAGCCGGGATCAGGCCGGTCAGCCCGAGCTCGTCGCGCTCGGACTCGGTGAAAGCGGTGCCCCTGTTGAGCCGCGGGTCGCTGAGAATGGCGCGCCCTCGCGAGGTGGTTTCCCAGGTGTGGCCGGTCGGGTTCCACCGGGTGGCCGCGCCTGCGGAAGAGGCAGGGTCGGATGCCTCCGCTTCGGTGAGATCGCTCTTCATGGGTACTGCTTCCTCACTGGTTGTGCTTCGCGGTGGGTGACACCGCTAAAAATCACGGTACCAAGAGGTTGAAACGCGGACCTTTAGGGGGTCGCGGTATGTGCCCTGGTCAGGGGCTTGGGCTCGGCGGAGCGGCGGGCCCATCGGCTCGCGATGACCGCACACACCATCAGCTGGAGCTGATGGAAGAGCATGAGCGGCAGGATCACCGGCCCCGCCGAATCCCCGAACAGCACCGCCGCCATGGGCAGCCCGGTGGCCAGGCTCTTGTTCGAGCCGCAGAAGACGATGGCGACGCGGTCCTCCCGGCCGAAGCCGAGGCGGCGCGCGGCCCAGGACGTGGTGGTGAGCGCCACTGCCAGCAGGGTCGCGGCCAGGCTCAGCAGGGCCAGCAGCCGCACCGGGGTGATCTGCTGCCAGATGCCCTCCGTCATCCCCCGGCTGAACGCGGTGTAGACGACCAGCAGGATCGAGCCGCGGTCCAGCAGCCCGAGGGCCCGCCGGTGCCGCCCGATGAACGCCCCGATCCAGCGGCGCAGACACTGCCCGGCGACGAAGGGCAGCAATAGCTGGGTGGCGATGGTCACCAGGCCGTCGGCCGAGAATCCGGCGTCGGAGCCGATCAGCCAGGCCGCCAGCAGGGGGGTGGCGGCCATGCCGACCAGGCTGGAGTACGTACCGGCGCAGATGGCGGCCGGGACGTTCCCCCGGGCCGTGGAGGTGAGGGCGATCGAGGACTGGACGGTCGAGGGGACGACGCACAGGAAGAGAAGGCCGGTGTAGAGCCGGTCGGTGAGCAGGAAGGGGGCCAGGGCGCCCGCGGCCAGCCCCAGCAGCGGGAACAGGACGAAGGTGCTCGACCCCACCAGGAGGTGGAGCTTCCACTGCCGCAGGCCGTGGACCGCCTCACGGGTGGACAGCCGGGCGCCGTAGAGGAAGAAGAGCAGACCGATGGCTATGTCCGCGGCGTCCTCGACCGCCACCGCCGCCCGCCCGGAGGCGGGCAGCAGCGCGGCGAGCGCGACCGTGCCGAGAAGGGCGGCGACGTAAGGGTCGACCGCCCTCCCCAACCGGCCCGGCCAGGACATCGGCCAGGGCAAGGACTTCAGATCAATCACCGCTTTCGCTGTGCCGGGAGGGAAGGGCCGGGCCGCCCGCCCGCGGCGGGGCCGGGACCGGGGCCGTCATGGGGTGCGCACCTCGACCGAGCCTCCGCCGCCGCCGTCGTGGTCGCTGCCCGCCGTGCCCGTGCTGGCGAGCAGGGTGTTGAGGGCGCGGTCGATCTCCAGCCAGGAGTCCGCGAAGGAGTTGTCGATGACCACCAGGCCGATGTTCGTCCGGGTGACCGGCGTGGCCTCGGCCGGCTCCTCCTCCGGGGCGCCCAGGGGCGGACGCGCCGCCACGGCGGAGGCGGCCCCGCCGTCGCCGCACCACACGCCCGCGGTGGCCGCGAGAAGGATTCCCGTGGTGGACGCCCGGGTAAAGCCGGTGTCTTTCCTCGCTTTTCGGTGACGGCCGGTGCCGGACCGGAAGAGCGTCAATGGCACGGAACGGATTCCGTCCATCACACGGAGGCCGGCTGGTGATTGTCGTGGTGCCTGCTGATGTTCTCCTCCAGCAGCTCCGTGGCACCCTTGACGCCGATGGAGCCGGTCTCCCGGGTGTCCGGCAGCCGGCCGTCCGACATCTTCAGATCGACCAGCGCGCCGTCGATCGCGCCATGCGCCGCGAAAAGGCACGGGGTGCTGTAGATCGCGATGTCCACTCCGAGATCCGTCAGCTCGGAAAGGGAGAGCCGCGGCGACTTCCCGCCCGCGATCTGGTTGAACAGCAGCGGCTTGTCGCCGATGACGCCGCGGATCCGGCGGATCCAGTCCACGCTCCGCACGCCGTCGACCAGGACCACATCCGCGTCGGTCTCGGCCAGCGCGGCCGCCCGCCGCAGGATGTCCTTCTCCTCGGTGGCGTCCGTGCGCGCCACCACCAGCAGGTCCTTCCTGCTGCTCAGCACCAGGTCGAGCTTCTCCAGGTATTCGTCGAGCGGCAGTACCAGCTTGCCGTCGGCGTGTCCGCAGCGGCGCGGCCGCTTCTGGTCCTCCAGGATCACCCCGGACGCTCCGGCCCGCTCCAGCCGCTGCACCACATGGCAGGCGACCTCGGGGTCCACATAGCCGTCGTCGATGTCCACCAGCAGATGGTGCCCGGGGAACGCCAGCCGCAGCCGCTCCGCGAAGTTCACCATGTCGGGCCAGGCGATGAAGCCGATGTCGGGCAGTCCGTAATGCGAGGCGGCGAATCCGAAGCCGGAGACGAAGAAGCCGTTGTAGTGGCGGGCGGCGATCGATGCCGAGTACATGTCGTAGATGCCGATGAGGGGGGTGGTGCGAGGAGATTCCATCTCTTCGCGCAAGGCGTGGCCGTACCGCATGCTTTTCCCTTTCGATTCGGGGCCCCGTCGCCGATCCTGGTCCCGTTATGCGGAGTCATGCGCACGTTTAGGGAAAACCAAGAAAAAGTAAAGCGATATATCGGGGCGGTGCGGTGGTGAATCCAGGGATGAAGATGACGGACCGGCCTTGTGGGGCGGTTGAGCGTGCCTTGACGTGAAGGTGGGGCGTATGGGGAACCGGCTACGGCTGAGCCGGACCCGCCGGGGACAGCAGGGTCCCCAGCGGGCCGAGGTCGAGGTTGAGGTCGTCCATGCGCAGACCGTGCCGGTCGCACATCTCCTCCATGCGCTGCTGGAGGAGCATCAGCGTCATCCCGATCCGCTCCTCCTGCTCCTCCGTCAGGTCCCCCTTGTCGACACGGTGCAGCGCCTGGCGCTCCATCAGCTGACGCAGCAGCTCGACCACGGTCAGCACGAGCTTGGCGAGATCGCGTTCGACCGAATCCGGGTCGGTGCGCAGGCGCTGGGCGGGGCGGTCGGGAGTGGCTGACATGCGGTCGGGGTCCTTCCGGTCAGAGCAGTGGCGGGGCCGGGTGCGCGGCGTCGACGGGGGCGATGACCGCGCGCAGGTCGATCCGTATGAGATCGACGTCCGCGATGGACAGCACGAGGTCCCCGGCCAGCACGACCCCGCCCTGGAGCAGCCGGTCGAGGATGTCGATCAGAGCGACCTCGCGGCCCGCGAGCGCCCGGGCGTCCTCCTCGTCCAGCGCGGTGCTCACGCGCTCTCCCGATGGGCGGCGGGCGCGGGCGGGAGGGCGAACGAGTACGGCGCCCAGGGGCCCGTCACCTCGACCCGCACCCCCTCCTGGCCCTCGGCGGCGGCCAGGACGCGGGCGCGGAAGTCCTCGGCGAGGTCGGCGGGCACCAGATACGCGTCGTTGGCGATGTTCTCTCCGTGCTCTCCGTGGTCCCCGCCGCCCGCCCTGGCCAGCTCGCCGCGCTGCGGCCGGTGGGCGACCCGCTCCACGGCGATCTCCCCGGCCTCGTCCGCGATGCGCGCGGCCGTCCGCACCGCGGCCTGCCAGGCGTCCTCGGCGCCGCGCCGCCGTCTGCGGCGCGCGGCGAGATAGGCCCGGCCCGGGCTGAGCCCGGCGTCCCCCGCGTCGTCCTCCGGCGCGTCCGCCGTCCCGCCACCGGCGTCCGTATAGACCTTGACGCCCCATTCGACGCGCCCGGTGAGCCGGTCCAGCAGCGGCAGGAACTCGTCCCGGCGCTCCTGCAGCACCTGCCGCACCCGGTCCTCGTCCCGGTACACGGTGGCCAGCCGCAGCGGCAGTACGGCGCCCAGCGGGGCCAGGGCCGCCACCACCCCGTGATGCCCCCGGGCCAGCGATTCGAGCCGGGGCAGCTCCTCCAGGCGCGCCTTGAGCGGCGCTTCCCCGAACTCCCCGGCCGGAACCGGGCCGACGGCCGCGGCGAGGTCCCCGGTCTCCACGAGCCCCACCTGCTCCTCGGCCACCCCGCGCAGCGCGGCCACCGCCCGCGCGGCCTCGGGGGTGGGGCGCAGCACCGCGTAGGCGTACACCATGTGCTGTGCGATTTCGGTCACCCATCGCTCCTGTTCCCGGTGGCTGCCCGCAGCGCCGCGATCTCGGCGCGCAGCCGTGCGTTCTCCTCGCCGAGCGACCGTTCCGCCCCGTCGCTCCCGCCGCTGTCCACCGCCGGGGGCCGGGCGCGCGAGGACAGCGACGGATCGTGCTCCCACCAGTCGATGCCCATCTCCTTCGCCTTGTCGACGGAGGCGACGAGCAGCCGGAGTTTGATGGTGAGCAGTTCGATGTCGAGCAGGTTGATCCGGATGTCGCCCGCGATCACCACGCCCTTGTCCAGCACCCGTTCCAGGATGTCGGCGAGGGACGGGGCGGCGTCCCGCTGGTCGTACGCCGCGGGCAGGCGCGGCGGGCCCAGCCTGCCCGCTACCGGTTCTGTCATCGTCAGGTGGCTCGTCTCTGCTCGTCATGCCGTTCCAGCTCGTCCAGCCGGTCCAGCAACTCGTCCTCGCGGCGGTCGTATTCGTCCTCGTCGACCCGCCCGGCCAGCAGATCCTGTTCCAGTGCGGTGAGGGCGCGCCGGACCGGCGCCGGGTCGTAGTACTCGCGCTCGGCGGCCTCCAGCACCTGCTCGGCCACCCAGACGGTCGCGCGCACCGGCGCGAGCGGAAAGGTGAGGAGCCCGGTCAGCAGTCCCACGGCGCCCCGCCCCTCAGGCCACGAAGCTGTACGGGGGCAGCGGGCCGCGCAGCCGGAAGTCGTAGCCGTCCCCGTAGCCGTGCGCCAACTGCCGCGCGGCCTGCGAGAATTCCTCGGCACGCCCCCGCTCCACCAGGAACGAGGCGTTGAGGAAGTCGTCCCCGGCCGGGGACGACACCACCTTGCCGCGGGCCATCCCCGCCAGTCGGCCGACGACCTGCTCGGCGAGTCTCTGCTGCCGTGCCCCCAGCTGGCGGGCGATCAGTTCGCCGAGCGCCATCCGGTCCTCGTACGAACCCCCGCCGTCACGGGTGCGCTCGTTGAGGCGCCGCGCGTCGTCGGACTCGGTCAGCACCTCCCGCAGCAGGTCGTCCTGGGAGCGCGCCGCCTTCAGGTTGAACTCGGCGGTGGCGCTCAGCTCATCGAGGCCGCGGACGTACTCGTCGCGCTTGGCATCCAGCGCCGACCTGACCGCCGCCTCGTCGGGGGCGAGCAGCCCGAACCGCATCGGCAGCACCGCCCCGTCCGCCATCAGCCGCTCCTGGACCGTCTGATGGGCCGCGAGGTCGCGGCGCTTGGGGCGCAGGGCCTCCGGCGCCGGGCTCACCACGCCCGCCAGCGGGCCACTGGTCACCGCGCGCGGCGCGCCGGACACCCCGCCCACCGCGCGCAGCCCGTCCAGCCGCAGCGGATGGTCGGAGCGGGTGATCGCGTAGAGGTAGAGATGCATCACTTGTCCTTGTCGTCGTCGCCGCCGAACACATCGCCGATGGCATCGATGGCGCCGCTCAGCGCGCCCTGGGTCTTGCCCCGGGCACCGCCCTCGACGATGGTGCCGACGATGTCGCTGAGCTTGTCCGGGGCCTTGCGGCCGGACTCCAGGTCGAGGCGGTTGCACGCCTCGGCGAACCGCAGATAGGTGTCCACGCTGGCGATCACGATCCGAATGTCGATCTTCAGGATCTCGATTCCCACGAGGGAGACCCGGATGAAGACATCGATGACGAGGCCGCGGTCCAGAATGAGTTCAAGGATGTCGAAGAGGCTGCCGGTCCCTGAACCGGTCGAGGGTGTGGCTGGTACTCCGCCGCTCTGCGTCATGACGGTCACGTGTGGTCGTCCTCTCGCTCGCTCGGTCTGCCCGTGTGCTTGTACGGGCGGGACGGCACCCGTGTTCACCCCTGATCCGGGCGAAACATGTGCGGCGTACAACGAGGCGCGACGACGGACGCCCCGCGCCACCGGGAGGCGGTGGCGCGGGGCGCGAGCGGACGGGATCGGGGCGGACGGGGCGGCTAGCGGCCCCGGTCGAGCTGGCCGCGCGCGTAACGGCGCAGTCTTTCGTAGCCCAGGAGCATGCCCTGCGTATCGAGGGTCACCCGGTACGAGGCCATGATGGTCATGGTGTCCGGCACCCGCTCCAGCTCCACCACTTCCACATCGGCCAGCCATCCGTCCTGTGTCGGCTGCAGCGCGGATACGGACTCCGGAGCGGTGCCCAGCAACTCGCCGAGCTGCTGGGCCGCGCCACGCATCGCCTGGGCCGCGGGAACCCGGCGCGGCCGGTCGTTCGTCTCCGGGGTGTCCGGATCATTGCTCGTCATGGTCCTACCGTGCCAAGTCGGCGGAGGCTGTGGAGTGCGGATCGCCAAAGCGCCCGACCGGCAGATCCTCCAGCAAGGTGGCGAGCGCGCCGGTGACGAGCGCGCACACCTCGTCCGGATCGGCCTCGGCGAGCGATTCCTTGCCCACCACCACCCGCATCAGGCCGATGCCCAGCAGCCAGGAAAGCGCCAGGTCCGCGCGGAGTCCGCGGTCCTCGGAGCTGCTCAGGGTGGCCAGCACCCGGGCGTAGTCGTCCCCTATCTCGCGCGCCGCGGTACCGATCTCGTCGCCGCTGCCGACGGAGCGCAGCAAAGTGGCCAGCGCACGGTCCTGCCTGGCCCGGTCGCCGCGGCCGAGCATGCCGCGCAGCGCGGTCTCGAACAGCTCCCCGGGCGGGGTGGTGTGCAGCTGTTCCTGGCCATCGTGCGCCACCACCTCCCCGAACAGGGCCTTCTTCGAGCCGAAGTAGCGGAACAGCAGCGCCTGGTTGACCCCGGCGCGCTCCGCGATGTCGCGTACGGTGGCCCGTTCGTACCCCCGTTCGGCGAACAGGGCCGACGCCGCCTCCAGCAGCATCCGCCGGGTGCCCCGCGCGTCCCGCCGAGGTGTTTGCGGTGTGGTTCCACCCATCATCCACTCCTGTCGTCGGCCGACCGCCCCACCCCTCGCCACCTGTTCGTTCCGTCGGAGCGTCAGAACACCGGCCGAGAGGCGCCGTTGACCGTATCAAGGGGACCGCCCTAGCTTTGTAAGCACGTGCTTACGCCAGGGAGGTCACGATGACCACAGCGGAGACGACACCTATCGCCTATCCCTTCAACGACCCCGCGGGCCTGGATCTGTCCGCGGCCTACGAGGAAGCGCGCCACCGCCCCGGACTGCTCCGGGTGCGCCTGCGGTACGGCGAACCCGCCTGGCTGGCCACCCGGTACGCCGACGCCCGGCTGGTCCTCGGCGACCGGCGGTTCAGCCGCGCGGAGGCCCTGAAGCGGGACACACCGCGGCAGGGCGAGGGACAGATGGACGGCGGCATCCTGAGCATGGACCCGCCCGACCACACCCGGCTGCGCACCCTCGTGGCCAAGGCGTTCACCGTCCACCAGGTGGAGAAACTCCGGCCGTACGTCAGCGAGTTGACGCACTCGCTGCTGGACGAGCTGGAGGCCGCCGGACCGCCCGCCGACCTCGTGGACCGCTACGCCCTGCCCATCCCGGTCGCCGTCATCTGCCGGCTGCTGGGCGTGCCGGAGGAGGACCGGCCGAAGTTCCGGGTGTGGAGCGACGCCGCCCTGTCCACCAGCTCGCTGACCGCGGCGCAGTGGGAGGGCAACCGCGAGGAACTGCGCGCGTACATGGCCCGGTTGGTGCGGGAACACCGGGAAGCCCCGCGCGACGACATCATGACCTCCCTGATCGAGGCGCGGGACCAGGGCGACCGGCTCTCCGAGCTGGAACTCGTCGATCTGTGCGTCGGCATCCTCGTCGCCGGGCACGAGACCACGGCCACCCAGATCCCCAACTTCGTGATGGCGCTGCTCGACCACCCCGACGAGTTACGCCGACTGCGCGAGGAGCCCGAGCTGATCAAGGGCACCGTCGAGGAGCTGATGCGGTTCGTCCCGCTCGGCGTCGGCGCCTCCCAGGCCCGCTACGCCACCGAGGACATCGAGGTGGGCGGCACCCTGGTACGGGCCGGGGAACCCGTCCTGGTGGCCGTCGGCTCGGCCAACCGCGACGCCCTGCGCTTCGACGAACCGGGCAGGCTGAACGTCGCCCGCCCCGCCACCCAGCACCTGGGATTCGGCCACGGGGTGCACCACTGCCTGGGCGCGCCACTGGCCCGTCTGGAGCTGCAGGAGGCCCTCGGCGCGCTCGTCGGCCGCTTCCCGAACCTGCACCTGGCCGGGGACGTGGTGTGGAAGGACCAGATGCTGGTTCGGGGGCCGCGGGTCATGCCGGTGGGGTGGTGAGCCGGATGACGTGGAAGGCCGAGGTCGACGGCGGCCGGTGCATGGCGTCCGGCATGTGCGCCGGGATCGCGCCCGATCTGTTCGTCCTCGACGACGAGCGGGCGCGTCCGCTGAGCGGGGAGGTTCCGGAGGAAGAACGTGTGCTGGACGTGGCGGATTCCTGTCCGGCGATGGCCATCACCATCGTCGACGCGGCCGCGACGGTGGTCGGGCCGCGTCCCTGAGGGCTTACGGAGCGGAGGGCGGCGGGGAGGACGCGGCGGGCGGAGTGGTGACCCCGCCGGCCCCGCTCGCCGCCCCCGCCCCCAGCCCGGCACCGTTCACCACGTTCGGGTCGAGGCTCTGTTCGCCCCCGTTGTCCGCCGTGCTCACGGAGTTGGGCGGGGCCGTGGGCTTGGACGTGCCGACGATGAACGTGGGCTCGCCCGGGGCGGGCTGGGGCGGCTTGGTGAAGTCCGGACCCTGGGTCGGGGTGGTGGTGATCTGAGAGACGGCGGAGTCGAAGTTGACCATCCCCGTCTTCTCCATCTGGGTGATGTGGTCGAGCACGGTGTTGTTGGCCTGGACCGCGAGCCTGCGCACCAGCGAGTTCTTGGTGGTCTGCCGGATCTTGGCGATGGAGCTGAAGATCTGGCCGTGGGTAACGCGCAGGATGTTCGCGTAGTACGTGTCGAAGTCCTTGCCGGTCTTCGCGTTCATCGTGTCGATGAAGCCCTGCTGTTGTGGCGTGGGCTTGTTGGGCAGGACGATGCCGAGCTTGGGGGCGACGTCCCGGCTGATGGCGTCCAGCAGCTGATGGCCGTCGAGCAGGTGCTTGCCGGCGGTCTTGATCTGCTCGGTCGTCCCCTTCTGGAGCCCGATTTTTCCGGCCGGGTACTCCCACAGCCCGGCCAGCCGCACCTTGACCACGAAGTCCCTGTCGGCCCCGCTGAGCGGTCCGAACTGATTGTTCTGCATCTTCGAGAGGTTCGTGGCTGATTCCTGCGTCAGCCCCGTCATCACGGGGGAGACGATCACGGCGAGGGTGACCACTACCGAGCCGATGAGCAGTGAGGTGCCTGTCACAAAGTACCGTGATCGCATGGAGCCTCCTGGCGGGGACCGCTTGTCGTTGTACGGAGCAGTTGTCGCGTAGAGCCGGCGTCAGTTGATGGCCGACACCGGTGAATACGGACCGTTCACTTCCGTCGCTCAAACATCTTGCCGGTTTTTACCCGCTCTTGGGTGGACGCGCCCTGACCTGTGAGGTCGCTACGATCTCGGCGTGGCCCTCTTCCGCATCGAGCGTCCCTCGCCCCATTCCGCCGACGAGACCTGGCGGCGGCTGACCCAGTGGCAGCGGCACGGCGCGTACGTGCCGTTGAGCACCGTCGCCGTGCGGACCGAGGGGCCGACGCGGGTGGGGACGGTGGTGGTGGCACGCACCGGGGTGGGCCGGGCCGGGTTCGACGACCCCATGGAAGTGGTGCGCTGGGAGCCACCGGGCGGCGGACGGCCGGGATGCTGCCGACTGGAGAAGCGCGGCTCCGTGGTGCTGGGCTGGGCCGAGATCGAGGTCTGGGCCCGCGGGGAGCGGTCGTGCGTGGTCTGGCGGGAGGAGGCGCGGGTGGCGGGGCTGCCGCGGGTGCTGGACGCGCCGACCGCCCGGGCCGGGCGCCGGATCTTCGGCCGGGTGCTGCGCGGACTGCTGGAGGAGTGAGCCCCGGCCGGTTACCCCGCGCGCGTGGCGAAGGCGTCCGCGCGGATATGGGTCAGCGGAGTGGCGGCCACCCGGTACCGCCCGTTGGGCACCCGGCTCGACTTGGTGACGCGGACGGTGAGCGGGCCCGCCCACTCGTACCCGTGTTCCTCCGCGTGCCGCATCAGGCTGTCCGTCAGGGTCTGGCCCGCCTGCTTGCCGTGCCGGGACAGCTCCTCGTACACCTCGTCGGCCAGTTCGACGTCGTAGGCGTTGGGCACGACCACCCGGCTCGAACTGCACACCACCGCCTGGCTGTCGCATTCCTCTCGGAGGGCGCCCAGCAGTTCCACCGGCTCGGTGTGGAACACCTTGGCGAGCAGTGCGTCCTCGAAGCGCTCTATGGCTCGTTCGATCCGGGTGAATGTGTCCATGCTCACGCGGGTGCCCGAAAAGCAGCGGATGTATGTGCACGACTACGGTCGGCACATACATCCGCGCCCTGGGTGAGCATGGGGGAAAGTGCTCAGCCGGCGGCGCGGCTGAGCAGGGTCTTGACCCCGGTGGCGGTCAGCGTGACCGCTTCCGGGGCACCCGCGTCGATGGTCAGGGAAAGCTCCTCGGAGGGCCAGCCCTGAGCCAGCGCGCCCAGCGGCACCTGGTGGTAACGCTCGATCTGCGGCAGCGCCTGGTGCATGCGCTCCGGGGTGGTGAAGACGGGCACCAGCTGGGCGCCGTCCTCCTGCTGGAACACCGGCAGGGTCACCGCCTGCGGGTCGGTGTTCTCGGCACTCTCGGCGGCGGGAAGCAGTACCTCACTGCCGGCGAGGGTGTTCAGCGCGGACTCGTCGGCACGGTCCGCGGCCAGCTCGCTGAGGGCGTGCTGGGTGGCGGTAACGGCGTTGTCGTCGGGAAGAGCAGTCATGATTCCGTCCAAGATCGGTATGTGCGAGTGGCCGTGCCCGGGAGCGGGCGTCCTGGCCACGGCTGGCTCGAATACCCGGTTGTACGGCACTCACACATCCCGTGGCGGAGAGTTTTCGATGTACCGCTCAGGTTCCGCGATACGCCGTGTAGTTCCGGAAGAGCAGATAGGTGTCGAGGATGTCGGAGGACGCGCTCTCGACAGACCGGTAGATGCCCCACTTGGGCCGCTGGTAGTCGCCCTGGTCCGGCATCTTCACGTTCGACATGCTGCCCTGCACCGCGACCGGGGCGCCGGAACCGGTGCCGTTACGGGCCGTGAACGTGGCCTTGCCGCTGGACCCGATGGTCAGCTTCCACTCGATGGTGATCCACTTGTTGCGCAGCGGCGAGAGATCGGTGGCGGCGATGTCCGGCGAGCCGGAGTTGGCGTACGCCCGGGCCCGCAGCGTCTCCTTGCCGCCACTGCGGCCGAGGTCCAGCGTGAGGTACGGGCCGCCGTTGTCGACCGGGGTCTTGGTCTGGAAGATGTGCGTGAATTTGCTGGTGCCGTGCAGCGAGGACGGCATGTACATCTCGTACGAGAGGGTCCAGGTCTCCCCGTCCCGCATCTTCAGCTTCGTACCGCCCTGCACCATCCCCTTGGACTCGGTGCGCTGGCGGTCGCCGCCGCCGGTGGTGTCCCGGTCGTCCTTCCAGATGTTGAAGCGGTAGTGGTCGCCGCCTTCGATCACGACATAGTCCCGGTCGGGGTGCTGATTGCCGCGGTCGGCCTCGATGCCCTCGAAGGCTTTGAGTCCGACGCCGGACGGGCTGGGGTTCCAGACCAGTTGCGGCGCCCGGGCGGCCGCGGCGGCCGGGGAGGCGCCCGACGTCAGCTGCCCGAGGAGGGGCACGCCGACGGCCGTGGCGGTCATGGAGCCGAGTAACGTCCGACGACTGAAACCGCGTGGAGCAGAGTCTTCTGCCATGTGAGGTCCCTGTGGAGGAGGTCGGAGGAGCAGGGAAAGCGTCGATCCCGCCGGTATGCGCGGGCGTGGCGCGTACATACGATGGACTGGACCATTGGGGTCGTCAAGGCTCGCGACACGGTTATTCATCCCATGTCTTGGTAACGACCTCGGCGGCCGCTCCCGGAAGGGGAGCGGCCGCCGAGGCCGGAAACGCGCGCCGCGGACGCGAAACTGAGTGAATGTCAGATCGTGGCGGCGTCGATGACGAAGCGGTAGCGGACATCGCTGGAGAGCACCCGCTCGAACGCCGTGTTGATCTCCTCGGCCCGGATGGTCTCGATCTCGGCCCCCACCCCGTGCTCGGCGCAGAAGTCGAGCATCTCCTGCGTCTCGGCGATGCCGCCGATGAACGAACCGGCGAGGGTACGGCGGCCCATGACCACCGAGAAGAGGTTGAGCGAGATGGGCTCCTCCGGCAGGCCCACGTTCACCAGCGCGCCGTCCGTCTTCAGCAGCTTCAGGTACGCGCCGAAGTCCAGCGGCGCGGACACCGTGGACAGGATGATGTCGAAGCTCTCGTCCAGCTCCTCGAAGGTCTTCGGGTCGCTGGTCGCGTAGTAGTGGTCGGCGCCGAGCCGCAGCCCGTCGTCCTTCTTGCGCAGCGACTGGCTCAGTACGGTGACCTCGGCGCCCATCGCGTGCGCGAGCTTGACGGCGACGTGGCCGAGGCCGCCCATGCCGAGGACGGCGACCTTGCTGCCCGGCCCGGCGTTCCAGTGGCGCAGCGGGGAGTACGTGGTGACGCCCGCGCACAGCAGCGGGGCGGCCACGTCCAGCGGCAGCGCGTCCGGGATGCGCACGACGTAGTTCTCGTCGACGACGATGCCCGCGGAGTAGCCGCCGTAGGTGGTCTCGCCGTACTTGTCGGTGGCGGCGTACGTGGCGGTGTTGCCCTCGGCGCAGTACTGCTCCAGACCCTTGCGGCAGTTCTCGCAGCGGCGGCAGGAGTCCACGAAGCAGCCGACGCCCACCCGGTCGCCGACGGCGTACCGGGTGACACCGGACCCGACCTCGGTGACAACACCCGCGATCTCATGGCCCGGCACCAGCGGGAAGGGCACCTCGCTCCAGCCCTCGCGGACCTGGTGGATGTCCGAGTGGCAGATGCCCGAGTACTTGATGTCGATGACCACGTCGAACTCGCCGGCCGGGCGGCGCTCGATCGTGGTGCGCTCCAGCGGGGCCTTGGGGGCAGGTGCGGCGTACGCGGCAACGGTACTCATGGGGCGTATCTCTCCTTGCAGTGGTTCCGTGCCCGGCCGCCTTTGATTCCTTGGCCGAACACGATGGCAAGGGTGCCAAGGTGAGGCAGGAGTGGCCAAAAGTGCTATGAACCTGCGAGGATGGTGGCTAGCGGGGGAGGAACGCCCCGAGCGGGCCGCCGGTGGCGCCGACGACCCGCCGGGAAGCAGGAGAACGTCCCCGGTCAGACGGCTCCGCTCGGGCCCGTGGCGACCGGATCGGTGGCGTCGGCCGCGGCGTTCAGATCGCGGTTCAGGGTCTCCGGGGTCATCAGGGTCGTGAGGAGGCTCACCGCCGCGACCACCGACATATAGACCGCGACCGGTATCCAGGAGCCGGTGAACGCGGTGAGCAGGGCGCTGCAGAGCAACGGTGCGACGCCACCGCCGATCACCGACGAGAACTCCCGGCCCAGGGCGACCCCGGCGTAGCGGTAGCGGTTTCCGAACAGCTCGGGGAAGTAGCTCATGTGCACGCCGACCAGTCCCTGGCAGGCCAGGATGAAGCCGACCGCGACCGCCACCACGATGGCCACCTTCGAGCCGGAGTTCAGCGCGATGAACGTCGGGGCGGGCAGCAGCACCATGGCGCTGAGGATCAACGTACACACCGGGCGCCGTCCGATGCGGTCCGACAGGGTGCCGAACGCGATGGCCGCCACGCCGCCGCACAGGGAGCCCAGCAGCAGCACCTCGGGCACGAAGCTCTTCTCGACGCCCACGCTGGACACCAGGTAGGAGGCCATGAACACCTGGTAGGTGTACGACTGCGTGCTGACCCCGAAGTTCATGAGGATCACCAGCAGCAGGGGCTTGCGGCCGTGCTTGAAGACCTCCTTGACCGGTGAGGCGGGCCGCTCGTGCTGGGCCTTCAGCTCCTGGAACACCGGGCTCTCGTGCAGCTTGCGGCGCATGATCATGGCGGCCGCGGTCACCAGGATGCTGCTGGCGAAGACCACCCGCCAGCCCCAGGACATCAGGGCGTCATCGGGGAGTTGCTGGGCGAGCATCCAGGCCACCGCGCCCAGCGCGGTGCCGAGCGCCGCCCCCGTCATGACCAGGGATGACAACCTGCCGCGCCGCCCTGGGGCGGCCGTTTCGGTGAGCAAGGTGGCGCCTCCGGCCTGCTCGGCGCCCGCGCCGAAGCCCTGGGCCATGCGGCAGATCAGCAGCAGGATCGGGGCGAGGATGCCCACCGTTCCGTACGTCGGGAGCAGACCGATGGCGAGGGTGGAGCCGCCCATCAGGAAGAGGGTGGCGATCAGTACCCACTTGCGGCCCAGGCGGTCCCCGAAACGGGAGAAGAAGAGCCCGCCCAGCGGCCGGGCGGCGAAGCCGACGGCGTAGGTGCTGAAGCTGGCGAGCAGGCCCACGGACGCCGAGACATTGGGGAAGAACAGATCGCTGAAGATCAGCGCCGAGGCGGTGCCGTAGATGACGAAGTCGTACTGTTCGAGCGCGGTGCCGACCAGACCGGCCCAGGCCGCGCGGCGTACCGCTTGTGGGTCGGCGGGCGGCTCACCGGGCGGGGCGGTGGCGGGTGGCGGGGGAGTGGCGGTGTTGCTCTCCATGATCCATGCCTCCTTGAACGGATCGGTTCCGGAGCGGAATCGGGCAGGGCGAAGCAGGGGCAGTGGCGGGGACGGGGGACGAAGGGGGAGGGGACGGGGGTTTCAGGGGGCCCTGAACGGGCCTTACCGGGAGCCGCAGGCGTCGGCCGCCGCCGCGGCGGGGCCGTGCCGGACGATGAGGTCGATGAGTTCGGCGATCCGGGCGACGAAGGCCGGATGGTCCGTCAGGCCGTCGCCGAGCAGCCCGCTCTCCAATACGGCCTCGACGAACGCGGTACGGGGCCCGGCGGGCGCGCGCCGGGCGAGATCGGCGAGCGGTTCGCGCGCCGGATCGGCCATGGCGGCCGCCTGGGGCCCGGGTGAGAAGCCGGACGGCGGTGCCACACAGCACAGATACGCGGCCACGGTCAGCGCCAGATGGTGGGGCATCCGCCCGGCCCGCAGATGGAGCAGGGCCGGTTCCGGCACCCGCTGGCGGAGCTTGACCGAGCCGTCCGAGCCGACCTGCCGGGTGCGGTGGCCCAGCGCGGTGTTGGCCCAGCGGTCGAACAACTGCCGTATGTAGTCCTCCAGTTGGATGTCGGCGGGCACGGTGAGGCTCGGCAGATAGTCGTCGTGGAGCACCTGGCGCGCGGCCTCGGCGACGAACGGCCGGGCGATGGCGTCCGGGATGGTCTCCCGCCCGTCCAGCGCGCCGAGATAGGCGATGAGCGAATGGGTGCCGTTGAGCAGCCGCAGCTTCAGCAGCTCGTACGGTTCCACATCGTCCGTGAACAGCGCCCCGCCGTGTTCCCAGCGCGGGCGGCCCGCGGCGAAGCGGTCCTCCATGACCCACATGGAGAAGGGTTCGGCCGGTACGGGGACGGCGTCGCGCACCCCGAGGCGGTCGGCGACCGCGTCACGGTACACATCGGTGGTGGCGGGGACGATCCGGTCGACCATGGAGCTGGGGAACGTCACCGAACGCGTCAGCCACGGCAGCAGCTCCTCGCGTTCCGCCGCCGGAAGCGCCTCGGCGAACTCGTGCACCAGCCGCCGGGTCTGGGATCCGTTGCCCACCAGGTTGTCGCAGCTGAGGACCGTCAGCGGCCGGGCATGGGTGCGTACGCGGCGCTGCAGCCCGCGCACGATCCGCCCGATGGTGGTCCGGGGCGGGCCGTCACCGCGCAGATCGGCCCGTACCGCCGGGGAGTCGAGATCGAGTCCATGGGTGCGCGGGGAGAAGGTGTAGCCGTGCTCGGTTACGGTGAGGGTGACGATGGCCGTGCCGGGCGCGGCCAGCGCGTCCTGGACCTCTTCCGGCTGTTCCGCGGCCACCAGCGCCCCGGTGTGCACCGCGGGCACGGTGACCCGTGTGCCGGAGGGGGAGATCTCCACCACCGCGTAGCGCAGTTGCTGCTCGCGCAGCGCCCGGGCCACCGTGGCCGAGCGGCCCGCGACCCCGAGAATGCCCCAGGGGCCGTCGGTGTGGTCCAGCGCGGCCGCGGTGTGCACGGCCTGGTGGGCGCGGTGGAAGTTGCCGAGCCCCAGATGCACGATGCCGGTCTCGGTGGGCGGCCGCCTCGGTGTGAGGACGGACGCGGTGGTGGTGCGGTCGAGGCGCGGCAGACGCGCCGGGGTGGCCAATGCCGAGGGCTGCCTGGTCATTCGGGGAGTCCTCACCAATCCGTCATCGAGCCGTCGCGCCGTCGCGCGACCGGCAGGTAGGCGGGTTCGTACGGGAAGCGGGCGGCGACCGTTTCGTCCACCTCGACGCCGAGGCCGGGCCGGTCGCCCGGGTGCAGATGGCCGTCGGCGTAGGACCACGCGTGCCCGAACACCTCGTGCACGACGGGCTCGTAGCCCATGTACTCCTGGATGGCGAAGTTCGGCGTGGCCAGTCCCACGTGCAGCGACGCGGCCAGCGCCACCGGGGACACGTCCGAGGGGCCGTGCGGGCCGAGCTGTATCTGCCAGATCTCGGCGAGGGCCGCGATCCGCCGCAGATGGCTGATCCCGCCCGCGTGGCTCACACAGGTCCGTACGTAGTCGATCAGCTGCTCGGTGATCAGCGACTGGCATTCCCAGACGGTGTTGAACACCTCGCCGATCGCCAGCGGCACGGTGGTGTGCTGCCGCACATGCCGCAGCACCTGCTGGTTCTCCGCGGGGGTGACGTCCTCCAGCCAGAACAGGTCCACTTCCTCCAGCGCGCGGCCGAGCCGGGCGGCCTGGCCGGGGGTGAGGCGGTGGTGTACGTCGTGCAGCAGCTTCAGCTCGGGCCCGACATGGTCCCGTACGGAGGCCAGGACCTTCGGCGCGTGGCGGAGGTAGGCGTCGGTGTCCCACACCTCCTCCACCGGGGCGGCGCCGCGCCCGGCCGGTTCGTACCCCAGGCCGCCACGGCTCACCCCGTACACCGTGTCCAGACCGGGGACACCGCTCTGCGCCCGCACCGCGCGGAAGCCCTCCTCGCGCCGGGCGTCGATCGAGTCCAGCAGCTGCGGCACGTCCCAGCCGGTGGCATGGGTGTAGGTGAGGATCCGGTCGCGGACGGCGCCGCCCAGCAGTTGGTAGACGGGCTGGCCGGTGGTCTTGCCCTTGATGTCCCACAGCGCCATGTCCACCGCGCCGATGGACGTCATCGTCACCGGGCCGCGCCGCCAGTAGACCCCGCGGTAGAGGTACTGCCAGGTGTCCTCGATCCGCGCCGGGTCGCGGCCGATGAGCAGCGGCGCCACATGCTCCCGTAGATACGAGGCGACGGCCAGCTCACGGCCGTTGAGCGTGGCGTCGCCCCAGCCCACGAGCCCTTCGGCGGTGGTGATCTTGAGCGTGACGAAGTTACGGCCGGGGCTGGTCACCAGCACCTCGGCGGCGGCGATGGTGTCGGTGCGGGGCGTCGCGCTCATCGGGCCACCGCCACCACGTTGCGCAGCGGCTCGCCCGCGGCCAGCCGGCCGATGTTGGCGGTGATGTCGGCGGCGCGGCGGCTGAAGGTCTGGCGGGTGAGGCCGGAGGAGTGCGGAGTCATCAGTACGTTGTCCAGCGATTCGAAGGGATGCTTGCCGGGGGCGCCGGTGTGTCCGCCCGCCGGGTACCGGTACCAGACGTCGAGCGCCGCGGCCCCGATGGTGTGGGTGCTCAATGCCTCGTACAGCGCGTCCTCGTCCACGACGGGACCGCGTCCGACATGGACCAGCACCGCGGACGGGCCCATCCGGGACAGCTCGGCCTCGCCGATGAGCCCGGTGGTCTCCGGTGTGAGCGGCGCCGACACCACGACCACGTCGGAGGTGTCCAGCAGCGCGCCGAGGTCGTCGATGGTCCCGGCCCAGGCCAGCCCCTCGGCCGCCGCGTCCACCTCGCCCCGCCGGGTGACCGCCGCCCCGCGGGCGCCGAATGCCCGGAACCCCTGCCAGCAGCGGGCCCCGATGTGGCCGAAGCCGACGAAGCCGACGGTGGCCGCGGACAGCGAGTCCATCCAGGGGGAGTGCGGATCGTGTGCGGGGGAGTCCCACACCCCGCGGCGCAGCGCCTGATGCTGGCGCAGAAAGCCACGGCGCAGCAGGATCGCGGCCGATACGGCGTATTCGGCGATCGCCTCCTCGTGGTGGAAGGTGTTGGCCAGTTGGGTCCCGGGCGGCAGCGCGGGCAGGTCGATCTTGTCCGTCCCCGCACCGGCCGTGTGGACCAGCCGGAGCCGGGTGGCGAGGGCG
The DNA here is from genome assembly GCF_055595765.1 of Streptomyces sp. NPDC040405. Lineage (NCBI taxonomy): Bacteria > Bacillati > Actinomycetota > Actinomycetes > Kitasatosporales > Streptomycetaceae > Streptomyces > Streptomyces sp. NPDC040405. Next base: position 719,547 of record NZ_JBVIVI010000003.1, read on the forward strand.
GCCGTACGGGCGGTGCACTGCCCCGCCACCAGCACGTCCGCGTGCGGCACCGCGGCGTCGACCGCCTCGGCGTCCCGGGGATCGGGCCAGCTGACGACCGTACCCGCCGGAAGGGCGGCCTCGAACTCGGCGCGCAGCGGATGGAGATTGGCGTCGGCGACCACCACGGTCAGTGGCTCGGTGGTCATGGGGTGTCCTTCCCCGCCGCCACCGCGGCACCCTCGAGGACGGAGTGTGCCGGGCCGGTGGACCCGCGCACGATGAGCTGGGTGGGCAGCCGCAGGGTGCGGGGCATCTGCCGCTCGCCGCCGAGGACCTGCCCCAGCAGCTCGTGGCTGAGCGCCCCGGCCCGGGCCATCGGCACCGCGATGCTGGTCAGGGACGGCTGTGCCACTTCGGCGAAGGGGATGTCGTCGACGCCGATGACGCTCAGCCGCTCGGGAACGCTCAGCCCCAGCGCCCGGGCGCCGGAGATCACGCCCAGGGCCATCAGGTCGTTGTGCGTGATCACGGCGGACGCCCCGGATGCCATGACGCTCGCCGCGGCGGCCGTGCCGCCCGCCACCGTCTCCGACTGCCAGCCCAGCAACTCCAGCTCCAGCCCGGCGCGTTCGGTCTCGGACCGGATCAGCGCGACCCGGTGGGAGTTGGACCAGGAGCGCTGCATGCCCTGTACGTAGGCGATCCGCCGATGGCCGAGCGCGGCCAGGTATTCCACGGCCTGGCGCATCCCGTGGGCGGCGTCGGCGATCACACAGTCGGCGCCCGCGGTCTCCCGGTTGACCAGCACGACGGGGGTCCGTCCGCACAGGTCCAGGACCTCGTCCGCCTCCAGCCGGGGCGAGCACACGATCAGCCCGTCCGCCTGCCCCGTCATGTGCGCGATCACCTCGCGCTCCCGGTCCGGGCTCAGATCGGTGTCGGCGAGCACGACGGTCTGCCGGCGGCGCCAGCCCTCGCCCTGGGCGGCCTTCACGAAGGCCCCGAAGACCGGGTTGGCGATGTCGGGGACGACGACGGCGACGGTGGCGGTCTCCGTGTCGGCGGGGGCCTCGGCGGCACGTGCCACCGGGGGTTCGTATCCCAGCTCTTGTGCGACGGTCAGGATCTTGCGCAAGGTCTGCGGTCCGAGCCGGTCCGGGTTGCTGAACGCCCGGGAGGCCGTGGACAGCGCCACATTGGCGCTCTTGGCGACCTCGGTGAGGGTGGGGGCCATGGCGGCCCGCTACCGGTACGAGAAGGGGGTGCGGGTGAACGACATAGTGCATGGTGTTCACCGTTGTGCAACCTTGTCAACGCTTGCCGAAGTATTGGCAAGGCCCCGGTCCGGTGGTCTGAATCTTCCACCGGACCGGGGCCGTGAGGCTCTGCCTCAGCCGAGGTCGACCAGCAGATCACCGCCCTCCACCTGCTGGATGGTGTTGATGGCCACCCGGGAGACCCGGCCGGCCTTCGGCGCGGCGATGGTGGCCTCCATCTTCATCGCCTCGATGGTGGCCACGGTGGCGCCCGCCTCGACCTGGTCGCCCTCGGCGACGGTCAGCGTCACCACCCCGGCGAACGGCGCGGCCACATGGCCCGGCTTGCTCTTGTCGGCCTTCTCGGTGGCGGGGATGTCGGAGGCCGCGGAGGTGTCCCGGACCTGGATCGGGCGCAGCTGGCCGTTCAGGGTGGACATCACCGTACGCATGCCACGTTCGTCGGCCTCGCCGATGGCCTCCAGCTCGATGAGCAGCCGCACCCCGGGCTCGAGGTCCACCGCGTACTCCTTCCCCGGGCGGATCCCGTAGAAGAAGTCCTTGCTGTCCAGCACGCTGGTGTCGCCGAACGTCTCCCGGTGGGTCTCGAACTCCTTCGTCGGGCCGGGGAACAGCAGCCGGTTCAGGGTCCGGCGCCGGTCGTCGGCGAGGTGCTGCCGGTCCTCGGCGGACAGCTCCTCCGTCGTGGGCCTCGCCTCCGCGCGGCCCTCCAGCGCCTTGGTGCGGAAGGGCTCCGGCCAGCCGCCGGGCGGGTTGCCCAGCTCGCCGCGGAGGAAGCCGATCACCGAGTCCGGGATGTCGAACTTGTTGGGCTCGGCCTTGAAGTCCTCCGGCGACACCCCGGCGCCCACCAGGTGCAGCGCGAGGTCGCCGACGACCTTCGAGGACGGGGTGACCTTGACCAGGTGGCCGAGCATGCGGTCGGCGGCGGCGTACATCGCCTCGATGTCCTCGAACCGGTCGCCGAGGCCGAGCGCGATGGCCTGGGTGCGCAGGTTGGACAGCTGGCCGCCGGGGATCTCGTGGTGGTACACGCGCCCGGTCGGGGAGGCGAGGCCCGCCTCGAAGGGGGCGTAGACCTTGCGCACGCTCTCCCAGTACGGCTCCAGCCCGCCGATCGCCTCCAGATCGAGCCCGGTGGGCCGCTCGGAGTGGTCGGTGGCGGCCACGATCGCCGACAGCGAGGGCTGCGAGGTGGTGCCCGCCATGGAGGCCACCGCCCCGTCCACCGCGTCCGCACCGGCCTGGATCGCGGCCAGATAGGTGGCGAGCTGTCCGCCCGCGGTGTCATGGGTGTGGATGTGCACCGGCAGGTCGAACTCCCGGCGCAGGGCGGACACCAGCTTCGCGGCGGCCGGGGCGCGCAGCAGCCCCGCCATGTCCTTGATGGCCAGCACATGCGCGCCCGCGTCCACGATCTGCTCGGCGAGCCGCAGATAGTAGTCCAGCGTGTACAGCTTCTCCGACGGATCGGACAGGTCGCTGGTGTAGCACAGCGCCACTTCGGCGACCGCGGTACCGGTGTCGCGCACCGCCTCGATGGCGGGCCGCATCTGCCCGATGTCGTTGAGCGCGTCGAAGATCCGGAAGATGTCGATGCCGGTGGCGGTGGCCTCGTGGACGAAGGCGTCCGTCACCTCGGTCGGGTACGGGGTGTATCCGACGGTGTTGCGCCCGCGCAGCAGCATCTGGAGGCAGATGTTGGGCACCGCCTCGCGCAGCGCGGCCAGCCGCTCCCACGGGTCCTCGGCGAGGAACCGCAGCGCCACGTCGTAGGTGGCGCCGCCCCAGCACTCCAGCGACAGCAGCTCCGGCACGGTGTGCGCCACCGCCGGGGCCACGGCGAGGAGGTCCTTGGTGCGGACGCGGGTGGCCAGCAGCGACTGGTGTGCGTCCCGGAAGGTGGTGTCGGTGACGCCGATCCGCGGCGACTCGCGCAGCCACCGCGCGAAACCCTCCGGGCCCAGCTCGGTGAGGGTCTGCTTGGACCCGGCGGGCGGCGCCGTGTCGGGCACCCGCGGCAGCTTCCCGGCCGCCTCGATCAGCTGGGGCCGCGGGCCGTGCGGCTTGTTGACGGTGACGTCGGCGAGATAGGTGAGCAGCTTGGTGCCGCGGTCGGCGGAGTGCCGCGCGGTCAGCAGATGCGGCCGCTGCTCGATGAACGACGTGGTGACGCGCCCGGCCTGGAAGTCCGGATCGTCCAGCACGGCCTGGAGGAACGGAACGTTGGTGGACACCCCGCGAATACGGAACTCCGCCACCGCGCGCCGGGCCCGCCCGATGGCGTGGTCGAAGTCGCGGCCCCGGCAGGTCAGCTTCACCAGCATCGAGTCGAAGTGGGCGCTGATCTCGGCACCGGCGTGGGTGGTGCCGCCGTCGAGGCGGATGCCCGAGCCGCCCGGCGAGCGGTAGGCGCTGATCATGCCGATGTCCGGGCGGAAGCCGTTGGCCGGGTCCTCGGTGGTGATCCGGCACTGCAGCGCGGCGCCGCGCAGATAGACGGTGTCCTGCGACAGACCGAGGTCCGGCAGGGTCTCCCCGCCCGCGATCCGCATCTGGGACTGCACGAGGTCGACATCGGTGATCTCCTCGGTCACCGTGTGCTCGACCTGGATCCGCGGGTTCATCTCGATGAAGACATGGTTGCCGTCACGGTCCAGCAGGAATTCCACCGTGCCCGCGTTGCGGTAGCCGATCTCCCGGGCGAACTTCACCGCGTCCCCGCAGATCCGCTCCCGCAGCTCCGGGTCGAGGTGGGGCGCGGGCGCCATCTCGATGACCTTCTGGTGGCGGCGCTGGAGCGAACAGTCCCGCTCGAACAGGTGCATGACATTGCCCTCGCCATCGGCGAGGATCTGCACCTCGATATGGCGGGGCTCGACGACCGCCTTCTCCAGGAAGACCGTCGGATCGCCGAACGCCGACTCGGCCTCGCGGGCCGCCGCCTCGATCGACTCGCGCAGCAGCCGGGGCTCCTCGACCCGCCGCATCCCGCGCCCGCCACCGCCCGCGACGGCCTTGACGAACACCGGGAAGCCCAGCTCCTCCGCCGCCCGCACCAGCTCGTCCACATCCGAGGAGGGCTCCGAGGAGCCGAGCACCGGCACCCCCGCGGCCCGCGCGGCGGCCACCGCCCGCGCCTTGTTGCCGGTCAGCTCCAGGGTCTCCGCGCTCGGCCCGACGAACGTGATCCCCGCTTCCTCGCACGCCCGTGCGAGGTCGGGGTTCTCGGACAGAAAACCGTATCCGGGGTAAACGGCGTCGGCCCCGGCCCGCCGCGCCGCGCCGACGATCTCCTCGACGGACAGATAGGCCCGTACCGGATGGCCCGGCTCACCGATCTCGTACGCCTCATCGGCCTTGAGCCGGTGCAGCGAGTTGCGGTCCTCGTGCGGAAACACCGCGACGGTTCTCGACCCCAGCTCATAGCCGGCGCGGAACGCTCGGATGGCGATCTCTCCACGGTTGGCGACCAGCACCTTGCGGAACATGTCCCAATCCCTTCTTACTGCCCGTCCTACTGCCCGGTACGAACACAGGTTGCCCGCGACACTACTGCTGCCCAGCGCGCCGGAGGGCACCCTTGTGATCCAGTTCGCACCTCGGGCATGGTGCCCGGGGGACCGAACGGCGTTCCCCGGGAGATTCCGCAGGCCGCCGCCGAGGAGGATCATCGTGAGTGCCCCGTCGTCCGCACCCCATCAGGCCCCGCCCTATCCCAGGCAGCGCGCCAACTACGTCGACCCCCCGCCCACGCTGATCACCGGCCCCGCCGTCAGCCCGCTCCGGTTCGTCGGCGGCAGTACGGGATGGCTGGTCACCGGATACCAGGAGGCCCGGGAGGTGCTGCGGGACCCGCGCTTCAGCGCCGAGCGGTGGCGCGGCGACGACACGGTGCGGCCCATCTCGCAGACCGTCCGGGACAACCGCGGCAACGGTCCGGGGTCGTTTCTGGCCATGGACGCCCCCGAACACAGTCACTATCGCGGGTTACTCACCCGCTACTTCACCGTACGGCGGATGCGCGCCCTCGAACCCCGTATCGACGGCATCGTCACCGACTGTCTGGACGCCCTGGAGGGCGCCGGAAAACCGGCCGATCTGGTGGAACACTTCGCGCTGCCGGTCCCCTCGCTGGTGATCTGCGAAATGCTCGGCGTGCCCTACGCGGAGCGCGAGACCTTCCAGCGGGCCAGCGCGCAGATCCTGGTCCAGGATCAGTCCGGCGGCCAGTTCGACCAGGGAATGCGCACGATCACCACGTTCCTCGGCGAACTGACCGCCGCCAAGCGGCGCGCTCCCCAGGACGATCTGATCTCGTATCTCACCTCCGTCGGCGAGCTGTCCGACGTCGAGATCATCAACATGGCGGCGCTGCTGCTGATCGCCGGTCACGAGACCACCACCAACATGCTCAGCCTCGGCACCTTCACCCTGCTCCAGAACCCCGAGCAGATGCGGCGGCTGCGCGAGGACGACGCGCTGGTGCCCGGCGCGGTCGAGGAGCTGCTGCGCTACCTGAGCATCGTCAACGCCTTCCCGGTCCGGATCGCGCTGGAGGACGTCGAGATCGGCGGCGTCACCGTCACGGCGGGCCAGAGCGTCGCGGTCTCGGTCCCGGCCGCGAACCGGGACCCCGCGCTGGTGGACGATCCCCAGGCGCTCGACGTCGGCCGCCCCCGCAGCAGCCACCTGGCGTTCGGATACGGCATCCACCAGTGCCTCGGCGCGAACCTGGCCCGGATCGAGCTGGCGGCGGGCTACCGCGGACTGCTCGGCCGGTTCCCCGACCTCGCGCTCGCGGTGGCGCCGGAGGAGGTGCCGATGCGCAGCGACATGGTCATCTACGGGGCCCACGAGCTGCCCGTCACCTGGTGACCGGCGGCCTCGGTTGACAAAATGTGTTGCCGCACCGGCAAATGGGGGCATGGCAGACGACGACATTCCCGAGGTGCTGGACGCCGTCGGCCCGCGGCTGCGGGCGTTGCGGCGGGAGCGTGGAGCCACCCTGGCCCAGCTGAGCGAGATCACCGGGATCTCGCTCTCCACCCTCTCGCGGCTGGAATCCGGGCACCGCAAGCCCACTCTGGAACTGCTGCTGCCGCTGGCCAAGGCCCATGGCGTCCAGCTGGACGAGCTGGTCGGCGCGCCGCCCACCGGCGACCCCCGTATCCATCCACGGCCCTTCACCCGGCACGGGCAGACGTTCGTACCGCTGACCCGCTATCTCGGCGGGCTGCACGCCTACAAGCAGATCCTGCCCGGCCGGACGTCGGGCGCCGACGCCCGGCCCTCGCAGGCGGTGCACGAGGGCTACGAGTGGCTGTACGTGCTCTCCGGCACGCTGCGCCTCGCCCTCGGCGAGCACGATCTGACGCTCACCGCGGGTGAGGCCGCCGAGTTCGACACCCGTACGCCCCATGGCTTCGCCAGCGCGAGCGCACAGCCCGTCGAGTTCCTCAGCCTCTTCGGCGCCCAGGGCGAGCGCATGCATGTGCGCGCCCGCCCCGCCGACCGCTGAGGCCACGCCGCTCACCCGGCGTAGACGTCCTCCACGAAGCGGCCCTCGGCCATCAGGGAGTCCAGCCAGCGCTGCGCCGCGGCCTCGTCGGCGCCGGGGGTGTGGGCCGCGTACACCGACCGGAACGCCTCCCGCACACCGGGAGCCATCCGGGCGCCGTCGCCGCACACGTACACCGCGGCGCCCTCCGCCAGCAGCCGCCAGACCTCGTCGCCGTCGGCGGCGATGCGGTGCTGCACGAACAGGTGGCCGTCGACCGGGGCCTGGCTGAACGCCGGGCGCATGGACACGGCACCGGCGGCCTCGGCGGCACGCAGCTCCTCGGCGTGCAGATAGTCGGCGTCCGGCGCGTCGCAGCCGAAGTAGCACAGCGCCGGGGCGAGCGGGGTGCCGGACTCCACGAGCGCCCGCCGGTCGGCGATGGCGCCGCGGAAGGGGGCGAGACCGGTACCGGCGGACACCATGATGACCGGCCGGTCCGGCGCGTGGCCGATGCGGAACGCGTCCCGGCAGGGCTGGATCCGGGCCAGCACGGTGTCCCCGGGCCGCACCGCGTTCAGGTGGCCGGAGCCGGTGCCCTGGAAGCCGCTCGCCTCGTCGCGCAGCAGCGACACCATCAGCTCGACATGGCGCGGTGAGACGGCGGGGGAGGACGAGACCGAGTAGTGGCGCGGCCGCAGCGGCGGCAGCAGCTCCAGCAGCACCGGCCAGGTCAGCGTCTCGCGCAGCGCAGGGTTGGCCTCGATCAGGTCCAGCAGGGTGGCTTCCCCGGGGGTCTGCGCGGCGAGCGCCGCCTTCTCCGGCGGGCAGGGGTTCAGCTCGGCGAGCAGGGACAGCTGCCCGGAGTCCGGACGGTGGTTCAGCTCCACGTGGTGCGTCAGCAGCTCCGTTACGCTCACCGGCCGGTCCACCGCCAGACCGCCACGGCGGCCCGGGCGCGCGGGCACGATGCTGAGCACCGTCTCCGGGGCGGCGTGCAGCAGCTTGGCTGCCCGCGTCACCAGCGCGGGGTCGTTTGCCGGGAGCACGGTGAGATGGTCGGCGGTGCGGTACGTGACCCCCTCGGGCAGGGCCAGCCGGACGAACCGCTTGACGCGCGGGTACGACGGGTCGCTGAGGCTTTCGGTCGCGGTGACCTCCATCGCCACCATGCCGTGCTGCCGCGCCGATGCGTCCAGCGGCCCGCCGGTGACCTCGGTGACGGTGTACGCCGGGCCGTCGTCCGCCGCGTTGCCCGGGGCCGCGCCCACGGTGGCGGGGTCGCCGTGGCGCTCCAGCAGGGCGGTGCGCAGCCGTTCGCGGAAGTCCCGCACCGTGCCGCTGAGATCGCCCGAGGCGTCGGCCGCGGCCCGGTCGACGATCCGGGTGGCGCCGAGAGCGGCCAGCCGCTCGTCGATCAGGGTCGGCACGCGCTGGTAGGTGGCGGCCCAGTTGCGGTCGCCGACCCCGAGCACCGCGTAGCTCACGCCGTCCGCCGCGCCCGGCCCGGCCGTCTCCAGCCAGGCCAGGAAGGCGGCGGCGTCGTCGGTGGGCTGCCCGTTGTAGGAGGCGGCGGTGATGACCACCGGACGGTCGGTGGGCAGCCCGCCCGCGTAGGCGTCGAGCGGGGCGACCTCGGTGGCGCAGCCCAGTTCGTCGGCGTCGGCGGCCAGGTCCTCGGCGAAGGATCGGCAGGTGCCGAAGTTGGTGCCGTACAGCAGCAGCGCACCGGTGTCCTGGTGGACCCGGTTGGGCAGCGAGGCGTCGCGGGCGGGCGCGTTCTCGGCCACCGCGGCGGCCGCCGCCACCGCCCGCTCCTGCGGGGTACGGGGGATCAGCCGCAGGGTGAGGCCCTCGGGCTTGAGGGTGAGCGACTCCTTGACGTGGAGTCGGTAGTCCGCGTGGTCGATCAGCCGGTAGCGGTGGACCAGCATCGCGAGCAGCATAGTGGCCTCGTGCAGCGCGAACTGCCGCCCGATGCAGGCCCGCTCACCGGTGCCGAACGGCTTGTACGCGTGCACCGGACGCGCCGCCTCGGCCTCCGGGTCGAAGCGCGACGGGTCGAACAGCTCCGGGTTGTCGCCCCACACCTCGGCGCGGTGCAGCATCGGGGTGAGCACGATGGCCGCGTCCCCGGCCCGCATCGGAACGCGCCCGCCGAGCATCGTGTCCTCGCGCGCCTGCCGGGAGAAGGCGGCCGCGGTCGGCCACAGCCGCAGCGCCTCGTTCAGCACCTGGCGGGTGTAGCGCAACAGCCCCACCTGCTCGAACGTCGGCTCCGGGTCCCCGTCGGCACCGAACAGCGCGTCCGCCTCCCGCTGCACCCGGCGCAGCTCGCCCGGGTTCTTGGCGAGGTAGTGCAGCGCGAAGGACAGCGCGCCCGAGGTGGTCTCGTGACCCGCGATCAGGAAGGTGATCACCTGGTCCCGGATGTTGGCGTGGTCCAGCGGGGTGCCGTCGGACGGATGCGTGGCGCCGAGCATCAGCCCCAGCAGATCGTCCGTGCCCGACTCGCCCGCGGCGACCCGGGCCTGGATCACCTCGTCGACGACGGACGTGAGATACGCCGTATCGGCGCGGAACGCCTCGTCCTGCTCGCTGTAGTCCACGTCCGGGCGGCGCGCGATCTTGCGCATGCTCCACTCCAGGCAGCGCACCATGGCACTGACGAACGGATGCGGCTCCGCGCGGTCGAACGAGCCGAAGTCGTACCCGAACCCGGCCAGCCCGATGGTGTCCAGCGTCATCCGCGTCATGTCGTCGGTCACCGCGACCGGCTCGCCGCTCACCGCGCGGGCGTCCCAGGCGTCGATCACCCGCCGCGCCACCTGGAGCATCACCGGGTGGTACGTGCGCATCGAGCCGAGCGCGAAGGCGGGCATCAGGATGTCATGCGCCTTCGCCCAGTTCGGCTCGTCGTTGTACGCCGTGAACAGCCCGTCGTGGGTGAACTCCCGGACGTTCTCCAGCGACTGGTTGACGTACTTGGCGAACCGCTCGTCGTCGCAGAGCTCCGCCACCAGGTCGGGGTCGCTGACGAACATGATGTCGGTGCCGTGCAACCGGCGCCGCAGCACCGGGCCATGGGCCCGTGTCAGCTCCATGGCCTGCTGGATCGGGGTGTTGTTCGTCTGCTGGGAGATGTCGACGAGCGGAACGCCGTCGGCGCCGCTGCCGTCGGCGGTCTCGGCCGGAAGGAGGGGGGTCTCGGTCATGACGATGCGATGCCTTCCATGCGGGGGATGTCTCCAGCCTCGCCCCGCCGCCCCGGGTCGCCCGCCCGTCGCACTACATGTTTTTGTAGTCCCGGATGGTGTGATCGACTTGCGCACGCGGCGTTCGCGGTGTCAACAGCAGATACGTACGAGAGCGAGGCCCGGCATGGACGAGCCCGAGGTGCCGGAAGAGGCCAGGAGGATCCTCGGCGGCGAGGACTGGGTCGTCTGGCGCAACCGCTCCCTGCTGCTCTTCGACCGGGTCCCGGTGCCGTGCTCGGTGTGCCGCACGGACGGCGAGATCCTGATGGCCAACCCGGCGATGGCGGCCGAGTGGGGCGTCACCCCGGGGCAGCTGTCCGGGCGCAACGTGCTGGAGCTGTTCCACCCCAGCGCGGCCACCCAGGTGCACCGCATCGTGGAGGCGGTCCGGCTCGGCCGCCGGTCCCGCTATCCGATCGAGGTGCGGTGGCAGTCGCCGGACGGGACGCGGCGGCACGGCGAACTGACCGCCGACACCGTGAGCGACACCGACAGCCCGATGTGGCTGCTGGTGCTGCTGCGGGTGCTCGGCGAGGAACCCCGGCAGCGGGACGGCGGGGAGGCGTACGCCACGCCCGCCGAACCGGAGCGGCCCGGCCCCGTCGAGGCCCGGATCCTGGCGCTCGCGGCGGGCGGCCACACCACCGCGCAGATGGCCCGGCAGACCGGCCTCACCGCCGACGGCGTCAACTACCACCTCACCCGGCTCTCCCGGCGCTGGGGCGTCGGCAACCGCGCGGAGCTGGTGGCCCGGGCCTACGTACTCGGCGTGCTGGCCCCGGGTGTCTGGCCGCCGGAGCCCTCCTGAGGGCGGCTCAGCCGCGAAACGAAAGGCTCAGCCGCGAATGGTCACGCCGTGGTGCGTACGCAGCCGCCGCAGCTCCCACAGCGACAGGGCGGTCACCGACAGCGGGCCGCCGAACGTGGCGCACAGCTGGGCGGCCAGCGGCCCGTTGGGCAGCCCGTCCGGCAGCAGGTTCAAGAGCGCGATCAGCCACACCAGCACCGTGGTGAGCACGGGTGGCAGCGCGGCGTGCACATAGGCGGTGTTGAAGGCGCTGCGCGCGACGTACGCGGAGGACAGGAAGAGGAACACCAGCATCCACGGCAGACCCACCATCAGCGGCAGGCCGACCGCGAACAGCGTCACGCCGTGCAGCCCGTGCAGCAGCGTCGTCTGGCCCACCACATAGAGGAAGGCGCCGAAGGCCGCCAGGATCAGTACGTACCAGCCCACCGTCTTGAGCGGGCCGCTCAGCCGGGAGCGCAGCACCGGGCGCCGGTGCGCGGGCGCGTAGAGGATGAAGCCGAGCACGACCAGCGGTCCGGTGAGCAGGAGCAGGAACGGGGTCAAGAAGAGATTGGCGGCACTGTCGGTCGCCGCACCGCTCCAGCCGTCCTCCGCCCCGTACACGTAGACGAGCGCCAGGCTCGCGAGAATGCCGAGAACGGAGCGGGTGAGCTGGACCTTGTCGACGAGATGGTCCCGGACCCGCCCGCCGCCCTCCTTGTCGAACAGCCGCTTCGCCACCCGGTTCGCCGACCGGACCAGCGGGATGAGCGGCGAGAGCAGCCACCACCGACGGCGGCGCACCGGGACCGGCCGGTACGGGCCGTTCGGCTGCGGCGGCACACCGTACGGCGCGGGCGGCGGCGGTCCGTAGTACGGGTTCTGCGGCGGCGGCGCGTACGGATTCGGTGGGGGTGGCGGTGGGCCCCACTGTTGGCCACCCTGTCCAGGATTGTTCGGCGGCTGCCATCCCCCCGTAGCCACGTGCACCCCTCCCTCGTTCTGTGCTGTGGCGGCGAATTCTAGCCATACTTCGTGGCCGCAGTCTGGCGAGGGGCAGTGCAATATGACATGCTACCGCCATGACCGGTACGAGTTTCCGACCCGGCATTCCCCGCCCCCCGGATGTGCTCGTCATCGGGGCGGGCATCATCGGCGCGGCCTGCGCGTATTACTGCACGTCAGCGGGGCTGCGTGTCACCGTGATCGAGCGCGGCGCGATCGGCGGCGGGACCACGGGCGCGGGCGAGGGCAACATCCTGGTGTCCGACAAGGAGACCGGCCCCGAACTGGATCTGGCGCTGCTGTCCTCCCGGCTGTGGCGGGAAATCCGGGACGAGCTCGGGGCCGCCGCCGTGGAGTACGAGGCCAAGGGCGGTGTGGTGGTGGCCGGTTCGGAGGCCACCGCGGAGGGACTGCGGTCACTCACCGAGCGTCAGCGCGCGGCCGGGGTGGAGGCGGTGGACGTCCCGGCGGATGAACTGTTCGAGCTGGAGCCGAACCTGACCCGCGAGGTGGCGGGCGGTGCCCACTACCCACAGGACGCACAGGTCCAGCCCGTGCTGGCCGCCGCCCATCTGCTGCGCCACGCGCGCGCCCGGGGCGCGACCGTGCACAGCGGGGTGAACGTGACCGGCTTCCTCCGGGACCGGCGCGGCGCCGTCACCGGGGTACGCACCGACTCGGTCACCCTGCCCACCCTGCCCGCCCGATGGGTCGTCAACGCGGCGGGCAGCTGGGCCGGGCAGCTCGCCGACCTGGCCGGGGCGCCGCTGCCGGTGTTACCCCGCAAGGGGTTCATCCTGGTCACCGAGCCGCTGCCGCGCGTCGTACGGCACAAGGTCTACACCGCCGAGTACGTGGCCAACGTCGCCAGCGACGACGCTGCTCTGGAGACCTCGGTGGTGGTCGAGGGCACCCGGGCGGGCACCGTCCTGATCGGCGCCAGCCGGGAGCGCGTGGGATTCGACCGCACCGTGGCGCTGCCCGTGCTGCGGATCCTCGCGGACCAGGCCATCGGCCTCTTCCCGTTCCTCTCCGACGTCGCGCTGCTCCGCGGCTATCTGGGCTTCCGCCCCTACTGCCCCGACCATCTGCCGGTGATCGGGCCCGACCCCCGCGCCCCGGGCCTCGTCCACGCCTGCGGCCACGAGGGTGCCGGGATCGGCCTGGCCCCCGCCACCGGGCAGCTGCTCGCGCAGGCGCTCTCCGGCCGGATACCGGACCTGCCCCTCACACCGTTTCGCCCGCAGCGATTCGAGGAGGCCGCCGCGTGAACCGGACCCCGTTCACCTTCCGCTTCGACGGCCGGACGGTTCGGGCCGAGCCCGGCCAGAGCATCGCGGCCGCCCTCATCGCCGACGGGCAGCGCTCCTGGCGCCGCACCCGCGAAGGCGACCGTCCGCGGGGGATGTTCTGCGGCATCGGCGCGTGCTTCGACTGCCTGGTGACCGTCAACGGGCGCCCCAACCACCGCGCGTGCCTGGTCGAGGCCGCGCCGGGGGACGTGGTGGAGACGCAGGAGGGAGCGGGCCGTGCCGACCTCGCCTGCTGAACCCGCGACCGTTCCGTACGACATCGCGGTGCTCGGCGCCGGGCCCGCCGGGCTGTCCGCGGCCACCGCCGCGGCGGCCCACGGGGCCCGGGTCGCGCTGCTGGACGCGGGCCCTCGCCCCGGTGGCCAGTACTGGCGGCACCGCCCCGCCGACGACGGCGCCGCGCACCACGACTGGCCCCTCTTCCAGCGGCTGCGCACGGCCGTGCACGCCCACCGCGCCCGGCTCGACCACCTGCCCGGCCACGCCGTCTGGCACATCGAGCGCACCGCCGACGGCTTCACCGCCCACGCCCTGAGCGACGGCACGTCCCGCGAGGTGCGGAGCCGCATCGTCGTCGTGGCCACTGGGGCGTACGACCGTCAGCTGCCCTTCCCCGGCTGGACCCTGCCCGGCGTCTACACCGCCGGTGGTGTGCAGGCCCTGCTCAAGGGGCACGGCGTCGTCGCGGGCAGGCGCATCGCCGTCGCCGGGACCGGGCCCTTCCTGCTGCCGGTGGCCGCGGGCCTGGCCGAGGCGGGGGCCACGGTGCTCGGGGTCTTCGAGGCCGGGCGGCCCACCGCCTTCGCCCGCCACCCGCTCACCACCCTGCGCGGCGCCGCCAAACTCGCCGAGGCCGCCCACTACCTGCGGACCCTGCGGCGCCACCGGATCCCGTACCGCACCCGCACCACGGTGGTCCGGGCCGAGGGGACGGACACCGTCACCGGGGCGGTGGTGGCACGGCTCGACGACCGGTGGCGGATCGTGCCCGGCACCCAACGGCGGCTGGACTGCGACACCGTGGCCGTGGGCTACGGCTTCACCCCGCAGACCGAGATTCCGCTCCAGCTCGGCTGCGCGACGCACCGGGATGACGACGGCAGCCTCATCGCCCGCGTGGACACCCGGCAGCGCGCCACCGTGCCCGGCGTCTACGTGGCGGGCGAGGCATGCGGCGTCGGGGGCGCGCAATTGGCCTGCGCCGAGGGCGAGTTGGCGGGGCTGCACGCGGCGTACGCCCTCACCGGCACCTACCCCGACCCGCGCCGCATCGCCCGGCTGCTGCGCCTCCGGGCCGCCCGGCGCGGCTTCGCCGCCGCGCTGCACGAGGCGTTTCCGGTCCGGCCCGGCTGGCGGGAGTGGCTGACGGAGGACACCGTCGTCTGCCGCTGCGAGGAGGTCACCGCCGGTGCCATCCGCCATGCGGTGAAGGATCTGGGGGCCACCGGTCCACGGGCGGTGAAGCTGTGCGCGCGCCCCGGCATGGGCCTGTGCCAGGGCCGGGTGTGCGGCTATGCCACCGCCGCTCTGACCGCCGCCCACGCCGGGCGGGATGTCACCGAGGAGGACCTGCGCGGGATGGCGAGCAGACCCATCGCCCAGCCGGTGCCGCTGGGATTGCTGAAGAGCGGAACCATGCCACACCACGACGAGGAGGGCGCATGAACGCACAGGCCAAGTCATGGCACGGGGTGCTCGTCGCGACGGCGCTGCCGCTGCGCGAGGAGGCGACCGGCAGGCCCGCGGTCGACTTCGACGGCTATGCCGAACACGTCACCTGGCTCGCGGCCAACGGCTGCCACGGCGTCGTCCCCAACGGCTCCCTGGGCGAGTACCAGACCCTGACCGCCGAGGAGCGGGCCCGCGTGCTCACCACCGCGATCGAGGCCGCCCCCGAGGGCTTCACCGTGATGCCCGGAGTGGCCGCCTACGGTGCGGACGAGGCGCGGCGCTGGGCCGAGCAGGCGGCCGAGGCGGGCGCCCCGGCCGTGATGCTGCTCCCGCCCAACGCCTACCGTGCCGACGAGCGCGCGGTGCTGGACCACTACCGGGAGGTGGCCAGGGCCGGGCTGCCCGTCGTGGCGTACAACAACCCCATCGACACCAAGGTCGACCTGGTGCCCGAGCTGCTGGCGGAGCTGTACCACGAGGGGCTGATCGTGGCGGTGAAGGAGTTCACCGGCGACGTCCGCCGCGGCTACCGGATCCACGAGCTGGCCCCCGGGCTCGATGTGCTGTGCGGCAGCGACGACGTGGCTTTGGAACTGGCCGTGGCCGGGTCGCCCGGCTGGATCGCGGGCTACCCCAACGCCTTCCCGCGCGCCTGCGCCGAGCTGTGGCGGACCGCCACCGAGGGCGATCTCACCACCGCGCTGCCGCTCTACCGCACCCTGCACCCGCTGCTGCGCTGGGACGCCAGGACCGAGTTCGTCCAGGCGATCAAGCTCAGCATGGACATCGCCGGGCGCTACGGCGGACCCTGCCGCCACCCGCGCGTACCGCTCACCCCCGAACACGCCGACACGGTGCGCAAGGCCACCGAGAAGGCCCTCGCGGAAGGGCTCGACTGAACCCATGCGCAGCGACCGGGTCTTCCACGCCGTCGACTCGCACACCGAGGGGATGCCGACCCGTGTCATCACGGGCGGCGCCAGGGTGATTCCCGGCGCCACCATGTTCGACCGGCGCCGGTACTTCATGGCACACCTCGACCACATCCGCCGGTTCCTCATGAACGAGCCGCGCGGCCATTCGGCGATGAGCGGGGCGATCCTCCAGCCGCCGACCCGCCCCGACGCCGACTGGGGCGTGCTCTTCATCGAGACCTCCGGCTGTCTGCCGATGTGCGGACACGGCACCATCGGCGTCGCCACCGTCCTGGTGGAAACCGGCATGGTGGAGGTCCAGGAACCCGTCACCACCATCCGGCTGGACACCCCCGCCGGGCTGGTCGTGGTGGACGTGGCCGTCGAGGCGGGCGCGGCGCGCGGGGTGACGCTGCGCAACGTGCCCTCGTTCGTCCTCGCCCTGGACCGCACCGTGAAGACCGCGACCTTCGGCGACGTCGGCTACGACATGGCCTTCGGCGGCAACTTCTACGCCATCGTGGAACTCGACGGCCTCGGGATCCCCTTCGACCGGGCCCACAAGAACCGCATCATGGAGGCCGGACTGACCATCATGGCCGCCATCAACGAGCAGGCCCGCCCGGTCCATCCCGACAACCCCGAGATCAGCGGCTGCCACCATGTGTACATGGCGGCCCCCGGGTCGGACGCGGCCCACTCCCGGCACGCGATGGTCATCCACCCGGGGATGTTCGACCGCTCACCCTGCGGCACCGGCACCAGCGCCCGCATGGCCCAGCTGCACACCCGCGGACTGCTGCCGCTGCACACCGACTTCCGCAACGAATCGTTCATCGGCACCCACTTCACCGGCCGACTGGTCGAGGAGACCACGGTCGGCGGACGGCCCGCGGTGGTGCCCACCGTCACCGGGCGCGCCTGGGTGACCGGCACCGCCCAGTATCTGCGTGACCCCGACGACCCGTTCCCCGAAGGCTTCGAGCTGTGAAGAGCCGACCATGAAGACCCCGAAGACCCCGCCCGTGAAATCCCCGGCCATGAAGACCATCGACGCGGCCGCGGTCGCCGCCGCCCTGCCCCCGCACACCGCCGTCCGGGCCCTCCAGCAGGCGCTACGGGACGGGCTCGACCCCGAGGCCGACCCGCCGCGCAACGTGGTGCCGGTGGACCACGGCCAGCTGCTGCTGATGCCCGCCGAGGGCCGTAGCGCCCGGGGCCGTGGCTACGCGGGCGTCAAGATCGCCACCGTCGCACCGGACAACCCGGCGCGCGGACTTCCCCGCATCCAGGGGCGGTATCTGCTGCTGGACGCCGAAACCCTCACCCCGCTCGCCCTGCTGGACGGTATCGCGCTCACCAGCCTCCGCACCGCCGCGGTGTCCGCCGCGGCGGCCGACCTGCTCGCCCCGCCCGACGCGTCCCGGCTGGTGCTCTTCGGCGGCGGCCCGCAGGCCCACAGCCATCTGGCCGCGCTGCGCGCGATCCGCCCCCTCACCGAGGTCACCGTCGTCGGCCGCACCCCGGAGCGGGCACGCCAGCTGGTCGAGGGCTTCCCGGAAACCGCCGGGGTCCGCCTCACGGCCGGTGAGCCGGACGCGGTCGCGGACGCCGATCTGATCGCCTGCTGCACCACGGCCCGCACGCCACTGTTCGACGGGACCCTGCTGCCCCCGCACGCCACCGTGATGGCCGTGGGATCCCATGAACCCGGTGCCAGGGAGGTCGACGACCACACCGTCCGCCACGCCACGGTGGTGGTCGAGTCCCGCGCCGCCGCCACTCGGGAGGCGGGCGACCTCGTCCAGCTCATCGACCGCGGCCTGCTCGACCCCGCCCAACTGCTGCCCCTCGCCGACCTGGTACGCGGCCCCCGGGGCGACGCGGCGGTGGCCCCGGGGCGCCCCCGATTGTTCAAGAGCGTGGGAATGGCGTGGGAAGATCTCGTGATCGCCGGTGCCGTCCATGAGGCCAGCGAGGCCGCTGAGGCCGATGAACCCGGTGAGAGCGACAGATGAAGGAGACCGACCGCATGACCGTGGACGACGGGGTCACCGCGCGCCTGCCCTCGCTCCGCGGCCGCAGCAGCCTCCGCGAGGAGATCGCCGAAACCCTCCGCGGCGCGGTGATCTCCGGCGAGCTGAAGCCCGGCGTGGTGTACTCCGCCCCGAGCCTGGCCGAACACTTCGGGGTGTCCGCGACCCCGGTACGCGAGGCCATGCTCGACCTCACCAAGGAGGGGCTGGTCGAGATCGCCCGCAACAAGGGCTTCCGGGTCACCCACCTCTCAGCGGCTGAGCTGGACGATCTCACCCACCTGCGCGCGCTCATAGAGATCCCGGTGATCCGGCAGATCACCGAGGCGGGCGTCGCCCCCGAGGTCATCGCGCGGCTGCGGCCGCTGGCGGCGGGCATCGAGGACGCCGCGAACCGCCGCGACTTCATCGCCCACGTCACCATCGACATGGAATTCCACCTCACCCTGCTGGAACAGGCCGGGAACAGCAGGCTGGTGGAGATCGTGCGCTCCCTGCGCACCAGCTCCCGGCTCTACGGCCTGCGCACGCTGACCGAAGGCAGCGCCCTGTTCGACTCCTCCCACGAACACGCCGAACTCCTCGACCTCATCGAGGCGGGCGACGCGGACGGCGCGGAGGCCCTGATGCGCCGCCACCTGGGCCACGTCCGCGGCATCTGGGCCGGGGAGAACGCCCCCGACCCGGCCCCCGAGAGCCACCCCGCCCGCCAGGCCGGCGACCGGTGAGCGGGTTACGCGAGGCCGAGGAGATCTATCGGCGGATGGCGTACGACACCTTCGCCCGGGACCTCAAGATGGGGTTCAACCTGGGCTTCTGCCGTACGTTCGCGGTCCCCGAGATCGCCCGGGTGCTCGCCTCCACCGGCCGGATGACCCAGCACACCCGGGTACGCGCCAAGGCCACCGGCGCGATGATGTACCGGCTCTTCGAACACGGGCTGGACAGCGAGCAGGGCGCCGAGACCATCGCGGCGCTGGACCGGCTGCACGCCCCGTTCGCCATCGGCGACGACGCCTTCCGCTATGTCCTCGCCTGCTTCGACCTCGCGCCCATGCGCTGGTGCGCGGCCCACGCGTGGCGCGCCCCCACCGACGCCGAGCGGACCGCCTCGCACACCCTCTACCTCGGCCTCGCCGACCGCATGGGGATACCCGAAGTGCCTGCCAGCTGGCGGGAGTTCGAGGCGTGGACGCGGGCTTACGAGCACGCACACTTCGCCCTCAGCCCGCAGGGCCGGGCGCTGTGGCAGGCCACCCGCGGCATGCTGGCCGACCGGGTGCCCGGGGCGCTCGGCCCACTCGCGGGGGCGGCCGCGGACAGCCTGCTCGACGACCCGGCGCGGGACGCCCTCGGCGCCCGGCGGCCCCCGGCCCTGGTCCGCGGCGCCACCCGGACCGCGCTGCGGGCGCGGGCGTGGCGCGGTCGGCGGGCGCGGGCCCGGGGCGCTTGGAGCCCGTGACCCAGGGGTCTTAGAGCCCGTGGACGATGTCCGCGGTCGCCGGGTACAGGTCGCGGTAGCGGGCGTACAGCGCGTCGTAGCGTGCCGTGGTGGCCGGGTCGGGACGCACCTGGACGGCGGGCGGATTCCACCGCGCGATGGAGGCATCCCCGACGGCCGACGCGGCGAGGAACGCCGAACCGAGGCTCGCGCCGATGGTGTGCGTGGGGATGTCCTGGGTCAGCCCGGTGATGTCGGAGACGATCTGCGTCCACAGATGCCCCTGGGCGCCACCGCCCACGGCCACCACCCGGTCGATGCGGCCACCGGCGGCGCGGATCGCCTCCACGTTGTGGCGGACGCCAAAACCGGTGGCCTCCAGCGCGGCGCGGTAGAGATCGCCGCGGGTGTGCGCGAGGGTGAGGCCCGCGAGGACCCCGCGGGCCGCAGGATCGGCGATCGGGGTGCGTTCCCCGTCGAAGTACGGCAGCATCAGCAGCCCGTGCGCACCCGGGCCCGACGTCTCCGCCTCGGCCAGCAGTTCGGGGATGGACGGGTCCCCGAACAGCGAGCGCAGCCAGTCGGTGATGGCGCCCGAGGACGCCATGCCACCGGCCAGGTTGCGGGTTCCCGGAAGCGCGCCGACGGTGCCCCACAGGGCGGGGAAGGTGACGCGCTCCTCGACCGTGTTGATGAGGAACATCGTCGAGCCGTACATCAGCATCAGGTCACCGGCGTTGTGCGCGTCGCCACTGACCGCCTCCGCCCAGGCGTCGATGGTGCCGACCGTCACCGGGGTGCCCGCCGTCAGCCCCGTCGCCTCCGCCGCCCGCGGGGAGACCCGGCCCGCGGTGTCCCCGGACCAGGCGAGCGGGGGCAGGTCGATCCGCCCGGCCAGCCCGTCCGACCAGGGGCGGTACCAGTCGAGGGCGCCGGTGTCGTAGAGCGGGGTGCACTGGCTGGCCGAGTGGTGGTCCAGTACGTATTCCCCGGTGAGCCGGTGCACCAGCCAGGAGCTGGGCATGAACAGCCGCCGGGCGCGGGCGAAGACGCCGGGCTCGTGCCGCGCCAGCCAGGCGAGCTTGGGGCCGACGGCCTGCGTGGAGAGCACCGAACCGCAGCGGCGCAGGATCTCCTCGCGGCCCAGCTCGCCCTCCAGCTCGCGGATCTGCTCGGTGGCGCGGGTGTCGATCCCGTACAGCAGGGCCGGGCGCAGCGGCACACCGGCGTCGTCCGTGAGCGCGACACACGGCCCCATCCCGCTGACGCCGACCGCCTCGACGGTCACATCGGCCGACCCGAGCAGGTCCCGCACCAGGGTGATGAACTCCCGCCACCACACCTCCGGATCCATCTCCACCCAGCCCGGGTGCGGCCGGTCCACGGAGTGCCGTACGACGGACTGGGCGAGCACCGTGCCATCGGTCGCCACCAGCACACCCTTGGAGCTGGATGTCCCGATGTCCACGCCCACCACGGCGCGTCGCGGACCGCCGCGCGAGGCCATCAGACGGCCTCGATCGCCACGTCGCCGCACAGATGCACGGCCACTCCCAGCCGTTCGAAGGCCGCCGCCTTGGCGGCCAGTGCGCGGTCGGCGGTGGCGGCGTCGGGCGCGTACACCACCTGGATGTGGTTGGCCTTGTGCCGGGCCATGAACTGGTCGCGGCTCACCCCGTCGAGGACCGCGTGCATGACCGGCCACTCCGGGTTGGTGGCCGCCCGGCGCCGTAGCGTCTCCTCCTCGGGCAGCTCCACTGCCCGGCCGCGGCCGATGTCCAGCTGCAGCGCGCCATCCGCGATGTACAGCCGGGACCAGACGATCTCGCCGGGCCGGGACACCCCGGACAGGGTGCCGCCACCGGCCGGGAAGTACACCGGGTTCTGCCGCAGCGAGACGGCCTCGGCGTAGCCCCCGGCGAGGTGGGAGGCCGGAATGGAGCCGGAGATCTCGAAGACCCAGACGAACCGGCCGTCGTAACTCTCGCCCCAGCGGACGTCGTGCAGCGTGGTGGCCGGGTCGAGGCCCATCGCCGTCCAGATACGGCTGCTGAGCAGCGCGTCCACCGCCACGCCCTCGTCCACCTCGTTGAAGTGGGGGAGGGGACGGTCCTCCCACAGCACCCGGGAGCCGTCGCGGCTGCGCACCGGGGGACGCTCGGCGTTGTTCAGCAGCCCCTCGGCGAGGTCGGACGCCGCCACCAGGTCCTTCAGCCCCTGCTGGTACTGGATGCCGACCGCGTCAAGACCGAAGTCGTCGCTGATCCGCAGCGCGGCGATGTACATCGCGAACTGCTGGCGCAGCTGTTCGTCGGTCAGTTCGGTGGCCTCGTCCGTACCGGTCTCGAAGCGCATGCCCCGCTCCGTGAGCCATGCGCGCACCGCGCTGGTCTCCGCCTCCGGCACCGTGGCCATCTCGGCGTACAGCGCGCTCTGCGACAGGCGCTCCTTGTAGATGCCGAGCGGGTTGAGCAGTTCGTCGTCGATGATGGCGTTGTACATGCCCATGCAGCCCTCGTCGAAGACCCCGATGATGGCCTTGTCCGCCATCAGCTGGTCGGCGACGGCATGTCCCAGCTCGCGCTCGGGAGTGGCGGGAAGCGGCGGCAACGGCCGTACGTGCGAGGCGTCATGGGGCACGGTGCCGGTGTCCACCCAGCTCCGCAAGCCCTCCGTGAACCAGTCGTCGGTGAAGTCCACGCTCCACAGCGTGGCGTACTCCTTGCCCATCTTGGTCAGGCCCGCGTTCACCCCGAGCAGCCCCACCAGGCCCGGCCACGTCCCGTCGAAGTTGGCCACGGTCAGGATGGGCCCACGGTGGGTGCGCAGCCCGGCCAGCACATGGTGGCTGTACTGCCACACCGCCTCGGCGACCACCAGGGGCGCGTCGGAGGGGATCGACCGGAAGACGGTCAGCCCCATGCGCTGGCTGTCGATGAAGCCATGGCCCTTGGCCGGGTCCACCTCATGCGCCCGGCGCACCGTCCAGCCGAGCTTCCCGAAGGCATCGCCCAGCGCGGCTTCCATCGCCTCCTGGACCGGCCACCCCGCGGCGTTGGCGGAGGGGCGCAGATCGCCGCTGGCCACCAGCCAGACCGTGGCGGGCTCCACGGTCGGCCTCGGCGTACTGACCGGCACGGTGTACGGCATGGCGCCACCACATTCCCTGCGTCATCGGATGGGCACCGCGACGGCGGCCGCGGGTGCCCGCAGGCTCTCAGAAATCGATTTCTCGGGCAAGGGTCCGGGCTCTGGTGGTGATGTCGCGCCGGGAGGTGGCTACCGTGTGTGAGGTGACACCAACGCCGACGATCAAAACCGTTGCCGAGGCGGCGGGGGTCTCCCCGGCCTCCGTCTCCCGGGCCCTCAACGGCAATCCGTCCATCGCACCGGAGATCGTCGAGCGGGTGATGCGAGCCGCCGACGCGGTGGGCTACCGGCCGAACGGGATCGCCCGGAGCCTGCGCACCCGCACCACCAAGGTCATCGCGCTGCTCATCCCCGACATCGGCAACCCGTTCTTCACCGCGGTCGCGCGCGGTGTCACCGACGCCGCCGAGGCGGAGGGCTACACGGTCCTGCTCTGCAACACCGACGAGGACCCCGAGAAGGAGCGCCGCCACCTCGAAGTGGCCGAGCAGGCCCGGGTGGCCGGGGTGGTGCTGTCCCCGCAGGGCCGGGACACCGACATCTCACGGCTGCGCCAGAGCCGGATCCCGGTCGTGGTGATCGACCGCCCGCTGCGCGAGAAGACCGATGCGGTCGTGGTGCCCTCCTTCGCGGGCGCCCGGGCCGCCACCCGCCATCTCATCGAGCAGGGCTGGTCGCGCCCGGCCTGTGTCACCGGCCCGGCGTCCGCCGACACCGCCCGGGCCCGGCTGCGCGGCTACCGCGCCGCCGTCCGGGAGCACCCCGGCATGCCGGAGACCGTCGCGCACGCCGACTTCCGGCAGGACGGTGCGATGGTCGCCGCCCGGGAGCTGCTGGCCCGGGCCGATCCGCCCGACGCGTTCTTCGTCGCCAACGCCCCGATGGCGCTCGGCACCCTGGCCGCACTCGCCGAACGGGAGGTGCGCGTCGGCTCCGACGTCGGCTTCGTCTCCTTCGACGACGCCCCCTGGGCGCCGTACATGACGCCGCCCATCTCGGTGGTCGCCCAGCCCGCCCATCCGCTGGGGGAGCGCGCGGCGCGGCTGCTGCTGGAGTCGCTCCGGGCCCCCGCCGAGCGGCGCCCGCGCCGCGTCACGCTCTCGCCCACCCTCGTCGTACGCGCCAGCTCGCTGCGGGCGCCGCGGAGCTGAGCCGCGCGCTCAGGGCGTGGGGATCCCGGCCGGGCGGGCCGGGCGGCCGAGCCGGACCGGAACGCCCGGCGAGTACAGCACGCTGACCGGATCCCCGGGCGGGGCGGGCAGCCCGGCCGCGGTGACGAGGTCCTGTTCGCAGGAGACGAGCCGCGCCCGGTGGAGCGGCCACCGGGGGTGATGGTTCGGCAGATACGCCACCCCGCCGAAGAAGGCGTTGTGCATGCCCCACCGCGCGGTCAGGAAGTGTTCCAGCTCGGTCGGCTCCTCGACGCGTTCCCCGGGCCGCAGGGTGATCCGGCAGCGCGCGCCGCGCGGCCCCGGCCACCGCCGTGAGCTGGTGTACGTGAGGGTGTCGCCGTCGGCGCGGACGGCCATCTTCGACCACACGTAGGGCAGCCGGAAGGCGGCCCGCCCCATGACCACCGGCACCAGCCGGGAGGCGTCCAGCGAGCGGAACGCCACCCCGCGCCGACCGTGCGCGTCCACCGTGTACAGCCGCACATTGGTCTCCGGAAACGTGCCGAGGTACGGGACCCCGGGAAGCCGCAGCCAGCCCACCCGATGCATCCGGAACGCCACCAGGCCGACATAGGTGGCCCCGTCGAACGTGTCCGGCACCGTCCCGGCCGGGAGCAGCCCCGCCACCTCGGACGGGTCCATGGCCCAGTGGAGGAAGGCGAGGTCCAGCCACCCCTGGGTGAGCAGCGGGTCGGATATGGCCGCGGGGGCGTCGGGCGTGACGGGCTCGGGGGTCGTGGGGGTGAACGGCACGGCGACAGCATCGCAGACCTCCCGGCGCAC
Organism: Streptomyces sp. NPDC040405; assembly: GCF_055595765.1. NCBI lineage: Bacteria > Bacillati > Actinomycetota > Actinomycetes > Kitasatosporales > Streptomycetaceae > Streptomyces > Streptomyces sp. NPDC040405. Next base: position 743,838 of record NZ_JBVIVI010000003.1, read on the forward strand.
CAACGCGCCGCCCGGGCAACAGGACTGCCGGGGAAGCGCGCGGTTACGTGAGGCGCGCCCTCACCGCTCCGCCTCCGGTCGGCGCAGGCCGTCGAGGATGACGCTCATCAGGGGCCGTGCCGTCGATTCCCAGTCCTCCCGGTCCAGTCGGCCGAGGTAGGCGATGAGCAGGAGGACCCCGGGGGCGTCCACGTCCGTGCGGAGGGAACCGGCCGCCTTTCCGGCGTCCAGCAGGTGGCCGAGGGCGCCTTCGATGGGGTTGTGGCTGTGGGCGACCAGGTCCTGCCATGCCGCCGGTTCGAGCGCCGCCAGGACGCCGCGCTTGATCTCGGCGTAGTCGATCACTCGGTCGAGCCAGTGGCGCAGGGCCTCCACGGGCTCGTTTTCCGTCAGCAGAGCGGAGGCGGCGGTCACGAGTTCTTCGACGTCGCGCCGGTAGACCTCGGCGAGCAGCGCTTCGCGGTTGGGGAAGTTCCGGTAGAGCGTCCCCTGCCCTACCCCGGCGCGCTTGGCGATCTCGTTGAGGTGGACGTGGTGGGACTCGGCGAGGGCGGCGCGGGCGGCCTCCACGATACGGGTCCGGTTCTGCGCGGCATCCGAACGGCGTGCTGGCGCGCTCATGGGGCTCTCCTGACGCTTTGCCTTTGACAAGTGGACACGTGTCCGGCAGGGTGAACCGCGCATCGGACACGTGTCCACTTTACTTGGAGGCAGTGGTGCTCTCTCTTCACGGCAAGATTGTCGCCCTCACCGGAGCGAGCGGCGGCATCGGTGAAGCCACGGCCCGGCTGCTCGCCCGGCGCGGCGCCGCGGTCGTCCTCGCGGCGCGCCGCGGCGAGCGCGTCGACGCCATCGCGCGGGACATCCGGGAGGAAGGGGGTCGTGCCACCGCGTGCGTCGTCGACGTCACCAAGGCCGAGGACCTGCGGCGCCTGGTCTCGGCCACCGTCGACCAGTACGGCCGTATCGATGTACTGGTGAACAACGCGGGCATCGCCCCGATCAGCCCGCTGGCCGACCTCGACACCGAAGGCTGGTCGGCCATGATCGACGTCAACCTTCGCGGCATGCTCAACTGCGTCGCCGCCGCGCTGCCGGTCTTCCGCGAGCAAGGGGCGGGCCACCTGGTGAGCATCGTTTCCGTGGCCGGTCTGTCGTCCGTGTCCCCGTCGATGGCCGTCTACGCCGCGACCAAGAACGCGGTGCGCACCCTCCACGAGGGGCTGCGCACGGAGTCCACCGACGGGGTGGTGCGCACGACGGCCATCTCGCCGGGGTACGTCCGCACCGACCTCGCCGACTCCATGGCGGACCCGCACCTCCGCGAGCTGACGCGCGAGAACATGGACGCGATGGGCATTCCGCCGGAGGCCGTCGCCCGCGCGGTGGCCTTCGCCGTCGAGCAGCCCGGCGACGTCGAGATCGGCGAGATCAGCGTTCGCCCCACCGTCCAGGCGTGACGCCGCCCGGGCGCCGTGCCGTCAGGCGGTGCTCCCCGGGCTCGTGACCGTCCCCGAACCCGGCGTCAGATCCGCCTCGCCGATGCGCTGGGCGGGCAGCGGCACCTGGCCCGGCTGACCCGGCTGGCCCGGCTGGTGGAGGACGACGGTACGCATCGGCAGCGGGATCTCGATGCCCTCGGCCTGGTAGCGCCGGTGCAGCCGCTTCATGAACTCGTGCTTGATCAGGTACTGGTCGCTGAACTCCAGCGCCCCCAGGAAGACCGAGAAGTCGATGCCGGACTCGCCGAAGGTGTGAAAGCGGATACTCGGCTCGAAATCGACCACGCCGCCCGAAACATCGGCCATCACCTTCGCGCCCACCTCGGCCGTCACCCGCTCGACATGTTCGAGATCGCTCCGGTAGCCGACCCGCACCTGCACCATCACCGACATCTCCTGTCCCGGCTGGTGATAGTTGGTGGTGATCGTGCCCGCCAGCTTGGCATTGGGGATGATCACGAGGTTGTCGGACAGCTGACGGATCGTGGTGTTACGCCAGTTGATGTCCACGACGTACCCCTCCTCCCCGCTGCTGAGCCGGATGTAGTGACCGGGCTGCACCGTCTTGGACGCCAGGATGTGCACGCCCGCGAACAGGTTGGCCAGGGTGTCCTGAAGGGCCAGCGCGACCGCCAGACCGCCCACACCCAGCGCGGTGAGCAGCGGCGCGATCGAGATGCCCAGCGTCTGGAGCAGGATCAGCATGCCCATCATCAGCACCGCGATACGGGTGATGTTGACGAAGATGGTGGCCGTGCCCGCCACTCCGGACCGGGACAGCGCCAGCGTCTGCACCAGACCGGCGACCACCCGGGCCGCGGTGACCGTGGTGGCCAGGATCAGGGCCGCGATCACCACCTGGTTGACGGTGTGACCGAGCGTACGGGTCAGCGGCAGCGCCGCCGCCGCGGACGTCACGCCGACGGCCATGGCCGCCCAAGGGGCCAGGGTGCGCAGGGTGGCGACGATGATGTCGTCTCCGCTCCACCGCGTCCTGCGCGCCCGTTCGCCCAGCCAGCGCAGCGCGATCCGGGCCAGCAGACCGGCCGCCGCGGCGGCGATCAGCGCGGCGACGACGACGATGACGTCGTGCAGCGTGAGTGCCCGGTTCACCGCTCACCTCCCGGAGTGCCGACCGCCGCCCTCGGGGCGGCGGGCCGCGTCGTCGCGGGCCCGGAGTCGTGTCTGCTGCTCACCTGGTCACCTGTTCGTGCGGGGGATGTGCCGATTGTGTCGTGGCGCGTACACACCGCCTCGACGTGACCTGCCATCTTGCCGCATCAGGTCAACCTCCTGATGACCGCCCGGCCATGACCGCGATGCCGGAATTGGTCCATCGTCAAGCAGGGAAACACACCGACAACATGGACAACATGGGCAGCGTGAGGAGCATGGATGCCATGGATGACATGGATCTCATTCCGCGCGGCCCGGCCGACGACGACCCCAACCCGCTGAACCGGCTCTCCCTCGGTCAACTGCGGCTCCGGACCAGTATGAAGTGGCGCACCTACCCGGACGACGTGCTGCCGCTGTGGGTGGCCGAGATGGACGTAACCCTCGCCGAGCCGGTGGCGCGGGCGGTCACGGACGCGATCGCGCTCGGCGACACCGGCTACCCGGTCGGTACGGCGTACGCCGAGGCGCTGGCGGGCTTCGCCCGGGAGCGCTGGGGCTGGGCCGGGCTCGCCGTGGAGCGCACGGCGATCGTGCCCGATGTGATGCTGGGCGTCGTCGAGGCGCTCAAGCTGACCAGCGGTCCGGGAGACGCGGTGGTGGTCAACTGTCCGGTCTATCCGCCCTTCTACCCCTTCGTGGAGCACCTGGACCGCCGGGTCGTGGAGGCGCCGCTGGGCGCGGACCTGCGGCTCGACCTCGCCGCGCTGGAGGACGCCTTCCGGCGCGCCGTCGCGGGCGGCCGACGGGCCGTCCATCTGCTGTGCAGCCCGCACAATCCGACCGGAACGGTGCACACCGCCGAGGAACTGGCCGCCGTCGCCGCGCTCGCCGACCGCCATGGCGTACGGGTCGTGGCCGACGAGATCCACGCACCCCTGGTGGCCCCCGGGACCGCCTTCACCCCGTATCTGAGCGTCCCCGGCGCGGAGAGCGGACTGTCGCTGATGTCGGCCTCCAAGGGATGGAACCTCGCCGGGCTCAAGGCGGCGCTGCTCATCGCGGGCCCCGCGGCCGCCGAGGACCTGGCGCGCCTCCCCGAAGAGGTCGGCCACGGCCCGAGCCATATCGGCGTCATCGCTCACACCGCCGCGCTGCGCGAGGGCGTGGACTGGCTGGACGCGCTCCTCAAGGGCCTCGACGACAACCGCGAGCTGCTCGCCGGACTGCTGGCCCGCGAGCTGCCCGGGGTCCGCTACCGGCCGGGCCCGGCGACCTTCCTCGCCTGGCTCGACTGCCGGCCCCTCGGGCTGGGCGACGACCCCGCCGCCGTCTTCCTCGACCGCGGCCGGGTGGCCCTCAACTCCGGACTGCCCTTCGGCACGGGCGGGGCGGGCCATGTCCGGCTCAACCTGGCCACGTCGCCGCGGTTGCTCGCCGAGGCGGTACGGCGGATGGCGGCCGCCCTCGCCTGAAGCCCTCCGCCTGAAGCCCTCGCCAAAAGCCCTCCGCCCGACGCACGCCCGGACCGGCCGTCAGCACCACGTGCGGGACGGCCGGTCCGGGGAACCCGTCGGCGTCAGCCGGTCAGGTCGGTGATCCACCAGGCCGCGGCGCTGCCCGGCAGCGTCCCGGGCGGGCAGGAGGTGCTGGCCAGAATGGGCGCTCCGGTGACCGGGGCCGGGACCGGGTGGTCGCTGAAGTTGATCGCGCACACCAGCCCGTCGCCGCGCATGAACGCCAGCACCTCCGGCGGCGACTCCATCCACACCAGCGGGCCCTCGCCCATCTGCGGAAGGCTGCGCCGCAGATACAGCCCCTCGCGGTACAGATGCCAGAACGAGTCGGTATCGGCCAGGGCCCGGTCGGTGGCGTGTTCGGCGAACCACTCGGGCTGCGGCAGCCACGGCTGGGCCACCGCCTCGCCGGTCGTGAAGCCGAACGGCGAGGCATGCCCCGACCACGGCAGCGGCACCCGGCAGCCGTCGCGGATGTGCTGACGGCTGCCGGTACGGCGGAAGATGGGGTCGGTCAGCACCTCGTCCGGCAGGTCGACCACCTCGGGCAGGCCCAGCTCCTCGCCCTGGTAGACGTACGCGGCACCGGGCAGGGCCAGCATCAGCAGGGCGGCGGCCCGGGCCCGGGCCGGGCCGAGGCACGACACCTCGCCGGTCGCGGGCTCGCCCGCGTACCGGGTCACGGTGCGGACCTGGTCGTGGTTGTTGAGCACCCAGGTGACGGTGGAGCCGGTGTCGGCGATGTCACGCATCGCCTCGCTGATCACCTTGCGGAAGATGTCCGGGTTCCAGGGCGCGGTGAGCAGATGGAAGAAGAAGGCCTGGTGGAGTTCGTCGGAACGCACGTACTTGGCCTGCTCCAGCGGCGTCTGCACGGAGACCTCGCCCACCAGCAGCCGGTCGTTTCCGTCGCGGGCCGTGTACTCGTCGCAGATGGCCCGCCAGCGGCGCCACTCCTCGTGGATCTCCGGCTGGTTCCAGGCAAGGGGGTTGACGGAGTCGCGGGTGCGTTCGTCGATGGTGGGGTCGTCGGAGTCGGGCAGGTCGGGGTGCTTGAACAGACCCGCCGCGACATCGATACGGAACCCGTCGACGCCCCGGTCGAGCCAGAACCGCAGCACCTCGTGGAAGTGCTCGCCGACCGACGGCTCGCGCCAGTTGAGGTCGGGCTGTTCGGGGGTGAAGAGGTGGAGGTACCACTGGCCGGGGGTGCCGTCGGGTTCGGTGACCCGGCTCCAGGCCGGGCCGCCGAACATGGCGTGCCAGTTGTTGGGCGGCAGCTCGCCGTCCGCGCCGCGGCCGTCGGCGAAGTGGAAGCGCGCCCGGGCCGGTCCGCCGGGGCCTTCGGCCAGAGCGGCCCGGAACCAGGCGTGTTCGCTGGAGCAGTGGTTGGGGACGATGTCCATGAGGACCTTCAGCCCGAGCCGGTGGGCGTCGTGCACCAGCCGGTCGAACTCGTCCAGATCGCCGAAGATCGGGTCGACGCCGAGGTAGTCGGCCACGTCGTACCCGTGGTCGTGCTGCGGCGACGGATAGAACGGGCTGAGCCAGATCCCGTCCACGCCCAGCTTCTTGAGGTACGGCAGCCCCAGCCGGGCCCCGGCGAGGTCGCCGATGCCGTCTCCGGTGCTGTCGAGGAAGCTGCGGAGGTAGATCTGGTAGATCACCGCGTCGCGCCACCAGGCGTTCGGTGAGCCCTCCGTGCGGTGCGTGGAGGGGCGGGGCGCCGTGGTGGCGGAGTTGAGGCCCGTTGCCTCGCCACTCGCCGGTATCGTCGACCGGCGCTCATCCGGGGCTGTCATGCGTCCATCCCATTGCTGGTTCGTGCTGGCTTGCTGATGCGATTGCTGTCTGTGGAGTCGGCCGGGCAGGGGCGGTCCGGCGCCAGGCGGCAGGTCGTCGCGGGTCGGCGCGATAGCCGGTACGTGTGGCGCGGCGCGGTCGGCGCTCTTCAGGTCCCCGGGCCGGTGCTCAGATGCCGCGCGGGGCGGGGGCCTTGTCGTGGAAGGCCGGGCGCCCGGGGGTCGTATGGCTGACGGTGGTGGTGCTGAGGGCCCGGCGGCCGGGAGCTTTACGGCTCGGGGCCGGGCGGCCGGGTGTCGCGGCCGGGGCGGGGGCGGCGTACGGTCCCCCGGCGAGCATGCGGTGCCTCTGACTGCTCACGGACAGGCCCTCTCGTGCGGCACATCACCGTTGATGTATCGATAAAGCACAGTGTCATAGGATGGGGGTGAGCGGCAAGCGATCACGAGAAGCCGGAGCAAACCGGGAGAGCGGATGGCGACGCTGAAGGATGTGGCCCGCACGGCGGGCGTCTCGGTGATGAGCGTCTCCAACGTCCTCAACGACACCGGCCGCTTCTCCGCCACCATGCGCGAACGCGTGCTCCAGGCCGCGGAGGAGGTCGGTTACGCGGGCCCCGACCCGGCCGCCGCGTCGCTCCGGCGCGGCCGCACCGGCACCGTCGGGGTCGTGCTGCCGCTTCCGCTGGAGACGGCCTTCGCCGATCCGGCCGCCACCGCCTTCCTGGAGGGCGTGGCCCGCGAGTTCCAGCGGCGCCGCACCACCATGACCCTGCTCGCCCTGCCGCCCGCCGTCGGACCGCTCGCCCGGCACGCCACCGCTCCCGTCCAGCAGGTGGCCGACGCCCCGCTCGCGGCGCTGGAGAAGGCGGTGATCGACGCCGCGCTGCTGTACAGCGTGGAGGAGGACCACCCCGGTCTCGACATCCTGGTCAAGCGCGAACTTCCGGTGCTGGCCGTGGACTCGCCCGGCCATGACACCGGCCGGGACCGCTTCGGCGACGCCTGGGCGGGATTCGTCACCGTCGACGACTTCGGCGGCGCCCGGCGCGCCGCCCGCCATCTGGTCGGCCTCGGCCACCGGCGGGCCGTGATCCTGGTCGACAGGCTCGCCGTGCAGCCACGGCTCGGCCCGGCCACCTGGCCCCAGGCGCTCGCCACCACCAGCGCGATCCTGCGCCGTCGGCTGCTGGGCTACCGCGACGCCTGGGCCGAGGCGGGGCTGCCGTTCACGGATCTCACCGTCATCGAATGCGGCAGGAACGACATCGCGGCGATCCGCACGGCCGTCCACACCCTGCTCACCGCGCCGGGCCCGCGCCCCACCGCGCTGCTCGCCGTCTCCGACACCCTCGCGCTCGGCGCGTGCGCGGCCGTAAGGGACTACGGTCTCGCCGTGCCCGGTGACCTGGCCGTCATCGGCTACGACGACATTCCCGCGGCGGCCACCGCCGTCGTCCCCCTCACCACGGTCCATCAGCCCACCGTGGAGAAGGGCGAATCGGCGGCCCGGCTGCTCCTCGACCACACTGACCAGCACAGCGAGCACCGCTCCGACCATCGCGCCGACCACCGGTCCGACCAGGGCGCAGCCACCGTCCCGCCCGCCCCCGTGGCCGGGGCGGCGCCGCCGGAGCTGCCCACCCGTCTCGTCATCCGCGCCAGCACACCGGCCTGACCCGGGGAAACGTCTCCTCGACGCGCCGTACGTAGTCACCGAGGGCCCGCCGGGGGACCCATCCCCGCCCCCGGGCCCTGGCGGTGTCGAGGACGACGGTGTGCGCGAGCTGGTCCACCGCGTAGCGGGTCAGCACCGGCCGGGCGGTCGGGCGGCGGCGCGCGGCGGCCTCCAGCCCCCGGGCCGCCGCCATGGCGAGGGGGCGCGGCAGATGGCCGATGCGGACCTGTCGGCCGTGCGCGCGCAGCACCTCGCGTATCGCCCGGTCGCGGCGGTACGGGGCGGCGTCGGCGATGTTGTACGCGCCCGGCGGCCAGCCCGCGGCGGCGGCCACACAGGCGTCGGCGAGGTTTTCGACCGCCGTGAGGCTGAGCGTCACATCCGGCCCCGGCAGCAGCAGGAGCCCGCCGCGGATCCGCTCCAGCAGCCGGGGCACCAGATACGGGTCGCCCGCCCCGTACACGGCCCGTGGCCGCAGCACGACCGCACCGGCCGCCAGCGCCAGCCGTTCACCCGCCGCCTTCGTCCGGCCGTACGCGTTCAGCTGGCCGGAGACGGGATGGTCCTCGCCCACCAGGCGCCGGCCGGGCCGCGGGTCGTACACGCTGGCGCTGCTCACCCACACCACCGGACGTCCGCCCGCCGCCCGCAGCAGCCGGGCCGCGCCCTCGACATTGACGGCCCGCATCTCCTCCTCGGCCGCCGACCCCGCCACGGGATCCCCGACGGCCGCCGCGCAGTGCACCACCAGGTCCGCCCCGGTGAGATCGGGCACCTCCCGCGCGGCGTCCCACCGCACATGCCGCCCCACCGGCCCGCCGCGCCGCCCCACGCACAGCACCTCGGCCCCCGCGGCGGCGACCGCCCGCGCGATGTACGCGCCGCAGAAGCCGCTCGCCCCGGTGACGGCGACCCTGAGCCCGCCGAGGCCGGTCACGGGCGCCTCCGCGCGCGGACTGTCAGCTCCCGCCAGCCGGGGAGCGCGGCATGGCGGTCCGCGCGGGCGCGGACGACGGCCGGACGGTACGGGGACAGCGCGGCGAGCGTGTCCTGGAGCTGCGCCCGGGCCAGCGGCGCGCCCGGGCAGGCGTGCGGGCCCGCGCCGAAGACGAGTTGGGAGACGGCCGGTTCGACCGGGCAGCGGGCGTCGGGGCCCGCGCGATGGGCCCGTACGGCGTGCCGCGCGACCAGGAAGATCCGGTCGCCGCGCCGGACCGGCACCCCCGTCACGGTGGCATCGGCGGCGGCGACCCGCGGCAGGACGGGGGACGGGGCCACCACGCGCAGGAGTTCGGCCACCAGCGCCGGGCGGAGCCCGTCGTCCGCGGCGTCCTGCCACAGCCCGGCGTCGGCGCACCAGGCCGCCGCGCGGGGGAGCGCGGCGACCGTGGTGGTGACGGCGGCGGTGGCCAGCATCGCGCGCAGCGCACCGTCGTCCCGCCCCTCGGCGGCCAGCAGGACCTGAAGACGCCGCGCCGCTGCCGTCGCGCCGCCCTCGCGCCCGGGGCGCCGCGGGCCCGGCAGATGGTCCCGTACGGCCGCCGCCGCGGCGCCCGCGGCGGCCGACGCCACGGCCCGCGGATCCGCGTCGAGGCCCAGCAGCGCGCACACCGTGGCCCCCGCCACTTCGCGCGCCACCGCCACCAGATCCACCGTGCCGCCGGGCTCCGTGAGCGGGCCGAGCCGCCGGTCGAGAACGGCGCGCCACACCGGGCGCAGCCGCTCCACCCCGGCCGCACCGAGGCCGTCGGCGAGCCCCCGCCGCGTCGCGCGGTGGCCGCCGCCCTCCTGGTCGAACAGCAGCCCCCGCGCCCCGGGCCCGGACAGCGCGGCGCGCGCCGCGCCACCGGTCGAGCCCTCGGCCGTACGGTCCAGCGGGACCCGGGTGAGTACGTGCCGACAGGCGTCGGCGTCGTGGACCAGGACCGTGGAGCCGAGACGCACGGCCGGGCGGGCGCGGGTGGCGGCGAGCACGGCGAGGAGAACCGGGTGCGCCGCCCGGTAGACGCGACCGTCCCGGCGGCGGGCCCGCCGGTAGGCCCGTTTCGACGGAGACATGCCCGGTGGCGTCATGCCCGGCGGAGTCATGACGGGCTGTCCGACCGGCGGGCGCCCCGGGTGCCGTCCGCCCGGCGGCGTGGCCGGCGGCGGCGTACGGGGCCGGGCGCGGCATGGCCGTCCCACTGGGCCGCCGCCAGCCGGACCGCCTCCGCGCGGTCCGGTTTGCGGGAGCGGCCGGTGAGCGGGATGTCGGTGAGGAGCACCGCGTCGGGGCGGGCGGAGCCCATCCGCTCCAGCGGTCCGGCCAGCAGGGCGCGCACCCGGCGCGGGTCGGCGCCGGGGCTCGGCTGGACGAGCGCCACGAGCCGTTCGTCCCCTTCGCCGTCCGGGACGCCGACGAGGAGGGCCAGTTCGACGCCGGGGACGTGCAGCGACGGCTCGTACAGCCCCGGGTAGATGTTCTCGGCACCGCGCAGCACCATGTTCTTCAGCCGCCCCTCCAGAACGATCCGGCCGCCCTCCCAGCGGGCCCGGTCGCCGGTCCGCACCCAGGGGTCGGGAGCCTCGCCCAGATAGCGGTGGCGCGCGGCGGGCCCGGACAGCAGCAGTTCGCCCTGTCCCGGGGCCATGCCGTCGACCCGGGCCCGGACCCCCGGCAGCGGTGCCCCGGCCAGATCGCCGGTCCCGCCGAAGGCCGCCTTCTCGGCCGCTTCGACGACGGCGGCCGGGAACAGTTCGGTGAGCGCGTACACCCCCCACGCCTCGTCCGCCCCCGCCCGCTTGACCCGGGCCAGCAGCTCCGCCCCGGCCGGTGCCGAGCCGGTCCAGACCCGGCCGGTGAAGCGGGCCGAGGCGGCGAGCGCGGCCCGCAGCTGCGGCGGCGTCAGATAGGTGGCCTGCGGGGCCAGCCGGCCGAGCTGCCGGGCCAGGACGCGCGGCGCGCGGGCGGGCAGCGCGACCGGGGCGCCCCGCGCCAGCGAGGGCAGCAGTACGAAGAAGGTGCCGCCGAGCACGGGCGTGTCCGGCCGGGGCTGGACCAGTTCGGCCACCGACCGCATCCCGGCGGCGAGCCCGGCCCGGGAGTGCACCACGGCCCGCGGCCGGGACGTCGTACCGGAGGTGAAGACGATGACCGCGTCCGCCGCGGCGTCGTCGCCCTCGGTGGGCAGCGCCACCCGCGACGCGGACAGGTCCAGCGGCGGCGCGCACCCCGGCAGCCGCCGCCCCAGCGTGGCCACCGGCCCGAGCGTGGCGAGATCGGGCAGCGCGAGCCGGGCCCGCCGGGCCAGCGGGCGGGCCCACCCCGCCACGGCCTGCGCCGCGGCGTCGGCGAGGACGAGGGCGGGCCGGGCCAGCGCGAGCCGGGCGCTGAGCACATCGGGGCCCACGGACGGGTCCAGGACGGCGGCCCGCAGCCCCAGCCGGTGGGCGGCGAGCATCGCGGCGAGCGCCCGCGGCCCGGGCCGTATCGCCAGGCCCACCGTGTCCCCGGCGATCAGGCCATGGGCCCGCAGCCCGGCCGTGTACGCCTCGGCGAGGTCCGCCACCTCCCCGCGGGTGGCGTGCACCCGGGGCGCGCCCGTGCGGGTGCAGCCCAGGACGGCGGGGCGGTGCGGATGGGTCCGCAGCGTGTGTGTGAGACGGTCGAGCATCAGCGCGGGTCCTCCCCGTGGTGCCCGCTGCCCTTGTCGAGGTACCAGCGGGCGGTGCCGACGACGCCGTAGGCGCGCAGCCGTCGCGTGGAGTTCTCCACGATCATCCCTTCGCAGCGGGCGATGGCGGTGGTGTGGCGGCGCACCCGGTTCAGGAACGCCCGGTCGGTGGGGGAGGGGCGCCGCGGCATGCCACCGGCGGCGAGGTACAGCCCGGCGGTGATGGCCATGTTGTTGCCCGCGTGCATCCGGTACGGCGTCAGATACCCGTGCGCCCTGCGGTGCGCGGGCCGCAGCCGCCCGAAGAGGGCCGCGAGGAACACCAGGGCGCGGAAGGCGGCCCGGCCGAGCGGCCCGTGCTCGTCGCGGCGTGCGGTGAGCGCGCCGCAGGCCATGCCCCGTTCGGTGGCCCCCAGCGCGGCCCGCGCGGCGGCCGTCCAGCCGGGCCGGGGCAGACAGTCGGCGTCGGTGCGGGCGATGATCTCGGCGCCGTGCCCGATCGCGTACCGGAACCCGGTGTCCACGGCGCAGCCCACGCCCTTCGCCGGCTCCGTCAGCAGCAGGACGGGGAAGGCGGCGCGCCGGGCGAAGCGGCGGACGATGTCCGCGGTGGCGTCGGTGGAGGCGTTGTCGACGACCAGCAGGGTGAAGTCGCGGTCGTGCTGTGCGGCGAGCGCGGCGAGCGTGGCGCCGATCCGGGCGGCCTCCTGATGGGCCGGAACCACGACCCACATCCGGGTCATGACGCCTCCCATACGAGCGTCATGACGCTGACGCCGCCCCCGAGACCGACGAACAGCACCCGGTCGCCCGGCGTCAGCCGCCCGTGCACCCGGTCCAGCTGCACCCCGAGCGACGCGCTGGCCACATTGCCCAACTCGCCGACGGTGACGACGAGCTTGTCCCGGGGCACCCCGGTCATCTCGATGAACCGCTCCAGATACGGCACCGTCACCTGGTGGACGAGCACCCGCGCGAAGTCCCGCCACTCCAGACCGGTCCGGTGCCGCATCCGGTCCAGGACGGACACGCCCACCTTCTCGAACACGGTGCGCAGCTGGGCGCCGTCGCCGTGGAAGTACGTCTGCTCCTCGTCGCGCGGATGCCGGGAGCCACCGCCGAAGATGCCACCGGCGGCCCAGTGTTCGGAGTGGGTCCGGCTGTCCACGTCGAGGATGCCGCCGCGGTCCACTGGCTCGATCACCACCGCCGCACCCGCGTCGCCGAAGGTGTAACCGGCGAAGGCGTCCCGGAACGCGGCAGGGCCTCTGGGGGCGCGGCGCACGGCCCGGCTCGGGGTCTCGCCGGTGACCACCAGCGCCCGGGTGGCACGCCCGGCGAGGATCATCGCGCGTGCCATGTCGATGCCGTTGACGAAGCTGTTGCAGGCGTTGGTGACGTCCAGCGCATGGGCCCGGGAGCCGAGTGCGGCCTGCACCACGTGTGCGGTGGCGGGTTCGGCCATGTCGCGGGTCGCGGAGGCGAAGAGCAGCAGGTCGATGTCGAGCGGGTCGAGCCCGGCGCGGTCCAGGGCCCGCCGGGCGGCGCCGATCGCGAGCGTCGAGGCGTACTCCCCGTCCGCCGCGATCCGCCGCGCGCCGATTCCCGTCGCCCGTTCGAACACCCCTCGCGGCAGCGGAAGTCCGCTGCCGCGTGCCACCTCACCGCGCAGCTCCTCGGAGGAGAGCCGCCGCCGCGGCAGCCAGGAGCCGACGGAGGTGATCCCCACCCGAGGGAGACGTGCGGGCATGGCCGGTGAACTGGGCATGGGGTCAGCATCATCGGCGTGACCGGCGGCGACATGAGTACGCGTACTCAAAAGCCGCCCCCGGGACCGGGGCGTTCGGCGCGCGCGGGACGGTCCCCGTTGATCCCGATTGATCCCCGCAGATTCCCGTACAACCATCCTGGGACTCCACATGTCTCCTAGACGACGCAAAAAGCGTTCTAGGGTTACAAGGGGGAAATATGAAGATTTCGCGCTATGTTGCCGCGACCGCGGTCCTGGCGTCCGCCGTCGCGGGCACCGTGGTCCTGGCCCCGTCCGCCTCGGCGGCGGTCAAGGCTTCGTACAACGGGGCCTGCGGCAGCGGGTACAAGGTGGTGAACTCGGCGCCGATCGGCACCCAGGGCACCGTCTTCCTGACGTACAACTCCGCCAAGGGCAAGAACTGTGTGGTCACCGTCCGGAACACGGCGGGGGCGGCGAAGAACATGTTCGCGTACCTCTACGTCAACGGCACGGACCAGGGGCAGGAGGACAGCGGCCTGTACAAGTCCTACGCCGGTCCCATCTACGACTACGGGCGCGGCAAGTGCGTTGACTGGGCCGGGGGCATCGACAACCAGTCGACCTGGACCTACGGGTCGAACTGCGCGTCCCTCACGCAGCACCGGGTGACCAAGGGCTGGTAGTCCGCACAGCCCTGCTCACGCATCACCACCCGACGGGTCGCCGCCGCTGCCACTCAGCGGCGGCGACGCCGTGTCACGAACACCCCGGCGGCCGTCAGTACCGCGGCGGCCGAACCGCCCGCGACCAGCGGCATCGCGGCGCCGCCGTCGCCGGTCTCCTCGGCGCGTTCGGCGGGGTCAGTGCGGTCGGCGCGCGCCGGTGCGTCGCTCTTCTTCGCCCCGGCGGAGAGCACGATGTCCGAGCAGGAGTAATACGTGTCCGCGGTGCTGGAGTTGCGCCAGATCGTGTACAGGAGCTGACGGCCACTACGGTCCGACGGCAGCTTCGCCTTGAGATGGTACGCGCCGTCGGTCAGCGCCGGGTCCTTCACCTTCGCGAACGGTTTGGCGTCGAGATCGGACCACTTCAGCGGCCGCGTCGGATCGTAGCCCCGCTTGGTCAGATACAGCTCGAAGGTCCCCGTATGCGGAATCGTGGAGCTGTAGTCGAGCGTGAGATCGGCGCCGGGAGCGAGCCGCGTCGAGGGCCAGTCCGCACGCGGCAGGTCCAGCCCCCGGTATCCGTCGAGGCCCGCGCTGCACAGCTTTCCGTCCGGGATCCGCTGCCGGTCCCGTCCGTTCACATCGGCGATGCGCAGGTTGTCCCACTCCTCGAACGCCGCGCCCCCGGCCGCCTTCGCCGCCTGGCAGGCCGCCGACCGCGCCTCCCGCCCGCCCTCCGGCGAGCAGGCCACCGTACGGCTGACCGGATCCACCGGTGCCCCATGGGCCAGGGCGGGGCCCGCGGCCACCGCGGTGAGCAGCAGCGAGGCGGTTCCGGCGAAGGCGGCCGAGGCGGCGAGGCGATACGCGGTCATGCCGGGGAGTACGGGCGGGAGGGGCGGTGCGTTCAACGGCCGCCGGTGGTGGGTTACTTCCCCAGCGTGCGCGCGAAGAGCCCCAGCAGCTCCCGCCAGTGCCGGTCCTCCGCCGCGGCGTCGTACATGGCGGTGTCGACCTGGGTGAACCCGTGGTGGGCGCCCTCGTACACCTCGCTGCCGTAGCGCACCCCGGCCGCGTCCATCGCCTGCTCCAGCACGGCGATCTGGTCCGCCGGGATCGACGGGTCCTGGTCGGCGTGGCCGAAGTACAGCTCCGCCGACACCCGGTCGACGAGCCGGTGCGGGCTGTCCGGGGCGTCCGTCACCAGATGGCCGCCGTGGAAGCTGGCCGCGGCCGCGACCCGCTCGGGCAGGGCCGCCGCGGTGCGTACCGCCAGCACCCCGCCCATGCAGTAGCCGACGCTGCCCACGGGGCCGTCTGCCACCAGGGGAGAGGCGGCCAGCCAGTCGAGGTACGCACCGGCGTCCCGCATCGCCACCTCGGGCGTGTGCGCCCGCATCAGCGGGCCGAGCTTCTCGAAGATGTCCGACCGCTGCGAGGGGTCGATGAACTCCGGCAGATCCACCACGGGCGCCCGCCCGGCGCGGTAGAGGACGTTGGGCACCAGCACGGTGTAGCCGTGCCCGGCGAGGCGCTTCGCCGCCTCCTCGACCGAGGCGCGCAGCCCGAAGGCGTCGGGGTACAGCAGGACGCCGGGATGCGGATTCCCGTCGTCGGGATGGGCCAGGTAGGCGTCGGCAACCCCGTCGGGGGTGGGGATGTCCAGGGAGGTGCCGTGCGCGGAAGCCATTGCCGCACCTTTCTCTCTCGTCGTCCGCACCGGCCACCACAGTCGGCGCGGCCCCACCGTACCGCCGTGCTCCCGGCGCGCCGCGGACCGGCTCCGGCGGCCCGGCGGAGATGACACCGAGGGGATCTGACGGCGACGGCGGCGAAGGGAATTGTCCGAAGACACCGACCAGGCGGTATGCCGATGATGCAATAGCGGTGGAGCCCTGGACCCTGAGCGGACCGGGCCTCATGATGCCGCGTTGAGCGGCACATCGCACGTCAAAGGTGGAGGAACGTCATGCACCCAGTCACCGGCTCCCGCGCCGTCGGCCCCGCCGCCGGTCGCTCCGCCAGCCGACTGTCTGCCGACAGGGCCCGGGCGCTGCCCCGGATGCCCGCCGCCCGCCCGCCCATACGCTCGCGGGCCGACCCCGAGGCCATCGCGCTGCTGCACCGGACCGCCCGCGTCCTCATCGACGAACTGCCCCGGCTGACCGACGAGGTGGTCGCCCTGATGCAGGAGCGGGAACCCGTCTACCGCGCCGCGGCCATCGATCCGCACGAGCTGTGGCGGGATGTCAACGACTCGCTGTCCAACAACGTCCGCTCCCTGCTGTACCCGAAGGAGACCCGGGAACCGGCCCGCTCCGTCTCCTGGCGGATCGGCGCCGACCGCGCGGCCCAGGGCCTGCCGCTGGACGCGCTGCTGCACGGCTTCCGCATCGGGTGCACCGTCGTCTGGGACGAACTGGTCGAGACCGCCTCGCGCGAGGACCCGGTGGGCGCCCGGGGGCTGGTGCATGTGGCGACCGACGTCTGGAACTTCGTCGACGAGCACTGCACGCTCGTCTCCGAGGCGTACCACGAGGTCGGACGGCAGCTCGCCTGGCACCGCGAGAACCGGTTCCGGATCATCATCGAGGCGCTGCTGGAGGGCACCGCCCGGGTGAGCGACTTTCCCGAGGCGGAGGAGGTGCTGGGCCTGCCCGAGCAGGGGCGTTACGCCGTCGTCGCGCTCGACCACCAGGGCTCCGGCCCCGGCGTGCCGCGCCCGCCGGAGATCGAGGGCGGTGGCCGCACGGTGTGGCACACGGGCGAGTCCACCGCCTACGCGATCGTCCTCCTGGGGGACGTCCACCCCCAGGAGGTGGCGCGGGAGCTCACCGTCCCGCCCGGCGCCCGCGCCGGAGTCAGCCCCGCCGTCACCGGCCTGGCCTCCGTGAACGTCGCCCGCCTGCTCGCCGATACGGCGCTGCGGGCATGCCCCGCCGCGGGCCGGGCGGCGCTGCTGGAGGAGCACTACCCGGAGGCCCTGGTGGTGTCCTCTCCGGACCTGGCCACCGCGCTCGCCGACCGCATGCTCGGCCCGGTCCTGGCGCTCGAAGCCGCCGACCGGGACGTGCTGCTGACGACCCTGACGGCCTGGCTGGAGGCCGACGGCTCGGCGCGCGAGGCGGGACGGGCGCTGTTCTGCCACCGCAACACCGTGCTCAACCGGCTGCGCCGCTACGAGCAGCTGACGGGGCGTACGCTGCACCGCCCGCGCGACGTCGTCGAGTTGTCGCTCGCCCTCGCGGCGTACGGGCTGCTGTCCCTCTGAGGTCGCTCCGGCCGGAGCCGTGGGGCTGCGGTATGGACCTTTGCGGCCGGGAACGCCGGTAGCGGCCCCTCGCGGCCACGAAGAGTGTGGGCGTGCACAACGGCCGTCAGTGGATCATGTGCTTCTGCCACGCGGTCTCCCGACGGGCTGTACGGCGGTCCCGGTGAGCTGCTGTCGTGGCGGTCCCGTCCCACCCGTACCGGACGGATCCGCCACGAGGAGCACGACATGTCCGATCACGCATGGGGGCAGGCCACACAGCCGCGCCCGGTGCGCACCGCCGAGGTCATGCCACCGCGGCCGCCGGAGGCGATGGGCCCGCCCCCCGGCCCGCACCCCGACTCCCGTCCGCACCCCGACTCCCGCCCCGACCACCGCGGGGAGCGCCGTGCGCGGCGCTCGCCGTGGCGGCGGCCGTGGCCATGGACCGCGCGGGCCGCCTGCGCCGCGCTGGCCTGTCATCTGGCCGCCGTGGTGGTCAACTGCACCGCGGGCGGAGGGATCGGCATCGGGGCGGGCGGCGGTTTCACGGTGGGCGCCCTGCTGGTGGGCGCCGACGCGGCGGTCCTGGTCACCGTCCTGGTACGGGCCGAACGGCGGGCCCCCGCCGAGGACGCCCAGGAGAGAGAGCGATGAGCGGCGACTTCGAGCCGAGAACCCTGGCGTTCGTGCTGTTCGCCTGCTTCGTCGCCGTGTCGTTCCTGCTGTGCATCCTGGCGGCCACCGACAGCGACGACCCGTCCGAGTTCTACGTCGGCACCGGTGCGCTCGGCCCGATGCAGAACGGCCTGGCCATCGCGGGCGACTACATCTCGGCCGCCACCGTCCTCAGCACCACCGGCACCATCGCCATCGCCGGATTCGACGGTGTCCTCATCACCATGTCCACCGTGGTGTCGATCCTGCTGTTCATGCTGCTGATGGCCGGGCCCCTGTGCGGGCGCGGCCGGTACACCCTGGGCGACGTGCTGTCCGAGCGGCTGAGCGAGCGCCCGGCCCGTATCGGCACCGCCGTTCTGGTGCTGGTGGTCACCATGCCGCTGCTCACCGTCCAGCTCAACGGCGCGGGCGACATGATGTCCCTGCTGATCGGCATCCCCGGCAGCGCGTCGGTCACCGGCTGCACCATCTTCATCGGCTCCCTCATGGTCTGCTACGCCGCCCTCGGCGGGATGAAGGGCACCGGTTTCATCCAGATCCTCAAGACCGTCATCCTGCTCGGCGCGTTCATCCTGCTCGCCGTGCTGGTTATCAAGCGTTTCGACTGGAACCCGGCGAGCCTCTTCGGCGCTGCGGCCGACAAGAGCGGCTACGGCGACGCCTTCTGGGAGTCCGGCCGCCAGTTCGGCGAGTCGGCAACCGGCAAGCTGGAGGTCATCAGCATCCAGCTCACGCTGGCCGTGGGCGCGGCCTGTCTGCCGCACATCACCATGCGGCTCCACCCGATCCGCGGCGCGCGGGCCGCCCGCGCCGCCACGACCTGGGCCGTCGGCGCGGTCGCCGTGCTGGGCGGGCTGATCGTCATCGTCGGCGCCGGTGCCACGGCCATCGTCGGCCTCCCGGCGCTGCGTGCCGCCGACCCCACCGGCACCAACTCCCTGCTGCTGCTCACCCGCGCGCTCGACCCGGGGGCCGAGGCGGCCCACCGCAGCCTGCTGTTCACCCTCGTCGCCTGCGCGGTCGTCATCACCACGCTCGCGGCCGTCGCGGGGCTCACCCTCGCCGCCGCGGCCTCCCTCGCCCATGACGTGCTGGCCAAGGTCATGCTCCCGGAACGGTTCTCCCCGGCCCGTGAACTGGCAGCGGCCCGCGCGGCGATCGTGGGCGTCGGCGTGGTGGCCGTCGCCCTCGCGATGGTGACTCAAGCCTGGAACCGGCAGATCCTGATCTCCTTCACCTTCACCGCCGCCGCCTCCGCGCTCCTCCCGGTCCTGCTGTACGGGACGATGTGGCGCGGCTTCACGGTGACCGGCATGCGCTGGGCGATGTACGGCGGCCTCGGCCTCACCCTCCTCACGATCGTCTTCTCCCCGGCGGTCTCGGGCGGCGCCCTCGCGGTCTTTCCCGACCGCGACTTCCACTGGTTCCCGCTGCGCAACCCGGGCCTGATCACCATCCCGACGGGCTTCCTGCTGGGCTGGGCAGGCTCCCGCTTCGGCGGCCGGCCGCACCTCGAGGACCCCTCGCCACCTGGAGAGCAGGGCGAGGATGCGAGGATTTCGCGCCATGGACGAACTCATAGATCTGCTACCGGTCGGGTGCGTGCGGCTCGACGCGAGGGCGGCGGACTGGCGTGAGGCGATAGCGGTCGCCGGCGGGCTCATGGTGGACGCGGGTTTCACCACCGCCGAGTACACCGCCGAGATGATCGCGAGCGTCGAGGAGAACGGGCCGTACATCGTCGTCGCCCCCGGCGTCGCGTTCGCCCACGCCCGGCCCTCTCCCGCCGTACGCACGACCGGCATGTCCTGGGTGCGCCTGGCCGAGCCCGTCGCGTTCGGCCACGAGACCAACGATCCGGTCACCCTGGTCGTGGCCCTCGCCGCCAAGGACTCCGGCGCGCACACCTCCGCGATGGCCGGCCTGGCCCGGCTGCTCGGCGACCCCGACGCCGCGGCCGCCCTCGCCGCGGCGCCCACCCCCGAAGCGCTGCGCGCCGTGCTGGGCGGCGACGGCGAACGGCCGGGCCCCGCCGCCGGGAAGCCACGGGCGGCCGGGCCCTCCCTGCACAAGATCCTCACGGTGTGCGGCAACGGCGTGGGCACCAGCCTCTTCCTCAAGAACACCCTGGAACAGGTCCTGGACCGCTGGGGGTGGTCGGCCTACGTCACCGTGGAGGCCACCGACACCATCTCCGCGAAGGGCAAGGCGTCCGAGGCCGTGGCCCTGCTCACCTCCCGCGAGATCGCCAGGACCCTGGGCGACGTGGGACGGCCGGTGAAGGTGATTCAGGACTTCACGAGCACCGCGGAGATCGACGCGGTGCTCCGGGACACGTACGACGTCTGACGACGGGAACAGTGGATCTATCATGGGCTGGCTGGTAACACCCGCGAAGTTTCTCGTCAACGAGATCCTGAGCGAACCCGCGTATCTGATCGGCATCATCACCGCCATCGGACTCATCGCGATGAAGAAGACCGCCGGGCAGATCATCGGCGGTGCCATCAAGGCGACCCTCGGATTTCTGCTCATCGGGGCGGGCGCGGGGTTGGTCACCAACTCCCTCGCCCCGCTGGGCACGATGATCCAGGGCGTCACGGGAGCGCACGGCGTCATCCCGACCAACGAGGCCATCGTCGGCATCGCCCAGGCGCAGTTCGGGTCGCGCGTCGCCTGGCTGATGATCCTGGGCTTCGTGGTCAGCCTGCTGCTGGCCCGGTTCACCCCGCTGCGCTATGTGTTCCTGACCGGACACCACATGCTGTTCATGGCTACGCTGCTGACCGTGGTGCTGGCCAACGCCGGTCAGTCCACCGTCGTCGTGGTGGTGGTCGGCGGGGTGCTGCTCGGCATCATGCTGGTGGCCATGCCCGCGTTCGCCCACCCGTGGACCAAGCGCGTCACGGGGAACGACACCGTCGCCATCGGCCACTTCGGCACCGCCGGTTACGTGGTGGCGGGCGCGGCCGGAAGGGTGGTCGGCAAGCGCAGCCGCAGCACCGAGGAGATGAAGCTCCCCGAGGGGCTGCGCTTCCTGCGCGACTCGATGGTGGCCACGGCCCTGTCCATGCTGCTCATCTACGTGGTGATGGCGGTGCTCTTCCTCGTCAAGGTCGGGCAGCGGACGGCGTTCAAGGCGTTCGCCACCGGCACCGGTACCGCGGCCACCGACACCGGCAACTATGTGATGCAGTCGGTGATGCAGGGCCTTCAGTTCGGCATCGCGGTCGCGGTCATCCTCTTCGGCGTGCGGACGATCCTCGGTGAACTCGTGCCCGCCTTCCAGGGCATCGCGAGCAAGGTCGTGCCGGGCGCGCTGCCCGCGCTGGACGCGCCGATCGTCTTCCCGTACGCGCAGAACGCCGTCCTCATCGGCTTCCTCTCCAGCTTCACCGGCGGTCTGGTCAGCCTTGCCCTGCTCACCTGGGTGTTCAACCCGGCGTTCGGCCTCGCGCTGGTCCTGCCGGGCCTGGTGCCGCACTTTTTCACCGGTGGCGCCGCGGGCGTCTACGGCAACGCGACCGGCGGTCGGCGCGGCGCCGTCGTGGGGGCGTTCCTCAACGGTGTGCTCATCACCTTCCTGCCCGCCCTGCTGCTCAAGGTGCTCGGCGCGTTCGGAAAGCAGAACACCACCTTCGGCGACGCCGACTTCGGCTGGTTCGGCGCGCTCATCGGCAACGCGGGCAAGGCCGGTGGCGGGGTGGGCCTCGCCCTCATCCTGCTGATCGGCCTGGCGGTCCTGGGCGCGGCCGTCCTGGTACAGAAGCGCGTGGTCGACACGGGCTGGGACCCGGGCGCCGCCCGCGACGCCCTGATGCCCAGGGACACGGCGGCCGGGGAGGCGACGGCGGCCGACGAGCCGGACGCCGGGGGCCGGAGCGGGGCGTATCCGAAGATCGCCCCGCCCGCGGGCGCCCCCGCACCCCCGCCACCGCCCCGCTGACGCGGGCCGTCTACCCGCCGACGTACTCCCGCAGATGGGTGGCGGTCAGCGACGTACCGGAGGCCACCAGACCGGCGGGCGTCCCGGTGAACACCACCCGGCCGCCGTCCTGGCCCGCCCCCGGGCCCAGGTCGACGATCCAGTCCGCGTGGGCCATCACCGCCTGGTGATGCTCGATGACGACGACCGTGTTGCCGTCGTCCACCAGCCGGTCGAGCAGCGCCAGCAACTGGTCCACATCGGCCAGATGCAGCCCGGTCGTCGGCTCGTCCAGCACATACGTCGTGCCGTTCTTCGCCATGTGGATGGCGAGCTTGAGCCGTTGCCGCTCACCGCCGGACAGGGTGGTGAGCGGCTGGCCGAGCCCCAGATAGCCGAGGCCCACCGCCATCAGCCGGTCGAGGACCACTCGCGCCAGTCCGGTGGTGAAGAACTCCCGCGCCTCGGCCACCGGCATGGCGAGCACCTCGCCGATGCTGCGCCCGCGCAGCCGGTACGCCAGCACCTCCGCCTTGAACCGCTTGCCCTCGCACTCCTCGCACACCGACGCCACCTCGGCCATCATCGCCAGATCGGTGTAGGTCAGGCCGATGCCCTTGCACCGGGGGCACGCGCCCTCCGAGTTGGCGCTGAACAGCCCCGGCTTCACCCCGTTGGCCTTGGCGAACGCCGACCGGACCGGGTCCAGCAGCCCCGTATAGGTGGCCGGGTTGCTGCGGCGTGAGCCACGGATCGCCGACTGGTCGGCGACGATCACCCCGTCCCGTCCGCCGAGCGAGCCATGGATCAGGGAACTCTTGCCGGACCCGGCGACCCCGGTGACGACGGTGAGCACCCCGAGGGGGATGTCGACATCGACGTCCCGCAGATTGTGCAGCCGGGCACCGGTGATCGGCAGTCGGCCGCGGGGCTCACGCACCTTGTCGCGCAGGCTCACCCGGTGGCCGAGATAGTCGCCCGTCAGAGTGCCGGAGGCGCGCAGCCCCGCCAGATCGCCCGCGTAGGCGATCTGCCCGCCCGCCGCACCGGCGCCGGGGCCCAGATCCACCACATGGTCGGCGATCCCGATCGTCTCCGGCTTGTGCTCCACCACCAGCACCGTGTTGCCCTTGTCGCGCAGCTGGAGCAGCAGGGCGTTCATGCGCCGGATGTCATGCGGATGCAAGCCCACGGTGGGCTCGTCGAAGACGTACGTCACATCCGTGAGACTCGAACCGAGGTGGCGGACCATCCGCACCCGCTGCGCCTCGCCACCGGAGAGCGTGCCGGACTCCCGGTCCAGGCTCAGATACCCGAGACCGATCTCCACCAGCGAGTCCAGCGTGCCGCGGAGGGTTTCCAGGACCGGCCCGACCGCGGGGTCCCGGATGCCCCGGACGAACGCGGCCAGGTCGCTGATCTGCATCGCCGCGCACTCCGGGAGGGTGCGCCCGTCGACCGCGCAGGTCCTGGCCGCCTCGTTCAGCCGGGAGCCGTCACAGTCGGGGCAGCGGGCGAGCGCGACCGCCCGGTCCGCGAACGCGCGCACCTGAGGCTGCATCGCCTCCCGGTCCTTGGCCAGGTAGAGGCGCCGGACCTTGGTGACCAGCCCCTCGTAGGTCAGATTGTTCTTCCCCACCTTGATCTTGGTGGCGGGCTTGTGCAGAAAGTCCTCCCACTGCCCGGGGGTGTAGTCCCTCAGCCGGGCATCGGGGTCGAAAAGGCCGGAGTGCGCAAAGAGCTGCCAGTACCACGTGTCCACCCCGAATCCGGGGACGCTGATCGCCCCCTCGTTCAACGACCGCTCCCGGTCCACCAGTTGGCCGACGTCGATCTCCGACACCCGGCCCAGGCCCTCACAGCGCGGGCACATGCCCTCGGCCGTGTTGAAGCTGAAGGCGAGCGGCGGACCCACCCGCGGGGTGCCGATCCGGCTGAACAGGATCCGCAGCATGGTGTGGGCGTCGGTGGCGGTGCCCACGGTGGAACGGGAGTTGGCACCCATCCGCTCTTGGTCGACGACGATCGCGGCGCTGAGGTTGCGCAGCGCGTCGACGTCCGGGCGGCCGAGCGTCGGCATGAAGTTCTGGACGAACGCTGTGTAGGTCTCGTTGATCAGACGCTGCGACTCCGCGGCGACCGTGTCGAAGACGAGCGAGGACTTGCCGGAGCCGGAGACTCCCGTGAAGACGGTGAGCCGCCGCTTGGGTATATCGAGGGAGACGTCCCGCAGATTGTTCTCCCTGGCCCCGCGGACCTGAATCACATCGTGGCCATCGGCGGCGTGGTGGTGCCGTACATGGTCCCTGTCACTGACATCCATGGCTTCAAGTGTTTCATTGAAGTGTCGCGTAGAGACTTTTCGTCCTCGCACGCCACGTCGTGGGGAAATCATCGCCGAAAACCCTCAACACGCCGTGAACACCATGCGGATAGGGTCACCCCATGAGCCGCCCCGAGACACCGCTGCGCCCCATCGACCTGGCCCGCTCGGCCGGAATCTCGACCCAGCAGATCCGCAACTACCTCGACGCGGGCGTCCTGCCCCCGGCGTCCCGCACCGCGGCCGGTTACCGCAGGCTCGACACCCGCCACCGCCGGGCGCTGGTCACCTACGACGCGCTCGTGCCGGGGTACGGACAGCAGACCGCCCGGGCGGTCATGCGGGCGGTGCACACCGGGGACGTACCGCTGGCGCTCAGCCTCGTCGACGCCGCCCATGCGGCCCTGCACCACCAGCGGCTGTCCTTGGCGGCAGCGGGCGAGGCGCTCGAAGCGGTCGCCGGGCAGACCCCCGAGACCCTGGACGTCCCGCGGGGCGGGCTGCGCATCGGCGATGTGGCCGCGTACCTCGGCGTCCGCACCTCCGCGCTCAGGGTGTGGGAGTCGGCCGGGCTGCTGGTCCCGAAGCGGGAGCGGGGCACCCGGTACCGCACCTTCGGCCCGGCCGACGTCCGGGACGCCCGGATGATCCACATGCTGCGGCAGGACCGCTATCCGCTGGACCGGATCCGGCCCGTCCTGGAGGAGCTGCGCCGTACGGGGAGCAGCGCCGCCCTGCGCGAGGTCATCGCCGAGCGCCGGGAGGGGCTGACCCGGCGCACCACCGCCATGCTCGAAGGCGCTGGTCGGCTGCACGGATATCTCACCGGAAAAGAGCATGCCGAGGAGCGATGAGTTTGCCGCACGGCGCCGGTCGATACAGGTAAACGCTCCCACCAGCAGGAGGCACCGATGGCCAGTGACCGATTCACCACATGCCTGTGGTTCGACGGCCGGGCCGAAGAGGCGGCGCAGCACTACGTCTCGATCTTCAAGGACGGCAGGATCGGGCGGACCGTCCGCTACCCCGAGCCCAGCCCCGGCACCCCGGGCGCGGTGCTGACCGTGGACTTCGAGGTCAACGGCCAGAAGTTCGTCGGGCTCAACGGCGGGCCGGAGTTCACCTTCAACGAGGCCATCTCCTTCCAGATCCACTGCGCGGACCAGGACGAGGTCGACCACTACTGGAACCGGCTCCTGGAGGGCGGCGGCCAGGAGGTCCAGTGCGGCTGGGTCAAGGACAAGTTCGGGGTGTCGTGGCAGGTCATCCCCGCCGCCATGGACGAGATGATCGCCGACCCCGACCCGGCGAAGGCGAAGCGCGTCTTCGACGCCATGATGAAGATGGTCAAGCTCGACGTCGCCGCACTTCAGAAGGCATACGAGGGGGAGTAGACGACCGTCCGCCAGGACCGGCCACCGCGTCGGCTACGACGCGCCGCGTCAGCTGATCCGCGCCGCGGCCGCCGGACACCTCAGCCGAGCGCCCGCAGCCATGCGATCAGCAGCCGGTTGACCTCCTCGGCCCGCTCCTGCTGCACCCAGTGGCCACAGCCGTCGAGAAGGTGCGAGGACACCAGGCCGGGGAGGGTGGTGGGGTACGCCGCGACGGCGTCGGCCAGCCAGCCCAGCGAGGCGTCCCGCTCCCCGGCCAGGAACAGCGAGGGCTGGGTGAGCGGCGCCCCGTCCCACGCCGCGAGATCCTCCCAGTCGCGGTCGGCGTTGCGGTAGCGGTTCAGCGCCCCGGTCAGCCCGGTCCGCTCGAACTCGGCCGCGCAGACGTCGAGATCGGCCTCGGTGAGCCAGGACGGCAGCGGGCCGTCCGGGAAGCGGTCGCGCATCCGCCCGCCGCGCGGGATGAAGAAGGGGCTGCCGCCGTCGGGGGAGGGCGCCGTGTCGCCCGAGAGCGCGGCGTAGAACCCCGCGAGCCAGCCGCGCACATCGGGCTCGATCTCCGCCTCGGCCCGGCCGGGCCGCTGGAAATAGCCGACGTAGAACTCCTCGTCCCCGCCGATCCGCGCGAAGATCTCGCTGGGCCGCGGGCCGCCCCGGGGCGCGTACGGCACGCCGAGCAGCCCCACGGCGGTGAAGACATCGGGCCTGAGCAGCGCGGAGTTCGCGGCGATGGGGGAGCCCCAGTCGTGGCCCACGACCACCGCCGTCTCCGCGCCGAGGGCGCGGACCACGCCGACGTTGTCGGCGACATGGGCGAGCATGCGGTACGCCGCCACGTCGCGGGGCTTCGAGGAGCGGCCGTAGCCGCGGACGTCGACGGCCACCGCGCGGTAGCCCGCCGCGGCGAGCGCGGGCAGCTGATGGCGCCAGGAGTGCCATGTCTCGGGGAAGCCATGGAGCAGCAGGACCAGGGGGCCGGTGCCCTCCTCCACCACATGGATACGGGCATCCGGAACGTCGACCAGCCGGTGGTGCATGGATCCTCCCTGAACTGCCGGGGCCTCGCGGCCCACAGCGCGACGCGGCCAACAACGCCACGATCATGCGGTGGCGGCCGGGGAGAAGGGGAGGGAAATTGCCGGTCCGGCAAAAGCCCCCGGCGGGCCGTGGGGGTCACGGCCCGCCGGGGGCATGGATCACAGCGTCTGCTCCAGGCGGCCCGCCATCAGCTTGATGAAGCGCGACCGGTCGGCCAGTTCCCCGCCCTCGGCGAGCAGGGCCATCCCGTAGAGGAGTTCAGCCGTCTCCGCGAGGCTCGCGTCCAACGGGCGCTCACCATGGGCCGTACGCAGCCCACTGACCAGCGGGTGCGTGGGGTTCAGCTCCAGGATGCGCTTGATCTGGGGTACGTTCTGCCCCATCGCGCGGTAGATGTTCTCCAGGGCCGGAGTGACATCGTGCGTATCGCCGACGATGCAGGCCGGGGAGGTGGTGAGGCGGGAGGACAGCCGCACCTCCTTGACCTGTTCGGTCAGCGTCGTCGTCATCCAGGACAGCAGATCGGCGAAGTCCTTCTTCTGCTGCTCGCGCTCGGGCCCGTTCTCGCTCGACTCGCTCTCGTCGTCGAGGTCGACCTGCCCCTTGGCGACCGACTGCAGCTGCTTGCCCTCGAACTCGGGGACGGCGTCGACCCACAGCTCGTCGATGGGGTCGGTGAGGACCAGCACCTCGTACCCCTTGGCCTGGAATGCCTCCATATGCGGCGAGTTCTCCACGATCGAGCGCGACTCGCCCGTCATGTAGTAGATGTGCTCCTGGCCGTCCTTCATGCGCTCGACGTAGCTCCGGAGCGTGGTCGGCTGCTCCGCGTCATGCGTCGAGCCGAACGAGGAGACCTCCAGGATCGCGTCCCGGTTCTCGAAGTCGCCCAGCAGCCCTTCCTTGAGGACGCGGCCGAACTCCTTCCAGAACGTCGCGTAGCGCTCGGCGTTGTCGGACATCATGTCCTTCACCGTCGACAGCACCTTCTTGACCAGCCGACGGCGCATCAGCTGGATCTGACGGTCCTGCTGAAGGGCCTCGCGCGAGACGTTCAGCGAAAGGTCCGCGGCGTCCACGACACCCTTGACGAAGCGCAGATATTCCGGCATGAGCGCTTCGCAGTCGTCCATGATGAAGACGCGCTTGACGTAGAGCTGCACACCCCGCTTGTGGTCCTGCATGTACAGGTCCTGCGGTGCGCGGGACGGAATGAACAGCAGCGACTGGTATTCGAACGTGCCCTCCGCCTGCATGCGGATGGTTTCGAGCGGGTCGTTCCAGTCGTGGCTGATGTGCTTGTAGAACTCGCTGTATTCCTCGTCGGTGACCTCGCCCCGCGGGCGGGCCCACAACGCCTTCATCGAGTTGATCGTCTCGAGTTCGGGTGCGTCGCCGTCTTCGGGCGTGCTGTCGTCCTCGGACGCGCTGGCGGTGCTTTCTCCGGCCATCCGGATCGGCCAGGTGATGAAGTCCGAGTACCGCTTGACGATTTCCCGGATCTTCCACGGGGAGCTGTAGTCGAAGAGATGGTCCTCGGCGTCCTCGGGCTTGAGCCGCAGCGTGACCGCGGTGCCCTGAGGCGCGTCCTCGACCGGCTCGATGGTGTACGTGCCCTCGCCGCTGGAGACCCAGCGGGTGCCCTGGCTCTCGCCCGCGCGCCGGGACAGCAGCGTCACCTCGTCGGCGACCATGAAGCTGGAGTAGAAACCGACCCCGAACTGGCCGATGAGGTCCTGTGAGGCCGCCGCGTCCTGCGACTCCTTCAGCTCCTTGAGGAATTTCGCCGTGCCGGAGTTCGCGATCGTCCCGATGAGCTGCACCACGTCATCGTGCGACATGCCGATGCCGTTGTCGCGCACGGTCAGCGTGCGCTGTTCCTTGTCGACCTCCAGCGCGATATGGAGATCGGAGGTGTCCGCCTCAAGATCCCCGTCCCGGAGGGATTCCAGCCGCAGCTTGTCCAGGGCGTCGGAGGCGTTGGAGATGAGCTCCCGCAGAAAGACATCCTTGTTCGAGTAGATCGAATGGATCATCAGCTGCAAGAGCTGACGGGCCTCGACCTGAAACTCGAATGTCTCTACCCCTGTAGTCACCTGATTCCCCTCATGCGATAAGTGTTCGACGCCATCAAGTCCGTTGCGTCGCCCGGATCTTATCGAAGAGGGAGGTCACTGCGCGTGGTGGTCCGGTGCCTTCGCGCGCTCGCGTGGCCCGACGGCCGGAGCCCCGGGCCGCGCCTGTGGTCGTTGTCGTTCCTGAAGAACCCGCTGGGGGTGAGACGGTACGGACCCCGCGTCACTCGCTCTTCTGGTGCGCGTCGGGGCCCTGAGCGGGTCGCAGACGGCTCCAGTCGAGGGCCTCGGCGGCCTCTCGCTGGATCACCTCCGCCGCTTGCCTGGCTTCGGCGGGAACATCGCCCTGTTCCGCTATGAGACTGTCGTAGATCGGGGACAGGTCGCCCTTGTTCGCGGTGGTCATGCTGAGGTACTTCCTTAGTGCCGTGGTGCAGGTGTGCCACCCGAGCCTAACCTTCGGTTTCCCTTGTCGCGAGGACACATATCACCATGGTCCAGACGGGCCCGATTGCGTGAAGGTTGTGTGATGTCCGGGTGGAAGCCGTCGCGCGGCGGGCGGGGGCGCGGGCCCCCGCCCACCGCGACGCGGGGCTCAGTGCGGAGTGGCCGCGGGCTCCAGTACGAAGACGGGGATCTCGCGCGTGGTCTTCTCCTGGTAGTCGGCGTAGTTCGGGAACGCTTCGACCGCGCGCCGCCACCACCGCGCCTTCTCCTCGCCCGTGATCTCGCGGGCGATCATGTCCCGCAGCTCCGTCCCGTCGCGCAGCTCGACGCGGGGGTCGGCCAGCAGGTTGTGGTACCAGACGGGGTGCTGGGGGGCGCCTCCGAGCGAGGCCACCGCCGCGTACCTGCCCTCGTGCTCCACCCGCATCAGCGGACTCTTGCGGATCTTCCCGCTCTTCGCTCCGCGCGTGGTCAGCACGATGACGGGCTTGCCCCGCAGCGTCGTGCCCTCGGTGCCGCCGGAACTCTCGATCCGCTCGACCTGTTCGCGCACCCACTCGGTCGGGCTCGGCTCGTACTCACCCTGAAGAGGCATGTCATCCATCCCGGTCGTCGTCGACGAAGATTGCCGCACCGCATAACGCTCCGGGACCGCCCGATCATCCCCGGGAGACGGGGCGCAGCCGGTGGAGGGCGTGGTTGCGGGCCCTCGGCACGGCCGCCGCGGGGAGCGGCTGGGCTCCGAGCACGGCCAGCCGGTCCAGCAGGACCCCCTCGCGCAGGGCCCAGGGGCAGAGGGTGACCCGGTCCACGTCCAGCACCTCCATGGCGGCCTCCGCCACGATCGCCCCGGCGAGCGACTGATGGGCCCGGGAGGCGGAGATGCCCGGCAGCAGGGCGCGCTCGGCATCGGATCTGGCCGCCAGCCGGGGAATCCACTTCCGCAGATCGGCGCGGGCGAGGGTGCTGCGGCCCGGCGCCCCGGCCGTCGGTTTGGGGGCTCCGGCGAGCCGTGCCAGCTGGGTGAAGGTCTTCGACGTGGCGATCGCGGACTCGGGGACCGGCTGGTCGCGCAGGTCGGCCGTGGCCTCCATGAGGACCGAGCGCACATGCTCGCGCAGCCGCTCCACCTCCCGCTGGGGCACCGGCGCCTCGTCGGGCAGGTGCCGGCGGGTCAGCTGACCGGCCCCGAGCGGCAGCGTGAGCGCCACCGCGGGTTCCGTATGGCTGCCGCAGGCCAGCTCCATCGAGCCGCCGCCGATGTCGAACAGCAGCATCCGCCCGGCCGACCAGCCATGCCAGCCGCGCGCGGCCAGGAAGGTCAGACGTGCCTCTTCCTCGCCGGTGAAGAAGCGCACCCGGACTCCGGTGGCGTCCTCGATCGCGGCGAGAACCGCCGTCCGGTTGGCCGCGTCGCGCACCGCGGAGGTCGCCAAGGGCACCAGGTCCTCGACCTGATGCGCCGCTGCGACCGCTTCGCTCTCGGTCACGGCACCGACCAGGCGCCGGATGGCGTCCTGGCTGATCACGCCTTGGTGATCCGTCGCCTCGGCCAGATGGACCGACTGCTTGAGGGTGGTCACCGGCTCGGGCGGTCCGCCCGGAACGAGGTCGGCGATTTTCAGATGAACGGCACGTGAACCTATGTCGAGCACTGCAAGACGCATGCCTGCTCAGTGCCCGAGTTGCCGGACTCTACGCCGCGAGGGGGCGCTGCTGGGGAGTGGAGGAGGGGGCGGGGGATTCCTTTTCGCCGTTCCGCTCCGCCGGGCCCTGGGGCGTGGCGGTGCGACGTCCGCTGGGGAACGTCAGATCCGGTACGTCGACCACGGGCGGCAGATCGGGCGTGAGCAAGGTTTGCTCGTTTGTGTCCATGAAGCGATGGGTACCCTCGCGCATCGCGCTCATCCGCGGCAGAGCGGATTCTTCCCTGCGATACCGGTCACACCTAAACCTTATCGGTCTGGAAGTGATCGATTTCGAGCAAAAAAGTATGCCAAGCGGTTCGAGCACAACGGCCGGATCACGCCGGTGCCGTGCCCGAAGCTGGTAGCGGGCGATTGATACCGGTATGTGGCTAATCGGCCGGAGATGCCTGAGGGGTTCCCTCGGGTGCGAGGCTGCCGCTGGCCACGACCGTCGAGCCTGCCGGGCGCGGACGGCGGCGGGAGAGCGCGACCCCGGCCAGGCACAGCGCGCCGCCCGCGAGCGACAGCGCGTGCGGCACCTCGTCCAGAACCAGCCAGGACATCAGCACCACCAGCGCCGGGACCACATAGGTGGTGGCGCCCATGCGGCCCGCGGTGGTGCGGGCGAGGGCGAAGGCCCA
This sequence comes from Streptomyces sp. NPDC040405, assembly GCF_055595765.1. NCBI lineage: Bacteria > Bacillati > Actinomycetota > Actinomycetes > Kitasatosporales > Streptomycetaceae > Streptomyces > Streptomyces sp. NPDC040405. The sequence goes on from NZ_JBVIVI010000003.1 coordinate 774,965, forward strand.
GGTGGTGAAGGCGAGCGCGGTCGGGAACAGGCCCAGATAGATCATGTTGAGCGTGCCGGACAGCGGGGCGTGCGCGGCCTCCGACACCAGCGTCCCGGCGAAGGGCAGACAGGCCACCATTCCGATCAGGCAGCCGAAGGTGGTCACCTGGAGCGCTCCGGCGTGCCGCAGCGCGGGCTTCTGGGAGACGACACCACCCGCGTACGTCATCGCGGCCACCAGGCACAGCAGCACCCCGAGCACGGACGCGCTGCCCGAACCGGACATCGAGAGCCCCACGATCACCGCGCCGCTGAACGACACCGCCGTCCCCCACAGCAGCGGACGCGGCAGCCCCTCGCCCAGCAGCTTGCTGCTCAGCAGCGGGATGAGGACCGGGCCGATGTTGACGACCATCGCCGCCGTGCCCGCGTCGACCAGCTGTTCACCCCAGTTGAGCGCCACCGAATAGACGCCGAACCAGAAGAAACCCGAGAGGGCGATCCCCGGCCAGGCGGCGCGGGGCGGCCACCCCACCCGCCGTATCAGGCAGATCGCGCCCAGCGCCACCGTCCCGGTGAACAGCCGCCCGAGTGCCAGGGCGCCGGGCGAATACGCCGATCCCGCAGTGCGGATGGAGACGAAAGCCGAGGCCCACAGCACGACGGTGACGGCCGCCGCCGCCACAGCGGGCCATTCCTTCTGGTAACCGGTGTCCGGCACTTTGGTCATGACGCTGACCCTAGGTCGCGGGAGTTTCGGTGCTCAAGACGTTTTCCATAGACGGTCAATCGACGGCCGCGGACTGCCCGAACCGCGTGACATACCGCCGCTGCCAGGGCGTTTCCACGGCGCGGGCCGCGTAGTGCTCGCGTACGTAAGCCACCGCCTCCCCGGGCGGTACGCCGTCCAGCACCGCCACGCAGGCCAGCGCCGTGCCGGTGCGCCCCCGGCCACCGCCGCAGGCGACCTCGACGCGCTCGTCCGCGGCCCGCTCCCACACCTCGCGCAGCGCGGCGGCGGCTTCCTCGCGGTCGGACGGCAGCCGGAAGTCGGGCCAGCGCAGCCAGCGGGCCGCCCAGTCGACCGTGGGCGGCTCATGGCCCAGCAGATACAGCGCGAACGCGGGCGCGGGCCCCTCCGGAAGGGGACGGCGCAGCCCCCGGCCGCGGACGAGCCGTCCCGAGGGCAGCCGCAGCACGCCCGGCGCGGAAGGGTCCCAAGTGGCGTTCATAGAGGGAGAGTAGCCAGGTGCGCGGCGGTGCGGCAGGGGAACGGGCCCGGTGTCCACGGATGCATGATCACTGCCTAGGGTGACGGCATGGAAATAGGAGTCAACGTCCCGAACTTCGGCCCCGGCACCCGGCCGGATGTGCTGCGTCAGTGGGCCCGGACCGTGGAGGGCCTGGGGTACGACCTGCTGATGGTCTCGGACCACGTCGCGGTCACCCCCGATGTGGCAGAGCAGTATCCCGCCCCGTTCTACGAGCCGTTCACCACCCTTTCCTGGCTGGCCGGGATCACCGACCGGGTACGGCTGGGGACCACCGTGCTGGTCGTCCCGTACCGCCATCCGCTCCTCATCGCCCGTATGGCCGCCAACCTCAACCAGCTCAGCGGGGGACGCCTGGTCCTCGGCATCGGCGTGGGGTGGGCCAGGCAGGAGTACGAGGCGCTCGGCGTGGAGTTCGGGCGGCGCGGAAAGCTGACCGACGAACACCTCCAGGCGATCCGCACGGCCTGGGAGAACGACGCGGACTACCGCAGCGGTGACATCCCGGTCTGGGTGGGCGGCAACAGCGACGCCGCGCTGCGCCGGGCGGTACTGCACGGCGAGGCGTGGCATCCCATCCGGTTCACCCCCGACTGGCTGCGGGAGGCGCTGGGCCGGATGAAGGGGTTCGCGGAGGAGTTGGGCCGACCGGTGCCCGGGCTGGCCCCGCGAGTCGTGCTGAAGGTCACCGACGAGCCGGTCACCGGCCCCGAACGCCAGGCCGGTGAGGGCACGATTGACCAGGTCATGGAGGACATCGAGGAGCTGCGCCGACTGGGCGCCGAGTCCGTGCTGCTCGATCCGTTCAACGGCGACCCGGAGGAGACCTGCCACCCGGAGGCGGCCTGGCAGGCGCTCGCGGCCGTGGCCGCCCGCCGCGACAAGGCCGCCGACCAGGTGCGCTGACCGGCTGCCGGGAGCCGGTCAGCGGTCTCGCCCCGGCTCCCGTGCGGGTGGGGCTCAGCCCACGCGCTCGATGCGCGCGTTGCGGATCAGGTTCTTGCCGGGCTCGCGGACCTGCTCGAAGGCGGCGTTGTTGAGCAGCGCGCAGCTGCCCGATGTCGAGGTGACGGAGACGGTCGTGGACTTGTCGTTGTCCAGATTGGTCACCTTGAGCTTGGTACCGGCCGGGAACTGGTTGCTGGACGCGGCCGGTGCCCCGTCCTCGCCGGACAGGGTGACCGTCGAGCCCGCGCAGACGACTTCGCCGCCCGCCGCGTCCCCGGAGCCCGCCGCCGCGTCCCCGGCCGCTGCCGCGTCGTCGCCCGCCGCCGTGTCATCGGCCGCGGCCCCGCCGCCCTGCGACGGCGCGGCGGCGGGGGAGTCCACCGCACAACCGGACGCCTGCTGCTTCCGCTTGATCTCCTCGATGACCGCCTGCCGGTTGGCGATCCGGGCGTCCGACTGGGCATCCGGATTCGCCTGCTGGTCCGCGATGAACTTCTCGTTGTTGGCCAGCGCCTGAGTCAGTCCGTCGCATGCGGTGGAGGCCGACTTGACCGAGTTCCGGGGCGAGGTGTCGGCCTGGCTGGTGGCCGCCATCACCCCGGCCCCCGTACCGGCCAGCGCCACCGCGCCGACCAGCAGGATCAGCTTCTTCGGACGGCCGAGGGCTCTTCTGCGCGCCATGTGGGACTCCTTCGGTGGGTTCGAGAACCCATACGCGCCGGAGCCCCGCTCGTCTCACGGATTCTCACCCCCGCCTGGCGCGCAGGTCGTGGCCGTCGGCCGTCAGACAGCGCCCGGTGTTCAGGTCGTAGCGCCAGCCGTGCAGGGTGCAGGTGAGCACGTCGCCCTCGATCTGCCCGAACCGGCCCAGGTCGGCGCGGAGATGGGGGCAGCGGCGCTGGATCTGCCAGCCGTCGAGTTCGATGTCCTGGCCGTCGTCGTCACCGGAGGCGTAGTAGTTCTCGACGTACTCGATGCGCTCCATGGACAGGCACTTGAAGAACACGTACAGGAACTCGTTGTACGGCCCGATGCGGCTGGCGGTGAACCGCATCGACAGCAGCAGGCTGTTGGACCAGTCGACCTCGCGCTTGGCGACGTTGGTGGCCACCAGGTCGCCCGTGGTGGACAGCGTGTAGCGGCAGCGCTCGCCGTTCCACTCCCGCACCTCACGCGCCGGGAAGTCGATCACGATCGGGATGTCGCCCACGTCCAGCCGGGCGGGGCCGCCCACTCCCGTGCAGATGTGGTCCGCGCGCGCCAGCAGCGGCTCCCACCACTGCTTCAGCTTGGCCAGCAGCTGGTTGCGCGGCAGCGCGGGGGTGCGCGAGGCGCGTTCCGCGGCGAGGGCGGGGCGCTGGCGGCGGGCGAAGTCGCGCAGATAGGCGCGCTTGTCGCCGAAGATGTGGTCGATCTCCTTCTCGGTGTGGCGGTGGGTGAGCTTGCAGGCGGTGTCCTCCGGCTCCGCGACCGTGCCCGGCAGCAGCAGATGCGCCGAGACACCCGGCCGCGCCTGCGCGAGCTGGGCCAGGAACTCCCGCTGGTCGGTGAAGATGGACTCGCCGTCGCGGCCGGTGCCGTTGTGCTCGAAGAGCGCGTCGTCGAGGAAGCACGGCGGACCCGCGTTGGGGAAGACGTGCGCCGCCTCGACCGCGTCGATGTAGCGCAGCGCGCGGTCGAACTGGCCCTGCCGCTTACGGGCGGCGAACTCCCGCTTCGCGGAGTCCGGCAGCTGGTACACCATCGGGTACCAGATCGCCCCGGAGAACTGCACGAAGTACGCGTCGACCTCGCCGAACTCACGGATCGCCGGGATGTCCAGCGGATGCGCGTCGTTCTGGTTGAGCAGCACGGTCCTGCCGTCGTCCAGGGAGAGCGCGGAGTCGCCGATGGGGCCGTCGCCGGGGCCGGTGAGGGCGGTGATCATGATGCGCAGGCCGTCGCGTTCGACGGGCCTTCCGCTCTCGGTGCGCAGGAACCGGCTGAAGCCGAGCGCCCGCAGTTCGCGCTCCAGCTCATCGGTGGCGAAGGCGGGCAGCAGCACCGTGATGTCCTTGCGCACATTGCGGCGCAGGTTCTGCGCGTCGAAGTGGTCCCGGTGCAGATGGGAGACGTACAGATAGTTCGCGGACCGCCCGTAGTGCGCCCAGTCCAGGTCCGTGTTGTCCGGGAAGGGAAACCACGAGCCGAAAAAGGCGGGATTCACCCAGGGATCGCACAGAACCGATCCCGCCGCGGTCTCGATGAAGAGTCCTGCATGTCCAAGTCCCGTGATGCGCATACCGCAGCACCCCAACCAGCTCGTCCGGTATGTCGGATATCTCCGACTCTCCCGGTGATTCGGGTGGTGTGCATCCGCAGGTGCGCTCGCTGGGTGATCCGGTACCCGTCACCTGGTGAGGAAGCGGATGTGCGGGCGCCCGTCGGGGCCGTCCGGAGTGACGGCCGTGCGCACTCCGTAGACGTCGGCGATGAGATCTTCGGTGAGGACGTCCCCCGGGGTGCCCGCGGCCGCCACCCGTCCCTCCCGCAGCACCAGCAGCGTGTCGCAGTACATCGCCGCCAGGTTCAGATCGTGCAGCGCGATCACGGTGGTGACCGGCAGGTCCGCGACGAGCGCCAGCAGATCGAGCTGGTGCTGGATGTCGAGGTGGTTGGTCGGCTCGTCCAGCAGCAGTTCCCGGGGCGCCTGCGCGAGGGCGCGGGCGATCTGGGTGCGCTGGCGCTCACCGCCGGAGAGGGTGTGCCACGACTGCTCGGCCCGGTCCGCGAGCCCGGTCCGCTCCAGGGCGTGGCGTACCGCTTCCTCGTCCGCCGCCGACGCTCCCGACCAGGGACGCCGGTGCGGGATGCGGCCGAGGCCCACCACCTCGCGCACGGTCAGCTCGGACTGGGTGACGGCGTCCTGCTCGACCACCGCGATCCGGCGCGCCACCGCCCTGCGGGGCAGTTCCGCCAGCGGCCGGCCGTCGAGCGTGACCACGCCCGAGGCGGGGGCCAGCACCCCCGCCAGCAGCCGCAGCAGCGTCGACTTGCCCGAGCCGTTCGGCCCGAGCAGCCCGACGCAGGACCCCGGCGCCGGGGCGAGGCTCACCCCGTCCACGATCAGCCGGCCCCCCGCGCCGCGCGCCACGCGCTCCGCGCGCAGCCCGGTTCCGGTGTCCTCCGTCATGCGGGTCATGACGTCCCCGCCTTCCGGGTGCGGTAGAGGACCACGACGAAGGCCGGTACGCCGATCAGCGAGGTGACCACGCCCACCGGCACCTCCTGCGGGTCGAGCACGGTACGGGCCAGCGTGTCGACCCACACCAGGAACACCGCCCCGGTCAGCGCCGTCACCGGCAGCAGCCGGGCGTGCCCGGAGCCCACCAGGGCGCGGGCGGCGTGCGGCAGCACCAGCCCGACGAAGCCGATCGCTCCCGCCGAGCTGACCAGCGCCGCGGTCAGCAGAGCGGTGACGGTCAGCAGCACGATCCGGGTGCGGGCCACCTGTACGCCCAAAGTGGCCGCGGCGTCCTGCCCGAACGCGAACGCGTCCAGCGCGTGCGCGTATACCCCGCACACCAGCAGCGCCACGGCCAGCACGGCGAGCCCCACCCACACCTCGGTCCAGCCGACGTTGGCGAACGAGCCCAGCAGCCAGAACAGCACGCCACGGGTCTGCTCCGCGTCCGCGGCGGTGGTCACGATGAACGAGGTCAGCGCCGAGAACAGCTGCATCGCGGCCACCCCGGAGAGCACCACCCGGTCCGTCGTGGCGCCCAGCACCTGGCTGAGCACCAGCACCAGCGCGAACGAGACCACCGCGCCCACGAAGGCACCGGCCGAGATGGACACCGCCCCGCCACCGGCCCCCAGGATCACCACCGCGACCGCGCCGGTGGACGCGCCCGAGGAGACACCCAGGACGAAGGGGTCGGCGAGCGGGTTGCGCAGCAGCGACTGCATCACGGCCCCGCACACCGCGAGCCCGGCCCCGCACACCGCGGCGAGCAGGGTCCGCGGCAGCCGCAGATCCCACACGATGCCGTCCCGGATCGGCGTCAGCCCGGTGCTGCCCCAGCCCAGATGGGAGGCGACCACTGCCCATACATCGCCGACCCGGATGTCGGCCGGGCCGATCGTGATGGCGAGGGCGATCGACAGCGGCAGCGCCACGGCCCCGGCCGCCCACAGCGCCGGGTACCGCAGCCGCCGCACGCGGACCGCGCCGGTATCGGTCGTATCGGTCGTATCGGTCGTATCGGTGGTGTCGGCCGTACCGGTCATCGGTCGAGACCGAAGCGGCGCAGCGCGTCGGCCACCTTCTCCACGCCTTCGACCGTACGGATCGACGGGTTCATGGCCTGCCCGCTGAGCAGGACGTACCGCTTGTGGCGGACGGCGTCCATCGACTTGGTGACCGGGTTGGACTCCAGGAACGCGATCTTCTTCGCTGCGGTCTCGGCCGACTCCTGCTTCCGGGCGAGGTCGCCGAGCACCAGGACGTCGGGGTTCCGTTCCGCCACCGTCTCCCAGTTGATCTGCGGCCACTCCTCATGGGCGTCGTCGAACACGTTCTTCGCGCCGACCGCATGGGTGATGACGCCGGGGGCGCCGCAACAGCCCGCCATATAGGGGGAGTCGGAGTTGGCGAACCAGTAGAGCAGGGAGGTGCCGGACGCGTCGACGCCCTCGGTGGCCTTCGTGACCCGCGCCTTGAGCTTGCCGATGAGCGCGTCGCCGCGCTTCTCCACGCCGAAGACCTGGGCCAGGTCGCGGATCTCACCGTAGACGTGGTCCATGGTCAGTGGCGTGGAGCGGGAGCCGTCGCCGTCCCCGCTGTTGTCCTTCGTGCAGTCGGCCGGGGAGACATACGTCGGCACGCCGAGCTTCTCGAACTGCTCCCGGGTGGCCACCCCGCCCTTGCCCAGCGTGGATTCGAAGGACGCGGACACGAAGTCCGGCTCCTTGTCGAGCACCTTCTCGAAGGAGGGCGCGTTGTCGGCCAGCCGGGGCACCGTGGCGTTCGCCTTGCGCAGGCCGGGCAGGACCGGGTCGGTCCAGGTGGCGGTGGCCGACAGCCGGTCGGCGAGCCCCAGCGAGAGCAGGATCTCGGTCGACCCCTGGTTGAGCGACACCGCCTGCCGGGGTGGTGCGGTGATGCGGACCTTCTGGCCGCAGTTGCTCACGGTGCGCGGATATCCGGGGGCGTCCTCGGAGGACCGGGGGGACGCTTCCGGGCCGCCGCCGCATCCGGTCAGCAACAGGGCGCCGCTCAGCAGCAGGGTGGCGCGTCGGGCGGGACGTGCTATCGGCACGGGTGGTGGTTCCTCTGGTGGCGGGTGCGGTCGGGCGGTGTGGCGGGGGAGGGGGCGGCGGTCAGCGGACGGCACCCGCGTTCGCCCTGGCACCCGCCGCCACGGCGGCCGCCGGGCGCGGAGCGATCAGCCGCTCGGCCAGGTAGCCGAAGAACAGCCCGAAGGATCCCCACAGGGTCGCCTGGACGGCCAGCGCGGCCAGCCGGAACTGCCACAGCAGGGCGGCCGGGAAGCCGTGCGGCACCTCGTTGAAGGACGGCAGGAACGCGTACGCGAGCCCGATCGCCGCGAGGAAGGCGACCGAAGCCGCCGTGGTGGCGTTCCAGTTGCCCAGCCGCGGCGCCAGCCGCTTGCCGAGGATCACCGCGGCGACCGACAGCAGCACGCTGAGCACCACCATCAGGAAGTACAGCGTGGTGCGCTGGTCGAGGGTGGTCGGATCGCCCACGGCCGGCGGGTTGGCCGGGTACTTGAGGAACGGCACCACATAGACGGCCACCAGCGCGCCGAGCGATACCAGCGCGGCGGTGGCCCGCGGCCCGAACCGGCCGACGCGTCCGAGGGCGAAGCAGACCACGAGGGCCGCGATGCCGCCGAGGGCGACGCCGTAGATCAGCACACCGGTGGCCAGGCCGGCGGTGGACTGCATGGTGCGGCTGACCAGCTCGACGCCGCCGTGTTCATGGCTGTGCGCTTCCTCGTACCCGATGGCCGCGTCCACGCGCGGTTCGCCCAGCAGATACGCCACGACGAGCGCGAGCAGCCCGGCGGCGAGGCCCGCGAGCATGCCCCGGACGAGCAGCGCCCGGACGGATATGGAGTTCATGGTGTGTCGATTCCCCTGGGGTGCAGCTGAAGCTGAGGCGGTGAGTGCGGTCAGTGGCAGGGGAAACCGAGCAGATGGCGGCCGTCGTGCACCCACTCGTGCACGTTCTCACCGGAGACGACCGCGGTGGCGCCCTGCTCGGCGCCGACGAAGTACAGCAGGATCAGCATGAGGACGCCGAAGAACAGCGCCCACGGGGCGATCGCCTTCAGCGAGATAGGGGTGATCTCCGGCACCGGCTGCGAGCTGGGTGCGGGAACGGCGGACTGAGCCATGGCGACCTCCTGGGAACACGCGTCCCGTTTGTTGGTACTCGTACGACGGCGCCGGGTCTGACTCGCCCGCCGGACGGCCCGCTCTCACGGGGCATGTCCGCCGGACACACAGTGGCGCGACCGTGCCGGGTTCTCACCGGACTTCCGTTCACGCCGTCGTTTTCCATGAGACCGTAGCGCGCGACACCCGGCCGCCGCTACGGCACGGCGGCCGGAATCGGCGCCCCCGCGAGGGCAGATGGTAGGGAAAAGGTGGACAAGGCGGTGCGTATCGCCCTGTTGGCGCCCGCGGTCAACGCGGCCCTGCGGCAGGTACGTTTCGACGACGCCCCGCCGGACGCGGCCGCCGTACGGCGGGCCAGGGCCGCCGCGGGCGCCCTGCCGCACCACGATGTGACGTTCACCGCACCCTCCGCGCGCTGCCGTGGTACGGCGCGGGCCCTCGCCCTGGACGCGGCGGTGGCGCCCGAGCTGCGCGACCTCGACGTGGGCCGCTGGCGCGGCCGGTCGCTGGACGAGGTGGGGCGGGAGGCCCCCGAGGAGGTCGCCGCCTGGCTGGCCGATCCGGCGGCGGCGCCGCATGGCGGTGAATCGCTGCTGGAGCTGATCGAACGGACCGGCGACTGGCTGGAGTCGAGGGCCGGGCAGGACGGGCGGGTGCTCGCCGTCGCCGACCCCGCCGTGATCCGCGCCGCCCTGGTCCACGCGCTGGACCTGCCCCCGCGGACCTTCTGGCGGCTGGACGTCGCCCCGCTCACCACGACCGCGCTGAGCGGCCGGTCCGGGCGGTGGAATCTGCGCTGCGGACTGCCTCTGACGGCCCCGGAGTGAGCGGGCCGCACCGCGATTCCCCGCCGCGTCACAACAGCCGCGCTCCGCGGTGAGCGCGATGCCGGTCCCGCCCGTATGAAGAGGGAGGGCCCGTGCCGGCCGAGCCCCGGCTCTGGTTGTCGGCGACGCGCTGGATCGACGTAAGGAGACGTGGTGGTGAAGCACACGCGGCGAGGCGTGCGCCATGCAGTTCGGTACGCGGCCGTCGGTGCCATGGTCTGTGGCGGACTGCTGGTCGCCCAGACCTCACCGGGCGGATCGGCGCACGGGGCGGAGAGCGGCGGCTCCTCGCAGGTCCTGGACGGGGAGAACGCCCGGGACGGCGGAAGAACCGATGTCGGGAGCCGCCTGGCGTCCGAGCTGGGCGCGTCCCGTACGGCGGGGAACTGGATCGCCGCGGACGGGAAGCCGGTGGTCGCGGTGACCGACGCGGACGCGGCCGACGAGGTCAGCCGGGCCGGGGCACGGCCCAAGCGGGTGCGGTTCAGCATGGAGCAGCTGAAGTCCGCCACCGAGACGCTGCGCTCGGCGCCCCGGGTGGCGGGCACCGCGTGGATGGTCGACCCGAAGTCCAACAAGGTGATGGTGCTGGGTGACAGCTCCGTCTCCACCTCCGACTGGTCGCGGATGAAGGACATGGCCGAGCCGATGGGCGACGAGGTGGGCATGAAGCGCACCACGGGGACGTTCACCACCAAGACCAACGGCGCCGCCCCGATCTTCACCAACGGCAGCCGCTGCTCGGCCGGTTTCAACGTCACCAACGGCCAGACCGGCTTCATCCTGACGGCCGGGCACTGCGGCCCGCCCGGAACGCCCTGGTTCCAGGACACCTCGGGCAAGACGAGCATCGGCACCACCGTGCAGACCAACTTCCCCGGCAACGACTTCTCCCTGGTGCGCTACGACAACACCAAGCTCGACCGGAACAGCGTGCTGGACGTGGGCAACAGCCAGCAGGTGAAGATCACGAACGCCGCCGACCCGACCGTGGGCCAGGAGGTCTTCCGCAGCGGCGCCACCTCCGGACTGCGCTCCGGCAAGGTGACGGGGCTGAACGCGACGGTGAACTACCCCGAGGGCAGCGTCAGCGGGCTGATCCAGACCACCGTGTGCGCCGAGCCCGGCGACAGCGGCGGTCCGCTCTTCGTCGGGAACACGGCGCTCGGCGTGACCTCGGGCGGCAGCGGCGACTGCACCAAGGGCGGGGTCACCTTCTTCCAGCCCGTGACCAAGGCGATGACGGCGCTCGGCGTGACCATCCCGGGCACCAGGATCGGTGAGGCGGGCGGCTCGGCCGACAACTCCGCCACCGCCTCGGGCACCCAGGCCGCTCAGGAGGGCGCGACACCGTTCGATGGCATCATGGACCGGGTCCGGGCGTTCGGACCCGGCCTGTGGATCATCGCCGGTGGCGTCGTCGGCTTCGCCATCAGCCTGCGCCCGCGCCGACGGCGGTACAACACCTATCCCGCGGGATGGCGGTGACCGGCGGGCCGGGGACGGCGGCGGCCGTGCGGTGAGCCGCCACCGGGCGGAGCCCGGGCCGCCGCGGCAGCCCTGGGAGGAGAGAACATGGTGGCACCGACCGCCGAGACCCACAGGATCGTGCACATCGTCGACGACGACCGGGAGCTGTGCACCTCGCTGGCCTGGCTGCTGGAGTCGGTCGGCATCGTCTCGCGCTGCCACACCGACGCCCGGTCCTTCCTGGACACCTACGACCCCGAGCAGCCCGCCTGCCTCGTCCTGGACGTCCGGATGCCGGAGATCAGCGGATTCGGCGTCCAGGAGATCCTCAACCGGACGGGATCCGCGATCCCGGTCGTCTTCGTCTCCGCCCACGGCGACATCCGGATGTCGGTGCGGGCGCTGCAGAACGGGGCCGTGGACTTCCTCGAGAAGCCCTACGACCCCCAGCACATGCTCGACGTCGTCCAGTCGGCGCTGCACACCGCCGAGGAGCGGTTCGCCGAGGCGTCCGGGCGCCGCCGCCTCCTGGACCGGCTGGCGCGGCTGACGTCCCGCGAGACGGAGGTGCTGAACCTGGTGATCGAGGGGGTCCCGAGCAAGCACATCGCGGCCCGGCTCGGGATCAGCGCCAAGACCGTCGATGTGCACCGCACCCGGATCCGGGAGAAGACCGGCGCGGAGTCCATCGCTACGCTGGTGCGTGATGTGCTCCGCGCCGGGCTGCCACTGCCCGTGCCGTAACCTCCCGGCGTCGGCGCCCAGGAGGAGGAACCGTGCACGAGCTGGTACCGGCGGACCACCAGCGGCTGGTGCAGTCCCTCAAATACTGCGTCCTGGTGCACGACGCCGACACCAAGGACATCCTCTGGGCCAACCAGGCCGCCTGTGACCTGCTGGGCTTCACCGTGGACGAGCTGCGGCCGCTGAAGGCCCCGGACATGAGCGGCAACGCCCGCCAGTACCGCCGCGAGATCGGGGTGGCCTGGCTGCAGCGGGCCGTCGACCACGGGGAGAGCGCCACCGAGTGGTGCTATCGCGCCAAGACGGGCGAGGAGATCCTGACCGAGGCCATCGCGATCCGGGTGGAGCTGCCGTCGGGCCCCGTCGTGATGGTCCAGTTCCGGGACATCGCCGAGGAGAAGGCCACCCAGCGGGACCTGTTCCGGACCGAGGGCAGGCTGCGGGCGTTCCTGCGCAACCTGGACGAGGGCATCGTCGTCCTCGACGACGACCGTACGGTGATCTTCGCGAGCGAATCGGCCGCCGGGCTGCTCGGCACCGACGTGGCCACGCTCAGCGGATCCGACTTCGCGCAACTCTGCGACACCGCCTCCCGGGCCGAGCTGGCCGAGATCCTCGCCCGCACGGCGAAAAGCCCGGCGCCCCAGGACTCACGCTTCGCGCTCGCCGCGCCCGGCACCGCACACCGCTGGTACGCGGGCACCTGCCAGCACATCGAGATCGAGAGCGATCTCCGTGGCCACCTCCTGCTGTTCCACGACATCACCGACCGGGTGCGCGCCGAGGAGCAGCACCGCCGGGACACCCAGCACCTCAACCACCTCGCCCGCTACAACGCGATGGGCGACATGGCGATGGCCATCGCCCACGAGGTCAGCCAGCCGCTGGCCGCCGCGTACAACTTCGTCGAGGGCGCCCGCGGCCGACTGGACACCGGCACGGAGGCGGGCGCCTCTGTGGCCTGGGGGCTGGACAACGCCAAGCGCCAGATCGACCGGGCCGGACAGATCCTCAAGAGCCTGCGCCAGTACGTGGTCCGGCTGGAACAGTCGGAGCAGTCCGCCGACCTCAACGCCATCGTCGCGGACTGCGCCTACTTCATCGAGCTGCGCGCCGCCCAGCACGCCGTCCCGCTCACCCTCGGGCTGTGCCCCGAACCGCTCGTGGTGAGCTGCGAGAACGTCCTGATCGGGCAGGTCGTCATGAACCTCGCCTTCAACGCGATCGATGAGATGGCCCGCTGGCCCGAGGCCCGGCGGCGGGTCGAGCTGACCACCCGGCGCACCGACGACGACCACGCCGAACTCACCGTCCGCGACCGGGGCCAGGGCCTCGCCACCATCCCTGGTGACCAGATCTTCGAGGGCGTCTTCACCTCGAAGGAGAACGGCCACGGCATCGGCCTGGCGCTCAGCCATCGCATCATCACCCGGCACCGGGGCCGTATCCACGCCCGCGACAACGCACCCCAGGGCGCCGTCTTCTCCTTCGCCCTGCCGCTCGCCGGACAGGACCGCCGAAGGGCCGGGCACGACCGCCTGTAAGGAATTCCTTACCCCGGCAGGGGAATTCCGCAGTGATCCGGTCCTGAATCCCGATGGTGCCGGTGCCGCACCGCGCCTAGCGTCGTCAGTGCGGTCGCCGACCGGGCGACGCCTCCCCTGACGAGCCCCTGATCATCGCGGAAGGAGACCGGTGTGCCGGTTTTCGAGGACGTACTCGCCCAAGTTGCCGCGCGGCGCACGGAGTTCACCGAAAAACGCCATGTGCCCCGGGACATGATCGAGGAGTTCAAGCGGCTCGGCGTCTACCGGGCCGCCACGCCCCGGCGCTTCGGCGGCGACGCGCTGCCGCCGAGCGACTTCCTGCGCGTGATCGAGCGGATCTCCGCGGTGGACGGCTCCGCGGGCTGGGTGGCCGGGTTCGGCTCGTCCGCCGTCTATCTCGCCGCGCTGCCCGTGGAAACCCAGGCCGAGCTGTACGCCGACGGCCCCGACCTGGTGTTCGGCGGGGCGCTGTTCCCGATCCAGCCCGCCGAGGTGGCGGCGGGCGGCTTCACGGTCAGCGGGCGCTGGCCGTTCGCCAGCGGCTGCAAGGCCGCCGATGTGCTGTGCGTCGGCATCGGCGTGGGGGACGAGGGCGCGCGCAGACCGCGCACCGCCGTCCTCCGCCCCGACCAGGTGCGGATCGTGGAGAACTGGGACGTGGTGGGGCTGGAGGGCACCGGAAGCCACGACCTGAGCGTGGACGGGGCGTTCGTACCCGAGGAGCTGACGTTCAACCGCGGCGGCGCGCCCACCATCGACGAGCCCCTCTTCCGCTATCCCACCGTCGGCTACGTCGCGCAGACGCTCGCCGTCGTCAACCTCGGCATCGCGCGCGCCGCACTCGACCACGTGATCCACGTCGGCAGCGGCGAGGCCGGGATCACCGGCGCGCCGAAGCCCGCCGACCGCCCGTACTTCCGCATCGCGGTCGGCCGGGCGGAGGCGGACCTGCGCTCGGCCCGCGCCTTCTTCTACGAGGTGACCGACGAGGTGTACGAGGCCGTGGCCGGAGGCGCCACCGCCACGCCCGAGCAGGTCGGCATGGTGCGGCTGGCCGCCGCGCATGTGGCGAAGACCGGTTTCGACATCGTCCGCACCGCCCACCACCTGTCCGGCACGGCCGCCATCCGGCGCGGCCACCCGATGGAGCGCCTGCTGCGGGACGCGTCGGTGGTGCCGCAGCACGCGTTCCTCTCCGAGGGCATGTACGACGGCGCCGGTGCGGTCCTCATGGGCGTCCAGCCCTTCCCAGGCTTCCTCTGACCTCGCCACCACCGGCCCCCGTCCCGGCACCGAAGGGAAACCATGTCCGAGCCCACCCCCTGCGTGTTTCCATGAGGCATGAGGAGATGACTTCAGTGATGACGGCTACGCGCCCGGCCAAGGCGGACTTCCGGGAGGCGATGGCGCACCTCCCGGCCGCCGTCAGCATCCTGACCACGGACGGGCCCGGCGGCCGGTGCGGCATCACCGTCAGCGCGGTGTGCTCGGTCACCGACTCACCGCCCACCATCCTGGTCTGCGTCAACCGGAGCAGCGCCAGCCACGACCTCTTCCTCGACAACGGCCGGGTGTGTGTGAACGTGCTCGGCGGCGACCACGAGGAGTTCGCGCTGCACTTCGCGGGCGCCACCGAGGTGCCCATGGCGGAGCGCTTCTCCTGGGACATCTGGGACCCGGAGGAGAGCGTCCCCGTCCTCCGGGACGCTCTCGTCCACCTCGTCGGCACGATCCGCGACCGCAAGCAGAGCGGTTCCCACACCGTGATGTTCGTGGAGCTGGAACGGATCGGGGTCCGCCCCGGCGGCGACAGCCTCGTCTACTTCAACCGGAACTTCCACCGGTTGGGCGACGCGGCCGCCTGACGCCTGCCCCCTGCTGTCCTCAGCCCTCCGGGACGTCGAGCAGCACGATCCGCTGGGCGCCCTTGGCCTCCCCGGGGTACCGGCTGACCAGGTCCAGGCGGAGGCGGGCGGTGCGCACCGGGGCGAAGGTGACGACGGTCGGCTCGCCGGACGCCTCCGCCCAGGCGACCTCCGCCCCGCGGACCGGGGTGAAGCGGTGTCCGTCCCAGGCGGACACCGTGACCGAGGCGGGCAGGGTGTGGGTCGCGTCGAGGGTGAAGGACACCTCGACGCGGCGTACCCGGCGCTTCCTGGCCCAGGTCACCGAGACCCAGTCGGTCTCCCTGGCCCCGTCGAAGGCGGGCAGCAGGGCGGTGGCGGCCTTGTGGAAGGCGTTGGACCAGCCGGTGGCCGGATCGCCGTCCAGCATGGCGGCGGGCAGCGACTGGGGCGATCCCGAGTAGCCGGCGTCGGCCAGCGGGTAGGTCGCCGCGTCCGGTCCCGGGTCGGGCGCGAAGGGCGGGGTGGGGGTGACCCGGGTGGTGGTACCGCCAGTGGCGCGGACGGTGGCGGTGGCGGTACGCAGCCCCGTGGAGCGGGCCGTGATGGTGAGGCGTCCGGGCTTGGTGGCGGAGCGGACGATGGCCAGGGCCTTGCCGTGGTAGGCGGTGCGGGTGCTGGCCTGGTAGCGCTCGGCGCTCTCCTGACGGCCGTTGTCGACGCCCGCCAGCGAACCCCCGGAGGTGGTGAAGGAGATCAGGTGGTCGGCGTCGGGGACCACCACACCGTGCGCGTCGACTACTTCGGCGGTGACGAAGCACAGGGAGCGGCCGTCGGCGTCCACGGTCTTGCGGTCGGGGGTGAGCCGGATGGCATGGGGGCGCCCGGCCGTACGCAGCACATCGGTGGCCACCACGCGGCCGCCTCGCCGTGCCACGGCCTTCAGCTCGCCGGGAGCGAAGGGGACCTTCCAGGTGAGGTGGAGTTTTCCGGCGCTGTTGTTGGGGCTGGTGTAGCTGCCGGGGTAGGGGCCGGAGGTGAACGTCTTGTCGTCGCCGGTGGCCTCGGTGGTCTCCAGGTAGGTGCGGCCGTCGGTGGTCTTCTTGGTGTCGAAGCGGCGTACGCCCAGGGAGTCGCCGTTGAGGAACAGCTCGACGGTGTCCACGTTCGCGTAGGCCCAGACCTCGACCGTCTCGCCCGGCCGGTGACCGGTCCAGTTCATGGGCACCAGATGGACCATCGGCTCACTCGTCCACTGGCTCCTGAACAGGTGATACATGTCCTTGGGGAATCCGGCCGTGTCCACCGCGCCGAAGAAGGACGCCTTCACCGGGAACACGTCGTACGGGGTGGGCTCGCCGATGTAGTCGATGCCCGACCACAGGAACTGCCCGGTGAAGAACTTCCGGTCCCGGTCCTTCTTCAGCCCGTACTCGCCGCTCATGGTCCAGGAGGCGAGGTTGTTGTCGTAGCTGGAGGGCTCGCGCTTGCCGGGGGTGTGGTTCTCCCCGGTGTTGAGGTGCTCGGGCTCCTGATAGGCCCCGCGGGAGGAGGTCTCGGAGGAGGACTCGGACTCGAACAGGAACAGATGCGGATAGCGGGCATGCAGCGCGTCCACCGAAGCGGCGGTGTTGTAGTTCAGGCCCAGACCGTCCAGCTTGGCGAGCATCAGATCGGCGGCGGAGCCGCGGGCGGGCGGCGTGCGGTACTTGTCGGAGCCGATCACGACCGGCCGGGTGTCGTCGGTCTTCCTGACGGCGTCGATGAGCCGCTCGGCCATGCCGAGTCCGGCGGTGCTGGTGGAGTCCGGGATCTCGTTGCCGATGGACCACATGATGACCGCGGGCGAGTTGCGGGCGGCACGCACCATCTCGGTGATGTCCGCCTCGCTGTGCTCGTCGAAGAAGCGTCCGTAGTCGTACGGGTTCTTGCCGGTGCGCCAGCAGTCGAACGCCTCGACCAGCATGACGATGCCGAGCCGCTCGCAGATCTCGATCAGCTCCGGCGCGGGCGGGTTGTGGGAGGTGCGCAGGGCGTTGACGCCCATGCTCTTCATGATGGTCATCTGGCGCAGCGCGGCGTCGGCGTGGAACGCGGAGCCGAGCGCCCCCAGATCATGGTGGAGGTCGACACCCCGGAGCTTGGCGTACTCGCCGTTGAGCGTGAGCCCGTTGTCGGGGTCGAGGGTGACATGGCGGATGCCGAAGGGGGTGCGGTAGCGGTCGGTGGTCTCGTCCCCGACCCGTAGCTCGGTCTCCAGGGTGTAGCGCACCGGGGTGTCGAAGGACCACAGCCGTGGCTTCTCGACGGTGAGTTCCTGGGTGGCGTCGCGGGTGGTGTCCGCGCCGACCGTGAGGGTGGAGCGGGTGTGGGCGACCGTCTTCCCGTCGGGGCCCTTGAGGGTGGAGACGACGGTGACGGACTTCTCGTCGCCCGACGCGTTGACCACGCTGGTGCGCGCCCGCACGGTGGCGTGGCCTTCGCTCACGGTGGGGGTGGTGACGTACGTGCCCCAGCGGGCCACGTGTACGGGGTCGGTGATGACGAGGCGGGCGTGGCGGTAGATGCCGCTGCCGGAGTACCAGCGGCTGCTGGGCAGCTGGTTGCGGACCTTGACGGCGAGGACGTTGGGGGTGGTGCCGTCGGTGTGTGCCACGTCGGTGAGGTCGAGGGCGAACCCGGTGTAGCCGTAGGGGTGGCTGCCGAGGAGCTTGCCGTTGCAGTACACGTACGCGTCCATGTAGACCCCGTCGAACTCGACGGAGATCCGCTTGCCCGCGAGCCCGGACGGCAGCGTGAACGACCTGCGGTACCAGCCGATGCCGCCGGGCAGGAAGCCGGTCCCGCCCGTGGTGCCGTGCTCGGTGGTCGGGGCCAGCTCGATGCTCCAGTCGTGCGGCACCGCGACCGTACGCCACGCCGCGTCGTCGTAGCCGGGCTGGTGCGCGTCGTCGTAGTCCTTGCCCGGGTCGGCGTTTCCGTCCGGGGTGACCAGCGCGAACCGCCAGCCGTCGGCCAGCGGGATGCTCCGCCCGCCGGTCGCGCGGGATGCGCCGGCGGCCGGGGTGGCCGCCTCTGCGGGGATGCCGGTGGCGAGCGTTCCCGCCATGGGCGCGGCGCTGCCGGCGATCAGCAACGATCTACGAGTGACCGCCATGGCGATCCCCTTCTCTTCGATTATGTTGCTTCTTGGGAGTGCTGTCGGGTCTCAACTCCCTTTTGCGGAACAGATTCTGACAGTTTCCAACAGGCCGATGTCAAGGCCCGTGCTTCAGCCGCATGACAACGAGGTGGCCCCCACCCATGGCGGGGGCCACCTCGTGCGGTGGGGGAGGTGCGGCTGGGGTTTTCCGGCCTCAGATCTCGTAGTGGTGCCGGTGATGGTGATGCGGGTCGGGATCCTCGACCACCGGAGGTGCCGCGGCGCCCGGCGGGACCACCCGCCGACGCTTGTAGACACTGACGTACGCGGCCATGCCGATGAAGCCGACCGCCATGAGGATCAGGCCCACCAAGTGCACATTGAATCCATTGGCGTCCCAGTCCGTCGCGAAGGTGAGGATGCCTCCGATCGCGACCATGAGGATGCAACCGCCCAAGCCCATGAGTATTGCCTCCGAACATGAGTTAGCTCTTCCGGGCCGGTCCGCGTCCGAGTACCCGTCAAAGTCCCCTCCAATCTCAGGAGTGGCCGCCCTCTGCGTAGGCCTCGGCGGCCACCGCCTCGTCGAGCGCCCGGAGGTCCCGGCGGGCCCGTGCGCGGTCGTGGGCGGACGCGTCCGTGACGTCGAGGAAGATCTGGTCGGCGTGCGGCCAGAGCTCCGTCATCTTGGCCTTGACCCGCATCAGGACCTCCTCGACCTCTTCGCTGTCGAGCCCGGCGACGAGGTCGACGCGGGCCGCGATCAGGGTGGACTCGGTGCCCAGGCGCATCGTCAGCAGCGTGGTCACCGTGTCGATTTCCGGCTGCTCGTCGAGGAAGCCCCGGATCTCCCGCCGCTGGGCCGGATCGATCGCCTCGCCGATCAGACGGCCCCGCGACTCCTTGGCCAGCCGGTAGGCCACGTAGACCAGCAGCGCCCCGATCAGGAACGACGCCACCGCCTCGTAGACCCCGTCGCCGGTGAGCATGTGGAGCCACATGCCGAGCAGGGCGAACACCACGCCGAGGCAGGCGGTGGAGTCCTCGGCCAGCACGGTGCGCAGCGTGGGGTCGTCCCCCGCGCGGATCTCGGCGAGCATGCCACGACCCGCTGTCCGGGCCTTGCCGCGGACCTGGACCAGGGCGCGCACCAGCGAGGAGCCCTCCGCGACGAGGGCCACCCCCAGCACGGCGAGGCCGACCAGATAGCCGGTGTGGCCCTCCGAACTGCCCGAGTGCAGCGCCTCGGCGCCCTGGAAGAAGGAGAAGCAGCCGCCCATGACGAAGATGCCGACGGCGGCGAGCAACGCCCAGAAGTAGCGCTCCTTGCCGTAGCCGAAGGGGTGTTGCGCGTCCGGGGCGCGCTTGCTGCGTTTGAGGGAGGCGAGCAGGAACACCTCGTTGAGGCTGTCCGCGACCGAGTGGGCGGCCTCGGAGAGCAGCGCGGGGGAGCCCGTGAAGACCCCGCCGACCGCCTTGGCGACGGCGATGACGAGGTTGGCGCCGAGCGCGACGAGCACGGTGACCGCGGTTCTGGAGTCCTCGCCGGACCGGGGACCGGGGTTGCGTGCCGCGGATTCGCTCATCGTGGGACTCCGTACGTCGACTCGTTCGTGCCCCACTCTGGTGTCCCGATGCGGCGTCCTTAACCGTCACACCCGCCCGGAACGCGCCGCCCGGAACGCACCCGGCCCGCCCGGAACGCGGCACGCCCCGGGGAGAACCACTCCCGCGGGGCGTGCCGGGTCGTCCGGTCGTCGGTCGGCGCGAATCAGCCGGTGGGGGCGCCACCGGGGCTGGCCGGGACCTCGGGCATCGGGGTGAACACGTCCAGCCCCATCACGGCCGCGATCAGCAGGCCGATGACGCCGAGCGCCACCGCGCCCCAGGCCACGGCCGTGACCCAGTTGGCGCCTGAGGCCGACGCGGCGGTGCGCTGCCGCAGCAGCACCACGGCGGCGATCACCACGGCGGCGAGCCCGAACAGCCCGTTGAAGAAGGCCGTGGTGTGCCACGGCGTGCCGTAGACCGCCTCGATCTGGTTGGCGGCGGCTCCGGACTGGGCCTTGATCTGCCCGGTCAGCTGCTTGCGCTCCTGCAGCATGGTGCCGAGCCAGGTGCCGGTGAGCGACGCGAGCCCCAGGCCCGCGGCGGCCACCGCGGCGGCACCGGGGAACACCCCGGTGGAGGCCGCCGGGGCGGCGGCCGGAGCGGTCGCCGGCTCGTCGAGACGGTCCGCGGCGGAGTCCGCGGCAGAGTCCGAGGCGGACTTTTCGGCGGGAGCCTCGGAGTGCGATTCCTGGGAGTCGGAAACAGCGTTTCGGACACCCTCCGCCGTTGCTTCTTCGGCTTCTGCGGGCTGCGCTGTGCGGTCGGTCGGTTGGTCCGTCTTGGTGGTGTCCATGGGCCGGACCGTAGGTGCCGAAAATGAGAGTCCGCTGAGAATGAGCCCCGGCATCCGGCCGGGTGCCGCCGACCGGTGCGCGCGGGCCGCTGCGCATACGCTGGCCAGGCAGTCTCACGATGGCTGAAACTCTTCGCCACCCCCGACAGGAGCGCATCGTGACCGGCTCTTCCCGCCACCTCTCCGCCCCGCGGGGCGGACCGCGGCACCGGCTGCGCGCATGGATGCTGAAGGGCCTCACCGACATCTCCAAGCGGCCGTCCGGGCCGCACGCCGAACCAGACAGCGCGGACGAGGGCCGCCCGTGGTGGCGGGTCATGTGCCTGACCGGCCTCGACTACTTCTCGACCCTCGGCTACCAGCCCGGCATCGCCGCCCTCGCTGCCGGACTGCTGTCCCCGCTGGCCACGGTCGTGCTGGTGGTGGTGACCCTCGCGGGCGCGCTGCCGGTCTACCGGCGCGTGGCCGTCGAGAGCCCGCACGGCCAGGGCTCGGTCGCGATGCTGGAGCGGCTGCTGACGTTCTGGAGGGCCAAGCTCTTCGTCCTCACCCTGCTGGGCTTCGCCGCGACCGACTTCCTGATCACCATCACCCTCTCGGCCGCCGACGCCACCGCCCATCTGGTGGAGAACCCGCACTTCACGAACGTGCTCCACGGCCACGAGGTGGCCATCACCCTGGTCCTGGTCGGCCTCCTCGGCGCGGTCTTCCTCAAGGGGTTCACCGAGGCCATCGGGCTGGCCGTCGTCCTGGTCGGCGTCTATCTGCTGCTCAACGTCGTCGTGGTGGCCGTGGGGCTGTGGCACGTCTTCACCGCACCGGAGGTGATCACCGACTGGACCACCGCGCTCACCGCCCAGCGTGGCAACCCCCTGGTCATGATCGCCGTATCCCTGGTGATCTTCCCCAAGCTGGCGCTCGGGCTGTCCGGATTCGAGACCGGCGTCGCCGTCATGCCGCACATCGAGGGGAAACCAGGCGACACCGAGGAGCGCCCCACCGGCCGCATCAAGGGCGCCCGGAAGCTGCTCACCACCGCCGCGCTGATCATGAGCGTGTTCTTGATCACCTCCAGCCTGATCACGACCCTGCTGATCCCGCAGCACGCGTTCCAGCCGGGCGGCGCGGCCAACGGACGCGCCCTGGCCTACCTCGCCCACCAGTACCTGGGATCCGCCTTCGGCAGCGTCTACGACGCCTCCACCATCGCCATCCTCTGGTTCGCGGGCGCCTCCGCCATGGCCGGGCTGCTCAACCTCATGCCCCGCTACCTCCCGCGCTACGGCATGGCACCCCACTGGGCGCGCGCGGTGCGCCCGATGGTGCTCGTCTTCACCCTCATCGCGTTCCTGGTGACCTGGCTGTTCAAGGCCGATGTGGACGCCCAGGGCGGCGCGTACGCCACCGGTGTCCTCGTCCTCATCACCTCCGCCACGATCGCCGTCACTATCGCCGCGCGGCGCGCCCGGCAGCGCGGCTGGACGATCGGCTTCGGGGCCATCGCGGTCGTCTTCCTCTACACCACGGCCGCCAACGTCATCGAGCGGCCCGACGGCGTCAAGATCGGCGCCTGCTTCATCGGCGGCATCATGGCCGTGTCCCTGCTGTCCCGGGCCGCCCGTGCCTTCGAGCTACGGGTCACCAGCGTCACCTTCGACGACATGGCCCAGCGGTTCGTCCGGGATACCGCCCACCGCAAGATCCGGTTCATCGCCAACAAGCCGCAGGCCTGTGACCTGGCCGAATACCGCGACAAGGAGCAGGCGATCCGGGACGACAACGACATCCCTCCCGAGGACGACATCATCTTCGTCGAGGTCACCGTCGCCGACCCGTCCGAGTTCGAGAGCGAGCTGCGGGTGTGCGGAAAGGTGATGCACGGCCGCTACCGGGTGCTCACCATGGAGAGCGCCACCGTCGCCAACGCGCTCGCCGCGCTGCTGCTGGCGGTGCGCGACCAGGCCGGTCAGCGGCCGCACATCCACTTCGAGTGGACCGAGGGCAACCCCCTCGCCCACTTCCTCCGCTTCTTCCTCTTCGGCCAGGGCGAGGTGGCCCCCGTCACCCGCGAGGTGCTCCGCGAGGCCGAACCCGACCGCGACCGCCGCCCCCACATCCACGTCGGCTGACCCCCGCCCCGCGCGGGCCCCTACGCCACGACCGCCCGCCACCTGACCTCGCCGTCCTGCCGGTGGCCGGTGGGCGCCAGCCCGGCGGCGCGGGCGACGGCCGCCGAGGCCCGGTGGCGGGGGTGGATGTGCGCGATCACCTCGGTTACGGACCGGGCCGTGAGCCACCCCACCAGGGCCCGGGCCGCCTCCGTGGCGTACCCCCGGCCCTGCCACGCCGTGCCCACCACCCAGGCGACCTCGGCGGTGCGCCCGGCCGCGGGGCCGCCGACCGTGGCCTGGACCGTACCCACCAGGCACCGCTCGGCAGGCGCGTGGAGCACCCAGTTGCACCACGCCACCTCCGGGTCGGGCGAGCCCGCGACCAGCGTTGCGTAACGGGCCCGCAGGGCCGCGGCGTCCAGCGGGGCGCCGCCGGTGAAGGTGTGCAGGCCGGGGTCGGACAGCACCCCGGCCATCTCCCCGGCGTGCTCGATCCGCAGCGGCCGCAGCTCCAGCCGCGCGGTGGGGATGACCGCCGCGCGGGCGGGGTGGCTCACTCCGACGCCGCGGCCACGGGCTCGTCGGCCGACAGGCTGTCCATGAACGAGCTGACCGAGAACACGGCCCGCCCCGGCCCGGCCGGGCCGTACCCCGGGGGTGAGGTCAGCCCGTACTCCTCCAGCGTCGCCCGGTAGGTCTCCAGCAGCCGGATGTGGTACTCCAGCGGCGCGCCCTGCGGATTGGCCTTGCCGAGCGGCGTGGTCGGCTCCGGGCACCAGGTGGTGAACCGGGGGACGACGCCGTTCGACATGAAGAACCGCAGCCCCTCGGCGGTCGAGTCGATGGCCTCGCCCACGCTGGTGAAGCCGAACGGCTCGGCCATCTCCACGCCCGCCACGAAGTTGGGGATCACATTGCGCGCGCCGAACACCTCGGTCGAGTCCAGGATCCGCCGGTGCCACTCGTCCCGGCCGACGTAGCGCTCCTTGCCCGGGCAGTACAGCTCGAACAGCCGCCGGTCCCACACCTCGAAGTTGGGGTGGTAGATGCTGATGCCGTAGTCGTGGAAGCGCTGGACGTCGTCGCGCGGCAGCGCCTGCGCCACCACCTTGCCGATCCAGCGGCCCGGGAAACGCTCCTCGATGGCCTTCGCGTAGTGGCCGTAGAAGTCGGCCTCGTCACGGCCGGCGACCTTCGAGGTGATCGAGCCGCCGGTGAGGGTGTACGCCTTCGAGGCACCGGCGGTGTCGTGCCGGTCGATGATCTCCAGCGCCTCCAGCACCTCCTCGACCGGCTTGACCCCGGTGTACGGGCGGCCCGCCGCCTTGTGCTGGCGCCAGTTGTGGTTGATGTCGCAGTACTGGCACTCCTCCTTGGCGCCGAAGTACTGGCACACCCGGAACACCGTCAGATAGACCAGGTAGCCCCACTGGATGGTCGGGGCGACCTCCATCACCGACTTGCCGTTCGACAGCGTGTGCCGGTAGTAGTCCGGCATCGGCGGCAGCCCGACGTCCGCGATCCGGGTCCCGTCCAGATACAGCCCCAGCGCCCCGTCCTCCCCGGCCCGCACCACATACGGCGAGTCCGGGTTGACGCGCACCGACACCACGGTGCGCCGCAGCCCGTACGGCCCGCCGGTGAGCACGACCTCCTCCGGCGGCCGGTTGAGCGCGGCAGCGCCGAGCTCGGGAAGGGTGCGGTGGTCGAAGGAGAAGATGAAGTACGACTTCGGCTTGACGTCCCCGTCGTCGCCGCTGAGCGCGGAGTCGTCGAAGGCCATGCCGCCGCGCAGCAGGTCCTCCTTGATCACCGCCTCCGGCGGCACCTGCGGGAAGCGCCCCATCAGCTCCTCGACCAGCGCGGTACGGTTCGGACTCGTCATCTGTGCTGCACCATCCCTGATTCGATGAGACTCGCCGGCTCCCCCGCAGCTCCGTCGTCCCCGCCACCCTAGATCAACCCCCATGGTCCCCCCGCTGCCGGGCACGGTGCGCCGGGTCGCTCTACGGTGGGGAGGAGGATGCCTGTCAACCGGCTCGGCCTGGTCGTCCACCAGGCCCGCCCCGCCGCCGTCGCGGCGGCCCGTGCCGCGCACTCGTGGGCCGCCGCGCGGGGCATCTCCTGCACTGAGATCGACGTATGGCGCGCGGAGCAGCCGCGGCGCAGCGCGCGGGAGGAGTCCGCGGCGGCCGGGCATCCCGATCTGATCGTCACCTTCGGCGGTGACGGCACCTTCCTGCGCGGGGCCCGGATCGCGGTCAGGGACGGCGCCGCGGCGCTGGGGGTGAACGTGGGCCGGGTCGGCTTCCTCACCGAGATCACCCCCGACGACGTACGGCATGCCCTGGACGCCGTGCAGGCGGGCCGCACCACGGTCGAGGAGCGCATGATGCTCACGCTGCGGGCGTCGCGGCCGCTGGACATGCCCGCCGGGATGGAGGCGCTGCTGCGGTACGGACGCGGGCCCGTGCTGCCCGCGCCGAAGATCCGGCCCGGCAGCCCCGAGGAGGTCGGCTGGGGCGTCGCCCTGGACGTCACCGCCCTCAACGATGTCGTGTTCGAGAAGCTGGCCCGCGACCGCCAGGCCGGACTCGCGGTCTATGTGGCCGGGCAGTTGCTCGCCTCGTACTCGGCCGACGCCATCATCGTGGCCACTCCCACCGGCTCCACCGCCTACAGCTTCGCCGCGGGCGGCCCGGTCCTCTCCCCGCACATGGACGCGGTCGTCTTCACCCCCGTAGCCCCGCACATCGCCTTCGACCGCACCGTGGTGGCCGCGGTGGACGAGGCCGTCGCGATCCGGGTGCTGCCGCACTCCGGGCGGGTGGCCGTCTCCATCGACGGGCAGCTGCGCGGGGTGCTGGAGCCGGGCGACTGGGTGGCGGCGTACCGGGCCCCGGCCCGGCTGCGGCTGGTGCGGCTGCGGCCCGCCGAGTTCTACCACCGGCTGCGCGACCGCTTCCGGCTCGCCGACTCGCCCGCCGCCGACCAGGCCCCGCCGTTCTACCGGCCCCGCAGCCCGGTCCCCGACGACCTCGCCCATCTGCGACTGCCCCCGCCCCCGCCGCCCGGTGAGCCCGGGGCCCCCGGTGAACCCGAGGCGCCCGGTGAAGATGCGGGGCTCTGAACCCGGTGCCATGGTGTGGGTTGTGACAGCTCAGAGGTTTCACACCGATCTCACGCTGCGTGTCAACGGCACCGACCGGCCCCTCACCCTCGACAACCGGGTGACCCTGCTGGACGCCCTGCGCGAACACCTCGCGCTGACCGGCACCAAGAAGGGCTGCGACCACGGCCAGTGCGGCGCCTGCACGGTCCTGATCGACGGCGAACGGGTGAACAGCTGCCTGGTGTTGGCCGTGACCGCGGCCGGTCATGACATCACCACCATCGAGGGCGTCGCGGACCTCGCCGCCGAGGGCGATCTGCACCCGCTCCAGCGGGCGTTCCTGGAACACGACGGCTTCCAGTGCGGCTACTGCACCCCTGGCCAGATCTGCTCGGCCATCGGCGCGCTCGGCGAGGCGGCCCGCGGCTGGCCCAGCCACGCCACCGAGGACGTGGCCGCCGGTGTCCGCGCGCCCGACGCGCTGGACGACGACGAGATCCGGGAGCGGATGAGCGGCAACCTGTGCCGCTGCGGGGCCTACCGGGGCATCGTGGACGCCATCCGCGAGGCCGCCGGGCCGGACGGCCAGGGTGTGCCGGTCCGGGGCGGTGTGCGATGAAGCCCTTCGCCTTTGAGCGCGCCACCCGCCCCGAGGCCGCCGCCTCCCTCGTCGCGGACTCCACCCGGGCGGTGTACCTGGCCGGGGGAACCAACCTGGTCGACCTGATGAAGCTCGGCGTCACCGAGCCCGCCATGGTCGTGGACATCACCGGACTGCCGTACGACCGCATCGAGCACCGCGCCGACGGCGGGGTGCTCATCGGGGCACTGGTGCCGGGCAGCGAACTCTCCGGCGACCGCGGCATCCGGACACGCTTCCCGGCCCTCGCGCAGGCGCTGCTGGCCGGGGCCTCCGGACAGCTGCGGACCCGCGCGACCACCGGCGGCAATCTGCTGCAGCGCACCCGCTGCGTGTACTTCCAGGACGTCACCAAGCCCTGCAACAAGCGGGCCCCGGGCACGGGGTGTTCGGCCATCGAGGGCAGCCACCGCGACCTCGGCGTGATCGGCACCTCCGATGCCTGCGTGGCCACCAACCCCTCCGACATGGCGGTGGCCATGGCCGCGCTCGACGCCGTCGTCCATCTGCGGCGCGTCGACGGCAGTCCCCGCACCGTCTCCCTCGCCGACTTCCACCTGCTGCCCGGCGACACCCCGCACCGCGAGACGGTGCTGCAGCCCGGCGACCTCGTCACCGGCGTCGAGCTGCCACCGCCACCGCCCGGCGCCATGCGCTACCGCAAGGTGCGCGACCGCTGGTCGTACGCGTTCGCGGTGGTGTCCCTCGCTGCGGTGGCCGCCACCGACGACGGGGGAGCGCTGCGGGAGATCCGGCTCGCGCTCGGCGGGGTGGCGCCCAAGCCATGGCGGGCGCACAAGGCCGAGCGGCTGCTGACCGGGCAGCGGCCGACCGAGGACGCGCTGCGGACCGCGGCCCTGGCCGAGTTCGCCTCGGCGCGCCCGCTGCCGCACAACGCCTTCAAGGTCGGCCTCGCCGTGGACCTCATCGTGGCCACCGTGCGCGACCTCGTGGCGGGGGAGGGGCGATGACCACACTCGAACGGACCGTGGGCGCCGAGGTGACCCGGATCGAAGGGCGCGACAAGGTCACCGGTACCGCGCTCTACGCGTACGAATACCCCGTGCCGGACGCCTTGTACGGCGTGGCGGTGCAGTCCACCATCGCCCGTGGCCGGGTGCGTTCCGTCGACGCGGGCGCCGCACTGGCCCTCCCCGGGGTCGTCGCCGTGCTGGACAGCGGCGGTGTGCCGCGGCTGCACCCGACCGACGACCCGGAGCTGTCGGTCCTGCAGTCCGCCGAGGTCGCCTACCGCGGGCAGATCGTGGCGGGCGTGGTCGCGGACACCTACGAGACGGCGCGTCAGGCCGCGGAGGCGGTACGCGTCGTCTACGAGGAGGAGCCGCACGACGTCGTCCTGCGCGACGGAGACCCGCACATCTTCGTCCCCGAGACGGTCAACGCCGGTTACCCGGGCCGGACGGAGACCGGCGACGTGGACACCGCCCTGGCCACGGCGCCGGTCACCATCGACGCCACGTACACCACGCCGCCCGAGCACACCTGCGCGATGGAACCGCACGCCACCCTCGCGGTCTGGGACGGCGACACGCTGACCCTCTACAACGGCGACCAGGGGCCCTGGGTGACGGCGGGCACCCTCGCCACCCTGTTCGGGCTCCCTGACGGCGCCGTACGGATCGTGGCGGACCATGTGGGCGGCGGCTTCGGCTCCAAGGCGCTGCCCCGCCCGCCCACGGTGCTGGCCGCGCTGGCCGCGCGGGTGGTCGGCCGCCCGGTGAAGGTGGCGGCGACCCGGCAGCAGATGTTCACCATGGTCTCGTACCGGACCCCCACCGTGCAGCGGATCCGGCTGGGCGCCGAGCGCGACGGGCGGCTCACCGCGATCTCGCACAACGCGCTCCAGCAGAGCTCGCGGCTCGCCCCGTACTGCGAGCAGACCGTCGTCGCCACCCGAATGATGTACGCGGCGCCGCACCGCCGTACCATCCACCGGCTGGCTCAGCTCGACGTGCCCACGCCGTCGTGGATGCGGGCGCCCGGCGAGTCACCGGGGATGTTCGCGCTGGAGAGCGCGATGGACGAGCTGGCGTACGCGCTGGACATGGACCCCATCGAGCTGAGGGTGGTCAACGAACCGTCAGTGGACCCCGAGTCGGGGAACGCCTTCAGCAGCCGCAACCTGGTCGCCTGTCTGCACGAGGGCGCGGCCCGGTTCGGCTGGGCGGGGCGCGACCCCCGCCCCGGCCGCCGCCGCGAGGGGCGGTGGCTGGTGGGTACGGGCGTCGCGGCGGGCAACTACCCCGCCTACACGCTGCCCGCCACCGCGACCGCCCGGGCGGAGCCCGACGGGCGCTTCACCGTACGGATCGCCGCCGTCGACATCGGCACCGGGGCCCGTACCGCACTGACCCAGGTGGCCGCGGACGAACTCGGCGTGGCGCTGGACCGGGTCACCCTGGACATCGGCCGCAGCGCCTTCGGCTCGGCCCCCTTCGCGGGCGGCTCCATGGGGACCAGCTCATGGGGGTGGGCGGTCAGCAAGGTGTGCCGGGCGCTGGCCAAGCGGCTCGGCGAGGTGTCCGGCCGGATTCCGCCCGGCGGACTGGAGGCGCACGCGGACACCACAGAGGACGTCCAGGCCCGGAAGGACCTCGCGCGCCACGCCTACGGCGCCCAGTTCGCGGAGGTGCGGGTGGACGCGGACACCGGGCAGGTGCGGGTCGACCGGCTGCTGGGGATGTTCGCCGCCGGGCGCATCATCAACGCCCGTACGGCCCGCTCGCAGCTGCGCGGCGGCATGTGCATGGGGCTGTCGGCCGCGCTGTACGAAAACCTCGAACTCGACCCAAACTTCGGCGACTTCGCCAACCACGACCTCGCCACTTACCACGTGGCGGCACACGCCGATGTGCGCGATGTCGAGGCCCACTGGATCGAGGAGGACGACGATCAGCTCAACCCGATCGGCGCCAAGGGAGTCGGGGAGCTGGGCATCGTCGGGACGGCGGCGGCCATCGCCAACGCCGTCCATCACGCGACAGGGGTGCGGGTGCGCGATCTGCCGATCACCCTGGAGCGGGTGCGTCCGGCCCTGCCGCACTGACCTGGGATGACCTGAGATACTGAGCGGGGCGGTTTTCGGCCCCCCGCCCGGGTGTCCCGCGGTAACGGCGCGGGACACCCGGTGCGTGAGGGTCAGCCGTGCGAGGGCGTGGCCTTACTGGGCCGCGCCGCCACCGGCTCCGCCGTCGCCGATCGTGGCGCCGACGGCCTCCAGCGCGGTGGTCACCGGCTGGAAGAAGGTCTCACCGCCCGCGGTGCAGTCGCCACTGCCGCCGGAGGTCAGGCCGATGGCCTTGCCGTCGTCGGTGAAGAGGGAGCCGCCGCTGTCGCCGGGCTCGGCGCAGACATCGGTCTGGATGAGCCCGCTGACCGAGCCCTCCGCGTAGTTGACGGTCGCGTTCAGACCGGTGACCGAGCCGCCGTTCAGCCCGGTGGTGCTGCCCATGCGCTGCACCTCCTGGCCCACCGACGCCTCGGCCGCCTCGGTGATGTTCACCGTCTTGCCGTCGCCGGTGTTGACCGTGCTCGGCGCCTCGGTGGCGGCGTCGTCGTACGTGGCGAGCGCGAAGTCGCCGGTGCCCGGGAAGGTGGCGTCCTTGACCGTGGCGACCGGGGCGCCGTCCTGGGTCTCCGACCACTCCTCGGCCGCGACACCGCAGTGACCGGCGGTCAGGAAGCCGGGATCGCCGCTGTCGGTGGTGACGTTGAAGCCCAGGGAGCAGCGCGAACCGCCACCGAAGATGGCGTCACCGCCCTCGGCGAAGGTCTTGAACGTGCCCGCGGAGCGCTTGACGTCGGCCATGTCCGCGCCGAGCGACTTCACGGTGGACTCGAGGCTGTCCCACTTCGCGCCCTTGACGGTGCTGTCCGCCGTGACCTGGAGCTTGTTGGTCTTGGGGTTGATGGCCCAGGCGGTGCCCGCCATGGTGGCCTTCTCCTTGAGCGTCGCCTCGGCGGCCTTCAGCGACTTCATGCTGTTCTTGGCGGCCTTGGGGACGGCCCCGGCACTCTTGACCGCAGCGACCTCGACATTGTTGTTGTCACCGATGACATTGACGATGACCTGCTGCTGTTCCTTGTCGTACCAGGCACCGCCGAACGCCTCGCCCAGACTCGACGCGAGCTGCGCGATGGCGTCCGAGGCGGACGAGGAGTTGAACGCCTTGGGCTTGGCGTCGATGGCCTCGGACTTCTTGTCCTCCGAGGCATTGGCGTTGGGCAGCACAATGGCGGCACCCACGACGGCGGCGGCCGCGGCAGCCCCAATGACGATCTTTGTCTTGGGGACGCGCTTGTGACTCCGGCTCAACTTATGACCTCCTGTGGGGCGCACGGGGTCGTACGCAGGGGACGGGGTTCGCTACGGCTGTTGATACGCAGGGGCCGCTCGTTGTGTTCAGACCAATTTCGCGGCCTGACGGTGACGGGCCTCACACCTGGAAACGCGGAGCGGCAATGTCTGCATTGGTGTCCGTGTGCGGGGTACCGGGCGTCCTGTGTCCCTTTCCGCCCACGAGACCCGCCTACGAGAGGAGCGCATCGTGAGTGACGACCGGCAACCGGAAGCGCCCGGCGAGAACGGCCCCGCGATCCCGAGGGACCTGCCCGATCAGCAGGCGCAGGGCGGCCCGGACCCACTGGACATCACCGGCAGCACCCCGCACACCACCCCGCCCCACCGCCCGGAAGACGTTCCCGACCTGGACGAACCCGGCACCCGTCGGCGCGGAAAGCCGCACAGCGGAGGCGTACACCCCGAGCAGCCGGTCCCCGACGAGCCCTCCGCATGAACGAGTGCCCCGGCGCGGCCGGAGAGCTTCTGGTGACGTCGTACGGCTAAGCCGAACTCTCCACGCGCCGGGCGCCGGACTTCTCGTTCCCGGTGCGCCGGAACGCCCACGCCATGCGAGGCTCCACCACTCCGCGGAAGACCCGCCGCACCGGCGCCGTGCACAGCAGCGTGATCATGGCGACGGCCGCGGCGGTCACCGCCAGCTCACCGAGCGGGGTGTGCAGCCACGGATGGTCGTACCACCGGCCGAAACGCGACGACTTGATGATGAAGCCGTGCAGCAGATAGCCGTACATCGTCCCCGCGCCGAGCACCGTGAACCACATGCGCCGCCCCGGCACCCAGGCCAGGAAGCAGGCCGTCAGCACCAGCGCGCCCACGAAGAGGAGGGGAGTGGAGAGCAGCCCGGCCCACTCCGGTACGCCGTCCATCGCCGCGACGCTCTTGCGGTGGTAGAACCACTCCGAGTTGAACCACGGCGCCACCGAGTACGCCGTGATCAGCGCCACGATCCCGACCGGCAGCGCGATCCACCGCGCCCGCCAGGTGCGCAGCCGGGCGAAGTGCTCCGGGCGGAGGGTGAGCCCGAGCACGAAGAACGGCAGGAACGCCAGGGTGCGCTGCAGCGAGAGATCGCCGCCGGTCTCGGGCGAGAGCGAGCCGAGCGCGGCCACGGCCAGCGCGACCGGCACCGGATGGCGCAGCGCCAGCCACAGCG
Organism: Streptomyces sp. NPDC040405; assembly: GCF_055595765.1. Lineage (NCBI taxonomy): Bacteria > Bacillati > Actinomycetota > Actinomycetes > Kitasatosporales > Streptomycetaceae > Streptomyces > Streptomyces sp. NPDC040405. Next base: position 806,948 of record NZ_JBVIVI010000003.1, read on the forward strand.
GGGTGGTGATCCGCCAGATGAACAGCGCGACCAGGAACCACATCACGTACCACGGGTCGAGCATGCTGAACGGCTCGTCCGGGTTGTCCTGCGCCCAGCGGGAGAAGAGGGTGTACAGGATCTCGAAGACGACGTAGGGCACGACCACACCGGTGAGCAGCCGCTGCAACCGCTTGGGCGCCATGTCGAAGGTGCGCGAGAAGTAGCCCGATATCAGCGCGAAGGCGGGCATGTGGAACGCGTACACCAGGAGGTAGATCGCCATCGAGGCCCGGCTGCCGTACGTCAGCGGCTCCCATGCGTGGCCGCAGGCCACCAGCACGATGGTGAGGTACTTCGCGTTGTCGAAATACGCGTCGCGGGCCTTGCCTTGGGCCGCGCCCTCACCCCGTGGTGGTCGTTCCGCTGTGGACTGCGGCGTTGTCACACGGGTGGGGGTGTCCTGGTGCACTGCTTCTCCCGGTCACCTTCGTACGAGCCAGCGAGGTTCCTGTTCGCCTGCCCGACGTGGCCCCGCTCATGACCGTTCACCCTAGTGGCGAATGACACCCCACATTCGCGGAACTGTCCGGATTCGATGAAGATCCCTAAAGGCTCAGTATTCGGCCCCCCGGTGCTCAGGAAGTCTGCTAACGGTGGTCAGTTCGCCATCGGCGGAGGCGAACAGCAGCGCCACGGCCAGGGCCCCCGGGTCGGGGACGCCGACCGCGTGCTCCCCGGTGTAGCTGGCCCGCCCGCGCCGGGCGCGCAGATAGGCGGTGGCCCGTGCGCCACGGTGGGCGGCCACCGCCGCGAGCCGCAGCGAGCGGGCCGGTTCGGCGGTCGGCGGGCAGTCGGCGAGCGCCTTCGCGGCCGGGAGAAGGGCGTCGACCATGGTCTTGTCGCCGACCTCGGCCTCGCCCACCCGCTGGATCGCGGCCGTCCCGGCGGCGATCCCGGCGGCCAGTTCGCCGGTGCCGGGCGGGGTGGGGGCGGCCGCGGCGACCGCGTCGGCCAGCTCCTGGAAGAGCAGGCCGAACAGCGGGCCGCTGGTGCCGCCGACCTCGTCGAGGAAGACCCGGGCGGCGGCGGCCAGCGGCGCCTCCGCCGTGTCCTCGCCGACCGCCGGGGTGGCGGACAGACTGTCCAGGGCGCGGCGCACCCCGTCCATGCCGGTGGCGATGTTGACACCGAAGTCTCCGTCGCCCGCCTGCTGGTCGAGGGCGGTCAGCTCGGGTTCGACGGACCGTACGGTGGCGCCGAAGCGCATCAGCCAGGCGGTGACGGTGGCGCGGGTGAGGGAGCGCGGGGCGGGGTTCTCGGACATGGGCGCGGGGCTCCTTGGGGCTTCGGACCGGCGGTCGGGGGTCACAGGGGCCAGGCCGCGGTGTGGGCGGGGGCGTCCCACAGGCGCAGGACCTCGTCGTCGGTGGCCATCAGGGACAGCGAGAAGCCACGCATGTCGAGGGCGCTGACGAAGGTGCCGGTCAGGGACCGGTCGAGGGCGGTGCCCCGGGCGTCGAGGGCCTTGGTGAGGATGTGGTGGATCCCGTACAGCTCCAGGGACGTGACCGAGCCCAGGCCGTTGATCAGCGCGAGCACCCGGGGCCGCGGGCCATGGGGGAGGGCGGCCAGCAGCCGGTCCGTCATGGTCTCGACCAGCTTGCTGAGCGGCGCGTGCGGCACGGTCTTGTCGGCGCGCTCACCGTGGATGCCGACCCCGAATTCCAGCACGTCCTCGGGCAGGTCGAAGGCCGGGGTCCCGGAGGCGGGGGTGGTGTGCGCGGCGGAGGCGAGGGCGAGGCTGCGGGAGCGCCGGGTCAGATCGACGCCGAGCGCGACGAGGTCGTCCAGTCCGCGTCCCTCGTCGGCGGCGGCGCCGAGGACCTTCTCCACGATCAGGGTGGCGCCGGTGCCGCGCCGGCCGACGGCGATCTCGTCGGAGTCGGTGGCGAGGTCGTCGTCGATCAGCACCCGCTCGCAGCGGATGCCCTCGTGGTGGAGGCGTTCGGCGGCGATGCCGAAGTTGATGCGGTCGCCGGTGTAGTTCTTGACCAGATGCAGTACGCCGCCGTCCCCGGCGACGGCGCGGCTGGCCTCGAAGATCTGCCGGTTGTGCGGCGAGGCGAAGATCCGGCCGGGGCAGGCGGCGTCCAGCATCCCGGCGCCGACGAATCCGGCGTGCAGCGGTTCATGGCCGGACCCGCCACCGGAGACCAGCCCGACCCGGCGGGCGGGCGAGGTGCCACGGGCGCGGAAGTATCCGTGTTCGGGGTGGTGTTCCACGAGGGCGGCGTGGGCGGTGGCGAAACCGGCGTGCGCGTCGGGGACCAGCGATTCGGAGGAGTCGGCGAAGTACAGCGGCATGGTCGTGGCTTCCCTATGGTCGTGGCTTCCCTGGATAGTGGGGCGGACAGGGTCACTGGCTTCGATGGTCCGCCGCGACCGGTGGGCCGGGCGCGCCGACCGACCCCAACGGAGTACACGCATAGCCCGGTCGTGCGACGGGGTAGGGCTGCCACCGGCCACGCTGAACACACCACGACACACACGCCACGAGCGCACACACCACGACGCACCCGCCCCACCTGCCCCATGGAGCCCGTCATGTCCCTCGACGACTTCGACCGCCACCCGCTGCTCTTCGGCCTCAGCCCCGTCCACCCCCTCGACCGCCTCAGCGACCATCTGGGCGGGCCCCGCGTCTGGGCCAAGCGCGAGGACTGCAACAGCGGGCTGGCCTACGGCGGCAACAAGACCCGCAAACTCGAATACCTGGTCCCCGACGCGCTCCGCCAAGGCGCCGACACGCTCGTGAGCATCGGCGGAGTGCAGTCCAACCACACCCGCCAGGTCGCCGCCGTGGCGGCCCGACTGGGGCTGAAGGCCGTCCTGGTGCAGGAGAGCTGGGTGGACTGGCCCGACGCGGTAAACGACAAGGTCGGCAACATCCTGCTGTCCCGCGTCATGGGGGCGCAGGTCCGGCTGGTCGACGCCGGGTTCGGCATCGAAGTCAAGGACAGCTGGACCCACGCCCTGGACGAGGTACGGGCCGCGGGCGGTACGCCGTACCCGATCCCGGCCGGTGCCTCCGACCATCCGCTGGGCGGGCTGGGCTTCGCCAACTGGGCGTACGAGGTCGAGCGGCAGGAACGCGAGCTGGGCGTGTTCTTCGACACCATCGTGGTGTGCAGTGTCACCGGCTCCACCCAGGCCGGGATGATCGCGGGCTTCGCGGGCCAGGACCGCCCCCGGCGGGTGCTGGGCATCGACGGCTCCGCGAAACCGGCCGAGACCCATGCCCAGGTGGAGAAGATCGCGCGGAACACCGCCGAGCTGATCGGCCTCGGCCGGGAGCTGCGCGACGAGGAGATCACCCTGCTGGAGGGCTGGGCGGGCGACGCGTACGGCGTCCCGGTGGCCTCCACCCTCGACGCCATCCGGCTCACCGGGGGCCTGGAGGGCGTGATCCTCGACCCGGTGTACGAGGGCAAGTCCATGGCCGGGCTCATCGACCTCGTGCGCGAGGGCGACATCCCCAGGGACTCCACGGTGCTGTACGCACACCTCGGCGGCCAGCCCGCGCTCAACGCGTACAGCGGGGCGTTCTAGCGCCTCCGGCGCCGAAGGTGACGGACCCGAACACCGGACCTGGGCCGCGCCTGTGTGCCGCTGACCGCCGATCTGCGGGACGCGGCCCAGGCGCGGCACTGCCCGCGCACAGCGCCGTCAACGAGATCCTGGTGCGCCCCACGGCCCAGGAACACTGACCCCGCGCGCCGGGCGGGGCCGGGCCGTGGGCCTACTTCCCGAGCGCCTGCTTCAGCTGGGACTTGGTCATCCGGGAGCGGCCCTCGATGTTGCGCCGCTTGGCCTCGGCGTAGAGCTGGTCCCGCGTGGGGCCCTGCGACCCGGTGTGCGACCGCTGACCGCCGCGACGCGAGGGCGACATGATGTGTTCGTACTGCCGCTCCCGCTTCGAGCTCGATCCCCTGGGCATGAGACGCACCTTCCTTCCGGAGACAAGCACAACGGCGACGAGTACCACTATTTCCGCTTCGGACACCGGGCCCGCAACAGCGCTCCGGCCGCCCTGCCCGAGCGATTGGGCCCATCAGGTGAGATGTGCTCCGGGGGCGGGCGGACCGCCCTGCTGGTGCTCGACCTGCCCCGCCTCGGATGACAGCGTGGGCCGACATGGAGCACAGCCCTGGACCGCAAAACGTGCGCGCGAGGCTGCTGCTGGCCAGCGCCACCATGCTCTTCGTCGAGCTGGCGCTGATCCGGTGGACCGGCGCCAATATCGTCCATCTGAGCTATTTCTCGAACTTCATCCTCCTGGGCTCGTTCCTCGGAATCGGCCTCGGATTCCTCCTTCCCGCCGGCCGCGGGCAGTGGCTCACCCGCTGGGCGCCCATCCCGCTGGCCATCCTCGTCGTCCTGGTCCGGGAGTTTCCCGTCCAGGTGCGGCAGACCAGCGGTGAGGTCATCTACTTCACCGCCGTGAAGACCACCGGTATGCCGCAGTGGGTCACCCTGCCCGTGCTGTTCGGGCTGACCGCGCTCATCATGGCGGCGATCGGCAAGATGACGGCCGACCAGTTCCGGCAGCTGCCGTCGCTGGAGGCATACCGCTTCGACCTGCTCGGCTCCCTCACCGGCTCGGTGTCCTTCGCGCTGCTGTCCTGGCTGCGCGCGCCGTCGGTGGTGTGGGGTGTGCTCGCGGCGCTGGCGATGCTGGTGCTGGGCGGACGGCGCTACACCGTCCGGTACTCGATTCCGCTGGCCGTGATGGTGGCGGTGCTGGCCCTGGAGTCGGCGGCCAGCGGCATCTCCTGGTCGCCGTACTACAAGATCGAGGTCAAGAAGTCCGCCTCGGCCGCCCGGGACTACAACATCGCCGCCAACGGTGTTCCGCATCAGTCCATCGCCCCGCTGAAGGCGCTGCGGAAGCCCGGTTCACCGTACGAGCAGCCCTACCGCGAGACCCCGCGCAACTCCCACCGCCGGGTGCTGGTCATCGGCGCGGGCAACGGCAACGACGTCGCCCTCGCCCTCGCCCACGGGGCCCGGCGCGTGGACGCCGTGGAGATCGACCCGAGGCTTCAGGAGATCGGCGCCTCCCTGCACCCGGCACGCCCGTACGACAACCCCCGGGTGCACGTCCACATCAACGACGGACGGGCCTTCCTGGAGCAGACCGACGCCCGCTTCGACCTGATCGTCCTTGCGCTGCCGGACTCCCTGACCCTGGTGTCCGGGGCCAGCAATCTGCGCCTGGAGAGCTATCTGTTCACCCGGCAGGCGTTCGAGGCGGCCCATCGCCATCTGGCCCCCGGCGGCGCGTTCGCCATGTACAACTACTACCGGCAGAACTGGCTCATCGACCGCTTCGCCGGCTCCCTCACCTCCGTCTTCGGACACGCCCCCTGCATCACCCACTACGGCAACAAGAGGGCCGCGATCCTCGTCGCAGGCACCACCCCGGCCGCCCAGTCGTGCGGTGCCACGTGGAAGGCGTCCGGCCCGGTGCCGAAGGCCGCGAGCGACGACCACCCGTTCCCGTACCTGCTGCACCGGACCATTCCCACCCTCTACCTCGGGGTGCTGGGCGCGATCCTGCTGGTGACCCTGGCATCGGTGCGGCTGACCGGCGTACGGCTGCGGCGGACCGTGCGATACGCCGACATGTTCCTGCTCGGTGCCGCCTTCATGCTGCTCGAAACCAAGAACGTGATCGGCTTCGCGCTCTACTTCGGCACCACCTGGCTGGTCAACGCCATGGTCTTCGCCGGTGTGCTGCTGGCCGTGCTGTGCGCGGTCGAGGTACGGCGGCGGCTGCGCAAGCTCAACCAGCTGGCGCTGCAGCTCCTGCTGTTCGCGTCGCTGGCCGTCTCCTGGCTGATCCCGGCCCATCTGGTGCTCGGGCTGCCCTTCGCGGGACGGCTCGCCGCCGCGATCGCGCTGGCCTTCGCGCCCATCTTCTGCGCCAACCTCATCTTCTCCGACCGGCTGGCCGTGGCCTCCGACCCCACGGCGGCCTTCGGCGCCAACCTGCTCGGCTCGCTGGTCGGCGGCACCCTCGAATATCTCGCGCTGGTCACCGGCTACCAGGCCCTGCTGCTCGTGGTGGCGGTCCTGTACGCGGGCGCCTGCGTCCTGATGCGCTTCACCCGGCCCGGTACGGGCGAGCCTGCCGAACATGAGCCGGTCTCCGTCGCAACCGCGCCACGGACCTGACCCGCGCCGACGACAAGCGCCGCCCCCGGACCATCCGGTCCGGGGGCGGCCTCATGCGTGTCGCTCTCACTCGAACATGACGTAGTCCGGCCGCGGCCGCAGGGCCAAGACCTCCTTCGGCGTCATCAGTCGGCTGACCTCGGCGTCCTCCTCGTAGAAGAGCTTGAAGCCGGTGCGCAGCCCCTCCGGCTGGTCCTTGACCAGCTGCCGCCAGGTGTCCCGCTTCATGCCCGGCGAGCCGATGCCGTCCGCGCTCTTGATCATGACGACGCCGGGCTGCTGGCGCAGCGCGGACTGGTCGCGGACCACGGACACCGCCACCTGGTGGAAGACGAGCGGCTTCTCCGGCAGATCGTGTTCCGCCACGATCTCGGACAGATAGCGCGCCACGTCGGTCAGCTCCTGCCCGCTGGTGTGGCCGTAGGTGTCGCCCGGCACCTCGCCCGGGCCCATGTCCCATTCGGGGTCCAGCGCTACGCCCACATCGGGCTCGACGAGCCACTTGCGCAGCGCCTTGACCTCGTCCAGCGCCGCGGCCCGGCCCGGCTGGATGTTGAGCAGCAGCATCGCGTCATGGCGCCGGGCCGCGTCGTGGAAACGGCGGACGGTGTCGTCCGGGACGCGGGTGCGATAGGTGCCGTCCGACCCCGCGGAGCTGTTCGTCACGGTCGCGAGCAGTTCGAGGACCGGCAGCGGCTCCCGGTCCGCGGCGTAGTCGCGCGCGGTCTTCTCGATCTCCTTGACCCGCTGGTTCAGGTCACCGGTACCGAGCCGGCCGAGTGCGGCGGCGCCGGGCAGTCCGCAGTACCCCACCAGGCGGTACCGGGACAGATCCCGGCCGCCGCGGGGGAGTTCGGGCCGTCGCTTCGTCGGCCGCGGCGACGGCGAGCGACTGGCCTTGTTGTCGGATCCCGCGGCGGAGGTGCCGTGGCCCTTGGAGGGCGTGGGGCTCCTGGCGGGCTTGGCCCATTCGGTGTTCTGCTCGCCGCATCCGGCGAGCAGACCGAGACCGGCCGCCGCCGTCACCGAGAGCATTCCCCGCCGGGTCGGCGGGGCGCCCTGCCCTCTGGTGTTCTCCCGGATCCGCTCGGCGCCGGTGCCCTGACCTGGTGTGGTGTGCGCCACGTTCCCCTCCGTCTGCGGGCGAATGGTTTTTCCCCGTCCTCTGCGGCTTTCCGGCCGGAGGGAAGGTGAAACGGAGTGGTGGCCACCACTTACCTGACGTAACCCAGCTCCTTGTCGACCACGTTGTGCAGCGGACGGCCCTCGGCCCTGCGGAACAGGTTGTCCAGGAACAGGTCGGCCAGGTCGTGACGCCAGTGGACCACCTCACCCGCGGTGTGCGGGGAGACGATGACCCCCGGCAGCTCCCACAGCGGGGAGGCGGCGGGCAGCGGCTCGTGCGCGAACACGTCCAGCGCGGCACCGGCCAGCCTGCCGCCGGACAGGGCGTCCACGAGCGCGGGCTCGTCCACCAGCTGGCCGCGTCCCACGTTGACCAGCCGGGCGCCGGGCTTCATGGCCGCCAGCACCGAGGCGTCCACCATGCCCCGGGTGGCCGGGGTGAGCGGGGCGGCCAGCACCACGTAATCGGCCTCTCCCAGCCCGGTGCGCAGGGTCGCCGGACCGTGCACGGTGCCGAAGTCGGGGTCGTCGGCGCGCGGGGTGCGGCCCGCGCCGCTCACCCGCATGCCGACCGCGCGCAGCAGCCGGGCCACCGCCCGGCCGATGGATCCGGTGCCCCAGACCAGCACGGTGCGGCCGCCGACGCGCTCGCTGTCGCGCGGCCGCCACTGACGGCCGCGCTGGTGGTCCCACATGCCGGGGAAGTCCTTGGCGAGGGAAAAGACCAGCCCGAGGACGTATTCGGCGATGGACTGGTCGTACACGCCGCGCGAGTTGGTGAGCACCACATCCGGGTTGCCGGTCAGCGCGGGAAACAGATACGGATCCACCCCCGCGGCGGCCACATGCACCCAGCGGGGAGCCTTCGCCGGATCGGCGGGCCACGAGGCGGCCACGGCCGGGCTCAGCGGCCACCACGCGAGGAGGGTGTCCGCACCGGGGAGGACCGCGGGCAGCTCCTCCTCGGTCACGTACACGGTCCGCGCCAGCGACTCGATCCGCTCGCGGTTGTACGGCAGATGGCCGTTGTACAGGACGACGAGCCGGTCACCCACGGCCGCCTCCCGGCGGGTCGCTCATGCCGCCGCCCGGGGGCTCACACCGGAGTGTCATGACGGTTCTCCCGAGGTCAGGAAGGGTGCGGAACGGATTCCCACACCCTGACCGCACCCGCGCGACGGGGCAACGGGCACAGTGTCCGCTCCGGCGGGCCGTTGTGGACGCTGTGTCCCGGCAGGCCGCGCGGCCCGGGACCAAAGTCCTGCGCAGCCCCGGTGCGTACCCGGCGTACACAGTGTCCACCACGGGGCCGGTGATGGAACAGGATGGCCGTTGACGGTGCCGGACGGCTGAACCATGGTGAGGGCCATCCACCTCCCGTCATCTGCCCGTCCCCGGCAGCACACCCCGCGGCCCCCGCCGCGCCCCGCACGAATGCTTGACGCCCGATGCCACACCGCCGGTGTCGCATCGGCCGCGCCCCAGCGCCTTAAGCGCCTTCTCCTCGTCCCCAGGAGTCTCAAGCATGTCTTTGTCCAACGCATCGCAAGAAGCCACCGCAAGAGCCCACAGCCTCGACGACGCCCCCGTCACCAGCTTCCACCGCAGGATGGTCGCCGTCGCCATGGGCGGGCCGTTCTGCGACGGCTATCTGCTGGGCATCATGGGCGTCGCCCTCGGCCTGATCACCCCGGCGCTCAGCCTGAACACTATGTGGCAGGGGCTGATCGCCGCCTCCGTCCTGGTCGGCGTCTTCATCGGGGGCGCGGTCTTCGGACCGATCACCGACCGGGTCGGCCGCCATCTGATGTATGTGCTCAACCTGCTCACCTTCGTGGTCTTCTCGGCCCTGCAGTTCTTCGTCACCGAGGCGTGGCAGCTGCTGGTGCTGAGGCTGCTGATCGGCATCGCGATCGGCGCGGACTACCCGATCGCGTCCGCCCTGACCTCCGAGCTGGTGCCGCGCAAGATACGCGGCCCGGCCCTGTCCGGCCTGGTCCTCGCCTGGTGGGTCGGCTACGGCGTCAGCTTCTGGGCCGGGTGGCTGCTGATGGGCACCGGCGACGACGCATGGCGCTGGATGCTGGCCTCCGGCGCGGTCCCCGCCATCATCTTCATGTTCTTCCGGGCCGGAGTGCCCGAATCGCCCCGCTGGCTGGCCTCCCGCGGCCGGGTGGAGGAGGCCAAGGAGGTCGTGCGCCGCCACCTCCGCCAGGAGGTCAGCACCGAGGAACTGCTCGCCGAGAGCGGCACGCGGCGCGGCGGCTCCGGACTGGGCAACCTGGCGGAGATCTTCCGCCGCGGCTACGGGGTCCCCGCCCTGTTCTGTTCGGTGTTCTGGATCTGTCAGGTGGCGCCTGCCTTCGCCGTACGGTCCTTCCAGCCGCAGATGCTGGAGTCGTTCGGGGTGACCAGCACCTTCGGCGCCAGCGCGCTCATCACCACCATCGCGGTCGCGGGTACGGCGGTCGGGCTGCTCGTCGTCAACCGGATCGGCCGGCGGCCCCTGCTCATCGGCAGCTTCGCCTGCATCAACGTCTGCCTCATCGCCCTGATCGTGCTGCCGCTGCACTACGCGTTCCTGGTGGTCGCCCTCTTCGCCGGGTTCCAGTTCTTCGAGGCCGCGGGCAGCGGACTGCAGTTCGTGTACCCGAGCGAACTGTTCCCCACCGACCTGCGCGCCACCGGCGTCGGCGTGGCCACCGCCATGAGCCGGGTCGGCTCCGCCTCCAGCACCTTCCTGCTGCCCATGCTCACCACCGACTTCGGCGTCCGCGGCACCCTCGCGATGGGCGTGGGCATCACCGTCATCGGCCTCATCGCCTCCATCGTCCTCGCCCCCGAAACCAAGGACCTGGGCCTGGCGGAAGCCAGCCGCCGCGCCTGACCGCGCCACGTCCCTCCCGTCCCGCCCTCTCTCCGGCGCTCCGGCGCTCCGCCGCTCCGTCTCTCCGCCTCTCCGAAAGGACCTCCCATGCGCAAGGTCGTCTCCTTCGACTGCTACCGCACCCTCATCAACTTCGACACCCGCACGGCCACCCACGAGATCGTCAAGGACCGCCTCGCCGAGCTCGGCGTCGACCCCGACCAGTTCCACCACGACGCGTACGTGATGCGGTTCCAGGGCGTCGTGGACCATTACCGCCCGTACCGGGAGACCGTCCGCCGCACCCTGCACAACGTCATGCTGCTGCACGGCCTGGAGTACCGCGACGAGGACGGCGAGGCCCTCATCGAGGCCATCAAGAAGTTCAAGCCGTTCCGCGAGGTCCCCGACGCGCTGCGCCGCCTCAAGGGCGAGTACGACATCGCCATCCTCTCCAACAGCGAGGACGACCTGATCTCCTACGCCGTCGACGAGCTGGGCGTGGAGTGGGACTACGTCCTCACCGCCGAGCAGGCGGGGGCGTTCAAGCCGCTGCCGCAGGCGTTCGAATACCTCATGAAGGCCACCGGCCGCGGGCCGGAGGACATCATCCACACGGCCCAGGGCTGGGAGTACGACATCATGCCCACCAAGCGGTACGAGGGCATGCGGCGGATCTGGGTCAACCGGTACGGCTTCCCCGGTTCGGCCGCCTTCCAGCCGTACGAGGAGATCAAGGACCTGTCCGAGCTGCCCGGCCTGCTCGGCGTCTGATCCGGCTCCAGGCCGTCCCCCACACCGCGAGAGGACCTCATGTCCGCCACCACGGCACCGGTCAACGGGCGAGTCGCCCACTGGTTCGCCGAACTGCCCGCCCCCCGCCCGGCGCTGCCCGGCGACCGCGACGCCGATGTGTGCGTCGTGGGCGCCGGAATGACCGGACTGTGGACCGCCTACTACCTCAAGCAGGCCGACCCGTCCCTGCGCATCACGGTGCTGGAAGCCGAGTTCGCGGGCTTCGGAGCCTCCGGCCGCAACGGCGGCTGGGCCTCCGGCCTGATCCCCGGCGCCCGCGACCGGCTGGCCCGCACCTGCGGCCGCGACGCCGTCCTCGACTGGCAGCAGGCCATGAACGAGGCCGTGGACGAGGTCATCGCCGTCGCCGCCCGCGAGGGCATCGACGCCGACATCGTCAAGGGCGGCACCCTGCGGGTCGCCCGCACCCCCGCCCAGGCCACCCGGCTGCGGCACAAGGTCGAGCAGGACCACGAGTGGGGGGTGCCGGAGTCCGTCCTGCTCACCCCCGCGGAGTCCGCGCGGCACATCGCCATCGACGGGGTGACCGCCGGTGCGTACACCCCGCACTGCGCCCGGCTGCAGCCCGCCGCCCTGGTCCGGGGGCTCGCCGAGACGGTGGAACGGCTCGGCGTGACGATCTACGAGAAGTCGCCCGTCACCGCCATCGAGCCGGGCCGCGCCCTCACCGCGCACGGCACGGTCCGCGCCCCCGTGGTGCTCCGCGCCACCGAGGGGTTCACCGCCTCCCTCAAGGGGCTGCGGCGGGCCTGGCTCCCGATGAACAGCTCGATGATCGTCACCGAGCCGCTGCCCGCGGAGGTCTGGAAGGAAATCGGCTGGGAGGGCCGGGAAACCCTCGGCGACACCGCGCACGGCCACATGTACGCCCAGCGCACCCCGGACGACCGGATCGCGATCGGCGGGCGCGGTGTCCCGTACCGCTTCGGCTCCCGCACCGACGACTCGGGCCGGGTCAGCGACCGTACGATCGGCGAGCTCACCCAGACCCTCCAGCGGATGCTGCCGCAGACCGCCGGTGTCCGGGTCGACCACGCCTGGTGCGGGGTCCTCGCCGTCCCCCGCGACTGGTCGGCCACCGTCGGCCTCGACCGGGCCACCGGGATCGGCTGGGCAGGCGGCTACGTCGGCCACGGCGTGACCTCCACCAACCTGGCCGCCCGCACCCTCACCGACCTGGTGCTGAAGCGGGACACCCGGCTGACCCGGCTGCCGTGGACCGGCCACCGCCCGGGCACCTGGGAGCCGGAGCCGTTCCGCTGGCTCGGGGTCCGCGGACTGTACGTCGCCTACCGGCTGGCGGACCGGCACGAGGCGGGCGGCCGCACCCGTACGTCGCCCATCGCCACCGTCGCCGACCTCATTGCCCGGCGACCCTGAGATCCTGGAGTCCCGGCGCCCCGCCTCCCCGCGCGCCGCCGGGGCTCCAGAGATCCGCCCGCCACGGCGGGCACAGTGCAGGGAGGAACCGGGCCGGATGGCATCGCTCACCGTCGCCGACGTACTGCGGCTGCCCGTCATCGCCGCGGGACTGCCCCGGGTCATGGCGGGCGAGGACCGGCTGAACCGTCCCGTCCGCTGGGTCCACGTCACCGAGCTGCTGGACCCGGCGTCGTTCCTCGAGGGCGGCGAGCTGGTGCTCACCACCGGCATGCCCCAGCCCAACGACCCCACCCGGCTGCGCGGCTACGCCGACCAGCTCGCCGACGTCGGCGCGGCCGGTCTGGTCGTGGAGCTGGGCCGCCGCTACCAGCAGGTGCCCCCGGACCTGGTGGCCGCCTGCCGGGCCCGGGACCTCCCGCTGATCGTGCTCTCCCACGGCATCCGGTTCATCGAGGTCACCCAGACCGTCCACGCGCTGATCCTGGACGCGCAGGGTGAACTGCTGCGCCGCTCCCACCAGGTCCATGAGCTCTTCACCGACCTGACCCTGCGCGGCGCCCGGCCCGAAGAGCTGGTCCAGGTCGCGGCCGACCTGATGGGACGGTCGGTGGTGCTGGAGAACCTGGTGCACCACGCCGTGATCGCCTGTACGGCGGGCCGCCCCGGCGGCCAGATACTGGAGGCGTGGCAGCGCCGCTCCCGCGCCACCCCGACCCCCGACCACGCGGCGCCCAGCGGGTCCGAAGGCTGGCTGGTGGCCCCCGTCGAACACGACGGACAGCGCTGGGGGCGCCTCGTCGCGCTGCCCGACCAGACCGGCCCCGCCTCCGGTCCCGAGCACATCCTGATCCTCCGGCGCGCCGCGACCGCCCTCACCCTGGCCCGGATGACCGGCCACACCCAGTGGGACCGGGAGGCCCGCGCGTCGGCCCTGCTGGAGCTGCGCCACGGTGGCCACCTCGGCCGCACCGAGTCCCGCATCCGGATCGAGGCCCTCGGCCTGCCGACCGTCGGCCACCTCTACATCGCCCTGGCTCTTCGCCACCGGCCCGATGCTGCCGACCGCGCCGACCTGGACAGCCGGGTCGGCGAGGACCTGCGCGGCGCCGGAATCCACGCGCTGGTCGGCAGGCTCTCCCCGGACCGCACCGGCGTCCTGCTCACCCTGCCGCTCGCCGCCGCGTGGCAGCCCGTCGTGGAGCGCATCGGCCGGATCACCGAGGAGACGCTCGGCGAGGAAGCCGTCCTCGCGGTCGGCCCCGGCGTGACCGCGCTCGACCAGGTGGCGCGGTCGTTCCACCAGGCCGAGGAGGTCGCGGACGCCATCGGCCCCGGCACGCCGCGACGGCCGTTCCACGTGTCCGCGGACCTCGGGCTGCCCGAGCTGCTGTACACGCTGCGCGACGACGTCCGGGTCCAGAACTATGTGGAACGGGAGCTGGGCCGGCTGATGCAGCACGACGAACGGCACGGCGGCGACCTGCTGGCCATCCTGCGCCAGTACCTCGACGCCGCGGGCAACAAGTCGGTCGCCGCCAAACAGGCCGGGCTGTCCCGGCAGGCCTTCTACCAGCGCCTGCACACCATCGAGCGGCTGGTCGGCGGCAGTCTGGAGTCCGGCGCCCAGCGCTCGCGGCTCCATGTCGCCGTCATGGCCCTGGACACCCTGACCGAATCCTGAACCCCGCCCCGGCTACGGCGCGATGAGGACGCGGACCGGCTCGCCCGCGAGGTAGGCCCGGATGTCCTCCACCGCGCCGCCGTAGTAGCCCTCGTAGTTGCGCCGGGTCACATAGCCCAGATGCGGGGTGCCCAGCAGATTCGGCAGCGTCCGGAACGGATGCTCCGGACCCAGCGGCTCCTCGTCGAACACATCGACCCCCGCGCCCGCGATCCAGCCGCCCCGCAGGGCGTCCGCGAGGGCCGCCTGATCCACGATGGCCGCGCGGGAGGTGTTCACCAGGTACGCGGTCGGGCGCATCCGCCGCAGCTCCGGCGCGCCGAGCAACCCCCGGGTGCGGTCGCCGAGCACCAGATGCACCGTGACCACATCGCTGGTCTCCAGCAACTCTTCCTTGGAGGAGACGAACCCGACGCCCTCCGCCGCCGCCCGCTCGGCGTCAAGGTTCTGGCTCCAGGCGGCCACGTCCATGCCGAACGCCTGGCCGATCCGGGCCACCTTGGTGCCGATCTTGCCCAGGCCCAGCAGGCCGAGCCGACGGCCGTGCAGATCCATGCCGACCGTGCTCTGCCACGGCCCGCCGTCCCGCAGCGCCGTGCTCTCCCGCACCAGGTGGCGGGCCAGACCGAGGATCAGCGCCCAGGTCAGCTCGACGGGCGGCTCGGAGGAGCTGGCCGTGCCGCACACCGTGACCCCGTGCCGCGCGGCCGCCTCCAGATCGACGGACGCGTTGCGCATCCCGGTGGTGATGAGCAGCCGGAGCCGGGGCAGCCGGGCGAACAGCTCCGCGGGGAACGGGGTGCGTTCCCGCATGATGACCACGATCTCGCAGTCCCCGATCGCCTCGACCAGCGCGTCCCGGTCGGTGAAATAGCGCGTATACGACACCACGTCCACCGCGTCCCGGACACCGGACCAGTCGGCCGAGGACAGGGCCACGTCCTGGTAGTCGTCGAGCACGGCACAGCGCAGTTTCATCGTATCCCCTCGGGCTCTTCCAACAGGTCGGTGCGGGTACGTTGTTTCTACCACCCACGGGGAAAGGGTCCTGGTGCGATACCTCATCATCGGAGCGGGCGCGGTCGGCGGCACGATCGGCGCCCGGCTCCATCTCGCAGGCCATGACGTCGTCCTGGTGGCGCGCGGCGCACACTACGAGGCGCTGCGCGACCACGGACTGCGCTTCACGTCACCCGAGTCCACCCATGAGATCCCGGCGCCCGCCGTCACCGGGCCCGAGGATGTCGAACTGGGCCCCGACGATGTGCTCGTCCTCGCCGTGAAGACCCAGGACAGCGCGGCGGCGCTGGACGCCTGGGCGCCGCGCCCGGTCACCGGCGGCGGCACCGCGGGGGAGCGGCTGCCGCTGCTCTGCGCCCAGAACGGGGTGGAGAACGAGCGGTTGGCGCTGCGGAGCTTCCGCCGGGTCTACGGCGTCTGCGTCTGGATGCCCTCCACCTATCTGGAGCCGGGGCTCGTCGCCGCGCCGTGCGCCCCGTACACCGGGATCCTCAGCATGGGCCGCTATCCGTCCGGGGAGGACGACACCATCCGGCGGGTGGCCGCGGACCTGGAGGAGTCCGTGTTCCTCGCGCCGGTCGTACCGGACGTCATGCGCTGGAAGTACGCCAAGCTCATCAACAACCTCGCCAACGCCGTCGAGGCGATCTGCGGGCCGCTCACCGGGGACGAGGCCCAGGCCCTCGGCGCCCGGGCGAAGGCCGAGGGGGTCGCGGTCCTCGACGCCGCGGGCATCGCCCACGCCGACGCCGCCGAACAGGCCGCACTCCGCTCCGGAAAGGTGGAGATGCGCCCCGCCGACGGCGTGGAGCGCGGCGGCGGCTCCTCGTGGCAGAGCCTGACCCGGGGGACCGGCACGATCGAGGCGGACTATCTCAACGGGGAGATCGTGCTGCTGGGGCGCGAACACGGCGTCCCGACACCGGTCAACGAGACGCTGGGACGGGTCGCGGGCCTCTGCGCCCGGGAGCGCCGCGCACCGGGCAGCATGAGCCCCGCCCGGCTCACCGCCCTCATCGACGCGACAGCGTCCTCCTCAACACCTCGGTGAACTCCGCCGGGTGCTCACCGATCCCCGTGTGACCGCCGGGGAAGTCCACGACCTCGGTGCCCAGCCGCTCGGCGAGTGCCACCGCCGGGCGGTACAGCAGCAGCCCGTGCGACTCCCGGCCGCCCGCCGGTACCAGCCGCTCCGATACGGCCGCCAGCGCGGCCAGGTCCGGGACGTGGCCGGTGAACGGGCACAGGATGTGCTCCAGGTAGTAGGGGAAGTTGGCCATCATCCGGTCCACCACCTCGGCCGGAAGCGGCGGGGGCTCCGCCCCGCGATCCCGCGGCGCGGCTCCCTCCGCCGGGCCGGTGCCCGCGGCCATCACCGCCACCGCCGCCGCGATTCCCTCGCGGCGGTACGCCTCGCGCACCTCGGCGAAGAACGCCCGCTGCTCCTCGGCGTCGGGCAGCAGTTCCACCAGGGGCGGCTCGTGTGCGATCGCCAGCCGTACCCGTTCCGGATGGCGGGCCAGCAACTCCACCGCGACGATGGCGCCCGCGCTGCAGCCGAACACGTATGCCGGTTCGCCGTCCGGCGCCACCGCGTCGAGCAGCAGGGACGCGTCCTCGCCGTGCACCTCGACCCGCTGGTCCGCGGGCGGGCCGTCGAGGGTACTGCGAGAGGCACCGCGCCGGTCGTAGGACACCACCGTGTACCGGTCGGCGAGGGCCGCTGCCGCATGGTCGTAGGAAGCGGCGTCACCGGCCCCGCCCGGGATCATCAGCAGCACCGGGCCGCTGCCGCGCACCTCGTAATACAGCGTGGCACCGGGCACCTTCAGAGTGCCGGTCTTCGGTTCGGTCATGGTGTGCACGGTATCCAGGTGGCATGGGGCGCGCGCGGTGTTTTTCGCGCCTGATGCGTCGTCATCACGACGCGCGCCACCACTCCTGAGGATGACACGGGCGGTCTGACAAGGGGGTTCGTGCCACCTGACTTCACGGAAAGTTGGCTGCTCCGTAGCCGTCAAGGCGGTCCTGGTTGTTTTGCGTGGTGGCACACAGGGCACCGCACACACCTAACAGCAGGCATAATCGCAGCAACGATGGGCGCAGACGCCCAGAAAGGGGACGAAGTGATGGTGAACTCGCTGAGTGCCGACAACAGTGTGGGCTCGACGATCGAGGCACTGAAGGCCGAGCTTCCGGAGCTGGAGAAGCAACAGGAGGCCCTGAAGGGTGATTTGGACGCCGTGACCCAGCGGCTGGAGGTGGTCAGCACCGCTCTGAGCAGCCTTCAGGCCCTCTCGGGAGCCGCCACGCTCCCGCAGGCGGGCAACGGCGACATCGCGGAGGCGAAGCCCGCCGCGAACACCGCGGCCACTGCCACGGCCACCGAGGCCGAGGCGAAGCCGGCCGCCGAGGCGGCCCCGGCCACCCGGACACCGGCCACCACGCGCAAGGCCGCCATCGGCCGTCAGCGCAGCAAGGCCAAGTCCACCACCGGCGGCCGGGCCGCGAAGACGGCCGCGAAGACCGCCACCAAGACCGCCACCAAGGCGGCGGCCAAGAAGACCGCCGCGAAGAAGCCCGCCAAGAAGGCCGCGGCGGCCAAGGACACGGCCAAGCCCGTCGCCAAGGCCACCACCAAGGCGGCCAAGGCCACCGAGAAGAGCGCCCAGACGAGCGAGAAGGCCACCGCCAAGGCCACCGAGAAGACGGCCAAGGCGGCGGGCACCTCCTCCGAGCGCTCCACCGGGCTCGGCGAGTCGGTGCTCGGCGCCCTCAAGAAGGCGGGCCGTCCGATGCGCGCGTCCGAGGTCAACGAGGCCCTGGGCCGCGACGAGACGCGCACCAACGTGAACTCGGTGCGCAACACGCTGGAGCGGCTGCGCACGACGGACCGGGCCAAGCGCTCCGGGCGTGGCCTGTACGAGGCCGCGGCCACCAGCTGACCGCAGCTCTCCCGTCAGTGTGCTGCCAGCTCAGGGGTAGCGGGGGCGGAAGTGGCGTTTGGGGAGGGTGGACCCGGAGGTGCCGGCGGCTGTGCACGCGCCGGATCAGCGGTCCACCCACTCCGTCACGAGAGCAGGCGTCACGAGAGAGGCGTCACGAGAAGTCCGTCTCGACAGAGGCGTCACGAGAAGGGCGTCATGACGTCCGGACCGCCGTCGGCCGCCATCTCGGCCAGCCGGGCGGCGATGTCGGCGGGGTCGGTGGCGAACAGCCGTCGGCCCGCGGCGATACGGCGTGTCCGCAGCGCCGAGGGCGCGGTGAGCGCGTCGAGCAGGCGCAGCAGATCCCATGAGTCCGCCGCGTGGTCCGTCAGGCCGAGGGCGGCCATCCGGCGGACGCCCTCGTGCCCATGGCCAGGGATGGGGCGGTAGCCCACCACCGGGACTCCAGTGGCCAGTGCTTCCAGCGCGGTCTGTCCGGCCGCGTTGTCCACCAGCGCCCGCGCGGCGGCCAGCAGTCCGGGCAGATCCGGTTCCCAGCCGAGGGCGGCCACCCGCGGCCACCGGGACAGCCGGTGCCGCAGCCGTTCGTCCCGGCCGCACAGCGCCACCGGCAGATAGCCCGCGGCGGACAGCAGCCGTGCGGTGGCCGCCAGGTGCGTACCGGCGCCCCAGGCCCCGGCGGACAGGACCACCGGTGGTCTGCCGGGGGCGTACTGGTCGAAGCGGCGCCGCCAGCCCGCCGCCCCGGGCGCCGGGCCGAGAAAGCGCCCCGCCACCAGCGGGCCGGTGGCCACCGCGGGCCGGCCGAGGGATTGCCGCACCCGTTCGGCGGCCTCCTCGGTGACACACAGGTGCAGATCGTTGCCCGGGTGCAGCCACTGGCGGTGCACCGCGAAATCGGTGACCACCACCGCGCTCGGCACCGTCAGCGCCCCACGGGCCCGCAACCGGCCGGTGAGCTGCGCGGCGAGGTGGAAGACGGGCACCACCGCGGTCGGCCGCAGCCGCTCCGTCAGCGCTAGCAGCCGGTCCTCGGCGAGCGCCGCCAGCGGGGCGGTGCCGGGCCGTGGCCCGCTGCCGGGGCGGCGGCCGGGGCCGGGCCGGAAGAACGCCCGGTAGATGCCCGCGTAGACCACCGGGGCCCGGCGGACCGCCGTCCGGTAGAACGCGCGCAGCCCCGGGCCGATCCCGGCGGGCAGCAGCTCCAGCACATCCACCCGGTCCGCCCGGTACCCCGCGCGCTCCAGCCTGCGCACCAGCTCCCCGGCCACCGCGTCATGACCGGCGCCCATGCTCGCGCTCACCACGAGGAAACGCTGCGACGGCAGGCGCATGCTCACCTCCGATGGTGCGAGGCGCGGCCGCTCATGGCTCACTGGAAGTATCCGCTCCGCGTGCCGTCAACCGCGCGCTCGACGGCCGGTGGCGTGCCGACGCCGCCCGGTCAGCAGCGAGACAGGAAGATGCCATGGCCCGCCCTCTGCCGGACGCACAGCCGCAAACCGGTGCCGCGCGCACCTCGGCCGGTCCCGCCGCCACCGGGGGCGGAGTGGCGCTGGTGACCGGCGCGTCCTCGGGTATCGGCGCCGCCGTCGCGCACCGGTTCGCGGCGGGCGGCGGATGGCGGCTGCTGGTCAGCGGCCGCCACCGGGAACGTCTCGACCGGGTGGCCGCGCACACCTCGGCCATCGCCCTGCCCGCCGATCTGGCCACCCCCGAGGGCGGCCGTGGCCTGGTCGAGGACGCCCTCCGTACCGCCGGGCGGGTGGATCTGCTGGTCGCCGGGGCGGGCATCGGCTGGGCGGGTCCCTTCAGCGCGATGCCGCCCGCCGCCATCGACCGGGTGGTGGGGGTCGATCTGCTCGCCACCATGCGGCTGGTGCGGCTGGTCCTGCCGCACATGCTGGCCGAGCGGCGCGGCCACATCGTGCTCATCGGATCGGTCGCCGGCAGCGTCGGAGTGCGGGGCGAGGCGGTGTACTCCGCGGCCAAGGCGGCGCTCGGCGTCTTCGCCGACGCACTCCGCGACGAGCTGCGCCGGGGCGGCGTACGCATCACCCATGTCGTCCCCGGCGTGGTGGACACCCCGTTCTTCGCCCGCCGCGGCGTCCCGTACACCCGCCGGATGCCGCGCCCGCTGCCGCCCGAGCGGGTCGCCGACGCCGTGTGGGACGCCGTCGCGCGCGGCCGGGACGAGGTCTACGTACCGGCCTGGCTGCGGCTGCCCGCGCTGGTGCGCTGCGCGGCCCCGGGGCTGTACCACCGGCTGGCCGCCCGCTTCGGGTGAGGGTGGGGGTGACATGGGCGCCCTGACCGTCCTCCTCGCGCTGCTGTCCGCCCTGGGCAACGGCGCCGCGTCCGTGCTCCAGCGGCGCGCCGCGATGGACCAGGAGCGGGAGCTTCCGGGATCCGGCCATGGCGGGGTGGGGCAGGCGCTGCGGCATCTGCTGCGGCTGCTGCGGCGCCCGTACTGGCTGGCCGGGGGCGCGGCGATGGTGGTCTCGGCGGTGGCCCAGGTGGGGGCGCTGGCGGTCGGGCGGCTCTCCGTCGTCCAGCCGCTGCTGGTGAGCGAGCTGCTGTTCACCCTGGTGGTGGGGAGTCTGGTGTTCCGCCGACGGCCCGGCGGCCGGACCTGGCTGGCGTTCGCGATGCTCGCCGCCGGGCTCGCGCTCTTCCTCGTCGCGGCCGATCCCTCGCACGGCCATGGCACGGCCCGGAACGGGCTCTGGCTGCCCGCCGGGGTGGTGCTGGTGCTCGTCGTGGGCGCCCTGACCCTGGTGGCGCGGGCGCTGCGGGGCGCGGCGCGGGCCGCGGTGCTCGGCTGCGCGACCGCCGTCGGCTTCGCCTGCACGGCGGCCCTCATCAAGGAGTTCACCGGGCGCTTCGGCGAGGGTGTGGCCGCGGTGTTCACCAGCTGGCCGCTGTACGCGGTGTGCCTCGTCGGGCTGTTCAGCTTCCTGCTGCTCCAGTCCACCCTGCGCGCGGGCACCCTGGCCGCCTCCCAGCCCGCGCTGACCCTCGGGGACGCGCTGGTGAGCATCGCGCTGGGCTGGGTGCTGTTCGGCGAACGCGTCGAACTGGGGCTGCGTCTGCTGCCCGAGGCGGTCGGCATCGCCCTGATGGCGGCCGGGATCGTCGGCCTCGCCCGGTCGCCCGCCATGGCCGAGGGCTGGGACGCGGACGCCACCGGCACGGCGGTACGGCCGACGGTGCGGCGGGTCCCGGACGGCGGGAGCCCGCCATGACCGCCGGGCGGCGGACCGGTGTGCTGGCCCGGAACGCGGCCGTGCTGGCCGCGGCGGCGCATCTGGTCCCGGCCGGAACCTGGCTGCCGGGGCCCCGGCGCCTCCTCTTCCCGGCCCTCGCCGGGCAGGGCCGGTCCGACCACATCGCCCTCACCTTCGACGACGGCCCCGACCCCCACTCCACCCCGCGCTTCCTGGACTGCCTGGACGAGCTGGCGGTGACCGCCACGTTCTTCGTCCTGGGTGAGAGCGTGATGCGCTATCCCCGCACGACCCGCGAGATCGCGTTCCGCGGCCATGAACTCGCCGTCCACGGCTGGACCCACAACCGCCCCTGGCTGCCGCGGCCGGTGCGGGACGTCGCCGAGGTCAGATGCGCCGCCCAGGCAGTGCGGCTGGCCACCGGCGCCGAACCGCTGTGGTACCGGCCCCCGTACGGCGTCCTGACCGGCAGCCGCTGGCTCGCGGCCGTACGCGCCGGGCTGCGGCCCATCCTGTGGTCGGCCTGGGGGCACGACTGGTCCCCGAACGCCACCCCGGCCTCGGTGCTCGCCACGCTGCGCGGCGGCCTCCGGGGCGGCGCCACGGTCCTGCTGCACGACTCCGACCGGTCCTCGTCCCCCGGCTGCTGGCGCGTCACCCTGGCCGCCCTGCCGCATCTGGTGACCGCGTGCCGCACCGCGGGGCTGGAGGTGGGCCCGCTGGCCGACCACGGAGTGCCCCGGCTCCCGGCATCGGCGACGTAAACCGCGGAAAGACGAGGCAGTGACTCCGGAAGCCAGGTCTAGTGAATCCCTGCTTCCTGGTGCGCCGACACAACCTCCCGCGCATTTCGCCCGTCAAACCGATCACAGCTCCGCACACACCGACCACGCCCATTCCGTTGTCCGGACAAGTAATCGACGTGACGCAGAAATTCGATATCGGTCAGCCCCTCCGGGAGCCATCCGAATTATCAGGACCCCGCGTTCCGCGGCCCTCGCGCATCCGTATCCGGGCCGCCGCCCTCGCCTCGTTCCTCACCATGGTGGCGCTCTGCCTCGGTGACACCGTGGCGGGGGTTCATCCGTTCGGGCCGCGCGCCCGGGCCGTCGGCGACCTGGGCAATCAGTTCATCCCCTTCCACGCCCGGCTGTGGGATCTGCTGCACGGCCGCGGCGACGGCGGGCTGTTCCTCAACTGGAGTTCCGGCTTCGGCGCCTCCTTCCTGCCCGACCTCGGCACCTATGCCAGCAGCCCGTTCGCGCTGCTCGTCGCCGTCTTCCCGCGCGACGAGATCGACCTGGCGGTGTACGTCATCACGCTGCTGAAGACGGCCACGGCGGGCGCGGTGATGGCCGTCACCCTGCTGAGGCTCCAACCGGGGCGCTGGTGGGCCGCGGGGGCGCTGGGCGCGTCGTACGCGCTGTGCGGCTGGTCCGTGGCGGAAGCCTCGTACCACCCCATGTGGCTGGACGGACTCATCGCGCTGCCCCTGCTGTGCCTGGTCGGGGAACAGGTCCTGAGGGGGGAACGGGCCCTGGCCGGGCGGCGGTTCGTCACGGCCACGCTGGTGGTCGCCGTCGTCTGGACCGCCAACTTTCCCACCGCCTACCTGGCCACCCTCGGCGCCGCGCTGATCCTGCTCACCCGGGCCCTGATCAGCCGGATGCCGCTGGGGATCCGCCCCGTGGCCCGGCTGACGGCGGCCTGCGGGCTCGGCGTCGGCCTCGCCGCGCCGCTGGTCTCCGTCGTCCACTTCGGCACCCGGCACGCCCACCCGGGCCGGGCGGGGGAGTTCACGCCCGAGCCCTGGACGGACATCTTCGCCCGGATGCTGCCCGGCACGTACGACTTCGGCAGCCCGGCGCTGTACGTCGACACCGTGGCGCTGCTGCTCGCCCTGACGCTGCCGTTCAACCCGGCCGTGCCCCGGCGGCTGCGCGCGGGCTGGACCCTGCTGATCGCGGCGATGGCCGTGTCCATGCGGTGGGCGCCCACCCAGCTGGCCTGGCACGCCTTCGCCGCGCCCGACGGCAGCCAGTACCAGCAGGGTTTCGTGCTGTGCGGGCTGCTGGTGATCGCCGCCTGGCTCTCCGGCGCGCACGGCGTGCCGATCCTGCGGGCCCTGCTGCCCGCGGGCGGGCTGCTGGCGCTCATCGCGGTGGCGGCGCGCTCCGGGGAGCAGATCCGCTGGTGGACGTATCCGCTGCTGCTCGCCGGGGTCGCCGCGGTGGCGGCCGCGGTGCTGCTGCACGGCCTCGCCGCCCGGCTCGGCCGTCCGCTGCCCGCCGTGCTCGCCGTCGTCGTGCTCATTGGTGCCCAAGTGGGCCAGTCCGCCGCCACCATGGCCGTCGCCGACCGGCTCCGGCCGCGCCACTTCGACGGCTACACCCCCTGGGGCGAACGCCAGGAGCGCCAGCGCAAGATGATCGCCGAGGCGGACGGCTGGCCCCGCTACCGCACCGAACCGGGCCGCGAGCAGACCGTCGGCAACGACCCGCTGCTGGTCGGCGGCCAGGGCGCGGGGTACGACAGCAGCCTCACCTCCGATGTGCTCGGCCGCACGCTCACCGCCCTCGGCGGCGGCACCACCTCACGCGGCCGCGCGGTGCGGAGCCCGGACAACCCGGTCACCGACGCGATCTTCTCGGTCGGCGCCCGGGTGCGCTCCTCGGCCGACCCGCACCAGGACCGGTACGCGGCCGAGCACCCCACGGTCACCGTCGACCGGCAGCAGGCGCCGCCCCTGGTCACCGTCCGTCCCGGCGCCGGGCCCGCGCCCCGGTACGGCGCCTCGCCTTTCCGCAACCAGGAACTCCTGCTCGGCGCCCGGGTGTACACCCTCCCGCGCGGCATCGCGGTGCGCGGTACGGACGGCAGGCCCGCCGCGCGCGGCCCCGCCCGCGGCCACCGGCTGCCCGCGTCCCCGGACGCGGCCCGGCTCACCGCCACCTGCCCGGGCGGCAGCGAGGTGTTCCTGTGGGCCCCGCACTACCGGGGCAAAGCCCTCATGCGCGGCGCCGGGCGGCCCCCGTCCGGGTTCCGCGGCGACCGGCCGGTCACCGGGCGCGCGGCCATGCGGCCGCTGGGCACGGCCCCGCGCTCCGGCCAGGTGGAGGTGTCGCTCACCGCCCGTAAGGCCGGGGTGATCCCGCACGACGCCATCGGCTGCCTGGACACCGCGCGGCTGCGCGCCGCCGTCGACCGGCTGACGGCCCGCGGCGCCACCGGCGTACGCGTCTCCGGCGGCTCCCTGCGCGCCGAACTCCCGCCCGGCTCCCGGGGCCTGGCCGTGATCGCCGCCCCGCGCATCGCGGGCTGGCGGTGCGCGGCGGGGGACGGCCCGGACCGGCCCGCCGCCGCGTACCTGGGACTCATCGCGGTGCCCCTCGACGGCGGCGCCACCTCGGTCAGCTGTACCTTCCGCCCGCCCGGTCTGCGCCTCGGCGCGGCCACGGGAGCCGCCGCGCTGCTGGCCCTGACCGCGTTCGCCGTGTTCGGGGCGCTGCGCGCCCGCCGGGAGGGCCGCCCTGCCCGGACAGGCGGCGCTACCGGGCCATGAACGCGAATTCTCTGGTCACAGACCGATGCGCAGCCTGATCAGGGTGCCGTCCGCGTCCGCCTGCATCTGGACGACATCGCACAGCATCCGGACGCCCCACAGCCCGAACCCGGTGTCCGCCCCCTCCGGCGGGGTGAATCCCCACAGGGCGTCCGGGTACCAGTGGCCGGGCCCGGCGATCTCGCAGACCAGATCGCCGTCCTGGGTCCACACCCGCAGCTCCGCCGGGGCGCTGCCATGACGGACGGCGGTGCTCGCCACCTCCGTGACGGCGGCGACCATGTTGCGCAGGGACTCCTGGCTCATGCCGTGCCGGACGGCCCGCTCGGCGATGAAGACGCGCGCGGCGTCGAGGTCGGCCGTGTCGACCGGCAGCCGCTCGGCCCTCGCCGGAGCGGGCGTCAGCGCCCGGCGGTCGCAGGTGGCGCTGAACGGGCCGGGGGCGGTGTAGTCCACGCTCTGCTCGGGCCCCTGACCGTCGATGATCTCGGGGTGGGTGCGGCGCGCGTACGTCAGGATCTCGGGGTGCAGCACCCGGCGGTCGTAACAGCAGATGGCGCGGGCACCGGAGTGGGCGAACGCCGCGTTCACGATCGACTCGTAGCGCGCCCACTCCACGACCTCCAGCGGAGTGCGGCCCTGCCATACCGGTTCGGCTATCACCCGGACCCGGCGCGGCGACTCGGCCTTCACGAAGGAGTCGTACGCGGCGATGGTCTTCACCGGGTGCTGGTACCAGCTGAGCGCGTCCTCGAACTGCACCGCCGGGGCGTCCTGTCCGAGGGCGTCCCGCAGCGCCGCGATGTTCGACTTGGCCGCCACCACGGCCACCGCGTCGTCGGCCTCCAGG
Source organism: Streptomyces sp. NPDC040405 (assembly GCF_055595765.1). NCBI lineage: Bacteria > Bacillati > Actinomycetota > Actinomycetes > Kitasatosporales > Streptomycetaceae > Streptomyces > Streptomyces sp. NPDC040405. The sequence continues at coordinate 832,645 of NZ_JBVIVI010000003.1, forward strand.
CCCTCGCGCAAGAAGGGCACGCAGACGTCGACCACTTCCTCCTCGTCGCGGTAGAGGAACCCGCGGTGCACCATGGCCTCATGGTGCTCCGCGACGGAGCTGGGCGGGCTGGTCATGGGGGCCTCCCTCGGGCCGGGCGGGGCGGACGGCACAGCGCGCAGTCTGCCACCCTCGCGGCCACCGCGCAGCCGGATCATCGGGGGGTGAGGAAATCCCCCGATGCCACGCGTGGACGTGTTCCTGACGGTGAATTAGCATCGCTGAGCGTGACACAGGTCAAGAGCATCACCGCAAATGGACTTGAGTTCGGCTATCTCGAAGCGGGCCCGGCGGACGCCCCACTGGCGCTCTGTCTGCACGGCTTCCCCGACACCGCACATTCCTGGCGCCACCTGCTCCCCGCCCTCGCGGACGCGGGCTATCACGCCGTCGCCCCCTTCATGCGGGGATACGCACCCACCGGCATACCCGACGACGGCGCCTACCAGGCCGGAGCGATCGCCTCCGACGCCAACGCCCTGCACGAGGCTTTCGGCGCCGACGGCGACGCGGTGCTCATCGGCCACGACTGGGGCGCCATCGCCGCCTACGGCGCCACCGCCCACGCCCCCGAGCGCTGGCGGCGGGCCGTGACGATGTCCGTGCCTCCGCTGGGCGGCGTGCTGGCCGACTTCTTCAACTTCGACTACGGCCAGTTCAAGCGCTCCTTCTACATCTTCCTCTTCCAGACCCCGCTGGCCGAAGCGGGCGCCGCGGCCCACGACATGGCGCTCATCGACGGCCTGTGGCGCGACTGGTCGCCCGGCTACCACGACTCCGCGCAGGACATCGCGCACGTCAAGGAGAGCCTGAAGGACCCGGCCCACCTCGCCGCCGCGATCGGCTACTACAAGGCCCTGTTCGACCCGGCCCGCCAGGTCCCGGCGTACGCGGCGGAGCAGGAGGCGATCACCGCCACCGGTGAGCGGCCGATCCTCTTCCTGCACGGCACCGACGACGGCTGCATCGGCTCCGACGTGGTCGGCAGCGCCAAGGACCACCTCCCGGCGGGCTCCCGGGTGGAACTGGTCGACGGCGCGGGCCACTTCCTGCATCTGGAGCAGCCCGAGCGGATCAACCGCGAGGTGCTGGCCTGGCTCGCCGAGTAGGCCGGTATAGCGCCGTCGCATACCGCTTTACCGCCGCTATACCGCCGGTAATGCGCCCTCCCCGATGCTGGACGCATCGCCAAGCCCCGCCGGTAGAGATGCGTCTGGAGAGGGCCAGTGAACGTCGACCAGCAGCAGCAACCGCACATCGAGGACGAACCCCTCTACGCCTGGAGCACCTTTCAGCTCTCCGGTGGGGTGGAGGGGTCCGGCCCGAGCGGCACCTGTCGGGCGGAGCGGACCGCGCGCGCCTGCCTCGAAGCGGCGCTCCATGCCGCGGTGGTCCACTCCCACGCGTATTCCTGGGGCCAGCTCAGCCGGGTGTCCGCGGACGTGGACCTGCCGTTCCACCTCTGGTCACGGGCCCCGGTCGCCTGGGCGGAACCGGGACCCAGTGACACGGTCACCTGGCGTCCAGGACCGGCGCCGCATCCGCGGTGACGGATCCGGCAAGCGGCAGGGCGATGCAGCGCTAGTGGCAGGGGAATCTCGGATGAACAGCAGCGGGCCCGGCATCGGGCTCACCACGGTGGAGTGGCAGCCGGTCGACCACGATCGCCACCCCGGCCATCGGGCGAACCCGGCGCGGGTCTACAACTATCTCGTGGGCGGCAAGGACAACTACCTCGCCGACTACGAGCAGGCCCAGCGGTTTCTGCGGATCGCGCCGGAGATCCGCGACACCGCCCTGTCCAACCGCCGGTTCGTGCAGCGGGCGATGGCCGAACTCGCCGACGAGGGCATCAGCCAGTTCCTGGACATCGGCTCGGGCCTGCCCACCACCCCGAACGTGCATGAGATCGCCCAGGCGGTGAACCCCCGGGCCCGCGTGGTCTACGTCGACAACGACCCCATCGTGGCCAGCCACGGACAGGCCCGGCTCGCGGTCCCCGGCACCACGATGATCAGTGGCGATCTGCGCGAGCCCGAGAAGATCCTGGCCCATGACGAGGTGCGCCGGCTGCTCGACCCCGAACAGCCGGTGGGGATCGTGCTCACCTTCATCCTCGACTACCTCGAGGACAAGGACGATCCGTACGGCGTCGTCGCCCGGCTCATGGAGTGGGCCGCCCCCGGCAGCTGTCTGATCGTCTCGCATGTCACCGGCGACTTCACCGACGAGACGCCCGACGACCGGGACTGGGCCCCGCTCAGCCTCAGCCCGGTGACCGCGGGCCCGCGAGACTACAGCGGAATCATGGGCTTCTTCCATGGGCTCGAGGTGCTCGAACCGGGTCTGGTGCAGCTGGCCGCCTGGCGCCCGGGCATCGGCGCCGAGCACGACCCGAGCCGGGTGTGGGCGTACGGCGGGGTGGCGCGCAAGCCGTAACCCACGGCGGGTGGCGTGCCTGCCGTGACCGCGTACGTCCTCACCCCACCGCCCGCCGCCCGCCACCAGGGCCCCGGCCCCGCCTCAGTGCGGGCCGGGGCCGATCTGCAGCGTCATGCAGGCGGGGAAGAGCCCGCTCCAGGTGTGCCCGCGCCAGCTCTCGTACGTACCCGGCCGCTGCCACACCGGCAGCGCCTCGTCCAGGTGCGCCCGGCCCTCGGGGAACTTCCCCTGCTCCATGTACGTGATGCCGATCTCGTACATCGCGAACCCCTGATGGTGGACGTCGCCGGTCCGCCGGGCCTGCTCCAGGCTCTCCTTGAAGCACGTCAGGGCGTCCTCGGAGCTGCCGAGACCGCGGTGGGCGCGGCCCAGGTTGCCCAGGCCGATCACCTCGGCGGCCAGGTCCCCGGTGTCCCGGGCCAGGGCGAGCTGACGCCGCTGCACGGCGATGGCCTCCTCGAACAGGCCCAGTTCGGACAGCGCGTCTGCCAGGTTGCACAGCGATCGCTGCTCGCCCCGCTGATGGCCGATGGCGCGCCAGATCTCCAGCGCCGACTCCAGAGTCGTCCGCATCTCCTCGTAGCGGTGGCGCAGCCAGTGCGCACCCGCGAGATGATCCAGCGCCCACGCCTGGCTCTCCAGATCGCCCAGCCGCCGGGCGGCGCCGATGGCCAGCTCGTTGACCGTCCGCAGATCCTGGGCGTGCGCCCGCGGATACAGAAACCACTGCAGCGCCTGGGCCAGCCGGATCCCGAGCCGGGCGAGCGCGTCGGACTGGGTGACGGCGTGGGCGACGGCGGCCACCAGATTGCCCGCCTCGGCCTTCAGCCACGCCTCCGCCTCGTCGCGGTCCCGCAGCGGGATCACGGTGCCCTCGACCGGATGGCGGGGCCAGGGCCGGTGCGGGTCGAGCAGGGTGACCGCCCGCTGGGTGGTGGCCACGTAAGCCGACATCATCCGCTCCAGCGCCGCGCCGGGCTCGCCCTCGGGCTCCTCCTGCTCGGCGCGCTCCGAGGCGAACAGCCGGAGCAGATCGTGCATGTGGTACCGGATGGAGTCCGGGCTCTCCAGCAGCTGCGCGTCGACCAGCCGCTCCAGCGCGTTCTCGGTGCGGTCGGCCGGATGGTCCAGCAGCGCGGCCGCCACCGGCAGGCTCACGTCCTGCCCGGGCACCGCGCTGAGCAGCCGGAAGGCGCGTACCGCGTCCGCGTCGTCGGAGCGGCCGCCGAGCCGGAAGGCGTCGTAGCTCACCTGGAAGCTGGTGCGTACGGCCAGATCGCCGAAGCGCAGCTCGTCCAGTCGGCCGCGGGCGTCGGTCAGCTTGGCCACCAGGGTGCGCAGCGGCCAGGCCGGGCGGGCGGCCAGCCGGGCGCCCGCGATCCGCAGCGCCAGCGGCAGCCGGCCGCACAGCCGGGTGATGGCCTCGGCCTCCTCGCGCTCGGCCCGCACCCGCTCCACTCCGACGATGCGCTCCAGCAGCGCCACGGCCTGGTCGTGGGGGAGGACGTCCAGATGCAGATGGGTGGCGCCCTCCAGCGTGGTCAGCATCTCGCGGCTGGTGACCAGCGCGGCGCAGTCGGGCCCGGCGGGCAGCAGCGGACGGATCTGGTCCACGGAGGCGGCGTTGTCGAGGATGACCAGCAGCCGCCGCCCCGCCACCAGCGAGCGGAACTGGGCCGCCGCCTCGTCGGTGTCGCCCGGCACGCTCGACCCGTCCACGCCCAGGGCACGCAGGAACCGCCCGAGGACTTCGGCCGGTTCGAGGGGCGAGAGCCCGGCGGTGGTGCCGTGCAGATCGACGTAGAGCTGGCCGTCGGGGAACCGCTCGGCGAGCTGATGCGCGGCGTGGATGGCCAGCGTGGACTTGCCCACGCCGCCGGTGCCGTCGATGGCCGCGATCACCACGGGACGCCCGGATCCGCCGCCGTCGCCGTCCTCGCCGCTCTCCTCCAGGAGGGCCTGGATCACCGCCACCTCACCATGGCGTCCGGTGAACGCCGGGCTGGCGGGCGGCAGTTGGCGCGGTCCGCGGGCGGCCGGGCGCGCGGCCGCGGGTCGCTCTTCCGTGCGGGGGGCCGGAGGCGCCAGCAGGGAGGTGTCGGCGGTGAGGATCCGCTGCTGGAGCCGCTGCAGCGGCGGGATCGGCTCGACGCCCAGGTCCTCGGCCAGCAGCCGGTGCAGATCGCGGTAGGCCGCCAGGGCGTCGGCCTGCCGCCCGGACCGGTAGAGGGCCAGCATCAGGCGGCCGCGCAGCCCCTCGCGGTACGGATGCTCGGCGGTCAGCGCCTCCAGCTCGCCCAGGACGTCGGCGTGCCGCCCGCACCGCAGATCGGCGTCGATACGGGCGTCCACGGCCTGGAGCCGGAGTTCGCCCAGCCGCGTGGTCTCCGCCTCCACGGACGGGGTCGGGGGCACGTCCGCGAACGGCGTGCCCCGCCACAGCACCAGCGCCTCGCGCAGCCGCTCGGCGGCGTCCTCCGGAGACTCGGACTCCCGGTCGAGAGCGCGCCGCCCCTCCTCTACCAGCTGCTCGAACCGGTGCGCGTCGAAGTCGGCCGTCTCCACCGCCAGCCGGTAGCCGTGCGCCTTGTAGCCCTGCTTGTCGGTGATCAGAGCCCGGCCGGACGCGTCGCCCAGGCTCTGCCGGAGGCGGGAGACATACGTCTGCAGCAACTTGGCCGCGCTCTGCGGCGCCTGCCCCTCGCCCCACAGCTCGTCCAGAAGCCGTTCGGCCGGGACGGTCCGGTTGGCGTGGCACAGCAGCACCGCGAGCAGCATCCGCCACTTCGCCGGGCCGAGGGGCGCCCATTGGGCACCGTCCCACAGCTCGAGCGCACCAAGGACCCGGTATCGCACCCGTAACCTCCGAGGCCCCTGCCACAGCCCGGCCTCTGTCTCGTGGCCCGCGCGAGGGCCGTCAACTCATTGCCCCGGTAACGGTATACCTCAGCTTTGGCCATGGCTGCGCCGATTCCCCGCTTCCTGATCAGTCCCGAGCAGCGGGGCATTATTCCCGGTCGGCGGGGCACGCGAGGTGAACCCCGCCGCCCGGAAGGGCCCGGCCCGGACCCGTCAGAACGGGCCCGTCAGAACGGGCGGTCCCCCTCGATGGCCACCCGCTCGGCCACCCGCGGATGCGGCGCGTAGTCGTTCACCGCGTAGTGCTGGGTGGCGCGGTTGTCCCAGAACGCCACATCGCCCGGCTGCCACCGGAAGCGCACCTGGTACTCCGGGACCTGCGCCTGACGGCACAGATAGGCCAGCAGCCGGTCGCTCTCCTCCCGGTCCAGGCCGGTGATCCGGGTGGTGAACGAGGTGTTCACGAAGAGCATCCGCCGCCCGGTCTCCGGGTGAGTGCGCACCACCGGGTGCTCGACGGGCGGGAACACGTCCTGGAACGGGGCGAGCCGCTCGGGGCCGTAGAAGCGGGAGAAACCGGGGATGAAGTCGTGCACAGCCGTGGCGCCGTCGATGCGGTCCCGCACCTCCTGCGGCAGGTTGTCGTACGCGGCGGCCATGTCCGCCCACATGGTGTCCCCGCCGACGGGCGGGACCTCGCGCAGCTGGAGCACGGCGCCGAGCGCGGGCCGCTCCCGGAACGTGACGTCGGCGTGCCACACGTTCTCGAAGGTGGGGGTGGCGCCCTCGCTCTTGTCGAAGCGGGCCACGTCCTGGCTCGATCCGGCGGCGAGCAGGGGGTTCGTCTCCAGCTCTCCCCAGTGCCGGGCGAGGTCGCGCTGTTGGGCGGAGGTGAGGTGCGCACCGCGGAAGAAGAGCACCTTCCACTCCAGCAGGGCGCGGTTCAACTCCTCCCGCAGCCCCGGCTCCAGCGGCCGGGAGAGGTCGGCCCCGCGGATCTCGGCCCCGATGGTGCGCCCCTGGGGCACCAGCTCGAAGCGCTCGTACGGGCGCTCCTGCCACCCCTCGGGCAACCGGCGCAGCGTACGCGCCCCCTCGTACAGGCCGCCCGCCGGGATGCGCGCGTCGCGCAGCACCGGAGTGTTCGGCGGGGTGTCGATGACGGTCATGGCGTTCTCCTCATACGTGATGCGGCTTCCAGCGGCGGCAGCGGAGCCGCTGGAACGGATGGCGGAGAAGCCCTCGCGCCGCGCACGGGAGACCCGGCGGGATGCGGTGCGGATCATCGCGAAAGTGCGCTCGACGGCGTCAGCGGGTCCGGGTGTGTCAGGAAGCAGTCCGGGCGCGGGCCGGGCGGCACGGGACGGTTGTCGCGAGGGCCGGGGAAGGCCGACTAGAGGCCCGAGCGCTCACAGCCGGTCCGATCCGGGGCGCGAAGGTGTCCCGTCGTGTCGAACCGGTTCCTGATCATGGCGCCATTGTGGGATCCGCCGCCGACCGCTGTCAATGGCGTCTCACGCCCGGAGACGGCCCGACTGGGTAATGTGTGTCATGCCGTTGAGCCTCTTACGCAATGGGGGACGTATGGACACGGAAAAGGTGGACCGGGAGCTGGTGCGCGCCTGGGCCGAGGGCTGGGCGATCTCCCGTCTGGCGTCGCCGCCGGTCGAGGGGGAATGGGGGTTCACCTCCCATGGCGCGCTGCCGAAGCAGTTCACCCGGCATGTGCTGCCCGAGGCCGACGAGGAGTTGGTCGTCGAGCTGATGGCGGCGCGCACGGCGCCCGGCACCCGGCTCAAGGTGCTGCTGCCACCGGAGACCGTGCGGCCCTGGCTGCTCCCGGGATGGACCTTGGGCGATCCCGGATTCCTGATGTCGGCCCCGCTGAGGCCGGTTTCCGCGCCGGTGCCGCCCGATGGTTACCGGCTGCGCACCTGGGCGCGGGGCGGTCTCGTCCGCGCGCTCGTGGTCGAGGCCGAGGGGATCTTCGCCGCCCGGGGGCAGGTCGCGATCCCGCCGGGTGCCGACATCGCCGTCGTGGACCAGGTCGAGACCGCCGCCGACCAGCGTCGCAGGGGCCTGGGCGGCCTGGTCATGCGGACCCTGGCGAACGCGGCGGCCGAGGCGGGCGCGTCCACCGGGGTGCTCGGCGCGTCGGCCGACGGCCGGGGGCTGTACACCTCGCTCGGCTGGCGTACCGATTCCCCGCTGACTGCCATCGTCTACCGGCCGGACGCCGCCCCCGCGGTGTGACCCGACGGCCTACGGTGCCGCCGGGCCACCCAGGGTGCGGCGGGCGCGCTCGATCAGGGCGGGGCAGGCGCGGGCGACCAGGGCACGTCCGGCCGGACCGCTGGGGCCGCCCGCCCGCCAGGCGAACACCAGCCGCCCGCGCAGGGCCGGGCGGGTGATCCGGACCGTCCGCAGCCGGTCCGCCCGCGCCTCGGCGAACGCACCGGGCAGGATCGCCGCGCCCAGTCCGCGCTCGGCGAGTTGGGCGAGCACTTCCGGATCGCTCGCCTCGAAGGCGATGTGCGGGGCGAACCCGGCGGCCGCGCACGCCTCGTCGAGCCGGGTGCGCAGCCCCGTGCCGGGCGGCAGGCTGATCAGTGCCCGCCCGCGCAGGGTGTCCAGCGAAATGGCGGACTGGACGGCCAGCTCATGGTCGTGACCGACCGCCGCGACGATCGGCTGGTCGGTGAGCACCTGCATCTCGATCCCGGGCGGCGTCTCCTTGCCGACGCTGACGATCGCGGCGTCGAGCCGTCCCGTCCGCAGGCCCTCCAGGAGCTGGTCCGAGTTGGCCTCGGACAAGGTGATCTCCACCGCCGGATGGGCGTCGTGGAACTCCGCCAGCAGGTCCGGCAGATCGACGGTATGCGAGGTCACCGTCCCCACGGCCACCTGCCCCCGGAGCAGCCCGGTCAGCTCGTCCACGGCCTGCCGCGCGCCCTCCACCGCGGCGAGCGCCGCCCGCGCGTACGGCAGGACGCCCTCGCCCGCCTCGGTCAGCCGCACCGAGCGGCCCGAGCGGTCCAGCAGCTCCTGGCCCAGCTCCCGCTCCAGCCGCCGGATCTGGGCGCTCACCCCGGGCTGGGCCACATGCTCCCGCTCGGCGGCCCGGGTGAAGTTCCGCTCCTCGGCCACCGCGACGAAATAAGCTAGCTGACGCAATTCCATGGGCAGAATTCTATAACCATTGCTTCTCATTGCCAGATCGAGCATCTCTTGGACTTCTGATCACGACAGCCGGAGAGTGGGGACAGAAGACCGGACACGAAAGACCGGAGGACCCGACATGACCGGGACGACACGTGAACGTGCCACCACCCCCGAGGACCTGACCCGGCTGTTCGTCGAGCGCGCCAACGCGGGCGACGCCGAGGGCATGGCCGAGCTGTACGCACCCGACGCGGTGCTCGCGTACCCGCCGGGATCCGCGACCGTGGGACGGGAGGGCATCCGCGCCGTGTGCCAGGCGCTGCTCGACCACACGACGGAGCCCTTCCGGCCGGAGGAGCCGCTGCCCACCGTCCGTTACGGCGACCTCGCCCTCACCTCGACCCCGTCCGGCGACAACACCGGCGGCCGGGTGCAGGTCGTCCGCCGTGAGCCGGACGGCACCTGGCTGCGCGTCATCGACCGCCCCGAGATCCGCCCCGCGGCCCGCGCCGAGTCATGAGCGTCCTCATCGCCGGAGCGGGCATCGGCGGGCTGACCGCCGCGCTCAGCCTGCACGCCGCGGGCATCGAGGCCACCGTCGTCGAGAGCGCCCGGGAGATCCGCCCGCTCGGCGTCGGCATCAACCTGCTGCCCCACGCCGTACGGGAGCTGACCGAACTCGGCCTCGGCGACGGCCTCGCCGGCCTCGGCGTGGCCACCGCCGAGAACGTCTACGCCGACCGGCACGGCCACCAGATCTTCAGCGAGCCGCGCGGCATGGCACAGGGCTACCGCTGGCCGCAGTACTCGATCCACCGCGGGGAGCTGCAACTGCTGCTCCTCGCGGCGGTCCAGAGGCGGCTGGGCCCCGGCGCGGTCCGCACCGGAGCCCGGGTGACGGGCTTCGCGCAGGGCCCCGAGGAGGCGGACGGCGTCCGGGTGCGGGTGCTCGACCGTGCCACCAACACCGCCGCGGAACAGTACGCCGACGTGCTCATCGGCGCCGACGGCCTGCACTCGGCGATACGCGCCGGACTCCACCCGGATGACGGCCCGTTGCTGTGGTCGGGCATCCGCATGTGGCGCGGTACGACCAAGGCCGCGCCGTTCCTCACCGGCCGCTCGGCGGCCATTGTGAGCGACGGGGACGCCGAGCTGGTCGCGTACCCGATCGGCCGCGACCGGATCAACTGGGTGTGTCTGGTGCGAGTAGCCGAGCCGGGCCCGCTCACCGGGGACGCGGGCTGGAACCGCGCCGGGCGGGTGGCCGATGTGCTGCCGTACTACGCGCACTGGGCGCTGGGCTGGCTCGATGTGCCCGCCCTGCTGGCCGACAGCGGCGAGATCCTGGAATACCCGATGGCCGACCGGGACCCGCTGCCGTCCTGGGGACGCGGCCGCGTCACCCTCCTCGGCGACGCCGCGCATCCGATGTACCCGGTGGGTGCCAACGGCGCGTCCCAGGCCATCGTCGACGCCCGGGTCCTGGCGTACGAACTCTCCGCACCGGACGGGCCGCGGCCCGGGCTGGCCCGTTACGAGGCCGCCCGCCGCGAGGCGACGGCGGCCGTCGTACGGGCGAACCGGGCCATGCACCGGGACGGCGGGCGCGGCCCCCGGGAGCTGGCCCGGATCACCGACACCTATCGGCGCGCCACCGGAAGCGAGGTCGAGACCCTGAACACCCGGCCTTCCCTGACCCGCCGCTGAGCACTAGGCGCGCAGATAGGCGAGTACCGCCAGCACCCGCCGATGGTCGTCGGGCGCGTCCGGCGGCAGGTCGAGCTTCAGCAGGATGCCCGCGATGTGCTTGGCCACGGCCGCCTCGGTCACGACGAGACGGCGGGCGATCGCCGCGTTGGACCGGCCCTCCGCCATCAGGGCCAGCACCTCGCGCTCCCGCGGGGTCAGCCGGGCCAGCGGATCGCGGCGGCGGGCGAGGAGCTGGCGTACGACCTCGGGGTCGACGACGGTGGCGCCCGCCGCGACCCGGGTGACGGCGTCGGCGAACTCCTCGACGTCACCGATGCGTTCCTTGAGGAGATAGCCCATTCCCGCACCGGCGCGGCGGTTCTCCAGCAGCTCCTCGGCGAAGGTCTGCTCGACGTACTGGCTGAGTACGAGGACGGCCAGGCCCGGTTGCCCGGCCTGTAGCCTGCGGGCCGCCCGAAGCCCCTCGTCCGTGAAGCCGGGCGGCATCCGCACATCGGCGATGACCAGGTCCGGCCGGTGCTCCCGGGCCGCCGCCAGCAGCCCCGGGCCGTCACCGACGGCGGCCGGGACCCGGTGGCCGAACCGGCGCAGCAGATGGACCAGGCCCTCGCGCAGCAGGACGGCGTCCTCGGCGATCACGATACGGAGGGGCTGCTGCACGGACGGCACGGGATCTCCGCTCTCAGGAGGGTGGGTCCGCCGGGCGGGCTGGACAGCAGCATTCTGCCGTCCGCGGCGGCGATACGGTCGGCGAGGCCGATGAGCCCCGTACCGGGGCCGGGGGCGGCGCCGCCGACTCCGTCGTCCCCGATCTCGACGCACAGCACACCGTCGTGGACGCGGGCGGTGATCCGGCCGCGGCCGGCGCCGCTGTGCTTGGCCATGTTGCTCAAGCCCTCGGCGGCCACGAAGTACGCCGTGGACTCCACGGCGGGCGGCAGCCGCCCCGGAACGTCGACGTCCAGGTCGACGGGGACGGGGGAGCGGCCCGCGATGTCCCGTACGGCGGCGGGCAGTCCGCGCTCGGTGAGGACCTGCGGATGGACCCCGCGGATCAGCTCCCGCAGCTCGGCCAGCGCCTCCTTGGCCAGGCCGTGCGCCTCCCCGACCTCCTTCGCGGCTTCGCTGCCGGGCGGCAGGGCGAGGGCGGCCAGGCCCAGCTTCATGGTGAGCGCCACCAGCCGCTGCTGGGCCCCGTCGTGCAGATCGCGCTCGATGCGGCGGCGTTCGGTCTCGAAGGCGTCGACCAGCCGGGCCCGGGAGCGCACCACCTCGCGCAGTTCGTGGTCCCGGGGAGCGAGCACGGCCCGGGCGACGGTGGCGCGCGCCGTGGCCCACGCACCGATGGGCCAGGCGGACGCGGGCAGCAGCAGGGCGCCCGCGACCGGACCGGCGACGGTCTGCCAGGGGGTGGCGGTCGGCTGGAAGGGGGTCAGGAGCAGCGCACCGGGGATGCCCAGGGAGACCAGGACGACGGCGAGGTCGGCCCAGCCGACCGCCAGGACGGAGACCGCGCCGTAGCCGACCGTCCGCCAGGTGTCCGGCGTGCGCGGCAGACCGGGTACGACGAGGGCGAGCCGACGATGTTCGAACGGGCCCGCGAGCGCGACCGCGAAGGCCACGATCAGGAGTCCGCACACCACCCGGGTCACCAGCCCGACGGGCGCCGTGAGCAGGCCGCCCAGCCCCACGTAGACGACGGCCGCGAACAGCCCGCCGGACAGCAGATAGCCCACCGCCCGCCCCATCAGGGCGAAGGGGCGGGTGAGGACGCGGGGCACGGTGCGGGGGATCACGGGGTCCGACGGTAGCCGGGCCGCGGCCCGCCCGCGGTAGTGCCAGATGGAGTATCCGTACTCGCCCTGGCGCCCATGTGCCGGGCCCCGCGGCCGGGTTGGCTGGATCCATGACCACGACACCCACCGTCCGGGCCACCGTCCCGGTCGAACTGCGCTCGGTTACCCGGCGCCACGGCACCGGCGAACACGCCGTCACCGCCCTCGACGGAGTGACGACCGGTTTCGCGGCGGGCACCATGACCGCCGTCATGGGCCCCTCCGGCTCCGGTAAGTCCACCCTGCTGCACTGCGCGGCGGGCATCGAACGGCCCACGTCCGGAGAGGTGCTGATCGACGGCACGGAGCTGGGCGGGCTCGACGAGAACGCGCTGACGCTGCTGCGCCGGGACCGGGTCGGCTTCGTCTTCCAGTCCTTCAACCTCGTATCGGCGCTGACCGCGGCGGAGAACGCCGAACTGCCGCTGCGCCTGGCCGGGCGCCGCCCCGCCGCGGACGAGGTGGCCGCCGCACTGGCCCGGGTGGGCCTCGCGGACCGGGCCGGGCACCGGCCGGGCGAACTGTCGGGCGGACAGCGGCAGCGGGTCGCGATCGCCCGGGCGCTGATCACGCGGCCCGCCGTCCTCTTCGCCGACGAGCCGACCGGGGCGCTCGACACGCGGACCTCCCGGACGGTGCTGCGGATGCTGCGCGAACTGGTCGACGCCCACGGCCAGACGGTGGTCATGGTCACCCACGATCCGGTGGCGGCCGCGTACGCGGACCGGGTGGTGCTGCTCGCGGACGGGCGGGTCGCCGATGAACTGCCGGGCGGGGACGGCGCCGAAGCGGTCGCGGCGCGGACGGCCGCCCTGGAGGTGCGGCGATGATCGCCACGGCGACGGTGCGCGAGCGCTGGACCTCCTTCCTGGGCGCCTTCGTGACCACGGCGATGGGCGTTGCGGTGATCACACTGAGCGCCCTGATCCTGCTGTCCGGCGGCCCGGGAGTGCCCGAGCGGCTGGCGGGAGCGCCGGTGCTGGTACGCAGCCCCGAAGGGGCCCGCACCAGCGGGGTGTTCGCGCAGAACCCGCCGTGGGCCCCGGAGCGGGCCGAGCGGCTGCGGAGCGTACTGGCGGACCTTCCCGGCGTGGCGGACGCGGTCGCCGACCGGTCCTTCTACGCGCAGGCGGCCGGTAGCCGGCAGCGGGCGGGGGAGCGGCAGGGGCACGGCTGGCCGAGTGCGGCGCTCGCCTCGTACGGGCTCGGCGCGGGCGGCCCACCGGCGGGTGACGACGACATCGTCGTGGACCGCGCCCTCGGACACGCTCCCGGCGACCGGATCACGGTGCTCACCGCACCCGGACCCCGGCGCTTCACGGTGTCCGGGACGATGGACGGCCCCGGCTACTGGACCACCGGCCACCGGGCCGCCGAACTCGCGGGCGGGGTCAGGGTCATCGGCCTGGTCCTGAAGCCCGGCGCCGACGCCGGGGCGGTCGCGGGCGCCGCGCGGCAGGCCGTCGGCGGGGCGGGCGAGGTGCTGCGCGGCGCCTCCCGCGACGAACTGGCCCCGCCCCAGGACGAGATGACCCGGTGGATCGGCGCTCAGGTCCTCACCGCCATGACCGCGCTCTCCGCCTTCGTCACCGTCCTCGTCGTGTCCTCGGGCTTCGCCTTCACCGTCGCCCAGCGCCGACGCGACCTCGGCCTGCTGCGCACCATCGGCGCCACCCCGCGGCAACTGCGGCGCCTGCTGTACGGGGAGGCGCTGACGGTGGGCGCCATCGGCGGCGCGGCGGGCGCGCCGCTGGGGGCGGTGCTCGCGCCCGCGCTGGCCGGGGTGTTCATCGACGCGGGGTTCCAGCCCGCCGGGTTCGAGGTCCGGACGCGGCCCTGGGTGCCTGTCGCGGCCTTCGCGCTGGGCCTGGTGGTGGCGCTGGCCGGGGTGTGGTCGGCGTCGCGGCGGGCGGCACGGATCGCCCCGCTGGAGGCGATGCGTGAGGCGGTGGTGGACAGCCGCGCGATGACCCGGCGCCGGTGGGCCACCGGCTCGGTGGCCGCGGCGCTGGGGGCGGCGTGTGCGGCGGGCACCGCGTTCGCGGGCCCCGACGTCATGGTGCTGTTGTGTCTGGGCGCTGCGATGGGGCTGACCGTCGGCCTCACCCTGCTGATTCCGGCGCTGGTCGGCCCGGTGGCCGGGGCGCTGACCCGGCCGCTGGCCCGCCGCCCGGGGGCCGTTGCCCTGCTGGTGCGCGCGAACATGGTCACCGCCGTACGCCGCACTTCTGCCACGGTCGCTCCGGTGCTGGCCACCGTCGCGTTCGCCGTGCTGATCACCAGCGCCGTGCAGACCACCGCGGCCGCCGGTGTCGCCGGGCGGGCCGCGGCGGTGCGGGCCGAGGCGGCGGTCGTACCGCGCGGCACACCGGGCCTTTCGGACGCCGCGGTCGCCGGGGTGAGGGGGACGCCGCTGCTGTCGACCACGGTCTACGGCGGCCATGGCGCCCCGGCGCTGTCGGCGGCCGGGGTGTCGCCCGGCTTCACCCGGGTCTACGGCACGCCCGCGCCGCGGGCCCGGACGGTCGTCGTCACCCGGGCCGTGGCCGCGGCCCACGGCTGGCATTCGGGGCAGCAGGCCGCGCTGACCTTCGAGGACGGCCGTACGGTAGGAATGCGGGTCCTCGCGGTGGCGGACGACTCCCTGCCGTACCAGCTCTTCCTCCCACGCGCGCTGGTACGCGCCCACGATCCGTCGGCGCTGGCCGATGTCGTCTACCGCACCGGTGGCCCACCGGCCCGGCCCGCGCCCGGACTGGGCGCGCACGAGGTGACGGTGGCGGAGTACGCGGCCGCGGCCGACGCCGAGGACGACCGGTTGGTCCGGATCTTCACCCTGATCCTGACCGCCATGACCTCCGGATACACCGCGATAGCCGTCGCTGCCACGCTGCTCGCCGCCACCGCGGACCGGACCCGCGACCTGCGCACTCTGCGGCTGTCCGGCGCGACCCGCCGACAGGTGCTGCTGGCCGTCGCGGGCGAGACGGTCTGCGTCGTGGCCCTCGGCGCCGCCCTGGGGATGGCGGTGGCCGCGCCCGTGCTGCTCGGCATGGTCCATGGGCTGGGCAACGCCCTCGGCGTCCCGGTCGCGCTGGTGGTGGCCTGGCCGTGGGCGGCGGCAGCGGTCGGCGGATGTCTGCTGCTGGGGGTGGTGGCGGCGGTGCTTCCGGCGCGGGCGGCACTGCGGGGGCGTGCGTTGGCGGGTGGCTCAACTCGCGCTTAGCGTGGGAGAGGCAGCGAATTCGCGGACGGTTCGGTGCGGCGGCGCGCGGAACCCCGGCGCGGGAGGTCCGGATGGGGTCCGTTTCCTTCCTGCTCATCGTAGTGATCATCACGGCGCTGGCCTTCGACTTCACCAACGGTTTCCATGACACGGCCAACTCCATGGCCACCTCCATCGCCACCGGGGCGCTGTCCCCCCGGGTCGCCGTCACCGTCGCCGGAGTGCTGAACCTGGCCGGTGCGTTTCTGTCCACCGAAGTGGCCAAGACGATCTCCAACGGCATCGTGGAGGACGGCCGGGTCTCCCTGGCGATGATCTTCGCGGGGCTGGTGGGGGCGATTCTGTGGAATCTGGTCACCTGGCTCGTCGGGCTGCCCTCCAGCTCCTCGCACGCCCTCTTCGGCGGGCTGATCGGGGCGGTGTGGGTGGGGGCCGGGGGATCCGCGGTGCGGTTCGCGGAGATCCTCCAAAAGATCGTGATTCCGGCGGTCGCCTCCCCGGTCGTAGCCTGCGTCGTGGCCACGTTCGCCACGTATCTCGCCTATGTGATCACCCGCCGCGCGGCGGGAGGGGCGGTCCGCAAGGGGTTCCGCGCGGGCCAGGTCGGCTCGGCCTCCCTGGTGGCGCTGGCCCACGGCACCAACGACGCGCAGAAGACGATGGGCGTCATCACGCTGTCCCTGATCTCCGCCGGGGTGCTCGACCACGGCACCGGACCGCCGTGGTGGGTGGTGCTGAGCGCGGGGCTGGCGATCTCCCTGGGGACGTACGCCGGGGGGTGGCGGATCATCCGGACCATGGGCCGCGGGCTGACCGACATCCAGACCCCGCAGGGGTTCGCGGCCGAGACCAGCGCCACCGCGGTCATCCTGGCCTCCTCCCACATGGGGTTCGCGCTGTCCACCACGCAGGTCTGCACGGGCAGCATCCTGGGCGCCGGGCTCGGCCGCAAGCTGGCCCAGGTGCGCTGGGGGATCGCCGGGCGGATCGCGGTGTCCTGGCTGCTCACCCTGCCCGCGGCGGCGGCCGTGGGCGGCGTCGCGGCCTGGGTCGCGGACCGGGGCGACGCGGGCGTGGCCCTGGTGGCGAGCATCGCGGTGGTGGCGGCCGCGGGCTTCTACGCGCTCTCCCGCCGCCGCCCGGTGAACTCGGGCAACGTCAACGAGCTGCCCGCCGCCGAGCGCCCGGAGCAGACCGTGCGCCCGGCGGCCTGACCCCGGAACCGGACCGGTGAAGGAGGTGGGCGCGATGGACGTCGAGTGGGGCACCCTCGGAGGGGTTTTCGGAGTCAGCCTGGGGATCACCGTCGTGGTGGTCGTGATGTTCTCGCTCGGCATCGCCGCCTGGGCCCGCGCCGGGGGCGGGCCCCACCTCGACGGGGCCCCGCGGCGAGGCCGCCGGGGCCGGGGGAGGGCGGCCGCGGCCGTCGCGGTGGTGTGCTTCGCCGCCTGCCTGGCGGTCGCCGCGTACGGCATCGACCTGATCGTCCCGGGCTGACGGGACCGCCGCGGCCCTGAGATCATGGGAGTTCGCCACAGCACCGCCGAGACCGGGGTGGTGCGCGAACCCCTCATGGAGAACACACGGTGTCTGCCGGAGCCGAGCCCCCCATACCCGATGCGGTCCGCCCCGATCTGCGGGCCGACTGCGGCAGCTGTTTCGGGCTGTGCTGCGTCGCCCTGCCCTTCGCGGCCTCGGCCGACTTCGCCGTCGACAAGGCGGCCGGGCAGCCCTGCCACAACCTGGAGACCGACTTCCGCTGCGGCATCCACTCCCGGCTGCGCGAGAAGGGCTTCGCGGGCTGCACCGTCTTCGACTGCTTCGGCGCCGGGCAGAAGGTCTCCCACACCACCTTCGAGGGCCGCGACTGGCGGGCGCACCCACGGACCGCGTCCGCCATGTTCTCCGTCTTCCCCGTGATGCGGCAGCTCCACGAACTCCTGTGGTACCTCACCGAGGCCCTCGGCTTCCCCGCGGCCCGCCCGCTCCACGACCAGCTGCGCCGGGCGCTGCGTACCACCGAAGCGCTGACCCGGGGCAGCGCCGACGAACTCCTCGCGCTGGACGTGGCCGCCCACCGGGACGAGGTCAACGCGCTGCTGCTGCGCACGAGCGAACTGGCACGGGCCGGGGCCCGAAGCGGGGGCCGGGGCAAGGCGAAGAACCTCCGGGGAGCCGATCTCATCGGGGCCCGCCTCCGGGGCGCCGATCTGCGCGGCGCCAGCCTCCGCGGGGCCCTCCTCATCGCGGCCGACCTCACCGGCGCCGACCTGAACACCGCCGATCTCATCGGGGCCGACCTCCGCGACGCGGACCTCGGCGGCGCCGATCTGACCGGCGCCCTCTTCCTCACCCAGGCCCAGCTGAACGCCGCCCGGGGCGACACGGCCACCCGGCTGCCGTCCGCCCTCACCCGGCCCGCGCACTGGTGACCGCGCACGGGTAACCCCGCACGTCGCGCGGCCCGGTGTGAAACCCTGGCTGCCATGTCCGAAACCGTCGACGCGCCCGTGATCCTCGGTGACGAGCCCGGATCGTTCGCCCGGAGTGTGCTGGCCGAGCGGCATCCGGCGCTCATCGAGAAGGTACGGGACGCCTTCCCGTACGGCCCCGAACAGCACCGGGCGCTCGACGCCCTGCGCCGCGACCACGCCGAGGGCGTCATCACCCCGCTCGACCCGGGCGCACCCGACCACGACCGCTGGCAGGACTGGGGGCAGGAGCATTTCGGCCGCTCCTGGTTCGAGGCGCCCTTCCTCTGGATCGAGAGCTACTTCTACCGTCGCCTGCTGGGAGCCGTCGGCTACTTCGCACCCGGCCCCTGGCAGGGCATCGACCCGTTCCGGCCCTTCAAACAGGCCGAGCTGGACACCCCCGAGGCAGCCCGGGAACTGACCGCTCTCGACCACCTCCTGGACCGGCCCGCCGACGAGGCCGCGGACGCGCTGCTGCACGGCTCGCTCTGGGGCAACCGCGCGGACCTCGGCTTCCGCCTCTCCTCCGGCGGCGCCGCGGCGTCCGCCGGGGCACCGCTGGTGGCCGACGACTCGGACGTCCTGTGGCGGCTGCTGCCCGCCGGGGCCCCGGCCACGCTGTGCCTGGTCGCCGACAACGCGGGCCGCGAACTCCTCCCCGACCTCGTCCTCATCGACCATCTGCTCCACCACCGGCGCGCCGAGCGGGTCGTCCTCCAGGTGAAGCCGTATCCGTACTACGTGTCCGACGCCACCACCTCCGACGTCGTGGACTGTCTGCGCCGTCTGACGCGCGCCGAGGGCGCCGCGGGCGAGGCCGGGACGCGGCTGTGGGCGGCCATGGCCGAGGGGCGGCTCACCGTCCGGGCGCACGACTTCTTCTGCGCGCCGCTGCCGTACGCCGAGATGCCGGACGATCTGCGGCGGGAGTTCGCGGACGCCACCCTCACCGTGCTGAAGGGCGATCTGAACTACCGCCGCCTCGTCGGCGACCGGATGTGGGCCCCGACCACCCCCTTCGCCGACCGCACCGCGTACTTCCCCGGCCCGGTGGCCGCCCTGCGCACCCTGAAGTCGGACGTCATCACCGGACTCGACGCGGACACCGAGGCCGCACTGGATGAGCGGGAGCGACACTGGCGCACCAGCGGCACCCATGCGCTGATCCAGGTACGGAGCTGACGCCCCTCAGCTGCGCCCGGAGCCCCGGTACAGCTCCAGCTCGCCGTCGAGTTCCACGGCGAGCACGGTCGCGTGGGCGTCCAGGTCGGCGGCCGCGGGCGGGTCGATCCACAGCACCCCCGGCGCCTCGTGGAGGCCGCCGATGACCCGGTGGCCCAGCCGGGTGCCGGTGCCGAGCACCCGCACCCCGCGGACCGGGGTGCGCAGGCCCCGTACGCCGATGGGGCCGCGCGGGATGTCGAAGACGGTCAGATAGAGGGTGCGGCGGTCGGCAGAGAGGGTGCTGGGGCCGTAGTGGTGTCCGGCGGGCAGGCCCGCCACCGTGCCGTACACGGCCTCCGCGTGGCGGGCGATCCAGTCGCCCATGCCCTCCAGCCGCTCGATCTGCTCGGCCGGGATCGTGCCGTCCTGCCGCGGGCCCACCGACAGCAGCAGATTGCCGCCCGCGCCGATGGTCTCGGTGAAGTAGCGGATCAGCTGCCCGGTCGACTTGTAGTTGTGGTCATGGTGCTGGAAACCCCAGGAGTCGTTGAGGGTCAGACACAGCTCCCAGGGTCCGTCCGGCGGCTCGATCGGCACGCCCTGCTCCGGTGTCGCGTAGTCGCCCTCGCTCAGCATGCGCGCGTTCAGCACGCAGTGGGGCACCTCCGCGCGGATCCGCGCGGCCAGCTCCCGGATCCGCCACTGCTCCTCGGTGCGCTCCCACTCCCCGTCGAACCAGAGCAGATCGGGGCGGAAGCGGGTGGTCAGCTCGTGCACCTGGGCGTCGCGATAGGCGAGGTAGCGCGCCCAGGCCGTCAGGTCCTCCTCTTCCTCGGGGACCTCGGCGTACGGATTGTTCTCCTGCTCCGGTGGCCTGCCCGCGTAGCGGGTGGAGGCGTAGTCGGGGTGGTTCCAGTCGCTGTGCGAGTAGTACAGCCCGGCCTTCAGCCCCTCCGCGCGCAGCGCGGCCACGTACGGGCCGACCAGATCGCGCCCCGCCGGAGTGTGCCGTACCACGTTCAGCTCGCCCTGGGCAGTGTCCCACAGGGCGACGCCGTCGTGGTGGCGGCTGGTGAGCACCGCGTAGCGGGCCCCGGCGCGGGCGAACAGCCGGGCCCATGCGGCGGGGTCGTAGGCCGAGGCGGTGAACCGGTCGAGCTGCGCCATGTACTGGTCGTGCGGGACATCGCCCTCGAAGAACGACCAGGACTCCTGCACACCGTCGACGGCGTAGATGCCCCAGTGGATGAAGATCCCGAACTTGGCGTCGGGGAACCACGGTCGCATGGCCACGTGGGTCAGCTCCTGGTGAACCGGAGGGTGAGGATCTGGAAGGGGCGCAGGGACACGGTGACGCTGCCGTCCTCGTGCGCGGTGACCGGCTGGGCGTCGGCGAGCGGCCGCTCCAGAAGGTCCACGACCGTGGCACCGGTGTGTGCGAAGCCCGGGCGGAGGGTGGTGCGGGTGCGGCCGCCGAGCGATTCGTAGAGCCGCACGACGACATCGCCGGAGCGGTCGTCGGCCGCCTTGACCGCCTCGACGGCGGCTGCCGGGCCGTCCGTGGTGACCAGCGGGGCGGGGGCGGTCCGGGCATCGGCCACCCGCAGGGGGAGGTTGAGCGCGTACCCCTCGGCGATCGCGTCCTGGACGGTGGCACCGGGGAGCAGGGCGTAGGTGAAGCGGTGCCTGCCCTGGTCCGCCTCGGGGTCGGGGACGCGCGGGGCGCGCACCAGGCTGAGCCGCACGGTGGTCGTGGTGCCGCCGTCCTCGCGGGTGGTGCGGGACACGTCGTGCCCGTACGTCGCGTCGTTCAGCACCGCTACCCCGTAGCCGGGCTCGCCCACATGCACCCACCGGTGGCCGTACACCTCGAACCTGGCCGCCTCCCAGCTGGTGTTGGTGTGCGTCGGGCGGTGGACGTGGCCGAACTGGATCTCGGCGGTGGAGCGGTCGGCGTGGATGTCGAACGGGAAGGCCGCCTTGAGGAGCTTCTCGGACTCGTGCCAGTCGATGTCGGTGTCGACGTCGACACGGCGGCTGCCCGCCCGGACCGTGATGGTCTGGACGATCCGCGAGCCCTTGCCGAAGGCGCGCTCGATACGCAGCGCACCGAGCAGCGGACCCTTCTCGGTGACGGTGACCGACTCGGCGTCGAGCAGGTCGGTGTAGCGCTGCTGGTAGTGCTTGTCGACGTCCCAGGCGTCCCAGCAGTTGGGGAGGTCGGTGTGGAGCCGGAGGAGGTTGCCCGGGGCGCCCGGGGCGAGGACCTCGCGATCGGCGGTCAGGTCGCGGAGGGAGGCGAGGGTGCCGTTCTCGGCCAGTTCGAGGCGGATGAGGCCGTTGTCGAGCACACGGTCGCCGACGACGACGGGGCCCGGGTCCGTGCCGATGGCGAGCGGGGCGCCGCCGGACGCGGGGACCTCGGTGTGCACGGCGACCCGGCCGTCGGAGAGCGGCTGCCCGTCGGCGGTGCCCGCGGGCACGGCGACGACCTCGGCGCGGGGGCGCGGGCTCGTGTTGTACACATGCGGCCGGGCGGGCTCTTCGCCTCCGCCCAGCGCCTTCAGGGCCGTGGACGTGATCTCCGTCAGCTCCGCCGCCACCCTCGCGTACTCCGCCTCCGCCTCCCGGTGCACCCAGGCGATGGACGAGCCCGGCAGGATGTCATGGAACTGGTGCAGCAGCACCGTCTTCCACAGCCGGTCGAGATCCTCGTACGGATACGCGTAACCGGGAGCCCGCAGCGCGGCCGCCGTCGCCCACAGCTCCGCCTCGCGCAGCAGATGCTCGCTGCGCCGGTTTCCCTGCTTGGTCCGGGCCTGGGAGGTGTACGTGGCGCGGTGCAGCTCCAGATACAGCTCCCCGGACCACACGGGGGCGTCCGGGTACTCGGCGCGCGCGGCGGCGAAGAAGTCGTCCGGGTGCTCGATGACGACCTTCGCCGACCCCTCCAGATCGGCCAGCCGCCGTGCCCGCTCCAGCATTTCGCGGGTGGGGCCGCCGCCCCCGTCGCCGTGTCCGAACGGCGCCAGCGAGCGCGTACCGCGCCCCTTGTCGGCGTAGTTGCGGACCGCGTGCGCCATCTCCTGGCCGGAGAACTCGGCGTTGTAGGTGTCCACCGGCGGGAAGTGGGTGAAGACGCGGGAGCCGTCGATCCCCTCCCACCAGAAGGTGTGGTGGGGGAGCTTGTTGGTCTGGTTCCAGGACAGCTTCTGGGTCAGGAACCACTCGTTTCCGGCGAGCCGCGCCAGCTGCGGGAAGCAGGCGTTGTAGCCGAAGGAGTCCGGCAGCCACACCCCCTTGGTCTCGATGCCGAACTCGTCCAGGAAGAAGCGCTTGCCGTGCACGAGCTGGCGGGCCATGGCCTCGCCACCGGGCAGGTTGCCGTCCGCCTCGACCCACATGCCGCCGACCGGTGCCCACTGACCGTCCCGTACCGCCTGCTGGATCCGCTCCCAGATCTGCGGATAGCCCTCCTTCACCCACGCGTACTGCTGCGCCTGCGAGCAGGCGAAGATGAACTCGGGGTACTCGGCGGCCAGCGCCGTGACGTTGGAGAAGGTGCGCGAGGTCTTGCGCTTGGTCTCGCGGATCGGCCACAGCCACGCCGAGTCGATGTGGGCGTGGCCCACGGCGGACATGGTGTGGGCGGAGGCGTGCGCGGGGCGCTGAAGGACACCGCGCAGCGCGTCGCGCACGGCGGCGGCGGTGCCGGACACGTCCTCCAGGTCGAGGCGGCCCAGCGCGCGGTCGATGGCGTGCGCGATCTCGTGGCGGCGCGGCTGGTGTACGTCCAGCTCCAGCATCAGTTCGCGGAGCACCGCGAGGTCCAGGGCCAGATGCCACACGTCCTCGTCCAGCACCGCGAGGTCGGCGCGGGCGAAGGTGTACAGCGGGGCGCGGCCCGCGGTGAGCTTGTCGCCCAGCGGGGTCGGGGCGGCGAAGTCGTTCGCGAGGATGTCGGGGTTGGAGGCGGCCTCGATGAGGTACGCGATCTGCTCGCCGCCCGCGGCCGGATCGGCCACGGGCACGTACTGGTTCTGCGGATTGACGGCCTTCAGCGGGCTGCCGTCCAGGGTGTGGACCAGCGCCTCGGCCTGGTTGCCCGGCCAGTCGCCGACGAAGCCCAGGTCGAAGACGGCCTCGACCCGCCGCCCCGCCCATCCGGCCGGTACCTCGCCCCGGACCCGGAACCAGGTGGTGCCCCACGGCGGCCCCCACGGAGTGCCGAGGGCGAACGGCTCGTACGGGGCGGCCACGGCCTCCGCGAACGGTACCGGTTCGTCCGGCACTTGCCACGCCTCGATGGTGAGCGGCACGGACGCGGCGTGCACGGCCGGTTCTATGCGCTGCTTCAGGACGCGCTCGACGCGCTCCTCGATACGGCGGCGTTCATCGTGCATGGCGGGGGTTCCTACTTCCGGTTCAGATACGCGAGGCCGGGGTGCGCGCTCGCGTAGCCGTCGACGAGACGGCGGGCGACGGTCACCGAGTCCACGAGCGGATGGAGGGCGAACGCCTTGGCCGCGGTGGCGCGCGAACCGCTCTCGGCGGCGGCCATGACCTCGCGTTCGACGGCCTTGACGGCGCACACCAGGCCGGTGGCGTGGTGGGGGAGGGGCGCGACGGAGACGGGGCGGGCGCCGTTGGCGTCGACCAGGCAGGGCACCTCGATGACCGCGTCCGTGTCCAGGACGCCCAGGGTGGTGCCGTTGCGCACGTTGAGGATCAGGGTCGCGCGCTCGTCGCGGGCGATGGCGCGCATCAGGGCGAGCGCCACCTGCTCGTAGCCGCCGGACTCCAGATCGTGGGTGTCGCGCTCACCGGCGCCCGCCGCCTCCCGGTTCTCCGCCATGTAGGTGGCCTCGCGCTCGGCGCGGGTGCGGTCCCAGGTGGTCAGCGGCGGGGCGGCGGGGTCGCGCATCGCCTCGTAGAACATCGCCTGCTGGTCGCGGAGGAACGCGCCGCGGGTCTGCTTGGCCTCCTGGTAGGCGCGCACCGCCTCGCGGTTGAAGTAGTAGTAGTGCAGATATTCGTTGGGTATCGCGCCGAGGGCGCGCAGCCACTCGTGGCCGAACAGCCTGCCCTCCTCGAACGAGCCGAGGGCGGTGTCGTCGGCGAGCAGCCGTGGCAGCTCGTCGCGCCCGTCGATCCTCAGGGCCCGCAGCCAGCCGAGGTGGTTGAGCCCGACGTAGTCGATCCACACCCGGTCCGGATCGGCGCCGAGGACACGGGCGACGCGTCGGCCGAGCCCCACCGGGGTGTCGCAGATGCCCATGACCCGGTCGCCGAGGTGGCGGGACATGGCCTCGGTGACGAGTCCCGCCGGGTTGGTGAAGTTGATGACCCAGGCGTCGGGCGCCAGCCGGGCGACGCGCCGCGCGATCTCCGTGGCGACGGGCACGGTGCGCAGCCCGTACGCGATGCCGCCGGCGCCGACCGTCTCCTGACCGAGTACGCCCTCGTCCAGGGCGATCCGCTCGTCGGCCGCCCGGCCCTCCAGACCGCCGACGCGGATCGCGGAGAAGACGAAGGCGGCCCCGCGCAGTGCCGTGTCCAGATCGGTGGTGACGGTCACGGCGGGGGCGTCCGGTATGCCGTCGGCCTGCTCGCCGAGCACCCGGGCGACGGCCGTGAGCCGGGCGGGGTCCAGGTCGTACAGGGCGACCTCGGTGACGCGGCCCTCCGCGTGATCGCCGAGCAGCGCCCCGTACACCAGCGGCACCCGGAATCCGCCGCCGCCGAGGATCGTGAGTTTCATATCCGTACCACTTCCACTCCGGCCTCCTCGAACGCGGCGATGGCCGGTCCGGACGAGGGGGCGTTGGTCACCACGGCGTTGGTCACCACGGCGTCGAGGTCGCCGGGGTCGCACACCTTGGCCATCCCGGTGCCGGGGAACTTGGCCGCGTCGGCGAGGAGCACCACCCGGTCGCAGGCCGCGATCATGGCCCGCTTGACCGGGACCTCGACGACCGTGGTGTCCATGACCTGACCGCCGGGGCGGACGCCGCTGGTGCCCAGGAAGAGCCAGTCGGCGTGCAGCTGGCGCAGGTTGTCCTCGGTGAGGAAGCCGACCAGCGAGCGGTACTCGCGCCGGAGCACCCCGCCGAGCAGCACCAGCTCGATGCCGGTGTCGTCGGCCAGCTCCTCGTAGACCACCAGATTGCTGGTGATCACGGTCAGTCTGCGGCCGTGCAGCTGCCGGGCGAAGCGGTAGGCGGTGGTGCCGATGTCCAGCAGCACGGTCTGCCCGTCCTCGACCAGCTCGGCGGCCCGGACCGCTATGGCGTCCTTCTCCGTCACCCGTACCTCGGCGACCTCGGCGAAGGGCTGGTCGCCCTCCTCCACGACCGCGCCGCCGTGCACCCGGGTGAGCAGCCCCTCCTCCTCCAGCTTCAGCAGATCGCGGCGGATTGTCGCGGCGCTCACGTTCAGCTGGGCGGAGAGGTCCGCCACAGCGGCCGGTCCACCGGAACGCAGCGCCCGCAAGATCATCTGATGTCGTCGCTCAGCCAGCACGCTGTGCACAGTACTCGTCATTCTCAATCATTTCTATGCCTGCTTCTGCTCAACTATTGCTCTTTCTGATTGAGGGGCGCACGATCCTGTGTCACACCTTGCACACTTTTGAAGGGCGGTGGGAGCGGTGCACCTCTCCCGGAGAGGGCTGCTGCGCGCGGGGCTGGCCACCACGGCGGCTGCGACGCTCGGCGGCACCACAGCGGGCTGCTCGGTACCGAGCGGTTCCACGGGCCGCGACATGACCTTCTGGTACTGGTCCGGCGGACTGAGCGACAAGGTCGTCGCCGATGCCGAGAAACGCTTCACGCGCGTCTCGCTGAAGCCGGCCCAGATCGGCGGTTACTTCAAGTCCAAGCTGCTGACCACAATGGCCGGCCGGTCCTACGTCCCCGACATCACCGGCCTCAAGGGCGAGGACATGGCCTCGTACTTGCCGAACGCCGGACAGTTCATCGATCTGCGCACCCTCGGCGCGGACCGGCTCAAGGACCGGTACCTGCCCTGGAAATGGGCGGAGGGCTGCACCCCCGACGGCCGCATGGTCGGCTTCCCCATCGACACCGGCCCGGTCGCCCACTACTACATGCCCGCCGTGTTCGACCGGGCCGGACTGCCCACGGCCCCCGCCGAGGTCGCCAGGGAGATGGACACCTGGGACGCGTACTTCGCGGCGGGCGAGCGGCTGAAGCGGAAGATCCACGGCGCGTATCTGCTCATCGACGCGCTCACGGTCTACCAGTACATGCTCGCGCAGGGCACCCTGCGGTACGTCGACAAGGACCGGCACTTCATCGGCGACCACGCCCATGTGCGCCGGGCCTGGGGCAAGGCCATCGAGGCGTACGAGCGCGGCCTGTGCTCGAAGTACCAGTCCGGCACGCCGGACTCCAACGCGGCCATCGAGAAGGGCCTGCTGCCCAGCCAGCTCGGCGCCTCTTGGTCGGCCGGGGACCTCAAGCTGACCGTGCCCAAGACCAGCGGCAAGTGGCGGGTGGCGGCCATGCCCGGCGGCTCCGCCAACAACGGCGGCTCATTCCTCGCCATCACCAAGTACTGCCGGGAGCCCGAGCGGGCCTATCAGATCATCACCTGGCTGCTGAACGCCGACAACCAGGCCCGCGGCTTCACGGACGCCACCCTCTTCCCCTCCACCCCCGCCTCGTACCGGCTGAAGGCGATGCGCGCGCCGGACCCGTTCTTCGGCGGCCAGGTCACCATCGATGTCTTCGGCCCGGCGGCCGAGAAGGTCCCGGTCGCCTATCACAGCCCCTACGACTACGCGCTCGACCAAGTGGTCTCCGACGAACTGCGCAATGTGAACGCGCTCGACAAGAACCCCGCCCGGGCCTGGAAGGACGCCATGAGCAAGTGCCGACGCATAGCGGAGCACATGGGGGTGCTGGTATGACCGCCGTGCCCGGGCTCGGTGCCCCGCCCGCCGCCCGCGGCGGCACGAAGGCCGCCCACGCGCGACACAAGCCCCGGTCCGTCTTCGGATACTGGCGGCTCTACCTCGCGATCTCCCCGTTCTATCTGCTCTTCCTCGGCTTCGGCCTGATCCCGGTGGGGTACTCCCTCTACCTCTCGTTCCACCGCTGGGACGGGCTGGGCCCTATGGAATACGCGGGTCTTTCGCAGTACCGCTATCTGCTGGGGGACGCCCAGTTCTGGCACTCCCTCACCAACACCCTGATCATCTGGGCCATGGCCACCCTGCCGATGCTCTTCCTCGCGCTGGTGACCGCCGTGATGCTCAACTCCGCGGTGCGCTTCAAGCAGTTCTACCGCTTCGCCTACTTCCTGCCGAACGTCACCTCCGTCGTCGCCGTCGCGATCATCTTCTCCTCGGTCTTCTCCACCAACTTCGGTCTCGCCAACGCCGTGCTGGAGGGGCTCGGACTGGACCAGGTGGCCTGGCTGAACTCCGCCTGGGGCATCAAGATCGCCATCGCCATGCTGATGACCTGGCAGTGGACCGGTTACAACGCGCTCATCTTCCTCGCCGGGCTCCAGACCATCCCCGGCGAGCTGTACGAGGCGGCCCGGGTGGACGGCGCGGGACCGGTACAGACCTTCTTCCGGATCACCGTGCCGATGATGCGGCCGATCATCCTCTTTGCGCTCATCGTCTCGACCGTCACCGGCCTCCAGAGCTTCACCGAACCCCAGGTGCTGCTGGCCAACACCAACAACACCTCGACCTTCGCGGGCGGCCCCGGCAACTCCGGCCAGACGATGGTCCTCTACTTCTTCCAGCAGAGCTTCGACAACAACGACTTCGGCTACGGAGCCGCCATCGCCTGGGGCATCTTCCTCGTCGTCGCGCTCTTCTCGATCATCAACTGGCGCCTGGTGCAGCGCAAGGACAAGGCGTAGGGAGACCGTCATGCAGGGTATGAAAGGCGTGAAGGGCATGAAGGGCACACGCGCCCGAGGGCTGACCCTCCACATTTCGCTCATCGCCGGGGTGCTGGTCTCCCTCTTCCCCTTCTACTGGACCATCGTCATGTCGACCCGCACGTCGACCGAGATCTTCCAGTTCCCGCCGAAGCTGCTGCCGGGCACCCACTTCCTGGAGAACGTCCGCCATCTCTTCCAGAACATCGACTTCTTCGGCTCGATGGCCAACACCCTGATCGTCGCGGCCTCCGTGACCTTCCTGGTGCTCTTCTTCGACTCGCTCGCGGCCTTCGTCTTCGCCAAGTACGAATTCCCCGGCCGCCGACTGCTGTTCGTCCTGATGATGGGCATCTTCATGGTGCCCGCCCAGCTCCAGGCCATCCCGCAGTTCGTCATCATGGCGAAGCTGGGCTGGATCGGCTCCCTCACCTCCCTGGTCGTACCGGCCGCGGCCAACGCCTTCGGCATCTTCTGGATGCGCCAGTACATGAAGGGCGCCATCCACGACGAGCTGATGGACTCCTCCCGGCTCGACGGCTGCGGCTTCCTGCGGCAGTACTGGCATGTGGCCCTGCCCGTGGTCCGGCCGGGCCTCGCCTTCCTCGGCATCTTCACCTTCATGGGCCAGTGGAACGACTACGCCTGGCCGCTGATCGCGCTGATCAACCCCGACCATGTGACGCTCCAGGTCGCGCTGTCCCAGCTCAACAGCGTCCATGGCACCACCGACTACGGCATGGTGATGGCCGGGGCGCTGCTCGCGCTGCTCCCGCTGCTCGTGGTGTTCTTCATCGGCGCCCGGCAGATCCTGTCGGACCTCGGCAAGGGAGCCATCCGCTGATGACGGCGCACCCTTACCTCTGGGGCGAGCTGCGGCCCTGGGAGTCCCCCGAGCTGACGTCCTGGCGCCGGCTGCCGATGCACGCGGTCGACCGGGTGCCGGGCAGCCTCTCCCTGGACGGGCCCTGGCGCTTCCAGCTGCTGCCCACACCCGCCACCGCGCCCGCCGACACCTGGACCCGGCTGGAGGTACCCGGCCCCTGGACCACCCAGGACACCGGCGACATCCCGCGCTACACCAACTGGCGGATGCCCTGGCCCGCTTACCCGCCCCACACGCCCGCCGACAACCCCACCGGAGTGCATGAGCGGGAGGTCCACATCCCGGCCGAATGGGCGGGCCGCCGCATCGTCCTGCGGGTCGGCGCCGCCGAGAGCGTGCTGCTCGCCGAGGTGGGCGGGCGGCCGGTGGGCATCGGCAAGGACTCCCACCTCGCGAGCGAGTTCGACATCAGCCACGCGGTACGCCCCGGGGCGACCGACACCGTACGGCTGACCGTGGTCAAGTGGTCCGACGCCACGCACATCGAGGACCAGGACCAGTGGTGGCACGGCGGCATCACCCGGCCGGTCCTCCTCTACGCCACCGACCCCCTGCACCTGGCCGATGTGCGGATCACCGCCCCGGCGGACGGACAGCTGCGGGTCGATGTCCAGGTGCGCTCGACCGACGGCGCGCTGCCCGCCGGGTGGCGGGTCTCGGCCCACCTCGACGGGGTCGGGGACGTGCCCGTCGACGAGGAGTACGCCGCCTGGTGCGCTGCGGAGGAGCGGGTCTCGGACTTCCTCGGCGAGGCGCGGCTGCGGGCGGCCGTCCCCGGGGTCCGCACCTGGTCCGCCGAGACGCCCGAGCTGTACGGGCTCACCGTGACGCTGCACCGCCCAGACGGGACGACCGCCGACACCTCGCACCACCGCGTGGGTTTCCGCACCGTCGCGGTCGTGGGCAGGGATCTGCTGGTCAATGGCCAACGGGTGTTCATACGCGGCGTCAACCGGCATGACTTCCACCCGCTCACCGGGCGCACGGTCACCCCCGCCGAGATGCGCGCCGACCTGGAGACCATCAAACGCTTCGGCTTCAACGCCGTCCGCACCTCGCACTACCCCAACGACCCGGCCCTCCTCGACCTCGCCGATGAACTCGGCCTCTACCTGGTGGACGAGGCGAACATCGAGAGCCACGACCACGCCCACGAGATCGCCGACGATCCGCGCTACCTGGCCGCCTTCACCGACCGGGTCGCGCGCATGGCGCTGCGGGACAAGAACCACCCGAGCGTCATCATCTGGTCGCTGGGCAACGAGAGCGACTACGGCGCCAACCACGACGCCGCCGCGGGCTGGCTGCGCCGCTACGACCCCACCCGTCCGCTCCAGTACGAGGGCGCGGCCAAGACCGGCTGGGCCTCGCCGGATGTCGCGAGCGACATCTGCTGCCCGATGTACGCCTCGCTGGACGAGATCACCGCGCACGCCACCTCCGGCGAGCAGACCAAACCGCTCATCCTGTGCGAGTACTCGCACGCCATGGGCAACAGCAACGGCACCCTCGCCGACCACTGGGCCGCTATCGAGACCACCCCCGGGCTCCAGGGCGGCTTCATCTGGGAGTTCTGGGACCACGGACTGCTCCAGCGCACCACCGGACGGACCGCGGGCCGCCCGGCGGGCCGCGCCGGCGAGGGGGCGTACGCACACGGGGTGGCCGCCGAGGGCTACCGCTGGGCGTACGGCGGCGACTTCGGCGACACCCCGCACGACGGCGCGTTCTGCGCGGACGGACTGGTCTTCCCCGACCGCACTCCGAAGCCCGCCCTGTACGAACACCGCGAACTCGCGGCGCCGCTGCGGCTGTCGCGCGAGCCGGACGGCTCGGTGCGCCTCACCAACGCCCAGCACTTCCGCGATCTGTCCTGGCTGACCGCCGAGTGGCGGCTGTCCCTGGAGGACGCGGGCACCCGCACCGCCCCGGCCGACCTGCCCGCCACCCTGCCGCCCGGCGCGTCGGCCCGTATCGCCCCGCCGCCCGATCTGGTGGACCGGCTGCCCGCGGATGGCGGCGAGGCATGGCTCACCCTGCGGGTCACCACCCGGGGCGAGATGCCGTGGGCGCCGCGCGGCACCGAGGTGTGCATCCCGCAGATCCGGCTCCGTGAGCGGCCCGCGCCCCCGGCCGTGACCGCCTCCGGCCCGGCCGTCCCGGTCGACGCCGAGGGGCTGCTGCGCCATCCGCTGCTGACCTCCCCGCCGGTGCTCAGCCTGTGGCGCGCGCCCACCGACAACGATCTGCTGGGCGGCGCCGCCGACCACTGGCACACGCTGGGTCTCGACCGGCTGGAACGCACACCGCGTTCGGTCGACCGCGACGGCGCCCGGACCCTGGTGCGCAGCGCGTATCCGACCGCCGCGGGCACCGTCGAACATCTCCAGGTCTTCACCCCGCTGCCCGAGGGCGGCCTGCTGGTGGAGGAGACGGCCGACCTCCCCGAGGGGCTGACCGACGCCGCGCGCGTGGGCACGGTCTTCGAGACGGTCTGCGGCCTCGACCATATGGAGTGGTACGGCCAGGGCCCCTGGGAGACGTACCCGGACAGGTGTGCGGGCGGCCCGGTCGGCCATCACAGCGTCCGGGTGGACCGGCTGTTCACCCCGTACCTCCGGCCGCAGGAGAGCGGCGGGCGGCACGGGGTGCGGGGCTTCTCGCTTCTGTCGTCGGACGCGGGCGGCGGGCTGGCCGTACGGCTGGACGCCCCGCGGCAGGTGTCGGTCACCCGCCACCGGGCGGCCGATCTGGCCGCCGCCACCCACCACGACGAGCTGGTGCCCCGGCCCCGGTGTGTGGTGCACCTCGACGCCGCGCACCGCGGTCTGGGCACGGCGTCCTGCGGCCCGGACACCCTGCCCCGCTATGCGCTGGGGGCGGGGACGTACCGCTGGTCATGGACCCTCCACCGGCGGTGACACTCGGGTCCCGCCGGTGGAGCCACCGGGCGCCGGATCAACTGAACGGCCCGGCCGGGCCGTTCAGTTGATCCGGATGCCCACCGAGTACGCCGTGATCGTGGCCGGGTCGGAGATCCGGTGGTCCTTGGCGGCGGCGCTGAAACTCGGCGTCTGGCCGGTCGCCGGTTCCAGCTTCCACAGCAGGTTGCCCGCGCCCCGCCAGTGCACGTCCGCGCCGCCGCCGGTCAGCGCGAACCCGGGCTCGACCGATGCCACGGCGGCCGGGTGCGGGGACTGGCCGGAGTCGGACCGCAGGAAGCTGTTCGATACGGTCCCGACGGGCAGCCGGCGCCGCAGCCCGATCGCGAACGCCCGGATGTTGGCCGGATCGGACACCTGGTGGTCCTTCGACCGCGCCTTCCAGGAGGTCTCCGTCGACGGGAAGGACGCGGTGGCGAGATTGCCGCCACCGTGCCAGTCCACCCGGAATCCGCCGCCGACCAGACAAAAGTCAGTGGACGACGGAACTCCGGCCTCGGCCTCCGGATGCGGGGCCACCCCGCTGTCGGCGCGCGACACGTACACCGAGCGCAGCAGCTCGTCCCGGCTCATCCCGGCGATCTTCAGACCGATGACATACGAGGTCAGCTCGTGGGCCTGGGCTTCGATATGGTCCTTCGAACTCACGGTCCAGCCCGAGAGGTCGTCGGTGGGGTACGAGGCGGTCAGCAGGGCCCCGTTCGGGTACTCGGCCGCCGTGGCACCACCGCCGATGGCGATCATGTCGCCGTCGCCGACCAGCACGGTCTCATCGATCCAGTGCTGCTGGGGCGGGCTCCCCCGGTGGGAGAACACCGACACGGTCACCAGCCCCGAGGCGTCATGGAAGGTGTTCAGCCGGGTCCCCACGGAACTGGTGATCCTTCTCGTGCCCCGTACGGCCGCCGCCCCTCCGGACACGGCGGCGGCCGTGCCGCTGCCCATGGCACCCACCACGGTGGCGCCCGCCACGACCCCGGCCGCCCTCAGAATGTCCCTGCGCCTTTGCATATCGATCAACCCGCCTTCGCTCGACATGTCCTGACTTGATGTCAGTATGAGCAGAAAGCTAGCCGCGTCCTAAAGCCAGGCATATGCCCCGGTCGGCCAATTCCCTCAGGACTTGACGCTCCCGGCGGTGAGCCCGCCCACGATGAACCGCTGGAGCATCGCGAACACGCACACCACCGGCACACTGACGATCGTGGCGGCCGCCATCAGCGGCCCCCAGGCGGTGCCGGTCTGGCCGACGAACGTGTTGAGCAGCACCGTCACCGGCTGGACCTCGGGGTCGCTGTTCACGGTGATACCGAACACGAATTCTCCCCAGCCGAGCAGGAAGGAGAAGGCGCCGACCGCGATCAGCCCCGGCCGCATGACCGGCAGCACGATCCGCCACAGCACCCCCGGCAGCCCGCAGCCGTCCACCAGCGCCGCCTCCTCGATCTCGGCGGGCATGGCGCGCACCAGCGGCCGCAGCACGATCACCGCGAAGGGCAGTGTGAGGGTGGTGTCCGCGATCACCAGCCCCAGCAGCGTGTTGTTCAGCCCGGCGTCCCGGAGCACGATGAACAGCGGGGCGGCCAGCACGATGCTCGGCAGCAGCTGCGCCACCAGCAGCGACAGCACCATGGCCGCCGAGCCGCGCATCCGGATGCGCGCCACGGCGTAGGTGAGCGGCACCGCGAGCACCAGGGTCAGCGCCACCACGCCCAGCGAAATGGCCACGCTGTTGAGCAGCGCCTGCCCGAGCATCGGCTTGTCCAGCGCCCGTGCGTAGCTCTCGCCGCTCGGCGGGGACGGAAACCACTGCGGCGGCGAGCTGAGCACCTCGTCGGGACGTTTCAGCGAGGTGGCGATCATCCAGTACAGCGGCAGCAGGAAGAAGGCGGTGATGACGCCCGCGACCAGGGTGAGCAGCCAGGGGCGGCGGGTGCGGGTCATGCGGCGGCTCCTTCCTTGCGCAGCCTGCGTACGTACGCCACGGCCACCAGCAGCGGTACGAGCAGCAGCAGGGTGCCCGCCGCCGCGCCCCGGCCGAGCTGGAAGAGCTTGAACGCAGACTGATAGACATAGAGGGGGAGGACGGTCGTGGAGTCGACGGGGCCGCCGCCGGTCAGCACGAAGACCAGGTCGAAGACCTTGAAGGTGTACACCAGACCGAGCAGCAGCACCGCCGCCGCCACCGGCCGCATCAGCGGCAGGGTGAGATGGCGCAGCCGCTGCCAGGGCCCCGCGCCGTCGATGGCCGCCGCCTCGTAGAGGCTGGGGTCGATGGACTGGAGCCCGACCAGGAGCAGCAGCATGTTGAAGGGCACGCCCACCCACACATTGGCGGCGATGACCCCGGGCAGCGCGGTGCCCGGGTCGGTCAGCCAGTTGTGCGCCAGCGCGTCCAGCCCGACGGTGTGCAGCAGTTCGTTGTACGCGCCCGAGTCGGCGTCCAGCATCCAGCGGAACAGGGTGCCGCTGACGATGGGCGGCAGCAGCCACGCCACCAGCATCAGCCCCCGGAACAGCCCGGCCAGCGGGAACCGCCGTACGAACAGCAGCGCCAGCGCGAAGCCGATGGTGAACTGGAAGACCAGCGAACCGGCCGTGAACAGCAGGGAGACCCGGGCGGCGTGCCAGAAGGCGCCCTCGGAGACCACCGCGTCGTAGTTGGCGGTGCCGTTGAACGCCCAGTCGCCGGTCACCAGATCGCCGATCTCGACCTGGTGGACCGAGGTCCAGAGGTTGTAGACGAGCGGGAACAGCATGGTCGCGCCGAGGAAGAGCAGCGCGGGCGCCGACATGCCGTATCCGGCCCGGGTACGGCGGGTCCGCAGGCTCTGCGTGGTCATCGCGGCCCCGCTACTTCGACAGCTTGGGCATGATGGCGGCGGCCGCCTTCTTCGCGGCGGCCCCGGGGGAGGAGCTGCCGGTCAGGGTGGCCTGCAACGCCTCGGCCATGGCCTGGGACATCTGCGGATAGTGCTCGCCGTACGCACGCGGCCGGGCGTTGCCGAACTCCTGGACGAACACCTTCAGGGTGGGGTCGGTGGCCCAGTCGCCGCTGTCCGCCATGTCGCTGCGCGCGGGCAGCAGCCCCACCGACCCCAGATAGGCGGCCAGCGGCTTCTTCCGCTGGCTGTACTCGATGGCCCGCCACGCCTGGTCGGCCTTGCCGCTGGTCTTGAGGATCACCCAGTTCTCCCCGCCCAGGCAGCTCGCGGGCTCCTTGTCGACGGGAATGGGCACCACCCCCCACTTCACCTTGGACTGCTGCTTGAGGCCGGGCAGTTGCCACGGCCCGTTGATCTGCATGGCCGCGCGGCCGGAGGTGAATTGGATGTTGACGTCCTGCTGGGTCCAGCCCACGCACTGCTTGGACAGCGCGCCCGCCTTCACCAGCTCCCCCAGGTAGGCCAGCGCGGTGGCGCCGCCGGTGGCGAACGTGTCCAGATCGCCGCCCGCCGACCACAGGAAGGGCAGCAGCTGGAAGACTCCCTCCTCGGTCTTGACCGCGCTCATCGCCAGCCCGAAGGTGCTGCCCCGGGTCAGCTTGCGGGCCGCCGCCGACAGCTCCTCCCACGTCTTCGGCGGCGTGACGCCCGCCTTCTCCAGCAGCTCGGTGTTGTAGTAGAGCGCCAGGCAGTTGGCGTTGTTGGGGACCGAGTAGGTCTTGCCGCCGATGACCCCGCTGCTCCACGGGCCCTTGTAGTACGCGTCGGCCTGGCCCCACTCCTTCACCCGGTCGGTGAGGTCGGTGAGCAGCCCCTGCGGGGCGAGGGAGTTCATCGAGGTGTTGTCGATGACCGCCAGGTCCGGCAGATCGCCGGAGGCCGCTCCCTTGATGATCGCGGGCTCCAGCTCGGCGAACGGAAAGGTCCGGCGGGTGATCTTCAGCCCGGGGATGCTCTTCTCCATGTCGGCGATCAGCGCCTTGATGCCCGGCTGGCGGGCGTCCTCGACGAGGTAGTCCCACCAGACGAGGTTCTTCGCCGAAGACCCGCCGCCCCCGCCGCCGCAGGCGGTGAGCGGGCCTGCCAGCCCCGCGGCGAGCAGCCCGGAGCCCGATATCCGCAGGAAGGAGCGGCGGTCCAGAGGGCCCCGCCCGGTGGTAGCCGGGGGCCTGTTGGCTCGGTTGGCCATGTGCGTCTCCGAGGGGTGAGTCGGTCAGTTGCGATGCGGTGCCGGCCCCGTGCTGGCGCGCGGGGTGAGCGGAGGGGTGAGCAGATGCTGCCGGGGCGCCGCGGCCGGGGCGTCCAGCCGCTCCAGCAGCAGTTCCACGGCCAGTCGGCCCATCAGATCGGAGGGCACGTCGGCGCCGGTCATCATCGGGGTGACGGCCTCCGCCCAGCGGGCCGCCGCCACCCCGGTCACCGAGAAGTCGCCGGGTACGGAGCGCCCCGCGAGGGCGAGCCCGCGGTACAGGCCCACCAGTGCCGCCTCGTTGAGCGTCACGACCGCGGTGGTGCGCGGGTCCCGGTCGAGGAGCCGCGCCACCACGGCCTGGCCCGAGGCGGCGTCGTCACCGCAGTGGTGGACCTCGCCGGTGAGCCCGAGTTCCGAGGTGGCCCGCAGAAAGCCGGTGCGCCCCCGGTGCGCGGGCACGTACCCGGCGTCGAACAGCTCCCGGGGCCGTCCCACCAGCGCGAGGTGGCGATGGCCGAGCCGCCCGAGATGGGTCACGCAGGCGGCGGTCAGCTCCGCGAAGTCCAGATCGACCCAGGACAGCTTGTCCGTGTGCTCGGTGTGGCCCATGGACACGAACGGGAAGCCCGAGCGGACCATGCCCGCCACCCGCGAGTCCGGCGCCCGGATCTCCATCAGCAGCGCGCCGTCGACCCGCCGTTCGCCGACCAGCCGGCGGAAGGAGTCGTCGCCGTCGCCGTCGCTGCGCGAGAGCAGGATGTCGTGGTCGTGCGCGGCGGCGGCGTCGACCACGCTGTTGATGAAGTCCAGCTGCATATCGGTGTAGCGGCGGCTGACGGTCGGAAAGACCAGCCCGAGGGTGCGGGTGCGGCCATGGGCCAGCGCGCGGGCGCTGGCGTTCGGCTGGAAGCCCCGGTCCTCGATGACCTGCTGGATGCGCCGCCGGGTGCGGTCGGAGATCGGCCGCTTGCCGCTGAGCGCGTAACTGACCGTGCTGCGCGACACCCCGGCGAGACGGGCGATCTCGCCGATGGTGACGGACGGGTGCTGCTGGTCGAACCGGTTCGACACCACTGACGCGTACCTCTCGGGAGATCCATGCGTTCGAAATATCGAAGGGTTGCCGGAGACCCGAACCGGCTTGCCTGAACGTAGGAGTGGCCCACACCACATGTCAACGGTGGGGAAGGCAGAAGTTAATGGCACCATCGATCTCGCACACCGCGCGCCCGGGCCGGTGGTGCCCCCGGAAATGAGGTTTCGCCATGTCATCCCCGCGTCAGCTCGCCGATCTGCCGTACGCGAGCCATCTGCGCCCGTTCGACGGCACCTTGACGGTGGACGGGGACTACGACACCGTCCACTTCGACGGCGGGGAGTACGAGGGGGCCGACGCCGGTCAGGCCCGCTTCCTCGAATCCGCCTTCTCCGCCGTGACCTTCACCGGAGGCCGCTACCGCGGGGCCCGCTTCAACGACGTCTGGCTGGACGGAGTGCGCTGGGTGGGCTCCGACCTGGCCGACGGCGACTGGCTGGACGGCGAGCTGATCGGCTGCGTACTCGCCGGACTGGAGATGTTCGGCACGGTCATGCACCGCGTGACCTTCCACCGCTGCAAGTTCGAATCGGTCAATCTGCGCACCGCCGAGCTGCGGGAGGTCACCTTCGCGGACTGTCTCCTGCGGGACACCGACCTCGGAGGCGCGAAGCTGACGGACGTGGCGTTCCCCGGATCGACGCTGGAGGGGGTGCGCTGCGGCAACGCGCGCATGACCCGGGTCGATCTGCGCGACGCCGCCCGGCTGGGCATCACCGAGGGGATCGACGCGCTGCGCGGGGCGGCCATCACCGGCAGTCAACTCCTCGAACTGGCACCGCAGTTCGCCCAGGCCCTCGGCGTCACGGTGCAGGAGAGCGGCACCGCCCTGACGCCCCGCACCGCCAAGCGCCGACGTCGGGGGGCCTGATGGAAAGCGTGGCCACGAAACCGGCTCCGTTATGGGCCCAGCGTGATTTCACCGTCTTCTGGTGCGGGCAGACCCTGTCCGAACTGGGCAACGCCTTCGCCCTGGTGGCGCTGCCGCTGCTGGTGCTGAACGCCACCGGCTCGGTCGCCCAGATGGGGCTGCTGACGGCCGTCGCGGGCGTCGCGTCGATCGCCACCGGGCTGTTCGCGGGCATCCTGGTCGACCGGCTGCCCCGGCGGCAGTTGATGATCGTGTGCGATCTGGCCCGGGTGGTGCTCTTCGCCCTCGTTCCCCTCAGCTGGGCCATCGCCGGGCCGCAGGTCTGGCTGCTCTATGTGGTGATGGCGGCCGCCGCGGTCTTCGACATGGTCTTCAAGGTCACCTACGTCGCCGCCGTCCCCAATCTGGTGGACCCCGAGCGGATCATCGAGGCCAACGGGCGGCTGACGACGACAAACGCGCTCGCCTTCATCGTGGGACCGATGCTGGCGGGCGGACTGTCCGGGCTGCTCGGGCCGACGGCGGCCATCGCGGTCAACGCGGCGGGCTTCGCCGCCTCCGCCCTCGCGCTCTCGCTGATCAGATTCCGGAAGGCGGCGGCGCGGGACGCCACCCCGTCCGCCGGAGCCGCCACCGGGTGGCGGGGAGCGAAGGGGGAGTTCCTGGCGGGCTTCGTCTTCCTGTGGCGGACGCCCGTGCTGCGCTGGCTCACCGTGCTGCTCACCGGAGTCTCGCTGATCGGTCTGGGCATGACCGACGTGTTCATCTACCAGATACGGGAGGGGCTGGACGCGGGCGACCGGACGGTCGGCGTCGTGATGGGGGTGGCGGGCGGCGGAACCGTACTGGCCGCCGTGCTCGTACCCGTGCTGCGGCGGGCCTGGGGGTTCGGCGTGTGCTGGCTGGGCTCGTACACGGTGTGCGGGCTGGCGCTGTGGGCGCTGTCCGGGGCCGCCACCGTGCTGGAGACGGCGGTGGCGGTGGTGTGCTACCAGTTCGGCATGGCGCTCGCGGGAATCTCCTCGATGTCCCTGCGCCAGGCGGTGACCCCGGACCATCTGCTCGGCCGGGTCACCTCCGCCTTCTGGACCCTGCACAACTCGCTCGGCCCGCTGGGCGCCGCCGGGCTCACCGCGCTGGTGGCGCGGTTCGGGGTGCGCGGGCCGTTGCTGGGTGCCGCGGCCCTGTTTCTGCTCATCGTGGCGGTCGGGGTGTGCACCCCGATCCGGCAGCGCGCCCCCGGGGTGGCCGCCGGATGACGGCGGCGCCCCCCGGGGTACGTGTCGGCGCGGATACCGGAGCGGGTAGCAGCGCGGGGATCAGCGCCCCACCGTCCAGGGCTCCCGCGGCAGCGGACTCCCGGTCTCCAGCAGGGACTTGAGGTTGGACAGCACCGCCGCCCAGCCACCGGCCGCCTGCTCGCGCTCGGCCTCGTCGGCCAGGTTCTCATGGGTCACGGTGAGCCGGACGATCTCCTCGTACGGCTCGATCTCGAAGGTGACCCGGGACGGGCCGCCGACGGGTTCCGTGCCGGGGGCCGCCCAGGTGGTCACCAGGCGCTCGGGCGGCACGCTCTCCACGACGGTGCCCACGACGTCGGCGATGCCGCTGCCATCCGTACGCCGGTGTTCCCAGGCCGAGCCGGGCTGCCAGTCGGACACATTGCTGTGGCCCCAGTACGCGGCCGTGACGTCGGCGTCGGTCAGCGCGTGCCAGACCTTCTCCGGGCTGCTTTCGATGTAGATGACGTAGTGGTACGTCGGCCTCTCGGCCATGGCGTCCTCCGCTTGTCGTTTCACCGCGCCGAGCGCTCTCAGGCGGGGGCGCTCGAACTTGTCGATCCACCGTTCCTGCACTTCATAGAGGGGAACGGGGTTGAGGTAATGCAGTTTTTCCCGCCCCCGGCGCACGACGCCGACCAGGTTGGCGTCCTCCAGGACGGCCAGGTGCTGCGTCGCCGACTGCCGTGTCATCGCCAGGCGCTCGCACAGCTCGCCGAGCGTCTGACCGCCCCGCTCGTGCAGGCGGTCCAGCAGATACCGCCGGGTCTGGTCGGCCAGCGCCTTGAAGACCTTGTCCATCTCCGAACTCACGCTTCACGTTATGCAGGCAAACACCTGCATGTCAATGCTCGCTGAAACCGGCCCGCCGGGTCCGCCGGACCGCTCAGCGCCTGCTCAGCGTCTGCCGAGCGCGCCCCGGATATAGGCTGCCTGCCCCACGTGCTGCATGTCGTCCTCGATGACGCTGATCAGCCGCACCCCGAGGGTCACCGGCGGGGTCCACGCCTCGTCCACGATCCGGTCCAGATCGGCGTTGCGCAGCTCCGTTACGTACTCGACCGTCCGCGCGTGCACGGCGTCGTGGTACCCGATGAGCAGGCCGGCCGGTGCCCGGACCTTGGCCACGTCCCGGCCGCGGTGGCCGTAGCCGGTGGCCGCCGGGGAGAACGGCAGCCCGAACCGCTCGTACCAGCCGTCGGCTGTCCAGGTCTGTTCGGTTCCGGCGGCGTCGGAGACGTGGTCGTCCTGGACGCGGGTCAGATGCCACACCAGCCAGGCGAGGGAATTCGCGCCGCTGTCCAGACGCACGGCCAGGTCGTCCGTGGTGAGCCCCCCGACCGCCCCGTGCACGGCCTCCCGCACCCGGCCGAAGGCGTCGGCCAGCAGATCCGCGCTCTTCATGCGTGGCTCCCTCGCTCATCGTCCCCGCCCCGTCATGGTGGCATCCGTACACCTTTTATGCTCGGTGCGTGACATCAACAGGGAACCAGGCACTCGCCGACATACTCGACCGACAGGCCGCCCGTACCGAAGGGGAACAACTGCTCAACGCCATCGTCGACTTCGGGGTATATGTGCCCGTGGACGCGAACGGCTCCGTGATGTTCGTCGGCATGGAGGGAAGCGGCCCGAGCCTGCCCGGATACACCAGCGAGGAGTGCTGCCGGGAGCTGCTCCAGGAGGCCGCCGGAGCGGTGCACTGCGATGTGTCGCGGCTGCTGGACATCGAACAGCAGACCAAGGTGGCGACCCTTTCGGTGTTCTCGCCCGCGGGCTATGCCGGGATTCCCATGTCGCTGCTGCACCAGATCCTCGAGCAGCGCGGCCAGCGGCTCCCGGAGGACCGTACGCTCACCCTCGCCCGGTCCACCCATCCGCGCGCGGTGGCCCTGCGCGACGCCCTGCGCGACCGGCTGCTGGACTTCCCCGAGATCCACGCGGTGTGGATCGCACACGCCCGGTGGAACGAGACCGGCATGGAGCAGCTGATGCTGCACATGGCCGTCGGTTCACAGGCGCCCGAGGGCATCGCCGACCGGCTGATGAAGGCGCTGCTCGCGAACCAGCCCGCGATCGACGGCGAGGAACCCGCCATCGCCCTGCGGGTGGTGGATCCGGTCGCCGAGGCGGAGGCGATCAGGCAGCTCGACACCCTGGGCCTCGACACCGTGCGCGTCGACCCCGCCACCCGGCGGACCGAGGTCATCTCCCAGGAGTACGACCAGCAGTAGGGGACACCCGCGTGGTCACACCGGCAGCAGTAGGGGACACCCGCGTGGTCACACCGGCAGCAGTAGGGGACACCCGCGTGGTCACACCGGCGGGACGAGGGTGAAGTAGCGGTCGGCCATCGCCGGATCGCCCCGCATCCGGTCCAGCCGGTCGGCCGGGATCCGCTGCCACAGGAAGAGCATCAGGTCCGAGGCCGTTCCGGTCAGTTCGAGGTCGTACGGCCCGGCGGTGTCCCCGTCGAGCCGTACCTCGCCGCCCTCGAAGGACACCGTCCAGCCGCCCGGGCCGTCCGTCCGCCGCAGCCGGAACCGCTCGCCCGCGCCCGGTGGTGCCTCCTTCCAGGCGCGCCGGGCCGGGGCCATGACCTCGAACGTCTGGGCGATGGCGTCCGCCGCGAGCGCGGTCTCGACGGGCCCGGGCACCCCGAGCGCACTCTCGGCGTCCCAGCGGTGCAGCGCCGCCTCGATGGTCTGCATCCGCCACCAGAATCCGGCGCTCCGCTCCCGCGACCAGGTCCACACCCGCTGGTCCGGATCGCCGTGACGGATGTGCGCCTCCAGCGCGCGGGCCCCGTCGGCGAACCACTCGACCAGACCCGGCGGCACCGGCCCCCGGTGCGGCCCGCCCTCCGGCACCGGCCAGCCCGCGCGGTCCTCGGGGAGGGCGAACACCGCCACGTCCGTGACGTCCGGCGGCTCCGTCAGCCCGCCCTCGACGATCCGGGTGACGAAGCGGTGCACACCCCCCAGATGCAGCACCAGATCGGCCATCGACCAGTCGGGACACGAGGGTACGAGGGGCGAGGTGCCCGCGTCGGCGGCCCGGCGGGCGGCGGCCTCGAAGGCCAGAATCTCGCGGTGGAACGCGGCGGCGAAGTCCATGCGGTCACTCTGCCCGCCCCGCGAGGAAGGGCAACACCGCCGCGGCCACCCCGTCCGGCACCTCCTCGGCGAGGTCGTGCCCGGCGTCGAATTCGGGACGAGGTGGCGCCAGTGGTAGCCCGTCTTGGGCACACCGTGCAGCTCGGCGCCCGGGGCGTTATCCACGGCCATATCTCGCGACCGGCACGCCAATATCTCCTCGATATCATCGCCCTGTGGAAGCACGACAT
Organism: Streptomyces sp. NPDC040405; assembly: GCF_055595765.1. Classification (NCBI taxonomy): domain Bacteria; kingdom Bacillati; phylum Actinomycetota; class Actinomycetes; order Kitasatosporales; family Streptomycetaceae; genus Streptomyces; species Streptomyces sp. NPDC040405. Next base: position 875,039 of record NZ_JBVIVI010000003.1, read on the forward strand.
CTGCGGTACGCCCTGGCCCTGGCCGACCACCAGCACTTCGGGCGGGCGGCCGCCTCCCTCGGGATCGCCCAGCCCCCGCTGTCCCAGCAGATCGCCGCGCTGGAACGGGAGCTGGACGCGCGGCTGTTCGACCGCACGGCGCGCGGGGTGTTCCCGACGGCCGCGGGCGAAGCGTTCCTGGCCAGGGCGCGCCGGGCGCTGGCCGAGATGACGGCCGCCGTGTCCGACGCGGGCCGGGCCGCCCGGGGCGAGACCGGCAGGCTGCGGCTCGGCTTCATCGGCTCGGCGCTGCTGGAACTGCTGCCGTCCCTCCTCGGCCGGTTCACCCGGGAGCGCCCCGAGGTGCGCTTGGGGCTGCACGAGATGTCGACCTGCCGGTCGGCGGCGGCCCTGCTCGACGGCGAGCTGGACATCAGCATCGGGCGTGGCGCGCCCCGGGGCGCCGGTGCCGAGGAGCTGGTGTCGGTCTCGGTCGGCCGGGACCAGCTGGTCGCGGTGGTCGGAGCCGCCCATCCGCTCGCCGGGCAGCCGAAGGTGGGTGTCGAACAGCTCAGAGGGCAGCATCTGATCGTGGCGCCCGAGGACGAGGAGCCGGTGGTCGCCCGCTGGCTCGACGCGCTGCTGGACGACGGATCCGGGGCGGCCGTCCCGCGTGGCGGCGTCACCGACGCCCGCGATGTGCACACCATCATCGGGCTGGCCGCGTGCGGGGTCGGGGTGGGGCTCGGCCCCGCGTGTCTGCGGGTGGCGGCGCGGCCGGGCACCTGGGTGTGCGAGGTGCGGCCGCGCGTGGAACTGCCGGATCTGGTGATGTCCTTCCGCGCCCGGGACCGCTCTCCCGCCCTGGCGGCCTTCCTGGACACCGCCCGGGAACTGTGTCCCGGGGTGGACGAGCGGCTGGAGCGCCTCGGCCGCCGGTGACGGTCGAGGCGCTCCAGGGGGTGACGGGGCTCCGGCCTCAGCGCATCGTCAGCCAGTCCACCGCGGCGACCTTCCGCGCTCCCGTCGCGACGAGGTACACGTCATGCGTGCCGGTGATCCCTCGCGCGAGCCGCACCGACCGCTCCCGCCACCGGTCCGCGCCGCCCGTGTCCCGCACCGGCAGCGTCGCCACCACCGGGCCCTTCGGCTCGTCCAGCCGCAGTCGCAGCGCACAGCCGCCGCCGCAGTCCGCCGACGCCATCCGCACCGTCAGCCGGTCGGGGGCGTCCGCGCCGAACGAGACCTGACGGAAGCCGACCAGGCCGCCGGAGCCCAGCACGCCGGTCGCCGCGTCGCCGCGCTCGCCACCGCGCACCACCTGGGCCCGCTCGGCCTGCAGCGTACCGGCCGCGTCCGGCCCGTCCGCGTACAGCCGGATCTCGTTCACGGCCCACGGGACGTCTCCGGCCGCGGTCAGCTCGATCCGCACGTACCGCGCCGTGCGCGGCGCGAAGACCGCGTCCTGGGTGAAGGAGCGGCCCGCGACGCGGGCGACGGGGGTGCCCCAGTCGTGGCCGTCGCGGCTGACGGACACCGCGAAGCCGTAGGGGTGGCCCGTGGCGTCCAGTCCGGCGTCGACCGCCAGCCGGGAGAAGGTCTTCGCCGCGCCCAGGTCCAGGGTCAGGGACTGCCCGGCGGCCTGGGCGGCGTCCGGCCTCCACTGGGTGGTCTGCACACCGTCGACGGCGGCCGACGCGTCACCGCCGCCGGAGAACGTGGCCTTCCACCCGTCGTTGCGCACCCGCGACTCGCATCCGGGCAGATCGCACCCGGCCGACCAGATCGGCGCCCCGTACTCGTACGCGCCCTGGTCGGGCCCGTCACCGCGTACCCCGCCGGTCACCCCGTCGACCGTCTCGCCCGCGTCGATGGCGGGGGACCCGGCGCGGGGCCACAGCTCACCATTGCGGGTGTCGGTGTAGCGGGGATCATCCGGTGGGGTCAAGTTGTTCCGTACGACAGGGGCCGGATCGCCCGGTCCGGAGATCTCCATCGGGGCGAGCGCCACGTCGTTGCTGACGAACGTACCGGTGGCGTCCGTGGCGCCGCTGAGCCGCACGGCGGTGGAGACCCCCGCCCCGTACGTCGAGTTGTGGTCCCGGTTGCCCAGGCTGACCCCGCTGTGGCCGTTGAAGAAGGTACCGCGGGTGCCGGTGTTGTACGCCACGTTGTGGTGCAGCAGGAACTGGCTGGAGGAGTTGTCGATGTAGTAGCCGACCTGGCCGTCCGCGTCGTGGACGGTGTTGTGGTCGACGCTCGTACCGGTCGCGTCCAGGTTGCAGCACACGTAGAAGGGGCTGCCGTCGCGGGAGGTGCGCATCGCCTCGGACAGGTCGTTGTAGGCGATGCGGTTGTTGTGGAACGGCACGCCGTTCAGCTGCCAGGAGGTGTCGATGCTCGCCCGGCCGGTGCGCCGGACGGTGTTGCGGGTGACGGTCTGGTCGTTGCCGTTGATCTCGATGCCGGGGGTGTAGCTGCCCATCCACCCGACGTCGTGGAGGTAGTTGTTGGTGACGGTGTTGCCACTGCCGCGCAGCAGCACACCGGTGCCCGCGGAGTAGCCGATGTCGCTGTCCCGCAGGGTGTTGCCGGTGCCGAGGATCTGGACGCCGGAGTCGAGCACCCGGGAGGCGACGATATGGCCCTCGCCCGGCGGGATGGCCAGCTCGTCGTCGCGTGGCATGGGCAGGGTGGAGAACTCGGAGATGTAGCGCGCCCGCAACCCCTCGACCAGCACACCGGTGCTCTTCGTCCCGGTGCGCAGTGAGGTGCCCCACAGACCGAGCCCGCGGACGGTGACATGGGAGCTGCCGGCAAGGTCCAGACCCCACTTCTCGTATTTCGCGGTGACCGTGTGGCCCGCCATTCCGCCCTTGGGCGGGACCAGGTAGAGGCGCTTTTCGCCCGTGTCGTAATACCACTCACCGGGCTGGTCGAGGGTGGCTTTCGCGCCCACCAGGTAATAGTTGCGGTAGGTCTGGTCACCCATGCACAGCGGCGTACAGCGGTAATTGCCGCCCTTGAAATCGAGGGCGCCGCCGGAGGCCGCGGTCACGGTGCCGGTCTGCTGGCTCCACGGGTTGGATCCGGCCCACAGATGGACGGTGGCGCCGGTGAAGTCACCGCCCGGCAGGTCGGGGTCGTCGATGTGCTGGTCGGTGGAGGTGCGCTCGGCGACCGCCCAGGACGGATTGAGCGGATCGGGGCCGGAGTTGGGCCAGCGGCCCTCCATGGCCCGGCCGCCGTCGAGGAACAGCGCGTTCTCGTCGCGGGCGAGCGGAAGGGAGACATCTGCGGCCACGAGACCGCCGCCCGCGTCCTTCCAGCCGGTCACGGTCCGCGTCCCGTCGACGGTGACCGGCCCGTCCCCGTACGCGGCGAGGGTGACCGGTGCGCCCGCGCGCCCCGAGGGCGGGGCGACCCGCTCGCGGTAGGTCCCGCGGTGGATCAGACAGGTGTCCCCGGGCCGGACCAGGCCGGTGCACCGGCCGATGGTGCGCAGGGGATGGCGCGCGCTGCCGCCGTCCCGGTCGGAGCCCCAGGTGGCGACGTGGTACGTACGCCCCTGCTGCCCCTGTCCTCCCTGCGCCGTCGCGGTGCCCGGCAGTGCCGCGGTGAGGACGGCCATGGCCGCGACGGCGGCCACGGATATGCGCCTGAGCGTGGATCTCATCTACCGCCTCCAGGGTTCAGGGTCGACCGAAACCTAGGAGAAACATCGGATGAGGTCAACGGAAGGAGGCGAATTAGAGGCGGGGAGAGCAAAAATACCCGCCACAGGTCGGATGTCTCTTCCAGTAAATCGACTTATTGACAAAGAGGTATTCGCTCGCTGAATATGGCCCGGATATCTACTGACATCACTGACATCAAAGGCATCACTCGAAGCGACGGGCGCTGATCTCCGCCGCGGTGTCGGCCACCAGCCGCCCCCACCGGTCCGCCTCCCGCGGGTCGTAGCGGGAGTCCGGCATGGAGATGGCGACGGTGGCCACCGGGACTCCGCCCTTCGCGACGATCGGCGCGGCGATGGCGCAGACGTCGGGCAGGTACTGGTTGCGATTGACGGCGTAGCCGTCCCGCCGGACCCGCTCCAGCTCCTCGCGCAGCTCCTGCGGGTCGGTGATGGTGGCATCGCCGTAGCGGTCCAGGCCGTCCGCGATGACCTCGGCGACCTCGTCGGCGGGGAGAAGGGCGAGGACCGCGTGGCCGGTGGCCGTGGCGTGCATCGGCGAGGTGTCGCCGACTTGATGGTAGGTGCGCACCGCCTGGGTGCAGTCGACCCGGTCGACCATGACCATGCAGCGCAGTCCGTCCGGGACGGACAGATGGATGGTCTCGTCGACCGCGTCGCGCAGTCGGCACATCGGCTCGCGCGCCGCCGCGAACAGGCTCGACCCCTGGTGCGCCGCCGGGCGGACCGCGAGCACCCGGGCGCCGACCTCCCACCGCGTGGTGTCGCCCCGGCTGGCGCGCAGCCAGCCCGCCTCGCTGAGCGTCACCAGGGTGCGCTGCACCGTCGACTTGGGAAGTCCGAAGATCTTCGTCAGCTCGCCGACGGTCACCGGCTGGTGCTGGGCGACCGCTTCGAGGATGCGAAGACTGCGGATCACGCTCTTCATTTCCATCTGGTTTCCGCCATTAACTTCTCGAGTTTTCGCTGCCGATCCCTTGACCGGTCCCTGGAGCGCTGCGACATTGATGCTGCAATCTAGCACGGCATGCCACATTGTGGAACGGGCGGCCGTCTGGGACACCTCGCCACCCACCCCAGGAGGCATCCGTGGCAACGAGGAAGCGGGTAGCGGTCATCGGCACCGGGACCATGGGCAGTCAGGCCATGTGGCGGCTGGCCTCCCGGGGCGCGGAGGTGACCGGCTACGACCGGTACGCCCCCGGCCACGACCGGAGTGCGGCGGGCGGCGAGACCAGGATCTTCCGCAGCGCCCACTTCGAGGACTCCCGCTACGTACCGCTGCTGCGCCACGCCGACGCGCTGTGGAAGGAACTCCAGCGGGAGACGGGACGCGAGCTGCGACGGCTCACCGGATGTCTGCTCATGGGCCCCACCGACCACCAGCAGATGAGCACGGTCCTTCAGTCCATCGCCGAACACGGCCTCGACCACGAGGTGCTGGACACGGACGCGCTGGCCAAGCGCTTCCCCCAGTTCCGCGTCGAGGACGGCGACGCCGCCGTACTGGACCGCAACGCGGGTTTTCTCCGCCCCGAGCTGAGCGTGCACACCGCGGCCGCCCGCGCCGAGCAGCTGGGCGCCCGGCTGCACCGCTACACCCCGGTGCGGGAGGTGGCGCCCGCGGGCGGCGGAGTGGCCGTGACCACCGACCAGGGCACCGAGACGTACGACTCCGTCGTGGTCACCGTCGGCCCCTGGGTCAACGAACTCCTGCCCGACCTGGAGTGGGAGGTGGACATCAGGCGGCTGATCAACGCCTGGTTCCTGCCCACCGCCCACGACTGGCACGGCGCCGAGTCGCCCGCCTTCATCCGCACCGCGCCCACCCACTGCTACGGGCTGCCCTCACCCGACGGCCTCTCGGTCAAGCTCGGCCTGTCCCGGGCCCTGCACCGCGCGGTGCCCGACCCGCAGCGGCTGGACCGCACCGTGGAACCGGAGGAGCTGGCGGTCTTCACCGAGCTGACCCGCCGCTTCATGCCCGATCTGCACCCCGACCCGGTGCGGCTCTCGGTCTTCATGGAGGGCTACACCGAGAGCAGCCGCCCGCTGGTCGGCCCGCTGCCCGCCTGCGAGGACATCGTGCTGCTGGCCGGATTCTCCGGGCACGGCTTCAAGCTCTCGCCCGCCATGGGCGACATCGCGGCCGACCTCGCGCTCGACGGCGACACGCTCCAGCCCATCGACTTCCTGTCCACGCGCGGCCGCACCGCGGCCTGACCCTTCACGGAAGGCAAGAGATGACACTGACCGTCGGTCCGCTGACCGCCGATACCGGCCGCAAGGTCCGGGGCACCGTCCCGGTGGACCTCGGCCCGGTCACGGTCGACCTCCCGGTCACGCTGGTGAGCGGGGCCCGACCCGGCCCCCGCGTCGTGCTCACCGGCGGGGTGCACGGCGGCGAGTTCGCGGGTGTGGACGCCGCCGCGCGGCTGGCCGAGCTGCTGACCCCCGAGGACGTGCGCGGAGAGGTCGTGCTCTGCCCCGTCGCCAACCCTCCGGCCGTCTACCAGGGCCGCCTGGGCACCTCCCCGCTGGACGGCGTCAACATCAACCGGGTCTTCCCCGGCGACCCGGACGGCGGGCCCACCGAGCGGCTGGCCGCCTGGCTCTTCGCCCATCTGCTGCCCGGCGCGGACGCCTACGCCGACCTGCACAGCGGCGGCATCGACGAGACCCTGACCGACTTCGTCGGCTACCGCCTCACCGGTGACGCCGCACTGGACGCCGCCACCCGCTCCATGGCCCACGCCGTCGGCTACCCGGACGTCATCTTCGGCACCGGCGCCACCGGCGGCAACAGCCACGCCGCCGCCGCCCGCCAGGGCGTGCCCGCCATCCTCGTCGAGACCGGCCAGCTCGGCGACCGTGACCCCGCCACGACGCGCACCCTGCTCGACGGCCTCTTCCGGCTGCTGCGCCACCTCGGCACCCTCGACCCGCGGCCGGACACCGAACCGCTCCCCGCCGTCCGCGAGTGGCTGTGGGCCGCGTCCGTGACCTCCCCGGCCACCGGGCTGTGGTACCCGGAGACGGGCCGCGGCGGGGAAGTGGCCGAAGGCCAGAGCCTCGGCCGCGTCGTCGACCCCGCCGACGGCCGGGAGCACAAGGTCACCGCGCCCGCCGCCGGCCGCCTCTTCTACGGGATGCAGGGCCTCACCGTCGCCACCGGCGCCGAACTCGCCGCCCTCGCCACCCCGTACACACCCGACCCCTCGACCACCCCGCTCGACCCGCCCGACCCGCACAACCCGGAGGTGCAGTGATGAGAGATCCCCTGATCGGACGCAGAGCCCTGCTGCGCGGGGCCGGTGGCCTCGCCGCCGTCACCGCCCTGCCGTCGCTGGCCGCCTGTGGCAGCGGCACCAGCCGCGCCGCCAGCGGCGGCGGGAAGAAGACCCTCACCGTCCGCAACAGCGGCGGCACCTACGGAGATGCCAACAAGCAGGCGCTGTACGACGCCTTCACCAAGGAGACCGGCATCTCCATCCAGGTCGTCAACATCCAGTACGCCCAGATGCTGGCCCAGATCAAGCAGGGCAGGCCGCAGTTCGACGTCATCGACGACTCGATGGCCGACTTCATGAAACTCGGTGCGAAGGGCGCCCTCCAGAAGCTCGACCACGACCGGCTGAAGAACTTCAAGAAGGCCCGGGTCGCGAGCAAGCTTGTCACCGACTACGCGATCGGCAAGAACTACTGGGCCAGCGTCATGGCCTATCGCACCGATGTCTTCGGCAGCCGCAAGCCCGAGTCCTGGGCGGACTTCTGGGACACGAAGAAGTTCCCCGGCAGCCGGTCCCTCCAGACCCAGGACGCCGACCTGCCCGAGCTGGAATTCGCCCTGCTCGCCGACGGTGTGCCCATGGACAAGCTCTACCCGCTCGACGTGGACCGCGCGTTCAAGTCCATGGACCGGATCAAGGGGTCGGTGAAGAAGTACTGGGACACCGGCGCGCTCCCCGGAGTGCTGCTCGGCCGCAAGGAAGTCGTGATGACGAGCGTGTGGCAGGGCCGCCTGGACGCGCTGATCAAGGGCGGCAGCCCGATGGCGTACCAGTGGAACGGCGCCCGCAGGCAGTCCAACGGCTGGGGCATCCCGAAGGGCACCGACAAGACCGACGCCGCCTACCAGCTCATCGACTTCTCGCTGCGGCCCGACGTCCAGGCCGCCTTCGCCAAGGTCTACCCGATGGGCCCGGTCGTGCCGTCCGCCTACGACCAGCTCTCCGACGACATCAAGGCCAACCTGCCCAGCTCGCCCGGCCACCTGGAATCCGGGTTCGACCTGGACGTCGCCTGGTGGATCGAACACGAAGACGCCATCAACAAGCGCTGGCTGGAGTGGTCCCGTGCCTGACCTCCACACCGCCGACCCCGCACCCGCCATGACGACCGCGTCCACGCAGACGTCGTCCACCGGCAAGGCCCTGTCCATCGTGGGGCTCCACAAGACCTACGGCGACGCCGTGGCCGTGGACTCCGCCTCGATGGAGATAGCCGCGGGGGAGTTCGTCACCTTCCTCGGCCCCTCCGGCTCCGGCAAGACCACCACCCTGATGATGGTCGCCGGATTCGTCGAACCCGACTCCGGCACCGTCACCGTCGGCGGACGCGACGTCACCCGGCTCGCCCCGCAGAAGCGCGGCTTCGGCTTCGTCTTCCAGCAGTACCTGCTGTTCCCGCACATGACCGTCGGCGAGAACCTCGCCTTCCCGCTGCAACTGCGCGGCGTAGCCAAGGCCGAGATCCGCACCCGGGTGCACGAGGCGCTGGACATGGCGGGCATGGCAGGCTTCGCCGGGCGCCGGCCGCGCGAGCTGTCCGGTGGCCAGCAGCAGCGCGTCGCCCTGTGCCGGGCGCTGATCTACCGCCCGCCGGTGATCCTCATGGACGAACCGCTCGGCGCGCTCGACAAGAAGCTCCGCGACCAGCTCCAGGTCGAGATCAAGGCCATTCAGCGCGAACTCGGCCTCACCGTCATCTATGTGACGCACGATCAAGAAGAGGCACTGGTCCTCTCCGACCGCATCGCGGTGATGCGGGACGGCGGCATCGACCAGTTCGACACCCCGCGCGAACTCTTCGAGCGGCCCAAGACCCCGTTCGTCGCCGACTTCCTCGGCGCCGCCAACTTCCTCCCCGGCCGGGTGATGAAGGGCGACGACAACGCCACCCTGGTCCGCCTCGACCACGGCGGACTGCTCACCGCCCGCCACCACCCCGTCCGCCCCGGCCAGCCGGTCCAGGCCGCCGTACAGCCCGGACGACTCCGTGTCTGCGCCCCCGACCAGGGATTCTGTACCGGCACCGTGGAAACCGTCACCTATGTGGGCACCCTGGTCCGCACCGGAGTACGGATCGCCGAGGACACCCCGCTGCTGCGCCTCGAAGTGCCCGCCGGGCGCGCCCCCGTCTCCGGCGAGCGGGTCGGCCTGACCGCCGACGCCGAGGACATCAACGTCTTCCCGGCAGACCGGGACGGGTGAGCCATGGCCGGATCCCTGGTACGCCCCGCCACGCCCGTACGCCCCCACAGCGCCCCCAAGCCAAGCCGCCCCCGCGGGCTGCGCCACCGGCTGGTGGGCACCCGAAGGGCCCGTATCGGCCTGCTCAACGCCTCGCCGATCGTCCTCTACCTGCTCGTCCTCTTCGTCTTCCCCATCCTGGGCACCCTGCTGCTCAGCCTGAAGAGCAACGACGGCGCGTTCACCCTGCACTGGTACGCGGAGGCGCTGAGCGGCGCCAACCTCTCCGTGCTCCTCACCACCCTGCGGATCTCAGCAGAAACGTCTCTGCTCAGCCTTGCCATCGGCTTCGTCCTCGCCAACGCGCTCTCCCGGCTGCGGCCGATCTGGGCCGGGCTCGTCATGCTGATCGTCGTCGTCCCGCACTTCATCAGCGCCCTGGTGCGCACCTACGGCTGGATCATCCTGCTCGGCGACCACGGCCTGGCCAACCAGTCCCTCACCGGCCTCAAGGTGCCCGGCGCCCCGTTCCGGATGCTCTACAACGAGACCGGCGTGGTCATCGGCACCACCGCCGTGATGCTCCCGTACACCGTCCTGCTGCTGTACGGCGTCATGCGGGGCGTCGACCGGCGGCTGCTCGCCGCCGCGGCCAGCATGGGCGCCGGACGGGTGCGCATCTTCGTCCGCATCTATCTGCCGCTCGTCGCCCCGGGCCTGGCCAGCGCCGGACTGCTCAGCTTCATCCTGTGCCTCGGCTACTACATCACCCCCGCGCTGATGGGCGGCACCAAGCAGACCATGGTGGCCTCCCTCATCAACGACCAGGTGATGAAGCAGGACCAGTGGAACGGGGCGGCCGCCCAGGGCGTCGTCCTGCTGCTCATCACCTTCGCCGGACTGCTGCTGCTCAAGACCGCCGGGTCCATCGGCGCGGGCGCGCGGAAGAGGAGTGCGTCATGATCGGACTGCGTGGCACCTGGACCGGACGGGTCGCACTCACCGCCGCCGCCACCCTCATCCTGCTCTTCCTGGCCCTGCCGATCATCGTCATCGTCGTCACCTCGTTCGGCGGCGACGCCTTCGGCTCGTTCCCGCCCACCACCTGGACCCTCGGCTGGTACCGGGCGCTGTTCGCCGACGGCAGCAAGTGGCCCGCCGCGCTGTCGCTCAGCGTGCTGGTGGCCTCCATCACCACCGTGTTCTCGGTGATCCTCGGCATCACCGCGGCCACCGCGCTGACCCGCAGCGAACTGCCGCTGCGCTCCGCGGTGTACGCCCTCGTCCTCGGCCCGCTGCTGATCCCGCAGGTCGTCACCGCGCTCGGGCTGTTCCTGCTCTTCGAACCCGCCGCCATGCTCGGCAGCCCCATCGCCATCGCGCTCGGCCACACCGTCCTGGCGTCGCCCATCGCGGTGATGATCCTGGTGGCCACCCTGCGCGGCATCGACGAACGGCTGGAGGACGCCGCCGCCAGCATGGGCGCGGGCCGCCTCACCGTGGCCCGCCGGATCACCTTCCCGCTCGCCGCGCCCGGCATCGTCGCGGCCGCCATCTTCTCCTTCATCACCAGCTTCGACGAGTTCTTCATCTCCCAGTTCCTGTCCTCCGCAAGCACCGTGACCCTGCCCGTGCAGGTGTTCAACGCCCTCTCCTACGACGTCGACCCGAGCGTGACCGCGGTCAGTGCCGTGCTCATCGCCTTCGCGGTGCTCGCGCTCGTCCTGGTGGGTCTGGTGCGCTGGATCGGCTCGGGGCGTCAGCATTCGCTGCTGTCGGTGGAGAACACCGCCGGACTCGCCCCCGGAGGCGACGCCGTATGACCAGTACCGAAGCCCTGCCCACCACCGGTCCCGCCACCGCGGAGCGGCATCTGCTGCTCAACATGACGGCCAACGGATCCATCGGCGCCCCGGGCCGCGATCTGTTCGTCGTCACCCGTGGCGAGGGTCCGTACGTCCACGACGCGTCGGGCCGCCGCTACATCGACGGGCTGTCCGGCCTGTACTGCGCCCAGCTCGGCTACGGCTACGCCGACGAGTTCGCCGAGGCGGCCCGCCACCAGCTCGGCGAGCTGTGCTACAGCCCGCTGTGGTCCAGCTCCGCGCACCCCACCGCGCTCGCCCTCGCCGACCGGCTCGCCGACCTCGCGCCCGAGGGCATCGAGTACACCTTCTTCAGCGGCGGCGGCGCCGAGGCCGTCGAAACGGCGTGGAAGATCGCCCGCAAGTACCACGCGCTGCGCGGCGAACCGGGCCGCACCAAGGCCATCGCCCGCCGCGGCGCCTACCACGGGCTGACGCTCGGCGCCCTGTCCTTCACCGACGACCCCGGCCTCACCCAGCCGTACGGCCCTCCGGCCGTCACCACCCGGTTCATCGCCGACACCAACCGCAACCGGCTGCCCGAACCGCTCGACGACGCCGCCTTCACCCAACTCCTCCTCGCCGAACTGGAAGCGGCGATCCTGGACGAGGGCCCGGAGACCGTCGCCATGCTCATCGCCGAACCCGTGCAGAACCGCGGCGGCTGCATCCCCCCGCCCGCCGGGTACTGGCAGGGGCTCAGACGCCTCGCCGACCGGTACGGCTTCCTGCTCGCCGCCGATGAGGTGATCACCGCGTTCGGGCGGCTCGGCGAATGGTTCGGCGGCGACCGCTACGGCGCCCGCCCCGACCTCATCACCCTCGCCAAGGGGCTGACCGCGGGCTACGCCCCGATGGGCGCCACCATGGTCAGCACCCGGGTCGCCGATGTCCTCAACCGCCCCGGCGAGGTGCTCAACCACGGCTACACCTTCGGCGGACACCCGCTGTGCGCGGCCATCGCCCTGCGCAGCATCGACATCATCGAACGCGACGGCATCCTGGCCGGGGTCCGCGCCGGTCAGGACCACCTCGCCAAGCGGCTGGCCGAGCTGAACGCCCTGCCGATCGTCGCCGACATCCGCGGCGAGGGCTTCTTCTACGCCATCGAACTCGCCGGGGACGGCGAGGGCGGCGCCTTCGGCGAACCCCTGCGCGCCGCGCTCGTACGCGACCTCATCCCACGTCGGCTGCGCGAGGCCGGACTGCTCGCCCGCGTCTACGACCGCGCCGCCCCGCTGGTGCAGATCGCGCCGCCGCTCATCAGCGACCGCGAACTGCTGGACCGGATCGTCGACATCATCGGCGCCACCCTCGACGAGGCCGCCACCCACCTTCCCACCGCCTGACCCGCACTCACGGATACGAGGTTCTCCTCCCATGACGACCACCGACGTCACCCCCTACACCATCGGCCCCGTCACCTGCGCCCCCGGTGAACGCGCCCAGGGCCTGATCCCGGTCGGCGCCCACTCCTACGGCGTCCAGATCGGCATCCCGCTGCTCGTCGTCAACGGCACCACCCCCGGCCCGGTGCTGTGCGTGGACGGCGGCATCCACGGCGACGAGTACGAGGGCATGGAGGCCGTCCGCCGCGTCATCGCCGGCACCGACCCCACGACGCTGCGCGGCACCCTCGTCGGCATTCCCTGCGTGAACACCCCCGCCTTCGAGGCCGGAGCCCGCACCAGCGGCCTCGACTACGCCAACCTCAACCGCATCTTCCCCGGTGACGCGGACGGCTCGTACTCGCTGCGGCTCGCCGCCACCTTCGTCGACCAGGTCATCCCCGCCATCGACGCCCTGGTGGACCTGCACACCGGCGGCACCTTCGGCGAGATCGCCCCGCTGACCATCGTCCAGGGCGGCTACGAGGAGCTGGCCACCCCCATCGGCCTCGCCGCCGGACACGACCTGATCTGGAAGGGCGGTTCCTGGGGCGGCACGGCCCGGCTGTCCACCCTCCAGGCGGGCAAGCCCGCCATCACCATCGAGGCGGGCGGCGGTACGTACCGTGAGGAGACAGTGGACCTCCACGTCGGCTCGGTCCGCAACATCATGCGCCAGCTGGGCATGGTCGAGGGCGAGGCGGAACTGCGCACCGACTACACGGCGGTGAGCGGCACGTTCGCGCGCTCGGCGGACGGCGGCTTCTTCGTCGGCCACGCGGGACCCGGCGAACAGTGCAAGGAGGGCGATCTGATCGCCACCATCAGCGACCACTACGGCACGGTACTGGAGGAGGTACGCGCCCCCTGGGACGGCATCGTGCTGTGGGTGCGCCGACTGCGTACTGTACGTCCCGGCGACGAGGTGGTCATCTTCGGCGGCGTCGAAGGGGAGATCCGGCCATGACGGCGGAGCCCGTCACCGAACTGCTCATCGACGGCAAGCCCGTCCTCGCCGCCGACGGTGCCACCTTCACCGTCCTCGACCCCGCCCACGGCACCCTGATCGCCCAGGTGGCCAAGGCGGGTCCGGCCGATGTGGACCGGGCGGTGGCCGCCGCCCGCGGCGCGCTGGAATCGGCCGACTGGGCGCGGCTGCGCCCCGCCGACCGGGGGCGGCTGCTGTACCGGATCGCCTCCGAGATCCGCGCCCGGGCCGCCGCCCTGGCCCGGCTGGAATCGCTGGACGTGGGCAAGCCGCTGAGCCAGGCGCGGGCCGACGTGGAGGCCGCCGCCCGCTACTTCGAGTTCTACGCGGGCATTGCCGACAAGCTGGGCGGTACGACCGTACCCCTGGGGCCGGGGCTCCTCGACTACACCGTGCGGGAGCCGATCGGGGTCTCCGGGCAGATCATCCCGTTCAACTACCCGCTTCAGAACACCGCCCGGGGCAGCGCCCCCGCCCTCGCGGCGGGCTGCACCGTGGTGCTCAAGCCGTCCCCGGAGGCGCCCCTGACGCCGCTGGAGATCGGCCGCATCGCGCTGGACTGCGGGGTGCCGCCCGGGGTGCTCAACGTGGTGCCGGGGGACGGCGAGGCCGGCGCGGCCCTCTCCGGACACCCCGGTATCGACCAGATCACCTTCACCGGCTCGGTGGCCACCGGCATCTCCGTCGCCCGGAGCGCGGCCGCCAACGTCGTCCCCTCGGTGGTCGAGCTGGGCGGCAAGTCCCCGAGCGTGGTGTTCGCCGACGCGGACGTGGACTTGGCGCTGGGCGCGGTGGCGGGCTCGGTGTTCGGCAACGCCGGACAGACCTGTTCGGCCGGTACCCGGCTGCTGCTCCAGCGCGGCGACGGATTCGCCGAGCAGTTCGTCGCCCGGCTCGTGGCCCACGCCGAATCGCTCCGGCTGGGGCCGGGCCCGGCCGATCCGGATCTGGGCCCGCTGGTCTCCGCCCGGCAGCGCGACCGGGTCGAGGGCTATCTGCGGCTGGCCCGCGAGGAGGGCGCCGTGGTCCGTACCGGCGGCGGCCGCCCGGACGATCCGGCGCTCGCCGACGGGTACTTCATCCGGCCGACCGTGCTCACCGGCCTGACCAACGACACCCGCACCGCCCAGGAGGAGATCTTCGGCCCGGTCATCACCGTCATCGAGTTCGATGACGCGGCCGACGCCCTGGCCCTCGCCAACGACACCCCGTACGGCCTGTCCTCCTACGTCTGGACCCGCGACATCACCACGGCGCTGCGCCTCGCCGACGGGATCCGGGCCGGGCAGGTCAACATCAACGCGGTGGGCGTGGGCACCGGAGTGGAGCTGCCCTTCGGCGGCTACAAGCACAGCGGCTGGGGACGCGAGAAGGGGCTGGCCGCGCTGGACAGCTACACCCAGCTGAAGAACGTGTGCATCGGCTTCGGCGCGGGGGAGGGCTGATGCGCTACCGGCAGCTCGGGGACACCGGGCCACGCGTCTCGGTGGTCGGCCTCGGCGGCAACAACTTCGGCTCACGGCTGGACGAGGACGCCACCCGGGACGTCGTCCACGCCGCGCTGGACGCGGGCATCACCCTCTTCGACACCGCCGACACCTACGGCGGATACGGCGGGTCCGGCCAGGCGGGCGACAGCGAACGGCTGCTCGGCGCGGCCCTCAAGGGCCGTCGCGACACCGTGGTGCTGGCCACCAAGTTCGGCATGGCCATGGGGCCGGACTACGACCGCTTCGGCCCGCGCGGCTCCCGGGCGTACCTCCGGCACGCCGTGGAGATGTCGCTGCGGCGGCTCGGCACCGACTACATCGACCTGTACCAGTACCACGAGCCGGACGGTGTCACCCCGGTCGCCGAGACCGTCGCCGCGCTGGAGGAACTGGTGGCCGAGGGCGTGGTGCGCCACTACGGCTGCTCCAACATGACGGGGCCGCAACTGGTGGCCGGGTTCGCCTCCACCCAGGTCCGCTACCACCTGCTGGACCGCACCGCCGAAACCACGCTGACCCCCGCCGCCACCCGGCTGGGCACCGCGCTGCTGCCGTACTATCCGCTGGCCAACGGCCTGCTCAGCGGGAAGTACCGGCGCGGCGAGCCCCCGCCGCCGGGCAGCAGGCTCTCCTGGCGGGAGGGCTGGCTGACCGACGCGGCCCTCGACCGGGTCGAGGCGCTGACGGCGTACGGCGCCGAGCGCGGCCTGCCGCTGCTGCGGGTGGCGGTCGGCGGGCTCGCCGCACTCCCCGGGGTGGGCTCCGTGATCTGCGGAGCGATGACCCCGCACCAGGCCACCGCCAACGCGGCGGCGGCCGAATGGATACCCGACGCGGCCGATCTGGCCGCCCTCGACGACATCGTGGCCCCCGGCGAACGGGTGGTCTGACACACATGACAACCAGTGAGGTGGAGAACATGCGCCAGGTAGTGACCTTCGACGCCTATGGCACCCTTGTCGATTTCGAACTCGTCCCAGCCACCCTGAAGGCGCTCGGCGACCGGCTCGATCTGGACGGGCTCGACGTGGACAAGTTCATCGACAACTTCCGGGTGATGCGCTTCCAGGCCGTGCTGGAGGCGTATCGCCCGTACGACGAGGTGCTGCACTCCAGCCTGGAGAAGGCGATGCGGCTGCACGGACTGGAGTTCCGCGCCTCCGACGGCGACGCCCTGGTGGCGGCCGTGTCCGGCTTCGGCCCCTTCCCCGAGGTGCCGGAGGCGCTGCGGGCGCTGAAGTCCCGCTACGAGATCGCCATCATCTCCAACACCAACGACGATCTGATCGCACAGAACATCGCGCGCATCGGCGTGGACTTCGACCATGTGATCACGGCCCAGCAGGCGGGGGCGTACAAGCCGTCCCGGGAGACCTTCGAGTACGCGTACAAGACCATCGGCGTCGACCCGTCCCAGGTCATCCACACCGCCCAGGGCTGGGAGTACGACCTCATCCCCACCCGTGACCTGGGCCTTGCCCGCCGGGTGTGGATCAACCGGTTCGGCCGCCAGGGCAGCACCGCCTACCAGCCCTACGACGAGCTGTCCGACCTCTCCGGCCTCCCCGCCCTGCTCGGCTGCTAAGGGGGTGTCGTGCCGGTCATGCCGGGCTCCCGACGCCTGGCACGGCACCTCGCGGCGCCGCGCTCGTCGCACGCAGCGCCGCTGCGCTCTCCTCACGCGGCTTGCGATGCTCCCCCAGCTACCGCTGGGAGGTGCCCCCTGCACCAGACGCCGCTCGCTGATCCGGCCTGACCGACACGACACCCCCTGGAGCACCACATGAAGCAGATCCCGTACTGGCTCGACACCGCCCCGCCGTTTCCGGACCGCTCCGGCAGGGAGCTGCCGGACGCGGTGGACGTGGCGGTGATCGGCGGCGGACTCACCGGTCTGTCGACCGCCCTCCACTCCGCCCACAAGGGCGCCGACGTCCTGCTCCTGGAGAAGGACAAGATCGGCTCCGGTGCCTCGGGGCGCAACGGCAGTATGTGCACCCAGGGCATCACCATCTCCACCGGCGAGGCGCGCAAGCGCTACGGGCAGCCGCGCGCCCGTGAGCTGTACGACGCCTTCCGCGAGGCGGTCGACGTCGTCGAGGAGCTGACGGAGAAGGAGGGCATCGACTGCGACTTCAACCGGTGCGGCCGGCTCGGCGTGGCGTACAAGCCGGAGCACTTCGAGCAGAAGAAGGCCCAGCAGCGCGATCTGGCCGACAACTTCGGCCATGAGACGGTGCTGCTGAGCCCGAGCGAGCTGCGTGCCGAGCTCGGCTCGGACTACTACCACGGCGCGCTGCTGGACCCGCTCAGCGCGGGACTGCACGTCGGCAAGTACGTACACGGCCTCGCGGAGGCCGCCGAACGGGCCGGGGCGCGCCTCCACGAGCGCAACGCCGCCACCGCCGTGACCCGCGACCGGGACGGCTCCTTCCTGGTGGAGACGTTGCACGGCACCGTCCGGGCGAAGCAGGTGATGGCCGCCACCGACGCGTACACCGACCGGTCGCTGCCGTGGTTCCGCAAGCGGCTGGTGTCCGTCGGCAGCTTCGTCATCGTCACCGAGCCGCTGGGCGAGGAGCTGGCCCGGGAGATCATCCCGAAGGCCCGGCTGGTGGTCGACTCCAAGAACATCGGCCACTACATCCGGCTCACCCCCGACAACCGCCTCGCCTTCGGCGGCCGGGCCCGCTTCGCCCCCTCCGACCCGGCGTCGGACCGCCGCAGCGGAGCGGTGCTGCAGCGCGAAATGGCGGAGATATTCCCGCAGTTGAGCCGGACGCGCATCGACTATGTGTGGGGTGGCAGCGTCGGGTTCTCCTACGACCGCATCCCGCACGCGGGCCAGGCCGGGGGCGTGTACTACTCCATGGGCTACTGCGGCCACGGTGTCCAGATGGCCACGTACATGGGCCGGGCCATGGCCGAGGTGATGGACGGCCACCCGGAGGCCAATCCGCTGCGCGGCATCGGCTTCCCGAAGATCCCGGTGCCGTTCTACAACGGGACGGCCTGGTTTCTGCCCTTCGCCGGGGCGTATTACAGGGCCAAGGACCGGCTCATGTGATCCCCCGGAAGCCCCCGCGACACCGGACCCCCGCCGTGCCACCGCGCCCGGCGGGGTCAGCCGTCCTCGGGGAGATACGGACCGGCGAGGGTGACCTCGGCCCGGTCCAGGGCGAGGGCCAGCTCGCCGCTCGGCGGCCGCTCGCTGACCAGCACGTCGATGCGGCTGAGCGGGCAGATCAGGGCCAGCGCCCGGCGCTCGAACTTGGCCGAGTCCGCCAGCACCACGATCCGGGACGCGGAGTCCATCATCTCCTGGATCATCTGGGCCTCCGGGATGTTGGACACCGAGAGCCCCGAGGCGCTGACTCCGCCCACCGCGATGAGCGCGGTGTCGGCGCTCACCCCGGCGGTGTCGGGGAAGCGGATCGGGCCGATGGTGACCAGCGCGGTGGTCCGGCAGCCGCCGCCGAGCACGAACAGATCGCGCAGGGCCTGAACCGGGACCATCCCCGGCACCCGCAGATTGTTGGTGACGATCGTCAGCCCCCGGTGGCCGCCGAGCGCGGCCACCGCCGAGAGCACCGTGGTGCCGCCGTTGACGAGCAGCGTCTCGTTGTCCCGCACCAGACGGGCGGCGGCCGCCCCGATCGCGTCCTTGGCCTCCCGGCGCTCGTTCATCCGGTCCGCCACCGGGCTGTCGGCCGTGGCCAGCTCGCCGCCCGGCACCGCCCCGCCATGGGTGCGCGCCACCAGGCCGCGCGCCGCGAGATGGTCCAGATCGCGCCGTACGGTGTCCACCGAGACGGCGAACTCCTTCGCCAGCTCCCCGATGGTGGCCTGGCCGCGCTGCTGGATGAAGGCGGTGAGGTCGGCCCGGCGGCGTGCGGGCAGATGCACCGCCCGGGTCCCCTCTGCTGACGTCATCGTGTGCTCCCCCTTCTCGACACTGCGCACTTCTCGACACTGTGCAACACCGCAGATTCTTGCACCTTACCGCAAGAAGCTGCAGCACGACCCTTGACCGAGGGATCCCGCCCGCCGTAGCTTGCAGCAAAGAGCCGCATAAACCAGCGCTACTTTGTACGTCTTTCTGCGTACCCCTTGAAGAGCTTTTGCGCCGCGTCACTGGAGTCGCCGTGGAGCCGCACCCACCCACCCATCCCGAGCCACCGTGGACCCGCCGCCGGGCGCTCTCCACCGGCGCCCTGGCCGCCGGCGCCGTCGCCGCCACGCCCCTGCTCAGCGCGTGCGGGGGTGACGAACCGGCCCGGCGGGTGAGTGGCGGTGGCGGTCGGCGGACCGAACTCACCTTCGCCTGCGCGGCGTTCACCGGTGGCGCGGCCGGTATGCAGTCGTTCGCTGACCGCTACAACGCCGCCCAGAGCCGCTACCGGGTGACCGTCCGCAATCTGCCGCCGCCCAGCTCCAGCACCGAATGCCATCAGCAGCTCACCCAGCTGCTGGCCCGCAAGGACGGCACGGTCGACGTGTTCGCCCAGGACGTGGTGTGGATCGCCGAGCTGGCCGCCGCGGGCTGGGTGCACCCCCTGGACCAGGACGTCTCCAACGCGCTCCGGCGCTCCTTCTTCCCCGGTGTGGTCGAGGCGTGCACGTACCAGGGCCGTCTCGTCGCCCTGCCCTGGTACGTGGACGCGGGCGGTCTCTACTACCGCACCGACCTGATGCGGGCACTGGGCCGCAAACCGCCGACCGGCTGGCACGAACTGGCCGACATCGCGGCCGAGATGCAGCACCGCCGGGTGCCCATGGGCTATCTGTGGCAGGCCAAGCAGGCCGAGATCCTGCTGTGCGACCTGGTCGAGTTCATCGCCTCCAACCGCGGCCACATCATCGACCCCTCGGGCGCGGTCGGCGTGGACAGCCCCGCGTGCGTCGAGGCCGTCCAGTTCATGCGCGACCTGGTGTACCGCTACAAGGTCAGCCCGTCCGAGGTGTTCTCGTGGGACGAGGAGCCCAGCCGCCGCCCGTTCACCGCGGGCCGGGTCGGGATGATGCGGCACTGGAGCTATGTCTACGGCGTCTCCCAGAACCCGGACCAGTCCAAGGTCGTCGGCAAGGTCGACGTCGCCCCGCTGCCCAGTTTCCCCGGCGGCACGTCCTCCTCCTGCCTCGGCGGCTACCAGCTCGGTGTCGCGGCGGGATCCCGCAACAAGGAAGGCGCCATGGACTTCCTGCACTGGCTCGCCGGTACCGAGGCACAGCTCGCCTTCGCGCTCGACTTCGGCAACGCCCCCTCCCGCGTCTCGGTCTACGACGAGAAGAAGCTGGCCAAGACCCAGCCCGCGATGGTCAAGCTGAAGGAGGCGTTCGGCAACGGCGTGCCCCGCCCGGTCACCCCGCACTACTCCCGGGTCAGCCTCGCCCTCCAGTCCGCGGTCTCCCGCGCCCTGGTCTACGGCGATGTGCGCGGCACCCTCCGCTCCGCCCGGCGCGACCTGGAGGCGATCGTCTGATGGGCCACCTCGCCTTCTTTCACAGAACGCCCGGAAACTCCCCGCTGCGCGGCAAGCACCGCGCCCCCTCCCTGGAACAGCCGCAGCTCACGCCCGATCCCGACGCCCCGCGCCGCCGCGTGCCCAGGCGCGAGTCCTCGTCCGCGGGCCCGCGCCTGACGGGCATCGTCCTGCTGGCGCCCGCGCTCGCCGCCGTCCTCGCCGTCTCCCTCTATCCGGTGCTGCGCACCCTGTGGCTGTCCCTGCACGACGCGGGATTCTCCACCGGATCGCACTTCACCGGCACCGCCAATCTGTCCCGGCTGCTCGGCGACGACCTGTTCTGGAACGCCTGGTGGCGCACGGTGGCCTTCGCCTTCGGCACCACCCTGGTGGAGACCGCGCTCGGCATCGGCTTCGCCCTCGTCCTGCACCAGTCCTTCCGCGGCCGCGGCTGGGCCCGCGCCGCCGTCCTCATCCCGTGGGCCATCCCCACCGTCGTCACCTCGCGGATGTTCGGCTGGATCTTCGACGGGCAGTCCGGTGTCGCCAACTATCTGCTGACCCGTCTCCATCTGACCGACGGATACGTCAACTTCCTCGGCAACCCGCACACCGCCCTGCCCACCATCGGGCTCGCCGACGTCTGGAAGACCACCCCGTTCATGGCGCTGCTGGTGCTCGCCGCGCTGCAGACCGTGCCGAAGGAACTGGGCGAGTCCGCGAAGATCGACGGTGCCTCGCCCTGGCGCACCTTCCGCTCCGTCACCCTGCCGGTGATCGCGCCCGCCCTGCTGATCGCCGCCCTCATCCGGGTCCTCGACGCCTTCCGGGTCTTCGACCTGCCGTACGTCCTCACCGGCGGCGGGCCCGCGGACTCCACCGAGACGCTGTCCACCTTCGGCTACAAGACCCTCTTCTCCGGCCTCGAACTGGGCTACGGCTCGATGATCGCCACCGCCGCATTCCTCACCGAAGTGCTCATCGCCGCGGGCTTCGCCTACTACCTGAGCCGGCGCTACCGCGCCCTGGAGGGCTGAGCCATGACCGCCATCCCCGCGCCCGTCCCCGCCGTGCCCGCCGCCATCCGGGCCCGCCGCCGGGCCCTGACCCGCCGGGTGCTGTTCCGGGCCGCCGTCGCCGTCGTCGTGCTCTGGTCCGTCGCACCGTTCCTGTGGCAGCTCAGCACCTCCTTCCAGCGGGACCGCGATCTGTCCTCGGTGACCCCGCACTGGCTGCCCGTCCCGGGCACGCTGGAGCACTACCGGGCCGTCTTCACCGACTACGAGTTCGGCAAGTACCTGGTCAACAGCGTCATCGTCACGGTCACCGCGACCGCGATCGGGCTGCTGCTGGCGGCCCTGGCCACGTACGCGCTGGCCCGGCTGCCGGTGCCCGGCAAGGGCGTGGTGCTCGCCGTCGTCCTCGGTCTGTCGATGTTCCCGCAGATCTCGATCGTCGTCCCGCTCTACCTGGTGCTCAACGCCCTCGGGCTGCTCGACACCTATACCGGACTGTCTGGTTCGTACGTGGGACTCGCGCTGCCGCTGATGATCTTCGTGCTGTACGCGCACTTCCGGTCCCTGCCCACCCAGCTGGACGAGGCCGCGGCCATCGACGGCGCGGGGCTGCTGCGCACCCTGCGCAGCGTGATCCTGCCGCTGGCGCTGCCCGGGATCGCGGCCGCCGGAATGCTCGGCTTCATCACCAACTGGAACGAGTTCATGCTCGCGCTGGCCTTCACCTCCTCGCCCGAGCACCAGACCGTGCCGGTCGGCATCGCGGGCTTCCAGTCCCAGTACTTCGTCCCCTGGGGTGACATGGCCGCCGCGTCCGTCGTGGTCACCCTGCCGCTGGTGCTGATCGTGATGCTCTTCCAGCGCCGCATCGTCGCCGGTATCACCTCCGGGGCGGTGAAGCAGTGACCGCCGGCATCTCCATCCCGCGCGTCGTCGCCCGCGACGAGCTGTGGGCCGAGCGGTACCGCGCGCTGGCCGACCGGGTCCGCGTCCGGGCCCGCGGGGCCGCACCCGTACTGGCCGGATTCAGCGCCTGCGTCGACCACGTCTACCGGATGGACCCCGACCGGATCGCCGCCCTCGCCGCCCGGGCCACCGCGCCCGGCCCCGCCGGTGAGATCGCCACCGAGGTCGTCGGCCGTATCCGCCACGGCCACGGCGGCGAAATCGCCATACCGTGGCCCGGCGGCACCGACTGGGTGGGCACGCTGCTCGGCGCGCCCGACCGGGTGCAGCTCGGCGGCACCGGACCGCAGGCGTCCTGGGCGCTCGCCGTGCTCGGCGCGCCCAGCGTCGTCCCGCTGGCCGACCGCAGCGCCGGGCAACTCGCCGTGCTGCACCCCGATGTGACGCTGTGCACGGCCGCGGGCACCGCCCCCGCCGGGCGGCTGACCGGCGGCGACGCGCCCACCGACCGGTCCGGGGGAGCCAAACAGCCGCACAGCGTCCTGGAGTTCGCCGCGGGCACTCCCGCGCCCGGCCTGCCCGACGGGCTGCCCCGCTCGTCCCGGATCATCCTGCGGTTCATGGACGACGGGATCGAGCGCGACGAGTGGTTCGCCGCCCGCTCCGGCGAACTGGCCCGCACCGCCGCGGCCGGGCTGCTGTCCGGCATGAACGGGCTGCCCGAGGACGGCACCGGGCCCGCCGACCGGGCCTGGCTCGCCGACGTCGTACACAGCTGGCGGGACGGCGGACTGCCGCTGCTCCACCTCGAACTCGCCGAGTTCGCCAGCGTCCGCGCCCTGCGCGCGGGATGCGAGCAGTACGCCCCGCTGGCCGACTCCGTCGGCATGAGCCTGTCCGAACTCGCCGTGCTCGCCGGTCCCACGGCCCGCACCTCGCCCGCCACCGCCGCGGCCCGGTTCGCCACCGCGTACCACCTGGAGAGGGTGTGCGTGCACGCGGACGGCTGGGTGCTCGCCGTCCACCGCGGCGATCCCACCGAACAGCGGACCGCGCTGATGACGGGCAGCCTGCTCGCCGCCGCGCGGGCCGCGCGCGGCGCCCCCGCCGCCGACCCGGAGCCGCCACCGGCGGCCGATTACACCGAGGACCGCCCGGCCGACGGGCCGCTGGGGGAGGGGCTGCGCGCGGACTGCGTCCCCGCGCCCCACCTCAGCCACCCCGCGGCCACCATCGGCCTCGGTGACACGTTCGTGGGCGGGCTGCTGCTCGCCCGCTCGCTCCACTCCGGCTGTGCCTCGACCCGTATCCGAAAGGACCCCGATGACCACGCCTGACCTGACCACCGACCCGGGCAAGCTGCGCGGACTGACCCGTGTGACCAGCGAGGACGGCTTCTTCCTGATCTGCGCCCTCGACCATCTCTCGGACTTCGCCGAACTCCTCGCCCCGGACCCCTCCACGGTGGGCTTCGCGGACGTGGTCCGGGCGAAGGACTCCGTCATCCGCGCCGTCGCGCCCAGCGTGACCGCCGTGCTCCTCGACGCCCACTACGGCGTCGGCCACCTCACCGCGAGCGGCGCACTGCCGCGCGACGTCGGCCTGATGGCCAGCATCGAGGACGAGGACTACAGCATCCCCGACGGGCCGCGCCGCACCCGCCACCGCGAGGGCTGGTCCACCCGGCAGATCAAGCTGGCCGGTACCGACGTGGCCAAGCTGCTGTGGTGGTACCGCCCGGACGGCGACCCGGCCACCGCCGAACACCAGCGCCAGGTGGTACGCGACCTGGTGGCCGAGTGCGCGGAGCTGAGCCTGCCGCTGGTCGTCGAGCCCATCTGGTACCCGCTGCCCGGCGAGGACCCGTCCTCGGCGGAGTGGAAGGAGCGCCGGGTCGCGGGCATCATCCGGTCGGCCGTGGACGCCGACCGGCTCGGGGTCGACATGCTCAAGGTCGAGTTCCCCGGTTACGTCGACACCGAGCAGGGCCGTGAGGCGGCCGCCGCGGCGTGCAAGGAGCTGGACTCCTCGGTGCGCGTCCCCTGGGTGATCCTGTCCGCGGGCGTCGGCTACGAGGACTTCCGTACCCAGGTGCGGATCTCCGCGCAGGCCGGGGCGTGCGGCTATCTGGCGGGCCGGTCCATCTGGCGCGACGCCGTCTCCACCCATGACCCGGCCGAGCGCGCCAGGGGCATCGAGCAGGCCCGGGGACGGCTGGACGAGCTGAACGCGGTCATCCGCGAACACGGCCGCCCGTACCTGCCGGGCCGCTCCCTCGACCAGGCGCTGGACCGCCTGCCCGAGGGCTGGTTCCACGACTGGCACCCCGCGGTCTGACAGCCGTCGTGGGCTTCAGGGGTCGCCTTCCGGACCGTGTCCGGGCCCGCTGCTCCGGCGGCCGCCGGAAGGTGCCCCCCGCTCGCCGGGCTGTCGGGCTCGTACGAGGAGGCCCGCCCCCGGACTCGGTCCGGGGACCGCCCCCGCTGACGCCACGGGCCGACCCGACGCGATGTGGACACCCCTGGCCGGGGAGCGGCGGGCGACCCCTGACCCGCCCGCCGCTCCCCTCCGGCCCGCCCCTTCCGGCCCCGCCCCTTCCGTATGGCCGTACCCGACCGGGAGAAGCCCCGCATGACCGCCGAACCCGCCGCGACACCCGTCCCGCTGGCGCCCAATCAGCCGCGCTCCTTCTACCGCGACTCCGGCGCCATCGCCCGCTTCCGGCGCACCGTGCCCGTCGGCGACGGCTACCGCCCCGAGGACTGGGTCGCCTCGACCACCTCCCGCTTCGCCCGGTCCCCGGCCGGGCTGACCACGCTGCCCGGCGGCGCCCGGCTGGCCGACGCCGTGGCCGCCGACCCGGCCGCCTGGCTGGGGCCGGAGCACACGGCCGCGTACGGGGCCGACACCGGGCTGCTGGTCAAGCTGCTGGACGCCGGTCAGCGGCTGCCCCTGCACACCCACCCCGACCGCGCGTTCGCCAGTGCCCACCTGGGCAGCGCGCACGGCAAGACCGAAGCCTGGTACGTGCTGGACGCCGCCCCCGGCGCCGAGATCCGGCTCGGCTTCGCCCGCGACGTCACCGCCGGCGAGCTGGCCGACTGGGTCGCGGCCGGTGACGCGGGCGCGATGCTGGACGCCGTCCACCGGGTGCCGGTCGCGCCCGGCGACGCCCTGCTGTGCCCGGCGGGAATGCCCCATGCGATCGGGGCGGGGGTGCTGCTGGTGGAACTCCAGGAGCCCACCGACTTCTCCGTGCTGCTGGAGTGGGAGGGCTTCGCGATCGACGGCGCTGCCGAAGGCCATCTCGGCCTCGGCTTCGACCTGGCCCTCGGCGGAGTGGACCGCCGGGGCCTGTCCGCCGCCGCGCTGGACCGGCTGCGCGGACCGGGTGCGGCGGTCGGCACCGGGAGCGTGCTCCCGGCGGCCGCCGACCCCTGGTTCCGCGCCGAGCTGTGCCGGGGCGAACCGGCGGCCGCGCTGGACGCGGGCTTCTCCGTGCTGGTCTGCCTCACCGGCTCCGGGACGCTGACCTGCGCCTCCGGCCCCTCGCTCGACGTGGCGGCGGGGCGGACCGTGCTCCTTCCGTACACGGCGGGCCCCGCCCGGCTGTCCGGTCCGGTGACCGCCCTGCGCTGCCGCCCGCCCGCGCCCGGCCACTGATCGCGCCGCGCGGCAACGGGGAAAATCCAACTCTTGAATCAGTTGCTTTAATTAATTCACGTGTTTTAACGTGGCTTCCACAGCTCAGCACGACCGAGTGAGGAGGCCACCATGTCCGCCGTCGAGACCCGCGAGGCCATCATGGCCGCGGCGGAGCGGCTCTACGCCGAACACGGGCTGGTCGCGGTGTCCAACCGGCAGATCAGCGAGGCGGCCGGGCAGGGCAACGTCGCCGCCGTCGGCTACCACTTCGGCACCCGGGCGGATCTGGTGCGCGCCATCATGGGCAAGCACTCCGCGGCCATCGACGCCATCCGGCAGCGCATGCTGGACGAGACCCGCGGCAGCCGGGAGGTCCGGGACTGGGTCGACTGCCTGGTGCGGCCCGCCCCCGAGCACCTGGCCACCCTGGGCGTCCCCTCCTGGCACGCCCGGTTCGCCGTACAGGTGATGACCGACCCCGTCCTGCGCGCGATCGTCACCGAAGAGGCCCTCACCCGGCAGCCCCTGCGGGAAATCCTCCAGGGGCTGGGCGGCTGCCTCGGCTTCCTGTCCGCCGAGACCCGGGCCCAGCGCGGCGACATGGCCCGCCAGTTGATCACCCATTCGTGCGCCGAACGCGAGCGCGCCCTCGCCGACGGGACCAGTGCGCGGCAGCCGTCCTGGGAGGACACAGCCGCCGCGCTGACCGACGCCCTCACCGGGCTTCTGCTCGCCCCCGTCACACCCCGCCGTTCCACCTCCGAGGAGAACCGCACATGAAGATCACAGTTGATGAGGCGAAGTGCTGCGCCGCCGGGCAGTGCGTGCTGCTCGCGCCCGAGGTGTTCGACCAGCGCGACGAGGACGGCATCGTGGTCCTGCTCGACGCCGAGCCCGCCGAGGAGCAGCACGCCGCGGTCCGGGAAGCCGCGAGCGTCTGCCCGACCCTGGCGATACAGCTGAGCGGCACCCCGTGAACCCGCCGTCGGCGATCGGCGCCTGACCGGCCACCCCTGAACGCCCACCGGAGGAAGACCATGACCACCGCACCCGTGGCCGACGACGCGTCGGCCGAGATCCCCCCGTTCCCCCAGCCGCGGGCCGCCGCCTGCCCCTTCGACCCGTCACCCGAGCTGCGCGGCCTGGCCCAGTGGGGCCCGCTGACCCGGGTCCGGTCCTGGGGCGACAGCACCCCGTGGGTGGTGACCAGCCACGCCGAGCAGAAGGCGCTGCTCTCCGACGCCCGGCTGAGCGCGGACTTCTCCCACCCCGGCTTCCCGAGCCCCGTCGCCCCCACGGGCGGCGAACACGCGGCCACCGACCTGAGCTTCGTCGGGATGGACGATCCGGAGCACGCCCGGCTGCGCCGCATGGTCAGCGGCGCCTTCACCATCAAGCGGGTCGAGGCGATGCGCCCGGTCGTGCAGGAGATGGTGGACGGCTTCATCACGGACATGCTGGCCGGACCGAAACCCGCCGATCTGGTCCAGGCCCTCGCGCTGCCGGTCCCGTCGCTGGTGATCTCCGAGCTGCTCGGCGTCCCCTACGAGGACCACGAGTTCTTCCAGACCAACAGCAAGGTCCTCGTCTCCGCCGTGGCCACACCCCAGGAGCGGCAGGCCGCGCACGGCAACCTGGGCGCGTACCTGGAACAGCTCGTGGACGCGAAACTCACCGAGCCCGGTGACGATCTGCTCTCCAGCCTCGGCAAGCAGATCAACGCCGGTGAGCTGACCCGCCGCCAAGCGGTCACGATGGGCGTGCTGCTGCTCCTCGGCGGGCACGAGACCACCGCGAACATGATCACCCTGGGCACGCTGCTGCTGCTCGAACACCCCGATCAGCTCGCCCGGGTCCGCGACACCGACGACCCCAAGGTGATCGCCTCAGCGGTGGAGGAACTGCTGCGCTACCTCAGCGTCGTCCACCTCGGACGCCGCCGGACCGCGCTGGAGGACATCGAGATCGCCGGGCGCACCATCCGGGCCGGTGAGGGCGTGATCCTGCTCGGCGAACTGGCCAACCGGGACCCGTCCGTCTTCCCCGACCCGGACCGGCTGGACATCGCCCGCGACGCCCGCGGCCACCAGGCGTTCGGCGTGGGCACCCATCACTGCCTCGGCCAGCCGCTGGCCCGGATGGAACTCCAGGTGGTCTACCCGGCGCTGCTGCGCCGCATCCCCACGCTGCGCCTGGCGACGGACCTGGGGAAGGTGCCGTTCAAGTACGATGCGGTGATCTACGGCGTCCACGAACTCCCGGTCACCTGGTAGCCGTTGGGCATCAGGGCGTGCGCAGCGGTGGCACGGCCGGTACCTCCGGCGCGGCGCCGATGTCCTCGGGCGTCAGCATGAACTCCTCGGGGTAGGCGTCGCGCCGGGTGCGGCGGGCGGGTTCGCTGGTGCGCCACATGTAGAGGCACCGCCCGCACTGCAGCACCTCCCAGACACCGGGGACGGGCGAGCGGAAGATGTGCTCGATCGTCTCGTGGGCGCAGCGCGGGCACAGGGGCGTGGTGTCGGACATCTCGGTCCTCTCCGTGTCGTCAAGGGTGTTCAGCGGGCGGCGGCGAGCTTCTGCAGCCGGGTCAGCCACTCGGCCGCCTCCGGCAGATCGCGCACCTGGGTGCCGTAGTTGCCGCGGTGGTCGGGGGAGACGGGAGTGGTGGCGTCGATGACGAGCTTGTCCGTGATGCCGGGCGTGCGGGCCTGCGGGGCCAGTTCGAGCACCGGGAGGCCGGGCACCTGGACCAGATCGCCGTCCGGGTTCATCTTGGTGGACAGCGCCCACATCACCTGCGGCAGGTTGAACGGGTCGACGTCCTCGTCGACCACGATCACGGTGGCGGCGTAGCCGAGCCCGTGCGGGGTGGTGAGCACCCGCATGCCGACGGCCTTGGCGAAACCGCCGTACCGCTTCCTGGTGGAGACGATGACGACCAGCCCGTGGGTGTACATCGCGTTGACCGCTTGGACCTCCGGGAAGTCCCGGGTGAGCTGCTTGTACAGCGGCACACAGGTGTTGGCGGCGATCAGGTAGTCCACCTCCGTCCACGGCATGCCGAGGTAGAGGTGTTCGAAGACCGGGTGTGTCCGGTACGAGATCCGGTCGATGCGGATGACCGGCATGTTCCGGCCGCCGGAGTAGTGTCCGGTGAATTCGCCGAACGGGCCCTCGATCTCGCGCTTCCGGCCCTCGATGACCCCTTCGACGACCACCTCGCTGCCCCACGGCACGGGCAGCCCGGTGAGCGGGGCCTTCGCGACCGGGGCGGGCGCGCCGCGCAGAGCACCGGCCAGCTCGTACTCGTTCTGGTCGTACTCCATCGGGGTGGAGGCGACGATGGAGATCACCGGTTCGTTGCCGAGCGCGATGGCCACCGGCAGGTCCTCGCCGCGCTCCTCGGCGGTGTGCAGATGCTGCGCGATGTCGTGCATCGGCACCGGCTGGATCGCGAGCCGCCGCTTTCCCATGACCTCGATGCGGTAGATGCCGACGTTCTGCTTGCCGCTGTGTTCGGGGTCGGCGGGGTCCTTGGAGACGACGGCGGCCTTGTCGAGGTAGAAGCCGCCGTCGCCGTCGTTGAGCCGGATCAGCGGCAGGACCTGGAAGATGTCGGCGTCCTCGCCCTCCAGGGTGTTCTCGGCCCACAGCGGGTTCTCGCGCCACTCCGGGGCGACCGGGAAGGTGTCCCAGCGGCGGATGAACTCCTCTACCTGCTCCTTGGTGCCGGTCTCCTTGGGCAGGCCGAGGGCGAGCGCGTGGTTGGCCCAGGAGCCGTGCACATTGAGCGCGACGCGGGCGTCGGTGAAGCCCGTGACGTTGTCGAAGTACAGCGCGGGGGCGTGGTCGCCCAGCCGTGGGGCGGCGTTGGCGGCGGCGGCGATGTCCGGCTCCGGCATCACCTCGTCCGGGACGCGCAGCAACTGGCCCTCCTTTTCGAGGGCGTCGAGGAAGCCGCGGAGGTCGTCATAGGCCATGGGAACTCCTTTTCACGAAGCGGTGCGCGTGGCGCGCATGCCTGCCCAGCGCCTGGCGGCGGGCGCGGGCAGGTCGAACTGGTCGAGCAGCCGGGCCGTGATGTGGTCGACGATGTCGTCCACCGACCGCGGGTGGTTGTAGAAGGCGGGCATGGGAGGCACCATCCGCACCCCCATCCGGGACAGCGCGAGCATGTTCTCCAGATGGATGTCGCCGAGCGGGGTCTCCCGCGGCAGCAGGACGAGCCTGCGCCGCTCCTTGAGGACCACGTCGGCGGCCCGGGCGATCAGCCCTTCGGCGTATCCGGCGCGGATTCCGGCGAGTGTCTTCATCGAGCACGGCGCGATGATCATGCCGTCGGTCCGGAACGAGCCGGAGGAGATCGTGGCGCCCTGGTTCTCCGGGGAGTGCGTCTCGTCGGCGAGCGCGGCCACCTCACGGGCGGACCGGCCGGTTTCCAGCTCGATCGTGGTCCGGGCCCAGCGGCTGAGCACCAGGTGGGTTTCCACGTCGGGCAGTTCGGCCAGCGCCTCCAGCAGCCGGATGCCGAACACGGCACCCGTGGCTCCTGTCATGCCCACGATCAATCGCACGGCGGCACGCTCCCTCGGCTCTCTCACTGGAATGGCGGACTCACTGGAGTGGCGGACGCCGACTCTTTCGGTCACCGCGTCCTCGGCTCGCACTCCACGCTAGATGCAGCCTGGCGGTCCGCAGCCGTACACTGAAGACGCGCTATGGACAGAAACGGACAAGCTGAGGTCACCGAGGTTCCGTTCCGGCCCTCCGTGGGAGGCCCGCCGGGAGCGGCGGTCCTCGACTTCGCCGGGCTGCTCGCCCGTGCCCACGGCCATGACCTCGACGCCTACGCCCCCATGCGGCTCAGCTTCCACCAGCTCATCACCGTGCGCTCCGGGGAACTGCGCTGTTCGGTGGACTTCACCGAGCACCAGCTGACCGAGGAGAGCTGGATGTGGGTGCGCCCCGGCCAGATCCATCAGTTCCGCTCCGACCTCGCCGCCGCCACGGGCACCGTTGTGCTCTTCCCGTCCGGCTATCTCGGCGCGGCCACCGCGGAGGCCGCCCGGCTGCACGGCTACGCGTGGCAGGCCCCCCTGGTCCCCGAGGGGGAGACCGGGGAGGCGGTACGGGCCGTACGGGACCTGCTGGAGCGCGAGTACCGGGCGATGGCCGGGCCGCTGGAGGCGCACATCGAGGTGATGCGCCATCTGGTGGCCGTTCTCGCGCTGCGGCTGGCGCATCTGCCGGGTGCGGAGGGCCGCGGCGACGCGGGCAGCGAGGCGTTCCGGCGGTTCCGGCGGGCGGTGGAGCGCGACTTCGCCCGTACGCACCGGGTGGAGGACTACGCCGCGGGGCTGGGCTACAGCGTCCGCACCCTGACCCGGGCCACCCGTGCCGCCGCCGGGTGCGGTGCCAAGCGGTTCATCGACGACCGGGTGCTGCTGGAGGCGAAGCGGCTGCTGGTGCACACCGACCTGTCCGCCACCGCCATCGGGGAGCGGCTGGGCTTCCCCGACGCCACCGTCTTCACCAAGTTCTTCCGCCGCCGGGCGGGCGAGACCCCGGCGGGCTTCCGGGCCCGCACCACGGGCGCCGGGGCCCTTGCCCGCACCCCGGGCCCACCGCCGTGAGCCCGGGGCGCAAGGTGGCTCAGCTGGGGCTGAGCCCGGGGTCGCTCAGCCCGGCGCGGCCCGTCTCGACATGGCCGGCGACACGGCGCACAAAGGTGCGGTCGTGGTCGGACACCACCGTCAGGTCGTACCACTGGTGGCTGCGGCGCAGATCCGCGGTGTGGGTCACCCGCGCGCCCGGGCGCAGCCGGTAGGTGTCCGACTGCCCGTCGCGGTGGCCGTCCTCGACGGTGAGCCGCACCGTGCCGCGGCCCGGGTTGGCGAGGGTCACCTTCAGCTGCCCGGTCCGGCTGTCGTGACGCGTGCTCACCTGCGGGTTCTCACCGGTGAGCGGACCGGCGAACCGCCGCTGGAAGCCGTCGGGACCGTGCACCTCGATGTCGTAGCCGCCCCCGCCCGGCGCCGCGCTCCACTCGCCGGACAGCCGCTTGCCCGCCTCCACGGTGTATCCCCACGGGCCGTCCGGATGGCTGCGGGAGGTGACGTGGAAGTGGGCGCCCGCCTTGCCGTGGCTGGCGAAGTCGATGCGCAGGGTGCCGCCGTCCGCGGTGGCGTCGGCGGACAGGTCGTACGGCAGCGGCCTGGTGGGGCGACGGCCGGACTCCTGCCGGGGCAGGGCGGGCTCGGCGGGGACCGCGGGCACGTAGTCGGGGTGCCGGTTGTGGTCCTTCGGGAGGTAGCCGCTGGTGTCCGGCATCGACGGCATGCTCGGGTCGGTGCGCCCGAAGTCGAACGCCGCGGTCAGATCGCCGCACACCGCGCGCCGCCACGGCGAGATGTGGGGCTCCGCGACGCCGAACCGCCGCTCGATGAACCGCAGGATCGAGGTGTGGTCGAGGGTCTGCGAGCACACGTACCCGCCCTTGCTCCACGGGGACACCACGAGCATCGGGACCCGCTGCCCCAGCCCGTACGCCCCGGCGGCCTGCGAGGAGGAGCCGGGGAACAGCTCGCCGGAGGTGGTCACGGTCGACGCGCCGCGCCCGGGGGAGGGGGCGTACGGGGGCACGAGGTGGTCGAAGAAGCCGTCGTTCTCGTCGTAGGTGATGAGCAGCGCGGTCCTGCTCCACACCTCGGGGTCGGAGGTCAGCGCGTCCAGCACCTGGGCCAGGTACCAGGCGCCGTAGTTCGCGGGCCAGTTGGGGTGCTCGGTGAACGCCTCGGGCGCCGCGATCCAGGACACCTGGGGCAGCGTCCCGGCCTTCACGTCCGCCTTCAGGCGGTCGAAGTAGCCCTCGCCCTTGCGGGCGTCGGTGCCGGTGCGGGCCTTGTCGTAGAGCGGGTCGCCGGGCGAGGCGTCGCGGTACTGGTTGAAGTACAGCAGCGAGTTGTCGCCGTAGTTGCCCCGGAAGGCGTCCTCGATCCAGCCCCAGCCGCCCTTGGCGTCCAGGCCGTCGCCGATGTCCTGGTAGATCTTCCAGGACACCCCGGCCTTCTCCAGCCGCTCCGGGTACGTCGTCCAGCCGTACCCGGCCTCCGCGTTGTCGAGCACCGGGCCGCCGCCCGCCCCGTCGTTGCCGGTGTAACCGGTCCACATGTAGTAGCGGTTGGGGTCGGTGGAGCCCATGAACGAGCAGTGGTAGGCGTCGCAGATGGTGAACGCGTCGGCCAGCGCGTAGTGGAACGGGATGTCCGCACGGGTGAGGTACGCCATCGTCGTGGCCGACTTGGCGGGCACCCACTTGTCGTACGCGCCGCCGTTGACCGCGGTGTGGGTGTCGCCCCAGCCGTGCGGGAGGTCCCGGAGGAACTGCAGGCCCAGGTCGTCGGCGTCGGGCCGGAACGGCAGGATGTCCTTCGTGCCGTCGGACTGGTACCACACCGGCTTGCCGCTGGGCAGGCTCACCGGCCGCGGATCGCCGAATCCCCGCACCCCGCGCAGCGTGCCGAAGTAGTGGTCGAAGGAGCGGTTCTCCTGCATGAGGACCACGATGTGCTCCACGTCCCGCAGGCTGCCGGTGCGGCGGTTCGCCGGTATCTCCGCGGCGCGGGCGATGCTCGTGGAAAGCAGGGACATGGCGGTGGTGGCACCGGCCAGTTGCATGAATCTTCGACGGTCCATGGATGTCATCCGGTCTCCTGTGGCGTCCGAAGTGGAGCGGGGAACCGGGGAAGTGTCTTCCGCCCGGACGACGGGCACAACGGCGCGTGGAAGAAACGGCGGAAAAGCCTAGTTGAACCTTGGACGCGGCATTCACGACGGACCACGCATTAACGTGGAAGTATGCGCGGTGACGCGGTGACGCTGTTCCTCTGCGGCGATGTGATGCTCGGCCGCGGCGTCGACCAGATCCTGCCGCACCCCGGCGATCCGGCGCTGCGGGAGCCGTACATCCGCGACTCCCGGGCCTATGTCGAACTGGTGGAGCAGGCGAGCGGTCCGATCCCGCGGCCGGTGGGCTTCGCCTGGCCGTGGGGAGAGGCGCTGCCGGTGCTGGACCGGGCGGCTCCGGACGTCCGGGTGGTGAATCTGGAGACGAGCATCACCCGGGGCGGCGCGTTCGCGCCCGGCAAGGAGATCCACTACCGGATGAGCCCCGCCAACCTCCCCGGCCTGGCCGTGGCCCGGCCCGACGTCTGCGTGCTGGCGAACAACCACGTACTGGACGGGGGACGGCCCGGCCTCGACGACACCCTCGACACGCTGGAGGCCGCCGGGATCCAGGTGGCGGGCGCGGGCCGGAACATGAGGGAGGCCCGCCGTCCCGCGGCCGTCCCGGCCGGTGACGACCGGCGCGTGCTGGTCTTCGCCTGCGGGACCGCCTCCAGCGGCATCCCGCCCGATTGGGCGGCGAGCGGCGACCGGTCCGGCGTCGACGTGGTGTCCGAGCACGCGGCCGGTGACGCCACCGCGCTCGCCCACCGGGTACGGCAGCTCAAGCGGCCCGGCGACCTCGCGGTGGTCTCGGTCCACTGGGGGAGCAACTGGGGATACGACGTCCCCGAGGACCAGATCCGTTTCGCCCGCACACTGATCGACGGCGGCGTGGACCTCGTCCACGGCCACTCCTCCCACCACCCCCGCCCGCTGGAGATCTACCGCGACAAGCTGATCCTCTACGGTTGCGGCGACCTCATCGACGACTACGAGGGCATCGGCGGCTACGAGCGGTACCGGGACGATCTGCGGCTGCTCTACTTCGCCACGCTGCGGCCGGACACCGGTGCGCTCCTGGGCTTGCGGATGGTGGTCCTCCAGTCCCGGCGGATGCGGCTGCGCCGCGCCCCGCACGAGGACGCCGCATGGGTCGCCCGCACCCTCGGCCGCACCGGCTCCGCCCTCGGCACGCGTATCGCCCTCGGCCGCGACGGCGTGCTCACCGCGCACGGCGCCGAGCCCTGAGCGGCCCGAGCGGTCAGAGGATCTTGGAGCGCACCAGGGCGCCCAGCACCAGCGCGCCCGGGACCAGCGGAAGCCACAGCGTGATGAAGCGGTAGGCGAGCACCGTGGAGGTGGCGGCCTCGACCGGGGCCCCCGCCGCGACCAGCGCGATCACCAGCGCCGCGTCGACCGAGCCGATGCCACCGGGGGAGGGGACCACGGCGGCCACCGCCGAGGCGGCCAGATAGGCGAGCATCACATGCGGCGGCCAGACGTCCAGCTCCAGCGCGAGGGCCACCGCCACCAGACCGGCCGCCTGCAGCAGCGGGAACGCCAGCGATCCGCCCCACAGGGCCAGCGCCCGGGACGGCCGCAGATGCAGGGAGCGGGCGTCGGCCAGCGCGGTGCGCAGGAAGTCACGGATCACCCGGCGCACCCGGCGGATCAGCAGCAGCCCCACCACCAGGGCGACCGCTCCCGCCACCGCCGCCCACACCACCAGTCCCGCGGTGCGCTCCGGCAGCAGCGGGCCGACGCGCAGCGCCTCCGGAAAGACCATGAGCAGCACGAGGAGCAGCACGATCCGGGTGACGGCCTCCGCCAGGAAGTACAGGGCGAGCGCGGCCGAGGAGCGGGCGGGCGGCAGCCCGCACCCCGTCATGAAGCGGATGTTGACAGCGCTCGCCCCGATTCCCGACGGCAGCAGATGGTTGGCGGCGCCCGCGGCGAACTGGGTGGCGAACAGCCGCCTGGCGGGGAGCCGTTCCAGCACCGTGCCCTGCCGGGCGAACGACACGGCGACCCAGCCGAGACCCGTCGTCGCGACCGCCGTCAGCAGCCACCACGGGTCGGCGGTGAGCATCTGACGGGCACCGGAGCCGATCAGCGACCGGTGCTGGACCACCCAGACGGCGACCGCGACCAGCGGCACCAGGCACAGCATTTGGCGCAGCGGAAGCCGCCGGTACAGGGGGCGGGGCGCCGATGGCTCCAAGGACATCGCCGCCTCCACGAGCGCTGTTTGCCGCATGGTCATCCCTACCCCGTCGCCGGACGCCCGGTCGGGGCCGATCGCGGTGCCGGGGGGGGGCGCCGGGGCCGTACCGGGGGCCGCCGCCCGCAGGGGCAGCGCCAGCAGCAGCCCGACGCAGATCCACACGTACGCGTTGCTGCCGAGGAAGCCGGTCACGCCGGTCGCGTCGAACCGCCACAGCCACACCAGACTGCTGCACAGGATCACGTAGATCACCGCGGCGATCCGGAGCAGCGTCCGCCGCCGCCGCGGTGGCACCTCCGGCCGCAGCGCCGACTCGGCGAGCACGATGAGCGCCGGGATCAGCCACACCAGGTGGTGCACCCAGGTGATCGGGCTGACCAGGCAGGCGGCGATCCCGGTGAGCGCGTAGCCCGCCGGTTCGTCGCCCACGGCGGCCGCCTGCCGCACCCGGTACGCCCACACCGCCAGCAGGGCCAGCACCCCGGCCGCCCAGACGGCCCCGCTCGGCTCCACCGGGGCCACCAGCCGCGCGAGCACGCCCTCCCACGACTGGTTCGAGACGTACGACAGCACTCCGATGCGGTCCGTGTCCCACAGCGCCTCGGTCCAGTAGACCCGGGAGGCGGTGGGCGCCGCGCACACGGCCAGCAGCGTGGCGCCCAGCGCGGTGGCCGTGGCGATGGCGGCGGCCCGCCACCGCCGGGTGACGACGAGATAGACGATGAAGATCGCCGGGGTGAGCTTGATGGCGGCGGCCAGCCCGGTTCCGTACCCGGCGAAGCGTCCGTGCCCCGTGGCCAGCAGCCGGGAGTCCAGCAGCACCAGGACCAGCAGCAGCAGATTGACCTGCCCGAAGCTGAAGGTGTCCCGGACCGGCTCCAGGAGCGAGAACAGACAGGCCGCCACGGTGAAGGCGAACCACATGTTCCAGCCCTGACGGCGCACGACCGGCCCGATCAGCCAGGTCAGGACGACCGCCGAGGCGGCCACGTTGAGCAGCATGCTGACGCCGACCGCCACCGGCCAGCTCAGCAGCGTCATCGGCAGCATGCACAGGGCCGCGAACGGCGGATAGGTGAAGCCGTAGTCGGCCCCGTCCGCACCCGGTGTGGTGAAGTCGTAGATGTGGCCGTCGCGCAGCCACTGACCGACGGCCCCGTAGTAGACGCCCAGATCGAACCAGTCCCGGTGCAGCGGGACGAAGGCCAGGAAGAGCGCCGCGGCCGTGGCGAGCCCGCCCGCCAGCAGCAGCCGTCCGCGGGTCGTGGTGGGCCCCGTCATGCCGAACGCTCCGGCCAGTGCGCGCACTTCGCCGGGGACAGCCCCTGCCCGGCGGCGATCCCCGGCGCCCAGCGGGCACACCACAGCACGCACAGCGCCAGCGCGCCACCGCACACCGCGAAGGTGAGCTGCCGGGAGTCGGGGGCGAAGCCGCTGGGCAGCACGGCCAGCGCGAGCACCCCGCTCACCCCGGCCACCGCACGGCGCACCGCGCCGCTCGGCGCGGCCGCGGCGATCAGGAACAGCCCCCACAACACGTACCAGGGCCGGATCGCCGGGCCGAGCACGGCCACCGCCGTCAGGCTCAGCCCCAGTGCGTACAGCGGGCCGCGGCGTGGTGGCCGCAGCCAGACGACCACCACCGCCACCGCGGTCGCGAGCAGTCCCAGCGCCTGCCACGCCGGGGTGGCCAGCGGCGCCAGCCCGCTGCCGAGCGCGTGCAGCAGGGCGCCGGTGGCCCGGCCGAGGGCGCTGGTCAGCGCCCAGTTGTCGGCGGACGCGGGGGTGGACAGCGCCCCGATCCAGCCGTAGCCGGTGCCGGTGACGGCCGTGGCCACACCCGTGGTGACGAGCGCCAGCGCGCCCGTGGCGAGGAAGACGCCGACGCGTCGTCTCCGGTCCGGCACCCGGCGCGCCCACAACGAGGCCACCGCCAGGAGCCCCAGCGCGGCGGGCGCCTTGACCAGGGCGGCGAGCGTGACCAGGACGGCGCCGCAGGCGGGCCACCGGCCGGTCGCGGCCACCAGCCCGGCGCCGAGCAGCCCCAGCATCACCGCGTCGTTGTGCGCCCCGCCCACCAGATGCAGCAGCAACAGCGGGTTGAGCCCGCCCAGCCACAGCGCGGCGCCCGGGTCGGTGCCGCAGCGGCGGGCCAGCACGGGCAGGGCGATCACCATCAGCGCCACCCCGAGCAGCGCCATCAGCCGCAACCCGAAGACGCCCAGGGGCAGTTCGGCGCGCGACGCGTGGGCGATGGCACTCTCGAAGGCCAGCGAGACCGGTCCGTACGGGGTGGGCGTGTGCTGCCACACCGGCGCCACCTCGGCCGCGATCGGCCCGCCGAGCCGCACCGGGCCATGGGTGT
Organism: Streptomyces sp. NPDC040405; assembly: GCF_055595765.1. Classification (NCBI taxonomy): domain Bacteria; kingdom Bacillati; phylum Actinomycetota; class Actinomycetes; order Kitasatosporales; family Streptomycetaceae; genus Streptomyces; species Streptomyces sp. NPDC040405. The sequence goes on from NZ_JBVIVI010000003.1 coordinate 913,266, forward strand.
AGACGTCGATGTCCGCGTGCACCATCGCGCCCTGGGCGAGATAGCTGTAGACGTCCCGGCTGAACAGCGGGGGAGTGGGCAGCAGCGGGGCCGCCCAGGTGGCGAGCGTCACCAGCAGGTCGCGGACGCGCGGCGGGCGCGGACCGCGCACCTCGCGCCCCAGCCACCACCAGGCCGCCACCAGCAACACCAGTCCGAAGTAGGTGCTGACCAGGCCGAGCGCGGCTCTTCCGGAGTCCGGGGTGAGGGCATCCCCCACGGGCAGCGCTCCGGCCGTCGCGCCACCCGCGGCGAGGGCGACCGAGCCCGCGAACCCGAGAAGCCGACAGTGGTGCGGAGCGAGGGCGATACCTTGGACGAGAACACGACGGACCAGCACCCGCCCCACACTTGCCGCGACGTATGGCCGAAACGTGACGCCGCGGTCACCGGTGGCTGACCGGGAGGTGTCGGCCGGATCACCCGCCCGGGCCGGAGACTCCGGCGAGCGCTCCCACCAGGGGCGCGCTGCGCTCGATCGACGACCAGGGCGCCTTGTCGGCCACCAGCTGGCGGAGCTCGAGCGCCTCGCGCGGGCTGTTCCAGCCCAGCACCCCCACCACCCGGCCCCGGTGGCCGTAGGCGACCACGAAGTGGCGGTCGTCCAGCTCGCCGTGGAGCACGGCGAGTTCGGCGTCGGCCGGAAAGATGCCGTACGCCTGGATGTGGGCGTCGTACTGGTCGGTCCAGAAGTGCGGTACGGGGGCGAACGGCAGGTCGTCGCCGAGCAGATTGCGGGCGACGGCCTGGGCCTGCTCGGTCGCGTTCAGCCGGTGCTCCAGACGCATGCGGGCGCCGAAGTGTTCGTTGTACCAGGAGGCGACGTCACCGGCCGCGTAGATGCCCGGCGCCGCCCGGCAGGCGGCGTCGCACTCCACGCCGTTGCTCAGGCCCAGCCCGGAGCCGTTCAGCCAGCCGGTCGACGGGATCGCGCCGATGGCGACCACGACGAGATCGGCGCGGAGCACCGCCCCGTCGGTCAGTTCGAGCCCGGTGACATGGCCACCGGCCGAGAGGAACCGGGTCACCCCGGTGCCGCAGCGCATGGACACGCCGTGGTCCCGGTGCAGCTGCCCGACGAGCCCCGCGATCCGGTCGCCGAACTGGCGGCGCATGGGCACCGGCCGTGGATCGATCATGGTGACGTCCAGCCCCATCCGGCGGGCCGCCGCGGCGGCCTCGGCGCCCAGGAACCCCGCACCGACCACGGCCACCGTGGGCCTGCGCTGGAGATCGGCGCGCAGGGCGAGCGCGTCGTCGAGGGTGCGCAGCAGATGCACCCCGGCCAGGTGGTGGGCGTCGGGCAGGCTGCGCGGGGTGACACCGGTGGCGATGACCAGGGTGTCGTACGGGACGCTGTCGCCGCCGTCCAGCAGCACCCGCTCGCCGACGGTGTCGAGGCCGGTGGCGGACCTGCCGAAGAGCAGCTCCGCGTCGAGCGCGTCCAGCTCCTCGTCCGTACGGAGCTTGATCCGGTCGTGCTCCCAGGTGCCCGCCAGGATCTGCTTGGACAGCGGCGGCCGGTTGTAGGGGGTGTGCGGCTCGTCGCCGATCAGGGTGAGCCGCCCGCCGTAGCCCAGCGAGCGCAGGGTGACGGCGGTGGTGAGCCCCGCCACCGAGGCGCCCACGACGACCACGTTCCCCGGGCTGCTCACGACTCGGCCAATTGGCCCGAGGCCGCGCATCTGTCCTGATCTAACGTCACGTGCACGGGGTACTCCACGCTTGGGGTGTCGGCTCGGGCGATGCGGGGCTGCCGGAGCAGCAGGAGGGAACCGGCTCACCAGGTGAGCCGGTTGGTAAACGATCGTTCTGCAAGCGGCGACACGGAGGCTAGTTGGCCTTGCGTGCACAGCACAACACGCTGAGTTCAAAGATGGCCAATGAGGGTCACATATGAGCCTGGCATGTGCACGAGCGGGTGGGCGTCATGAATAAACCCGGTCAAAATTCAAAAGCGGCCGGTCATCGGCGAGCATCGGCGCCGTGCCCCCGGCCTCCGCCGCCCGGCCTGCGGTCACATGCCCCGGGATCGGTGGTTGTCAACCGCCGACGGCTCACATGGCGGAAACGTGCACGTTACGAAAGCTCCGCCCGGCTCACGTACCGTCGGGGACCGTACCCCTCACACCCACCCGGATCACGGAGGATCCTTGCGCGCGCTTCCCGCCCTGCCCGACTGGCTGACACACCCCCTGCGCGGGGTGCGGGCCCTGCGCGGCCCCGTGCCCTGGCCCGCGGTGCTGCGCGGAGCGCTCGGCGTGGGCCCGGTGGTGGCGGCGGGAGTGGCCACCGGAAACACCCCCGCCGGGGTGACCGCGGGCCTCGGCGCGATGTTCGCGCACATCAACGACCGCCCGGCCACCCGCCGCACCCGCACCGTACGCATCGGGCTCCCGGCCCTCGCGGGAGCCGTCGGCCTCTTCGCCGGAGCCTCGTTCGCCGCGCTCGGGCTCGGCCCGTGGATCGCCCTCGCACTGGCCACCGTCGGGCTCGTCTCCGGCGCCCTCAGCGCCGTCGGGCCGGTCTGCTCGGCGGCCGGAGTGCAGTTGATGGTGCTCTCCGTGGTCGGGGCCGGTATGCCGCTGCCCGAACCCCCGCCGGTACGCGCGGGGATGCTGCTCGTCGGCGCCACCTGGGTCATCGTGATGGCCTCACTGCTGCCCCTGGTCGGCCGGTTCCGCCCGGCCTCCGCCCCCGGGCCCGACGAACGCGGTGCGGTCGCCGCCGTGTACGACGCGCTCGGCGACCTGATGACGGTCGTCGGCACCGAGGGCGCCCAGGCCGCGCGGCGGCGGCTGACCTCCGCGTACGACACCGCGTACGAGGCCCTCTACGCCCACCGGATCCCCTGGCAGCGCCCCGACGAGGAGGAACGGCGGCTGCGGGACCGGCTCGCGGTGGCCGGAGGGCTGAGCGAAGCGGTGCTGACCCTGCTGTGGGAGAACGAAACCCTGCCCGCCCGGGTCACCCGCACCCCCGCCCAGCTCGCCCGCTCGGTACGCACCGGACTGCCCCCGGGGCGCCTGCCCGCCCCCGTCCCCAGCACCGCGGGCAGCATCGCCGTCCACCGGGCGGTCCTGCTCGCCGCGCGCGTCTTCGACGGCGAACCCGCGCCCCCGGTCGGCAACGTCGGACCCGGCCACCGGCAGCGGCTGCGCCGGATGCTCGGCCCGGCCGGACGGGAGTACGCGGCCCGGGTCGCCCTGTGCGTCGGCGTGTCCACCGTGCTCGCGCGCTCGCTGCAGGGCGACCACTGGTACTGGCTCCCGGCCACCGCCACCTTCCTGGTCAAGCCCGACATGGGCCCGCTCGTCTCGCGCGCCCTCTCCCGGGCCTTCGGCACCGCGGTGGGCGTGGCCGTCTTCGGCGTGCTCGTCACGCTGCTCGGCCGGCTGACCGGAGTTCCCGGGCTGTGGCCGGTGGCGGTGGCGGCGGTGTGCGCGGCGCTCATCCCCGTCTCCGTACGCCACTTCGCTCTCCAGACGGCCGTGCTCACCCCGCTGCTGCTGTCCCTGGTCTACCTCGGCGGCGACACCGACCCCGGCTACACCCGGCTCATGGACACCCTGCTCGCCTGCGCGGTCGTGCTCGCCGCAGGCGCCCTGCCCGGACTCGGCGGCCCGCGCGCCCAGGTGTCCGTCCGCCTCTCCCTCGCCGTCCGCGCCACCCGCGACCACCTGGACCGGGTGCTGACCGCCGAAGCGCCCTACGCCGAGCGGCTGCGGCTGCGCCGCGAGGCGTACCGCACGCTGGCCGACGCGCGCCGCACGGTGGAGGTGGCGAGCGCCGAACACCCCCCGTTCGGCCGGGACTTGGCGGCCTGGGCGCCGGTGGTCTCGGCGCTGGAGGAGATCGTGGACGCCGCCACCGCGTGCGGCGTCCGCCTCGACCAGGGCGCACCGTACCCCGACGCGGAACTGACGGCCCGGCTCCGTGCCGGTCTGTCCGACCTGGCCGACGCCGTCGCCACCCGCCGCCCCCCGACGGACCTGGTGCTGCCCGCCGGGGCGGCGGTGACGGACTGCGCGACCCTCGCGGACGTCACCGCCGGGCTGCGCCGGGCCCGCCGACTGGCCTCGAACTGAGCCTTCGTGGGCCCTGTGACACCGCTGTTACCGGAGGCGTGGCCTCCACCACAGCCCGGCGGGCCCGGACCTGGTGGGGTTGCCGGATGGATACCTCCCCACTCCACGGACGGCAGGTGGCGCAGGCGTGATCGTGGGTCTCGGCATCTCCGCAACCTGCGCCCTCGGGGCGCTGATCGCTCTGCTCGGCGTCCTCGCGATGGCGTTTCCGGGCCGGCCCGAGCCCTGGCCGGTGCACCTGATGCAGCGCGCCGCGGGGCTGACCGCCTTCGCGGCGGCATCCATCTACTCCCTCGGGCTCTTCGGCGTTCTGTCGTCCGAGCAGGAGACCGACAACGGCGCGGACTCGAGTCCCGCCCCGGCATGCCGTGACGGCTTCGCGGCCGACACGGTCCGGCACCTGACCCACCACCGGTCGTCTTACCTGCCGCTGCGCTTCGACTGCGTCCTCGACGACGGCTCCACCTACCCCAGCGACCCCGACTACGCGTGGATGAACTGGGCGACGCTCTTCCTCCTGCTGTCCGGGGCAGTACTGATCGTCGGCGCGGGCTACGTTTCCGAGTTCCGCGCCCGGAAGGACCTCGGGCGCCGCTGACTGTACCTACTAGTATGTACAGTCGCATGCTCCAGCCTCGACCGAAGGAGTACCGCCGCCATGCCATTCGTCCGTATCGACGCGCTGAGGGCCGACGGCGAGAGGCTCGACGCGCTCGGCCGTGCCGTGCACGACGCCCTGACCGAGACGATCGGCTTCCCGCCCGACGACCGCTTCCAGGTCCTGACCAGCCACGACGGCATCAGCAGCACCCTGGCTTACGACGACTACCTCGGCGTGCCCCGCGACGACGGCATCGTGTACATCGCGATCACCATGCGCTCCGGGCGCACCCCCGCCCAGAAGCAGGCCCTGTACCGGCGGATCGCCGAACTCGCCCAGGAGTACGCGGGGACCGAGCCGCGCAACGTGTTCATCACCCTGACGGAGAACACGTCCATCGACTGGTCCTTCGGCTACGGAACGGCCCAGTACGCGGTCTCGGACTGAGGCTCACGCCAGGGCGGGGCGGGCGGTCTTCGGGGCGTTCCAGAAGTGGTGCATGGCGTACGAACGCCACGGCCGCCAGCCCTCGGAGTCCTCCAGGAACGCCCCGGCCCGGCGCGCCCCCGCCCGCACCGCGACGTCCCCTTCCAGCAGGACATCCGGGTCGCCCAGCGCCCGCATCCGGATGTAACCGGCCGTCCACGGGCCGACGCCGCGCAGCGCCAGCAGCTCCTTCTCGGTCCGGTCGCGGTCGGCGCCGGTGTCGAGACGCACCGCCCCGGTGGCGAGCGCGGCGGCCAGCGTGCGCAGGGTCGCGCGCCTGCTCTCCGGCATGCCGAGATGCGTGAGCGGGCTGTCGGCGAGGTCGTCGGCGCCCGGGAAGAGATGGGTGAGCCCGCCGCTGGGCTCCGTGAGGGGCGTACCGTACGCGGCGACCAGGGCGTTGCCCAGCCGCTGCCCCGCGGCGACCGACACCTGCTGGCCTAGCACGGCGCGCACGGCCAGCTCATGTGCGTCGGACGAGCCCGGCGAGCGCAGTCCGGGCCGCGCCGCCACCAGGGGCGCCAGCGCGGCGTCGGCGCCCAGCCGTTCGGCGACCGCGTACGGATCGGCGTCGAGGTCGAACAGGCGGCGGATCCGCTGGGTGGCGGTGGTCAGGTCGCGCAGCTCGGTCAGGTGCAGCCGGCACTCCAGCCAGCCGTCCCCGGGGCGCTCGTCTATCTCCACGACACCGCAGCCGTGCGGCAGCCGCAGGGTACGGCGATACGTGCGGTCACCCGGGTCGCCCACGACCTCCTCCACTCCCGTGAGGGCGCGGCGGGCGAGATAGCCGAACACCTCCGCGGTGGCGTACGGACCGCGGTAGGCGAGCCGCAGCGGCACCCCGGCCGACGCGGCCCCCGCCGCCTGGCGCCCCACCGGCCCGAACCGCGAGTCCCGGCCCGAGCGGGCCGCGCGCAGCTCGGTCGGGGTGGCGGCGTAGATCTCCCGGATGGTGTCGTTGAACTGCCGCACACTGGCGAACCCCGCCGCGAACGCGATCTCGGCGGCCTGCAGGGCGGTCGTCTGCAGCAGTATCCGCGCGGTGTGGGCGCGCTGCGCGCGGGCCAGCGCGACGGGCCCGGCCCCCAGCTCCGCCCCCAGCTGCCGCTGCACCTGGCGGGCGCTGTACCCCAGCCGCGCCGCCAGCCCGGCCACCCCCTCCCGGTCGACCACCCCATCCCCGATCATCCGCATGGCGCGCCCGACGGCGTCCGCCCGGGCGTTCCACTCGGCGGAGCCGGGCACCGCGTCGGGACGGCAGCGCCGACAGGCCCGGAAGCCCCCGCCCTGCGCCGCGGCCGCGGTCGGGAAGAAGCGCACGTTCTTGCGGTGAGGCGTGGTCGCCGGACAGCTCGGGCGGCAGTAGATCCCGGTGGTGGCGACGGCGAAGAAGAACTCGCCGTCGAAGCGCGCGTCACGGCTGCACACCGCTTCGTACATGCTGTCTTCGCTCATCACACCCCTACTGTGCGCCATCCCGGCGCGGTGCGCTGGCGGAAATCGGACACGACGCTCCCTCGCTCCGGAGTTCGCACACCCGTGCCGCACACTGTTGTCCCATGGAGCTCCAGATCACCGCCACCTCGCCCGAGCAGCCCGCGTCCCTGCTCGATCTGCCGTGGCACATACCGCTGGAGGAGTGGCCGGAAGAGCATCTGGTCGCCCTGCCGCGCGGCATCTCCCGCCACGTCGTGCGGTTCGCGCAGGCGGGTGGCGAGGTGGTCGCCGTCAAGGAGGTCGGGGAGTGGGCGGCGGTGCGCGAGTACGGGCTGCTGCGCGACCTGGACCGGCTCGCCATTCCCGCCGTGGACGCGCTCGCTGTGGTCACGGGGCGGTCCGGCCGGGACGGTGAGCCGCTGGAGCCGGTGCTGGTCACCCGCCATCTGGTGGGGTCGCTGCCGTACCGCTCGATGTTCGAGACGACCATGCGGCCCAGCACCATCAAGCGGCTGCTCGACGCGCTCGCCGTGCTGCTGGTGCGGCTGCATCTGGCCGGTTTCGCGTGGGGGGACTGCTCGCTGTCGAACACCCTCTTCCGCCGCGACGCGGGCGCGTACGCCGCGTATCTGGTGGACGCCGAGACCGGGCAGATCCAGCCGAAGCTCACCGACGGGCAGCGGTCGTACGACGTGGAGGTGGCCCGGGTGAACATCGCCGGGGAGCTGATGGACCTGGAGGCGAGCGGATCCCTGCACCCCTCGGTCGATCCGGTGCTGTTCGGCCAGGACATCGAGGAGCGGTACACCGCGCTGTGGCACGAGCTGACCCGGCAGTCCGTCTATCCGGTGGCCAAGCGCCGCTACATCGACCGGCGGGTGCGGCGCCTGAACGACCTGGGCTTCGACGTGGCCGAGATGCAGATCGAGCGCTCACCGGACGGGGAGTCGGTCACCTTCCTGCCGAAGGTGGTCGACGCGGGCCACCACCAGCGCCAGCTGCTGCGGCTGACCGGTCTCGACGCGGAGGAGAACCAGGCCCGCAGCCTGCTCAACGACCTGGAGGCGTGGATGGCCACCCAGGAGGACTACGCCCCCGGCGACCCCCTCGGCGCCCGCCCGGAGGTGCTGGCCCACCGCTGGGTGCGCGACAAGTTCCGGCCGACGGTGCGGACCGTCCCCCTGGAGCTGCGCGGCTCCGCCGACATCGCGCAGATCTACTACGAGGTGCTGGAACACCGCTGGCTGCTGGCCGAACGGTGCCAGGGCGACGTGGGCCTGCAAGCCGCCGCCGAGGACTACACCCGCAACGTCCTGGGCGGTGTCCGCCCGCCGGGGTGACCGACGGGCGGGCGGCGAAGGCCGGGTGGCGCGGCGCGGGTCAGGGGCGCAGCGTCGACAGCGTCTGCGAGATGGACGCGATGACGGCCGGTGCCTCGTCGTTGAGGTAGAAGTGGCCACCGCTGTACGTGTGCAGCTCGAAGCCGCCGGTGGTGTGCTCGCCCCACTTGCGGGCCTCGTCGACCGTCGCCTTGGGGTCGCTGTCGCCCACGTGGACGTGGATGGGGGTGGTGAGCGGGGGACCCGGCGTGTAGCGGTAGGTCTCCGCGGCCTTGTAGTCGCTGCGGATCGCGGGCAGCACCATCCGCAGCAGCTCCTCGTCCCCGAGAACCTGCGAATCGGTGCCGCTGAGCGCCTGCATCTCGGCGATGAGACCGTCGTCGTCGCGCAGATGGACCGACTCGTCGCGACGCGTGGACGGCGCGCGCCGCCCCGACGCGAACAGCACCACCGGCACCACGCCCTTCTGCTCCAGGCGCAGCGCCACCTCGAAGCCGAGCGTCGCGCCCATGCTGTGCCCGAACAGCGCGAGCGGCTTGTCCGTGTACGGCAGCAGCTCGGGCACCAGCGCGTCGGCCAGCTCGCCGATGGTGCTGACGCACTCCTCGTTACGGCGGTCCTGGCGGCCCGGGTACTGGATGGCGAACACGTCCACCGCCGGGGCGAGCGCCTTCGACACGGGGAAGTAGTAGGAGGCCGATCCGCCGGCGTGCGGCAGGCAGACGAGCCGCGTCGTCGCGTCCGGCGCGGGATGAAACTGCCTGATCCACAGACTGGTGCCGGTGGGGTTTGCGGTCACCTGACGTCCTTTCGTGCCACTGGTCCGACGGCGCGCGCTCGCGCGCACGGATACAAGCCTGCCGGGTCGGCCCGAACGGCTACAACCCCTATTTTTCGGACGCGTTGCAGCTAGGGGGTGCCTTGGCTGATCCGCCGATCAGGCCCGGACGGCGGGGCGGGTGGCGGCGGCCCGCACCGTCAGCGCCGCCAGCGCCTCCGGCGCTCCCGCCTGCCCCCGGATCCCCGGGAACGCGTTGATGTCCACGATCACCGGCCCGTCCGGCCCGCGCAGCACATCCACCCCGTACACCTCCAGCGCGAACACCGACCCGACCCGACGCACCAGATCCAGCCATCCGGGCGGCAGATCGTCCAGGGGGAGCGGCAGCGTCAGACGGCCCTCCCTGCCCACGGCCAGCTCGGAGGTCCGCAGCGCGGCGAACACCGTGTCCGCGACTACCCACAGCTTGTGGTCCCAGCCGTCGTTGGGGGTGAAGTCCTGGACCACCACGGGCTCGTCGGGCCATGCGGCGGCAAGCTCCGCGAGGCGCAGGGGGCCGTCCACCCGGGCCACCAGATCGCGGCGGCGGCTGTACCGGCTCTTGACGACCACGGGGTACGCGAGCCGCGCCGCGTCGAGCTGTCCGAGCGCGGACACCGTACGGGTTTCCGCGAACGGCAGACCCGCCCGCCGGGCCAGCGCCGCCATCGCCGTCCGGTCCTGGCAGAGTTCCGTGGCCGCGGCGGAGTTGACCACCGCCGCGCCGCGCTCCTCCAGGGACCGGGCCAGCGCCAGCGCCCTCGGCGTACGCGCCTTCAGCAGATAGACGTCGGCGAGCCCGCCGGGCACGGCCGTGGGCCCGCCGGGCGCGGCCGCGGCCTCCGGGTCGATCGCGACCAGCTCATGGCTCGGCGTCAGCAGGGCTTTCGTGTCGGCGAGGAGCTGATGGCCCGGGTCGGCGGTGATGAGACCGACCCTCATCCGGCACCCCCCACCGTCGCGGGCAGCGGCACCGGCACCCGCACGGGTGCGGGCAGGGCGCCGAGCACCGCGCCGGGCCCGGTCGCGCCCCGCCGGGCCAGCTCCAGCACCGCGCGCCCCACCCGCGCCGCCGCGTCCGGTACCTCCTTGAAGCTGGGGAAGTCGTTCACGTCGACGACCACCGGGCCGTCCGGTCCCAGCAGGATGTCCACCCCGTACAGGTCGAGCCCGTACACGGTCCCGACCTCGGCGGCGATCGCGGCCACTTCGGGGGTCAGCGCGGCCCGGCGCCCCCGTACGCCCCGGTCCGGGCCGAGCGGCGAGCCGCGCTCGGTCGCGTACAACTCGCCGCCGACGCAGTACACCTTGAGGTCGATGCCCGAGTTCGGCACATAGGGCTGGGCGATCAGCATGCCCTCCTGGGCCAGTTCGGGGCCGAGCGCCGCCAGCCGGTCCGGCGACGGCACCAGCCGCACCGCCCGTCCCGAGCTGCCGTCCGCGGGCTTGACCACCAGCGGGAACTCCGACTCCGGTATCTCCGCCAGCGCTTCGGGGCGGGCCGCCGCGTAGGTGGTCGGCACCGGCAGGCCACGGCTGCGGCCGATCGCCGCCGCCAGCGCCTTGTCCCGCACCCCGCGGATGGACCGCGCGTCGTTGACGGTGGTGAGCCCGACCGCGGCGGCGGCCTCCAGCAGCGTCAGACCGGGCCCGCCGGACACGGTCTTGAGCACCCAGGCGTCATGGCTTCCGGCCTCCATGGCGTCGGATATCCGCAGCAGGGAGCTGCCGGGCCGCAGGATGTCCACCTGATGGCCCCAGGCGGTGAGCTGACGGATCACCTCTTGCGGCATTCCGTCATGGCGATAGCGCTCCTCCACCAGAAAGCAGAGTCTCATCGGCCTTCTTCCTCATCACCGGACACGTCCCCCGGGCTGTTGCCGAGCGGGTCCGGCAAGCCTTGTGCCCCTCAGGATGTCATCACGTGTTCTCCCGTCATTTCCTGCCCCACCCGGGGCGCTCTGTTTATCGGGCTAAATTTCCTTTACTGTCCTGAACATGATGCTGACCCGACGGGAGCGGGAGGTTCTCGCGCAGCTGCGCCGGGACCCGCTGGCCGGAGCCCAGGCGATCGCCGACGCCCTCGGCACCACCCGGGCGGCGGTCAACGTCCATCTGTCCAACCTGGGCAAGAAGGGCGCCGTCCTGGGGCGCGGCTACATCCTCCGCCAGGAGCACGCGGTGGTGGTCATCGGCGGCGCCAACGTGGACGTCAAGGTGCGCAGCCTGGCGCCGCTCGCGTACCGCACCAGCAACCCGGGGCACGCCCACACCAGCCCCGGCGGGGTGGCCCGCAACGTGGCGGAGAACCTGGCCCGGCTGGGCACCCCGACCCATCTCATCGCCGCCGTCGGCCGGGACCCGGCGGGGGAGCGGCTGCTGAGCGAGACCCAGGCCACCGGGGTGCGGATCGACCACGTCCACCGCGGTACGCACCCCACCGGCACCTATACGGCGGTGCTGGACGAGAACGGCGAACTGGCCGTGGCCATCGCCGACATGGCGGCCACGGACGGGCTCGGCCCCGAGCAGCTGCAGCCCGCGCGCGAACTCATCGGCAACGCGAGCATGCTGGTGCTCGACGGCAACCTCTCCTCCCCGGTGCTGGCCTACGCGCTGGACATCGCGGGCGCCGCCGGGGTCCAGACGGTGATCGACCCGGTGAGCGTGCCCAAGGCGGCGCTGCTCGCGCCGCTGCTCGCCGCCGGGCGCCCGGTCTTCGCCGTCACCCCCAATGTGGCCGAGCTGGGCGCCCTCACCGGCCGCGACACCGGCCGGGGCACCGGCGACGACGACCGGGAACTGAGGGACGCCGTGGCCGCGCTGCACGAGCGCGGCGTCCAGTACGTATGGGTGCGGCTCGGCGAGCGCGGCTCCCTGCTGAGCGGCGTCGGGGAGGGCCTCACCTTCCTCGACGCACCCCCGGCCGAGGTCCAGGACGTGACCGGCGCCGGAGACGCGATGCTCGGCGCGTTCGTCCACGCCCTGCTCACCGGCGAGAACCCGGTGGCCGCCGCCCGCTACGGCCACGCCGCCGCCGCGCTGACGGTGGCGACCACCGCCACCGTACGGCCTGATCTGACCTCGCGCCTCGTCGAGGACGCGCGACACGCCCCACCGCGGAGGACGACATGACCACCCCCCACCCCCGGCTGGCCCTGACCGAGGAGGTCCGGGAGGCCCTGCGCGACGGACGGCCCGTGGTCGCGCTGGAGTCCACGATCATCAGCCACGGCATGCCGTATCCGCAGAACGTCGAGATGGCCACCGAGGTCGAGGCCATCATCCGCGCCGAGGGCGCGGTCCCGGCCACCATCGCCGTCCTCCACGGCACCCCGCGCATCGGACTGGGCCGCGCCGATCTGGAACTGCTGGCCACCGACGGGGGCGTCGGCAAGGTCAGCGTGCGCGACCTGGCGCATGTCATGGCGCGCGGCGGCCACGGCGCGACCACCGTGGCGAGCACGATGCGGCTCGCCGCGCTCGCCGGGATCAGGGTCTTCGTCACGGGCGGCATCGGCGGGGTGCACCGCGGGGCGCAGCAGTCCTTCGACATCAGCGCGGACCTCACCGAGCTGTCCACCACCGCGGTGGCGGTCATCAGCGCCGGGGTGAAGAGCATCCTCGACATCGGTCTCACCCTGGAGACCCTGGAAACCCTGGGCGTGCCGGTGCTCACCTACGGCACCGACGACTTCCCCGCGTTCTACTCCCGGGTGAGCGGTTTCGCCTCCCCGCTGCGAGCCGACTCCCCGGAGGAGATCGCCGCCGTGATGCGCGCCCAGTGGGATCTGGGCCTCCCGGCCGGGCTGAGCATCGCCAACCCGGTCCCGGAGGCGGACCAGATCCCCGCCGAGCGGATCGACGGCATCATCGAACAGGCCCTGGCCGAAATGGCGGAGGCGGGCATCAGCGGCAAGGACGCCACGCCCTATCTGCTGGGCCGCATCGTGGAGCTGACGAAGGGCGAGAGCCTGCGCACCAATATCGCGCTGGTCAAGAACAACGCCCGGCTCGGCGCCCGGATCGCCATCAACTACGCGGCGGATACCGCGGATTGAGCGCGACCGCCTTGAAGAACGTGTAGTGGAAAGTGCCGTCAGCGTCTGCGGTCCGGTGCAGATCGGCGATGCCCCGGTCCCAGTCGGCGGCCGTGGACACCCCCGCGGCCAGCGCGTCCTCCCGGACGGATGCCACCATGGCGATGAAGGTGTCGCGGGTGAATCGCTCGACCAGGTCGGGCCGGGTCCGGTCGGCGTAGACGGTCCGCGGCCGGACCGTGACGCCGTGGAATCCGGCATGGGTCAGCAGCGGCTGCAACTCCCGCCCGATCAAGGCGTTTCCGCCCGCCTCGGACTGCAGCCGGTTCAGGCCGCCGATCGCCGCGTGGGCGTAGGCGCTGCGCGGGTGGAAGAGCGCCGAGCCATGGTCCCCCTCGATGACCGTGACGGTGCCTCCCGGCCGCAGCACCCGCCGCAGCGCGGTCAGCGCCTTCCCCGGGTCCGGCAGATGCTCCAGCACGAAGCACACGAACAGATGGTCGAAGGCGGCATCGGGGAATGGCAGATCGAACAGATCGGCCCGCTGCCACGCGACGTCGGCCCCGGGCACCTGGGCCGCCACCCGCGCACGGGCCTGCGCGAGCGACGTCTCGGAGACATCGACCGCCACCAGCCGCGCCCCCGGGCTGTTCGCGGCCAGATGCACCGTCTGGGCGCCGACTCCGCACCCCACCTCCAGCACCCGGCTCCCCGGCGGATACGCCGTGCCGGTGTGCAGCAGCTCCGCCAGGACGTCGGCCTGATCGCCCAGCCGCCGGGCCTCGTGCTGCGAATAGCCATGGACATAGCCGATCGCCGTCATCCCGCGCCCCTCACTCGGTTTTCCCCGCCAGCACCTTCACGCGTCGATCCTGGCGTCACAATGGTCCGATGGACAGGTCCAATGAAGGCACTCTCCACGGGTCCATAGCGCCCGGCGCCGACTTCCTGCAGCTGGACCTCGGCGACGCGCCGCCCGGCGGGCTCTCCGACTGGCTGGCCCGGCGGCTCCGGCGCGCGATAGCCGACGGACGGCTGCCGGTCGGGTGCAGGCTTCCGGCCACCCGGGTGCTCGCCGCCGAACTGCGCGTCTCCCGGGGCGTGGTGACCGAGGCGTACCGGAGGCTCACCGAGGACGGGCATGTCGCCGGGCGCGGGCGCGGCGGGACCGTCGTCGTCGCCGCTCCCGTGACGGCACGGGAGCCCGTGCTGACGCCGCCGCCCGGCCCCGGGACGCCGGGCGGTCCGTTCGCCACCGAGCCCGGCGCGGACGTGTTCGACGTGCTGCGCGCGGCCCCGGCCCGGATCGATCTGTCCCCCGGCGTTCCCGACCTCACCGCGTTCCCCCGCGCCGCGTGGCTGCGTGCCGAACGCACCGTCCTCGCCGCCCTCACCCCGGCCGACTTCGGATACGGCGACCCGCGGGGCACTCCGGAGCTACGGCTCGCCATCGCCCACTGGCTGGCCCGCAACCGCGGGATCAGGGCCGATCCCGACGAGATCGTGGTCGTCGCGGGCACCACACAGGCCCTCGGGCTGCTCGGACGGGTGCTCGGCGACGACGGCATCCGCGAGGTCGCCGTGGAGGACCCCGGATCGCTCGGGGTCCGGCAGCACCTGCGCCACGCGCGGCTGTACACCCCGCCGGTCCCGGTCGACGCCGAGGGGATCCGGGTCGACGCGCTGCGCGCCCAGGGCGCACCCGCCGTCCTGGTCACCCCGGCCCATCAGTTCCCCACCGGGGTGGTGCTCGGCGGCCACCGGCGCCGTGAGCTGACGCGGTGGGCCGACGCGGGCGGGCTCATCGTCGAGGACGACTACGACGCCGAGCACCGCTACGACCGGCCCCCGGTCCCGGCCCTGCACTCGATGCTGCCGGAACGGGTCGCGTACGTCGGAAGCGTGTCCAAGCTGTTGGCCCCCGCCCTGCGCATCGGCTGGATGATCCCCCCGCCCCCGTACCGCGACGCCGTCGTCGAGGCCAAGCGCTACGCCGACCTCGGCAACGCCGCGCTGCCCCAGCTGGTGCTGGCGCACCTGATGGAGTCGGGGGTGATGGAGCGTCAGCTGCGGCTGCTGCGCACCCGCCACCGCCGCCGCCGGGACGCGATGATCGACGCGATCGCCGCCCGGCTGCCCGGCGCGGTGGTGCACGGCGCCGCGGCGGGACTGCATCTGACGGTCACCTTCGACGCCGGGTCCGCCTCCGACACCGAGGCGTTCGCCGACACCGACCTGGCCGCCGCCGCGCTCGCCCGCGGGGTGAAGGCCCAGCCGCTGTCCTGGCACGGTCAGCGCCGCCCGCACCGGCCCGGACTGGTGCTGGGCTACGCCGCGCGCACGGCCACCGAGATCGCCGAAGGCGTGGCCATCCTCGGCGACGCGCTGCGCGCCCTGCGCTGAAGCGGGCCACTGGACGCGGTCGTTCCGGGTGCGGCGGGTGGCGGCACGCCGCTACGCTGCGGTCGGGCCAACGGCGCAGGGGGCGCCGTACGCCGGGGGAGTGTGCCATGGGCGCGACGAACCACCGGGCGGCACCAGTGCCGTTCGCCACCGTCCCGGTACTCGGCGTCGCCGCCGCCGTCGCCACGGTGCTCACCGCGCTCTCCGGACGCTACGGATACCACCGCGACGAGCTGTACTTCCTGGCCGCCGGAGACCATTCGGCCTGGGGGTACGTGGACCAGCCCCCGCTGACCCCGCTGCTCGCCAGGGCGGCCACCGCCGTCTTCGGGAACAGCCCGGCCGGGCTGCGGGTGCCTGCCACCCTCGCGTGCGCCGCCGTCGTCGTCCTGGTCGCCGCCCTGGCCCGGGAGCTGGGCGGGGGCCGCGTGGCGCAGCTGCTGGCGGCGTGCTGCGCGGCCGTCTCGGGCATCGTCCTGGGCACCGGGCACATGGTCTCCACGACCACCTTCGACCTGCTCGCCTGGCTGCTGATCTGTCTGCTGGTGCTACGGGCGCTGCGCACCGGGGACGGCCGCTGGTGGCTCGCGGCCGGGGCCGCCGCCGGGATCGGTCTGCTGAACAAATACCTGGTGGTGCTGCTGCTCGCCGTCCTGCTCGCGGCCGTGCTCGCGCTCGGGCCGCGGCGGACGCTGCGCGGCGGATGGTGGGTGGCCGGAGCCGCCGTGGCGGCGGCCTTCGCCCTGCCGAACGTGTGGTGGCAGGCGGCGCACGGCTGGCCGCAGCTGACGGTGGCCGACGGGATCAGCTCCGACGACGGCGCAGAGAACCGGCTGATGTTCGTCCCGCAGCAGATCGTCTATCTGTCCCCGCTGTTCGTCCCCGTCTGGATCGCGGGCTGGCGGCGGCTGTGGCGCGACCCCGCGCTGCGCTGGGCCCGCGCCGTGGCCCTCGCGTATCCGCTGCTGTGCGCGCTGGTGCTGCTGACCGGGGGCAAACCGTATTACGCGCTTCCGCTGCTCCTCGTCCTCCTGGCGGCGGGCTGCGAGCCAGTGGCCCGATGGATGACCCGTACCGCCCGTACCGCCCTCGTGGCGGTGGCCGTCGTCGTCTCGGCCGTGATGAGCGCCGTGGTGACCCTTCCGGTGCTGCCGCCCGGTGCGCTGTCCGTGGTGAACGCGGTCAACCCGGAGCAGGGCGAACAGATCGGCTGGCCCGCCCTGGTGGACGCCGCCGCGACCGGCTGGTCCCGGATCCCCGCCGACCGGCGCGCCCGCGCCGTGATCTTCGCCGAGAACTACGGCGAGGCGGGCGCCCTCGCCCGCTACGGCCCGTCCCGCGGGCTGCCCCGCCCGTACTCCGGCCATATGAGCTACGCCGACTGGGGCCCGCCGCCCGCCTCCGCCGACGGCCCGGTGCTGCTGATCCACCAGGACGGAAGCGACCGCGTCACCCGCCACTTCACCGGCTGCCGCCGGGTGGCCCGGGTCGACAACCGCCACGGTGTGGACAACGAGGAACAGGGCGCCGCGGTCGTGCTGTGCACGGGAACGGACCGCCCCTGGCCGGAGCTGTGGCCCGCGCTGCGCCACCTCTACTGACGCGGGGCCAGGTCAGAGCGAGCGGACCTCGGCGAGGGCGACCCGGCCGCCGATCTCGATGGAGCCGTCCGGCTGGGGGCTGGTGAGGATCTGGGAGCCCCTGCCCTGCGTGATGTTGAGGGCGCGGCCCAGCTCACCGGAGAGCACCAGGGCGGCGGCGCCGGTGGCCTCGTCCTCCACGATGCCGTCGCCGCGGCGCGGGAAGGCGCGGGCGCGCACCCGCCCCGCCGGTTCGTCCTGCCATGCCCATGCGTACAGCCAGCCCTCTCCCTCCGGAGGCGAGGGGAGGGCGTCGACCTCGGCGGCGGAGGCGTGCTGCCGGGTGCGCCGCCCGGACGCCCATGCGGGGTGGCCGCCGATCCAGGTGAACTCGCCGTCCTGGCGGGCCGGGACCTCGCCGACGGGCGGCAGCAGCTCGGGGAGGTCCAGCAGCCAGGCGACGCCCACCAGCGGATGGCCCGCGAAGAGCAGCCGGACGCTGGGGGTGTAGATGTCGACGACGCCGCGCTCCGGATCGTCGACGAAGACGGTCTCGCTGAAGCCCAGCCGGGCGGCCAGCTCCTGCCGTGCCCGCTCACCGGTCACGGCGCTGCCGTCGCGCACCACGCCCAGCTCGTTGCCGCCGTGGCCGCGGGGACCGCAGAACACCCTGAGTACGTCGAGATCCGTCATGGCTTAAGGGTCAGACGTTCAGCTCGTTGTCGATGCGCTTCAGCCCGTGCCGGGCGAGCGCCAGGTTGGCCCGCGCCCGGTCCAGGGCCAGGTAGAGGAAGAGCGACCCGCCGCTGCCGGCGATCAGCCGGATGAGGTGGTACTGCGTGCCCAGCGTGATCAGGATGTCCTCGATGGCGTCCGTGATGCCAAGCGTGGCGAGCGTGCGGACCTTGGCCCGGACGACCTCGGTGTTGCCCGCAGCGGCGATTTCGAGGTCGAGTTCCTGCCCCCCGCCGATGGACCCGAGCGACATGCCGCTTTCGTAGTCCACGAGCGCGGCCCCGAGTGCCCCGTCGATGGCCATCGCTTCTTTGAGGGCGCTCTCGATGTTCATGTGCTTCCTTCGCAAGGCCGATAGCCGGAGCCCATTGTTCCGTTGGTACCAAAGCTGTCGGCAGACGATAGCTCGGGAACCATAACTAGTAGCCGAGTGGTCCAAGTTGTGCAAGATGATGCTTAAACTATCGTGCCTGATGCTACGCAGTGAAAGGTCACAGGTGAACGCAGCCGAAGCGGCGCTCTCCGGAGCGCTCGCGTCTCCGGGAGTTTTGGGCGTCCGTCTGGTGGACGCGGTCACCGGTCTCCCCTACGCAGCGGTGGGGGACGCCGACTCCGTCGGCCGGGGCGAGGACCTGGCAGAAACGATCAGCCTGATCAGCGACCGGCTGAACCAGGCCGGTGCGGCGGGGGAGCTGGAGAGCGTCGTCGTCACCACTACGCGCTTCCACCACCTCACCCAGGTGGTGCCGCGCGGCCAGGACCCCCTGCTGCTGTGCGCCGCGGCCGACCGCGACCGCACCAATCTCGCCCTCGCCATGCGGCACATGGCCGATTCCGCGAAGACCGTGCTGACATGAGCGACGGCTCCCCGCGCCACAGCGACTCCCCGCGCCACGACGGCTCCCCGCGCCACGACGGCTCCCCGCGCCACCGTACGTCGCCGCGCAACGTTCCCGGCCTGCTGCTCTCGCTCCAGCAGGATCGTTTCAGCGGAGCCGTGTCGGTCTCCGGGCCGATCGGCGGGACGATCCATCTGCACCACGGAGCGATCCGCGCGATCGAGACCCCCGGAGCGCCCACCGCGGAGGCCCTGCTGCTGAAGTCCCGGCGGATCGGCGAACCGGAGTGGGACGCCGCCTGCACCGCGGCCGGTCCCGGGAGACCGCTCGACGCCACGCTCGTCGAATTGGGCCACATCGGCGCCGCCGAACTCGAAATCCTGTGCGTGGGCGCCCTCTACGACGCCGCCTTCGCCATGGCGCTCAGCACCCCCGACAGCTGGCAGGTCGACCTGGAGACGCCGGGCCCCCGGCTCAGCCACCGGGCGGGCACCGACCCCCGGCGGCTCACCGAGGAGACCAGTCGCCGGGTGCGGCAGCTGGCCAAGTCCCTCGGCCCGGTACGGGAGTTCGGCCACGAGCGGATCCGGCCGTCCGCCCGGGCCACCGCCGTGATCGGGCGGCTCTCCGCCCGCTACCGCGACATCCTCCTCAGCGCCGACGGACGCCGTACGCCCCGGGACATCGCCTTCGCGCTGGGCCGCGGCGTCTACCCGGTGATGCTCGACATCTCCCGTATGAAGGCGCTTCAGCTCATCGCGCCAGAGCCCCCGCGGCCTCCGGCCACCGCGCCCCGGGTCGCCCCCCGAGACCCCGCCGCGGAGCCGCCGCGCGCCGTGGCACCCGCTGGCGGCGGACTGCCCAGACGTACCCCGGTCGACCGGCGGCCGGAGAGTACCGGCTGATCCCGGGACGGACGGCGACTCCCATGGGCACCCGGTGTCCGTGGGCCTCATCTCCCCGTGGGAAACCACCGCGGGTTTCAGGAGTTCCACCGGCTCGTACCGCCGCCGCGGCCCCCGACCGCGGCGACGGCGAGCCCCGAAGGAGTCCGAGGAGGACCCCCATGACCAACCCCCCACCCGCCGCCGGTGCGTCGTCCGGCGACCTCGTCAAGGAACTGACCGGTCTGCGCGGGCAGGTCCTGGGCATCTCCGAGAGCATCATCGCCACCACGGACGGACTGCTGGTGGCCGCCGACACCGCCGACGTGCAGCCGGAGTCCCTGGCCGCCCTCTCCGCGGCCTCGCTCGCGCTGGGCAAGCGGTCCGCCGCCGAAGTGGGGCTGGGCAGCCTGCGCGAGGTGGTCACCCGCTGCAACGGTGGCTACAGCGTCGTCCTGGCCGTCGGCGAGCAGGCGCTGCTGGTGGTCCTCGGTGACGAGGGTCTGGACCTGGCCGCCCTGCGCCGGGAGGCCCCGGCCGTCGTGGAACGGCTCGACGGCCTGCTGTCCTGACGGTACGGGCAGCCCCGACCGTCAAGTGACCCCGCCGGTAAACCGGTTGCGGGCGCGGACCCCCGGTGCTGAGGTGACCGGATGGACCTTGACGCGGTACGGGAGCTGTTCGACCGGCAGCTGAGACAGGGGGCACAGCCCGACGGACCCGGGACCCGGGTGGAGCGCGTGGCCGGGGTGGTACGGCAGACCGGCGCCGCCGACGACTGGAACGGCGTCCGCTGGTCGGATCTGGACGCGGCCACGGCGGATGCGGCCATCGCGGCGCAGATACGGTACTTCACCGCCCGGGGGTGCGCCTTCGAGTGGAAGCTGTACGCCCATGACCGGCCCGGTGACCTCGGCGGGCGGCTCGCGGCGGCGGGTTTCACCGCCGAGCCCGAGGAGACGGTGATGGTCGCCCCGGTGCGGGACCTGCCCACCGCCGTCGACCTCCCCGAGGGCCTTCGGCTGCTCCAGGTCACCGACGCCGCGGGGGTGGATCTCATGGTGGACGTCCACGCGCGGGCGTTCGGCACCGACAGCGGCCACCTCAGGCACCGGCTGCTCAGCCGGCTGCGCGAGGCGCCGGACACGGTCGTCCCGGTCGTCGCCATGGCCGGTGACCGGCCGGTGAGCGCCGCGCGGATGGAATTGCCCCCGGGAGCGGACTTCGCCGGGCTGTGGGGCGGCGGCACCGTGGCGGAGTGGCGCGGCCGGGGCCTGTACCGGGCCCTGATCGCCTTCCGCGCCCGCATCGCCGCCGAGCGCGGCTACCGCTACCTCCAGGTCGACGCGTCCGACCAGAGCCGCCCGATCCTGGAGCGGCTCGGCTTCGCGCCGCTGACCACGACCACGCCGTACGTGTACGACAGCTAGTCACACAGCCCCCCGGCGCTCCCGGTGGCATTGTCGGTGGTGTGCTCTACGGTCATGCCATGATCACGCCTGACGATGTCCGCCGGATCGCGCTGTCGCTGCCGCAGACCACCGAGAAGATCGCCTGGTCCATGCCCACCTTCCGGGTCGCCGGGAAGATGTTCGCCACGCTCCCCGAGGACGAGACCTCGATGGCCGTCCGGTGCCCCAAGGTGGAGCGGGACGAGCTGGTGCTCGCCGAGCCGGAGAAGTTCTGGATCGCCGACCACGAGGCGGGCTTCGCCTGGGTGCGGGTGCGGCTCGCCGCCCTGGAGGACGCCGACGAGCTGCGGGACATTCTCGTCGACTCCTGGCGGCAGGCCGCGCCGACCGCACTGCTCGACGCGCTGCCGGAGTCCGGCGCGGCGTCCTCGGACTGACGCCTCCTCACCCACCCACCTCCTCGCGTTATATAGATATGTGTGTTCGAGGAGGTAACCGACACGGGTGAAATGCCCGACTCTTTCGGGCTATCGGAGTGCTGGCTTCCGCTCTTCGCGGTTCTCTGGAAGGAGACCAGTGAGGGAGGCCGCATGGTGCACGGCCGCGAGACGGACCACCGCGCTACTCCCGGTCGGCCGTGCACCGTCCTGCTGATCGCGCTGCTGGCGCTCACGCTGCTGCACGGTCTGCTCTCCCTCGGCGCCGTCCATCCGCCGCCGCCCTCCGCGAACCGCTGCGGGCCCGGCGTCCTGTCACCGGCCGCGTCGCCGGAGAGGGACGATCCGTCCGACCCGCGTCCGGCCGCCCGCGCCGCCCATGAACTGGGCCGCCACCCGGCCGGTCATCCCGGGAGCGCCTGCGCCACCTCGGTCGGCTCCCACCGGTCCCTTCCCACGGCGCCGCTGCACCTCGCCGTCGCGGTCGTCCGCGCTCGCGCCACGGACCGTACGGCGGGCAGCGCCGTCTCCGGCTCCGCCGCCGAGGCCGCACCCCGCAGGCTCCCCGCACGGGACGTCGTCCTGCGCTGCTGAGCGGGCCCCGGGCCGTATCCGCATCCCGTAACTCTCCCGCATCCCCCGTGTCTTCCGTATGTGCCGCCGCCGTACGGGCGCAGCGCGGGTGCGGTACGGCCTGCCCGGATCAGCCAGCCGCCGTCCGACACCGCAGGAGCCCCCGCATGCCCATCGACGTCTACGCCGCCATGGGTGCGCTGGTACGTGCCGAAGCCGCACGCCAGTACACCGTCCCCGCCCAGACCGACGCCTCCGCACCCCCGACCGGGCCGCCCGAGGCGGCCCCGGTCCCCGTGGCCACCCCGCCGGGCACGAGCCCGCCGCCCCGTACCGCCGCGCCGTCCCGCGCCGCCCGGTCGTCCCGTACGGCCGCGCCCGGCCCGGTGCGGCGCCGCGGCGGGTTCCTGCGGTCCCTGCGCACCGCATGGCGCGATGTGTGGGGTATGTGTCGTTGACGCCATGAGGTGCGGGAACGCAGCCTTGAGGGGTGAACGAGCGACGCATCGTCTTCGTGATCTTCGACGGGTTCCAGTCCCTCGATCTCACCGGCCCACACGAGGTGTTCCAGCACGCCGCCGCGCTCGCGGGCGGCTACCGCCACCAGATCGTGGCACCCCGCCCGGGGCCCGTGGCGTCGTCCAGCGGACTGCCGGTGCACGCCGCGCACGGGGTGGCCGACCTCGACCCCGGCGGCATCGACACCCTGGTGGTGGCGGGCGGCGCCGGGGTCGACCGGGCGTGCCACGATCCGGCGCTGACCGGGTGGATCGCCGCTGCCGCGGTCGGCGCCCGCCGGATCACCTCGGTGTGCAGCGGGGTGTTCCTGCTGGCCGCCGCCGGGCTCGTCGACGGGCTCCGGGTGACCACCCACTGGGCGCGCGCGGAGCAGCTCGCCCGGGAACATCCCGGCCTGCGGGTCGACAGCGACCCCATCTTCGTCCGGGACGGCCGGGTCTGGACCTCGGCCGGGGTGACGGCCGGGATGGATCTCGCGCTCGCCCTGGTCGAGGAGGATCTGGGGCGGGAGGTGGCCCACGCCGTCGCCCGCGAGATGGTGCTGTTCCTGCGCCGCCCCGGCGGCCAGTCCCAGTTCAGCGTGGGGCTGTGGTCGACGCAGCCCGCCACCGACTCGCTGCGCGCCGTGGTGTCCGCGATCCATGCCGACCCCGGCGCCCGGCACGACATCGCCGAGCTGGCCGCGTGCGCCGGGATGAGCCCCCGCCATCTGCAGCGCAGATTCACCGCCGAACTCGGCACCCCTCCCGCGGCCTATGTGGAGCGGGTGCGGGTGGAGGCGGCGCAGCGTGCGCTCGCGGGGGGCGACGACCCCGTGGAAACCATCGCCCGGCGCTATGGCTTCGGCACCGCCGAGACCCTGCGCCGCGCGTTCCACCGGCAGGTCGGCGTCGCGCCGTCCGACTACCGGGACCGATTCCGATCCACGAAGGAGCAGATATGACGACGTACGGGCTGCTGGTTTTCGAAGGGGCCGAGGAACTCGACTTCGTCGGACCCTGGGAGGTGTTCACCGTCTCCTCGATGCTGCGCGACCACGCCGACACCGCCGTCCTCATCGCCGAACAGCCCGGCGCTGTCCGCTGCAACAAGGGCATGCGGGTGCTGCCGGACCACACCCTGGAGGACCATCCGCCGCTGGACGTCCTGCTGGTGCCGGGCGGCAGCGGCACCCGCGGCGAGGTGTCCAACCCGGCGGTCATCGAGTGGATCCGCCGCACCTCCGCGGCCGCCGACTGGACCACCAGCGTGTGCACCGGGGCGCTGCTGCTGCACGAGGCAGGCCCGGCGCGCGGCCGCAGGGTCGCCACCCACCATCTCTTCGAGGACGCGCTGGAAGCGCGCGGCGACATCACGGTGGTGCGCGACGCGCGGTACGTGGTGGACGGCTCGCTGGTCACGAGTCAGGGCGTCTCGGCCGGGATCGACATGGCGCTGTGGCTCGTCGGCCGTCTCCACGGCGTCGACCACGCCCGCGCCGTACGCCGCTACATCCAGTACGAGCCCGCGCCGCCGTACCTCGCCGACGAACCGGCCGCCGACCGCGAAGGGGCGGCCGGCTGATCGCACCGGGAGCTTATTGCGTACGATCTGCAGGTGCATGAATACAGCATCAGGACCGCGACAGCCGATGACCTCGACGCCGCCCGCGGCGTGATGCTCGACACCGTCTACCGCGACTTCGGGACGGGGTACGTGCCGCGCTGGCACGCCGACATCATCGATCCCGGCGCCGCCTATCTGCGCTCGCCGCGGCACACCCTGCTGGTCGCGGTGGACGAGCGGGACGGGACGGTCGCCGGGACCGGGGCCCTCGACTCCCGGGGACCGGCCCATCCACCCAACCCCGCGTGGCTGGCCGAGCGGTACCCGTCGGGGGAGACCGCCCAGCTGCGCCGGGTGTACGTACGGCCCGAGTGCCGCCGCCGGGGGCTGGCCCGCCGCCTGGTGGGCGCGCTGCTCGACTTCGCCGCGGCCGACGGCGGCTACCGCGCCGTCTATCTGCACACCGACCCGGGTGTGCCCGGCGCCGAGCCGTTCTGGCGGTCGCTGGGGAAGGCCGTGTGCGACGAGCGGGAGGAGCCGGGGGACAGCCGGGTCCTGCACTTCGAGGTTCCCATGGCCTGACCCTGCCGGGTTAGTGGAAATGATTGTCATGTAGTCTTTGGCTCCCCTCCCGGCGCAGCATCTGGAGAACCTGACCCATGCCCCCTGTCCGCCGTCGGACGGCCGCCGCTCTGCTGCTCCTCCCGCTGCTCACCGGCTGCTTCGCCTCGCCGGACGGCACGGCCTACGACGCGGCGGGCGGCTCCGGTGTGGGCGGCGGCGACCGGCTGCGGGTCGCGATGGCCTTTCCGCCCGCCGAGCGCTTCTCCCCGTACGGCGCCGACGCCACGCTGCTCAGCAGGCTCGGCGTCACCGAGGGGCTGACCCGGCTGGACGGCAACGGCTCGGCGTCGCCCGCGCTCGCCGAGTCCTGGGCCCGGGAGGGAAGCCGCGACTGGCTGTTCACCCTGCGCGAGGCCCGCTTCCAGGACGGCACCTCCGTCACCCCGAAGGCGGTCGCGAACGCCCTGAACCGCGCGGCGCACGCCGACCCGGTGCCCGCCGCGCTCTCCGGCGTCAAGCTCACGGCCAGGCCCGCGGGGAAGCGGCGGGTCCGGCTCACCACCGCGACCGCGTACCCCGCGCTGCCGCTCACGCTCTCCAGCCCGAGCCTGGCCATCCTGTCCCCGAAGGCGTACGGCTCCCCGAAGGCGTACGACAAGAAGGACGCCCCGGACCCGGTCGGCACCGCCACCGGCCCCTTCACGCTCGGCCGGTCCGCCGGTGCCACCCGGGCCACCCTGAACCGCTTCGACGACTACTGGGGCGGTCTCGCCCACGCCTCCGGCATCGACGTGCGCTTCATCGCCGACGGCACCGCCCGCACCAACGCCCTGCGCACCGGCGAGGCGGACATCGCCGAGGCCGTCCCGGTCTCCCAGGCGGCCACCCTCGACAAGCCCACCGTCCGGGAAGTGCCCACCGCCCGTACCACCGGCCTCTTCCTCAACACCCGGTCCGGCCCCTTCGCCGACCCGAAGGTCCGGGCCGCCGTCCGCGAGGCCACCCGGCCCGGCGTGTTCGCGCGGGGCGTGTACGAGGGCCACGCCGACCCCGGACAGGGCGTGTTCGGCCCCGCCCTCTCCTGGGCCACCGGCAAACAGCCCGCGCCCGCGGGCCGCCCCTCGGCCGCACGCGTCGAGAACACCTCGATCACCCTCGGCACCTACGACAACCGGCCCGAGCTGCCCGAGGCCGCCCAAGTGGTGCAACAACAGCTGAAGAAGGCCGGATTCACGGTGAAGTTGCAGGTCCGGGAGTACTCCCGGCTGGAGGCCGACGCCCTCGCGGGCAAGTTCGACGCCGTCGTCGCCGCGCGCAACACCATGCTCGACACCGGCGACCCCGTCTCCTACCTCGCCAGCGACTTCACCTGCCGCGGCAGCTACAACCTGTCCGGGGTGTGCGACAAGGCCGTGGACCGGGCCGTCGCCGAGGCCGACTCCCGCGCCGACACCGAGGAACGCCACCGCGCCTCGCTCGACGCCCAGACCGCCATCCTCCGCACCGACGCCGTCGTACCTCTGGTGCACCAGCGCATCCTCCACGGCGTCGGCACCTCGGTGCGGGGAGTGGAACTGGACCCGTACGAGCGCGCCCTCATCGGCCCCGGTACACACCGTTGACCGGCATACGCCGCACCGCGGCCACCACCACCGACGGACGGTCCACCGCGCTGACCGCGCTGTGGCGCGCCGCGCTCGCCCTCCTGCTGCTGTGCGGCATCGGCCTGCTGCCCTGGCTGTCCCGCACCGACCCCGCCCGCACCGTGCTCAAGGCGCGCGCGGCCGAGCGCGATCCCACCCCCGAGGTACTGGACGCCATCCGCCGCGACCTCAATCTGGACGCCGGGCCGCTGCACCTCCTCGGCCATTGGTTCGGCGGACTGGCGCACGGCGACGCGGGGACGTCCTGGCTCTCCGGTACGGCCGTGGCCCCCATGGTGGCCCAGGCGCTCGGCTGCTCACTGCTGCTGATGGCCGGAGCGCTGGTGGTCGCGGTGGCCACCGCGGGTGCGGTGTGCGGGCGCACCCTGTGGCGCGGCGCGCTGCGCCGACCGCTGCCGCGCGGGGCGGGGAGCGGCGGCGCGTCCCTGGCCGCGCTGCCGGAGTTCCTGATCGCCTCCGTCCTGGCCGCCGTCATCGGGGTGCGGCTCGGCTGGCTGCCCGCCGTCGGCTGGTACGGCTGGCCCTGGCTGCCGCTGCCCGCCCTCGCGCTCGGCCTGCCCGTCGGCGCGGCGCTCGGCCGCATCCTGGACGACGTCCTGCCCGGCGCCTTCGCGGAGCCCTGGGTGCGGGCCGCCGCCGCGCGCGGCCTCCCCGCCCGGCGCATCGCCCGGCACGCGCTGCGCCGCGCCGTCCCCGGAGTGCTGCCCAACCTGGGCCTGTTCGTGGTCGGCTTCACCGGCGGCGCGGTCGCCGTCGAGCAGGTCTTCGACATCCCCGGGCTCGGCCGCCTCACCCTTCAGTCGGCCCTCGCCCAGGACCTGCCGGTCCTCCAGACCGGAACCCTCGTGCTCATCGTGTTCGCCACCGCCGCCGGTGGCCTCGCCCGGCTCGGGGCCCGGCTGCTGCTGGGCCCGGCGCTGCGCGACGGCGAACTGCCCTCCCTCCACCGGCCGTTCGGGCCGTCTGCCCGTGCGCTCCCGCTGCTGTACGGGGCCGTCCTGCTGGCCGTCGTCGCCATCGGCGCGCTCCGCGATCCGATGGCCCTGGACCCCATGGCCCGCCTCGACGCCCCGTCCTGGCGGCACCCGTTCGGTACGGACGCGCTCGGCCGCGATCTGCTGGCCCGGGTGGGACACGGCGCGCTCACCACCCTCGCCCTCGCCCTCGCGGTGAGCGCCTGCGCCCTGGCCGTGGGGCTGCTGCTCGGCCTGCTGCCCCGGCTGGCGGGCGGGCTCGTCGAGACCGCCAACTCCGTACCGCCCGTGCTCGCCGGTTTGCTGGTCGCGGGCACGGCCGGGGCCGGTCCCTACACCCCCGCGCTCGCCGTCGCCGCCGTCGCCTGGGCACCGCTGGCCGCGCACACCGCCGCCCTGCTGAACCAGGAGCGCGCCGCCACCCACCTCGCCGCGACCCGCGCCCTCGGCGCGGGCCGTCGCCACCTGTTCCGCCGCCACCTGCTGCCCGCCGTACTGCCGCCCGTCACGCGCCACGCGCTGCTGCGGCTGCCCGCCGTGGCGCTGGCCCTGGCCTCCCTCGGCTTCCTGGGCCTCGGTGCCCAGCCGCCGTCCCCCGAGTGGGGCCGCCTCCTTGCCGAGAACCACCCCTACGCCGAGCGCGCACCCTGGGCCGTGCTCACCCCTGCCGCCGCGCTCGCGCTGCTGGGGGTGGTGGCGGTCACCTCGGCCGGGGGAGTGCGGTGGCCGGGACGGCGGGCACGGCGGTCGGCCGCGTCCGGTTGACACCGTTCTCCCGCGGCGCCGTTCTTCGCATGGGACTGTTCTTCCATGGCACCGTTCTGCCTTGACACAGCTCTCGATTGACACATATCGAAACGTCGTCGGAGACTGGCCCGCACACCCGCGGTGAATTCAAGTTCACTGCGCGCACAGGCTGTTCGGCACGCGACCACGAAGGACACCGGGATGACCATCACGCGCGACCTGCTGATCGGCGGCAAGGACACTCCGGCCGCCTCGGGCCGCACCGCCGACGACCTCAACCCCTACACCGGCGAGGTGTACGCCACCGTGGCGGCCGGTGGGCCCGAGGACGTGGCACACGCGGTGGCCGCGGCCGACGCGGCCTTCCCGGAGTGGGCCGCGATGGCGCCCTTCGCCCGCCGGAAGATCTTCCTCACCGCGGCGGACCTGCTGGAGTCCCGCGCCGAGCAGGCCGCGGAGTTCATGCGGAACGAGGCGGGCGGCACCGCGCCCTGGGCCCACTTCAACGTGGCGCTGGCGGCCAACATCCTGCGCGAGGCCGCCGCCGCCATCACCGCGCCGCGCGGCGATGTGCTCAACACCCAGGAGGCCGGGGCGCTGGGGCTCGCCGTGCGGGAACCCATGGGCGTCGTCGCCGCCTTCGCCCCGTGGAACGCGCCGGTCATCCTCGGTGTCCGCGCGGTCGCGGCCCCGCTCGCGGCGGGCAACACCGTGGTGATGAAGCCGAGCGAGGACGCGCCGCTCGCCTGCGGACTCTTCGTCGCCGACGTCCTGCGCGACGCCGGGCTGCCCGACGGTGTGCTCAACGTGGTCACCAACGCCCCCGAGGACGCCGCCGAGGTGGCCGAGGCCCTGATCGCCGACGAGCGGGTACGGATGGTGAACTTCACCGGGTCCACCGGCGTCGGCCGTGTCATCGGCGCCCTCGCCGCGCAACAACTCAAGCCCGCCGTACTGGAGTTGGGTGGCAAGAACGCCATCATCGTGCTGGACGACGCCGATGTGGACTACGCGGTGGACGCCGCCGCCTTCGGTGTGTTCATGAACTCCGGCCAGATCTGCATGTCCGGCGACCGCATCCTCGTCCACGCGAGCCTCGCCGAGGAGTTCGCCACGAAGTTCGCCGCCAAGGTCGCCACGCTGCCCTGCGGCGACCCCGCCGATCCGACGACCGTCGTCGGCCCGCTGGTCCGCCCCGAGGCGGCGCAGCGGGTGGCGGCGCTGGTGCGGGACGCGGTGGCCAAGGGCGCGACGGTGCTCACGGGCGGCGGCGCTCCCGAGGGCTCGGTCCACCCGGCCACCGTGCTGAGCGGGGTCACCGAGGACATGGACCTCTACCACGCCGAGGCGTTCGGCCCGGTGTGCGTGGTCGCCAGCTTCGCCACCGACGACGAGGCCATCGCCCTGGCCAACGCCACCGACCACGGGCTGACCTGCGGCCTCATCACCGAGAACGGCACCCACGGGCTGCGGGTCGCCCGCCGTATCCGGACCGGCATCGTGCACATCAACGACCAGTCGGTGGCGGACGAGCCGCAGGCCCCGTTCGGCGGCATCAAGCAGTCGGGCTACGGGCGCTTCGGCGGCCGCTGGGGCATCGAGGCGTTCTCCGACACCCGCTGGATCACCCTCGCCACCCAGCACGCCCATTACCCCTTCTAGGCCATCCCTTCCGGACCACCCTTTCGGACCGCCTCAGCCCATGCCCGGGATGTGGCCGACGGTGTCCGGGCGGCGGGCGGCCAGCCGTAGTACCCGCATGGTCGAGCGCACGATCTGCTCCTTGACGCGGGCGGCGGTGGCGCCCCGCAGGATCAGATCGCGCGGGGTGTCGTCCGCCCGGACGAACTGCACCAGCCCGTCCCGGCGGCCCAGGCTCACGCACTGCAGCAGATAGCGGAAGGCCAGCGGCTTCGGCTGCCGTCCCCGCGCTTCGGCGATGATCGCGGAGGCGGCGTGTGATCCGGTCGGCAGCGCGGTGGCGCAGGCCATCCGCAGCGGTCCGGCGAGCGGTGCGGTCACCGCGGCGGCGTCGCCGACGGCGTAGATCCCGGGGTGGGACACGGACCGCAGGCCGGTGTCCACGCGGATGCGCCCGGCGGGGTCGAGGGCGAGCCCCGCCGCGTCGGCGAGCCCGGTGTTCGCCGTCATCGAGGCGGCCCAGACGACCGTGTCGGCGTCGATGTCCTCGGCGCGTGCCACCCGGTGGCCCTCCTCGATCCGTACCCCCAGTGCGGTGAGGGTCGTACGGACATGGGCGCGGCCCTTGGGCGAGAGCCCGCCGCCGATCTCGCCCGTGGTCAGCAGCCGTACCCGCCAGTCGCGGTGGCTCTCGGCGAGCTCGGCGGCCAGCTCGATACCGGTGAGCCCGCCGCCGACCACGGCGAGTTCGCCCGGGCCGTCCAGCAGCCGCTTGTGCAGTTCGGCCGCCGTCTCCGGGGTGAAGGCGTGTTCGCCGACGTCGGGGGTGCGGCTGCCGAGCGCGTACACCAGGCGGTCGTACGGAAGGCGGCGGCCGTCGTCCGTGTCCACCCGTCGGGCGTCCGGGTCGATGCCGGTGGCACGGGCGGCGAGGTGCGTGATGCCGGTGCCCCGCAGCAGCGCGGTCAGGGGATGCGTCACCTCGGGCCGCCCTGCCGCCCGTTCGTGCAGCCGGACCCGCTCGGTGAAGCGGTCGCTCGGGTCGACGAGGGTGACGTGGGCGTACGGGGCCAGACGCAGGGCGGTCAGCAGCCCGCCGTAGCCCGCGCCGAGGACCAGAACCTGTTGCTTCTCCATGCCGGTGGCCTCCTCAAGTGGTGTTCAGCACCTCACGTGGTGTTCGACAAAGAGACGCCGCGGCCCGCCGGGGTGTGACGGTGACGCCGGTCACAGGTTCGGGAGGTCGAGGTGGCGGAGCTTGTCGGGGTTGACGACGACATCGACCGCGGTGATCCGCCCGTGGTGCACGGCGAACCCGAAGACCACGGACCGTTCGCCCGCCACGTCCACGAAGACCAGACCGGGGGCGCCGTTGACGTCCCGTCGCAGGATGGACCTCGTCGCCCGGTCGAAGCCCCGGGCGAGGCGCTGGGCGAAGCGCGCCACCTGCGCGTTCCCGAGGATCGGCACCCGGGACGCCACGACCTTCCCGCCGCCGTCCGGGCGCCACCCCACCTCCGGGTCGAGGATCTCCAGCAGCCCGTCCAGATCGCCGCCCATCACCGCCGTCAGGAACGCGTCCACCGCGCGCCCGTGCTCGCCGCGGTCCACGGAGCGGCGCGGGGCCTCGGCCCGCACCCGCTTGCGGGCGCGCGAGGCCAGCTGCCGTACCGCGTCGGGGGACCGGCCCACGACCTCGGCGATCTCGGGGAACGGCACCGAGAACACGTCGTGCAGGATGAACGCGGTCCGCTCCGCCGGGGTGAGCCGCTCCAGCACCGTGAGCAGGGCGAGGCCCACGGACTCGTCCAGCGTCACCCGGTCCTCCGGCCCGGCGCCCGCCACCACCGGCTCCGGCAGCCAGGGCCCGACGTACGCCTCGCGGCGGGCCCGGGCGGAGCCGAGCACGTCGTAGCAGATCCGGCCGACCACCGTGGTCAGATACACGCGCGGGTCGGCCACCTCGTCCCCGGGCAGCGCCTGCCAGCGCAGCCAGGTCTGCTGCACGGCGTCATCGGCGAGGGAGACTCCACGGCGGCCCGGAGTGTGACATCACGCCGCCTCCAGGAGCCGGATCAGATGGTCGAGGAAGGCGGCGACGGCGGCGGGCAAGGTGCGGCGGGCCATGGACTGGATCTGGACGCTGCGCCGCGACAGCTCGGGGTTGACCAGCGGCACCGCGGCCAGCCCGTCGGCGTCCAGTCTGCCCCGGTAGGTGAGATATCCGGCAAGCGTGACACCGCCGTTCTTGCGGACGAATCCATCCAGCGCCCCGGAGTAATTACTGATGAAGGCGGGCTCGAATTCCAGACCTTCCGCGGCGACGCAGATATCGAAGAGCTGCCGCACCGTCGTGCCCTGTTCCATGAGCGCCAGCGGATAGGGCAGCAGATCGGCGAGCGAAATCTCGTCCCGTTTTGCCAGCGGATGACCGGCAGGCATCAGGGCGTGGATCGGATGCGTTTGCGCGTACTCCACCCTGATGCCCTCTTCGGGGCCCAGCGAATAGGTGAGGGCGAGATCGGCGGCCCCGTCCCGTACGTCCTGGGTGGCACCCGAGGGCGAGGTGACCCGGAGCCGGAACCGCACACCGGGATGGCTCTCGCGGAACGTGACGACCGCCTCCGGCAGGACGTCCCGGCCGAAGCCCTCGGAACCGGCCAGCCGGATCGTGCTGCGGTAAGGCCCGCCGAGTCCGCGCAGGTCGGCGACGATCTGCTCGGACTCAAGGCGACTGCGCCGGGCGTACGAGGCGAGCAGCTCACCGGCCTCGCTGAGGACCATGCCCCGGGGCTGCCGCTCGAACAGCGGGACCCCGATGTCGTGTTCCAGCCGGGCGATCCGGCGGCTGATGGCGGAGGCCGCCACGTGCAGCCGGGCCGACGCCTGGCTGATGGAACCGGTGTGCGCGACCTCCAGGAAGTAGCGCAGCGAGGTCCCGGACAGATGCATGCCCGGTGACCCTACCCGCCCGGCCGCGCACCGGCGAGGCCAGGGGATGCCTTGCCGCGCGGGCAATGCTGCCTTCTCGGACCGGTAATTGTGCGCCCGCGGACGCCTCACTAGCCTTCTGTCGTCATACCGGTGTCCTGCTGGAATTCATTTTTCCGTAGGGCGAACCCCGTGACTCCCATAAGGAAGGCCCCCTCGGTGACGCGTTCCGCAGCAATCCAGCATGCCTGCGACTACTTCGACTCCGGTGAGTTTCTCGCGGATGTGTCACGACGCGTCGCCCTCCCCACCGAGAGCGGCGATCCGTCGTCGCTCCGCCCCTTGCGCACCTATCTCGAAGAGGAAATCGTCCCGGCCGTCGAACGATTGGGCGCCACCGCCCGCATCGTGGACAACCCGGTCTCCGGATACGGCCCCTTCCTGGTGGCCGAACGCCACGAGGGCGAGGGACTGCCGACCGTTCTCACCTACGGACACGCCGACGTCGTCCCCGCCCAGGCGGACCGGTGGCGGACCGGCCTCCACCCCTGGCGCCTGGTGGTGGAGGACGAGCGCTGGTACGGCCGCGGATCCGCCGACAACAAGGGACAGCACACCGTCAACCTGGCGGCCCTGGAACACGTGCTGCGCGCCCGGGGCGGCCGACTGGGCTTCAACCTCAAGGTGCTCATCGAAACCGGCGAGGAGTGCGGCTCCCCCGGGCTGCGCGCCCTGTGCGCCGATCTGCGCGACGACCTGGCCGCCGATCTGCTGATCGCCTCCGACGGCCCCCGCGTCCACGCTGAGCGTCCGACGCTGTTCCTCGGCTCGCGCGGCGCCGCCCAGCTCACCCTGCGGGTGAACCTGCGCGACAGGGCCCACCACTCCGGCAACTGGGGCGGGCTGCTGCGCAACCCCGCCACCGTCCTCGCGGGCGCGCTGGCCACCATCGTGGACGGCCGC
Organism: Streptomyces sp. NPDC040405; assembly: GCF_055595765.1. NCBI lineage: Bacteria > Bacillati > Actinomycetota > Actinomycetes > Kitasatosporales > Streptomycetaceae > Streptomyces > Streptomyces sp. NPDC040405. Next base: position 946,528 of record NZ_JBVIVI010000003.1, read on the forward strand.
GGCCGCATCCTGGTCCCCGCGCTGCTGCCGCCCGCCATCCCGGACGCGGTGCGGCGGGCGCTGGCCGACATCCCGGTCGGCGGCGGCGCCGAGGACCCGGCCATCGACGAGGGCTGGGGCGAGCCCGGGCTGACCCCGGCCGAGCGGCTCGTCGGCTGGAACACCTTCGAGGTGCTCGCCCTCGGCGCCGGAAACCCGGACGCCCCCGTGGGCGCCATCCCCGGCGCCGCCGTCGCCCACTGCCAGCTGCGGTTCGTGGTCGGCACCGACGTGGCGGACCTCGGCAAGGTCCTGCGCGACCACCTCGACCAGCACGGCTACCCCATGGTCGACGTCGAGCTGGGCCGCGCCATGCCCGCCACCCGCACCGACCCCGACCACCCCTGGGTGCGCTGGGCCGCGGGCTCGGTGGAGCACACCACCGGCGCCCCGCCCGCCATCCTGCCCAACCTCGGCGGCACCATCCCGAACGACGCGTTCGCCGACGAGCTGGGCCTGTGCACCGTATGGGTGCCGCACTCCTACCCCGCCTGCGCCCAGCACGCGCCCGACGAGCATCTGCTCGCGCCGCTCGCCCGCGAGGCGCTCCAGATCATGGCGGGCCTGTTCTGGGACCTCGGGGACACCACCCGGTCCTGACCCCGCCCGCCTGCCCCTGACACCGCCCCACCCCTCCCCGGCCCCGCGCACAACCCCTGGAGCCCGCCTTGGACGCGACGACCCCCGGCACCGCCGCCTCCGAGGCGACCGGCCACACCGGCCCCGACACCCCGGTCAAGCCCCATCGCGTCATCATCGCCGCGTCGGTCGGCAACGCTCTCGAATGGTTCGACGTCGCGATCTACGGATTCTTCGCCGCCACCATCGCCAAGCTGTTCTTCCCGTCCGCGGACGACACCGTCTCGCTGATGCTGGCGTTCGGCACCTTCGGCATCTCGTACCTGGTACGCCCGCTCGGTGCCGTCGTCCTCGGCCGGTACGCGGACCGGGTCGGCCGCAAGGCCGCGCTGATGCTGTCGATCAAGCTGATGATGCTCGGCACCCTGCTCATCGCGGTCATGCCCACGTACGCGGCCATCGGCCTGACCGCACCGCTCGGCATCCTGCTGGCCCGGCTCATCCAGGGCTTCTCGGCGGGCGGCGAATTCGGCAGCGCCACCGCGTTCCTGGTCGAGCACGCGCCCCGGATGCGCGGCTTCATGTCCAGCTGGCAGTTCGCCAGCCAGGGCGTCAGCACCCTGCTCGCCGCGACCTTCGGCACCGTGCTCTCCAGCACGCTGACCACCGGGCAGCTGGAGTCCTGGGGCTGGCGGGTGCCGTTCTTCTTCGGCCTGCTCATCGGGCCGGTCGGCTACGCCATCCGACGCTACGTGGACGAGTCCCCGGCCTTCGCCGACGCCGACTCCGAGGACACCGGGACCGGACACGGCCCGGTGTCGGAGGTGCTGCGCCACCACAAGGGACGCGTCCTGCTGGCCATCGCCGCTCTCGCCGTCTCCACCGCGATCACGTACCTGATCACCTACATGCCGGTCTTCGCCGTCAAGGAACTCGACCTGCCCGCCTCCACCGGATTCGCCGCGACCATGGTCACCGGCGCCGTCCTCACCGTCGTGACACCCCTGGTCGGCCACCTCTCCGACAAGACCGGCCGCATCCGCGTCATGGCCGTCTCCGCCGTGCTGATCCTGCTGCTGATCCGCCCCGTGTTCGCCTTCCTGGTGGCACACCCCGGATTCGGGGTGATGCTCACCGTGATGTTCCTGATCGGGCTGCTGAAGGCCGGATACTTCGGGGCGCTGCCCGCGCTGCTGTCCGACCTGTTTCCCCGCTCCAGCCGCGCCACCGGGATGTCGATCAGCTACAACCTCGGTGTGATGCTCTTCGGCGGAACCACCCCCGTCGTGATCGTCTGGCTCGTCGACATCACCGGCGACAAGCTCGCCGTCACCTGGTATTTGACCGCTCTCGCCGCCCTCAGCCTGGCCGCCGTGGCGATCGCCCGACGCCGGTACGGCATCCGCTGACCCGGGGGCCTGTGACGAAACGGGGGTGGCGCGCGGGGCCGGGTGAGGCGTAAGTAGTAGATGTGGATATTCGGCAGGGTCCCCCGGAGCGCGGCCGGCCAGGGCAGCAGGGGAGGCGGGCCCTGGTCGCGATACCCCTGGCACTCATCGTCCTGATCGTGCTCGGCGATGTGTTCGGCCCTGCGAGCGTCCGCCTCAGCCCGCTGCTGATCGCCGCCCCCGCCATGGCCGCGTCCTTCGCCGGACCGCTGCTCACCGGCAGTATCGGGCTGGTGGCGGTGGGCGCCCAGATCGGCATCAACGCCGGGCAGCACCGGCTGACCGCGCCCAACCGGATGGCCGAGCTCTTCACCCTGATCCTGGTCTCCGCCCTCATCGTGCTGTTCCGCACCGTCCTCGACCGGCACGCCCGCGAGCTGAGCCGGGTCCGGGCGGTGGCCGACGTGGCGCAGAAGGTCCTGCTGCGCCCGCTGCCCGACCGCGTCGGCCCGCTGCGGATCGCCTCCGTCTACCTCGCCGCCGAGCCGGGCGCGGAGATAGGCGGCGACCTGTACGCGGCGGCGCGCACCTCGTACGGCACCCGTCTGATCATCGGCGATGTGCGCGGCAGCGGCCTCACCGCCGTCGCGGACGCCTCACTGGTGCTCGGTGCCTTCCGCGCGATCGCCCACTGGCCCGTACCGCTGCCCGAACTCGTCTCGCACCTGGACGCCGCCCTGTCCGCGGAACGCACCGAACCCGCCGACCGGGCGCCGGGCGCGGGGGAGTCGTTCGTCACCGCCGCCGTGCTGGAGATCCCCGACGACCAGCCGGTGGTACGGATGGTCAACTGCGGACACCCGCCGCCGTTCCTGCTGCGCGACTCCACCATCAAGGCCCTCGAAGGGCGCGCCCCCGCGCTGCCGCTGGGCCTCGGCCACCTGGCGGCCGGGCGCTACCGCGTCGAGGACTACCCCTTCGAACCGGGCGATCTGCTGCTCCTGTACACCGACGGTGTGATCGAGGCGCGCGACGCCGACGGCACGTTCTACCCGCTCACCGAGCGGCTCCACACCTGGGACGGCGAGGGCCCGAGGGGGTTCGTGGACCATCTGCGCCGCGACCTGCTCGCCCACATCGGCGGCCACCAGGGCGACGATGCCGCCCTCGTCGTCCTCGAACGCCGTCACCCGGAAAGCTGACCGCCGCGCGAACCACCGCTAAAGTGGTGATATGGGTAGCGGGAACGACGGCCCTGACGACTTCGGGCCAGACCCACTCGGCGACTTCCTCGCACGCTTCCTCGGAACCGGGCCCGGCGGGCCGGGTTCCGACCGCCACGTCGACTTCGGGCGGCTCATGAGCGAGACCGCACGCCACCTCGTCTCCTCCGCCGCCTCGTACGCGGCGGAACACGGCAGCACCGACCTCGACACCGAACACCTGCTGCGGGCGGCCCTCACCGCCGAACCCACGCGCACCATGGTCTCCCGCGCCGGGGCCGACCCCGACCGGCTCGCCGCCGAGATCGACCGGCAGGCCGGGGACGGCCCGCCACGCGGCTCGGTCGCCGTCACGCCCGCCGTCAAGCGGGCGCTGCTCGACGCCCACGAGATCTCCCGGGCCCGCGGCTCCTCGTACATCGGGCCCGAACACGTACTGATCGCCCTCGCCGCCAACCGGGACTCCACCGCCGGGCAGATCCTCCACGCCGCCCACTTCGAACCCCGCAGCGCGCCCCCGGCCGGACGGGCCGCCCCGGCCCCCGGCACCGACCAGCGGCCCGTGGCGGACCGCCGCGGCACCCCGACCCTCGACCGGTACGGCCGCGATCTGACCGATCTGGCCCGGGAGGGCCGCATCGACCCGGTGATCGGCCGCGACGAGGAGATCGAGCAGAGCATCGAGGTGCTGGCCAGGCGCGGCAAGAACAACCCAGTCCTGATCGGCGAGGCGGGCGTCGGCAAGACCGCCGTCGTCGAGGGGCTGGCCCAGCGCATCGCCGACGCCGACGTGCCGGACATCCTGCTCGGCCGCCGCGTCATCCAGCTCGACTTCGCGGGCATCGTGGCCGGGACCCGCTACCGCGGCGACTTCGAACAGCGCCTCACCGCCATCATCGACGAGATCCGCGCCCACTCCGACGAACTCATCGTCTTCATCGACGAACTGCACACCGTCGTCGGCGCGGGCGGCGGCTCCGAGGGCGGCACCATGGACGCCAGCAATCTGCTCAAGCCCGCCCTCGCCCGCGGCGAGCTGCACGTCATGGGCGCCAGCACGCTCCAGGAGTACCGCCAGTACATCGAGAAGGACGCCGCGCTCGCCCGCCGCTTCCAGCCCATCATGGTCCCCGAGCCCACCCCCGCGGCCGCCGTCTCCATCCTGCACGGGCTGCGCGACCGCCACGAGGCACACCACCAGGTCCGCTACACCGACGAGGCGCTGTTCGCGGCCGTCGAACTCGCCGACCGCTACCTCGCCGACCGCTTCCTCCCGGACAAGGCCATCGACCTGATGGACCAGGCCGGTGCCCGGGTACGGCTGCGCTCCAGCGCCCGCGGCACCGATCTGCGCGCCCTGGAGCGCGAGGTCGACCAGCTGACCCGCGACAAGGACCAGGCCGTCGCCGCCGAGCAGTACGAGCGCGCCACCGCGCTGCGCGACCGCATCGCCGAACTCGGCGCCCGCATCACCGAGGGATCCGGCACCCAGTTCCAGGGCTCCCGGGTCTCCGAGGTCACCGTCGAGGACATCGCCGACATCGTGTCCCGGCAGACCGGCATCCCCGTCAGCAGCCTCACCCAGGAGGAGCGCGAGCGGCTGCTCGGGCTGGAAGAACACCTCCACAAGCGGGTCATCGGCCAGGAGGAGGCCGTCGCCGCCGTCGCGGACGCCGTGCTGCGCTCCCGGGCCGGACTCGCTGACCCCCACCGCCCCAGCGGCAGCTTCCTCTTCCTCGGCCCCACCGGCGTCGGCAAGACCGAACTCGCCCGCGCCCTGGCCGAGGCGCTCTTCGGCAGCGAGGACCGGATGGTCCGGCTCGACATGAGCGAATACCAGGAGAAGCACACCGTCAGCCGCCTCGTCGGCGCGCCACCCGGTTACGTCGGCCACGAGGAGGCCGGACAGCTGACCGAGGCGGTGCGCAGACAGCCGTACGCGCTGCTGCTCATGGACGAGGTGGAAAAGGCCCACACGGACGTGTTCAACATCCTGCTCCAGGTGCTCGACGACGGCAGACTGACCGACGCCCAGGGCCGCACCATCGACTTCAAGAACACCGTCATCGTCATGACCAGCAACCTCGGCTCCGAGGCCATCACCGGGCGCGGCGCCGTCCTCGGCTTCGGCGGCGGCGACGCCGAGGCCGACGAGGCGTCCCGCCGGGAGCGGGTGCTGCGCCCGCTGCGCGAACACTTCCGGCCCGAGTTCCTCAACCGCATCGACGAGATCGTGATCTTCCGCAGGCTCGCCGACGAACAGCTGCGCCAGATCACCGATGTGCTGCTGGAGGAGACCCGCCGCCGGATGCGCGCCCAGGACATCCTCATCGACTTCACCCCCGCCGCGGTCGACTGGCTGGCCCGCCACGGCCATCAGCCGGAGTACGGCGCCCGCCCGCTGCGCCGTACGATCCAGCGTGAGGTCGACAACCCGCTCTCCCGGATGCTGCTCGGCGGCGAGCTGATGCCGCACACCCCGGTCGAAGTCGACGTAGAGAACGACACGTTGGCGTTCCACATCGAGCAGGAGCGCGCGGCCACCTGACCGTCAGCGGCCCATGCTCAGGCCGTCCTTCTTCGCGCCCCGGCTGAGGACCGCTTCCTGGATGGTGGACAGGGCGTGGGTGTAGTGGCTGTTGCCGGGGCTCTTCTCCAGCGCCCGGGGGAGGTTGACCACGGAGATCGGGTCGTTGTCCACGGCGTGCGGGATGAACTCCGCCTTTGCCACCTCCCACGGCTTGCCCTGGGCGGTGGGCGGGGTGAACGTGAAGCGGGCCGCCGAGCCCATCTGCCCGCGCTCGTCCGGCATCACGCCCGCGACCTGGTCGCCCATGCCGTAGACCACCCAGGTGCCGTTGACCTTCTCGTACGGCTGGGGGACATGGGCGTGGGTGCCGATGATGAGGTCGATGTCGCGGCGGCCGTGACTCCGGGACGCGGTGAGCTTCTTGGCGAGGGACAGCTGGAGCTTGTCCGGCGCCTCCTGCCATTCGGTGCCCCAGTGCGTGGACACCACGACCACATCGGCCCCGGCGCGGCGGGCGGCCCGGGCGTCCTTGATGATGCGATCAGCGTCGATGAGGTTGACGATCCAGGGCTTCCCCTCGGGCACCGGGATGCCGTTGGTGCCGTACGCGTAGGCGAGCTGCGCCACCTTGGCGCCACCGGCCTCCATGACGGCCGGGGTGGTGCTCTCCCGGGCGGAGCGGGCCGATCCGGCGTGCCGGACACCGGCTTTGTCCAGCGCGTCGAGGGTGCGGCTCACGCCCTCCGTCCCGGCGTCCAGTGTGTGGTTGGAGGCCGTGGAGCAGGAGTCGTAGCCGAGCTTGTCGATCGACTCGGCGATCTGGGGCGGGGTCTTGAAAGTGGGGTATCCGGTGAACGGTCCACCGGCCGCGCCGTACACCGTCTCCATGTGGCAGATCGCCAGATCGGCCTGGGCGACCACGGGGGCGGCACCGACCAGCATGCGATGGAAGTCATAGCCCTCACCGCCCGAGTCCGCGCGTGCCTGGCGGATGACGGAGGCGTGGGCGAGGAGATCGCCGGTGGCCACCAGGGTGAACTTCTTCTGGGGCTCGGCACGTGTCACGCCCGCGGTCTCGGAGGGCTTCTGCTCTGCGTGGCCGGTGGCGGGGCCGCCGCCACTGCCGCACGCGGTGGCGGTGGCGAGCAGAGCGGCCGCGAATATCGCGGTTCGGTGGCGTCGGTGAGGGAACACAATTCACTCCGCACTCACGAGGGGCAAATGGGTGGTTTGTCGTATTTATATGCACGACAGAAGATCACCCAGCGGAGCGGTGCCGAGCTTCACCGGAACGGCAGACCGGAAATACCCGAAGAGCCCCCTCGTACGGCAGACGTCCGCGGTCTCGTACGGCAGGTGTCCGTGGTGGCACGATGGGTCCACCGCGCAGCGGAGCGCCCTCCCGCGCGCCCGCGGCGGGACTCTGGGGAGGGGACGCTCCATGCAGACCGGCGAACGCCCCCGAGCGGGAGGCGGTCCGGCTGGGCGTGGCCGCCCGCGCCTGGTTCGCCGAGGACGCCGTGGCGGCCGCGGCGTACGGCAGGTGGTGATGCTGGGGGCCGGGCTGGACACCTACGGATGCCGCGCTCCCCAACAGGCCGCCGGATTACGGGTGTTCGAGGTGGACCACCCCGCCACCCAGGAGTGGAAACGGCGGCGGCGGGCTTCGACGCGGGCCGCCCGGCGTTCTTCGGCTGGCTCGGCGTCGTCCCGTATCTGACCCGGGCGGCGGTGCTCGACACCCTCGGCTTCATCGCGGGCCTGCCCGGCGGCTCCGGAGTGGTGTTCGACTACGGTGAGCCGCCTGGCGCGCTGCCGCCGGGAGCAGCGCGCCGTCCACGAGGCCCGCACCGCCTGGGCCGCCGAGGCGGGCGAGCCCTTTCTCAGCCACTTCACCCCCGAGGAGATCGCCTCACTGGCGGGCGAGGTGGGGCTGGCCGTCGCCGAGGACGTCCGCTACGGCGAGCTGACCGCCCGGTACCGGGACGGCGCGGTGGACACCTCGGCGGGGGCGGACACCTCGGCGGGGGACGCGGGCGCTCATCTCATCCACGTCGTACGGCCAGCGGCACGCTGATACGGCTGGCCGCCAGATCGACGGTCACCTTCGCCCCGGTGGGGTCCTCGAAGTACAGGAAGTCCGCGTCGGTGCCCGCGAGGACGAGGCCGAGCCGGTGGCCGGGCTTGATCTGGTAGTCGTTCGGCAGCGTCCGCCAGGTGATGCGGTAGGACGCCCCCGGGGTCAGCGGTTCGGGCGTGGTCGGCGAATGCCGGTTCTGCGCGTCCATCCAGCCACGGGCGATCACCTCGGAGGGGCCGCGCACCGTCACATTGGCCGTCTCCCGGTAGCACGCGTCGTCCGCGGCGGTGCTCTCACCGTGGCAGGACTCCTCCGTGAGCCCGCGCAGCCCGTCGTGGATGCCGTTCAGCGGATCGTTGCGCGACCAGTCGATCCGTTCGTCCTCGCCGTAGTCGACCAGCAGCGCGGTGAGGTTCGACGTCGGCTTGTCGAGCGTGACCCTCAGGTCCACGGTGGGGGTGCCCGAGAGCCGGGTGCCGGTGCGCAGCGGCGGGGTGAGAAACGCGAGCCTGCCGGGCCGGGGGGTGCCCGGGTCGGCGGTGAGGTCCGCCTCGCTCAGCTTGAGATCGGTGAAGGACCCGGTGCCGGTGGCGGGACGGAGCGCCAGCGAGCCGTCGGGCTTCGGGTGCAGGGACGCCGGGGAGGTGCGGGCGGGCCAGTCGGCCTGGGTGGTCCAGGTGTCCGGACCGGTCTGCAGATCGACCCGTGGCTCGTCCATGATGCCGTTCCGGATGCCGTACAGCCAGTGGTCGAACCACCGGTGCACGGTGTCGACCCAGCGGGCGCGCCGCCCGGGCCAGTCGAACGGGTCGGTGTGGCCGTAGCGTCCGAGCCACAGCTTGCGCGGTACGTCGCGCTCGGCCAGCGGGGCCCACCAGTCGGCGAACTGGTCGATCCGCACGTTGTAGTCGCTGAGGTCGTGGACGGCGAAGACGCTCGCCCGCACCTTGCTCACCTGGGGAGCGGGCGGAGCGAGATAGTCGCGCTCCTTCCAGTGGGCGTTGTAGTTGCCGGTGGCGTCGTCCTCGCCCGCGGCCAGCCGGTCGCGGACCGCCTGGCACTTCTCGGGCGGGTCGGAGTCCAGCGAACCGGCCAGCCAGGGGCCGAACCCGTTCCAGTGCTTGGCGCCGTTCGTCCGGGCGAACTCGTACCAGGAGCTGATCCCGGAGATCGGGACGATCGTCTCCAGCCCCTCCACCCCGGTTCCCGCCACGGCGTTCGCCAGGGTCCCCTCGTAGGAGTGGCCGATCATTCCGGTCTTCCCGCTCGACCAGGTGGCCTTCACCTCGCTGCCGTCGGCCCGGTACGCGGTGGCCCGGCCGCCCAGCCAGTCGATCGCCGAGGTGGCGGCGGCGACATCGGCCTTGCCGCCGATGGTCGGGCAGCCGTCGGATCTGCCGGTGCCGGTCACGTCGACGTCGACGACGGCGTAGCCGCGGGGGACGAAGTAATTGTCGTAGAACAAGGGGTACTTGGACGGGCTGCCATCGGCGGCATAGCCCTTCTTCTCCGCCTCGAAGCCCCGGCCGACCGTGTCGTTGTACGGGCTGGCCAGCATGATGACCGGGACCTTGAGGCCCTGTTCGGTCTCCCGGGGCCGGATGATGTCCACGGCCACGCGGTCCCTGGCGCCGTCGCCGTCGCTGTCGACGCGGGTGGGGACCATGAGGTGTTCCCGGATGGCGTCCTGGTAGGAGAACACCGGCTGGGTACGGCCATGGGCCACGGCGACCGAGGGCCCGGCGGCGGGGCGGGCCGTGGCGGGCCCGGTGGCGAGGGCGGCGAGGGAGGTCGATATCGCGACCGCGACGACCGCGGCCCCTCGCCATCGTGGAATGAGCACGCGGTCCTCCTGGTCGGATGATTCCTGCCGAGCGGATGAGTCGTGGCGCGCCGAGGGGGCGCCGGACCGATGGAGAAGCGGTCCGGCGCCCCCTCGGCGGAGGTTTCCGAGCCCCGGCGGCTACTCGGCGATTTTGGTGCGCATGACCCAGCGGAAGACCGCCGGAACCAGCTCGCCGTCGACCAGTTCGAAATGCTCGTATCCGTTGCGGTGCTGGATTTTGAGCTTCCGGGTGGCAAGGGACGACCGACCGGTCCGATGCGCCCGGGGAAGATCGTCCGGTCCCCCTTCGAGGATGACCTCGATCGGGCCGCCGTCGGGAAAATACGTGCTCTGTTCCGTCACCTGTTCGCCCGTCACCTGTTCACCCCGCCCCTCTTTGATCGGCGATTTGCCGGACTCGGCCGCGCCGTCACGCGGTGACCTGCAGTTCGAGCCGGTCATCCGAGGTGAGGATGGCCCGCTGCATGTCCTGAAGGGCCCGGCACGGTTCGAGTCCGAGTTCCTCGTTGAGCGTCTTCCGGGCCGCCTGATACACATGCAGGGCGTCCGCCCGGCGGCCGCAGCGGTAGAGCGCCAGCATCAGCTGACGATGCAGTGCCTCCCGCAGCGGATGCTCGGTGGTCAGCTGGTACAGATCACTTACCAGCTCGCGATGGCGGCCAAGCATCAGACGTGAATCGGTCAGCATTTCGACACATTCCAGGCGGGCTTCCTTCAGCCAGGTCTGAAATCCCTCGAGAATCGGCCCGTGGCACACGTCGTCCAGTAGCGGGTCGCGCCAGAGGCCGAGCGCGCTTTCGAACCTGTCCGTGGCCTGCTTGTAGCGCCGCTCCCTGAGATGATCACGCCCCTCGCCCACCAGCCGTTCGAAACAGTGGAAGTCGAGATCGTCGGACCCCAGGCGCAGGACGTATCCCGGGGGACGGGTGAGAACCGGGCTTTCGCTCTGGCAGGGCCGGCGCAGGAACTTGCGAATCTGGGAGACATACACATGAAGGCCCGCGATCGCCCGGCGCGGTGGATCCTGCCCCCAGATCTCCGTGATGAGCTGGTCGATCGGCACCACCTGATCCGCGCGGACCAGGAGAACGGTCAACAGGACTTCGATCTTCCGCGCCCTGATGGATAATTTCCGCCCCTCCTCGACCACGCGGAGAGGCCCCATGATCTCATATCGCACTGCTTGTCCCATCCGAGTCGCCGATGCGTGCGGTCGTGGGACGGTCGGCCCCGTTGCCGGAAATTCTCGCGAGATTCTTCCTGCTTTCGTACCCGCCCGGGGGTGGTTCCTGTCTGCTGAAGACGAACGAATGTGCGGGCCCGCGTCGCGTACGTACCACCGAGCCGCCCGCCTGTGGGAAGTGGACCGGCTGTTTGTCTCCGCACGGGGACGGACAGTGCTGCCGGATCCGCTTGCTCACGTCGTTCGCGACTGCCATTATTCACCCCTCTTTATTACGGACCTGCCGGTGCTTCAGGAACCGCGAATCCGCAGTTCACTGCCCATGGCAGGCGCCCTTCATCCTAAGCGATTCCTATGACTACCCGCCTCACCTAGAATCCGGATAGATGCGCACTAGAGGCGCCTGGCGGAAAGGCGTGGATTCCGATTCCAATTGGAAGATCACGGTCCGGATATCCTCGACTCCGAGTGGCATGGTCAGCAAAAGAGAATACGCTGATGGAGTCGGCGGGTTCAAGCGCGCCATGCTGAAACCGGCTTCCTCTCGGGCCCGTTGAGGAGAAGTGGATAATTGCGGGACTTCGAGGCCGGTTGCCCCGTGGAAACCGGCCCCGAAATCCTTGGTCAAAGCTTGTGGGCCACCACGATCGCGCAGCCGGCACTGGGCACCGTGGGCAGCGCCGACTTGGCGGCGTCGAGCACCTCTTGCACGCTGACCCCGTGCCGCTCCTCGAAATCCCGGCGGCACTTCAGGATGCCGTCGATCATGCGGTTAGCGGTGTCCTTGGTGTGCTCGGTGACGTCCGTCAGCTCGTCCAGCAGCAGCCCGGCGTCGCCGATCAGGCCGGGCCAGTCCTCCAGCCGGGTCAGCGAGGTGACCGCGTCGGGATCGTTCTCCGGCTGATAGCTGCCATCGCCCGGCGCGATCACATCCGTCAGCACCAGACGGCCGCCGGGCGCCAGCACCCGGGCGATCTCGCGCAGCGCCGTGGGCCGGTGCATGTGGTTGATGGACTCGAAGGCGAGGACGGCGTCGAATGACGCCTCGCCGAACGGCATCGCCATGGCGTCGGCGTAGTGGAACGACACCCGGTCGGACATGTGCTCGGCGCGCGCGGACTCCGTCGCCTGCTCGACCTGAAGCTCACTGATGGTGATCCCCAGAACACCGGCTCCGGTCGTCGACGCCACCCGCAGCGCGGGCTTGCCGATACCGCAGCCCACATCCAGCACCCGGTCTCCCGGCCCCACCCGCAGCCGTTCGATGAGCAGATCGGTGAAGCGGTCCGTCGCCTCCTGGACCGAGCTGGTGTCGGACGGGCCGTGCCAGTAGCCGAAGTGGAAGTTGTCGTCCCACGCCATCTGCAGCAGCGGTCCGAGCGAACTGTAGTAATCCGACACCTGGCCGCCTGGCGGCGCGGGTGATGGGGATGTCATGGCACTCCTCCTGTGTGCTCGGCGCTCCGGTCGGCTGTCAAGTGGCCACAAGTGGTCACCTGTTGAGCGATGGTCCGGGGTTCCGGTAACGCGTCTCTAAAGTCACCGGCCGCGGGCTTTTGGTGTGCCTTTAGAACCGCGCCCCACGATGGGCCACGTGCTCGCACCGATCATCAATCCGGAGCGGGAGTGCCGCCCATGACCAACGATGTCCCTGCCTCTTCCGAGCGCCGTAAGTGGTGTGATGACTAGCGCCCCGCCCATCCGGCCGCCTCAGCCCGCGGAGCCCATCGCCGTCGTGGGAATGGCCTGCCGACTGCCCCACGCCCCCAGCCCGTCAGCCTTCTGGCAGCTGCTGCAGCAGGGCCGCCACGCCATCACGGCGATGCCCGCCGACCGCCGCCACCCCGGCTCCCCGGCCGACCCGGCGGCTCCGTCCGATTCCGCGGCTCCGGACGGATCGGCCACCGGCTGGTCCGGCGGTTTCCTGGACCGGGTCGACACGTTCGACGCCGCGTTCTTCGGCATCCCGCCGCGCGAAGCGGTGGCCATGGACCCCCAGCAGCGGCTGATGCTGGAACTCGGCTGGGAGGCGTTCGAGGACGCCGGAATCCGTCCCGAGACGCTGAAGGACACCCCCACCGGCGTGTTCATCGGCGCGATCTGGGACGAGTACGCTGCCGTGCTGCGCCGCCACCGGCCCCTCGCGAGCACCCGGCACGCCATGACCGGCGTCCACCGCAGCATCATCGCCAACCGGATCTCGCACGGTTACGGGCTGCGCGGCCCCAGCCTCACCGTCGACACCGCGCAGTCCTCTTCCCTGGTCGCCGTCCACACCGCCTGCGAGAGCCTGCGCCGCCAGGAGTGCACACTCGCGCTCGCGGGGGGCGTCAACCTCATCCTCACCGAGGAGAGCATGGAGGCCGCCGCGGCCGAGTTCGGCGGACTCTCCCCGGACGGCCGCTGCCACACCTTCGACGCCCGCGCCAACGGCTTCGTACGCGGCGAGGGAGGCGGCGCCGTCCTCCTCAAGCCCCTCGCGGCGGCGGTCCGCGACGGCGACCCGGTGTACTGCGTCATCCGCGGCAGCGCCCTCAACAACGACGGTGCCACCGACGGCCTGACCACCCCCGGCCCGGCGGCGCAGGAAGCCGTGGTGCGGCTCGCCCACCAGCGCGCCGGAACCTCGCCCGGCGACGTCCAGTACGTCGAACTGCACGGCACCGGCACACCCGTCGGCGACCCCATCGAGGCCACCGCGCTCGGCGCCGCCCTGGGCGGCGACCGTACGGCGGACAACCCCCTGCCGGTCGGCTCCGCCAAGACCAACGTCGGCCATCTGGAGGGCGCCGCCGGTATCGTCGGACTGCTCAAATGCGCCCTCAGCATCACCCACCGGCAACTCCCGCCCAGCCTTCACTACGCCACCCCCAACCCGCGCATCCCGCTGGCCGGTCTCGGGCTGCGCGTACAGCACGAACTCTCCGCGTGGCCGCGCCCGGACCGGCCGCTGCTCGCCGGGATCAGCTCCTTCGGCATGGGCGGCACCAACTGCCATGTGGTGCTGGCCGAACCGCCCGCCCGCGCGGCGGCCACCCCGCCGCCGTCCCCGGTTCCGCCCGTCGTCCTGTGGCCCCTCTCCGCCAGGACTCCCGGCGCGCTGCGCGCCCAGGCCGCGCGGCTGCGCGACCACCTGGCCGCCCATCCCGGCACCGACCCCGCAGCCATCGGCCACGCGCTGGCCACCACCCGGACCGCCTTCGCCCACCGCGCCGTGCTCCTCGGCGACGGCCACCACCCCGACGAGCTGATGCGCGGGCTCGACGCGCTCACGCAGGGCGTACAGACCGCCGGACTCGTCCGGGGCCGGGCGGCCGGAGGAGGGCTCGCGCTGCTCTTCAGCGGCCAGGGCAGCCAGCGCCCCGGCATGGGCCGCGAACTGTACGCCGCGCACCCCGTCTTCGCCGACGCGCTGGACGAGGTCTGCGGCACCCTCGATCCGCACCTCGAACTGCCCCTGCGCGATGTCATGTTCGCCGAGCCCGGTACGCCGCACGCCGCGTTGCTGGACCGTACGTCGTACACCCAGCCCGCGCTGTTCGCCATCGAAGTCGCCCTGTACCGGCTGGTGACCTCCTGGGGGCCGAAGCCCGACTTCGTGATGGGGCACTCGGTCGGCGAGATCGCCGCGGCACAGGTGGCCGGAGCGCTCTCCCTGCCCGACGCCTGCGCCCTGGTGGCCGCCCGCGGCCGGCTCATGCAGTCGGTCGCGGCGGACGGGGCGATGGCCGCCTGGCAGGCCAACGTGGACGAAGCCACCGAACTCCTCGCGGGGAGGGAGGACCGGATCGGCATCGCCGCCGTCAACGGACCCTCCTCCGTCGTGGTCTCCGGGGACCGGGACACCGTCCACGACATCACCGCCGCCTGGCGGGAGCGCGGCCGCAAGGCGCGTCTGCTGAAGGTCAGCCACGCCTTCCACTCCCCGCACATGGACCGGATGCTCGGCGAACTGCGCGCCGCGGCAGCCGGAATGGCCGTCGCCACACCGGCCATTCCCCTCGTCTCCAATGTGACCGGCAGTGTTGCCACCGCCGAACAGCTCGCCTCCCCGGAGCACTGGGCCCGCCACGCCCGCGACGCGGTGCGCTTCGCGTCCGGAATGCACACCCTCCGCGCGGCGGGCGTCACCACCTTCCTCGAACTCGGACCGGACGCCCAGCTGACCGCCATGGTCCGCGAATGCCTCGCCGAGCGCCCCGGCACCGAGGACGGCCCCGACCGGCCGCGCCCCCTCGCCGTGGCCACCCTGCGACGCGACCGGCCGGAGGTACGCACCTTCGCCACCGCCCTGGCCGGGGCGCACGTACGCGGCGCCGCTCTCGACTGGGAGCGGGTCTTCGGCGGACCCCGCTCGCGGACGGTGAGCCTGCCGACGTACGCCTTCCAGCGGGAGCGCCACTGGCCCGGCGCGGAGCCCACGGCCCTGGTCGCGGACTGCGCGGCCACCGCGTCGCCACCGACCGGGCGGCTGGCGGAGCTGACCGGCGGTGAGCGCGACCGCGCCCTGCTGGACGTGGTGCGCGACGCGGCGGCCGTCGTCCTGGGACACTCCGGCCCGGGCGCCATCGACCCGGCCCTCAGCTTCAAGGAGCTGGGCTTCGACTCCCTCGCCGCCACGGAACTGAGCGAGCGGCTGAGCGAGGCCACCGGCCTGCCCCTGCTGGCCACGCTCACCTTCGACCACCCCACGCCGCTGGCCGTCGCCGCCCATCTGAGGACCCGCACCGACCGGACCCCGGACGCGCCGACGAGCACCCCGGCAGCCCTGCCACCGGCTACCGACGACGATCCCATCGCGGTGGTGGCCATGAGCTGCCGCTACCCCGGCGGGGCCGACACACCGGAGGAGCTGTGGCGGCTGGTGTCCGAGGGAGTGGACGCGATCGGTGAGTTTCCCGGGGACCGTGGCTGGGATCTGGCGGGGCTCTTCGACCCGGACCCGGACCGCCCCGGCACCAGTTATGCCCGTGAGGGCGGGTTCCTGTATGACGCCGCGCGCTTCGATGCCGAGTTCTTCGGCATCAGCCCGCGCGAGGCGCTGGCCACCGACCCGCAGCAGCGGCTGCTGCTGGAGACCGCGTGGGAGGCTATCGAGCGCGCGGGCATCCGCACCGCCGCGCTCCAGGGCAGCTCGACCGGTGTGTTCGTCGGCGTGACGCCCCAGGACTACGGTCCGCGGCTGCACGAGGCGCCGAAGGGGCTCGACGGCCATCTGCTGACCGGCAGCACGCCCAGCGTGGTATCCGGGCGGATCGCCTTCACCTTCGGGCTGGAGGGCCCTGCGGTGACGGTGGACACCGCATGCTCGTCGTCGCTGGTGGCCCTGCATCTGGCCGCCCAGGCGCTGCGACAGCGGGAGTGCCGGATGGCGCTGGCGGGCGGAGTGGCCGTGATGGCCGCCCCGGGCATGTTCACCGGCTTCTCCCGCCAGCGCGGCCTGGCCCCCGACGGCCGGTGCAAGCCGTTCGCGGCGGCGGCGGACGGTACGGGCTGGGGCGAGGGCGCCGGACTGGTGCTGCTGGAGCGGCTGTCGGACGCGCGGCGCGAAGGCCACCCGGTGCTGGCGCTGATCCGGGGCTCCGCGGTGAACCAGGACGGTGCCTCCAACGGACTGACGGCGCCGAACGGGCCGTCGCAGCAGCGGGTGATCCGCCGGGCCCTGGCCGCCGCCCGGCTCGCCCCGTTCGAGGTGGACGCCGTGGAAGCGCACGGTACGGGCACCACGCTGGGTGATCCGATCGAGGCGCAGGCTCTGCTCGCCACGTACGGACAGCAGCGGCCCGCGGACCGGCCCCTGTGGCTCGGATCCATGAAGTCGAACATCGGCCACGCCCAGGCGGCGGCGGGCGTGGCGGGCGTCATCAAGATGGTGATGGCCATGCGGCACGGGCAGCTGCCCGCCACCCTGCACATCGACGAGCCGAGCCCGCACGTCGACTGGGACAGCGGCAACGTGCGCCTGCTCACCGAACCGGTCGCGTGGCCGCGCGGCGAACATCCCCGCCGCGCGGGCGTCTCCTCCTTCGGCATCAGCGGAACCAACGCCCATCTGATTCTGGAACAGGCCCCCTCGGTCACCGCGACCGGCGCCGCCCGGCACGAGGACGGGCCCACGCCCTGGGTGCTGTCGGCGCGTAGCGCGGAGGCGCTGCGCGGACAGGCCCGTGCGCTGGCCACCGCGCTGGACACCGGTTCCGCCGCGTCCGCCGTCGAGGTGGGCTGGTCGCTGGTCACCACGCGGTCGGTGTTCGCACACCGGGCGGTGGTGGTCGGTGAGGACCGCGACACCCTGACCGCGGCGGCCCGGGCGCTGGCGGCCGGTGACGGTCACCCGGCCCTCGTGGGCCCCGGCGCGGCACCGCCCGGAGCGGCGGCGGGCGGCCCGGGACCGGTGCTGGTGTTCCCGGGGCAGGGATCGCAGTGGCAGGGGATGGGCGCCGAACTCCTCGACACCTCACCGGTGTTCGCGGCACGGGTGGCCGCGTGCGAGCGAGCGCTGACGCCGTACGTCGACTGGTCGCTGACGGATGTGCTGCGTGGCACCGAGGGCGCGGCCGATCTCCGCCGGGTCGATGTGGTGCAGCCCGTGCTGTGGGCCGTGATGGTCTCGCTGGCCGCGGTGTGGGCGGAGCACGGAGTGCGCCCGGCCGCCGTCGTGGGCCACAGCCAGGGCGAGATCGCGGCGGCCGTGGTGGCGGGGGCGCTGTCGTTGGAGGACGGCGCGAGGGTGGTCGCCCTGCGCAGCCGGGCGCTGTGCCGACTCGCCGGTGGCGGTGCCATGGCCTCGCTGGGACTGGGCCGGGAGCAGGTGGCCGACCTGCTGGCCGAGCTGGGCGACCGGGCCGCCGAGGTCGTGGTGGCGGTCGTCAACGGGCCCGGATCCACGGTGGTGTCCGGACCGCCCGGGCAAGTGGCCGCCGTGGTGGCCGCATGTCAGGAGCGAGCGGAGCGCGCACGGCTGATCGAGGTGGACTACGCCTCCCACAGCCCCCAGGTCGACGAGATCGCGCAGGAGCTGACCCACCTGCTGCACGGCATCCCTGGGGCCGCGTCCGCGGACACCGGTGTGGCGTTCTACTCGACGGTGACCGGCGGCCGGATCGCCGCCGGCGCTCTGGACACGGCGTACTGGGTGCGCAACCTGAGGGAGCAGGTGCGGTTCGCCGACGCGGTCGACGCGCTCCTGGCCGCCGGCCACCGCGTGTTCATCGAGGCCAGCACCCATCCGGTGCTGACCATGGGGATGCGGGAGTGCTTCGAGGAGGCGGACGCCGCCGCCGTCGCCCTGCCGACGCTGCGGCGTGACCACGGCGGCCGGGCGCAGCTGATGCGCTCGCTGGGGCAGGCGTTCACCGCCGGGGTCGAGGTCGACTGGACCGCCCTGTTCCCGGCCGACCCGCCACCCCGTACGGTCGACCTGCCCACCTACGCGTTCCAGCGCGAACGGTACTGGCTGGACGCCGCCACCTCGCGCGGCGGCGACCCCGCCGACCTCGGCCTCACCTCGGCAGAACACCCCCTGCTGGGCGCCGCCGTGGAACTCGCCGACGGCAGCGGCCTGATGCTGACCGGGCGCGTCTCCCCGCAAGCACACCCCTGGCTGGGCGAGCACGTGGTGGGCGGCGTGCCGCTGGTGCCGGGCGCCGCGCTGGTGGAATGGGCGCTGCGGGCGGGCGACGAGGCCGGTTGCGGTGAGCTCGAAGAGCTGACGTTCCGGGCCCCGTTGGCGCTGCCCGCCACGGGTGGCCTCCGCGTACAGGTGGCGGTCGGCGCCCCCGCCGACGACGGGCGGCGTGACGTCCGTGTGTACGCCCGGCCGGACGCCACGCCTGTCGCGTGGACGTGCTACGCCACCGGCTTACTGCGCCCGTCCGCACCGGAGGAGCAGCGGGCCGAGCCCGGGGCATGGCCCCCGGCCGGTGCGCTGCCGGTGGCGACGGACGGGCTGTACGAACGGATCGCGGCCTCGGGCTACGCGTACGGCCCGGCCTTCCAGGGTGTGCGCGCGATGTGGCGTGACGGCGCGGACGTACTGGCCGAGGTGGAGCTGCCGGAGACGGCCGGGGAGCCGGGCGGGTACGGGATCCACCCGGCCCTGCTGGACGCGGTCCTGCAACCGGCCCTGGCGCCCGACGAGGAACCGGCCGACGGCCTCCTGCGGTTGCCGTTCACGATGAGCGGCGTGACGCTCTGGGCGGCCGACGCGACCACCGTACGCGTCCGGCTGTCACCCCACCGGCAGGACGCGGACGGCGAGCGCGCGATGCGGGTGGCCGTGTCCGATGCCGCGGGCGCACCCGTGCTCACCATCGACGCGCTCGTGCTGCGTCCGGCCACCCCCGAGCAGCTGCGGCCCTCGGACGGCCAGGGCGGCAACGGTGTACTCAGCGAAGGTGTACGCGGCGACGGTGTACGCGGCGACGGTGTACGCGGCGACGGTGTACGCGGCGACGGTGTACGCGGCGACGGTGTACGCGGCGACGGTGTACGCGGCGTCCCGCAACGGCGGCGCACCGCGGCCGCCACTGTCGGTGCGCGGTCGGCCGACTGGGCCGCACGGCTGAGGGGACTGTCCGCGGCCGAACGCCAGCGGGCGGTGCTCCACCTGGTCCGCCAGCACGCCGCCACCGTGCTGGGACACACCGATCCCGACGCGGTGCACGGGGAAGTCAGCTTCAAGGAGCTGGGCTTCGAGTCCCTGACCGCCGTCGAGCTGCGCGACCGCCTCGCGGCGGCCACGGGGTTGCGGCTGCCCGCGGCCCTCATCTTCCGCTACCCCACCCCGGAGGGCATCGCGCGCCATCTGGTGCAGCGGCTTTCTCCCGAAGGAAAGGTCCCGACGCAGAAGACGACGGATGCGATGAATGTTGCGGAAAGGCTGGAGTCCGCGTCCGCGGATCAGGTTCTTGACTTTATTGACAACGAGCTTGGTGTGTCCTGAATGTACCGGGCGCGACAATCGCTGAAGGCCGGGTGACCCCTAGTGGCGAACGAAGAGAAGCTGGTCGAGTATCTCAAGCGGGTCTCCGCTGATCTGCACGATACGCGGCAGCGTTTGCGTGCGGCGGAGGAGCGCGCCCAGGAACCGGTGGCAGTGGTGGGGATGGCCTGCCGCTTCCCGGGCGGGGTGACCTCGCCCGAGGAATTGTGGGATCTGCTCGGCGCGGGTGTGGACGCGATCGGGGAATTCCCCACGGACCGTGGCTGGGATCTGGACAACATCTACCACCCCGATCCGGAGCATTACGGCACGAGCTGCGTCCGCCAAGGTGGATTCGTCGAGGCCGACCAATTCGACGCCGCGTTCTTCGGGATCAGCCCGAGGGAGGCACTGGCGATGGACCCGCAGCAGCGGCTGGTGCTGGAAATCGCCTGGGAGGCGCTGGAACGGGCCGGAATCGACCCCGCCACCCTGAAAGGCACCCGCACCGGCGTCTACACGGGAGTGTCCAGCCAGGACTATCTGGCCCGGGCCCCGCGGATTCCCGAGGGCTTCGAGGGCTACGCCACCACGGGCACCCTCACCAGCGTGATCTCGGGTCGGGTGGCCTACACGTTCGGTCTGCAGGGACCGGCGGTGACCGTGGACACCGCGTGTTCCGCCTCGCTCGTGGCCATCCACCTCGCCTGCCAGGCGCTGCGCCAGGGCGAATGCACCCTAGCGCTGGGCGGCGGCGTCACCTCGCTCGCCACGCCCCTCATGTTCACCGAGTTCACCCGGCAGCGGGCGCTGGCCCCGGACGGCCGCTGCAAGTCCTTCGCGGCCGACGCGGACGGCACCGGCTTCTCCGAGGGCGTCGGCCTGATGGTGCTGGAACGGCTGTCGGACGCGCGGCGCAACGGCCACCGGGTGCTCGCGGTGATCCGGGGCTCGGCCGTCAACCAGGACGGTGCCTCCAACGGCCTGACCGCGCCCAACGACGTCGCCCAGGAACACGTCATCGGCCAGGCGCTGGCCAGCGCCCAGCTGTCGCCGGGCGATGTGGACGTGGTGGAGGCCCACGGCACCGGTACGAAGCTGGGCGACCCGATCGAGGCCGAAGCGCTGATCGCCACGTACGGCCAGGACCGCCCCGCCGAACGGCCCCTGCTGCTGGGCTCCCTGAAGTCCCACATCGGGCACACCCACGCGGCTGCCGGTGTGGCGGGCCTCATCAAGATGGTGATGGCCCTGCGGCACCCGGTCCTGCCCGCCAATCTGCACCTGGACGAGCCGACCCCGCATGTGGACTGGGACGACAGCGGAGTACGGCTGCTCACCGAGCCGACCGCCTGGCCCGCACTGGACCGGCCCCGCCGGGCGGCGGTGTCCGCATTCGGGATCTCCGGCACCAATGCGCACGCGATTCTGGAACAGGCCACGGAGGCGCCCGAGCACAGCGCGCCGGAGCCGGTGGACGGTGTGGTGCCCTGGGCGCTGTCGGCCCGGAGCGCGGAGGCGCTACGAGGCCAGGCGGCCGCGTTGGCGGCGCGAGTGGCCGACGCGGAGATGGCGCCCTCCGACGTGGGCTGGTCGTTGGTGACGACGCGGTCGGTGTTCGAGCATCGTGCGGTGGTGGTGGGTGAGAACCGCGCGGAGCTGGTAGCGGCGGTCGAGGCGCT
>NZ_JBVIVI010000004.1:0-374991 GCF_055595765.1 Streptomyces sp. NPDC040405
ACGCCCGGTTACATTTCGAACCCGGAAGCTAAGCCTTTCAGCGCCGATGGTACTGCAGGGGGGACCCTGTGGGAGAGTAGGACGCCGCCGAACAAATATTGGAGAGAGGTCTGTCGGGAACTTTAGTTCCCGACAGACCTCTCTTTTTGTTGTGTTGCGGGCCACTCGGTGTTCATGTTGCCTGGGCAACATGCCGTTCATGGGGACTCCAACGGATGAGCTGTGGCGTGAGTTGACCCGGTCGGGCGTACGGCCGGGCGACGAAGTGATCGTGCCGTCCTACGGCACACCCGAAGCGGCGGAAGCGGTGCTCCTGGCCGGCGCGAGGCCGGTGTTCGCGGACATCGACGCCGAGACCTTCTGCATACACCCGGACGCTGTGGCCGGGGCGCTCACGCCCCGGACCGCGGCCATCGTGGCCATACACACCTTCGGACACCCGGCCGACATGGCGCGCCTCACCGGGCTGGGACAGCGGCACGGCGTGCTGGTGGTCGGACACGGCGCCGTGTGCGAGCCCGTCGGAGAGGTACTGCGCCGACAGGCCAACGCGGCCTATCTGAACGGAAAGTTGCGCGGGGTCGTCACCCCTGCGTCCAAGCCCGGCATGGAACACACCTATCAGCAGTACGTCGTGAGGGTGCCGGGCAATGGACGCCCGGACCGGGACGCGTTCGCCCGTACGCTGCGGTCTCGCGGCGTCGTGTGCCACGTACCCATTCAGACCCCGGCGCACCGCACCGCGCGCTTCCGGCGCGATCTGTGGCTCGCGGAGACGGAGCGGGCGGCCGACGAATGCCTCGCGCTGCCCGTCGACCCAGCCATGTCCCGGCGGGAGTTGCAGCGCGTGGTCTCGGCCTGCAATGCGCTGGGAGGCCTGTTGCAGTCAGCGGCCTGAGCGATCGAGGGGCGGGTGGTCGAGAGCGCACTCGAATTCGGGTATGATCTATCTCGTTGCCGCGCCCCAATAGCTCAGTCGGCAGAGCGTCTCCATGGTAAGGAGAAGGTCTACGGTTCGATTCCGTATTGGGGCTCTCCTGCGAAAGGCCCCCGCCAACCGGCGGGGGCCTTTCGTCGTGTTGAACTGCTTGAACAGCGCCGAGGGCGCCGGGGCACCCGGTGGTGCCCCGGCCGTGGCGGTCAGGCGTCCTGCAGCTCGGGGACGCGCATCGCGAGGATCGCCATGTCGTCGGACGGCGGTTCGGCCGCGAAGCGCTCGACCGCGCGCAGCACCCGGGCGGCCACCGCTCCCGCGTTGAGCCCGGTGCAGGTCGTGAGGACGTCCACCAGACCGTCGTCGCCGAGCATCCTGGTGCCCTCGCGCCGCTCGGTCACCCCGTCGGTGACGCACAGCAGGACGTCGCCCGGGTCGAGCGTCACCGTCTGCTCGTACAGCTCCAGGTCGTCCATGACGCCGAGCAGCGGCTGCGGTTCGGCCGCCGCCTCGACGGAGCCGTCCTGGCGCAGCCGGAGCGGCAGCGGGTGACCGGCGCAGACCACCTTGAGCACCGCGCCGCCGTTCTGCTGCGGCCACAGCTCCCCGTACAGGAGGGTGAGGAAGCGGCTGCGGGCGCCCTCGTCGAGGATCGCCGCGTTGAGCCGCTCCAGGACCGCCGGGCCGCCGAAGCCCTCGCGGGCGAGCAGCCGCAGCGCGTGCCGGGCGAGACCGGTGACCGCGGCGGCCTCCGGTCCGGTGCCGCAGACGTCGCCGATGGCGAAGCCGTACGCGCCGTCGCGGATCGGGAAGAGGTCGTAGAAGTCACCGCCGACCTCGTTGCCCTCACCGGCGGCACGGTAGATGACCTCGACCTCGACTCCCTCGGAGACCTCCGGCAGCTCCGGAGGCAGCAGACTGCGCTGCAGGGACTGGCTGATGGCGGTGCGCTCCGAGTAGAGCCGCGCGTTGTCCAGCGCGAGCGCCGCCCGGCGCGAGAGGTCCTCGGCCAGCTCCAGGTTCTCCTGGCGGAAGTGCTCGTCGGTGGGCTTGCCGAGGGTGAGCATGCCGATGACGCGGTTACGGGCCACCAGCGGCAGGACGACCGTCTCGCCGCCGACGGCGGACGCGGTCGCGAGCGAGGCGCCCGGGCCCGAGGAGGGCCGGGCGGAGTCGCCGAGGCTGAGGCTGCGCAGCGAGGTGCGCAGCGCGGCCGCGTGGGCCGCCTCGTAGGGGCCGGTCCAGCCGCGGGCGCCGCCGGTGGGCACCTGCTCCGGTGGGTCGATCTTGGTGAGCAGCGCCTTGAGGCCGTCGATCCGGTCCTCGTCCTCATGCAGGACGTACGACAGCTCCGGGTCGGATGCCTGGTCGGCGACCGTATAGACGGCGCACCAGCTGGCCAGGGTGGGCACCGTCATCTGTGCCATGAGGGCCAGCGTCTGGTCGCGGTCGAGCGTGCCCGCGAGGAGATCGGACGCCTCGACGAGGAACGAGAGGGAGCCGCGGCGCAGCCGCTCCAGCTCGGTGAGGCGGGCGCGTTCGACGGCGAGGGCGATGCGGTCGGCGGCGAACTGGAGCCGCAGCGCTTCCTCGTTGCTGTAGCGGCCGGGGGACTCGGCGGCGACGCCGAGCGAGCCGGTGAGCCGGCCCTCGACCTTGAGGGGGACGGTGACGACCGAACGCATACCGGTGTTGACGAGCAGGGGCACCGCGCCGGGAAGGGCGGACAGATCCTCGTGGACGGCGGGCATCCGGGCCGACCCGTAGCGCCCGGTGCCCGCTTCCACGGGGACGCGGGCGAACCGCTGCCGGGCGGACGGCAGGCCGGTGGAGGCCCGCACCTCCAGCTCGGTCTCGTCGTCGGTGGCGAGCAGCAGATAGGCGGCGTCCCCGTCGAGCATGTCGCGGGCGCGTTCGACGGTGCGCTGGAGGAGTCCGTCGAGGTCGTCGGGGGCGGGCGAGCCGATGAAGACCTCGAAGGCGTCGCTGGCCGGGCCGCGGTCGGAGGGGTCGGAGGTGTCTGCCGCGGCCCCGCGCATCGGGCTCTGCAGCACGGCGCGCTCCTGGTCGCGGACCAGGAGGCAGACGGTGGAGGGATCGCCGTCGGCATCGCGGATGCGCAGGTGGGAGGCGTAGACGGGGGAGACCCGTCCGTCGGCGCCGCGGATGCCGTACGAGCCCTCCCAGCGGGAGAGCTGGAGCGCCTCGGCGACGCCGGTGCTGGTGCCGGGGGTGTGCGGCCAGGCGGCGAGATCGGTCAGGGGCTTGCCGACGATCTGCTCCGGGCTGTAGCCGAACAGTTCCTGAGCGTCGTCGTTCCAGGCACTGATGAGGCCGTCGCTGTCGACCTGGACGACCCCGACGTGGACCCGGGCGTCGGCGATCGGCAGGGCACTGGAGGGCAGCGTGGGCCCGGCGGCCCGGGTTCCGGCCGGCCGCTCGGGGAAATCGAGCTGGAACCAGACCTGCTTGTGGGTGGCCGAGTACTCGACGCCCCAGCGTGCGGCGAGTGCGGCGCACAGTAGCAGACCACGGCCGCCTTCGCGATCAGGGCTGCCGAAATGGTGGCCGCCGTTGCTCTGGAGCGGAACTTCCCGTTCGGGGTAGCGGTCGGCGACCTCGACGCGGACACCGGTCTCCGCGCGGATGCACACGACATCGGCGGTGGTGCCGGCGTGCACCACCGCGTTGGTGACAAGTTCGCTGGTGAGGACGACCGCGTCGTCCACGATGTCGGTCAGACCCCAGCCCTGCAGGGTGTCCCGGACAAAAGTGCGGGCGGCGGCGACCGAGCGTCCGACCGGCTCGAAGGTGGCGGCTGCCCGCGCGGTGATCACAGGTCTCCTCATTTGTGTCTCGGCGAACTGCTCACCCATGTCGCAGCGCCCCTCCGATGCCTGGCCGGATGCCAGGTTACTTACCTCAACCGCCCCCGCGAATGCCGGTCTGCCGTGATTCCACCCGGAGGGGGCTGGCGCCGGTATGCGATGCTGCCGAACTGTTATGGCCTGGTTGGGCCATGGTGAAACACTGGGCAAGCTGGAAGAAGAACCCGACGAGGACGGTCAACCCTGCGGGAGGGACACGGTGGAGTCTGGCGCAGCGGCGCGGGGCACGAACACGCGCGCGAAAGGCGGACGGTCCCGGAGCAATGGGACGACCGAAGTGGATACGGCGGCCCTGAACCGGCTGCTGACCGCGATGACGGCGATGCGGGACGGCAACTTCCGCAAGAGGCTGACGGTCTCGGGCGAGGGCGTGATGTCCGAGATCGCCGCGGTCTTCAACGAGGTCGCGGACCGGAATCTGCAGCTCACGGGTGAGCTGACCCGGGTGCGGCGGGTGGTGGGCCGTGAGGGAAAGCTCACGGAGCGGCTGGAGACCGGGGCCTGTGAGGGGCAGTGGGCGGCGGCTATTGACGCGTCCAACGCCTTGGTGGACGATCTTGTGCGGCCGGTGTCCGAGGTGGGTCGCGTGCTGTCCGCGGTCGCCGAGGGCGACCTGGAGCAGCGCATGGACCTGCGGGCACAGGGTGCCGATGGGTCGGCGCATCCGCTGCGCGGTGAGTTCCTCAAGGTGGGGCGCACCGTCAACGGGCTGGTGGATCAGCTCTCGGCGTTCACCGACGAGGTGACGAGAGTCGCCAGTGAGGTCGGCACCGAGGGCAAGCTGGGCGGCCAGGCCCGGGTGCGCGGTATGTCGGGTTCGTGGAAGGACCTCACGGAGTCCGTCAACACGATGGCGTCCCGGCTCACCGCTCAGGTGCGGGATATCGCGCTCGTGACGACGGCGGTGGCGAAGGGTGATCTGTCCCGGAAGGTCACGGTTCACGTGTCCGGGGAGATGCTCGAGCTGAAGGAAACCGTCAACACGATGGTGGACCAGCTCTCCTCGTTCGCCGCCGAGGTGACCCGGGTCGCCCGTGAGGTGGGCACCGAGGGCGAACTGGGCGGCCAGGCGAAGGTGCCGGGCGTCGCGGGCGTCTGGAAGGACCTGACGGACTCGGTCAACCTGATGGCGGGGAACCTCACCGCCCAGGTGCGCGGGATCGCCCAGGTCACGACGGCGGTCGCCAACGGTGATCTGTCGCAGAAGGTGACGGTGAGCGCACGCGGCGAGGTCGCGCAGCTCGCCGACACGATCAACACGATGACGGAGACGCTGCGCACCTTCGCGGACGAGGTCACGCGAGTGGCCAGCGAGGTCGGCGCCGAGGGGCTGCTGGGCGGTCAGGCGCAGGTGCCGGGTGCGGCGGGAACGTGGAAGGATCTCACCGATTCGGTGAACACCGCCTTCCGTAACCTGACGGCGCAGGTGCGGGACATCGCCCAGGTGACGACCGCGGTGGCGAACGGCGATCTGTCGCAGAAGGTCACCGTCGACGTGGCCGGGGAGATGCTGGAGCTGAAGAACACCGTCAACACGATGGTGGATCAGCTGCAGTCCTTCGGTGCCGAGGTGACCCGGGTGGCCCGGGAGATCGGTGTCGAGGGCGAGCTGGGCGGTCAGGCGCAGGTGCCGGGTGCGGCGGGAACGTGGAAGGACCTCACCGATTCGGTGAACACCGCCTTCCGCAACCTCACCGGACAGGTGCGCAACATCGCCCAGGTGACGACCGCGGTGGCGAACGGCGATCTGTCGCAGAAGGTCACCGTCGACGTCTCCGGCGAGATGCTCAAGCTGAAGAACACCGTCAACACGATGGTGGATCAGCTCTCTTCGTTCGCCGACCAGGTCACCCGCATGGCGCGGGACGTGGGAACCGAGGGCCGGCTGGGCGGCCAGGCCCGGGTGGACGGCGTCAGCGGCACCTGGAAGGACCTGACCGACTCCGTCAACTCGATGGCGGGGAACCTGACCTCGCAGGTGCGCGGTATCGCCCAGGTGACCACGGCGGTCGCCCGCGGCGATCTGTCGCAGAAGATCGAGGTGGACGCGCGCGGCGAGATCCTGGAGCTGAAGAACACCATCAACACGATGGTCGACCAGCTGTCCGACTTCGCCGAGCAGGTGACCCGGGTCGCCCGCGAGGTGGGTACGGACGGGCGTCTCGGCGGTCAGGCGCAGGTACCCGGGGTCGCGGGCGTCTGGCGCGACCTGACCGACTCGGTGAACGGCATGGCGGGCAACCTCACCGCCCAGGTCCGTAACATCGCGCAGGTCGCCACGGCGGTCGCGCGCGGTGACCTCTCGCAGAAGATCGACGTCGACGCCCGGGGCGAGATCCTGGAGCTGAAGAACACCCTCAACACGATGGTCGACCAGCTGTCGTCCTTCGCGGAGGAGGTCACCAGGGTCGCCCGGGAGGTCGGCACCGAGGGCCAGTTGGGCGGCCAGGCCGAGGTGCAGGGGGTCTCCGGCACCTGGAAGGACCTGACCCAGTCCGTCAACGGCATGGCCAACAACCTGACGTCCCAGGTGCGTTCCATCGCCGAGGTGACCACGGCGGTCGCCAAGGGCGACCTGTCGAAGAAGATCACGGTGGACGCCAAGGGCGAGATCCTGGAGCTCGTCACCACCGTGAACACGATGGTCGACCAGCTGTCGTCGTTCGCCGAGCAGGTCACCCGGGTGGCCCGTGAGGTGGGTACGGAAGGGCAGTTGGGCGGCCAGGCGCGGGTGCCGGGCGTGACCGGCATCTGGAAGGACCTCAGCAACAACGTGAACCTGATGGCCAATAACCTGACCATCCAGGTGCGCAACATCTCGCAGGTCTCGGCCGCGGTCGCCAACGGCGATCTGACGAAGAAGGTCACGGTCGAGGCGCGCGGCGAGGTCGCGGCGCTGGCCGACACCGTCAACACGATGGTGACGACGCTGTCCTCGTTCGCCGACGAGGTCACCCGTGTGGCGCGCGAGGTGGGCACGGACGGAATCCTGGGCGGCCAGGCGCGGGTGCCGGGCGTCTCCGGGACGTGGAAGGACCTCACCGAGTCCGTGAACTCGATGGCGTCCAACCTGACCGGACAGGTGCGCAACATCGCGATGGTCACCACGGCGATCGCCCAGGGTGACCTGACCAAGAAGATCGACATCGAGGCGCGGGGTGAGATCCTCGAACTCAAGACCACGATCAACACGATGGTGGATCAGCTGTCGTCGTTCGCCGACCAGGTGACCCGGGTGGCCCGCGAGGTGGGTACCGAGGGGCAGCTGGGCGGCCAGGCCCGGGTGCGGGACGTGGCCGGTACCTGGAAGGACCTCACCGAGTCGGTGAACGAGATGGCCGGGAACCTGACCCGTCAGGTGCGCGCCATCGCCGAGGTCGCGACCGCGGTCACCCGCGGCGACCTCAACCTCAAGATCGACGTGGACGCCTCCGGCGAGATCCAGGTCCTCCAGGACCACATCAACACCATGATCGCCAACCTCCGCGAGACCACGCTCGCCAACAAGGAGCAGGACTGGCTGAAGGGCAACCTCGCCCGGATCTCCGGTCTGATGCAGGGGCGGCGCGACTTGGAGGACGTCGCCCGGCTGATCATGAGCGAGCTGACCCCGGTGGTCTCCGCCCAGCACGGCGCGTTCTTCCTGGCGGTGCCGATCGGTGACGGCACCGAGGTGGTCGCGGACAGCACCGCCGAGGAGGGCTACGAGCTGCGGCTGATCGGCTCGTACGGCTACTCCATCGGTTCGATGCCCACGTCCTTCCGGCCGGGCGAGACGCTCATCGGCACGGTCGCCGAGGAGAAGCGCCCGATCCTGGTGGAGAACGTGCCGCCGGGTTACCTCAAGATCGCCTCGGGTCTCGGCGAGGCGGCCCCGGCGCATGTGATCGTGCTGCCGGTGCTCTTCGAGGGGCAGCTGCTCGGCGTGGTCGAGCTGGCCTCGTTCCAGCCCTTCGCGCAGATCCAGAAGGACTTCCTCAACCAGATCGCCGAGATGATCGGCACCAGCGTCAACACCATCAGCGTCAACACCAAGACCGAGGTGCTGCTCAAGCAGTCCCAGGAGCTGACCGAGCAGCTGCGGGAGCGGTCGGCGGAGCTGGAGAACCGGCAGAAGGCGCTCCAGGCGTCCAACGCGGAGCTGGAGGAGAAGTCCGAGCGGCTGGCCCGGCAGAACCGCGACATCGAGGTCAAGAACACCGAGATCGAGGAGGCCCGGCAGGTTCTCGAGGAGCGCGCCGAGCAGCTCGCGGTGTCGATGCGCTACAAGAGCGAGTTCCTGGCGAACATGTCGCACGAGCTGCGCACGCCGCTCAACTCGCTGTTGATCCTCGCCAAGCTGCTCGCGGACAACGCCGAGGGCAATCTGTCGCCGAAGCAGGTGGAGTTCGCCGAGACGATCCACGGCGCCGGTTCGGATCTGCTGCAGCTGATCAACGACATCCTCGACCTGTCGAAGGTCGAGGCGGGCAAGATGGACGTCAGCCCGACGCGGATCGCCCTGGTCCAGCTCGTCGACTACGTGGAGGCGACGTTCCGGCCGCTGACCGCGGAGAAGGGCCTCGACTTCTCGGTCCGGGTCTCGCCGGAGCTTCCGGCGACGCTGCACACCGACGAGCAGCGGCTGTTGCAGGTGCTCCGCAACCTGCTGTCCAACGCGGTGAAGTTCACCGACGGCGGCGCGGTGGAGCTGGTCATCCGGCCCGCCGGGGTGGATGTGCCCAACGCCATCCGGGAACAGCTGCTGGAACACGGCGCGTTGCGTGACCCGGAGGGCGAGATGATCGCCTTCTCGGTCACCGACACCGGTATCGGTATCGCCGCGAGCAAGATGCGAGTGATCTTCGAGGCGTTCAAGCAGGCCGACGGGACCACCAGCAGGAAGTACGGCGGCACCGGCCTCGGCCTGTCCATCAGCCGGGAGATCGCCCGGCTGCTCGGTGGTGAGATCCACGCGGCCAGTGAGCCGGGCCGCGGTTCGACCTTCACGCTGTACCTGCCGCTGCACCCCAGCGAGCTGCCGCCGCACGGCTACCCGCAGCTGACGCCGGGCAGCGTGGGTCCGCCCGCGCTGGAGGCGTACGACCCCGCCGAGGACGACGAGGACGACGAGTCCGAGGCCGGGGCGGAGCGGGCGCCTGAGCACGACGTCACCGCCGACGCCACGGCGCAGCGGACCCGCGGGGCCGCCGGGCTCTTCCGGCGGCGTCAGCGGACCGAGCAGGAGCCGTCACGGGCTCCCGAGCCGCAGACGCCCGCCCCGGAGATCCGCCGGAACGGTGGCGGCCGGGCGTCCGGCCGTCAGCCGCAGGCATCCGAGCCGTGGATGCTGGGCGGCCAGGATCTGGTGGCCCCGGAGCCCGCGGGCGGCTTCCACGGTGAGAAGGTGCTCATCGTCGACGACGACATCCGCAACGTCTTCGCGCTCACCAGCGTGCTGGAACAGCACGGGCTGCAGGTGCTCTACGCCGAGAACGGGCGGGAGGGCATCGAAGTCCTGGAGCAGCACGACGATGTGGTGCTCGTCCTGATGGACATCATGATGCCGGAGATGGACGGCTACGCCACGACGGCGGCGATCCGCAGGATGCCGCAGTTCGCCGGGATGCCCATCATCGCGCTCACCGCGAAGGCGATGAAGGGCGACCGGGAGAAGAGCATCGAGGCGGGTGCGTCGGACTATGTCACCAAGCCCGTCGACACCGATCATCTTCTGACGGTGATGGAGCAGTGGATGTCGGATGAGTGACCAGGTGAAAGGCAGAGGAGTGTCCGATGGGACACCGGACACCATCGTGGTGTTGACTGACTGTCGCCGAACACGTGTGGGAACGCGGGAATCGGGGAACCTTCTGGTCTCTCGCCGCGTTTCTGCTACGTGCACAGTGACATCGCGGTGACAGGGTGTGGCGAACAGCGGGGTGCGGCTACCATGACCGGCACAAGGACGGGCGACGCAAGGGAGTCGTCCCCTGGGGCGGCGCCCGGTGCTTCCCCCAGCGCTTCGAGCTGGGGAGACCCCAAGCCGGGACGAGGAGGACGGGGCATGGTGCAGAAGGCCAAGATCCTCCTGGTCGATGACCGGCCGGAGAATCTGCTGGCGCTGGAGGCCATTCTCTCCGCGCTCGATCAGACCCTGGTGCGGGCATCGTCAGGGGAAGAAGCGCTCAAGGCGCTGCTGACGGACGACTTCGCGGTGATCCTGCTGGACGTCCAGATGCCGGGCATGGACGGTTTCGAGACCGCGGCGCACATCAAGCGGCGGGAGCGGACCCGGGACATCCCGATCATCTTCCTCACCGCGATCAACCACGGCCCGCACCACACCTTCCGGGGGTATGCGGCGGGCGCGGTCGACTACATCTCCAAACCCTTCGACCCGTGGGTGCTCAGAGCGAAGGTCTCGGTCTTCGTCGATCTGTACATGAAGAACTGCCAGCTGCGGGAGCAGGCTTCCCTGCTGCGGCTGCAGTTGGAGGGTGGCCAGCCCGCCGCCGGTGATAAGGAGTCGGCCGGGCTGCTGGCCGAGCTGTCCGCCCGGCTCGCCGCCGTGGAGGAGCAGGCCGAGGCGCTGTCCAAGCAGCTGGACGAGTCGGCCGACGCGGCTGCCGTGGCCACCGCCGCCCATCTGGAGCGCAAGCTCACCGGTCTGCGCCGGGCGCTGGACGCGCTGGAGCCCGGCGCGGGCAGCGGAGCCGGTCAGGTCCCCTCGCAGAACTAGGGGGTGTCTCGCCGATCATGCCGGGCTCCCGACGCCTGGCACGGCACCTCGCGGCCCCGCGCTCGTCGCACGCAGCGCCTCCCCCAGCTACCGCTGGGCGGTGCCCCCCTGCGCTCTCCTCACGCGGGTTGCGATGCTCCCCCGGCTACCGCTGGGAGGTGCCCCCTGCACCAGACGCCGCTCGCTGATCCGGCCTGACCGACAAGACACCCCCTAGCGCCGCACCGCCGCGTGGCCACCCGGCCGTTGACGTCCTGTCACTCTCCCTTCACCGTCTGGCCGGTGTCGAGCCCGGATGCGACACGGATGTGACCTCGGTGGCGCGGGATGCCCATGCCATACGTGCTCCGTACGGCGGACGCGGGTAATCTCGCCTCCATGGCCTCTCGTACGTCCGGCAAGGGTTCCCAGAGCACCGCGGGCACCTCGAAGAAGCGCGCCGGGCAGTCCGGAGGCGCTGTGAAGAAGGCGCCCGCGAAGAAGGCGGCGGCCAAGAAGGCGCCCGCCAAGAAGGCAGCCGCGCCCGCGAAGAAGGCGGCCCCGAGGAAGAAGGCGGCCGCCAAGGCCGCCCCGCCGCCCGCCCCCTACGCCACCAGCGGTGTGTACCGCGCCGCGCGCGCCGTCTGGATGGGCCTCGCGCGCACCGTCGCGGCGATGTTCCGTTCCATAGGGCGCGGCGCGAAGGGACTCGACCCGGCCCATCGCAAGGACGGCAGCGCGCTGCTGCTGCTCGCCCTGGCCCTGATCGTCGCGGCCGGGACCTGGTCCAACCTCCAGGGCCCGGTCGGTGATCTGGTCGAGATGCTCGTCACCGGCGCCTTCGGCCGCCTGGACCTGGTGGTGCCGATACTCCTGGGTGCCATCGCCGGGCGGCTGTTCCTCCACCCCGAACGCCCCGAGGCCAACGGGCGGATCGTCATCGGCCTGTCCGCGCTGGTGATAGGCGTCCTCGGACAGGTCCACATCGCCTGCGGCGCCCCCGGGCGCGGCCAGGGTGACGCGGCGATCCAGGACGCGGGCGGGCTGATCGGCTGGGCCGTCTCCCGGCCGCTGATCTACGCGATGGGCGATGTGCTGGCCGTACCGCTGCTGGTGCTGCTCACCGTCTTCGGGCTGCTGGTCGTCACCGCGACACCGGTCGCCGCGATTCCGCAGCGGCTTCGGTCGCTCGGCATCCGGCTCGGCGTGGTGCGGGACGAGGAGCCGGCGTACGGCGACGCGGCCGACGATGCCGCCGGGTACGCCGACGAATGGCGCGAGAAGCCCGCCAGGCAGCCTCGCGGGACCTCGCTGGAGAAAGCGGGCCCGGACGGCGCGAGCGACCCTGAGCAGGCCGAGGAGGAGGCTCTGCGCAAGCGTCGGCGGTCGCGTCGGCAGTCGTCCGTGCAGCCCCCGCTGGACCGCACCATGGACGCGGTGGACGTGGCGGCCGCCGCGGCCGCCTCGGTGGACGGCGCGGTGCTGCACGGCGTCCAGCCCTCACCGCTCGTCGCCGGGCTCAGCAACGGCATCTCGGGCGAGCACGACGACGGATCCGGCACCGGTGGGGTGCCGGTCACGGGCGATTCCGGCAAGGCCGGGCCGGGCAAGGGCAGGAAGGGCGGCGATTCCGCCGCGTCGGAGCGGTCCGAGGTCCCCGACCTCACCCGGACCGCCGCCGAGCCGGGCGAAGCGCTGCCGCCGCGCGCCGAGCAGCTGCAGCTCTCCGGCGACATCACCTACGCCCTGCCCTCGCTCGATCTCCTGGAGCGCGGCGGCCCCGGCAAGACCCGCAGCGCCGCCAACGACGCCGTGGTGGAGTCGCTGTCGAAGGTGTTCTCGGAGTTCAAGGTGGACGCCGCGGTCACCGGCTTCACCCGCGGCCCGACGGTCACCCGCTACGAGGTGGAGCTGGGCCCGGCCGTCAAGGTCGAGCGGATCACGGCGCTGACCAAGAACATCGCGTACGCCGTCGCCAGCCCCGATGTGCGGATCATCAGCCCGATCCCCGGCAAGTCGGCGGTCGGCATCGAAATCCCCAACAGCGACCGCGAGATGGTCAACGTCGGGGACGTGCTGCGCTCGGCCGACTCGGTGGGCGAGACGCACCCCATGGTCGTCGCGCTCGGCAAGGACGTCGAAGGCGGCTACGTGGCGCACAACCTGGCCACGATGCCGCATGTGCTGGTGGCCGGTGCGACCGGTTCCGGAAAGTCGTCGTGCATCAACTGCCTGATCACTTCGATCATGGTGCGCGCGACCCCGGACGACGTGCGCATGGTGCTGGTCGACCCCAAGCGCGTGGAGCTGACCGCGTACGAGGGCATTCCGCATCTGATCACACCGATCATCACCAATCCCAAGCGCGCGGCCGAGGCCCTGCAATGGGTCGTCCGCGAAATGGATCTCCGCTACGACGACCTCGCCGCGTTCGGCTTCCGCCACATCGACGACTTCAACGCGGCGGTGCGCGAGGGAAAGGTGAAGCAGCTCGAGGGCAGCGAGCGGGAGCTCAAGCCGTATCCGTATCTGCTGGTGATCGTCGACGAGCTGGCGGACCTGATGATGGTCGCGCCGCGGGACGTCGAGGACTCGATCGTACGGATCACACAGCTGGCCCGGGCGGCGGGCATCCACCTGGTGCTGGCCACCCAGCGGCCGTCCGTGGACGTCGTCACCGGTCTGATCAAGGCGAACGTGCCCTCGCGGCTCGCCTTCGCGACCTCCTCGCTGGCCGACAGCCGGGTCATCCTGGACCAGCCGGGCGCCGAGAAGCTGATCGGCAAGGGCGACGGGCTGTTCCTGCCGATGGGCGCGAACAAGCCGGTCCGGATGCAGGGCGCGTTCGTGACCGAAGCCGAGATCCAGGCGGTCGTCGCGCACTGCAAGGACCAGATGGCACCGGTCTTCCGGGAAGACGTCACGGTCGGGACGTCGAAGAAGAAGGAGATCGACGAGGAGATCGGCGATGATCTCGATCTGCTGTGCCAGGCCGCTGAGCTGGTAGTTTCTACGCAGTTCGGGTCGACGTCGATGCTCCAGCGCAAGCTGCGGGTGGGCTTCGCCAAGGCGGGCCGGCTGATGGATCTCATGGAGTCCCGCGGGGTGGTCGGCCCCAGCGAGGGGTCCAAGGCGCGCGATGTGCTCGTCAAGCCGGACGAATTGGATGGCGTGATCGCGGTGATCCGCGGTAAGGCTCACTCATAAGGGTATGGCGGGCAACCGTTTCCCCTGCCGAGACGTCAAGTTGAGGGAGGTGGCGGAGTGACGTCCCAGACTGCAGGCCGCACCGCAGGTCACAGGTCAATCCCGATGGCGGACAAACTCCGTCCTCCCGCTTGCCCGACCCTTTCGCCCCACCCCTAGACTGAACCTCCAGCAGGTGGCTCACGCTCGAAAGGCGCCCCCGTGTCCATCGGCAACGCTCTCGAAGACGGCAACTCCCCCGAAGACGACCGGCCTTCCGTCGGTCGCGCCCTCCAGCAGGCCCGCATCGCCGCAGGGCTGACCGTCGACGAGGTCAGTTCCGCCACCCGGGTGCGTGTCCCCATAGTGCAGGGGATCGAGCAGGACGACTATTCCCGCTGCGGCGGGGATGTGTACGCCCGGGGGCACATCCGTGTGCTCGCGCGCGCCGTCCGGCTCGACCCGGCGACCTTGATCAACCAGTTCGACGCCGAGCACGGCGGCCGGCCCGAGCCGACCCCGGCGGCGCCGCTTTTCGACGCCGAGCGCATCCGTCCCGAACCCCGCAGGCCGAACTGGACGGCCGCGATGGTCGCCGCGATCGTCGCCGTCGTCGGATTCGTCGGATTCACGCTTTTCAGTGGCGGCGACAAGAACGACGGCTCCTCGGTCGCGGACGAGACCGGCTCGGCCAAGCCGACCGCCTCCACCTCCAGCAGCCCCAGCGCCGCCCCCAGCAAGCCCGGCGGGCACAAGCCCGAGCCGTCCGAGAGCGCCATCGCGGGCGTCCCCGCGGACAAGGTCACCGTCAAGCTGACCGCGGAGGACGGCCAGAGCTGGATCTCCGCACAGGACCACAACGGGCGGCTGATGGAAGAGGGCGTGCTGCGGAAGGGCCAGTCCAAGACGTTCAGCGACAGCAAGCGCATCGACCTGGTGCTGGGCAACGCCGGGGCGATCAAGCTCTTCGTGAACGGCAAGGAAGTCAAGAACCTGAGCGACAGCGGCTCGGTCCAGCGTCTGAGCTACACCAAGGGCGATCCCGAAGCGGGCTGACCAGCCCGGCGACGGGGTGGGA
The DNA here is from genome assembly GCF_055595765.1 of Streptomyces sp. NPDC040405. NCBI lineage: Bacteria > Bacillati > Actinomycetota > Actinomycetes > Kitasatosporales > Streptomycetaceae > Streptomyces > Streptomyces sp. NPDC040405. Next base: position 14,787 of record NZ_JBVIVI010000004.1, read on the forward strand.
GACCTGGCAGCAGAGGCCGGGGCTGCGACAAAGTAGTCTGAGCCCATGCCCGAACGCCGCACTGTCGCCCTTGTCACCCTTGGCTGCGCCCGTAACGAGGTGGACTCGGAGGAGCTCGCAGGCCGCTTGGCGGCGGACGGCTGGAAGCTCGTCGAGCAAGCCGCCGACGCCGACGTCGCCGTCGTCAACACCTGCGGTTTCGTCGAGGCCGCCAAGAAGGACTCGGTCGACGCCCTGCTGGAGGCGAACGATCTGAAGGACCACGGCCGCACCCAGGCGGTCGTGGCCGTCGGCTGCATGGCCGAGCGGTACGGCAAGGAACTCGCCGAGGCGCTGCCCGAGGCCGACGGGGTGCTCGGCTTCGACGACTACAGCGACATCTCCGGCCGACTGCAGACCATTCTCTCCGGCGGCATCCACGCCTCCCACACCCCGCGCGACCGTCGCAAGCTGCTGCCGATCAGCCCAGCCGAGCGGCAGGACAGCTCCGCCGTGGCGCTGCCCGGCCACGCCCAGGACACCCCGCCCGAGGACCTGCCCGCCGGTGTCGCCCCGGCCTCCGGCCCGCGCGCCCCGCTGCGCCGCAGACTCGGGAACAGCCCCGTCGCCTCCGTGAAGCTGGCCTCCGGGTGCGACCGGCGGTGCTCCTTCTGCGCCATCCCGTCCTTCCGCGGCTCGTTCATCTCCCGCCGTCCCTCCGATGTGCTGGGCGAGACCCGGTGGCTGGCCGAGCAGGGGGTGAAGGAGGTCATGCTGGTCTCCGAGAACAACACCTCCTACGGCAAGGACCTGGGCGACATCCGGCTGCTGGAGACGCTGCTGCCCGAGCTGGCCGCGGTGGACGGGATCGAGCGGATCCGGGTCAGCTACCTCCAGCCCGCCGAGATGCGGCCCGGGCTGATCGACGTGCTGACCTCCACCGAGAAGGTCGCCCCGTACTTCGACCTGTCCTTCCAGCACTCCTCGCCCGGGGTGCTGCGCCGGATGCGCCGCTTCGGCGACACCGACCGCTTCCTGGAGCTGCTGGAAGCGATCAGAGGCAAGGCGCCGCAGGCAGGCGCCCGCTCGAACTTCATCGTCGGATTCCCCGGCGAGACCGAGGACGACGTGGCGGAGCTGGAGCGTTTCCTCACCGAGGCGCGGCTCGACGCGATCGGTGTCTTCGGGTACTCGGACGAGGACGGCACCGAGGCCGCGGGCTACGAGGAGAAGGTCGACCCGGACGAGGTCGCGGACCGGCTGGAGCACATCTCGCGGCTCGCGGAGGAGCTGACCGCCCAGCGGGCGGACGAGCGGCTCGGCGAGACCGTCACGGTGCTGGTGGACGAGATCGACGAGACCGGTGCCGTACTGGGCCGGGCCGCCCACCAGGCGCCGGAGACCGACGGGCAGACGCTGCTCCGCACGTCGGCCCGGCCCGCCGCGGGACGTATGGTCGAAGCGAAGGTGATCGCGGCGGAGGGAGTGGACCTCGTCGCGGAGCCGCTGGAACCGCTGGAGCAGCGGGGCGGCGGCGCGTCTACCGAGGAGGCGGACAGATGACAGGCGTCCCGGCCTCCGCCGCGGGGAGCCACCACCGGGCCGCCGCGGCCGCCCGGCCCGCCGGATTGTGGAACATCGCCAACATCCTCACCATGGCGCGCCTGGTCCTGGTGCCCGGGTTCGTTTTGTTGATGTTCCATGACGGCGGCTACGACCCGGCCTGGCGTGCCTACGCCTGGGCCGCCTTCGCCATCGCCATGATCACCGACCTGTTCGACGGGCATCTGGCCCGCCGGTACAACCTGGTCACCGACTTCGGCAAGATCGCGGATCCCATCGCGGACAAGGCGATCATGGGAGCGGCGCTGATCTGTCTGTCGGTCCTCGGCGATCTGCCGTGGTGGGTGACGGGCGTGATCATCTTCCGTGAGCTGGGGATCACCCTGATGCGGTTCTGGGTGATCCGGATCGGGGTCATCCCGGCCAGCCGCGGCGGGAAGATGAAGACCCTCGCCCAGGGGGTGGCCGTGGGGATGTACATCCTCGTGATCACCGGACCGCTGGCCACGCTGCGGTTCTGGGTGATGGCCGTGGCCGTCGCCCTGACCGTCCTCACCGGCCTCGACTACGTACGGCAGGCCCTGGTACTGCGCCGGGCGGGCCGCGCGGCGGCGAGCGGCGGTGCGGGGGAGGAGCCCGGGCAGGAACCGGCCCGGTGAGCGGCGAAGAGACGGCGGCGGCGCGAGACGGTGCCGCTGAGGCGAGTGCGGCCGAGGTTCTGGCGCTGCTGAGGCGGCGCGGGCAGACCGTGGCCGTCGCCGAGTCCCTGACCGGCGGCCTGGTGGCCGCGGAGCTGACCGCCGTGGACGGGGCCTCCCACGCCTTCCGCGGCTCGGTGACCGCGTACGCCACCGATCTCAAGCGCGAGCTGCTGGGTGTGGACGGCGCGCTGCTGGCCGAGCGCGGGGCGGTGGACGCGGAGGTCGCCCGGCAGATGGCCGAGGGAGTACGGCGCGCCCTGGGTGCCGACTGGGGCGTGGCGACCACCGGTGTGGCGGGTCCCACATCGCAGGACGGCCACCCGGTGGGCACCGTCCACGTGGCCGTCGCCGGGCCCTCGAACAGACCGGCGGCCGCGGCGCTGCGGCTGGAGGGGGACCGGGCCGGAATCCGCGCACAGAGCGTCCACGCGGTGGTCAAGCTGCTGTTCAGCGAATTGATCGCGACAGCGGGGGCACAGGATACGGAACAACACGGCGAATTTTGATGTTTGCAGCCCTGAGTGAACACGACATCGCTCCCCGCACGGGCACAGCCAGAGGCGGTACGGTGGGGCGAGAAGGATCCGGATCCGAGGTCCGAGGAGGGAGCCAGCGATGATTCTGCTCCGTCGCCTGCTGGGTGACGTGCTGCGCCGGCAGCGCCAGCGCCAGGGCCGTACTCTGCGCGAGGTTTCCTCCTCCGCCCGGGTGTCGCTCGGCTATCTGTCAGAGGTCGAGCGCGGGCAGAAGGAAGCCTCGTCCGAGCTGCTGTCGGCGATCTGCGACGCCCTGGACGTACGGATGTCACAGGTCATGCGCGAGGTCAGCGACGAGCTGTCGCTCGCGGAGCTGGCGGAGTCGGCCACGGCGAGCGAGAAGGTGCCGGCACCGATGCGTCCGATGCTCAATTCGGTATCCGTCTCGTCCGTGACAGGCGTTCCGGACGAGCGGGTGACCATCAAGCCGCCCAAGGAGGCTGTGGACGTCGTGGCGGCCTGACGGCCTTCACGTCGACGTCAGCGCGGAAGCTCTTCGAGCCCCGGCCCGGTAGCGATACCGGACCGGGGCTCGATGTTTGACCGGCGGCTTTCAGGTCACCTGACTGGTGGAGAGGTAATCAAGGGGGGCCAAACGGTCGAACAGGAGGAAGCGGATGTCTGTGGTCAAGAGCCCGCTCGCCGAGGAGAACCTCAAGGTCGTCAGTGACGCTCTGCAAGGCGCCCTCGTCGACCTCGTGGACCTCGCCCTGGTGGGCAAGCAGATCCACTGGACGGTCATCGGACCGCGCTTCCGCACGGTGCACTTCCAGCTCGACGATGTGGTGTCGACGGCCAGGACGCACGCCGACACCGTCGCGGAGCGTGCCTCGGCGCTAGGGATAGCGCCGGACGGACGGGCCGAGACGGTGGCCAAGCAGAGCGCCGTCGGCAACGTCAAGGAGGGCTGGACCCAGGACAAGGACGCGGTGCGGACGCTCGTGGACGCGCTCGGGTCGATCATTTCGCGCATGCGCGAGCGCATCGCCGCGACGGACGAGCCGGACCCGGTGACCCAGGACATTCTCATCGGGCTCACCCGGGACCTGGAGAAGCACCACTGGATGTTCCAGGCGGAGAACGTCAACGGACACTGAGCGACGAGACAGGGGCGGTGCTTCCGCTCGCACCCTGTGTGGTCATCGCCGGGGCAACGGCACCCGCTCCCCGGCGATGGCCGCACAGTCTGCGAGCTGACGGACGTCGGCTCATGGGCCGGTCGCGGGTGTGCCCCGCTCTGGGTGCGCCCCGCGGCGCGGCTGGGCACACTGGGGGAGCGCGGGGGTCCGACACGCGCTGACGGGCCTTCTGTGCGCCCTCCCGCCGCGTGCGAACTGGCGTCTAGCGTCGCCCGCTAGCGTCGCCCGAAGGAGGCAGCATGGCAGCCGTGGGAGGGGCCGGCACGCTGCGCCGAAGGCCGGTTCGATGGGCGATAGCGCTCGTTCTCGGCGTCCTGTGGTGGTGGTCCGTGCTCCGGCTGGCGGTGCAGCCGACCGGGACCGGGCCGGTCGAGGGGGCGTTCGCCATCGGTGGCTGGGGGCTGAGCCTGCTGCCCGTGCACTGCGGCCCCTCGCCCCGGCGCGGACGCGTGCGCGAGCGGATCACCAGGGCATCGCGACTCCGCCATTCGGGCGCAGAATCTGGCCCGTCGTGAAGGCGGAGGCGTCCGACGCCAGATGCAGCACCGCATGGGCGATGTCCTCCGGCTCGCCGACCCGCCCCAGCGGTGAGTGACGGATCATGGGTGCCTCGGCATGTCCCTGCTCCTCGGCGCTGCTGCGCCGCGTCATGGGCGTACGGACCCAGCCGGGGGCGACCGCGTTGACGCGGATGCCGTGGCGTCCCACCTCGGCGGCGAGGGTCCGGGTCAGCTGGACCACGGCGGCCTTGGCGACGCCGTAGCACAGCAGCCCGGGGGTGCCGGAGTCGATCGCGCCGGACGCCATGGTGACGATGGACCCGCCCGCACCGTGGTCGATCATGGCGCGGGCCGCCTCCTGACAGCCGTACAGCACGCCCTTGAAATTGACCGCCAGCACCCGGTCCAGATCGGCCTCCGCGGTCTCCAGGACCGGGCTGCGGTGCATGATCCCGGCGATGGCCGCCAGCACGGCGAGATGGCCCCCGGCGCGGACGGCCGCCGTGGCGGCGGCGGAGACGACGGCCGCGACTTGGGCGCGGTCGGTGACGTCGAGGGGGTGGGCGTGGGCGCTGCCGCCGTCGGAGGTGATGCGCTCCGCGGTGCGGCGGGTGCCCTTCTCGTCCAGGTCGGCGCAGTGCACGACTGCCCCGGCCGATGCCAGCAGGACGGCGGTGGCGCGGCCGATGCCGCTCGCGGCGCCGGTGACCAGTGCGGTGCGGCCGGTGAGGTCGTACGCCGTGACGGTCATGTGGCGACGGTACGACCGGATCTGACGGCCCGTCAATTACTCTGCCGGGGACGGTTCCGGCTGGCACACCGGGCACCAGAAGGTCGTGCGCTCCTGACCCGCGCGCCCCTGGGCCGCGGCGCGCACCGGCGTACCGCAGCGCAGACAGGGGCGCCCGGCGCGGCCGTACACCCACAGCCGCCGGTCGGGGCGCGCGTGCGTCGTGGTGACCCGGGCCCGGCGCGTCCGGTTGGCCTCCAGAAGCCGCTTGGCGAGGGCCACCAGGCGCTCGGGGGAGGGGACGCGGCCGATCGGCAGCCAGGGCGCGAGCCGCAGCATGAAGCACAGCTCGCACGCGTACACATTGCCGATCCCGGCCAGGTTGCGCTGGTCCAGCAGCGCCTCGTACACCGGGCGGGACGGATCGGCGAGCAGCCGTCGCAGCGCCTCGTCCGGGTCCCAGTCCGGGCCGAGGAGGTCGGGCCCGAGGTGGCCCACCGCGCGGTCCTCGTCCGCGGTGCGCATCAGCTCCAGGACCGGGAGGCGATAGCCGACGGCGGTGCGCTCGGCCGTGGCCAGCACGGCGCGGATCTGGTGGTGCGGGCCGCCGCGCCAGCGCTCGCCGTGCCCGTACACCAGCCATGCGCCGTCCATCCGCAGATGGGAGTGGAGGGTCAGCCCGCCCTCGACCCGGGTGAGCAGATGCTTGCCGCGCGCGACCACCTCGAGGACCCGGCGGCCGGTGAGGTCGACGGTTGCCAGCCGGGGCACCCGCAGATCACATCCGGTGAGCGGCGGGCCGGCCAGTGCGTCGTGGAGGCGCCGGGCCGTCTGCCGGACGGTGTCGCCCTCGGGCATCTCCGCCCCCTCACGGGCGCAGCCGCAGGCCGCGCGGGGTCGCGTGGAAGCCCGCGGCCTCCAGGACGCGGCCGGTCGGCGAGGACAGCGCCGCGGCGCCGTTGATCCGCTCGACGGTCACCGAGCCGAGGGCGCCCGCGCGGGCGGACTGGGCCAGGGCCTCCATGGCGGTACGCAGCCGGGCGTCGTCCTCCGGGGACGCCGCCTCGCCGCCCGGCCAGGCGAGCAGGGTCTTGCCGCCGCGCTCCATGTAGAGGGCCAGCTCGCCGTCGGCGAGCACCACCAGCGCCCCCGCCTTGCGGCCCGGACGGTGGCTCGCGCCCTCGGGCGGATCGGGCCAGGGGAGGGCCGCGCCGTACGCGTTGGCCGGGTCGGCGGCGGCGAGGACGACCGTACGCGGCGACGACTTCCCCGGCGGACCGCTGAAGGGCGCGCCCGCCGACGCGCCGCCCCCCGCCCGGTCGCGCGCCGTGCTGACCGCGCGCAGCCGGTCGACCGCGCCGTCCATCGCGAACTGCGCGGCACCCAGCCCCTCCACCACATAGCCGCGGCGCGCCTGGCCGGTCTCCTCGAAGGCCGACAGCACCCGGTACGCCGCGGAGAAGCCGCCCTCCACTCCCTCGGCAGCGACCGCCCCGCGGGTGACCACTCCGTGCCGGTCCAGCAGGGTGCGCGCCAGGGCGTGCGCGCGATGGGTGGGCTCGAGCTCGCGCTCCGGCAGCAGCGACCAGCGCCCGGCGACGGTCGGCGGCCCGCTGCGCGAGGCGGTGGGGCGGCCGGTGCGCCCGGTCAGCGTGCCGTACCGGCCCCGGGGGACCGAGCGCTTGGCGCGGTGGGCGGTGGCGCCCGCGGTGCGGCCCGAGCCCAGCAGGGAGCGCAGCGGGGCCAGGGTGTCGCCGGTGAGCCGACCGGACCAGGCCAGATCCCATATGGCCTCCGCGAGCTGGGCGTCCTGGAATTCGTGACCGGCGGCCCGGACGTGCTCCGCGATCTGCCGGAAGAACAGACCGAAGCCTCCGGCCAGCGCGTCCAGCACGGCCTGGTGGAGCGGCCCCGCCTCGAAGGGGTGCGGGGTGTGCAGAAGCAGCGGCGCGGTCTCGGCGAGATGGAGGCTCACCCAGCCGTCCTTGCCGGGCAGCGCGCCCGCCCCGGCCCAGACGACCTCACCGGCGGCGGTCAGCTCATCCAGCATCGTCGGGTTGTAATCGCCGACCCGGGAGGGCAGGACGAGCTTCTCCAGGGCGGACGCCGGGACCGGTGCGCCTTGGAGCTGCTCGACGGCGCGCACCAGCCCGTCGATGCCCCGCAGGCTGTGGGTGCCCAGATGCTGCCACTGGGGGAGGAAGGCGGCGAGCGCCGAGGGCGGTACGGGCTCCAGCTCCTGGCGCAGCGCGGCAAGTGACCGGCGGCGCAGCCGGCGCAGCACGGTGGCGTCGCACCACTCTTGTCCGAGGCCCGCCGGATGGAACTCGCCCTGCACGACGCGGCCGCTCGCTGCCAGGCGCTGCAGCGCGCCGTCGGTGACGGCCGTGCCCAGGCCCAGCCGGGCGGCCGCCGCGGCGGAGGTGAACGGGCCGTGGGTGCGGGCGTAGCGGGCCAGCAGATCGCCGAGCGGGTCGGCCACGGGCTCGGTGAACGCCTCGGGGACGCCGACCGGCAGCGCCGTGCCCAGCGCGTCGCGCAGCCGCCCCGCGTCCTCGACGGCCGCCCAGCGCTCCTCGCTCGCGATACGGACCCGGATGGCGCGCCGGGCCCGCTCCAGCTCGGCCGCCCACGCCGGGTCGGCGCCCCGCTCGGCAAGCTCGGCGCCGGTGAGCGGGCCGAGCAGCCGCAGCAGATCGGCGACGCCCTCGGTATCCTTGACCCGGCGGTCCTCGGTGCGCCACTGCAGCTCGCGCTCCAGCTCGGCCAGGACATCGGCGTCCAGCAGCTCGCGCAGCTCGGCCTGGCCCAGCAGCTCGGCCAGCAGCCGCGAGTCGAGGGAGAGGGCCGCCGCGCGCCGCTCGGCCAGCGGCGAGTCGCCCTCGTACAGGAACTGCGCCACATAGCCGAAGAGCAGCGAGCGGGCGAAGGGGGACGGCTCCGGGGTGGTCACCTCCACCAGCCGCACCCGCCGGGCCTCCAGGTCGCCCATCAGCTCGGTGAGGCCGGGGACGTCGAAGACGTCCTGAAGGCATTCGCGGACGGCTTCCAGGACGATGGGGAACGAGCCGAACTCGCTCGCCACCTGGAGGAGCTGGGCGGCGCGCTGACGCTGCTGCCACAGGGGAGTGCGCTTGCCGGGATCGCGGCGGGGCAACAGCAGGGCGCGCGCGGCGCATTCGCGGAACCGGGAGGCGAACAGGGCCGAGCCGCCGACCTGATCGGTGACGATCTGGGACACCTCGCCCCGGTCGAAGGCGACATCGGCCGCACCGATGGGGGACTGCTCGCCGTCGTACTCGGTGCCCTGCCGCATCGGATCCGAGTCGAGCAGGTCCAGGCCCATGAGGTCCGCGTCGGGAAGCCGCAGCACGATGCCGTCGTCCGCGTGCATCACCTGGGCGTCCATGCCGTACCGCTCGGACAGCCGCGCGGCGAGCGCGAGCGCCCAGGGGGCGTGGACCTGCGCCCCGAAGGGGGAGTGGACCACCACCCGCCAGTCGCCCAGCTCGTCCCGGAAGCACTCCACCACGATCGTCCGGTCGTCCGGCACATGGCCGCATGCCTCGCGCTGCTCACCCAGGTACGCGATCACGTTGTCGGCGGCCCAGACGTCGAGCCCGGCGGCCAGCAGCCGCGCCCGGGCCTTTTCCGGGGTCAGCGCACCGACCTCCCGCAGGAACGCGCCCAGCGCCCGGCCCAGTTCGAGCGGGCGGCCGAGCTGGTCGCCCTTCCAGAACGGGAGCCGGCCGGGGACGCCGGGAGCGGGGGAGACCAGGACGCGGTCGCGGGTGATGTCCTCGATCCGCCAGGACGTGGTGCCCAGGGTGAACACATCGCCCACCCGCGACTCGTAGACCATCTCCTCGTCCAGCTCCCCGACCCTGCCGCCGCCCTTCTTGGGGTCCGCACCCGCCAGGAAGACGCCGAACAGCCCGCGGTCGGGGATGGTGCCGCCGGAGGTCACCGCGAGCCGCTGCGCCCCCGGCCGCCCCGTGACCGTATGGGCGACCCGGTCCCACACCAGGCGCGGCCGCAGCTCGGCGAAGGCGTCGGAGGGATAGCGGCCCGCGAGCATGTCGAGGACCGAGGTGTACGCCGACTCCGGGAGCGAGGCGAACGGGGCGGCGCGGCGGACCAGGGCCAGCAGCTCCTCCACGTCCCAGCTGTCCATGGCCGTCATGGCGATGAGCTGCTGGGCGAGCACGTCCAGCGGGTTCGCGGGCACCCGCAGCGACTCGATGGACCCCTCCCGCATCCGCTCGGTCACCACCGCCGCCTGCACCAGATCGCCGCGGTACTTGGGGAAGACCACCCCGGTGGAGACCGCGCCGACCTGGTGGCCCGCCCGGCCCACCCGCTGCAGCCCGGAGGCCACCGAGGGCGGCGACTCGACCTGGACGACCAGGTCCACCGCGCCCATGTCGATGCCCAGCTCCAGGCTGGAGGTGGCGACGACGGCGGGCAGCCGGCCCGCCTTCAGATCCTCCTCGACCAAGGCCCGCTGCTCCTTGGACACCGACCCGTGGTGCGCACGGGCGAGCAGCGCGGGGGCGCCACGGGCCGCACCGGCCTCGGCCATCAGCTCGGCGGGGGAGTGGTCCTCGGGCAGCGCCTCACCGGTGGCCCGCTCGTAGGCGATCTCGTTGAGCCGGTTGCACAGCCGCTCGGCCAGCCGACGGGAGTTGGCGAAGACGATCGTGGACCGGTGCGCCTGGACGAGATCGGCGATCCGCTCCTCCACATGCGGCCAGATCGACGGCTTCTCGCCAGGCTGCCCGTCCTGGGCCGGGGAGCCGCCCAGCTCCCCCAGGTCTTCCACGGGGACGACCACCGACAGGTCGAACTCCTTGCCCGAGGGCGGCTGGACGATCTCCACCGTGCGCCGCGGCGACAGGAAGCGCGCCACCTCGTCCACCGGGCGCACCGTCGCCGACAGGCCGATCCGCCGGGCGGGCCGGTCCAGCAGCTCGTCCAGCCGCTCCAGGGACAGCGCGAGATGCGCGCCGCGCTTCGTCCCCGCGACGGCGTGCACCTCGTCCAGAATCACCGTCTCCACCCCGCGCAGCGCCTCCCGGGTGCCGGAGGTGAGCATCAGGAACAGCGACTCGGGGGTGGTGATGAGGATGTCCGGCGGGCGGGTGGCCAGGGCGCGGCGCTCGGCGGGCGGGGTGTCGCCGGAGCGGATGCCCACCCGGATCTCCGGCTCGGGCTCGCCGAGGCGCACCGACTCCTGCCGGATGCCGGTGAGCGGGCTGCGCAGATTGCGCTCCACGTCCACCGCCAGGGCTTTCAGCGGCGACACGTACAGCACTCGGCAGCGCTTGCGGGGCTCGGCGGGCGGCGGCTCGGCGGCCAGCCGGTCCAGCGCCGCGAGGAACGCCGCCAGCGTCTTGCCCGAGCCGGTCGGGGCGACCACCAGCACGTCCGAGCCCTCGCCGATCGCCCGCCATGCCCCCTCCTGCGCGGCCGTGGGCGCGGTGAAGGCGCCCGTGAACCACCCGCGGGTGGCCGGGGAGAATGCGTGCAGCGCCGACCGTGCCATGCCACCCATCGTGCACCGCCCCACTGACAACGGGCCGTCCGCGCAGGTCAGCGTGGAGATACCTCAGACCGCCCGCCCATAGGCGCGCAGCGTGAGCAGCGCCTCCACGGTCACCACCGGCCGCCACTCCAGCGCCGCACCCTGGGCCCAGGCCCGGCGCCGGGCGGGCCAGCCGCCGTCCTCCCGCTGCGCGTTCGCCAGGAAGTCCAGCGAGCGCTCCACCTCGGCGTCGGTGAACCAGCGGCGGGCCAGCGAGCCGGGCGTACGGGCGAGGTCGTACACGAAGGTGTGTTCGCCAGGGCCATGGCCGGGCGGCAGGGGGCCGTCCTCGGCGCGCTCGGGGTCCAGCACCACCAGCCGCCGCTCCCGCACCCGGCGGCCCAGCCGCTCGGCCACCTCCTCGGCGCGCGCCCGGTCCGGGGCGCCGTCCAGGAAGGCGACGGCCGCCCCCACCTCGTACGGACGTGCCGGACCGCCTCCCTCCAGCGCCGTCACCGCCGCCCAGCAGAAGTCCGTGGCCCGGAACAGCCAGGCGTGCCACACCTCGTTGCGGTGCAGCAGCCCCACCACCGGCCCGGTGGTCAGCAGATCGCCGCGCGGATGCTCCGACGGCCGGATCCAGGGGGCGGCCGGGTAGTCGCGCAGCGACGGGTGGCATCCGGGCAGCGCGCCGTCCCGGGTGGAGATCGCGGTCAGATAGCGGCACAGTCGCTCCACCCGCTGCCCGCCGCAGCGGCCGATCCCGTCGAGTACCCGCAGGGCGTGGGCGACGTGCTGCGGCTGGCTCACCGGGCCGCGCAGATCCGGCTCCAGAGCGTGGCCGTAGCCCCCGTCGGCGCCCAGGTACGCGGCGAGCGCGGTCTCGACCGGTTCCGCGTCGGCGTCCTGGAAGTGATACGCGAACCGGCGCTGCTCGAGCACGCGTGCGGTCAGCCACACGAACCGCGCGGCGCGCGCGAGCGGCGAGGCGGGCGCGGGCGGCGTGGGCTGGGAGGAGGGGACTGCTGCGGATCGATCCATGGGACAGACCGTAGGGCGGGAATCGCCTGGGGAAGGGGGCTCACGCACCGGTGCACCCCGGGAGCGCGATACTGGGCGCATGCGGTTGACGGTCTTCTGGCAGCGGATGGCGGATTACTTCGGCGAGGCGTACGCCGACTCCTTCGCGCGCGATCATGTGATGTCCCAGCTCGGCGGCCGGACCGTCCACCAGGCGCTCGCCGCGGGTTGGGATGCCAAGGACATCTGGCGCGGGGTCTGCACCGCGATGGAGATCCCCGCCGACAAGCGCTGACGAGCGCTGACAGGCGCCGAGCGGGGGCCGGGAGGCGTGCGGGGAGGCGGACTCCCGGGGTGGCCGGATTTTTTGGACGGGTGTACGCCACACTTGCCGGGTGGCCCCGACCGAAGAGACCCTCTCCCCCGACGCCGACGGCGTCCCGACCACAGCACAGGCCCCCAAGGACGCGCCCGCACAGTCCGCGCGCATGCCGCGCTGGCTGCCCCGCGCCATGGTGCTCGCCCTTGCCCTGGTGGCCTGCTACCGGCTTGCCACCTGGGCCTTCGATCAGCTGACCGGACTGCTGCTGAACGTCCTGATCGCGTTCTTCCTGGCGCTCGCGATCGAACCGGCCGTGGACCGCATGGCCGCCCGCGGCGTCCGTCGGGGCCTGGCCACGGGAGTGGTCTTCATCGGCATCCTCATCGGCGCCGCGGGCTTCTTCACCCTGCTCGGTTCGATGCTGGCCGACCAGATCATGACCATGGTCCAGGACTTCCCGAAGTACCTCGATCAGGTGGTCAGCTGGATCAACGAGACGTTCCACACCCGGCTGTCCCGGCTGGAGATCCAGGACAGCATGCTCCACTCCGACTGGCTGCAGAGCTATGTGAAGAACAGCGCCGACAATGTGCTGGACGTCTCCGCGCAGGTGCTCGGCGGGCTGTTCCGGCTCCTCACGGTGACGCTGTTCGCCTTCTACTTCGCCGCCGACGGCCCCCGGCTCCGCCGGGCGCTGTGCTCCGTCCTGCCGCCGAACCGGCAGACCGAGGTGCTGCGGGCCTGGGAGATCGCGGTCGCCAAGACCGGAGGCTACATCTACTCGCGCGGGCTGATGGCGCTGATCTCCGGGGTCGCGCACTACATCCTGCTGGAGAGCCTGGGCGTGCCCTACGCCCCGGCGCTGGCCGTCTGGGTGGGGCTGATCTCCCAGTTCATCCCGACCATCGGCACCTATCTGGCGGGTGCCCTGCCGATGTTGATCGCCTTCACCGTCAACCCCTGGTACGCGCTCTGGGTGCTGGTGTTCGTCGTGGTCTACCAGCAGTTCGAGAACTACCTGCTGCAGCCGAGGATCACGGCGCGGACCGTGGACATCCACCCCGCCGTCTCCTTCGGATCGGTGATCGCGGGCACGGCGCTGCTCGGCGCGGTGGGGGCACTGATCGCGATTCCGGCGACCGCGACGCTGCAGGCGTTCCTCGGCGCGTACATCAAGCGCTACGACGTGACGGACGATCCGCGGATGCACGGGCGGACGCGGCGGCGCGGTGCCTCCGCGCTGGCACGCATGCGACATGCGCTGTCCCGGCGCGGTTGACACAAAAATCGAACATCCATTCTTATGGAGGCCCGGCCCGGTTATCCACAGGCCGAGCATGTCCGGGCCGCTTGTCAGTGGCAGGCGCTAGCGTCATGGACGTGAAGCGATCGACTCAAGCAAACCGGGTGGAACCCATGGCAGGAAACGACCGCGAGAAGGCGCTCGACGCCGCGCTCGCACAGATTGAACGGCAGTTCGGCAAAGGCGCCGTGATGCGTATGGGCGACCGGCCGAACGACCCCATCGAGGTGATTCCCACCGGGTCGACCGCTCTCGACGTCGCCCTTGGTGTGGGCGGCATTCCGCGCGGCCGCGTGGTGGAGGTCTACGGCCCGGAGTCCTCCGGCAAGACGACCCTGACCCTGCACGCGGTGGCCAACGCCCAGCGGGCGGGCGGCACCGTGGCCTTCGTGGACGCGGAGCACGCGCTCGACCCCGACTACGCGCAGAAGCTGGGCGTGGACACCGACTCGCTGATCCTCTCCCAGCCGGACAACGGCGAGCAGGCGCTCGAGATCGTGGACATGCTGGTCCGCTCCGGCGCGCTCGACCTCATCGTCATCGACTCCGTCGCCGCTCTGGTGCCGCGCGCGGAGATCGAGGGTGAGATGGGCGACTCGCACGTCGGTCTCCAGGCCCGGCTGATGAGCCAGGCCCTCCGCAAGATCACCAGTGCGCTGAACCAGTCCAAGACCACCGCGATCTTCATTAACCAGCTGCGCGAGAAGATCGGTGTCATGTTCGGCTCTCCGGAGACGACGACCGGTGGCCGGGCGCTGAAGTTCTACGCCTCGGTCCGCATCGACATCCGCCGTATCGAGACCCTCAAGGACGGCACGGACGCGGTCGGCAACCGCACCCGCTGCAAGGTCGTCAAGAACAAGGTGGCGCCGCCCTTCAAGCAGGCCGAGTTCGACATCCTTTACGGCCAGGGCATCAGCCGTGAGGGCGGTCTCATCGACATGGGCGTCGAGCACGGCTTCGTGCGCAAGTCCGGTGCCTGGTACACGTACGAGGGCGACCAGCTCGGCCAGGGCAAGGAGAACGCCCGCAACTTCCTGAAGGACAACCCCGATCTCGCCAATGAGATCGAGAAGAAGATCAAGGAGAAGCTCGGTATCGGCGTGAAGCCCGCGGCGCCCGCGCCCGATGCCGAGCCCGGCCCGGACGCGGCGGGCGCCGTGCCCGCCACCGCGGCGGCGAAGCCCGCGGCGGCTCCGGCGGCCAAGTCCGGGGCGAAGGCGGCCAAGACCGCCACGGCGAAGAGCTGATCCATGACACGGCGGACCGACTGGCCGGACGGCCCGGGCCGTCCGGAGCCCCCGGACCGTCCGGATCGCGGCGCCCCCTCCTCGTCGAGGGCCGAGCAGGGGACGCCGCTCGGCCCGGAGGAGCAGGCGCGGGCGATCTGCCTGCGCCTGCTCACCGGGACCGCGCGCACCCGTAAGCAGCTCGCGGACGCCCTGCACAGCCGCGGCATCCCCGACGAGGCGGTGCAGGAGGTGCTGTCCCGGTTCGAGGACGTCGGGCTGATCGACGACGCGGCGTTCGCGGACGCCTGGGTGGAGTCCCGGCACCACAGCCGGGGCCTGGCCCGCCGCGCGCTCGCCAGTGAGCTGCGCACCAAGGGCGTCGACCCCGCGCTGATCGCCGACGCCGTGGGGCAGCTCGACACCGATCAGGAGGAGCAGACCGCCCGCGAGCTGGTCGAGCGCAAGCTGCGCACCACCCGCGGCCTCGACCGGGAGAAGCGGCTGCGCCGCCTCGCCGGAATGCTCGCCCGCAAGGGGTATCCCGAGGGCCTGGCACTCCGGGTGGTGCGGCGCGCGCTGGAGGAGGAAGGCGAGGACCCGGAGCTGCTGGAGCACCAGCTGCCCGACGTCTGACCCTCCGGCCCACGGGCCTGGGCCGGTACGGGGGCGGCCCGGCCAGGCGGGGGTGGTCCGGCCGTGCGGAGGCGGTCCGGCCGCTTGGATCAGCTCACCGGAGGGGGCAGCGGGCCGGGAGGTCAGTACGCCCGGTCAGTGCACCGGGAGACCGGCCGCCCGCCACGCCTGGAAGCCGCCGACCAGATCGGTCGCCCGCGTCAGGCCCAGCTGCCGCAGCGAGACCGCCGCGAAGCTCGACGCATAGCCCTCGTTGCAGACCACCACCACGTGCAGATCGTGGTGCGCGGCCTCGGGCAGCCGGTGGTCGCACTGCGGATCGAGCCGCCACTCCAGCTCGTTCCGCTCGACGATCAGCGCCCCCGGGATGGTCCCGTCGCGCTCCCGCAGCGCCGCGTACCGGATGTCCACCAGCAGCCCGCCCGCGGACCGCACGGCAGCGGCCTCTTCGGGGCCGAGCCGGTCCAGCCCCTGGCGCGCCTCGGCCAGCAGCTCGTCCACGCTCCGCTTCGCCACGTGTTCCGCACCCATCGCGCCTACTCCCATTCCTGCGGCCGCTCGACCTGCTCCAGCCGCAGCACCTGGCCGGTGCGGCTGTAGCGCCGCATCAGCGGCAGCGGCGGGTAGTAGGCGTGCACCGACACCGCATGCCGCTCCGACGACGGGTTGATGACCTCGTGGACATGGTGCGCACCGAAGGCCCGGCCGCGCCCGGCGGACAGCCGCCGTTCGCGGTCCACGCCCTCGGCCAGTTCGAGGGTCTTCCAGCCCTCGGTGGGCAGGCGGGTGGCCAGCGACTGCTCGTTCAGCTCACCGGCGGCCGTCACGAAGGCCCCGTGCGAACCGCCATGGTCGTGCCAGCCGGTACCGGTGCCGGGCGGCCAGGCGATCAGCCACGCCTCGCTGCCGCCCGGGCCCTCCAGCCGCAGCCAGGTGCGGCCCTCCGGGTCGAGCGGGAGCGAGGCCACGAGCTCGGCGTCGGCGGCGGTACGACGGACGAAGTCCAGCAGATCGGCCTCGCTGGGCGGCGCGTCGGGACCGGCTGAGGGGCGCGCGGGCGTGAGAAGAGGTGCGTCAGACACGGGAACCGTCCTGGGTGATCGCGAAAGAGGCGCGGCCGGACCGCGCGGGAGGAAAAGCGGATCAGCGGATCAACAGGACGGACGACACACGCAGCCCGCATAGCGGAGGAGGTCCAGATGGACCCTCCGCCAGAAGAGAGGCAGGCCGGTGTCAGTCACGCTCCGCAGTGAAGCATGAGCCGGACGGGAAGGTCAATGACACCGGACGAGGTCCGGGACGGCTCACGCACCGGCGTACCACGTCAGCGCCATGAAGGACGTGGGGGTGCGTGACAGACGACTCACCACGCCGACGTGCCGTGTCACTACCGGCGCGCCGCGGCCTCCGCGTCCCGCTGCTCCGCGTCCGCGCCCCGGGCGGTGTCCCCGCCCCGCGCCGCGTCGGCGCACGCGTACAGCTCGGCCGGGCGCACCCCGGACAGCGCCGCGGCCAGATGACCGTCGGGCCGCACCAGCAGCACGGTGTGGGCCGGAGCCCCCGGGTACTCCTCGGCGACCAGCAGTTCCGTGCGCATCGGCAGGGCCGAGACGGCCGCCGCCAGCCGGGGCATCAGCCCGGCGCGCATCCAGTGGCGGCGGTCCCACACCCCGGTGCCCGGGGCGACCAGCACCACCAGCAGCTCCCGGCCGAGCCGCTCTTGCAGCCGCACCACCGCACCGTCCGGCGCGGTCACGCGGACATCGGCCACCGGCCCCCCGGTCGGTGTGCCCACCGTGACGGAGCCCTCCTGGGGCGCCGCGGGGGCCAGCGGGGAGCGGTGGTAGACGGGGGGCGCGCCCAGCGGACCATCGCCGAGGTGACCGTCGGTGAGGAGCGCGTCATGGCCGCGCGTGCCCCCGGGCAGCACGGTGCGCCGTACCGCGCGCCAACCCCCGGCCGCCCGGACCAGCGGCAACGCCTGGTCGGCGGTGCGCAGCCGCGCGGCGACGGCCGTCCGCCGCTCCGCCTGATAGCTGTCGAGCAGGGCGTCGGAGGCGCCGTGGTGCCAGGCGAGGGAGAGCTTCCAGGCCAGGTTGCCGACGTCCCGCAGCCCCTCTTCGAGTCCCTGGGTGCCCAGCGCGCCGTGCAGATGGGCGGCGTCCCCGGCGAGGAAGGCGCGCCCCACGCGCCAGCGCCGTGCGAGCCGGTGGTGCACGGTGTGCACGCCGGTGTCCAGAAGCTCGTAGGGGATCGCGGTCTCCTCGCACCACCCCGCGAGGGTGTCGCGCACCCGAACCATCAGCGCGTCCGGGGTGACGAGGTCGCGGCCCGGCGGGAGCAGCCAGTCGATCCGCCAGATGTCATGCGGCAGCGGACGGGCCGTCACCTCCGCGTCGATGCTGCGCCACGGCGGCGAACGGTGCAGTACGGCCTCGCCGGGCCAGGGGAGGTTCGCGCGCAGGGCGGCGACGGCGTGCCGTTCCACCGCCGTACGGCCGGGGAAGCGCACCCCCAGCTGCTTGCGGACGGTGGACCGGGGGCCGTCGCAGCCGACCAGATGGCTGCCCCGCCACCAGGTGGCCTGGGCGCCCCGGGTCCGTACGCTCACCCCGCGCGCGTCCTGCTCCACGGTCTCGACCCGGGTGCCGGGGACGATCCGTACGAGATCCTCGTCACCGATGGCGGTCAGCGCGGCCCGCAGGGCCCGGGTCAGCTCGTGCTGGGGCAGATGCAGCGGCGAGGGCACCGGCGCCTCCGGCTCACCGTCCCGCGCGGCGCCGTCCCGCCCGTTGCCGTCCTCGGGGGCCGCCGGGGGAGGGGCGCCGAAGAGCGGGCCGGGCTCCAGGGGCACCTGCCGTACGAGCTGGCGGCGGCGCAGCGTGCGCCACCCCGTCCACGGCCGCGCCCCGGCCGCGGCCCGGCAGCCGAGCCGTTCCAGCAGGGCGGCGGTGTCCGGGCGCAGCACGACGGTGCGGGCCAGGCGCGGCTCGTCGCCCCCGGCGGTCTCGTCGAACAGCACGACGGGGACGTCCAGACGGGCAAGGGCGAGGGCCAGGGTGAGCCCGACCGGGCCCGCCCCGGCGACGATCACCGGGTCCACGGCGCGGTTCCCATGGCCCTGCGGGGCGTACGTGATGTACGGAAACTGGCAGTTGAAACCCGGTGAGCGATCACAGAAAGCATGCAACCGACTGCGAGTGCCCGCGTCAAGCGGCGACGGGCGGTGGCGCGCGCGCCACCGCCCGTCAGGACCCGCTTGCCTCAGTCGGTCTTGCCGGCCGGCTGCGCCGGCGCGGGCTGATCCACCGGGTCGAGCCCGTCGGCGGCCGCGAGCGGCTGGGCGGCGTCCGCGACCGGGATGCCGGTCTTGGCGCGCCGGCCGCGCCGTTCGATCCAGGTGGCCAGGGAGGAGAGGGCCAGGCACATCGCGATGTAGATGGCGCCGCCGACGATGATCACCGGGACGTACGGGTTGTCGTCGTTGACGACGATGTTCCCGGCGAGCTGCTGGAGCTGGAACAGCAGCTCCTGGTAGGTGATGACGTAGCCGAGCGAGGTGTCCTTCAGGGTCACCACGAGCTGGCTGATGATGGTCGGCAGCATCGCCCGGACGGCCTGCGGGATCAGGACCGTCGTCATGACCTGGGTCTTGCTCATACCGAGGGCGTAGGCGGCCTCACGCTGACCGCGGGGCACCGAGTTGATGCCCGCCCGCAGCACCTCGGCCTGCACCGAGCCGTTGTAGACGGTCAGGCCGATGACCAGGGCCCAGAAGCCGGTGCTGTCGCCGCTGAGGCCCAGATCGGAGCGGTAGGTGAGGAAGAGCACCCACAGCACGTAGATGGTGATCAGCAGCGGGATGGCCCGGAACAGCTCGATGAACCCGGTCGTGAGCCAGCGGACGGGCTTGTGGTCCGAGAGCCTGCCGACCGCGAGCACGACGCCCAGGATCAGCGAGAGCACCGATGCCACTGCGAACACCTGGAGGGTGGTGACCACGCCGTCGCGAATGCTGGTCCGCACGCCCGCGTAGTTGAAGATCTCCCACATCTCGGGCGCGAACTGGCCCTTGTCGTTCAGCCGCAGGACGGCGAAGGCGATCAGGCCGAGGACGGCGAGGCTGCCGACGACCGAGTAGACGCGGTTGCGGATACGGGCCTTGGGGCCGGGCGCGTCATAGAGGACACTCGCGCTCATCGGGCCACCTCCAAGCGGCTCTCCAGCAGTCGGAAGGCACCGCTGATGGCGAAGGTGATGACGAGGTAGCACAGGGCGATCCACAGGAAGATCCACCCGATCGCGAAGCCCTTGTCACTGAGCAGCTTCGAGACGTTGAACAGTTCGGTGTTGCTGAAGGCGCCCGCGATGGCCGAATTCTTCGTGAGAGCGATGAAGATGCTGCTCATGGGAGGAATCACGGTCCGGGTGGCCTGCGGCAGAACTATCATCCGCAGCGTCTGCGTGAAGGTCATGCCCAGGCTGCGGGCGGCCTCCGCCTGGCCGAGCGGCACGGTGTTGATACCGGACCGCACGGCCTCGCAGACGAAGGACGACGTGTAGCAGCCCAGCGCCAGCATCGCGAGAACGAACGGACTCGTTCCCGGGAAGAAGATCTGCGGGACCACGAAGAAGGCGATCAGGAACAGCAGGGTCAGCGGGGTGTTGCGCAACAGGGTGACCCACGCCGTGCCGAAGGCGCGCAGCGGCGGAATGGGGGACACCCGGAAGCCGGCCATGATGATGCCCAGGACGAGGGCGAGCGCCGCACTGGCCGCCGTGAGGGCGAGAGTTCCGAGGAACCCCTCACGGAACTGGGGCAAATGATCGAGGAGTACGTTCATCGATTCTCCGCGGTAGCGGTCGGGTCAGCGGCGTGCGGAGCGCACCGGCTTCACGGGTGAACGGGGGACCGGAGACCGGACCTGCTCAGTAGCGGGGCAGCGGGGTCTTCGGCGCGACGTAGGAGGAGCCGGACTTGCCGAGCGTGCCGACGTACGCCTTCTTGTAGTCGCCGTTCTTGATGTGCTTCTCGAGCGAGTCGGTGATCGCGTCGCGCAGCACCTTGTCGTTCTTGTTCATCCCGATGCCGTACGGCTCCTCGGTGAACGGCTTCTCGACCAGCTTGAGCTTGCTGGGCCGCTGGGCCGCGTAGCCCTTGAGGATCGCGTCGTCGGTGGTGACCGCGTCGACCTGGCCGTCGAGGAGCTGCTTGACGCAGAGCGAGTACTTGCTCAGCTCGGTGGTCTTGGCCCCGTACTTCGGCTTCTTGATCTCCTGGAGCGGAGTCGAGCCGACGATCGAGCAGATCTTCTTGCCCTTGACGCTGTCCGGGCCGGTGATGCCCTTCTCGTCCTTGCGGACCAGCAGGTCGGCACCCGCCTGGTAGTACGGGCCCGCGAAGCCGACCTGCTTCTTGCGCTCGTCGTTGATCGTGTACGTGCCGACGTAGTAGTCGACCTGGCCCTTGGAGATGGAGGTCTCGCGGACGTTCGAGTCGACCGTCTTGAAGGTGATCTTGTCCGCGGAGAAGCCGAGGTCGGCGGCGACCATCTTGGCGATCTCGATGTCGAAGCCGGAGCGCTTGCCCTCGGTGTCCACGAAGCCCAGGAAGGGCTGGTCGGCCTTGGCACCGATGACGATCTTGCCGCGCTTCTGCGCCGCCTTCAGGGTCGGCGAGTCCAGCTTCACGTCCTTGGCGACCGTGTACGAGCCGTCGTAGACCTCGCCGCCCTTCGGCTTGTCGCCGGCGGTGCCCTTCTCGCCGCCACAGGCGGTCGCGGTCGCCGCCAGAGCGAGTGCCACTGCCGCGGCCGCTGCCGTGTTACGCATCCTCATGGTGCTGCCCCATCCTTGGTTCCGTACGTCTTCGCGGACTTGACGTCATCGCAAACTTGGTGGTCGGCGCGGCTCAGTGGTGGAGGATCTTCGAGAGGAAGTCCTTGGCCCGGTCGCTGCGCGGATTGTTGAAGAACTGGTCCGGCTCGGCCTCTTCGACGATCCGGCCGTCCGCCATGAAGACCACGCGGTTCGCGGCGGAGCGCGCGAAGCCCATCTCGTGGGTGACGACGACCATCGTCATGCCGTCCCGGGCGAGCTGCTGCATGACCTCCAGCACCTCGTTGATCATCTCCGGGTCGAGCGCCGAGGTCGGCTCGTCGAAGAGCATCACCTTCGGGTCCATGGCCAGCGCCCGGGCGATGGCCACCCGCTGCTGCTGACCGCCGGAGAGCTGCGCGGGGTACTTGTCCGCCTGGGCGCCGACGCCCACCCGGTCGAGCAGCTTGCGGGCCTTGTCCTCGGCGGCCTTCTTGTCCGCCTTACGGGCCTTGATCTGGCCCAGCACCACGTTTTCGAGCACCGTCTTGTGCGCGAAGAGATTGAAGGACTGGAAGACCATGCCGACGTCCGCCCGCAGGCGGGCCAGCTCCCTGCCCTCCTGGGGCAGCGGCTTGCCGTCGATCGTGATGGATCCGGCGTCGATCGTCTCCAGCCGGTTGATGGTGCGGCACAGCGTGGACTTGCCGGAACCCGACGGTCCGATGACGACGACCACTTCGCCACGGGATATGGTCAGGTCGATGTCCTGGAGGACATGCAGCGCGCCGAAGTGCTTGTTGACTCCGGACAGCGCGACCAACGCGTTCGCCACCGGCGCAGCGTCTTTGGTCACCGATACTTCGCTCATTCGGCTTTCCGCTCCCGTCCTCCTTGGTTGGGAGGACATTAATGAGCAGCCACGATCAGCGTCATTACATCTGAGCGGAAATTGAGGATAACGATCTGGCCTCGGGTCGGCACTCTGCGTAAATGGTCGTAGGCGCGCCGTACCGGCTGCATAACGGAAACCGTCCTGTGACTGTATGCGTCTTGACGAGTGAGTGTGGATCGGAGTGGATTCCCTGGGGCCGTGTCTTCGGTCACGTTCGGGCGGCGCATAACCGAGGCGCGCACCCATGAGAGGGAAGGTGGAGGAGGAGCCGGTGAGGCTGCTGCTCGTCGAGGATGACAACCATGTGGCCGCGGCCCTGTCCGCGGTCCTGTCCCGGCACGGCTTCGACATCACCCACGCCCGCAGCGGCGAGGAGGCGCTGCAGGCGCTGCTGCCCGGTGCGGGCGCCCCCTTCGGCGTCGTACTCCTCGACCTCGGACTGCCGGACCAGGACGGTTTCGAGGTGTGCGGCCGGATCCGCAAGCTCACCGCGACGCCCGTGATCATGGTGACCGCGCGTTCCGACGTACGGTCCCGCATACACGGGCTCAACCTCGGCGCCGACGACTACGTGGTCAAGCCGTACGACACCATGGAGCTGCTCGCCCGCATCCACGCCGTCAGCAGGCGCACCCTCCCGTCCGACTCCGGCGCCGCGGCCGGTACCGGCCCCGAGGAGAGCGGAGAGGGCCCGCAGCCGCCGCTGCGGCTCGGTCCGGTCACCATCGAACTGCCCACCCGCCAGGTCTCGGTGGACGGCACGACGGTCTCGCTCACCCGCAAGGAGTTCGACCTGCTCGCGCTGCTCGCCCAGCGGCCCGGCGTGGTCTTCCGCCGTGAGCAGATCATCAGCGAGGTGTGGCGCACCAGCTGGGAGGGGACCGGGCGCACCCTGGAGGTCCACATCGCCTCCCTCCGCTCCAAGCTGCACATGCCCGCTCTGATCGAGACTGTCCGCGGCGTGGGCTACCGTCTCGTCGCCCCGGCCGGCTGAGCGGCCAGGGCTCCCCGCGTGCGCACTCGTCTCCTCCCGCTGCTGATCGTCCTCATGGCGGGCGTACTGCTCGCGCTCGGCTTCCCGCTCGCCGGGAGCCTGGCCGCCCGTGAGCAGCAGCGTGTGGTCGTCGACCGGATCGACGACACCGCCCGCTTCGCCGCGCTCGCCCAGTTCGTCACGGCCGGGCCGACGGCTGTGGCGGGCGAGGAGGGCAACGAACGGCTCCATACGCTGAGTTCGGAACTCACGCGCTATCACGATCTGTACGGCATCCGGGCCGGGGTGTTCTTCCGGGACGGCCTGAAGATGGCCAAGGCGCCCGCCGACTGGCGGCTGCCCCGGAACGGGGTCGGTGCCGAGGCCTTCGAGGAGGCTCTGGCCGGGCGCCGCAGCCACGATCCGCCGCAGGTGTGGCCCTGGCAGGAGGGCAGGCTCACCGTCGCGTCCCCGGTCGTACGGGACGGGGACGTGGTGGCCGTCGTCGTGACCGACTCGCCCACCGGCCGGATGCGCTCGCGCATCCTGCACGGCTGGCTGGTCATCGCCGGTGGGGAGTGCGCCGCGATGCTGCTCGCGGTGGGGGCCGCGATCCGGCTCACCGGCTGGGTGCTGAGGCCCGTACGCATCCTCGACACCGCCACCCACGACATCGCGACCGGGCGCATGCAGTCGCGGGTCGCGGCCGCCTCGGGCCCGCCGGAGCTGCGGCGGCTGGCCCGCTCGTTCAACGAGATGGCCGACAACGTCGAGGAGGTCCTCGAACAGCAGCGGGCCTTCGTCGCCGACGCCTCCCACCAGCTGCGCAACCCGCTCTCCGCGCTGCTGCTGCGCATCGAGCTGCTGGGGCTGGAACTGCCCGACGGCCATGAGGAGATCGCCTCGGTGCGCACCGAGGGCAAACGCCTGGCCCGCGTGCTGGACGATCTCCTCGACCTCGCCCTGGCCGAGCACACGGCGGCCGACCTGCGGCTCACCGACATCGCCGAACTGGCCGCCGACCGGGTGGACGCTTGGCTTCCGGTCGCCGGACGCGAGGAGGTCGGACTCGCCTATACGGGCCCTTCGGCGATCACCGGCTGGGCCGATCCGGTCGCCCTGTCCAGCGCTCTGGACGCGGTCGTCGACAACGCGCTGAAATTCACGCCCCAGGGGTCGCACGTCGAGGTCTCGGCGCGGGCCGACGGCGAGACCATCGCCCTGACCGTCGCCGACGGCGGCCCCGGCCTCACCGAGGACGAACTGGCCCGGATCGGCGACCGCTTCTGGCGCAGCAACCGGCACCAGAACGTCTCGGGCTCCGGGCTGGGCCTGTCCATTTCCCGGGCGTTGCTCACGGCGGGCGAGGCCACCATCGCCTACGCGCCCAACGAACCCCGTGGACTGCGCGTCACCATCACCGTGCCGCGCGAAAAGCCGCACTGAGGCCGGACCCTTATGCGCCCCGCCGGATCCTCATGGGCGCCCGCCCGAGCCTCATGGCTTCTCCGAGCGGTAATAGCGCGAGGCGCCCTGGTGCAGCGGCAGCGGATCGGTGAATACGGCCGTCCGCAGGTCCACCTTCTGCGCGGCGTGCACCTTCGCCCCGATGCGGTCCCGGTTCTCTATCACCGTGCGGGTGACGCCCTTCGCCAGTTCGGGGTCCACCCGGTCCGTCGTGACCAGCAGGTTCGGCACCGCGATCGTCTTGACGTCATCCGGCTGGCGCATCTCCTGGTACGCGTCGGCGGGCACGGTCGCCGCCCGGTAGTAGCGCGTCACCCCGCCCTGCCGGTGCAGCGGGCCGGTGAGGTCGCCGAGCTGGACGAGCCGGATCGGATACTCCTGGGCCAGGGTGCGCACCGCGGTGGTCGGCAGTCCGCCCGACCAGAAGAAGGCGTCCAGCTTCCCCTTCCGCAGCAGGCCGGGCATCGTGTCGATACCGGAGCGCACAGCCGTGATGTCCTTGTCGAAGTCGAGCCCCGCGGCCTTGATCAGCCCCCGCGTGATCAGCTGTACGCCCGAGCCGTCGTCCCCGACGCCGACCCGCAGGCCCCGCAGATCCCGGGCCGAGCGCACCTTCGAGCCGCGCGGCACGATCAGCTGCATGTAGTCGTCGTACAGCCGCGCGCAGGCACGCAGCCGCCCGGCGTCCTTGCCGTGGTAGGCGGCGACGGCGTCGGTGGCGGCGATGGCGAAGGTGGCCCGGCCGCGGGCCAGCCGCTCCACGTTGTCGGGCGACCCCCGGGTCTCCTGAAGCGTGACGTCCACATCGGGCAGGTCGCGGGACAGATCCCGCTTCAGCATTTCGCCGTAGGTCTGGTAGACGCCGGTGGACACCCCCGTCGCGAACGTCACCTTCCCCCGGGGCTGCTCCTCGCCCCCGACCGGCAGGAGCCACCACAGCAGCAGCGCAAGCACGACCACGCCCGCCGCGGCGGACTGCAGGGCGCGGCGCCGGTCCGGGCGCGGAAGACTGACGGCCATGGGCAGGATCCTGCCAGGCCCCGTCCCGGGAAGGGAGGGGCGGGGGAGCGGGACGAACACGTACCCTGGTCGATTGAGATGAGTGCGAAGACTTACGAGGTGCGCACCTACGGGTGCCAGATGAATGTCCACGACTCCGAGCGCCTGTCCGGCCTGCTGGAAGGCGCCGGGTATGTCCGTGCGCCCGAAGGCACAGCCGAGGGCGAGGCGGACATCGTCGTCTTCAACACCTGCGCGGTGCGGGAGAACGCCGACAACCGGCTCTACGGCAATCTCGGCAGGCTCGCACCGGTCAAGGCCCGGCGCCCGGGCATGCAGATCGCCGTGGGCGGATGCCTGGCCCAGAAGGACCGCGACACCATCGTCAAGAAGGCCCCCTGGGTCGACGTCGTCTTCGGCACCCACAACATCGGCAGCCTGCCGGTGCTGCTGGAGCGCGCCCGGGTCCAGGAAGAGGCCCAGGTCGAGATCGCCGAGTCCCTCGAAGCCTTCCCCTCCACCCTGCCGACCCGGCGCGAGTCCGCGTACGCCGCGTGGGTCTCGATCTCCGTCGGCTGCAACAACACCTGTACGTTCTGCATCGTTCCGGCGCTGCGCGGCAAGGAGAAGGACCGCCGCCCGGGCGACATCCTCGCCGAGGTGGAGACGCTGGTCGCCGAGGGCGTCACCGAGATCACCCTGCTCGGCCAGAACGTGAACGCGTACGGCTCCGACATCGGCGACCGCGAGGCGTTCAGCAAGCTGCTGCGCGCCTGCGGAAACGTGGAGGGGCTGGAGCGGGTCCGGTTCACCTCGCCGCATCCGCGCGACTTCACGGACGACGTCATCTCCGCCATGGCGGAGACGGACAACGTGATGCCGCAGCTGCACATGCCGCTGCAGTCCGGCTCGGACACCGTGCTGAAGGCGATGCGCCGCTCGTACCGGCAGGAGCGCTACCTCGGCATCATCGAGAAGGTGCGCGCCGCCATGCCGGACGCCGCCATCTCGACCGACATCATCGTCGGCTTCCCCGGCGAGACGGACGAGGACTTCGAGCAGACGCTGCACGTGGTGCGCGAGGCGCGGTTCGCCCAGGCGTTCACCTTCCAGTACTCCAAGCGGCCCGGGACGCCCGCCGCCGAGATGGACGGGCAGCTGCCGAAGGCGGTCGTCCAGGAGCGGTACGAGCGGCTGGTCGCCCTCCAGGAGGAGATCTCCTGGGAGGAGAACAAGAAGCAGGTGGGGCGGACGCTGGAGGTGCTCGTCGCCGAGGGCGAGGGCCGCAAGGACGACGCCACCCGGCGGCTGTCCGGCCGCGCCCCCGACAACCGCCTGGTGCACTTCGCCCGGCCCGAGGAGCCGGTGCGCCCGGGCGACGTCGTCACCGTCGACATCACCTACGCCGCGCCGCACCACCTGCTGGCCGAGGGCCCGGCCGGGGGAGTCCGGCGCACGCGCGCGGGAGACGCCTGGGAGCGGCGGAACGCGGCCGGGGAGAAGAAGCCCGCTGGTGTGATGCTCGGGCTGCCCACCATCGGCGCCCCGGCCCCTGCCCCGGCGCCCGCGACGGGCTGCGGCTGCGACTGACGAGCGTCGCGCGCGGCGTCGCGGCGCGCACTGGCACAGGACCGACGGGGGACGGAATGACGACGTGGTGGGGCCTGCTGGTCGAGGACTACCTCCAGATCATGGGCCCGGGGGCCCGCAACCACTCGATCACGGCGCTGGGGCATGTCCCGGGGACCCGCGAGGAGGCGCTGGAGGCGCTGCGTGAGCGCGCGCTGCGGTACGAGCCGCGGCACCCGGTGAATCCCTACCGGAAGCTGGTGTACCGGGACGGGGACGTGTTCCTGATGGTCCTGGAGGCCGCGACCGGCAACTACTGCTACCGGTTCCGGGTGGCCGAGCTGCTGTGGGACTCGGCGCCCCGCCCCGAGCCCGCCGGATAGGCTGGCGATCATGCTGATCGCCGCCGCCGTCTGTCCGTGTCCGCCGCTGCTGGTGCCCGAGGTGGCCGCCGGAGCGGCCCCCGAGCTGGACGCGCTGCGCGCGGCGTGCCTGGACGCGGTCGCGGCACTCGAGGCGGCCCGGCCCGAGCGGCTGATCGTGGCCGGTCCGGCGGAGCACTCCGGGCGCGGGGCACATCCGCAGGGCGCGACCGGATCGTTCCGCGGCTTCGGCGTGGACATGGAGGTACGGCTCGGGGGCGCGGCTCCGGTGGCTGCTGAAGGCGGCGGCGGGGCCGGGGAGCCCGAGCGGCCGCTGCCGCCGTCGCTGGCCGTCGGCGCGTGGCTGCTGGAGCGGGCGGGGTGGGACGTTTCGCCCGTCGAGGGGCTGGGGGTGGGGGAACCTCTCGCGGCCGAGCGGTGTATCCAAGTCGGAAGGAAGCTCGCGGCGTCGGAGGAGCGGGTCGCGCTGCTGGTGATGGGCGACGGCAGCGCGTGCCGGACGCTGAAGGCGCCGGGCTATCTCGACGAGCGCGCCGCCGCGTTCGACGCCGAGGTGGCGCGGGCGCTGGCGTCGGCCGACACCACGGCCCTCGCGGCGCTCGACGAGGAGCTGGCCTACGAGCTGAAGGCGGCGGGCCGCGCCCCGCTGCAGGTGCTCGCGGGGGCGGGCGAAGGGGCGGGGCTGAAGGGGGAGTTGCGGTATGACGAGGCGCCATACGGCGTGGGGTATTTCGTGGCCCGCTGGGCGTAGCGCGGGCATCGCCGACGGCGGCCGCCGGGCGGCAAGGCACCGGGGCGAGCCGACGCCGGAGCGGCGAGGCGCGCCGCGGTGTGGGGGACGGCAGCGCGGTCCATGGCAGCGCGATGCGGGGCGCGACGTACCGCGGCACGACGCAGGGCAGCCCTGTTTACGGCAGCCCGGTGTCCGGGACGTACGGGCACACGGCGACGGCGGCCGCGAGGCATCCGCTCCGCGGCCGCGTACCGGCGGGGGTCAGGCGCTCTCGCCGCCCTGGTCCTTGCGCTCGCTCCCGCTGCGGTCCTCGTTCCGGTGGGAGAGGCGGCTGAAAGCGTCCTTCGCCTTGCCCGTGCCCGCCTCGATCTTGGCGCTGTACTTGCCCTTGGTCCTGGTGTCGACCGTCTTGGCGGCCTTGTCGAGACCCCGCTCGACCTTGGCCTCGTGCTGCTGTGCGAAGCTGCCGGCCCGGTCCTTCATGACACCGGCCTTGGCCTTGAGATTGTCCAGCAGGCCCATGGGCCACCTTCCCTCATCGGATCCCTTATGTGCGGGCGCCCTCACCGGCCTCGCTGTCGGCCGTCTCGGCCGCGGACTGCTGCTTCGGGATCGACGCCGCCTCGCCCGCCGCGGACTCCTCCTCGGCCCGCTCCGGCTCCGCCTCGGCGTGGACCCCGGGGGCCGGTGCCACCGTCACGGTGTCGGTCGCGGACTGCTCGGATGGGGCCTCTTCGGACGAACGGCTCGTCTCCTTCGACGCTCGACGAAACCTGGAAAACACGCCCATATCTACTCCATAGCCTACTCGTGTGGGCGAAATCCCGTGCCGCTCGGAGCGTCCCATTGCGCCGCTCGCGGGGGCCGGTTTCCCGAACCGGTCCTCGGAACCTCGCAACAGGCAACGACCACGGCCGTCCCCTGTCACGTCGCTCGTTCGAGGAGGCCCCCCGGGGTTTGCGAGACTGGGCGGGTGAATACAGCAGGCCATCCGCCGCGAGTCATCGCCGTCGTCGGCCCCACCGCGGCCGGCAAGTCCGATCTGGGCGTCGCACTCGCCCGACACCTCGACGGCGAGGTCGTCAACGCCGACTCCATGCAGCTCTACCGGGGCATGGACATCGGCACCGCCAAACTGACGGAGGAGGAGCGGCAGGACGTGCCGCACCGTCTGCTCGGCATCTGGGACGTCACCCAGGCGGCCAGCGTCGCCGAATACCAGCGACTGGCCCGCACCGAGATGGACCGGCTGCTCGCCGAGGGCCGTACGCCGGTCCTGGTCGGCGGCTCGGGCCTGTATATCCGCGGGGCCATCGACGCGCTCGACTTCCCGGGCACCGACCCCGCCGTGCGGGCCAGGCTCGAGGCCGAGCTGGAGGAGCTGGGCCCGGGAGCCCTGCATGCCCGGCTGGCCGCCGCCGACCCCGAGGCGGGCCGGGCGATCCTGCCCAGCAACGGGCGGCGGGTGGTGCGGGCGCTGGAGGTCATCGAGATCACCGGCCGCCCCTTCACGGCCAACCTCCCCGGTCACGAGGCTGTCTACGACACCCTCCAGATCGGCGTGGACGTCGAGCGGCCCGAGCTGGACGAGCGGATCACCGTGCGCGTGGACCGGATGTGGGAGGCCGGGCTGGTGGACGAGGTCACCCGGCTCGAGGCGGCCGGGCTGCGGGAGGGGCGTACGGCCTCCCGGGCCCTCGGCTATCAGCAGGTGCTCTCCGCCCTCGCCGGGGAGTGCACGGAGGACGAGGCCCGGGCCGAGACCGTGCGGGCCACCAAGCGGTTCGCGCGCCGCCAGGACTCCTGGTTCCGCCGCGATCCGAGGGTCCACTGGCTCAGCGGAGCGGCCGCGGACCGGGAAGAACTCCTGGCGAACGCGCTCTCGTTGGTTGAACGGGCGGTCACAGCCTGATCACGTGATGGCATCGGGACGCTCCGCTCGTCATTGCGGCCCCCGCGGGCATGCCATCATCAAGCACCGATCGTGCCGTGGTGTCTGGAGTTGGGAGGGCGTGTGGCGATGGAGGCCGGCCCTCGCGACGCAGCGCAGCAAGCAGCGCGGGACTCGCCGCAAGGCGATCCCGGGCCGCTGACCCCGGACGGCCCCGACGAGGTCCCCGTGCTCCCCGAGCTGGGGGACCCGGTGCTCGACGAGACGGGCGAGCCCGGTGAGCAGGCATCCGGGGAGTCCTTCCGCGAGCTGCGCCCGCCGCGGCGGCTGCGGATCTGGCAGATCGCGCCGATCGTCGGCCTCGCCATCCTCGGCTCGCTGATGTTCGCCTTCCCGCTCGCCTTCGAGTTCGGCGACGGCGGCGCGGTCGTGGCCATGCTGGGCCTGCTGCTCAGCTGCTGCGCGGCGGGCTGGGGCCTGATGGCCGCCCGCCGGGTGGGCTACACCTGGCCCGGCCTGCCGCCCCGGGGCTCCGGCCGCCGTCCGGACTGGCGCTTCGTGGTGCTCTACGTGGTGATCGTGGTGCTGCTCGCGACCCTCACGTTCTGGCGCGTGGCCCGCCTGCGCTAGGGGGTGTCTCGCCGATCATGCCGGGCGGCTTGACCGACAAGACACCCCCTGGCGTCTGCCAGCCGCTCCCCGGGCCCGCCCGGTACGGAAGCGACGGCCCGCGCGGAGCCCCGTAGGATCGAGGGATGAGCAATGCGCCCCGGCTGCGGTTCCTGAAGGGCCACGGCACCGAGAACGATTTCGTCATCGTCCCCGACCTGGACGGTCACCTGGAGCTGTCCGCGGCCGCCGTCGCCCGGCTCTGCGACCGCCGGGCCGGTGTCGGCGGCGACGGGCTGATCCGCGTCGTGCGGTCGTCGGCGCACCCCGAGGCGCGGGACATGGCCGCCGAGGCCGAGTGGTTCATGGACTACCGCAACGGCGATGGCAGCATCGCCGAGATGTGCGGAAACGGCGTCCGCGTGTTCGCCCGGTACCTCCAGCGGGCGGGGCTCGCCGAGGAGGGCGATCTGACGATCGCGACCCGCGCCGGACTGCGGCACATCCACATCGCCAAGGCCGCCGGGGCGCCCGGCGGTGCCCCGGACGCGGACGCGGACGGCGGCGCGATCACCGTCGGCATGGGCAAGGCCGCGCTGCCCGGGCCCGGCCCCGACGGCGGTATCACCGTCGCGGTCGGCGACCGGACCTGGTCCGCCCGCAACGTCAACATGGGCAACCCGCACGCGGTCGCCTTCGTCGACGACCTCGACCAGGCCGGGGACCTGTTCACGGCTCCCGCCGTCCACCCCGCCTCCGCGTACCCGGACGGCACCAACGTCGAGTTCGTCGTCGACCGCGGCCCGCGGCACGTCGCGATGCGCGTGCACGAGCGCGGCTCCGGCGAGACCCGTTCCTGCGGCACCGGCGCCTGCGCCGTCATGGTGGCCGCCGCGCGCCGCGACGGCGCCGACCCGGGCGTTACCGGCCGGCCCGTCACGTACACGGTGGACGTACCCGGTGGGCGACTTGTCATCAGCGAGCAGCCGGACGGTACGGTGGAGATGACGGGCCCTGCCGTGATCGTCGCCGAGGGGGAACTGGATCCTGTGTGGCTGGACGCGGTGCTCGACTGACTCGTCCCTCTCATGGGTGATCCGTTTCACTCTGGGCGAGAGCCGGTCGGCCGTGCGTGGTGGGCTCGATAGCATCAAGCACCGGCCCGGGGGAGTGCCCACGCCGGTTGACGCTCGACGCCGCCGGAGGTGCCCATGAGCGCAGAGGCCCCAGATCAAGCCGCTCTCGGCCGCAGGCGCGGCCTCCCCCGTATCGACCTGCGCAATATCCGCAGATTCGGCCGGGCCGCGCTGCTGGGACCGGCATCCAGGGACCGGCTGCCGGACGCGATCGAACACGTCGCGAAGGTGCACCGCGCGTATCACCCCGGCGCCGATCTGGATGTGCTGCGCCAGGCGTATGTGCTCGCCGAGTCCTCCCACCGCGGCCAGATGCGCAAAAGCGGTGAGCCGTACATCACACATCCGCTGGCCGTCACGCTCATCCTCGCCGAACTGGGCGCCGAGACGACCACGTTGACGGCGTCTCTGCTCCACGACACGGTCGAGGACACCGAGGTGACGCTCGACCAGGTGGGGGAGCAGTTCGGCGAGGAGGTGCGCTATCTCGTCGACGGCGTCACCAAGTTGGAGAAGGTCGACTACGGGGCGGCGGCCGAGCCCGAGACGTTCCGCAAGATGCTGGTCGCCACCGGCAACGACGTCCGGGTGATGTCGATCAAGCTCGCCGACCGGCTGCACAACATGCGCACCCTCGGCGTGATGCGCCCCGAGAAACAGGCCCGCATCGCCAAGGTCACCCGCGACGTTCTGATCCCGCTGGCCGAACGGCTCGGCGTACAGGCGCTCAAGACCGAGCTGGAGGACCTGGTCTTCGCGATCCTCCACCCCGAGGAGTACGCCCACACCCGCGAACTGCTCCAGTCCCACGCGGACCGCCCCGATCCGCTCGCCCGCGCCGCGGAGGACGTACGGACCGTGCTGCAGGAGGCGGGCATCACCGCCGAAGTCCTGGTACGCCCACGGCACTTCGTCTCCGTCCACCGCGCCGGGATCAAGCGCGGCGAGCTGACCGGATCCGACCTCGGGCGGCTTCTGGTCCTCGTCGCCGACGACGCGGACTGTTACGCGGTCCTCGGCGAGCTGCACACCTGTTTCACTCCGGTGATCTCGGAGTTCAAGGACTTCATCGCGGTCCCCAAGTTCAACCTCTACCAGTCGCTGCACACGGCCGTGGCCGGGCGCACCGGCGAGGTCGCCGAAGTCCTCATCCGCACGCACCAGATGCACCGGGTCGCCGAAGCCGGGGTGATCGCCCTCGGCAATCCGTACGCCCCGACCGAGGCGGCCGCCGCGCCCGAGGGCGAGCGGGCCGACCCGACCCGCCCCGGCTGGCTGTCCCGGCTGCTCGACTGGCAGAGCGCCACCCCCGACCCCGACATCTTCTGGACCGCCCTGCGCGACGACCTCGCGCAGGACCGGGAGATCACGGTCTTCCGGTCCGACGGCGGCACCCTGGGCCTGCCCGCGGGCGCGAGCTGCGTGGACGCCGCGTACGCGCAGTACGGCGAGGACGCTCACTCCTGCATCGGGGCCAGGGTCAACGGGCGGATCGCCACGCTCAGCACCGTGCTGTGCGACGGCGACACGCTCCAGCTGCTGATGACGGGGGACGCGGCCTCGTCCGGGCCCTCGCCGGAATGGCTCGACCACGCCCGTACCCCGGCCGCCCGCATCGCCATCAACCGCTGGCTGGCCGCCCATCCGGCCGACCCGGCGCACGAGCCGCCGCAGGGCGAGGCGCCCGGTGCCGAGCACCTGCATGCCCCCGTGGAGCTGGAAGAGGCCGAGCTGGGCGAGTCCGAGCCGGGTCAGGCCGAGCCGGTGGACGCCGGGTACGCCGGGGACGCGGACCCCACCGTGCTCTCCGTGGCCCCCGCGGGCCGCCCGGAGGCGGGCATCGTCGTCGACCTGCCCGGCGTGATCGTCCGGCTGGCCCGGTGCTGCACGCCCGTACCGCCGGACGCGATCACCGGCTTCGCGGTGCGCGGCGGCGCCGTCACCGTCCACCGCGAGCGGTGCCCCGCCGTGGCGCGGATGACCGCGGCCGGGCGGGCCCGGGTCGGGGTGCGCTGGTCGGAGGAGGACGACGGGGACGGCGGCGACTACCGGGTCACCCTCTTCGCGGAGGCGTTCAGCAGGCCGCATCTGCTCGCGGACCTCACCGAGGCCATCGCCGCGGAGGGTGCCGAGGTGGTCGCCGCCGCCGTGGAACCGCCGCGTGAGCAGCGGGTTCGCCATACGTACACGCTCCAGCTGTCCGACGCGGGCCGGCTGCCGACGCTGATGCGCGCCATGCGCGACGTCCCCGGCGTCTACGACGTGACCAGGGAGGGCCGCCGGGTGGCGACCGCCCGTTCCTGAACTCCTTCGGGTGGATCGGGCCCGGGTGGGACTGCGCCCCCGCCCGGGCGCTGATAGCCGTAAGGCATGACGCATTCTCCGGGCCCCCGCCCCGGCTCCCTCCCGCCGACGTCCGGCCCCCTTCCGCGGGCGGCCGGGCCGCTTCCGCGGATGGGGCGCCGCAGGACCGCCCTCGTGACCGTCGCCTTGGCCGCCGTTCTCGCCTCGGTCGGCCCGTCCTCCGCCGCCGGGCCGGTGAGCGCCTCGGGTCCGCGGCCGCTCGGCATCGGCGACCCGCTCTACCCGCGGCTCGGCAACCCCGGCTACGACGTCACGGCGTACGACATCGCCCTGGACTACCGCCGCGCGAACCGGCCGCTGGACGCCGTCACCACCATCGACGCCCGCGCCACCGCCGGATTACGCACCCTCAACCTGGACTTCGCCCAGGGCGCCGTGCGCTCCGTACGGGTCGACGGCGCGCCCGCCGCGTTCGTCACCGCGGGCGAGGACCTGGTCATCACCCCGCGCACCAGGATCGAGCGGGGCGCGGAATTCCGGGTCGTCGTCCAGCACACCAGCGACCCGGGGGACGGCGCGAGCGGTGGCTGGGTCCGCACCCGGGACGGGCTGGCCATGGCCAACCAGGCCGACGCCGCCCACCGGGTCTTCCCGTGCAACGACCATCCGTCCGACAAGGCGCGCTTCACCTTCCGGGTCACCGCGCCGAAGAACCTCACGGTCGTCGCCGGGGGCCTTCCGGCCGGGCGCGTCCGCGAAGGGGCGCGCACCACTTGGTCGTACCGCCTCGCCCACCCCATGGCCACCGAGCTGGCGCAGGTCTCCATCGGCCGTTCCGCCGTGCTCCACCGCACGGGCCCGCATGGGCTGCCGGTGCGCGACGTGGTGCCCGCCGCGGACCGCAAGAAGCTCGCGAAGTGGCTCGCGCGCACTCCGGGGCAGCTGGCCTGGATGGAGAAGAAGGTCGGGCCGTACCCCTTCGAGGACTACGGTGTGCTGATCTCCCACGCCACCACGGGCTTCGAGCTGGAGACCCAGACGCTCTCGCTCTTCGAACGCGGCCTGTTCACCGACGACGCGTTCCCCCGGTGGTACGTCGAGTCGATCATGCTGCACGAGCTGGCGCACCAGTGGTTCGGCGACAGCGTCAGCCCGCGCCGGTGGTCCGATCTGTGGCTCAACGAAGGCCACGCCACCTGGTACGAGGCGCTGTACGCGGAGCAGTACGGCAAGGCGAGCCTGGAGCGGCGGATGCGGCTGGCCTACGAGCAGTCCGACGCCTGGCGTGCCGCCGGGGGACCGCCCGCCGCGCCCAGGCCCGCCGAACCCGGCAAGCAGATCGGGCTCTTCCGGCCGGTCGTCTACGACGGCAGCGCCCTGGTCCTGTACGCGCTGCGGCAGCGGATCGGCCGGGCGGACTTCGAGCGGCTGGAGCGGGAGTGGGTGGTCCGCCACCGGGACGGCGTGGCCTCGACCGCCGACTTCGTCCAGCTCGCCTCGGAGGTATCGGGCCGGGACCTGAACG
The DNA here is from genome assembly GCF_055595765.1 of Streptomyces sp. NPDC040405. Lineage (NCBI taxonomy): Bacteria > Bacillati > Actinomycetota > Actinomycetes > Kitasatosporales > Streptomycetaceae > Streptomyces > Streptomyces sp. NPDC040405. The sequence continues at coordinate 50,270 of NZ_JBVIVI010000004.1, forward strand.
GCTTCCTGCACCCCTGGCTGTACGGGAAGAAGACGCCGAAGATGCCCGGGCACCCCGACTGGAGGCGGGCCCCGAAGCCGGACGCCAAACCGGGCGCGAAGCCAGGCGCGAAGCCAGGCACGAAGCAGGGTGCGAAGCCGGGCGCCAAGCCGGTCGCGAAACCTGAGTGACGGCCCCGCTGCCGCGTGCGACCATCGAGGGGTCGGCGTCGCGGCCGAGCGGTGGGGAATCCCACCGGCCCGTCGTACGTTGACGACAGTGACGATGTCCCTCGACGTAAGGATTCCTTTGACCCACTCCTCTTCCCTTCCGCAGGACCGGCAGCGCCTCGCCGAGAGCCTTCGGGCCGACGCCCTGATGGAAGAGGACGTCGCCTGGAGTCACGAGATCGACGGAGAGCGTGACGGCGACCAGTACGACCGCTCGGACCGCGCCGCGCTGCGGCGTGTGGCGGGGCTGTCCACCGAGCTCGAGGACGTCACCGAGGTCGAGTACCGGCAGCTCCGTCTGGAGCGCGTGGTGCTCGTCGGCGTCTGGACGTCCGGCACGGTGCATGACGCGGAGAACTCGCTGGCCGAGCTGGCCGCGCTCGCGGAGACCGCGGGCGCCGTGGTGCTCGACGGCGTCATCCAGCGCCGCAACAAGCCCGACCCCGCGACGTACATCGGCTCCGGCAAGGCCGAGGAGCTGCGCGAGGTTGTGCTCGAGTCCGGTGCCGACACCGTCGTGTGCGACGGCGAGCTGAGCCCCGGCCAGCTGATCCACCTTGAGGACGTCGTCAAGGTCAAGGTGGTCGACCGCACCGCCCTGATCCTCGACATCTTCGCCCAGCACGCCAAGTCCCGAGAGGGCAAGGCGCAGGTCTCGCTCGCCCAGATGCAGTACATGCTGCCGCGGCTGCGCGGCTGGGGTCAGTCGCTGTCCCGGCAGATGGGTGGCGGTGGCTCCGGATCGTCGGGCGGCGGTATGGCCACCCGTGGTCCCGGTGAGACCAAGATCGAGACGGACCGGCGCCGCATTCGCGAGAAGATGGCGAAGATGCGCCGCGAGATCGCCGAGATGAAGACCGGCCGCGACATCAAGCGGCAGGAGCGCAGGCGCCACAAGGTTCCCTCGGTCGCCATCGCCGGGTACACCAACGCGGGCAAGTCCTCGTTGCTCAACCGGCTCACCGGCGCGGGCGTGCTGGTGGAGAACGCGCTGTTCGCCACCCTGGACCCGACCGTGCGCCGGGCCGAGACGCTCAGCGGGCGGCTGTACACGCTGGCGGACACCGTCGGCTTCGTCCGCCATCTGCCGCACCACCTGGTCGAGGCGTTCCGGTCGACCATGGAGGAGGTCGGCGACGCCGATCTGATCCTCCATGTGGTGGACGGCTCGCATCCGGCGCCGGAGGAGCAGCTGGCCGCGGTGCGCGAGGTGATCCGTGACGTGGGCGCGGTCGACGTGCCCGAGATCGTGATCATCAACAAGGCGGACAAGGCCGATCCGCTCGTGCTGCAGCGGCTGATGCGCATGGAGCGGCGCGCGATGGCCGTCTCGGCCCGTTCCGGGCAGGGCATCGACGAGCTGCTCGCGGTGATCGACGACGAACTGCCCCGGCCGCAGGTCGAGATCGTGGCACTGGTGCCCTACACCGAGGGCAAGCTGGTCTCGCGTGCGCACGCCGACGGTGAGGTGATCTCCGAGGAGCACACCCCGGAGGGCACTCTGCTCAAGGCGCGGGTGCACGAGGAGCTGGCGGCCGAGCTGCGGCGGTTCGCACCGGCCCCGGCAGGTGCGCGGCAGTAGGACCGAACGGCACGGCTCACGGCGAAGGCCCGCCCCCTCGCGGGGGCGGGCCTTCGCCGCTGTGCCGACCTGACCGCGGGTGACTACTGACCCGCGAACTTCTTGCTGACCGAGTTGTAGACGCCCTTGGCCTCGGGGCCCAGGTGCGGGCCCGCCAGCCAGGTGGCATCGGACGGGCCGATCGAGGTGTTGGACACCAGCGCGGGCTTGCCGTCCGCACCGTTCGCGACCCAGCCGCCGCCGGACGAACCGGCGGTCATCGTGCAGCCGATGCGGTACATGGTCGGCTGCTTGGCGTCCAGCGACAGCCTGCCCGGCTGGTCGGCGCACTGGTTCATCTTCTGGCCGTCGAACGGCGGAGCGGCCGGGTAGCCGGTGGCCGTGATCTCGTCGATGGACTTCACGGCCGGGGCGTTGAAGTCGACCGGCAGCGCGCCGCCGACCGTCTCCTCCAGCGACTTGCCGCCGCTGACCTCGGGCTTCACGTGCATGACCGCGAAGTCGTACGGTGCGCCCTTGCCGCCGGTGGCCGCGCCGTTGTCGATCCACTGGGAGGAGGTCTGCGCCCAGTCGGCCCACCACACGCCCTTGGGGGCCAGCTCATCCCTGGTGGCGTTCTCCAGCTCGGCCGCCGACTTGCCGGAGTCGTTGTACGAGGGCACGAACATCAGATTCTTGTACCAGCCGCCGCCCTTGCCCGCGTGGACGCAGTGGCCCGCCGTCCAGACCATGTTGGACTTGCCGGGGTGAGCGGGGTCCTCGACCACGGTCGCGGAGCAGACCATCGAACCCTCGGGGCCGTCGAAGAAGACCTTGCCCGCGTAGGGAACCCGGGAGCTGTACGGACTGTCGACCTCCTTGGCCTTCACCGGCTGCGGATCGGGGTCGGTCACACCCTGGTCGTCCTCGATGTCACTGTCGTCGACCGGCTTGTCCGGCTCCTGGGCGTCCCGCATCCGGTCCGGCTTCCACAGCCCCTTGATGATCGGGTTGATGAAGTCGCCCGCTTCGCGGAGCCAGTCATCCCGGTCCCACTTGTTCCAGGCGCCGTTCTTCCACTCGTCCAGATCGACGCCGAGGTTCTTCAGCTTGTCGTTGAGGTTGTCCGGCAGCTTGATGTCGTCCGCGCCCTGCTGCGCCGACGAGGCGGACGCCTTGGCGCTGGCCGAGTCGTCCGACGATCCGCACGCGGTGGCGGTGAGCGCCAGCACGGCGGCGACGGCCGCCGTCGCGAGCGCGGGTCGGCGTTTGAAAGGCATGGGCGGAACTCCCCCTGATGTTCTGAACTGCTTCACGGCCTGTCTGGAATTGTCATGCTCCCCCCGACAGTGGGGTGATCCCCCACTATGCCGGTGTCGCCTACGACGGCTGCACGCGGGTCCTTGGTTCCCGGCGGCAAGGTTCTTCGGCCAGGCCCGTGATCCCGGGCCTGACCCGTCGTTGGTACGTACGGGGGACAGCCGGAGGGTGTTCAGCAGCGAGAGGACCGTGAGCCGTGGCCATGACCCAGCTCCCGCCGACGACGCCGGACCCCGCGCCGCCCGTTGTGCCGTACGGCGACGGGCCCGGCGAGGACGCCCCGGCCATCCTGCGTCGCCAGGCGCTGCGGGAGTCGGCCGCCCGCACCTACGCCCGGGCGCTGCCCATCGTCCCGGTGCGCGCCCGCGGGCTGACGATCGAGGGAGCCGACGGCCGCCGCTATCTCGACTGCCTCTCCGGAGCCGGGGCGCTGGCGCTCGGGCACAACCATCCGGTGGTGCTGGAAGCGATCCGCGCCGTCCTGGACTCGGGAGCCCCGCTCCAGGTCCTGGACCTGGCCACGCCGGTCAAGGACGCCTTCACGGACGAGCTGTTCGCCACGCTGCCGCCCGAACTGGCCGCGCACGCGCGGGTGCAGTTCTGCGGCCCCGCGGGCACGGACGCCGTCGAAGCCGCGCTCAAGCTGGTACGGACCGCCACGGGGCGAGACGGTCTGCTGGCCTTCTCCGGGGCCTACCACGGGATGACGGCCGGGGCGCTGGCCGCCTCCGGCGGCGCCCCCACGCCGAGCGTGACCCGGCTGCCCTTCCCCTATGACTACCGCTGCCCGTTCGGGGTGGGCGGTGAGCGCGGCGCGGAACTCTCGGCGCGGTGGACCGAGCGGCTGCTGGACGACCCGAAGGGCGGGACGGGCGCACCGGCCGGGATGCTCCTTGAACCGGTGCAGGGCGAGGGCGGGGTGATCCCCGCACCGGACGGCTGGCTGCGCCGGATGCGGGAGATCACCGCGGCCCGCGGCATCCCGCTCATCGCGGACGAGGTGCAGACCTGTGTGGGGCGCACGGGTTCCTTCTGGGCGGTCGGACACAGCGGCGTGGTGCCCGATGTGATGGTGCTGTCGAAGGCCATCGGCGGCAGCCTGCCGCTGGCCGTCGTGGTCTACCGGGAGGAGCTGGACGTGTGGCGCCCCGGCGCCCACGCGGGCACCTTCCGCGGCAACCAGCTGGCGATGGCGGCGGGCGCGGCCACCCTCGCGTACGTCCGTGAGAACGGCCTCGCGCAGCGGGCCGCGGTCATCGGTGAGCGCATGCTGACCCGACTGCGCGCCCTCGCCGCGCAGTGGCCCCACATCGGGGACGTCCGCGGCCGCGGACTCATGATCGGCCTTGAGCTGGTCGACCCGGCGGAGCCGGACCCCGGCCCCGGGCACCGCGAGGCCACGGCCGACACCGCCGTGACGACCGGTGCCTACGCCGGTGCGGACAGCGGCGCAGACGGCCGTACGGACACCGGCGCCGCCGCGCCTCCCGCTGCCCGGCCCGCCGCCCCGATGCTGGCGGCCGCCGTACAGCGGGAGTGCCTGCGCCGCGGTCTGATCGTGGAACTCGGCGGCCGCCACTCCGCCGTGATCCGCCTCCTTCCGCCGCTGACCATCACCGATGAGCAGGCCGAGGCCGTTCTGGACCGGCTCGCCGACGCCCTGGACGCCGCGATCCGCGCTCTCGGCGACCGCGCCGCCCCTGAACTGCCGTCACCCGCCCCGCCCTTCACCGGAGGCTGCCGGTGACGGGCTCCGCGGCCGTCAGACCGCACCACCACCGCACCATCGAAGGAGGCAGGCGCCAGGCTCCCGGCGTGAAGGCCGTGACACGAGCGCCGTACCCACCATGCCGCACTCCCCTGGGCGAGCCCCCCAGTTTCCCCAGCCGGACCCGGAGGACGGTGCCATGACCGACCGTACGGCCCGTACCCCCGCCGCCGGGCGCCCCCCAACCGGAGGTGAGGCACCGCCCACCGTGCTCTCCGCGCCGCCAGGGGCCGCCGTGGAGCCGACGACGGGATTCCCACCCGCGCCCGCGCTGCCGGAACCACAGCGGCGGCCGCCGCACCCGGCCGCGGTACGTCCCCAGCCCTCAGCGCCCCCGCCCGAGTCGGCGCCGCCCCCAGCCGGGCCGCCGACCGCCGTGCCCCTTGCCACCGAGCTGCTCATGTCCCAGCCGCCCATGGCCCTGACCGCGCGGGAGGCCACCGGACTCCCGCCCACGCCGCCCCAGCCCACGCCGCCCAAGGCCGCACCGCGTCAGCCCACGCCGCCGCAGCCCGTGTCGCCCCGGTCCATGCCGACCCAGGTCACGGCGCTCGCACCGTCGGCAGCCTCTGCCGAGCCGCCCCTCCCCGTGACGGCCCCGGTGCCGCGGCAGGACCACAGCGGGCACGACCTGCCCGAGGACCCCGCTCCCACCGCAGGACAGGACCCCCTCGACCATCCCGATCCGCAGCTCGCCGCCGACGCCGCAGGGGTCGAGAACCTGCTGCGCTGCTGGGTACGGGAGACCGCCGCAGGGCCCCCGGACGGCGAGACCCTGCGCATCCCCCTCGCCGCGAGCGGCACCTCCCTCCAGGTGCCCGTGCGCTACTGGTCGGCCACCGGCTGGCACCGCTTCGGCCCACCGGTGCTGGAACACGGCCCCTGGGACGCACCCGCCGTCGGCGCGGTGGCCCTCGCGGCGCTGCTCACCCGGGAGGCGGCCTACGCCGCCCGGCAGGACGAGATCGACGCGGAAGCCTCCGAACTCATCGGCCGGGTCGCGGACTCCGTACGACGCACCGCCCAATTCCTCGCCCATCGCCGGGCCGTGCCCGCCGACCCTGACGCCGGAACCCCCTTTCTCAGCGCGGAACAGTCCCTCCTCCTCGGTCACCCCCTTCATCCCACGCCGAAGAGCCGCGAAGGTCTCTCCGACGCCGCGTCACCTGTCTGCTCACCCGAATCGCGCGGCTCCTTCCCCCTGCACTGGCTGGCCGTCGACCGGTCCCTGCTCGCCTGCGAGTCGGCCTGGACCGAACGCGGCAGAACGGTGCCGGCCGAGAGGCTGGCCCTCTCGCTCGCGGGCAGTGGTCTGCAACTGCCCGCCGGGTCCGTGCCCTTGCCCCTCCATCCCTGGCAGGCCCATGAGATCCGTCATCGCCCGGCCGTCGCCGCGCTGTTCGACGCGGGCCTGCTGCACGACCTCGGCCCGGCCGGTGGACATTGGCACCCCACCTCCTCGGTCCGCACCGTCTACCGGCCCGGCGCGCCCGCGATGCTCAAACTCTCCCTCGGGCTGCGGATCACGAACTCCCGCCGCGAGAACCTCCGCAAGGAGCTCCGCCGTGGTGTCGAGGTGCACCGGCTGCTGCGCAGCGGGCTGGCCGAGCAGTGGCGGGCCGCCTTCCCCGGATTCGGCTTCGACATCGTCCGTGACCCGGCCTGGCTCGCGGTGGACGGTCCGGACGGCGACCCCCTGACCGGACTCGACGTCGTCATCCGGCACAACCCGTTCGGCCCGGGCGACGACGCCGTCTGCGTCGCCGGGCTCCTCTCGCTCCGGCCCTGGCCGGGGCGGCCCGCCATGCGCTCACGCCTGGCCCACCTCATCGCCCGGCTCGCTGCCCGCACCGGCCGCTCCTCGGCAGCCGTCAGCGCCGAGTGGTTCCTGCGCTATCTGCACACGGTCGTACGCCCGGTGCTCTGGCTGGACGGAGAGGCGGGCATCGCCCTGGAGGCACACCAGCAGAACACCCTGGTGCTGCTGGACCCGGACGGCTGGCCGGTCGGGGGCCGCTACCGGGACAACCAGGGCTACTACTTCCGTGAGTCCCGCTATGACGATCTCCAGCGGCGGCTGCCCGGCATCGGCGGGCACAGCGACACCTTCGTGTCCGACGAGGTCACCGATGAGCGCTTCGCCTACTACCTCGGCGTCAACAACGTCCTCGGTGTGATCGGAGCGTTCGGGGCGCAGCGGCTCGCCGACGAGCGCGTGCTGCTTGCCGCGTTCCGCCGCTTCCTCGCCGACGCCGCGTCCGGCTCCGGCAAGCTCCGCTCGCGGTTGCCCGCCCGCCTCCTCGAGACACCCACGCTGCGCTGCAAGGCGAACCTGCTCACCCGCCTGCGCGGCCTGGACGAACTCGTGGGGCCGGTCGATACCCAGTCCGTCTACGTCACCATCGCCAACCCCCTTGTCACTTCCGCCGCTTCCCCGGCATGACGCCCGTCCACCCCGCCGATCACGCCCCTCACGGCGCGTCTGAGATCCATGAGAGGAGAGCGTCGCCGTGCCGCACTCCGACTCCAGCACCGACGACACCATCGACATGCGGATGCGCCAGGAAGAAGACGCCGCGCGAATCCCCGAGAGCCAGCTGACCGGCCCGGAGTCCGGCAGCCGCCCCGACCTGCTGGACCGCATCGCCGAATGGGGCCCCACCAGCACCCCGGCGGGAGCCTTCCAACTGGTCCCGGTCCGCATCGGGCGCGATCTGCGGCTCATCGCCCGATGGATGAACGACCCCGCCGTGGCCGCCTTCTGGGAACTCGACGGCCCGGACGACATCACGGCGAGCCACCTCGGCGGCCAACTCGACGGCGACGGCCGGAGCGTGCCCTGCCTGGGAGTGTTGGACGGCGTCCCGATGAGCTACTGGGAGGTGTACCGCGCCGATCTCGACCCCCTCGCCCGGCACTACCCGGCCCGGCCGCACGACACCGGCATCCATCTGCTCATCGGCCGCGTCAGCGACCGTGGCCAGGGCCTCGGCACGACCCTGCTCCGGGCCGCGGCCGATCTCGTACTCGAACACCGCCCGTCCTGCGCGCGCGTCGTGGCCGAACCCGACCTGCGCAACACCCCCTCCGTCGCGGCCTTCCTCGGCGCCGGTTTCCGCTTCTCCGCCGAGGTGGACCTCCCCGGGAAACGCGCGGCACTGATGCTGCGCGACCGCGCCCTGCGCCACCTGCTGTGAGCCATCGTGACCCCCTATGCTCCGCGACGGCCTCCGATCGCCGCCGTTTCCTGTGATACACCGCTCGGCCCGTCCAGGTTCCGCCGATGCCACGCGTTCCCTCCACGGAGGGCTATGCGGCCGCCAGGGAGAGTGATGTCGGTGCCGGCGCGTAGGCTGGCAGCCCTATGACTGACACGTCCTCGCCTCCACTCGCAGACCTGCTGCACGCCGCCGTCACCTCCGTCGGCGGCACCGAACGCCCTGGTCAGACAGCCATGGCCGAAGCCGTGGCCGAGGCGATCGACGACAGCTCCCATCTGCTGGTCCAGGCCGGTACCGGCACCGGAAAATCGCTCGGCTATCTGGTGCCCGCCCTCGCCCAGGGCGAGCGCGTCGTCGTCGCCACGGCGACCCTCGCCCTGCAGCGCCAGCTCGTCGAGCGCGATCTGCCGCGTACCGTCGACGCGCTGCACCCGCTGCTGCGCCGCCGCCCCGAATTCGCCATGCTCAAGGGGCGGTCCAACTACCTGTGCCTGCACCGCCTCCACGAAGGGGTGCCGCAGGAGGACGCCGACGAGGCCGGGCTGTTCGACCCCTTCGAGGCGGCCGCGCCCACCAGCAAGCTGGGCAAGGACCTGATGCGGCTGCGCGACTGGTCCGACGAGACCGAGACGGGCGACCGCGACGATCTGACGCCCGGCGTCTCCGACCGCGCCTGGTCCCAGGTGTCGGTCACCTCCCGGGAATGCCTGGGCGCGTCCAAGTGCGCCTATGGCGCGGAGTGCTTCGCCGAGGCCGCCCGCGAGCGCGCAAAGCTCGCCGAGGTCGTCGTCACCAACCACGCGCTGCTCGCCATCGACGCCATCGAGGGCGCCCCGGTTCTGCCCAGCCACGAGGTGCTGATCGTCGACGAGGCGCATGAGCTGGTCTCCCGCGTCACCGGCGTCGCCAGTGGCGAGCTCACCCCTGGACAGGTCAACCGGGCCGTGCGGCGCGCCGCCAAGCTGGTCAACGAGAAGGCGGCCGACGCGCTCCAGACCGCGTCGGAGACCTTCGAGCGGATCATGGAGCTGGCGCTGCCCGGCCGCCTCGAGACCATCCCCGAGGACCTGAGCTATGCCCTGATGGCGCTGCGCGACGCGGCCCGTACGGTGATCTCCGCGCTCGGCGCCACGCGCGATGCCTCGGTTCAGGACGAGGACGCCGTCCGCAAGCAGGCCCTGGGCGCGGTGGAGAACATCCACCAGGTGGCGGAGCGGATCGTGGAGGGCTCCGAGTTCGACGTGATCTGGTACGAGCGGCACGACCGCTTCGGTGCCTCGCTGCGCGTCGCCCCGCTGTCCGTGTCTGGTCTGCTGCGAGAGAAGCTGTTCGAGGACCGTTCGGTGATCCTCACCTCCGCCACCCTCAAGATCGGCGGGGACTTCAACGGGGTGGCCGCCTCGCTCGGCCTCGCTCCCGAGAGCCCGCAGGACCCAGAGGGCGGCGAGGAGTCCGCTCCGCGCTGGCAGTCCCTCGACGTCGGCTCGCCCTTCGACTATGCGAAGCAGGGGATCCTCTACGTCGCCAAGCATCTCGCCCAGCCCGGCCGCGAGGGCAGCCGCAGCGACATGCTGGACGAGCTGACCGAGCTGGTGGAGGCCGCGGGCGGACGCACACTCGGGCTGTTCTCGTCCATGCGTGCCGCCCAGGCCGCCGCGGAAGAGCTGCGCGGACGGCTCGACACGCCCATTCTCCTCCAGGGCGAGGAGACTCTCGGCGAGCTGATCCGATCTTTCGCCGCCGATCCCAGGACCTGCCTGTTCGGCACGCTGTCGCTGTGGCAGGGCGTGGATGTGCCGGGCCCGAGCTGTCAGTTGGTGGTCATGGACCGGGTGCCCTTCCCGCGCCCCGACGACCCGCTGATGAGCGCCCGCCAGAAGGCAGTGGAGGAGGCCGGTGGCAATGGCTTCATGGCGGTCGCGGCCACGCACGCCGCCCTGCTGATGGCGCAGGGGGCGGGGCGGCTCGTGCGAGCCTCCGGGGACCGCGGCGTCGTTGCCGTTCTGGATCCGCGGGTCGAGCGGGCCCGCTACGGCTCGTTCCTGCGCAAGACCATGCCGGACTTCTGGTACACGACCGATCGCAACCAGGTGCGCCGTTCCCTGGCCGCGATCGACGCGGCGGCCAAGGCCGAGGGGGCGTAGCGCGCGGGGATACAGCAGGGCCCCGGAACCGGCGCAGTGGTCCCGGGGCCCGGTCGTGGGGCGCGCGCTGGGGGCGCACCTCGGACCGTCGGCTCAGACGCGCCGCAGCACCGCGACGACCTTGCCGAGAATGGTCGCCTCATCACCGGGGATCGGCTGGTACGCGGCGTTGTGCGGGAGCAGCCAGACATGGCCGTCCTCGCGCTTGAAGCGCTTCACCGTCGCCTCCCCGTCGAGCATCGCGGCGACGATGTCACCGTTCTCGGCGACGGGCTGGCGGCGCACCGTGACCCAGTCCCCGTCGCAGATGGCGGCCTCGATCATGGAGTCGCCGACCACCTTGAGGACGAAGAGCTCACCGTCGCCGACCAGCTGGCGGGGGAGGGGGAAGACGTCCTCGACCGACTCCTCGGCGAGGATCGGCCCACCGGCCGCGATCCTGCCGACCAGCGGGACGTAGGAGGCGGCGGGCTTGCCGGTGGTGTCCGTCGGCTGCGCGCTGGGCTGGTCCGAGCCACGGACCTCGTACGCCCGGGGCCGGTGGGGGTCGCGCCGCAGGAAGCCCTTGCGCTCCAGGGCCATCAGCTGATGGGCGACGGACGAGGTGCTGGAGAGGCCCACCGCCTGGCCGATCTCCCGCATGGACGGCGGGTAGCCGCGCCGCTGCACAGAGTCGCGGATGACCTCGATGACGCGACGCTGCCGGTCGGTCAGCCCTGAGCTGTCCGCCCGGATTCCTGGAGGTCGCCCGGGTAGTGATCGGGTCGTCTTCTGCCCCTCCAGGTTCGTGCTCGCGTCGTTGATCGCGTGCGTCTCATTCATCGCGTGCGTCTGTTCGAGTCGGCTCTGGGAGCGCTCCTGGGCGGTAACAGTGGCGCTCTCTGCGGTGGTGGTCACGACGGCCCCTCTCGAGATGTTCTCCCTAGTTGGACAACGGTAGTTGCTTTCGAAAGGTTGCGCCAAACACACGTTCGAGTGAAATATCCTAGATGAGCTGACGTGATCACAGGCTTAGGTGTATAGGGCGGTTCCGGCGCGGGCTGAAAGGGGGGCTCCGGTGGTGCCCGGCGGCGGGGTTCAGTCTTGCACTCCGGCCCCTGTGGATCCGGGACCAGTGAGGTTCGCGTACTCTCGTGCCTGCTCCCGAGCTGTGACACGCCATCCGGTGCGGTTGAGTGCCAGACACCAGATCTAGTGGTTTGATGGATGTCAGCTACCCACAGCTTGTGGTCCCTGGTGATTCGTTGCCGAGATCTTCGCCTATGCTTGTGGTCGCTTCGACGGGCCTGCGCGGCCGGTCGGGGCTTATCAGTCATGCGCCGTTCTTGAGGGTGAGGGAGGGTACGGAGTCATGCACTGCCCCTTCTGCAGGCACCCCGACAGCCGCGTCGTCGACAGCCGGACCACGGATGACGGCTGCTCGATCCGCAGGCGCCGCCAGTGCCCCGACTGTTCGCGCCGCTTCACGACAGTGGAGACCGCGTCACTGATGGTGATCAAGCGGAGCGGGGTCACCGAGCCCTTCAGCCGCGACAAGGTCATCTCCGGGGTCCGCAAGGCATGCCAGGGCCGTCCCGTCACCGAGGACGCCCTCGCCAAGCTCGGCCAGCGCGTGGAGGAGGCCGTACGGGCCACCGGCAGCGCCGAGCTGTCCACCCATGACGTGGGGCTCGCCATACTCGGTCCGCTCCAGGAGCTGGACCTCGTCGCCTACCTCCGCTTCGCCTCCGTCTACCGCGCCTTCGACTCGCTCGAGGACTTCGAGGCCGCGGTCGCGGAGCTGCGTGACCAGCAACGGCCTCCCGCGCACGACCGCGGGCCCGGCGCCGACGGGGCCGCGGAGGCCCCCGCGCCCACCACTGCCGCCGACTGACCGGCGGCCGAAGAGCTGCCCGGGGCGCATCGCGTCTCCGGGTGAAAAACAGAGACACCGTGCCTGGGAAGAAATGGGCACATCAGGGCGTTTTCGCCCGTACTGGGAGGCGGAATGACAGAGACGACGAGCGGCCCCGCACGAGGCTCCCGCTCCAAGGGAAGCAAGAACAAGGGTCTGCGTATCGAGCGCGTCCACACCACCCCCGGCGTGCACCCGTACGACGAGGTGGCGTGGGAGCGTCGTGACGTCGTCATGACCAACTGGCGTGACGGGTCGGTCAACTTCGAACAGCGCGGCGTGGAATTCCCCGACTTCTGGTCGGTGAACGCGGTCAACATCGTCACGAGCAAGTACTTCCGCGGCGCGGTCGGATCTCCGGACCGTGAGGCGAGCCTGAGGCAGCTCATCGAACGGGTGGTGAGCACGTACCGCAAGTCCGGCGAGGCCAACGGCTACTTCGCCTCCCCGGCGGACGCCGAGATCTTCGATCACGAGCTGACGTACGCGCTGCTGCACCAGGTCTTCAGCTTCAACTCGCCCGTGTGGTTCAACGTCGGCACCAAGCAGCCGCAGCAGGTCAGCGCCTGCTTCATCCTCTCCGTGGACGACTCCATGGAGTCGATCCTGGACTGGTACAAGGAAGAGGGGATGATCTTCAAGGGCGGCTCCGGCGCCGGCCTGAACCTCTCCCGCATCCGCTCCTCCAAGGAACTGCTCTCCTCCGGTGGCAACGCCTCCGGGCCCGTCTCCTTCATGCGCGGCGCCGACGCCTCCGCCGGAACGATCAAGTCGGGCGGCGCGACCCGCCGGGCCGCCAAGATGGTCGTGCTCGACGTCGACCACCCGGACGTCGAGGCGTTCATCGAGACCAAGGTCAAGGAAGAGGAGAAGGTCCGCGCCCTGCGCGACGCGGGCTTCGACATGGACCTGGGCGGCGACGACATCACGTCCGTCCAGTACCAGAACGCCAATAACTCGGTCCGTGTGAACGACACGTTCATGAAGGCCGTGGAGTCCGGCTCGCAGTTCGGCCTGCGCAGCCGCATGACCGGTGAGGCCATCGAGGAGATCGACGCCAAGTCCCTCTTCCGCAAGATGGCCGAGGCGGCCTGGGCCTGTGCCGACCCGGGCATCCAGTACGACGACACGATCAACTACTGGCACACCTCGCCGGAGTCGGGCCGGATCACCGCCTCCAACCCGTGCAGCGAGTACATGCACCTGGACAACTCCTCGTGCAACCTGGCCTCGCTCAACCTCATGAAGTTCCTCGAGGACGATGGCGCGGGCAACCAGCGCTTCGACGCCGAGCGCTTCGCCAAGGTCGTCGAGCTGGTCATCACCGCGATGGACATCTCCATCTGCTTCGCGGACTTCCCGACCGAGAAGATCGGCGAGACGACCCGCGCCTTCCGCCAGCTGGGCATCGGCTACGCCAACCTCGGCGCCCTGCTGATGGCCACCGGCCACGCCTACGACAGCGACGGCGGCCGGGCCCTGGCCGGAGCCATCACCTCCCTGATGACCGGCACCTCGTACAAGCGCTCCGCCGAGCTGGCGGGCGTCGTCGGCCCGTACGACGGCTACGCCCGCAACGCGGACGCCCACAACCGCGTCATGAAGCAGCACTCGGACGCCAACGCCATCGCCAAGCGCGTGGACGACCTGGACTCGCCGGTCTGGGCGGCGGCCACCGAGGCATGGCAGGACGTGCTGCGCCTCGGCGAGAAGAGCGGCTTCCGCAACGCCCAGGCGTCGGTGCTCGCCCCCACCGGCACCATCGGCCTGATGATGGACTGCGACACCACGGGCGTCGAGCCGGACCTGGCCCTGGTGAAGTTCAAGAAGCTGGTCGGCGGCGGCTCGATGCAGATCGTGAACAACACGGTCCCCAAGGCGCTCAAGCGGCTCGGCTACCAGCCGGAGCAGGTCGAGGCGATCGTCGCCCACATCGCCGACCACGGCAATGTGATCGACGCGCCGGGGCTGAAGCCCGAGCACTACGAGGTCTTCGACTGCGCGATGGGCGAGCGCTCCATCTCGCCGATGGGGCATGTGCGGATGATGGCCGCTGCCCAGCCGTTCCTGTCCGGCGCGATCTCCAAGACGGTCAACATGTCGGAGTCGGCCACCGTCGAGGAGATCGAGGAGATCTACTTCGAGGGCTGGAAGCTGGGCCTCAAGGCGCTGGCGATCTACCGCGACAACTGCAAGGTCGGCCAGCCGCTCTCCGCCAAGAAGAAGGAGGAGAAGGCGGTGGAGCAGGCCGCGCCGGAGGTCGAGAAGGTCGTCGAGTACCGCCCGGTCCGCAAGCGCCTGCCCAAGGGCCGTCCCGGGATCACCACCTCCTTCACGGTCGGCGGCGCCGAGGGCTACATGACGGCGAACTCCTACCCGGACGACGGCCTCGGCGAGGTCTTCCTGAAGATGTCCAAGCAGGGTTCGACCCTCGCGGGCATGATGGACGCCTTCTCCATCGCCGTCTCGGTCGGCCTCCAGTACGGGGTGCCCCTGGAGACGTACATCTCGAAGTTCACCAACATGCGCTTCGAGCCGGCCGGCATGACGGACGACCCGGACGTGCGGATGGCCCAGTCGATCGTCGACTACATCTTCCGTAGGCTGGCGCTGGACTTCCTGCCGTTCGAGACCCGGTCCGCGCTCGGCATCCACTCCGCCGAGGAGCGCCAGCGCCACCTGGAGACCGGTTCGTACGAGGCGTCCGAGGACGACGTCGACGTCGAGAGCCTGGCCCAGTCGGCGCCGCGCCGACTGGAGGCCCCGAAGGCCACCACGACCGTCGCCCAGTCCGAGGCGTCCGCCCCGAAGGAGGCCCACAGCTCGACCGAGCTGGTCGAGATCCAGCTGGGCCTGAACGCGGACGCACCGCTGTGCTTCTCCTGCGGCACCAAGATGCGCCGCGCGGGCAGCTGCTACCTGTGCGAGGGCTGCGGCTCGACGAGCGGCTGCAGCTGATCGTCCGCCCTGGCGGGTGACCATCGATGCGGGGCGTGGCCTTCGGGCCGCGCCCCGCTTGCGTGGGCGGGGCCGGGCAGAAGCCGAGGGGACTGTAGCGGTTCCGGTATCTCCTGTCACTCGACTTCTCACACGCGCCATGAAATTTGGCAACGCCCCGACTGGCGGTGGCTCGTGCGCGACGCTCTGTGCAAGCGGAGCCGCACGTCGTGCCCAGCACGGCCCATGTGACCGAGGAGGTCTTGCTGTGACTGTCGCCGCCATCGGCAACACGGGTAATGCCGCACAGCTTTTCCGGGGCACCAACCACAGTCCGTCGTACTTCATGCTGAACCGCGCGGGAGTTTCGGGCGGCGGACAGGACATCGTGGATTTTTGTATCCCCTGCAATCCCTATTTCCCCACCCCCGGCATGTTCGACGAGCTGTCGGCCATGCTGCGGGAAATTCTTACCTATTACCCCAGCTCCGCCGATACGATCACAGCCGAACTGGCGCATCTGCTCGATCTGCAGCCACAGACCATGGCGATGGGAAACGGGTCGACGGAACTCATCACCTGGATCGACCATTTGCTCGTCAAGGACAGCCTGGCCGTGCCGATCCCCACCTTCGGCCGGTGGACGGACCAGCCGGAGGAAACCGGTAAGCGCGTGGACATGTTCCGGCTGCCGGAGCGGCACGGCTTCGCCCTCGACCCGGATGCCTTCGTGTCGTTCATACGGCTGAGAGGGTCGCGCACCGCCGTCATCTGCAATCCCAACAATCCCGACGGCGGTCTCCTCTCCCGTGATGCCGTCATTTCGTTCATGGACTCCCTCGCGGACCTCGATCTGGTCGTCATCGACGAGTCCTTCCTCGAGTTCGCCGACCCTGATTCCGGCCCCTGGCCGAGCGTCGTCGACGAGGCCGTGCTGCGCCCGAACGCCGTTGTCCTGCGCAGCCTGGGAAAGAACTTCGGCCTGCATGGCGTGCGTTTCGGCTATCTGGTGGCGAACCCCTCGCTCGCCGGGAAGATCCGGTCCAGGCTGCCGAAGTGGAACCTCAATTCCTTCGCCGAGATCATCGTCTTCATGCTCAAGGACCACCAGCAGGACTACGAGATGAGTCTGCGGATGCTCGCCCGCGACCGGCAGGAAATGATTTCGCAACTGGGGTGTCTGCCGGGCATGACCGTCTTCCCCTCACAGGGAAACTTCGTGTTCGTCAAACTGCCGGAGGGGGCGAACGGCGTGCAGGTCCGGGACCGGCTGCTCGCCGAACACGGCGTGCTGGTGCGCGAGTGCGGCAACAAGCTCGGCAGCAGCAGCCAGTTCATGCGGCTGGTGGTGCGATCGGAACCCGATGTGCAACGGCTGTTGTCCGGGCTCAGCAGCGTCCTGTACGGAAGCGCCTGGTACGCGCCCCTTCCCGGAGGACAGCAGCTGCAGGCGGCGTACGCGCCGGGTCCGGGCATGCGGCTTCCGGGGCCCGGTAACGGAATGCCGGGTGCCGGTGCGGGGCTTCCGGGACCGGGTACGGGGCGCAGGCGGCGGTGACCGGAGGCCCATGGGGGAGGGCGGACGCGGTCTCCTTCGTGGCATCCCCGTCCACCGCCGGGTGGACGGTTTGCTGTGTGACGCGGGCCACCGCCGGGGCCGTAGGATGGCGCGGTGCTGGTCAAGTGGATTCGCTGCACCGTGGTGGACCGCCCGGGGTTCGAGCGGGGGCAGCGGAAGTGGGCGGGGATGCCCGGCGAGCCGGGATTCCGGGGGCAGGGCGGTGGCTGGAGCCGGGGGCGGCCGAACGTGGCGCACGTCTTCGCGTTCTGGGAGAGCCGGGCGTTCTACGACTCCTTCATGGCGCGGTCGCACAACCGATTGGCGGCCGCGCAGTCCGGCACGTACCGGAACATGCAGGTCCGGCTCTTCGAGCATCGCTTCGATGTGAAGGTCGGTTTCCAGCCCCGATTCCATGACGCGGACGTGCTGCGGGTCGCGCACTGCCGTGTGCACGCGGACCGGGTGGACCACTTCACGCTGGTACAGGAGAAGGTGTGGAATCCGGCGATGGCGGGGTCGCCCGGCATGCTGCGCGGGGTCTTCGGCGAGGCGCCGGGAAACGAGTTCCTCGTGCTGTCGATGTGGGACTCGGCCGCCGAGCACGGGAAGTACCGGGTGGAGCGGGTCGAGCGGCTGGGGCTGCGCGCACAGACGGAGGCGGACGTGGCCGCGATAGCCGGCGACGTGGTGGGCGTCGAGTCCGCATGGACGGTCTGAGGGCGCGACCGCGCCAGGACGCGGCCCCTTGGGGCACGCGTCCGATCGTCACCCGGCCGGAAGGTAGGCCCCGGCCCGGACGGCTGCGGCGACGGCTGCCGCCGATTGGTCGGCGAGCGGTGTGCCTATGGGCTCACGGGTGATGAGCGCCCGGAAGAAGAGCGGGGCGGATACGGCCCGTACGACCGCCGCGGCGTCGGTGCCGACAGGCGCCTCGCCGCGCTCGACGGCCCGTGTCACCACGGTTTCACACCGGGCGAACCGCTCGGCGTAGAAGTCGTGGAGCGCCTCCGCCGCGCGCCGGGACTGGAACGCGGCGGCGACGAAGGCGGTCGGTGCTGCGGCGGCCGGTGCGTCCCCGAACGTCTCGGTCACCTCGCGGGCCAGGACCCGCAGATCGCCGCCGAGGCTGCCGGTGTCGGGGGCCGCCCAGGAGTCCTCCCCGGCGAGCTGGAGCGCGTCGGCCACCAGCCCCTCGACGCTGCCCCAGCGCCGGTAGACCGTCGTCTTGTGGACGCCGGAGTGTTCGGCCACGTACTCGACGGTCAGGCCCGGATAGCCGTGCTCGGCGAGGCCGGTGAGCACGGCGTCGCGGACCGCGGCGCGGGTGCGCGCGGTGCGCCCGCCGGGGCGGACGGTGCCCGGGGTGTGGGCTGCGCTCTCTGACGGCAATTGCGACTCCGGTTGCGTTAGCTGGTTTCCCGTGTCACCCTGAGGGTAATGCAACTGTGGTTGTGTTTGCAGGCTCGGTCGGCCGACGGTTCGCCGGTCGTGTCTGCGAGGCGGAGGACGGCCGCCCGGTGGCGGAGGAGGGGAGCGAGGCGTTCGCCGCACGCCCGATCTAGGGTGGGCGGCATGGCACGACCCCGGCGCATCATCCTCATACGACACGGAGAATCGGAGGGGAATGCGGATGACTCGGTGTACGAACGCGTACCCGACCATGCCCTGAAGCTGACCGAGACCGGGCGGCAGCAGGCGCAGGAGGCGGGTATCGGGCTGCGTGCCACCTTCGCCGACGAGCGCGTATCGGTCTATGTGTCGCCGTACCGGCGCACCCACCAGACCCTGGAGCTGCTCGGCCTGGACCCGTCCCGCACCCGGGTCAGGGAGGAGCCGCGGCTGCGCGAGCAGGACTGGGGAAACTGGCAGGACCGCGAGGACGTGCGGAAGCAGAAGACCTACCGCGACGCCTACGGGCACTTCTTCTACCGCTTCGCGCAGGGCGAGTCCGGGGCCGATGTCTACGACCGGGTGGACGCGTTCCTGGAGAGCCTGTGGCGCAGCTTCGAGGACCCGGCGCATCCGCCGAACGTCCTGCTGGTCACCCATGGGCTGACCATGAGGCTCTTCTGCATGCGCTGGCTGCACTGGAGCGTCGCCGAATTCGAGTCCCTGTCCAACCCGGACAACGCCGAGACGCGGATGCTGCTGCTGGGCTCGGACGGCCGCTACCACCTCGACCGCCCCTTCGAGCGCTGGTGCACACCCGAGCCCTACGGACTCACCGGTTAGAGTGCCCAGCGATGACCGCTGACCGTTACCACCGGGCTCTGGCGAGCCTGCGCGGGCTGTCCGTGGGCGATGCCCTCGGCTCCCAGTTCTTCGTTCCCGCCAACTATCCCTTCCTCAAGCGCCGCGAACTGCCGCCCGCCCCCTGGCAGTGGACCGACGACACCGAGATGGGCTGCTCCGTGCTGGCCGTTCTCGCCGAGCACGGCCGGATCGACCAGGACGACCTTGCCCGGTCGTTCGCCGTGCGTCATGACTTCGACCGGGGGTACGGCCCCGCCGTGAACCGGATGCTCCGGCTGGTCAGGGAGGGCGGCGACTGGCGCGATCTGGCCGCCGGACTGTTCCAGGGCCAGGGATCATGGGGTAACGGCGCCGCCATGCGGATCGCTCCCCTGGGGGCCTGGTACGCGGGCGATGTGGAGCAGGCGACGCATCAGGCGGAGATCTCCGCGTACACCACGCACCAGCACCGGGAGGCCGTGGCGGGGACGATGGCGGTGGCCGCCGCGGCGGCCGTGGTGGCCGACCCGGCGGGCCACGGCGGGCCGGAGGTCCTGCTGGACCGGGTGATCGAGGCCGTCCCGCGCAGCGCCGTCCAGGCCGGGCTGCGGCGCGCCCGCGACATGCTGGACTACGCGGATGCCGGTACCGTCGCCGCGGTGCTGGGATGCGGCCGCCGCACCAGCGCCCACGACACCGTGCCCTTCGCGCTGTGGGCCGCGGCCCGGCACCTGGACTCCTTCGAGGACGCGTTCTGGACGACCGCGCAGGCCGGCGGGGACGTGGACACCACCTGCGCGATCGCGGGCGGAGTGATCGCATCCGGTTCACGTGGCGCACCGCCTCGCGGATGGCAGGAGCACACCGAGCCGCTTCCGGCCTGGATCCCGTCGGCGGACTGACGGACGGCACCGTGCGTCGTCCCGGGTCACATCGCGTCCGCCGGGCCGTCGAACCGCCCCCGTGCCGCGCCGGGTTGGGTGCCGGGGCCGTCGGAGCCGTCCGCGACCGGGCCCGTTCCGGCAGCTCTGCGGCGTAGCGCCTGATCCGGGTACACGGCGCCCGGGTGAGCGGCGTAATGTTGTCCTCGCCATGGCCTACCAACCGCCCACCCACAGTGTCGAGCGCTCGCTCCGCGCCACGACAGGAGCCAAGACCGTCGTCGGTGTCGACGAGGTCGGGCGAGGGGCTTGGGCAGGCCCGGTGACGGTCTGCGCGGCGGTCACCGGACTGCGGCGTCCGCCGACCGGGCTCACGGATTCCAAGCTGCTGAGCCCCAAGAGGCGCACGGAGCTGGCGTCCGTGTTGGAGTCGTGGGTCACCGCGCATGCTCTGGGTCACTCCTCGCCCGAGGAGATCGACGACCTGGGCATGACGGCCGCCCTCCGGCTCGCCGCGACCCGGGCTCTCGACGGGCTGCCCGTCCGTCCGGACGCGGTGATCCTCGATGGCAAGCACGACTACCTCGGCGATCCCTGGAGGGTCCGCACGGTCATCAAGGGCGATCAGTCCTGTGTGGCCGTCGCTGCCGCCTCCGTGATCGCCAAGGTGCGGCGGGACGCGTTGATGGCCGAACTGGGAGACGCGCACGCGGACTTCCGGTTCGGGGACAACGCCGGATACCCGTCCCCCGTGCACCGCGCTGCCCTGCGGGAACAGGGGCCCACGCCCCACCACCGGCTGTCCTGGGCCTACCTGGACGGGCTGCCCCGCTGGCGGCACCTCAAGCGCGTGCGCAGTACATCTGGACCGTCCGAGCTGGAGGTCGACGGCCAACTCGGCTTCGACTTCTGAGCAGACCGACCGGTCCAAACCACCACCCGCTGGTGCGACTCGCACCGACGTTTGATAGACATCAGCCCATGCCTCTCATCCCCGAGGAGCCTCAGATTCACGAGAGTGTCCCGGGTCCTCGCGCGACACCGGCCGCAGGCCGCACCGCGCCGACCCCTCGTCCTGTCCCTGGTCCCGGCCCCCGGCCCGCCCCGCGGCGACCCGGCAGCCCCGGTCCGAACCGTGGTTCCGCCGGGACCTCGTCGGCTCCGTCGCAGCGCACCACGAGCGATGCGGCGAAGCCTGCGCCGACCGCACCCGCGGCCTCGGCTGCCAAGACTGCCCCCGACTCGGCGGCCGCGCCCCAGATCCAGCTGATCCCCGCTTCGGTGGACGGCGCCCTGGACGCGGCGGACGAGGCGGTCGACCTGCTGCTGGACTCCGGCCGGGCGCCAGGCGAAATCCTGGTGCTGGCCACCGGGGACCAGCATCCGTGGGCGGCACATGAGTTGTCCTTCGGCGAGGCGTCCTACTGGGCGCAGCACGACGCCGGTGACGACGTCTTCTACGCCGCCGCGGACGCCGACCGCACCACGGGCCGCTCGGTCGTGGTCGTCGCCGTCAACGGCGGGGCGGACGATGCCGTGGCCCGCGCACTGCCCCAGGCGATGAGCCGTGCTTCGGCGCTGCTGATCGTCTGTGGTGACCCGCAGCGCATCAACACCCTTATGGCCGCGGGCGTCTGACTCCGCACTTCCCGTACGCCCGGTGCCCGGCAGCCCCTGACGCCCGTCAAGGAGCTGTCCGGCCTCCGGACGGTCGGCGGTCACACGGCCGCTGAGCGGTGCAGCACCTCACGCGCCCTGCCCAGGGGCCGCGGCAGGGGTGCGGCGTCGCCATCGGGTGCGGGGGCGATCCCCAGTGCGGTCCGGAGCGAAGCGGAGTGCGGCCGACGGCCGCCCCGCCCCTCTCCCAGGACCTGCCAGCCCTCCCGGGTCAGCGTGATGTACGCACCACAGCGCAGCCCGTGCAGGGTGCAGGCGTCCCGCAGACCCCACATCCAGGCGCCGTCCTCCTCCGTCCACCGGCTCTCCCCCTCGCGGCAGTAGAGCAGCACGGCGGTGCGGACCGGTGAGCGGCGCCGCAGATCGTGCGGGATCACCCGGCGTAGCCGGGACAGGAGCGCGTTGCGGAATTCCCATCCGTCGGGTGCGGCGGAGCCGTGCTGGCTGAACGACGCGCTCGCCGTGAGGCGTTCCTCCGGGTCGAGGACCGCGACCACGGCCGTCGAGGGAGTCGGCAGATGGCGGCTGTGCAGCCCGAGGACGACCTCACGCGGATTGCGCAGCAGCGGAATGCCGGCGGCGGCCCATTCGGCGGGTTCGAGCATCCGGCCCAGCCGGACAGCGGGATCGGCGGACGGTGGCGGAGCGAAGCCGAAGGTCACGGTCCTCCCTTCGTCTGCGCGCCCATGGTCCGTGCGAGGGTCGGGCGCGGGCGCACACCACGACACGGCCCCGTCAGGACCACGAGAGGGCCGGGGCGGGGAGCTTCTGACAATTCTGGCGGGAAGCGCTCGCATGCGGCAATGAGCAGTTGGCACACCTGGCCGGTTTGCGGCTATGTGCCTCCTATATTCCTCACCGCCTGCGGGCCACCGCCGTGCTCACCCCTGCACGGCGAGGACCAGCGGAAACACCTCGGCGGCACCGGCCCGGCGGAGCAGCCGGGCCGCGACGGCCAACGTCCAGCCCGTGTCCGCCAGGTCATCGACGAGCAGCACCGGGCCATCGGCTTCGGCAATGGCTGACGCCAGTGCGGGCGGCACGGTCAGTGCCCCGTGCAGCGCCCGCAGCCGCTGCGCGCTGTTGGTGCGCGGCACCCGGGTATCCACCCCGGTGTCGTGGTACGAGACGGTGCCCAGCAGGGGCATCCGGCCGATGGCGGCGATGCGCTCGCCGAGGCTCTGGATGAGCTGGGGCCGGGTGTGCGAGGCGATCGTGACCACACCCACCGGACGGGCTGGTGCGTCCGGGGCGCCCGAGGACCATCCACCGGGGCCCTTGGCCCAGTCCGCGAGCACGGTCACCACCGCGCTCGCCACATCGTCGGGAACCGCGGTATCCGGAGCCTGCGGGGCCAGCAGGGGACGCAGCCGGTTTCCCCAGCCGATGTCGGAGAGACGACCGAGCGCCCGCCCGGCCGCGGCCTGCTCGCCCGCCGGAATACGCCCCTTGAGGTCGACGCCGACCGCGGGCAGCCCGGTCGGCCACATGCGACGCGGCTCCACCTCCACGCCGGGCCGCCCCAGCTCGCCACGCGCCGCGTCGAGGGAGGCGTCGGAGACCTCGGTGGTGAACCGGGCCCCCGCGCAGTTGTCACAGCGGCCGCATGGCGCCGCCTTCTCGTCGTCCAACTGCTGCCGAAGAAACTCCATCCGGCACTCGCCCGTCGACGCGTAGTCGCGCATCGCCTGCTGCTCCGCCTCGCGCTGCCGCGCCACCCACGCATACCGCTCGGCGTCGTAGGTCCAGGGGCGGCCGGTGGCGGTCCAGCCGCCGCGCACCCGCCGCACCGCCCCGTCGACGTCGAGCACCTTGAGCATCGTCTCCAGGCGCGACCTCCGCAGCTCCACCTGCGGCTCCAGCGCGGGCAGGGACACCGGCCGGTCCGCCGCCGCCAGGACGTCCAGCGTGCGGCGCACCTGCTCCTCGGGCGGAAAGGCGAGCGAGGCGAAATAGCGCCAGATCGCCTCGTCCTCGCGGCCGGGCAGCAACAGCACCTCGGCATGCTCCACACCGCGCCCGGCGCGGCCGACCTGCTGGTAGTAGGCGATGGGGGAGGAGGGCGAACCCAGGTGCACCACGAAGCCGAGGTCCGGCTTGTCGAAGCCCATGCCCAGCGCCGAGGTGGCGACCAGCGCCTTGACCCGGTTGGCCAGGAGGTCCTCCTCGGCCTGCTGGCGATCCGCGTTCTCGGTCTTGCCGGTGTAGGAAGCGACGGTGTGGCCGCGCTGCCGCAGGAACGCGGTCACCTCCTCGGCCGCGGCGACGGTGAGGGTGTAGACGATTCCGGAGCCCGGCAGCTCATGGAGGTGGTCGGCGAGCCAGGCGAGCCGGTGCGCGGCATCCGGCAGTGGCAGCACGCCCAGGCTCAGGCTCTCCCGGTCCAGCGGCCCGCGCAGCACCAGCGCGCGCGCGCTCCCCTCCTCGTCCCCCGGCTTCTCCCGCCCGCCTGTGCCCAGCTGCTCGGCCACATCCGCCGTCACCCGGGCGTTGGCCGTCGCGGTCGTGGCCAGCACGGGAACGCCCTGGGGCAGATCGGCCAGCATGGTGCGCAGCCTGCGGTAATCGGGCCGGAAGTCATGGCCCCAGTCGGAGATGCAATGCGCCTCGTCCACGACCAGCAGCCCGGTGGCGGCGGCGAGCCGGGGCAGCACCTGATCGCGGAAATCGGGGTTGTTCAGCCGCTCGGGGCTCACCAGCAGCACATCCACCTCGCCCGCGGCCACTTCCGCCTGGATGGTGTCCCACTCCTCGGCGTTCGCGGAGTTGATGGTGCGGGCGTGGATACCGGCCCGGGCCGCGGCCTCGACCTGGTTGCGCATCAGCGCCAGCAGCGGGGAGACGATCACGGTCGGGCCGCTGCCGCGCTCGCGCAGCAGCGCGGTTGCGACGAAATACACAGCGGACTTGCCCCAGCCGGTGCGCTGCACGACCAGCGCCCGGCGGCGATCGGCGACCAGCGCCTCGATGGCCCGCCATTGATCCTCCCGCAGTCGCGCGGAACCGGAGGTGTCCCCGACGAGGCGGGTCAGGACGCGGTCGGCCGAGATGCGCAGGTTTTCGTCGCTCATGCCCCCATGCAACCCGATCCCCCCGACAACGCGCGAACGGGGCTCGCAGCCTGTGGATAACGTTATCCACAGGGCTGGCGGAGCCGACCGGGCTGAGGGACCGTCGGGCCATGACTCGAGACAACGACACGGCCGGTCTGTCCGGCGAGGAGCAGGTCACCCTCCGCAGCCCCGCCGAGCTGGCTGACGCCCTGCCCTACGTTCTGGGCTTCCACCCCGATGACAGCGTGGTGATGATCGCGCTGCACGGCCCGCGCGGCCGGTTCGGCGGCAGACTCCGGCTCGGTATCCCCCGCGTCCGCGAGGAGTGGCCCGAGGTGTGCGACCAGCTCGCCGAGTGCCTGATCGGGGGCAGCGAGCGGCGAGGCGACCGGCCCGATGGGATCGTGCTGTTCCTGTGCCAGGAACCGGCCGAGGGCGAGTCCGGCCGGGAGGTGATGGAGCGGCTGCGGCCCCTCGCCCAGCGGCTGCGCACCGCGTGCGGCGGCTTCGAGGTGCCGGTCTTCGAGGCGCTGTGCATTTCCGACGGCCGGTTCTGGTCGTATGTCTGTCCCGACCGGCGCTGCTGTCCGCCGGAAGGGGTGCCGCTCGCCATGCCGGGCACCTCGGTGATGGCCGCGGCGGCGACCTTCGCGGGGGTGCACGTGCGCGGTTCGCTGCGCGAGATGGAGGCCAGGCTCGCGCCGCTCACCGGGGCCCGCGCCGAGGGGCAGGAGCGGGCGCTGGACATGGCCGGGAGCCGTCTCGTACCGAAAATCCTGGGCGGTGTGGACTGTGCCGCCGTGCGGGAGGAGACCCTCGGCACGGCACGCCGGATGATGGACCGCTTGTGCGGCGCACCGCCGATCGCCGACCCGGGCACGGCCGACGCCCGCGACGACGGCCTGCTGGACGACGAGGAAGCCGCCTCGGTGATCATCGGGTTGCAGGACCGGGTGGCGCGCGACCGGGCCGCCGAGTGGATGGAGGAGCCGGAGGCCGAGGCGGCGCTGCGGCTGTGGCGCGCACTGGCCCGCCGCTGCGTCGGCTCGTACGGGGAGCATGCCGCGGCCCCGCTCACCCTTACCGGCTGGGTCGCCTGGTCGTCCGGTGACGAACCCTCGGCCCGGGTCGCGCTCGGCCGTGCGCTGCGGGTCGATCCGCACTACCTCTTCGCCAAGCTGCTCCATCAGGCGTGCAACGAGGGGCTCGATCCCGAGCTGTTGCGCCAGTGTCTGCGCCGGGACAGCGCGGACCAGGCGGTGCACGCCGCGGTCCATGAGGAGCTGCGGCGGCTCGGCGGTACGACCGCCGAGGCGGCCCCCGAGCCCGCGGAGGCGGAGCCCGCGGCGGACGGTGGAGACCATCCGGAGCGGACCGGGCGGCGATGGCCCGTGCGCACCACCGGACCGGGCGGCTCCGGCGGACCGGGCGCGTCCGGTGCCAGGCGGCGGCCGGAGGGCAGGGCCCGGACCCGGCGCAGGACGGGCGGTCGCGGCACGCGCAGCCGCCGCTGACCACGGGCGGCGCCGGACGGACCGTCAGGATCGCCTCGGGTGTGATCGCTCCATGCGGAAGGAGGTGCGAACGCCGAACGGGAAAACGCCTGGGAGAGCGGTTTCGGGAACATTGCCGATCATGCTCAACGGCCTGATTATCGTCAGGCAGACGACTATGATCGTCCCATGCCCTACGACCCATCGGCCTTTCCGGCTTTCGCCGTCACCGTGGATCTGGTCGTGCTCACCGTGCGGCGGCACGCGCTGTGCGCGTTGGCCGTCCGCCGCGGCGAGCCGCCCTTCAAGGGGCGATGGGCGCTGCCCGGCGGTTTCGTACGCGCCGACGAGGACCTGTCCGCCGCCGCGGCCAGGGAACTGGCCGAGGAGACCGGGCTGCACGCGCATGACCCGACGCTTCCGGTCCCGCCGAACGCCGCGCACCTCGAACAGCTCGCCACCTACGGCGACCCGAAGCGGGACCCCAGGATGCGGGTGGTCAGCGTCGCGCATCTGGCGCTGGCGCCCGACCTGCCCGCGCCCCGGCCCGGGGGCGACGCCCACAGTGTCCGCTGGGCCCCGGTCGAGTCGCTGCTCGACCAGGAAGGAGCCTTCGGCCGGGACCCGGACCTGGCCGCCCCGCTCGCCTTCGACCACGCCCGCATCCTCGCGGACGGTGTCGAGCGCGCCCGCTCCAAGATCGAATACTCTTCGCTGGCCACCGCCTTCTGCCCCCAGGAGTTCACGGTCGGCGAGCTGCGCCGGGTGTACGAGGCGGTGTGGGGCGTGGCCCTGGATCCGCGCAACTTCCACCGCAAGGTCACCGGCACCCCGGGCTTCCTGGTGCCCACCGGGGGCACGACGACCCGTCAGGGCGGGCGGCCCGCCCAGCTGTTCCGGGCCGGGGGCGCCACGCTGCTCAATCCGCCCATGCTTCGCCCCGAGGTGTGACGGCCTGTGACACGACGACTCGGCAGGGGGTGTATGTGCCGACGAAATAGGACATAGCGGGTTACCGTGCTCCGGTACGTCACCAGTCCCCACGTGCCACCGAGCGGTTCCATGCCCCGCGGGAGAAGCCATGATCCAGGCCACCGGACTGACCAGCGCCCGCCGCCGCAACCACGCGCCCGCCATCGACGATCTCACCTTCGAGGCCCCGCCGGGGCGTGTCACCGCCCTGCTCGGTGGTCCCGGCGCCGGGAAGACCAGCGCGTTGCGGCTGCTGCTGCAGCTCGACCGGGGCCATGGCTCCGCGTTCTTCCGGGGCCGCCCCCTGCATCGCATCCGGCGCCCGGCCCGCGAGATCGGCGTCCTCCTCGACGATGTCCCAGGGCATCCGGGGCGCACCGCGCGCGGTCACCTGAGAATGCTCGGCGCCGCCGCCGGGGTGCCCGCCGCCCGCGCCGATGTCGTCCTCGATGTCGTCGGTCTCACCGACCTGGCGGACGAGCGCCTCGGCGATCTGGCCCTCGGGATGGAGCGCCGCCTCGGCATCGCCACCGCGCTGCTCGGAGATCCGCACACCCTCGTGCTGGACGAACCGGCCCGGGGTCTGTCGGCCCGTGAGGTCGACTGGCTCAACGGACTGCTGCGCGGATTCGCCGACCAGGGCGGCGCCGTGCTGATCACCACCGAGGACGCCGAAGGGGTCGCCCGCGTCGCGGACCGCGTCCTCACTCTGGAAGCGGGCCGGCTGGTGGCCGATCAGCCGGTCGAGGAGTTCACGCGCACCCGGCTGCGCCCCCGCGTCGTCGTCCGCTCGCCGCTCGCCGGGCGGCTGGCCGCCGTCCTGGAGGAGGAGGCGGATGTCGCCCGCGAGGCGGCGGAAGCCGAGCGGCGAGCGGAGCGTGCGGCGGCCGAAGCGGCGGCTCACGCCCAGGCGGCAGAGGCCGCTGCCGAGGGCGAGGGCAAGGTCGGGATCAAGGTCAAGGTCAGGCTCGGTGGTCTGGGCCGCGCCAAGGACAAGGCGAAGGCAGAGGGCGACACCGCACCCGCGGGGGTGAGCGCTCCCGAGACGGACGCCGAGCCCGCCACCGTCCCCGTATCCGTCCCTGTCCCGGGACCCGGCGTCGAGGCGCCCGCGAGTGCCGCGGCGGCCATGAGTGCCACGGCGCCCGGGGGCGCCGCGGTGGCTGAAAGGGAGCCCGAGGGCGAGGAGGAGGCGGTCGCCGACCCGTTCTCGGTGGTGCGGGACGACGAGACCCGCATCTCCGTCTACGGCCTCCCCAGCGCTTCCGTCGGCGAGACCGCCTACCGCCACGGCATCGTGGTGCACCGGCTGGTCGAGGAGGCCGCCGACCTGGGGCCCGCGACCCCCGCGGGAGTCCGCGCCCGTGACCCCGAGGCCTCGTCGCCCCGGGTGCTCCACAAGCTCCGGCTCCCCGGCCCCGCCTGGCCGATGCGATACGAACTGCGCCGCGCCACCGGAGTACGGACCGGCTGGCTGATCGGTGCCGCGGCGCTCGCCCTCTCGCTCCTCGCCTCCGTTCTGCTGGCCCGCGAGGGCGGAGCCGGGGAGCTGCACCGGCTCACCGGCTGGCCGGCCGACCTTCCGCTGCCGCCCATCGCGATCGCCGCCGGGCTGTTGGGCGCCCTCGCCTTCGGCGACGAGTTCCGCTATCCGGCACTGGCCCCCGCCCGGGACGCCGTACCGCAGCAGATCGGACTGCTGGCCGCCAAGTTCGTCGTCTGCGCGGTCGGGGCCACGCTGCTGACGCTCGGCGCCATCGTCCTCGACAGCGCGGCGCTCCTGCTGCTCGTCGGGGGGAACGCGGTTCCGCTTCCGAGCGACTGGCCGGTGCTGATGGCGAGCGTTTTCGGCCTCACCATCGGCTGCTCTTGGGCCGGGCTGCTCGCCGCGGGCGTCTTCCGGTCCACCGCGCTCGGGCTGGCCACGCTCCTCGCGGTGCCGCTCCTGGCGGTTCCCGTGGTCCGGCGAGCGATGGACGAGCCGTCGCTGCACCTGCTCGTCGGGCTCCCGCACCGGCTGCGCGCCGTCGCGCTGGACCGCCCGCCGTCCGTGCTCAACCGGGGAGTGGCGGCCGTGCTGCGGCTCGCGGGCCAACCCGTGGGGCAGGCCCTGATGCTGTCGGTGGCGGTGCTGCTGTTCGCCTACGCCCTCACCGGGCTGCGCGGCAGAAGGGCCCGCCAGTAGGCGGCCGACCGCGGACCGGCCCCTGCGCCCCGGTCCGCGGCTCGGAACTGGTGATGCAGGGTCGGCTCGTGAAGTGGTCGCAACTCCGGTGAAGGGTGCTGCTTTCTGTCCGAATCAGCGTCAATTGTGAGGTAATGGGCGATCACCCTTTCGTGTGCTTTTCACCAAAGACCTCAAGGGCCTCCGGAGCGTCGCCGACAAAGGATGCGTGAGTACCCTTGCGCACACCACCATGACCGCGGCTCGTCCCGCCGACTCCGGCCTCGCTGGCTCGGGCGAGCTTGACCGCTACTCCTACGCCGACGCCCCCGGCGCCGACCGCGGCAGCGCCCCCTCCTGGGACGGCGCGGACGCGGAGATCGGCCGGGTGGGCCGCCGCGCGGCCGGCAACCGGGGCCGCGGGCTGCACGGCCAGCTCGTTCAGCAGCTCGGACAGATGATCGTTTCCGGCGACCTGGGCGCCGACCGCCCGCTGGTCCCGGAGGAGATCGGACAGCGCTTCGAGGTCTCCCGCACGGTCGTCCGGGAATCGCTGCGCGTCCTCGAGGCCAAGGGCCTGGTCAGCGCCCGCCCCAACGTCGGCACCCGGGTCCGCCCGGTCAGCGATTGGAACCTGCTGGATCCGGACATCATCGAATGGCGCGCCTTCGGGCCACAGCGCGACGATCAGCGCCGCGAGCTGTGCGAGCTGCGCTGGACGATCGAACCGCTGGCGGCGCGCCTCGCCGCGGGGCACGGCCGCGAGGACGTGCAGCAGCGACTGGCCGACATGGCCGAGATCATGGGGCACTCGCTGACCCAGGGCGACACCCTCACGTTCTCCCGCGCCGACGCCGAGTTCCACGCCCTGCTGCTCCAGGTCGGGGGCAACCGGATGCTGGAGCATCTGGCGGGCATCGTCGCCGCCGCCCTCCATGTCTCCGGGGCACCGGCCACCGGCTGTGACCGGCTCACCGAGGCGAGTGTCGGCCACCACCGCCGGATCGTCGAGGCGGTCGGGTCGGGGGATGCCGCGGCGGCCGAAGCGGCCGTGCGCCAACTCCTGATCGTCCACCCGGACCTCGACCACGCCGAGGTCGGGGTGCCCGCGCCGCGCGAGCACTGACCCCGCGGCGCATGCGGCGCCCGGGGTGTACGGCGTATGGCAAACCGCGGGCGGCGGGCCGCCGGCGGTGAGCGGCGTACGGCGTACGGAGCGGCGTCGCCGGATCCCGCCCGCGGGTTCGGCGGCGCGGCGCGAAACGTGAACGACGGCGCGGGGCGGGAGGCTCGGGACGTGACATGGACCGCAGTACGGGCGGATCGGGAGCGCCGCCCGGGAGCCGGTGCGTGATCGACTCGGAGTTATCTGTCCCGTTTGGTGAGTATGAGGACCGATATGTGGTGTGACTCGGGCCACGACGATTGGGCGTAACGCTCTTTGGGGCAGCGCGATGATTAAAGAGGTGGCAGTCGCGGAGGGAATACAGATGTCGCTCGCGACGCTGTACTCCTCCGCACTCCGCCCGCGCGCCGTCGGTTCATCCCTGCCGGCGGTCGTCGGCTCCGGTCCACAGCGGACGGGGCCGGAAGCCGTTTCCAACGTTCCGAGAGGTTGTTCGTGTCGGCCAGCACATCCCGTACGCTCCCGCCGGAGATCGCCGAATCCGAGTCTGTCATGGCGCTCATCGAGCGGGGAAAGGCTGAGGGGCAGATCGCCGGCGATGACGTGCGTCGGGCCTTCGAGGCTGACCAGATTCCGCCAACCCAGTGGAAGAACGTTCTGCGCAGCCTCAACCAGATCCTCGACGAGGAGGGTGTGACGCTGATGGTCAGTGCCGCAGAGGCGCCCAAGCGCACCCGCAAGAGCGTCGCAGCGAAGAGCCCGGCAAAGCGCACCGCCACCAAGACCGTCGCGGCCAAGACGGTCGCCGCCAAGAAGGCCCCCGCCGCTCCGGCCGCTCCCGCGACCGCCGCGGGCGGCCCGGCCGAGGAGGCGTCGGCGGAGCCCGCGAAGAAGGCCGCGGCCAAGAAGGCCACGGCCAAGAAGGCGGTGGCGAAGAAGACCACCGCCGCCAAGAAGACGGTCGCGAAGAAGACCACCGCCAAGAAGGACGTCACCGACGAGATCCTCGAGGCCGAGGACGTCATCGAGGAGGTGCCGGCGGCGGGCAAGCCGGCCCCCGAGGGCGCCGAGCCCGAGCCGGAGAACGCGGGCTTCGTGCTCTCCGACGAGGACGAGGACGACGCCCCGGCGCAGCAGGTCGCCGCGGCCGGTGCCACCGCCGACCCGGTCAAGGACTACCTGAAGCAGATCGGCAAGGTCCCGCTGCTCAACGCCGAGCAGGAGGTCGAGCTCGCGAAGCGGATCGAGGCCGGTCTGTTCGCCGAGGACAAGCTCGCCAACGCCGACAAGCTCGCTCCCAAGCTCAAGCGCGAGCTGGAGATCATCGCCGAGGACGGCCGTCGCGCCAAGAACCACCTCCTGGAGGCCAACCTCCGTCTGGTGGTCTCCCTGGCCAAGCGCTACACGGGCCGCGGCATGCTCTTCCTGGACCTGATCCAGGAGGGCAACCTCGGTCTGATCCGCGCCGTCGAGAAGTTCGACTACACCAAGGGCTACAAGTTCTCGACGTACGCCACCTGGTGGATCCGCCAGGCGATCACGCGTGCCATGGCCGACCAGGCCCGCACCATCCGTATCCCGGTGCACATGGTCGAGGTCATCAACAAGCTCGCGCGGGTGCAGCGCCAGATGCTCCAGGACCTGGGCCGTGAGCCCACCCCGGAGGAGCTGGCCAAGGAGCTGGACATGACCCCTGAGAAGGTCATCGAGGTCCAGAAGTACGGCCGCGAGCCGATCTCCCTGCACACCCCGCTGGGCGAGGACGGCGACAGCGAGTTCGGTGACCTCATCGAGGACTCCGAGGCCGTCGTCCCGGCCGACGCCGTGAGCTTCACCCTGCTCCAGGAGCAGCTGCACTCGGTGCTGGACACGCTCAGCGAGCGCGAGGCGGGCGTGGTGTCCATGCGCTTCGGCCTCACCGACGGTCAGCCGAAGACGCTCGACGAGATCGGCAAGGTCTATGGCGTGACGCGTGAGCGCATCCGCCAGATCGAGTCCAAGACCATGTCGAAGCTGCGCCACCCGTCCCGCTCCCAGGTCCTCCGGGACTACCTGGACTAAACGGGCCGCGCCGCACAGCGCCATACGAAGGCCGGGTCTCCTTTCGGGGGCCCGGCCTTCGCGCTGTCCGGGGACGGCCCGTCCTGGCTGTCCGAGGGTGCTCCACCCGGATGGCCCACGGCGGCCCGCCCCGGTTGGCCCACTCCGGGATGCGGACCGCGCCGAGCGGGGTGACGCTGGGTGGGCGACTCGCTCCGTACGGTCAGGAGGCTGCATGTGTAGGTCGCTGCCGTCATTCTCCGCACGCCTCGCCGTGCTGCTCGCCGCCGCGCTCGCGCTGCTGCTGATCGCGCCCGCCCCGGCGACGGCCGACCGTGCCGTGGTGGGCGGGCATCGGGTCCGTACGGCCGAGGCGCCCTGGGCCGTCGCGCTGGCCAGCCGTGAGCTGTTCGGCGCGAAGCGCTCGGGGCAGTACTGCGGCGGTGTGGCGGTGGCCCCCACGCGGGTCATCACGGCGGCGCACTGTCTGAGCCGGGCGGTGCTGGGTAAGAAGTGGCAGGACGTGCAGGACCTGCGGGTGATCGTCGGCCGCAATGATCTGCGGGGGACCCGCGGGGTGGAGATGGCACCGGCGAAGGTGTGGGTCAATCCGGCGTACCAGTCCGACGACCGGGCCGGTGACATCGCGGTGCTCACCCTGGGGCGGCCGCTGCCGCCCGCCTACGTCATCCACATGGCACGGGCCGGGGATCCGGGCTACCGGCCCGGGAGCAAGGCGCTGGTGTACGGCTGGGGTGACACCGACGGCGACGGCAGCTATGCGCTGACGCTGCGGGCCACGGCGGTGCGCGTCCTGACCGACGCGACGTGCCGGAGCGCCTACCCCGGAAACACGGAGGGCGATTATCAGCCGGCCTCGATGGTCTGTGCCGGGGTCACGAGCGGCGGCCGGGACGCCTGCCAGGGGGACAGCGGAGGTCCGCTGGTCGCCGACGGGCGGCTGGTGGGCCTGGTGTCCTGGGGGAGTGGCTGTGCGGTGGCCGGGCGGCCGGGCGTCTATACACGGGTCTCGGCGATGGCGTCCCTGGTGGCCGCGTATGGCTGAGACGGCCGAGCGGGCGCCTCGGGCCCGCCGGGAGGCCCGGGAGGCAGGGTCACGAGACGCCGCGACACGAGCGCGGGCGGCCCTCCCCTGGCTGGGGAGGGCCGCCCGACATCCGGCCCTTGGCCGGCTTCGCTCGTCGTCGTGGCGCGAAAGGCGTCGGCGTCAGTCGTCCGACGCGGATGCCGGAGCGGCGGTCAGCCGCTCGGTCTCGTCCTGTATTTCCGCGGCGATCTTCTTGAGTTCCGGCTCGAACTTGCGGCCGTGGTGGGCGCAGAAGAGCAGTTCACCGCCGCTCATCAGGACGACGCGCAGGTATGCCTGGGCGCCGCAGCGGTCGCAGCGGTCAGCGGCCGTCAGCGGGCTCGCGGGGGTCAGAACAGTAGTCACGTCGCCTCTTCTCTAGCTCGACGAGCTGTCGTACCAGGATCAACATCCAACCAGCCCGATATCGTTCCCGCTCGTGGCTTTTTCTCAAAAATTGCTTCTGAGGGGCCGGATGATGACGGTTGGCGGCGAATGAGCCGTATTGCGTTGGTTTACGGATTCACGTCGCATGTCGGGTTTTGTCCTCCCGGCTGGGTTGCCGGTTGTTCATGAGGACGTGCCCGGAGCCTAAATGGTTCATGCCTCCAAGGGAACGTGATGTGTGCTTCACGCCAAACGGGTTATCGAACGTACGAGCGAAACTGGGGCTGCCCGGACTAGGATGGACGTTTCACGGGTGGCGGCACGAAGGCTCTATCAGGCCTCGGTACGCTCTGACGGGCGACCCGTGCCACCATCGTGCCCAAAGTCGGGCCAACAGAAATTCAGCGAGGAGCGAACCGCGTGACCGCCGACACGTCCGTGCCGTCCACTGCGATGCTGACCGGAGCAGACCGGGGCGGCTCCAACTACACCGCGCGGCACCTTCTCGTCCTCGAGGGGCTCGAGGCAGTGCGCAAGCGCCCCGGTATGTACATCGGATCGACCGACAGCCGCGGTCTCATGCACTGCCTGTGGGAGATCATCGACAACTCT
The DNA here is from genome assembly GCF_055595765.1 of Streptomyces sp. NPDC040405. Taxonomy (NCBI): domain Bacteria; kingdom Bacillati; phylum Actinomycetota; class Actinomycetes; order Kitasatosporales; family Streptomycetaceae; genus Streptomyces; species Streptomyces sp. NPDC040405. The sequence continues at coordinate 84,609 of NZ_JBVIVI010000004.1, forward strand.
GTGGACGAAGCCCTGGGCGGCTATTGTGACCGCATCGACGTGCATCTGCACGACGACGGCTCCGTGGAGGTCAGGGACAACGGCCGGGGGATCCCGGTCGACGTCGAGCCCAAGACCGGGCTGTCCGGTGTCGAGGTCGTGATGACCAAGCTGCACGCCGGTGGCAAGTTCGGCGGTGGCTCGTACGCCGCCTCCGGCGGTCTGCACGGCGTCGGTGCCTCCGTGGTGAACGCGCTGTCCAGCCGCCTCGACGTCGAGGTGGACCGGGACGGCAAGACCCATTCGATCAGCTTCCGCCGCGGCGTCCCCGGTATCTTCACCGAGTCCGGACCCGACGCCCCCTTCGACCCCACCGGTGGTCTTCTCAAGGGTAAGCGGATTCCCAAGACCCGCACCGGCACCCGCGTCCGCTACTGGTCGGACCGGCAGATCTTCCTCAAGGACGCCAAGCTCTCCCTGGAGAACCTGCACGCCCGCGCCCGCCAGACCGCCTTCCTGGTGCCGGGCCTGACGCTGGTCGTCCGGGACGAGCGGAACCTGGACGGCCGGGACGGGCCCGTCGAGGAGACCTTCCGCTACGACGGCGGGATCAGCGAGTTCTGCGAGTATCTCGCCCAGGACAAGGCCGTCTGCGACGTGATGCGGCTGTCCGGGCAGGGCACCTTCAAGGAGACCGTGCCGGTCCTCGACGAGCGCGGCCACATGACGCCGACCGAGGTCACCCGGGAGCTGGGCGTCGACATCGCGCTGCGCTGGGGCACCGGCTACGACGCCACCACCAAGTCCTTCGTGAACATCATTGCCACCCCCAAGGGCGGCACGCATGTCTCCGGCTTCGAGCGCTCGGTCACCAAGACCGTCAACGAGGTGCTCCGCACCGCCAAGATGCTGCGCGTCGCCGAGGACGACGTCGTCAAGGACGACGTCATGGAGGGCCTGACCGCGGTGGTGACCGTGCGGCTCGCGGAGCCGCAGTTCGAGGGCCAGACCAAGGAGGTGCTGGGTACCTCGGCCGCCTCCCGGATCGTGGCCAACGTGGTCACCAAGGAGCTGAAGGCGTTCCTGACCTCCGCCAAGCGGGACGCCAAGCAGCAGGCCCGCGCCGTCCTGGAGAAGGTCGTCGCCGCGGCCCGTACGCGGATCGCGGCCCGCCAGCACAAGGAGGCGCAGCGCCGCAAGACCGCGCTGGAGTCCTCCTCGCTGCCCGCGAAGCTGGCCGACTGCCGCAGCGACGACGTGGACCGCAGCGAGCTGTTCATCGTCGAGGGCGACTCGGCGCTGGGTACGGCCAAGCTCGCCCGGAACTCCGAGTTCCAGGCGCTGCTGCCGATCCGCGGCAAGATCCTCAACGTTCAGAAGTCGTCCGTCTCGGACATGCTGAAGAACGCCGAGTGCGGGTCGATCATCCAGGTCATAGGGGCAGGCTCGGGCCGTACGTTCGACATCGACCAGGCCCGCTACGGCAAGGTGATCTTCCTCGCCGACGCCGATGTCGACGGCGCCCACATCCGCTGTCTGCTGCTCACCCTCTTCCAGCGCTATATGCGGCCGATGGTGGAGCAGGGGCGGGTCTTCTCGGCCGTACCGCCGCTGCACCGGGTGGAGCTGGTCAACCCGAAGCGGGGCCAGGAGAAGTACATCTACACGTACTCCGACAACGAGCTGCGGGAGACGCTGCTGGACCTGGAGCGCCGCGGGGTCCGCTACAAGGACGGCATCCAGCGCTACAAGGGTCTCGGCGAGATGGACGCCGACCAGCTCGCGGAGACCACGATGGACCCGCGGCACCGCACGCTGCGGCGTATCAACATCAGCGACCTGGAGGCCGCGGAGCACGCCTTCCACCTGCTCATGGGCAACGAGGTCGCGCCGCGCAAGGAGTTCATCACCAACTCGGCGGCGACCCTGGACCGGTCGCGCATCGACGTCTGAGGCGTCCGAGGCGTCCGAGGCGTCCGAGGCGTCCGAGGTGCCCGAGGCATCCGAGGCGTCGGTCACTCCGTACCCGAGCCGTCTCTCCACCCCCGGGTGGAGGGACGGTTTCCACCCGGGATCCGCCCTGGCTCCGATCCCCGCGGCCGGGCCCGTCCGTAGCGTCGGGAGCGTTGTCGTTCCCGCCCCACGGAGGCTCTCGTCATGCCGGAACTCGCCAAGGCAGTGCTCATCGCCGCGGTCGTCGTCATCGTGCTCGTACGGCAGTTCCGGCCGCAGAAGGTGGCCGAGGACGCGCGGCGCTGGTGGGTGGTCCCGGTGGTGCTCGGGTTCCTCGCGCTGCGCGAACCCGGGCTGATCGACCACGACCACCGCGTGGCCGCCGCCGCGCTGCTGGTGGTGGAGGTCCTCGTCGGGGTGGTGACCGGGGCCGGGTGGGGGTGGACCAGCCGGGTGTGGACGGACGACTCCGGCGCGGTCTGGATCCAGGGCGCCAAGACCACGGCGATGGTGTGGGCGGGCGCCGTGGTGTGCCGGGCGGCTCTGGCGGGGGTGGGCGCACTGGCGGGCGTGTCGCAGGGCAGCGGCCCGCTCATGCTCTCCCTCGCGGCGTCCCTGCTGCTGCGCGGCGCCGTCGTCATGATGCGGGCGCGGGGGACGGAGCCGGTGCCGGGCCGGGCCGGTGCGCAGGGCACACTCAACCGATGACCAGATGGACGGAGTGGCCTTCGCGGCAGGCGCTCACGCGTCAGGGCGTGCCGCGGACCCGGCTGCTGATCAACGGCGGCATATGGGTGGCCGGGGCCGGGTGGCTGCTGGTGGGCGTCGTCCGGGACGACGCCTTCCCCGGGATCCAGCGGGTGGCGCTGATCGGCGCCCTCGCCGGGTGCGCGGCCCTGCTGTACGCGCTGCGTCGCGTCACCGTGGACCACCGGCTCGCCCCCGCCCTGGCGCTGCTCGCCGTGCTGATCGGCGCGGCCGCCGCGCTGCACGCCGCCGGGGCGCGGAGCCCGGCCGCCGTGGTCTGGATCGTGAGCGCCATCCTCGCCATGGAGCGGCTGCCGCTGGCGGTGGCGCTCGGCTGCGCGGCAGCGGCCTCCGGGGCGTATGTGCTCGCGAGTGGCAACTCGCCGCTCGGCGAGGTGGCCACGGTCGGGGGCCTGCTGGTCGGCGGCTATGCGCTCCGGCTGGACGAGGAGGCCCGCGGAACCGGCTACCGGCTGCTCGAGCAGGAGCGGGTGGCCCGGCGTGCGGAGGCCGAGTCGGCGGCGCTGGCCGAGCGGTCCCGGATCGCCCGGGAGATCCACGATGTGCTGGCGCACAGCCTGTCCGCGCAGCTGGTCCACCTGGAGGCGGCGCGGCTGCTGATCGAGCGCGGCGAGGACTCCGCGAAGGTGCTGGACCGTGTGGTCGCCGCCCGGGGGATGGCCCGCGACGGGCTCGCCGAGACCCGGCAGGCGCTGTCCGCGCTGCGCGGCGAGATGGCCCCGGTGGAGGACTTCCTGCGGGATTCGGCCGCGGCCGAGGGCGCCCGCTTCGTACGGGAGGGCGAGCCGCGGCCGCTGACCGCTGAGGCGGGGCTCACCATCCGCCGGGTTGCGCAGGAGGCGCTGACGAACGTCCGCAAGCACGCGCCGGGCGCCCGGGTGGAGCTGCGGCTGGGCTACGCCGAGCACACGGTCTCGCTGGAGGTCCGCGACGGCGGCGCCCGTAAGGCACCGGCCGCCGCCGGTCTGACGGGGAGCGGCGCCGGGTACGGTCTGCTCGGAATGCGCGAGCGCGCCGAACTCCTCGGCGGCACGCTGGAGGCCGGGCCGGAAGGGGAGGGGTTCGTGGTGCGACTGCGGGTGCCGCTGTGACGGCGCGGATCGTGGTGGCCGACGATCAGACGGTGGTGCGCGAGGGCATCGTGATGCTGCTGGGGCTGCTGCCCGGTATCGAGGTCGTCGGCTCGGCGGGCGACGGCGAGGAGGCGCTGCGGCTGGTGGCCGAGCTGGCCCCGGACATCGTGCTGATGGATCTGCGGATGCCCCGCTGCGACGGTGTGGAGGCGACGCGCCGGGTGTGCGCCGAGCACCCGGGCACGCGGGTCGTGGTGCTCACCACCTACGCCGACGACGACTCGCTCTTCCCGGCACTGCGCGCCGGTGCCCGCGGCTATCTGACCAAGGACGCCGACGCCGACGAGATCGTCCGGGCCGTGGAGGGCGTGATGTCGGGGGACGCCGGGCTGTCGCCCAAGGTGCAGCGGCGGCTGCTGGAGCGGTTCGCGGACCGGGGCGAGCCCGAGCGGGAAGCCCCCGCGGGGCCGCTGCCGGACGGGCTCACGCCCCGTGAGGCCGAGGTTCTGGCGCTGGTCGCCGAGGGGCTGTCCAACCCGGAGATCGCGCGTCGGCTGCAGATCGCGCCCGCCACGGTGAAGACGCACATCAACAACCTGTTCGCCAAGACCGCGGTCCGCGACCGCGCCCAGGCCGTGCGCTACGCCTACCACCACGGCATCGCCGCTCCGCCCGACACCGATTCCGGGTTGTTCATCACCTGAGTCACCTGATGGGGTGAACGTCCGGTATTGGAGTATCCGGGATCTTCCCACTCTGTCCATCCTTGGGCACGCCAACGCGGCAGTGAACAAGGAGCTTTCGGGTGGACATGCACAACGCGCGCGATGCCGGGGCGGCCCGGCCGGACGATCCCTGGTACGACGCGCTCGCCTCCGGCTGGGGCGGGCCGGACGAGACGACCGGCCCGCCCCGGCGCGCCCGCCCGCCCGCTGCCGAGGAGGTGTACACGGAGGTGCACGGCAGCGCCGCCTTCCAGGAGGTGCGCAGGCGCTACCGCCGTTTCGTCTTCCCCGCGGCCGCCGCCTTTCTGCTCTGGTACCTGGCGTATGTGGTCGCGGCGACCACCGCGCCCGGCGTGATGGCCCGTCCGGTGGTCGGCGCGCTCAATGTCGCGATGGTCGCGGGCCTCGCCCAGTTCGCCACCACCTTCCTGCTGACGTGGGCGTACGCCCGCCACGCGCGGCTGCGCAGGGACCGGGTCGCGCTGGAGCTGCGCTGGGTGACGCAGGAGATGATGCGGGGGCACGGGCGGTGACCGGCAATCAGCAGAGCCTCGCGCTGCTGCTCTTCGGCGTCTTCGTGGCCGCCACGCTCGCGATCACCACTTGGGCGAGCCGTCGACGGCAGGGCTCCCCGGAGGAGTTCTACGCGGGCGGGCGGCTGTTCTCCCCCATGGAGAACGGCTTCGCCATCGCGGGGGACTACATGTCGGCCGCCTCCTTCCTCGGCATCTCCGGCCTCATCGCGCTCTATGGCTACGACGGGGTGCTCTACTGCGTCGGCTTCCTGGTGGCCTGGCTGATGGTGCTGCTGCTGGTCGCGGAACTCGTCCGCAACTGCGGCCGGTTCACCCTGGCCGATGTGCTGGCCGCGCGGATGAGCGAGCGCCCGGTCCGCATCGCCGCGGGCGTCTCCTCGGTCACCGTGTGCGTGCTCTACCTCGTCGCCCAGATGGTCGGCGCGGGCAGCCTGGTCGCCCTGCTGCTGGACGAGACGGGGTCCCGGGCCCGGTCCTGGACGGTCATCGGCGTCGGCACCCTGATGGTGGTCTTCGTCGCGCTGGGCGGGATGCGGGCCACGACCTGGATCCAGATCGTGAAGGCCGTCCTGCTGATGGGCGGTGCGGTGGCGCTCACCGTGCTCGTCCTGGTCCGCTTCCACGGGGACATCGACGCCCTGCTGAGCACCGCGGCGCTGCACAGCGGGCAGGGCAGCGACTTCCTCGCCCCGGGCCTCGCGTACGGCGACGGCTGGACCGCCCGGCTGGACTTCGTGAGCCTGGGGATCGCTCTCGTGCTGGGCACCGCCGGTCTGCCGCACATCCTCTCGCGCTTCTACACCGTGCCGACGGCCCCGGCCGCCCGCCGGTCCGTCATCTGGTCGATCGGGCTGATCGGCGGCTTCTACCTGATGACGATCGTGCTGGGCTTCGGCGCGGCGGCCGTGCTGGGCACCGATGCCGTACACAGCTCCAACGCGGCGGGCAACACGGCCGTGCCGCTGCTCGCGCTCGACCTCGGCGGGGGCGCCGGGTCGACGGGCGGGACGGTGCTGTTCGCGATCGTCGCCGCCATCGCGTTCGCCACCATCCTCGCCGTCGTCGCCGGGATCACCCTCGCCTCCTCGGCCTCCGTCGCCCATGATCTGTACGCCTCGCTGAGCCGCCGCAAGGACCGCACACCGCGCAGCGAGGTCGCCGTCGCGCGGGTCGCGGCGGTCGGGATCGGGGCGGCGGCGATCGGCCTGGGGCTGCTCGCCGACGATCTCAACGTGGCCTTCCTGGTGGGGCTCGCCTTCGCGGCCGCCGCGTCCGCGAATCTCCCGGTGCTGCTGTACTCGCTGTTCTGGCGGCGGTTCACCACGCGCGGCGCGGTGTGGTCGGTCTACGGCGGGCTGGTCCCGGCGGTGGTGCTGGTGGTGCTCTCCCCGGTGGTCTCCGGCGGCCCCGAGGCGATCTTCTCCGGGGTGGACTTCCACGTCTTCCCGCTGCAGAACCCCGGGCTGGTCTCGGTCCCCCTCGGCTTTCTCGCCGGGTGGCTCGGCACGGTCCTCTCCGGCGAGGCCGCGGACACCCGCGGGCACGCGGCCAGGCACGCGGAGACGGAGGTACGGGCCCTCACCGGGGCGGGAGCCGCCTGAGTGCCCCGCCCGGGCCCGAGCGCCTAGGGCTCAGACCCAGTCGTAGCGGTGTTCCGGGCGGCCGGTCTCGCCGTACTTGAGGCTGAGCCGTACCCGGCCCGTGCGCTCCAGGAGCTTCAGATAGCGCTGGGCGGTCTGTCTGCTGAGCGACGCGCGCTCGGCGACCTCCTGGGCCGACAGCGGGCCGTCGGCGCCGCGCAGCACCTCCCGTACCAGGTCGGCGGTGAGCGCGGAGTGGCCCTTGGGCAGCTCGGCGGGGCCTGCCGAGGCGCCGCCCAGGGCGCCGAAGATCCGGTCCACCTGGTCCTGCCCGGCCTCGCCGCCGCCCGACAGGGCGCGCCGCAGCGCCGCGTAGCCCTCCAGCTTGGCCCGCAGCCCGGCGAAGTTGAACGGCTTGACGAGGTACTGCAGCGCGCCGTGGCGCATCGCGGCCTGGACGGTGCCGATGTCGCGGGCGGCGGTCACCATGATGATGTCGGTGTGGTGGCCCAGCTGCCGCAGCCGCCCCACCAGCGCCAGCCCGGTCTCGTCCGGCAGATAGTGGTCGAGCAGCACCAGATCGGCGTGGCCCCGCTCCAGGAAGGTCAGCGCGTCGGCGGCCGTGTGCGCCTGCCCGGCGACCCGGAAGCCCGCCACCTTCCCGACGTACGCCGCGTTGACGCGGGCGACCCGCACATCGTCGTCCACGACCAGGACCTCGATGAGGCCGCCCAGGCCGGTGTCCCATGTCATCGCGGCTCTCCTGTCGCGGTCAGCGGCGCCTCGGCCGGTTCCTCGGTCAGTGCCTCGGGGAGGACGACGGTGAACTCGGCGCCGCCACCGTCGCGGTCGGCCACCCGTGCGCTGCCGCCCTGGCGCTCGGCGAGGCGGCGCACCAGCGCCAGCCCGATGCCGCGCTGTCCGTGCGCGGGCGGCTTCTTGGTGGACCAGCCCTCGGTGAAGACCAGGTCGCGCCGGTCGGCGGGGACGCCGGGCCCGGTGTCCGAGACCCGCAGCAGCACCGTACGGTCGTCCGCGCCCAGCTCCACCTCGACCCGCGGCTCGGCCGAACCGACCGCCGCGTCCAGGGCGTTGTCGATCAGGTTGCCGACGATCGTCACCAGCCCCGGCGGATCCACCAGCCGGTCCGGCAGCAGGGTGCCCTCGCCGATGCGCAGGGACACCCCGCGCTCCGTGGCGACCGTGGCCTTGCCGACCAGCAGGGCAGCCAGCAGCGGATCGTGCACCCGCTCGGTGACCTGCTCGGCGGTGGCGCGGTGCACGCCGACCGCTTCGGTGATGAACTCCACCGCCTCCTCGTGGAGTTCCAGTTCGAGCAGGCCGAGGAGGGTGTGCATCCGGTTGGCGTGCTCATGGTCCTGGGCGCGCAGTGCGTCGATCAGCCCGCGGGTGCCGTCCAGTTCGCGGCCGAGCCGCTCCAGTTCGGTGCGGTCACGCAGGGTGGCCACCGCGCCGCCGTCGTCCGTGGGCATCCGGTTGGCGACCAGCACCCGGCCGCCGCTGACGGTCAGCAGGTCGGCGCCGGTGACCCGGCCGGCGAGCACATCGGTCGTACGGCCGGGCGGCAGCACCGCCTCCAGCGGCGCTCCAGTGTCCTCGGCGCGCAGGTCCAGCAGCCGCTGCGCCTCGTCGTTCATCAGCCGGATGCGGCCGTGCGCGTCGAGCGCGACGACCCCCTCGCGGATGCCGTGCAGCATGGCCTCGCGCTCGGCGAGCAGCGCGGAGATGTCGGAGAAGGCGAGGTCATGGGTGCGCCGCTGGAGCCTGCGGGACACCAGATAGGCCGCCAGGGCGCCGGCGGCGAGCGCGCCGCCCGCGTACGCGAGCATTCCGGGCAGCGCGCCGAGCAGCCGTCCGCGCACGGTCTCGTACGCGATGCCGACCGACACCGCGCCCACGATGCGGCCGTTCCCGTCGCGCAGCGGCACCTTGCCGCGCGCGGAGCGGCCGAGCGTGCCGTCGTCGATCTGCATGACCTCATGGCCCGCGAGGGCCTCGTCGGGGCTGGTGGAGACGTGCTTGCCGATCTCGCCCGGGGAGGTGTGCGACCAGCGGACCCCGCGCCGGTCCATGATCACGACGTATTCGGCGCCGGTCGACCGGCGGATGCGCTCCGCCGCGGCCTGGACCGGGCCCCGCGGGGAGGGATGGGTGTGCTGCAGCGCCGTGACCAGCCGCGGTTCCGAGGCCGTGGTCTGGGCGATGGACAGGGCACGGCGCATGGCCTGGTCGTCGAGCTGGGAGCCGAGCGGACGCAGGAAGAGGCCGGTCGCGAGCACGGTGACACCCGTGGCGATGGCCAGCTGCATCAGCAGCACCTGGGAGAAGACGCGTCGGGGCCAGCCGATGCGCCACCTTGTGGCCGTGGCGGACGGCCCCGGCGGTATCGCGGCGCTCATGGCAACGAAGGGTAACGAAGGGCGGGACGCGGGGACGCCGCCAGGACCCCCGTGACCCCGCGCGAGGCGGGCGAGGCCGGGGGCGGCCGGGGGAGAAGGTCGCTCAGCGCCTGCCGATGGTTACTGTCCGTGCGTCGCGCGCGGGCCGCACCGCCCGGATGCCGACCACGTCCATACGGGCCGGGGAGCCCAGCGGCGAACCACAGCTCTGCTGCCGCGGCGGGGCGGCGGCCACCTGCGCCACGCTCACCCGCCACACCCGGCCGTCGGTGTGCGCCACGGTCACCGACCAGGCGGGGGCGGCGCTCTCGGTCCGTACGACGGTCAGCGCGTCGGCGCCGTCCTCACCGGTCAGCTCGCGGACGGCCAGCTCGGCCGCCTGTCCGGGCCGCTCCCAGGCGGAGCGGCCGCGGCAGCCCTCGGTGGCCACCCGGTTCTCGCGCAGCGCCGCGAGGGTGTCCTTGACGTCCTGGGCGGTGACCCGGCCGTACGCGTACCCGTGCGGCAGGACGACGAGCGTCGGCGAGAAGCGGTGGCCGCCGATGTGGGTGATCTCCCAGGTGCCCTCCACCCCGGCGGCGGTCAGCTCGGCGGCGAGAGGGCGGCCGAGCAGCGCGCAGCAGCGGTCGCGCTTGCCGTTGGTGCACACCAGCACGAGCGGGTCGCCGGTGTACTCCTCCCACTCCCCGGGGACGTCGCCGGGAGCGTCGTCGCACGCACCGGCCAGCCCGCCCGGGTCGCCCGCGCCCAGCGCGGCGAAGTCCAGGCCGAGCAGCTTCCCCGGGTCCGCGAGGGCGGTCGTGCGGATCCAGGGGCGGCCGGGCCGGGTGTGCGCCACGAACACCCGGTGACGGCTGCCCGCGTGCAGGTCGGCGTGGCGGCCGGGCCGACGGATCAGCGCGACCCGTACGCCGGTGCCCTCGGCGGCGCGCTCCAGGGCGCGGCCCACCGCCGGGTCCAGCCGGCTGGCCGTCAGGGCTTCGGTTCCCCAGGGGCCCGGCTGTTCGAGAAGCAGCCAGGTGGGGGCGGTGGCCGCCGTCCCGGCGAGCGGCTCGGACAGATTCCGGGAAGCGGTCGTGCACGTGCTCACGAAGGTAAGCCTAACCTCTGTCGATCAACTTCGCGCACGGGTGGGGGAATCAGGGTGACGGGCGGAGCGGGACGGCCCGGTTCCCCCCTGGGGTGCACCCTGTTCCGCGGGGCGGGGACGGCGGGAGAATGGCGCTCCGGGGGCGGAGGGGGGTTCCTCATGCGTGGGCTGTGGGCGCGGTGGCGCGGGCGCCGTGGGAGGCGCGGAGCGCGGCTGGATCCGGCGCTGAAGGCGAGGGTGCGGACGGCGTACGCCGAGGGGCGGCCGATCCCCGAGGCGCTCGCCCGGCAGGCGGCGCTCGCCGGTGACCGGGAGGGCATGACGGTCTACGGCATCGGGCTCGGCAACCGCGGTGCGTACCCGGAGGCCCTGCACTGGCTCGGCAAGGCGGTCGCCGCCGGGGACCTCACCGCGCTGGTGGTGCTCGGCACCCTGCGGCTGGATCTCGGCGATCCGGCCGAGGCGGAGCGGCACTTCCGGAAGGCGGCCGACCGCGGCCACTCCGGCGCCCAAGCCGCCCTCCGGCAGCTGCGCGCCCGGCGCAACGGAGCCGGGCACTGACCTCCGCCCATCGCGGCGCATCCGCCCGGCCGGGCATGCGCAGGGGGCGCGGCACCCTCCGGTGCCGCGCCCCCCGCCGTCCGTTTCCGGCCGTGCCTAGACCGGCCCGGCGACCACCGCCACCGGCTTGGTGAGCGGCATTCCGGAGCCGTCCCGGCGCGGATCGGGCTCGGGCAGTGGCACCGGGGCGCCAGTGGCGGACGCCGCGCGGGCCGGGGTCGCGCCCGCCCAGGCCAGCACGAGACAGTCCTCGCCCTTGAGGAACCGCTGACAGCGCACCCCGCCCGTGGCCCGCCCCTTGCGCGGGTACTGGTCGAAGGGGGTGAGCTTGGCCGTCTGCTGTACGGAGTCGTCGAGCGTGTCGTGCGCACCGGAGACGGTGAACACCACCGCGTCGGCCGCCGGGTCGACCGCCGTGAACGAGATCACCTTCGCGTCGGGCGCGAGCTTGACGCCCGCCATGCCACCCGCGGCACGCCCCTGTGGCCGCACCTGACCGGCCGGATAGCGCAGCAGATGCGCGTTGTCAGTGATGAAGACCAGATCCTCCTCGCCGGTGCGCAGCTCGACCGCGCCCACGATCCGGTCGCCCTCCTTGAGGCCGATGACCTCCAGCTCCTCCTTGTGGGCCGGATAGTCCGGGACCACGCGCTTGACGACGCCCTGCTCCGTGCCGATCGCGAGCCCCGGCGAGGATTCGTCCAGGGTGGTGAGACAGATCAGCTCCTCGCCGTCTTCCAGCGACAGGAACTCGGCGATCGGCGCCCCGCCCGCCAGATCGGGCGTCGCCTCCGGGAGCTGTGGCAGGTCGATCACCTGGAGCCGCAGCAGCCGCCCGGTCGAGGTCACCGCCCCGACCTCCGCGCGGGCCGTCGCCGGGACGGCCGAGACGATCACGTCGTGCTTGCTGCGCTTGGTCTGTCCCTCGCCCGCGAGCGGTTCCCCGTTCGCCGTACGGGCCAGCAGCCCGGTGGAGGACAGCAGGACCCGGCACGGGTCGTCCGCGACCTCCAGCGGCACCGCGGCCAGCGGGGCGTCGGCGGACTCCAGCAGCACCGTGCGCCGCGGGGTGCCGAACTTCTTGCCGACCGTGGCCAGTTCGGAGGAGACCAGCTTGCGCAGCTCGGCGTCCGAATCGAGGATCCGGGTCAGCTCCTCGATCTCCGCGTTGAGCCTGTCGCGCTCCGACTCCAGCTCGATCCGGTCGAACTTGGTCAGCCGGCGCAGCGGAGTGTCCAGGATGTACTGCGTCTGGACCTCGGACAGCTGGAAGCGGTCCATCAGCGTTTCCTTGGCCTGCGCCGAGTTCTCGCTGGACCGGATGAGGCGGATGACCTCGTCGATGTCGAGCAGGGCCACCAGCAGCCCCTCGACCAGGTGCAGCCGGTTGCGCCGCTTGGTGCGCCGGAACTCGCTGCGTCGGCGCACCACGTCGAAGCGGTGGTCGAGGTAGACCTCCAGCAGCTCCTTGAGCCCCAGCGTGAGCGGCTGGCCGTCCACCAGCGCCACGTTGTTGATGCCGAAGGACTCCTCCATCGGCGTGAGCTTGTAGAGCTGCTCCAGCACGGCCTCCGGGTTGAAGCCGTTCTTGATCTCGATCACCAGGCGCAGGCCGTGCGCACGGTCGGTGAGGTCCTTGACGTCGGCGATGCCCTGGAGCTTCTTCGCGCCGACCAGGTCCTTGATCTTGGAGATGACCTTCTCGGGGCCGACGGTGAAGGGCAGTTCGGTGACGACGAGGCCCTTGCGGCGGGGCGTCACGTCCTCCACGGCCACCGTGGCGCGGATCTTGAAGGTGCCGCGCCCCGTCTCGTATGCGTCCCGGACGCCGCTGAGCCCGATGATCTGTCCGCCGGTCGGCAGGTCGGGTCCCGGCACATGCCGCATCAGCGTGTCGAGGTCCGCGTTCGGGTGCCTGATCAGGTGGCGGGCGGCGGCGACCACCTCGCCCAGGTTGTGCGGCGGCATGTTCGTCGCCATGCCGACCGCGATCCCGGACGTGCCGTTGACCAGGAGGTTCGGATAGGCGGCGGGGAGGGTGACGGGCTCCTGCTCGCTGCCGTCGTAGTTCGGCGAGAAATCGACCGTGTCCTCGTCGATGGACTCGGTCATCAGCGAGGTCGCCGAGGCCATCCGGCACTCGGTGTACCGCATGGCGGCCGGCGGGTCGTCATTGCCCAGCGAACCGAAGTTGCCGTGGCCGTCGACCATCGGCAGGCGCATCGAGAACGGCTGCGCCATGCGCACCAGGGCGTCGTAGATCGACGCGTCACCGTGCGGGTGGAGCTTACCCATCACCTCGCCGACGACGCGGGCGCACTTCACGAAGCCGCGCTCGGGGCGCAGCCCCATTTCGTTCATCTGATAGAGGATGCGGCGGTGCACGGGCTTGAGCCCGTCGCGGGCGTCGGGCAGCGCGCGCGAATAGATGACCGAGTAGGCGTACTCGAGGTAGGAGCCCTGCATCTCGTCGACGACGTCGATGTCGAGGATGCGCTCCTCGAAGTCGTCCGGCGGCGGACTCTTCGTGCTGCGGCGGGCCATCGCGCTTGCGGCTCCTTCAACGGGCAGAGCGGGATCTGACGCGGACCATTGTGGCCCCGTCCGCCGACAACTGTGGAACGGGCCGTCCCCGAGAGGCACCGCGCGGCCCCCGTGAGCGGACCCGCGCGGCCTTTCCCCAACCCGTTTCCGCGCTCCCGCGGGAGCGCGGCGGGACCTTGGCCGGACCTTTGCGTGACGGGAACTTCGCCAGATGTCCGTGCGGTTGCATACAGTGACAGAAGCGCTCATCACGCGGTTCGCACGCGCTCCATCACGCGATCGAAGGGACGTACATGCCCATGGGTCACACGGCCACGCAACAGGCCGGCTCCGGCGGCCTGAAAGCGACCGAGCACCGTCTGGCCAACGGCCTGCGGGTGGTGCTCTCCGAGGATCACCTGACCCCGGTCGCCGCGCTCTGCCTCTGGTACGACGTCGGTTCACGCCACGAAGTCAAGGGGCGTACCGGCCTCGCCCACCTCTTCGAGCACCTGATGTTCCAGGGCTCGGCCCAGGTGACGGGGAACGGCCACTTCGAGCTGGTGCAAGGAGCGGGCGGCTCGCTCAACGGCACGACCAGCTTCGAGCGCACCAACTACTTCGAGACGATGCCCGCCCACCAGGTCGAGCTGGCGCTGTGGCTGGAGGCGGACCGTATGGGGTCCCTCCTGACCGCGCTGGACGAGGAGAGCCTGGAGAACCAGCGGGACGTCGTCAAGAACGAGCGCCGCCAGCGCTACGACAACGTTCCGTACGGCACGGCCTTCGAGAAGCTCATCGCCATGGCCTACCCCGAGGGCCATCCGTACCACCACACGCCGATCGGCTCGATGGCCGACCTGGACGCCGCCTCCCTGGAGGACGCCCGGGAGTTCTTCCGCACGTACTACGCGCCGAACAACGCGGTGCTGTCCATCGTCGGTGACATCGACCCCGAGCAGACGCTCGCCTGGATCGAGAAGTACTTCGGCACCATCCCCTCCCACGAGGGCAAGCGGCCGCCGCGCGACGGCACCCTCCCCGAGGTCATCGGCGGGCAGCTGCGCGAGGTCGTGGAGGAGGAGGTCCCGGCCCGTGCCCTGATGGCCGCCTACCGGCTGCCGCACGACGGCACCCGCGAGGCCGACGCCGCCGACCTGGCGCTGACCGTCCTCGGCGGCGGTGAGTCCTCCCGGCTGCACAACCGCCTGGTGCGCCGCGACCGTACGGCCGTCGCCGCCGGGTTCGGCCTGCTGCGGCTGGCGGGCGCGCCGTCGCTGGGCTGGCTGGACGTGAAGACCTCCGGCGGGGTCGAGGTGCCCGGCATCGAGACCGCCGTCGACGAGGAGCTGGCCCGCTTCGCCGAGGAGGGCCCGACGCCGCAGGAGATGGAGCGCGCCCAGGCGCAGATCGAGCGCGAGTGGCTGGACCGGCTGGCCACCGTCGGCGGCCGCGCCGACGAGCTGTGCCGGTTCTCCGTGCTGTTCGGCGACCCGCAGCTGGCCCTGACCGCCGTGCAGCGGGTGCTGGACATCACCGCGGAGGAGGTGCGGGCCGTGGCCGCGGCGCGGCTGCGCCCCGACAACCGCGCCGTGCTGGTCTACGAGCCCGTCCAGGGCACCGAGGACGTGGACGGGGCAGACCGGTCCACCGACGCCGCCGACACCGACGCAGAAGGGGAGGCGGCCCAGTGAGCGACGCCGTCACCGCCACCATGACCTTCCACCCTCAGCCGCAGGGCGGCGCCCCCAGGCCGTGGGCCTTCCCGGCGCCGGAGCGCGGTGAGCTGTCCAACGGGCTCACCGTGCTGCGCTGCCACCGCCCCGGCCAGCAGGTCGTCGCCGTGGAGATCAACCTCGACGCCCCGCTGGACACCGAGCCGACCGGGCTGGAGGGCGTCGCCACGATCATGGCGCGCGCCCTGTCCGAGGGCACCGACAAGCACACCGCCGAGGAGTTCGCCGCCGAGCTGGAGCGCTGCGGCGCCACCCTGGACGCGCACGCGGACCACCCCGGCCTCCGGGTCTCGCTGGAGGTGCCGGTCTCCCGGCTGCCCAAGGCGCTCGGCCTGCTCGCCGACGCCCTGCGCGCCCCCGCCTTCCCCGACGGCGAGGTCGAGCGGCTGGTGCGCAACCGGCTGGACGAGATCCCGCACGAGCTGGCCAACCCGGCCCGCCGCGCCTCCATGGCCCTGGCCAAGGAGCTGTTCCCGACCGAGTCGCGGATGTCCCGGCCGCGCCAGGGCACCGAGGAGACCATCGAGGGCATCGACGCCGCCGCGGTGCGGGCCTTCTACGAGGCGCACATCCGGCCGTCCACCGCGACCGCGGTCGTCGTCGGCGACCTGACCGGTGTCGACCTCGACCAGGCGCTCGCCGACACCCTCGGCGCCTGGACCGGCGGCCCGGCCCCGCAGGGCTCGGTCCCGCCGGTCATCGCCGACGACACCGGCCGTGTGGTCATCGTCGACCGGCCCGGCGCGGTCCAGACCCAGCTGCTCATCGGGCGTATCGGCGCCGACCGGCACGACCGCGTCTGGCCCGCGCAGGTGCTGGGCACCTACTGCCTGGGCGGCACCCTCACCTCCCGGCTGGACCGGGTGCTGCGCGAGGAGAAGGGCTACACCTACGGGGTGCGCTCCTTCGGCCAGGTGCTGCGCTCGACGCCGCCCTCACCGGCCGGTGGCGGCTCGGCGGGCGCCTCGCTGCTGGCGATCAGCGGTTCGGTGGCCACCGAGGTCACCGGCCCGGCGCTGGAGGACCTGTGGACGGTGCTGCGGACGCTGAAGGAGGAGGGGCTGACGGACGCCGAGCGCGATGTCGCCGTGCAGAACCTCGTCGGTGTCGCCCCGCTCAAGTACGAGACGGCGGCCGCCGTCGCGGGCACGCTCGCCGACCAGGTCGAGCAGCACCTGCCGGACGACTTCCAGGCGCAGCTGTACGCCAGGCTCGCCGAGGCGGGCACGGTGGAGGCGACCGCGGCGGTCGTGAGCGCCTTCCCGGCCGACCGGCTGGTGACCGTACTGGTGGGTGACGCCTCGAAGATCGAGGAGCCGGTCAAGGCGCTCGGCATCGGAGAGGTGCGCGTCATCACCGGCTGAACCGCGGCCCGGTGAACCGCGGCCGGCGAACCACGGCCCGATGAACCGAGGCCCGTCGGGCCCGTTATGTCCCCGGGGCCGACCCAACGCACTATCACTACAAGGACCCTGGCGTCGCATGAGACGCCAGGGTCCTCCCATATGCCCGATTTGAGGGCTGTTTGGTTTGTGGCGAGAACAACAAAAACCCGTAACCGTTTGGTGATCGAAACACGGCCCGTCTAGCGTCAGTGCGGCTGTTCGCCGGATACCCGCCGCATCCGCGGCACGGACAGTCATCGCCGAGTCCCATGGTGCGAGTGCCAGGGGAGCCGGGGACCCAAACGTCCCTGGGGTGAATCGGACGCCTTCCCCGGCCGGGGGAGGGGCCCGTAGGAGACCTTCCTGCTCCGAACCCGTCAGCTAACCCGGTAGGCGAGAAGGAAGGAAAGGAGTGCGCCACACCATGGCGTTCACCCGTGCCGCCGGGAAGCACCGACGTCCCAGCCAAGCCGCTGTCCGCACCGGAGCGAACATCGCGGGCATCACCACGGTCGCCTCGGGCGTCGTCGCCGGCATCGCCGGCCCCGCCCTCGCCGCGACCGGCGAGACGCCGTCTCCCCAGGACACCGGTCTCCGCCAGGCGATGGTGATGGGCGACGGTCTCTCCGACCGGATCGACGCGCAGGCCCAGTCCCAGGAGGCCGCCGCGGAGGCCGCCGCCGCCAAGGCGAAGGCCGAGGCCGTGGCCCGCCAGGAGGCCGCACGCAAGGCCGAGGCGGCCGCGAAGAAGGCCAAGGCGGAGCGCGAGGCCAAGGAGCGCGCCGCACGTGAGGAGGAGCGCAAGCGCCTCAACACGTTCGAGTCGCCCATCAGCGGCTCCAGCGTCTCCACCGGCTACGAGGCGTCCAGCGGACTGTGGTCCTCCGGCAGCCACACCGGGATCGACTTCCAGGCCTCCACGGGCACTTCGGTGCACTCCGTGGGCTCCGGCGAGGTCGTCGAAGCGGGCTGGGGCGGCGCCTACGGCAACAACGTCGTCATCAAGATGAACGACGGCACCTACACCCAGTACGGCCACCTCTCCTCGATCGGCGTCTCGGTCGGGCAGAAGGTCACCCCCGGCCAGCAGATCGGCCTGTCCGGCGCCACCGGCAACGTCACCGGCCCGCACCTGCACTTCGAGGCCCGCACCACCGCGGAGTACGGCTCGGACATCGACCCGCTGTCGTACCTGCGCTCGCACGGCGTCAACGTCTGACCCGCGCCGCCCCTCCTGTCGAAAGGCCCCGTCCGCTCCGGACGGGGCCTTCGGCGTACCCGCTCCGCTGTGACCAAAAAATATCCCCGAATTCCCGTCGCCCATCGGAAATCCCGGCGGCTTCGAATAGAGTCGCTGAACGCGCGCCAATCGGATGCGTTTCGCGGGGTTGAGGCGGAGGTTCGACAATGCGGGACCGGAAGTGAACGGGGATACGGCCGCACTCCAGGGCGGTCGCCGGATTTCGGCGCATGCGGTGTGCACGGCGATCCGTGACGACATCATCTCCGGTGTCTGTCCACCCGGCAGCCGGCTGGCCGAGGAACTGCTCGCCCGGCGCTACGGGGTCTCCCGGGTGCCCGTACGCGAGGCGCTGCGCACCCTGGAGTCCGAGGGCTTCGTCACGACCCGGCGGCATGCGGGCGCGTGCGTCGCGCAGCCGTCCGAGAAAGAGGCGGCCGACCTCCTGGACATCCGGGCCCTGCTGGAGCCGCTGGGTGCCGCCAGGGCCGCCCAGCGCCGCACCGAGGGGCATCTGAAGGTGCTGCGGGGTCTGGTCCGGCTCGGCCAGGAGCGGGCGCAGTGCGGGCGGCTGGGCGAGCTGCGCTCGCTGGGCGACTGGTTCCACGAGACGCTCGCCCAGGCGTCCGGCAGCCCGAGCCTGGCGGGCCTGCTGGTGCAGCTGCGGCGCAAGACGGCGTGGGTGTACGCGGTGGATCCGGCCCGGCAGGCGGCGCAGTCGGTACCGGGCTCACCGGGCGCACCGGGCCCGGCCGGGTGCGCGGACCCGTCGGTGCGCGCCGTCGAGTCCTGGGCGGAGCACGGGGCGATCGTGGACGCCGTCGCGCGCGGTGACGCCGACCGGGCGCGCACGCTCGCCGGCGCTCACACCGAACGTTCGCTGGCCGAATACCGATTGCGAAATGCGCCCCAGGTGAGAACTTCGAAACATTCCGTAAACACGGCGAGCGGGCAGAATTAACAGCTTCCCGGTATGCGGCTCAATGGAATTCCAGATGCGGAAAAACAACGGGGCCGCGGTGATCCGTAATGGTTCACCGCGGCCCCGCCGCGCCGAAATGCGATTCGGACGGAATCAGACGGTCTCCGGAAGCTCCTCGAGACCCTCGGCCACCAGCTTCGCGAGCCGGTCGAGCGCGACCTCCGCGTCGTCGGCTTCGGAGGCGAGCACGACCTCGTCGCCACCCTGAGCGCCCAGGCCGAGCACGGCGAGCATGGAAGCGGCGTTGACCGGGGTGCCGCCCGCCTTGGCGATCGTGATGGGGACGCCTGCGGCGGTCGCCGCACGGACGAAGATCGACGCCGGGCGGGCGTGCAGGCCCTCGGCCCAGCCGATGTTGACGCGGCGCTCAGCCATGGTGTTGCCCTTCAGATCTGCGGGTGCTGTTGTCTAGACCAGATCATACGGTGTCCGGTCTCGCCCGGGTCGGGCCCGAGTGGGTCCGGTCATGTCCGAACAGGTCCGTTACGGACTTTCCCTCGACACACCCCGTTCACGCAAGGGTGTCCGCCATGCGGACCTCTCCGTCCCGGACTTCAGCCCGTACCCTGTCCCCATGCCGAGCCCGTCGGATCATCACGCGTATCCCACTCACTGGGAGGCCGACGTGGTGCTCAGGGACGGTGGTACCGCGCAGATCCGGCCCATCACGCCCGATGACGCACAGCGCCTGGTCAACTTCTACGAACACGTCTCGGACGAGTCGAAGTACTACCGCTTCTTCGCGCCCTACCCCCGGCTCTCCGACCGCGACGTCCGCCGCTTCACGCACCACGACTACGTCGACCGGGTCGGCCTCGCGGCGACCGTCGGGGGCGAATTCATCGCCACCGTCCGCTACGACCGCATCGACGAGGACGGGCTGCCCGCCCAACTCCCGTCGTCCTCCGCGGAGCGCGGCGCCGCCGACGAGGCCGAGGTCGCCTTCCTGGTCCAGGACGCCCACCAGGGCCGCGGCGTGGCCTCCGCCCTCCTCGAACACATCGCCGCCGTCGCCCGCGAGCGCGGCATCCGCCGCTTCGCCGCCGAGGTGCTGCCCGCCAACACCAAGATGATCAAGGTGTTCACGGACGCCGGATACACCCAGAAGCGCAGCTTCGACGACGGCGTCGTCCGCCTCGAATTCGACCTCGAACCCACCGACGCCTCCCTGGCCGTCATGCGCGCCCGTGAGCAGCGCGCCGAGGCCCGCTCCGTGCAGCGGCTGCTCACCCCCGGCTCCGTCGCCGTCATCGGCACCGGCCGGGCCCCCGGCGGGGTCGGTCGCACCGCGCTGCGCAACCTCCTCGACGGCGGCTTCACCGGGCGGGTCCACGCCGTCAACCACGCCTTCCCCGCGGACTGGACGCGCCTGGAGCCCGACGGCGTCCCGGCCCACCGCTCGCTGCGCGAGGTCGACGGACCGGTCGACCTGGCCGTCGTCGCCGTGCCCGCCGCGCAGGTGCCCGCCGTCGTCGCCGAGTGCGGCGAACACGGCGTCCAGGGGCTCGTCGTCCTCTCCGCCGGGTACGCCGAGAGCGGTCCCGAGGGCCGCGACCGCCAGCGCGAGCTGGTCCGCCAGGCCCGCAGCTACGGCATGCGGGTCATCGGCCCCAATGCCTTCGGCATCATCAACACCGCCGACGGCGTGCGGCTGAACGCCTCCCTCTCCCCCCGGCTGCCGGTCCCCGGCCGCATCGGGCTGTTCACCCAGTCCGGCGCGATCGGCATCGCCCTGCTGTCCGGGCTGCACCGGCGCGGCGCGGGGCTCACCCGGCCCACCGGTACCGAGGGGATGGCGGGGCTCGCCGGTCTCGCGGGCCTCGCGGGCATCTCTACGTTTGTCTCCACCGGAAACCGCGCCGACGTCTCCGGCAACGACCTCCTCCAGTACTGGTACGAGGACCCGCGGACCGATGTCGCCCTCATGTACCTCGAATCCATCGGCAACCCCCGCAAGTTCACCCGGCTCGCCCGGCGCACCGCCGCCGTCAAGCCCGTCGTGGTGGTCAAGGGCGCCCGGCACAGCGGCAGCGCCCCCACCGGGCACGCCGTGCCCACCACCCGCATCCCCGATGCCACCGTCTCCGACCTGTTGCGACAGGCGGGCGTCCTGCGCGTGGACACCGTCACCCAGCTCGCCGACACCGGGGTCCTGCTCGCCTCCCAGCCGCTCCCGGACGGGCCGCGCGTCGCCATCCTCGGCAACTCCGAATCCCTCGGCCTGCTCACCTACGACGCCTGCCTCACCGAAGGACTGCGCCCGCTGGTGCCCCGCGACCTGACCACGGCCGCCGCCCCCGAGGACTTCCACCGCGCCCTGACCGGGGCGCTCGGCGACGACGGGTGCGACGCCGTCGTCGTCACCGCCATCCCCTCCGTCGGCGACGCCCGCGCGGCGGCCCTGGCGGCGGCCGTCCGTACGGCGGCCGCCGAGGCGCCCGGGCGCGGCGCGGCCAAGCCGGTGGTGGTGGTCCACCTGGAGATCCCCGGCCTCGCGGAGGCGCTCGCGGGTGTGGGCGACCCGGCCTCTGTGCCGGGCGCCGAACCACCGGCCGAGGCCCGCCGGATCCCCGCCTATCCGGCCGCCGAGCGTGCGGTGCGGGCGCTCGCCGAGGCCGTGCGGTACGCGCGCTGGCGGCGGGAATCCGGGGAGCCGGGCCGGGTGCCCGAGCACGACGACATCGACGAGGCCGGGGCCGCCGCCGACATCGCGGTGCTGCTGGCCCCGTCCGAGAGGGCCCCGCACCAGGGCATCGCGCCGCCGGACGGGCCCGGCGAGTCCGGCTTCGAGCTGTCCGCCGCCGACACCCAGCGCCTGCTGGCCCGCTACGGAGTCAGCGTGCTGCCCGCGCTGCCCGGGCCCGACCCCGACACCGCCGTACGGGCCGCCGGGCGGCTCGGCTATCCGGTCGCGCTGAAGCCCACCGCCCCGCACCTGCGCCACCGCACCGACCTGGGCGGGGTGCGGCTCGGCCTCGGCGGCGAGACGGAACTGCGCCGCGCCTACGCCGAACTGACCGCCGATCTCGGCCCGGCCGAGGAGCTGGGCCTGGTCGTGCAGCGGATGGCGCCGCGCGGCGTCGACACCGTCGTACGGGCCGCGATAGACCCCGGCGCCGGAGCCGTGCTCTCCTTCGGGCTCGCCGGAGCCCCGTCCGAGCTGCTGGGCGACACCGCCCACCGCCTGGTCCCCGCCACCGACCGGGACGCGGCCGAGCTGATCCGGTCCATCCGGACCGCTCCGCTCCTCTTCGGCTGGCGGGGTTCCAAGCCGGTGGACACCGCGGCCCTCGAAGAGCTGCTGCTGAGGGTGTCGCGGCTGGTGGACGACCATCCCGAGGTGGTCGCCGTCGACCTGGAGCCGGTGGTCGTCGCGCAGCGCGGCCTCTCCGTGCTCGGCGCGTCCGCGCGGCTGGCGCCGCCGCCCGTGCGCACCGACCTCGGCCCCCGGCATCTGCCCGCCTACTGACGGCTCCGGACCGCGGGCGGGCATGGGAGCCGGTGTCGGCGCCGCCCCGTAGGATGGTGCACATGGCGAAGACCGGTACGACGACCCAGGGGCTGCGCGCGGCGATCGAGCGCAGCGGCTATTACCCGGCACTCGTGGCCGAGGCGGTGGAGGCCGCCGTGGGCGGCGAGCCCATCGTGTCGTACCTGGTCCATCAGGAGACCACGTTCGACGCCAACGAGGTCCGCCGCCATGTCACGGTCCTCGTCCTCACGGAAAACCGCTTCATCGTCAGCCACACCGACGAGCAGGCGGCGGACGGCACCTCCCCGTCGCCGTACGCGACCACCTCCACCGAGTCCGTGAAGCTCCACCGGATCTCGTCGGTCGTGCTCAGCCGGGTCGTCGCCAACCCCGAGTCGTACACCCCGGGCACGCTGCCCCGCGAGGTCGTGCTGACCATCGGCTGGGGCGCCGTCAACCGCCTCGACCTGGAGCCCGCCGCCTGCGGCGACCCCAACTGCGAGGCCGACCACGGCTACACCGGCTCGTCCACCGCCGACGACCTGAGCCTGCGGGTCAGCGAGGCGGGCGACGGCCCCGACACCGTCCGCCAGACCCTCGCCTTCGCCCAGGCGCTCTCCGAGGCCACCGCGGCCACCCCGGAGTCCGGCCGCTGATGCCCGGCTCCGCCACCGGCCCGACCACCGCCGCCGACTCCGCCTGGCCCGAGCCGGTCCCGCTCGACCCCCGCACCGCTCCGGTGCCGCGCTACGGCACCGGTTCGCTCGCCGATCTGCTGCCCGCCATCGCCGCCGGCCAGCAGGTTCCCGGGCTGACGTCCGGGCTTCCCCTCGCCCCGGCCGACCGGGCCTGCGTCTTTCTGGTCGACGGCCTGGGCTGGGAGCTGCTGCGCGACCACCCCGCCGAAGCGCCCTTTCTGACCTCGCTGCTGTCCAGCTCGCTCGGCGGCACCGGCGCCCCGCTCACCGCGGGCTTCCCCTCCACCACCGCGACCTCGCTCGCCTCCGTGGGCACGGGCCTGCCGCCCGGCGCCCACGGGCTGCCGGGCTATACGGTGGCCGACCCCGCCACCGGCCAGCTGATGAACCAGCTGCGCTGGCAGCCCTGGACGGATCCGCATGCCTGGCAGCCGTATCCCACGGTCTTCCAGCTGGCCGACGCCGCGGGCGTGCACACCTGCCAGGTCTCCGCGCCGACCTTCGCGGAGACCCCGCTCACCAAGATCGCGCTGAGCGGCGGCACCTTCCACGGCAGGCTCTCCGGCGAGGAGCGGATGGACCTCGCGGCCGAGCAGCTGGGCGCCGCGGACCGCTCGCTCGTCTACACGTACTACAGCGAAGTGGATGGCAAGGGTCATCGTTTCGGCGTCGACTCCGAAGAGTGGCGTGACCAACTCCGCTACGTCGACGGGCTCGCCCGGCGGCTTGCCGAACAACTCCCGCCCCGCGCCGCGCTCTACGTCACCGCCGACCACGGCATGATCGACGTCCCCTTCGACCCGGACTCGCGCCTCGACTTCGACACGGACTGGGAGCTGCGGGCGGGCGTCGCGCTGCTCGGCGGCGAGGGCCGTGCCCGCCATCTGTACGCGGTCCCCGGCGCGGCCGGTGACGTGCTCGCCGTATGGCGCGAGGTGGTGGGGGAGCGGATGTGGGTGGCCAGCCGTGACGAGGCCATCGAGGCGGGCTGGTTCGGGCCGCCCGGCGCCGTGGACGACCGGGTCTACGGCCGCATCGGCGACATCGTGGCCGCCGCCCACGACGACGTCGCGATCGTCGCCTCGGAGACCGAGCCGAAGGAGTCCGCGATGGTCGGGCTGCACGGTTCGATGACCCCGGTGGAGCAGCTCGTCCCGCTGCTCGAAGTACGCTCCTGAGCCACCGCGTTGCCCGCCCGCGGCCCTGCCGCCACGCCTCCCGTACGAAAGGCCCCACCACCCCCATGCCCGAGCTGGTGTTCTTCTCCGGAACCATGGACTGCGGAAAGAGCACGCTGGCTCTGCAGATCGAGCACAACCGCTCGGCCCGCGGGCTCCAGGGGATGATCTACGCCCGGGACGACCGGGCGGGCCACGGCAAGCTCTCCTCGCGGCTCGGGCTGGTCACCGAGGCCGTCGAGGCCGTGGCGGACCTGGACTTCTACGCCCATGTGGTCGGCGTGCTGACGGCCGGGGGCCGTGCCGACTACGTCATCGTGGACGAGGCGCAGTTCCTCACCCCGGTCCAGATAGACCAACTCGCCCGGATCGTGGACGACCTGGGCCTGGACGTCTTCGCGTTCGGCATCACCACCGACTTCCGCAGCAAGCTCTTCCCCGGCTCGCAGCGCCTGGTCGAACTCGCGGACCGCGTGGAGGTGCTCCAGGTCGAGGCGTTGTGCTGGTGCGGCGCCCGGGCGACGCACAACGCCCGTACGGTCGGCGGCGAGATGGTCGTCGAGGGCGCCCAGGTGGTCGTGGGCGACGTCAACCGGCCGGAGAGCGAGGTGGGTTACGAGGTGCTGTGCCGTCCCCACCACCGGCGCCGGATGACGGCCGCCGGCGCGCGGGCCGCCAGCCTGTCACCCGATGTGCTGCCGGTCGACTCGCCCGCCGGTCCGCCGACGGCCCGCTAGAGCGCGGGGCCTAGTCCCCTTTGGCTCCCTCGGCTCGGACGATCGTGAAGGCCGCTCCCTCCCGGTCCATGACCAGGGCCGCGCGCCCGGTCGCCCGGTCCGCGGGCGGCTCGACCACCCGGCCGCCCAACTCGGCCACCCGGCGCACCGCTTCGTCCACGTCCGCCACCGCGAAGTGCGTCATCCAGTGCGCGCCCCGGTCGCGGAGCAGGGCCCGGCCCCCGTTCCGGATCCCGCACACCGGCCGTCCCGCCAGATGCAGGGTCCGGCGGCCGGGCTCACCGGGGTCGGGCGGCGCCGCGCTCTCCGTACCGTCCGGTTCGTAGCCGAAGACCATCTGGTAGAACTTCGCGACCGCCCCGGACTCGCGGGCCGTCAGCTCGTGCCAGACCGGGGTGCCGGGCAGCCCCGCCTCCCGGAGGGCGGCATGCTCGTCCTCCTGCCACACCCCGAACACGGCGCCCTCCGGGTCGGCGGCGATCAGCATCCGGCCCGCCTCATCCGCGTCCAGCGGGCCGACGGCCACGGTGCCGCCGCAGGCGCGGATAAGTTCCGCCGTCTCGTCGGCGTCGTGCGAGGCGAGGTAGGTCATCCAGGAGACCGGAAGGTGGCGCTCCGGCGGCAGCTCGCCCAGTCCGGCGACCGGTCGGCCGTCCCGCAGGGCGCGGACGTACGCGCCGAGCTGCTGTGGACCCGGCGTGAACTCCCAGTCGAACAGGGCGTGGTAGAAGTCCTGTGTCGCGGCAAGGCTGTGCACCATCAAACTCGTCCAGCAGGGCGTGCCCGGTGTGCGCCGAGTCGCTGCCTCGGTCATACGTCACTCTCTCCTCGGACCATCGTCGTGGCCGTGCTGCCCCGGGCCGGTCGGCGGCGCGGGGCGGGATTGCGGAGGTGCTGATGTGGGGGGCCCGAACGATATTTGCACCACCTGCCGCGGCAAGCGCCCCGGCCGCGCCGCAATATGCGTGCTCCGCAGGAAGAATGACCGATTTATTGCCGCACATCCGTTTCGCTTTGCTTGCTGTTGAGTGTCCAACAGCTGTGCGTTCGGTGATCGGGGGGTCCAGACGTCGCAGGGCTATCTACGCAAGGATGGTTCCCATGAATGCCATCATCACCGCACCCGATCTCATGAACGCGCTGGCGGGGGAGCGTCCCCCGCTTCTGCTGGACGTGCGCTGGCAGCTCGGCGGCCCTCCCGGCCGCCCCGCGTACGAGGCCGGACATCTGCCCGGCGCCGTGTACGTCGATCTCGACACCGAGTTGGCGAGCCCGGCCGGGGCGGCGGGGCGCCATCCGCTGCCCGATCTTTCCGCGTTCGCGGCCGCGATGCGCCGGGCCGGGGTCGGCCGGGACCGGCGTGTGGTGGCGTATGACGGCGGACAGGGGTGGGCGGCGGCTCGCGCCTGGTGGCTGCTCCGCTGGGCGGGCCACCCCGATGTACGCGTGCTCGACGGCGGGCTGCCCGCCTGGACCGCGGCCGGTGGCGCGCTGACCACCGAACTCCCGGGCGAGCCCGAGGGCGACTTCGTACCCAGGCCCGGCGCCCTGTCGCTGCTCACGGCGGACGACGCGGCCGCGCTCGCGCGGCGCGGAGTGCTGCTGGACGCGCGGGCGGGGGAGCGCTACCGCGGCGAGGTCGAGCCGATCGACCGGGTCGGCGGCCACATCCCGGGCGCGATCTCCGCTCCCACCGTCGAGAACGTCACCGCCGACGGCCATCTGCTGCCCGCCGAGCGGCTGGCCGAGCGCTTCGCGAACCTCGGTGCCACCGGGGACGCCGAGGTCGGGGTGTACTGCGGTTCGGGCGTCTCGGCCGCGCACCAGGTCCTGGCCCTGGCGGAAGCCGGGATTCCGGCAGCTCTGTACGTGGGCTCGTGGAGCGAGTGGTCCGCCGACGGCAGCCGTCCGGTGGCCACCGGCCCCGAGCGCGGCTGAATCGCGCCGCCCACCGTCTCCGGGCCCGTCACCGCAGGTCGGTGACGGGCCCGGAGCTTGTGTATGCGGCGGCTACTCCTGCTTCTTGCGGCGCGTGCCGAAGACGATCTCGTCCCAGCTCGGCACCGCCGCCCGGCGGCCCGGACGGACACCGTCCGCTTCCGCCTGGCGGTCCGTCGTACCGGTCAGCCGGTCGCGGTGGCCCGCGACCGAACGGGGCATCAGCACATCCGCGTACGCCGAACCCGCGCTCGCCGCCGGGGCGGGCGGCTCGACGGGCTCCGCCTCCTCCACCGGCTCGTCCGGCAGCGACGGCGGCACCACGACCGGCGCCTCGGGCACGACCATGTCTCCACGGAAGTTGGGCACGGCCTCCAGCAGGCTGGTCAGCGAGTCGCGCTCGCCGCCGAGGCCGTCGTCCACCGAGGCGGACGGCACCACCGGCAGCGCGGACTCGTCCTCGTCGTCGCCGTATTCGGAGGACGAAACCCGGTCCCGGTCCCTGTCCTTGTCCCGGTCGCGCGGCAGCCGGGCGATGCGCGGCACAAAGGGGAAGCTGGGCTCCGGAGTGTCGTCGGCCTCGCCGATGAGCGTCCGCGCCTCGTCGTCGACGGCCTGGACCAGCCGCCGGGGCGGGTCGTACGTCCAGCTCGCCGAGTGCGGCTCACCGGCGACGCGGTAGACCAGCAGCACCTCCCAGGTGCCGTCGTCACGCCGCCACGAGTCCCACTGCGCGGTGTCCTTCTCGGCGCCGCGCAGCAGCAGCCGCTCCGCCACGGCCTCGCCGAGCTGCGGTCCGGTGTTCTCGCCGGGGCGGCGCACGGGTGTCTTACGGGCGCGCTCGGCCATGAACGCGCGCTCCGCGAGCACCGGGCCCTCGAAGCGGCGCACGCGGTCGACGGGGATGCCGGCCATCGTCGCGACCTCTTCGGCCGTGGCGCCTGCGCGTATACGGGCCTGGATGTCACGGGGCCGCAGATGGCTCTCGACCTCGATCTCGATCTGGCCGAGTCGAGCGCGGTCGTTGCGCACCGCGGCGCGCAGTCGCTCGTCGATGGGAAGTGTGTACTCCGTGCTGTCCGCAGCCTTGAGCACCAGCCGTGTGCCGTCGTTGCTGACGGCCACGACACGCAGTTCGGGCATGGGGACCTCCCGGGTGGTGCCTGCCGACGTCACGGTTGCGTCGCTGCTCTCCCGCTAGACGAGTGTGGCCTGCCCGGGTGCAGCCTGCCACAACTTTGCCGAGTTGCCCGGGCCGGTTGGTTGCCGCCCTCTGCCCCCTCCCGTTGGGTCCGGGCGGCCGGACGGGAAAGCGGGGCCAGGGCTCGCCACAGTACTCCATTCGGGCCGCTCGGGTGGAGCGGCGCGCCAGCAGAGTTCGGGCGTGGCGTGGTGATCCAGCGCCGAAACCTTCGAAGTGGGGCGCAATTTGGGCGGCAAGTTTCACAGGACCGTCAGAATCGGAACGATCCGCTTCGTTTATGGGCCGCTTCTCCCCGTGGGCGGGAACGAATGTCCACGCGAGGGAGGGCGGTGCCGGTGCGCCCGACCCGGCCGGGCCGCCCCCGGCGCCCCGTCAGCCGCCGAGCACCCGCCGCAGGTAGTCGTTGCCGAACACCCGGTCCGGGTCGAGCCGGTCGCGCAGCGCGGTGAACTCGCCGAACCGCGGATAGACCTCCGACAGATACGCGGCGTCGCGGCTGTGCAGCTTGCCCCAGTGCGGGCGTCCGCCGTGCGCGGTCATGATCTGCTCGGCGGCCGTGAAGTACGCCCGGTGCGGGGTGCCCCGGTAGAGGTGGACGGCGATGTACGCGGTGTCCCGGCCGGAGGCGGTGGACAGCGGGATGTCGTCGGCGGGCGCGGTCCGCACCTCCACCGGGAAGCTGACCCGCAGTCCCGAGCGCTCGACGGTCGCCTTCAGTTCGCGCAGCGCCGGGACGGCGGCCTCGCGCGGCACCGCGTACTCCATCTCCAGGAAGCGGACCCGGCGCGGGCTGGTGAAGACTTTGTAAGGAATGTCCGTGTAGGTACGGGCCGACAGGGCGCGGCTGGAGATCTTGGCGATCCCGGGGATGGTGGCGGGGACCGCCCGGCCCACCGTGCAGGCCACCTGGAAGATGCCGTTGGACAGCAGTTCGTCGTCCACCCAGCCGCTGACCCGGCCGACCGGTGAGGCGGGGCCGGTGCTGCGGTTGTTGCGCTTGGTGTTGCAGTTGCCGGTGTGCGGGAACCAGTAGAACTCGAAGTGCTCGTTCTCGGCGACGAGTTGTTCGAACTCCGTCATCACCCGGTCGAACGGCATCGGTTCCTCGCGCGCGGTGAGCAGGAACTCCCGCTCCACCCCGAAGGTGATCGCGGTGACCACGCCGAGCGCGCCGAGGCCCACCCGGGCGGCCGCGAAGATCTCCGGGTGCTCGGACGGCGAGCAGTGCAGCACCGAGCCGTCCGCCGTGACCAGCTCCAGCCCCTTGATCTGCGCGGCGATCGAGGCGCTGTCGCGCCCGGTCCCATGGGTGCCGGTGGCGGTGGCCCCGGCCACCGTCTGCTCCATGATGTCGCCCATGTTGGTCAGCGACAGACCGTGGGCCGACAGGGTCTCGTTGAGCTGATGCAGCGAGGTGCCCGCCGCGACGGTCACCGTGCCCGCCTCCCGGTCCACCTCCCGCACGCCCACCAGGCGGTCGGGGCGTATCAGCACGCCGTCGGTGGCGGCCGTGGTGGTGAAGGAGTGGCCGGTGCCCACCGGCTTGACCCGCAGCCCGTCCGCCACGGCCTGCCGCACCGCCTCGGCCAGCTCCTGGGTGGAGGAGGGGGCCACGCTGCGCACCGGACGGGCGATGACGTTCCCCGCCCAGTTACGCCACACGCTGTTTCGCTCGGTTCTTACGGTCTTGACGGCCATCCGGACCCGACCCCTCCCGCTGTGGCGCCGGCCGGAGCCGGCGATACCCGAGGAACGCCACCGCTGCCGCGAGCGCCCCGGCCACGGCCGGCACCGCGTACCCCGCGCGGGCCCCGGCCGCGTCCACCACCCCTCCGGTGGCCGACGAGCCGAGCGCCACGCCGACCGCGAGCCCGGTGCTCACCCAGGTCATGCCCTCGGTCAGATGCGCGCGTGGTACGTGCTGTTCGACGAGGGCCATGGTCGTGACCATCGTCGGTGCGACGGCCAGGCCCGCGACAAAGAGCGCCACGGCCAGAAACGAAAGGTTCCCGACCAGTTGGAGGGGGATCATACTCACGGTCATCGCACAAATACCCAGTAACCAGCGGAAAGAGAGTGATCTTTTGAGCGGCAGCAGTCCGAAGACGGCTCCCGCCATGCACGAGCCCAGCGCGTACACCGCCAGCACCAGGCTCGCCGCCGCCTTGTGACCCTCGTCCTCGGCGTACGCCACCGTCGCCACGTCGATCGCCCCGAAGATCGTGCCGACCGCGACGAAGGTGAGGACCAGCACCTGAAGCGCGCGCGAGCGCAGCGCGGAGCCACTCGTGTGCGACCCGCGCGGATGCGGTACGGGCTCGGTGGCCCGCTGCGCGGTGAGCCAGAGGACACCGACGGCCAGGAAGCATCCGGCCAGCAGCGGGCCCGCCTCCGGGAACCAGGCGGTGCAGAGCCCGATCGAGATCATCGGCCCGAGGATGAAGCAGGTCTCGTCGACGATGGCCTCCCAGGAGTACGCGGCGTGCAGTTCACGCGGCGCGTCCTGGTGGATGGCCACCCAGCGGGCTCGCACCATGGAGCCGACGCTCGGCACACAGCCGGCCGTGGCGGCGAACGCGAACAGCGTCCAGTCCGGCCAGCCCCGGTGCGCCGCCAGCAGCAGCCCGGTAAGCGAGGTGAGCGAGACGAGGGCGGCGGGACGCAGCACCCGGCGCTGGCCGTGCCGGTCGACCAGCCGGGAGATCTGCGGGCCGATGACGGCGAGGGAGAGCGCGAGCGTGGCCGCCAGCGCACCGGCGAGGCCGTACCGGCCGGTGAGCTGGGAGACCATCGTGACCACGCCGATGCTCGTCATGGCCACGGGCATCCGCCCGAGGAACCCGGCCGCGGAGAACGCCTTGGCGCCGGGGGCGGCGAAGATCACACGGTAGGGGCTGGGACCGGGCATGGCGGGGCCTCCGCGGGCGGACAGAGCGCAGGACAGGACGGCAGGGGGAAAGAGGGCAGGTCGCCGGGGCGGCGGAGTAAGGAATGTTGAAGCTGATACAGCTTACGGTCGCCTCAGGACCCGCGCAGGGGCATTTCCCGCCGCTCCGGGGCTGGTGGCAGGATCGGGACCATGCCCGGACAGCCAGTGACATCCCCCGCTCCGTACGACGCCCTGCTGTTGCTCTCCTTCGGCGGGCCCGAGGGCCCGGAGGACGTCGTGCCGTTCCTGGAGAACGTCACGCGGGGGAGGGGCATCCCCCGGGAGCGGCTCAAGGAGGTCGGGCAGCACTACTTCCTGTTCGGCGGCGTCAGCCCGATCAACGCGCAGAACCGCGAGCTGCTGGGCGCCCTGCGCAAGGACTTCGCCGAGCACGGTCTCGACCTGCCGGTCTACTGGGGCAACCGCAACTGGGCGCCGTATCTGACCGACACCCTGCGCGAGATGGTCGGCGACGGCCACCGCCGCATCGCGGTGCTCGCCACCAGCGCGTATGCCTCGTACTCGGGCTGCCGCCAGTACCGCGAGAACCTCGCGGACGCGCTCGCCGACCTGGAGGGCGAGGGGCTGCCGCTGCCGCGCGTGGACAAGCTGCGGCACTACTTCAACCACCCCGGCTTCGTCCGGCCCATGGTGGACGCGACGCTCGCAGCCCTTGCCGAGCTGCCCGAGGGGCTGCGGGCGGGCGCGCATCTCGCCTTCACCACCCACTCCATCCCGACCGCCGCCGCGGACACCTCCGGCCCGGCCGAGGACCACGGAGAGGGCGGTGCGTACGTCGACCAGCACCTCGACGTCGCCGGGCTGATCGCCGAGGCGGTGCGCGAGGAGACCGGCGCCGAGCATCCCTGGCGGCTGGTCTACCAGTCCCGCAGCGGCGCCCCGCACATCCCCTGGCTGGAGCCGGACATCTGCGACCACCTGGAGGAGCTGCACGGCGACGGCGTGCCCGCCGCCGTGATGGTCCCGATCGGGTTCGTCTCGGACCACATGGAGGTCAAGTACGACCTCGACACCGAGGCGGCCGCCAAGGCCGCCGACCTCGGCCTGCCGGTCGCCCGGGCCTCCACCGTGGGCGCGGATCCGCGGTTCGCGGCGGCGGTGCGCGACCTGCTGCTGGAGCGCGCGGCCGCCGAGCGGTTCGCCGCCGGGGACGCCCCGGCGGCGCCCGAGCGCTGTGCGCTGGGCGCGCTGGGCCCCAGCCACGACCTCTGCCCGGCGGGCTGCTGTCCGGCCCGCTCGCCGCGGCCTGCCGCCGCCGGGGTCGACTAGTTCCGTTCCGACGCTTTCCACGGCCGTCGAATACGCAGCACGCATGGGTAAGCAGCTACGCAGCACGCACGGGTAATCAGCTAAGGAGCACGATGACCGACTCGCTCAACGCCGAACTGCTCGAACTGGCCCTGGAGGTCGCCCGCAGGGCCGGGGACCTGCTGCGCGACGGCCGCCCGGCCGACCTCGGCGTGGCCGCCACCAAGTCCAGCCCGATCGACGTCGTCACCGAGATGGACGTCGCCTCCGAGAAGCTGATCACCGACTTCCTCGCGCAGCACCGCCCCGAGGACGGCGTCCTGGGCGAGGAGGGCGCGAGCAGCGAGGGCAGCAGCGGTGTCCGCTGGGTGATCGACCCGATCGACGGCACGGTGAACTACCTCTACGGCCTCCCGTCCTGGGCGGTCAGCATCGCCGTCGAACGGGACGGCGAGCCGGTCGTCGGCGTGGTGGCGGCGCCGATGCGCGGCGAGACGTACCACGCGGCGCTCGGCCAGGGCGCGTACGCGGACGGGGAGCGGGTGCGGGTGCGCTCCGCGCCCCCCTTCGAGCAGGCGCTGATCGGCACCGGCTTCGGCTATGTGCGCGAGCGCCGCATCGGGCAGGCCAGGGTCCTCCACGAACTGCTGCCCCAGGTGCGCGACATCCGGCGTGGCGGGTCGGCCGCCATCGACCTGTGCGACGTGGCCTGCGGTCGGCTCAACGCGTACTACGAGCGCGGGCTCAACCCCTGGGACTACGCGGCCGGTGCCCTGATAGCCCGCGAGGCGGGCGCGCTCACCGGCGGACGGCCGGGCGTCCCCGCCTCGACGGAGCTGACCATCGCCGCCGCTCCGGGTCTCTTCGAGCCGATGCAGGCCCTGCTGGAGGACCTGGGCGCCTGGCACGACTGAGCCGGGACCGCCACCACCCCCGGGCACGCGAAGCGCCCCGGTGCCAGGAGGGCACCGGGGCGCTTCGGCGTGGATTGTGCCGGTCGTGCTCATGAATCGGCGTACCGGATCTGGATCGGTCTCCGTCACACCGGGTGATCAAGCCGCCGACGGAAACCGGCGGCGCACTGGATCAAGCAACTTGGATCAAGCAACCTGGATCAGGCGGCGCTTACTTCCACGCCGTGCTCGGCGGCAAGCCGACGGAGGTCTTCCAGCTCCGCCAGCTCCACGTCGGCGAGGAATTCGTCGCCCGTCTCACGGGCGCGGGTGAGGTCGGACTGGGTGGTCTCTATACGCTGCAGAATGCCTGCGGTGAACGCGTCCATGGTGCGCCCCCTCGTCGTGGGTCGGTGGCACGGGGTGTGCCGACGGCGGGAGCGATCACGTACGTGAATCCCTGAGGGTGGCAGCGGCGTCAATGGATAGCCACATACAGGGCGTGATCGCGGGGTGTGCAGTCGTCCTCCCCGCCCTACTCGGAGCGGAAACCTCCGGCGCCAAAAGTTTCTCAACGATCTTGAAGTGACCGTGAAGCGATCTTGAAGTGAGGCCCCGGGGAGGCCCTCCGGGCCGCGGCCCCTCTTACCGCCGGTTTATGAGACTTCGAGGCAGGATGGAGGCGCCGAACGCTGTGGCGCATGAGAGCCCGCCGCGGCCATGAGGAAAGGACGAACGACGTGCGTGTACTCGTCGTCGAGGACGAGCAGCTGCTCGCCGACGCGGTGGCCACCGGACTGCGCCGGGAGGCCATGGCTGTCGACGTCGTGTATGACGGTGCCGCCGCCCTGGAGCGCATCGCCGTCAACGACTACGACGTCGTGGTCCTCGACCGTGACCTGCCGCTCGTCCACGGTGACGACGTGTGCCGCAAGATCGTCGAACTCGGCATGCCGACCCGCGTCCTGATGCTCACCGCCTCCGGTGACGTCAGTGACCGCGTCGAGGGGCTGGAGATCGGCGCCGACGACTACCTCCCCAAGCCGTTCGCCTTCAGCGAGCTGATCGCCCGGGTGCGGGCGCTCGGGCGCCGTACCACCGTCGCCCTGCCGCCGGTCCTGGAGCGGTCCGGGATCAAGCTGGACCCGAACCGCCGCGAGGTGTTCCGGGACGGCAAGGAGATCCAGCTGGCGCCGAAGGAGTTCGCGGTGCTGGAGGTACTGATGCGCAGCGAGGGTGCCGTGGTCTCCGCCGAGCAGCTGCTGGAGAAGGCCTGGGACGAGAACACCGACCCGTTCACCAACGTCGTCCGGGTGACCGTCATGACGCTGCGCCGCAAGCTCGGCGAGCCGGCCGTGATCGTCACGGTCCCCGGCTCGGGTTACCGGATCTGACCGGCATGGCCACGACCCCGCTCCCCCCGGCGGCACCGCCCAAGCCCAGCTGGGACCCGCAGCACAGCTCGCCGCCCAACCCCTGGCTGCGCCCCACCATCCGGATACGGCTCACCCTGCTGTACGGCGGGATGTTCCTGATCGCCGGTGTGGTGCTGCTGACAATCATCTATCTGCTGGCGGCGGACGCCATCCGCCGGGGCAGCGAGTTCCCGCTGCAGATCGTCCGTATCGACTACAAGCCCTCCGACACGTGCCATCTGCCCAGCCAGGGCAACAACGACGCGTTCAACCGGGCGGTGGCCCAGTGCATGTCCCAGCAGCGCGACTACGCCCTCGACGGGCTGCTGCGCCGCTCGCTGCTGGCGCTGCTGGGGCTGGCCGTGGTCGCGTTCGCGTTCGGGTACGCCATGGCCGGGCGGGTGCTCTCGCCGCTGGGCCGCATCACGCGTACGGCGCGTCAGGTGGCGGGTTCCGACCTGTCCCGCCGGATCGAGCTGGACGGGCCGGACGACGAGCTGAAGGAGCTGGCGGACACCTTCGACGAGATGCTGGAGCGGCTGGACCGGGCGTTCACCGCGCAGCAGCGGTTCGTCGCCAACGCCTCGCACGAGCTGCGCACCCCGCTGGCGATCAACCGCACGCTGCTGGAAGTGCAGTTGTCCGATCCGCAGGCGTCCCCGGAGCTGGTGCAGCTCGGCAAGACGCTGCTGTCCACCAACGAGCGCAGCGAGCAGCTGGTGGAGGGTCTGCTGCTGCTGGCCCGCAGCGACAACGAGATCGTCGACCGCAAGCCCGTGGACCTCGCCGAGGTCGCCTCCCAGGCGCTCGAACAGGTCCGGGCCGAGGCCCAGGCCAAGGGAGTGGAGGTCCGGGGCGACCGGGCGGCCGCGGTGGTCCAGGGCAACGGGGTGCTGCTGGAGCGGATCGCGCTGAACCTGGTGCAGAACGCGGTGCGCTACAACGTCCCGGACCACGGCTGGGTGGAGGTGACGACCGAGGTGCGGCAGGGACAGGCGGTGCTGGTGGTCGCGAACACCGGACCGGTGGTCCCGGCGTACGAGATGGACAACATCTTCGAGCCGTTCCGCAGGCTCCGCACCGAGCGCACCGGCAGCGACAAGGGCGTGGGCCTGGGGCTTTCGATCGCCCGCTCGGTGGCGCGCGCCCACGGCGGCCGCATCGCGGCGGAGCCGCGGGAGGGCGGTGGCCTGGTGATGCGGGTGGTGCTCCCGGTCTGAGCGCGGAAAGGCGAAAGCAGGGGTACCCTCGTGGGGTGTTCGCTTTGGGCGGAATTTTCGTGATCCGCCCACCGCCAATTTCGTGTGTGATCGATCACATGGGCGATTTTCAAGCCATACACTCTCCGTGATCGTGCCGGTTGCCGGAAAGCCGTAAAAATCCGGGTTTTCAGGCACCGTGATCACGGGAAGTACACGTCATGGCGCATGAGAGTGCGACATTCGGACCGTGTACGGTCCCGATGGCCATCCAACCCGATCACCTCTTCAGGGGTGCGGTTGGGTGTCGATTGAGTAACAGACCTTGATGTGAGGCAAAATCTCCGCCTCAGGTCGGGCACAAGTCCGGCCTCTCACGCGTTACGAGCGCTGAGACACCGCAGACACCCAGAGGGGGAGAGCGACATGGCAACGGATTACGACACCCCACGCAAGACCGACGATGACGTCAACGAGGACAGCATCGAGGAACTCAAGGCCCGGCGGAACGACAAGTCGGCGTCCACCGTCGACGTCGACGAGTTCGAGCAGGCCGAGGGCCTGGAGCTGCCCGGAGCGGACCTCTCCAACGAGGAGCTGTCCGTGCGGGTGCTTCCCCGCCAGGCCGACGAGTTCACGTGCATGAGCTGCTTCCTCGTGCACCACCGCAGCCAGCTGGCCGCCGAGACCAAGAACGGCCAGCCGATCTGCCGCGACTGCGCGGCCTGAGCCGCAGGCCAGGCGTGGACGCGGAGTCCGGCGGCGGGGACGAGGCGACGCATGTCGAGCGAGGCCGGGCGGCCTCGCTCGCGGCCGCCCTCGGACGCGGCGTCAGACAGGGCGGTGACCGTGCCCGGGCGGGGGTGTTCGCGGTCGCCGACCGGATCGCGGCAAACGCTCCGCGCGTTCCGGTCCGCGACCTCGCGGCCCTCCGCAAGCAGTTCCCCGGGCTCGGCCCGGAGGAGATCGCGGACAAACTGGTGGCGGGTGCGGCGCACGGCACCTCCACCGTGGGTGCGGGCGTCGGTGCCGCGGCGATGCTGCCCACCCCGCCCGCCATGCCCACCGAGCTGGCCGCCGAGATCGTCGGCGTGGCGTCCATAGAGTTCAAGCTCATCGCCGAGCTGCACGAGGTCTACGGGCTGCGGGCGCCCGGGACCGTGCGGCAGCGGGCCACCGTCTACCTCAGCGCGTGGTCGGAGGAGCGCGGCTTCGACCCCACAGTCCCCAGCAGCCTCAACGCCGCGCTGAACGTCCGGATGAAGCGCGAGCTGCGCCAGCAGGTGCTGAGACGGAGCTTCCGGAACCTGCCCGTCCTCGCGCCCTTCATGGTCGGCGCGGCCGTCGGCGCCTCGATGAACCGGCGCGACACCAAGAGACTCGCGCGCAAGATCCGCAAGGACCTGCGCGACCGACAGGTGCCCTGGGATGCGCTTCCCCCCTCCCCGGACGCCCCCGTCGAGCCGCCCGGTGCCCCGGGCGAGCTGCCGCCCCCGCAGCCCCCGCTGCCGGGCCCGGAAGACGCCTCCTAGACGCTGTACGGCCGTTCCAGGGCGCGTACCCCGTCCTTCCCCGTTCCTAGGCGCGTACGGCCGTCAGCGCCGCCGCCAGGCCCTCGGGGTCCCGGGTGGAGACGTACACGTACGGCGTCGGATCCTGTGGATCGGTGACCTCGATCCGCAGCGCGGTCGGGATGTAGCTCCGCAGCAGCATGAAGGCCCGCGGATCGGCCTTGTACGTCCGCCAGGCGGCCGCCTCGTCGGCGTCCAGCACCTCGGCGTTCCCGAGGGCCGACACCGGGATCCTGGCCTCGCCCGCGACCAGCGAGCCCGCCACCACGCGCACCCGCGCCGACCCGTACGAACTCACCACGACACAGGCCAGCGCCGCGCCGCCGATCAGGCCGCCGAGCATCGGCAGCGTGCCGAACGGCAGCACCATCAACGCCGTGCCGACCCCGATCAGAAGCGCGATGAACCACCAGGAACGGGGCGCGGTGAGACGTTCGTCGTAAGGCTGCATGCGTATCAGCTTGGCATGGCCGCCTGCCGGGGCTGTTCTCGCGGGTAAGGTCAGCCGTTGTGAGTGGAAGAACGACTGTGCTGAAGCCGCCGGACGGCGCCACGGCACCCGTGCGCCACCCCGACGCGCCCGCGCCCGGGGAGCTCCTCGGCGCGCACTACGACCAGTGCTTCGGGTGCGGCGAGCGGGAAGGCGGCCTGCGCCTGCGGGTGCGGGCGGGCGAGGGCGTCGGCCTCACGGCCGAGTTCACGGTGGGCACCGCCCATCAGGGCGCGCCCGGCCTGGCCCACGGCGGAGTGCTGACCGCGGCGCTGGACGAGACGCTCGGGGCGCTCAACTGGCTGCAGCGCGTGATCGCGGTGACCGGGCGGCTGGAGACGGACTTCGTCCGGCCGGTGCCGGTCGGCACCGTGCTGCACCTGGAGGCACGGGTGACCGCCGTGCACGGCCGCAAGATCTACTGTGCGGCCACGGGCCGTATCGGCGGCCCCGAGGGGCCCGTCGCGGTGCGCGCGGACGCCCTCTTCATAGAGGTGCGGGTCGACCACTTCATCAAGAACGGCCGGTCGGAGGAGATCAACGCGGCGCTCGCCGACCCGGATCAGGTGAAGGTCGCGCGCGCATTCGAGGTGAATCCGTGACTCCCGTACCGGTGGACGTGTTGATCCGCAGGGTGGACCCCCAGGTGCCGATCCCGGGGTATGCCCACCCGGGGGACGCCGGTGCCGATCTCGTCACCACCGAGGCGGCGGAGCTGGCCCCGGGGGAGCGCGCGGTTCTGCCCACCGGAGTGTCTATCGCGCTCCCGGAGGGGTATGCCGCCTTCGTGCATCCGAGGTCCGGACTAGCCGCCCGCTGCGGGGTCGCCATGGTGAATGCGCCGGGGACCATCGATGCCGGGTACCGTGGAGAGATCAAGGTGATCGTGGTCAACCTCGACCCGCGCGAGAGCGTGCGGTTCGAGCGCTACGACCGGGTCGCCCAGATGGTCGTCCAGCAGGTCGAGAAGGTGCGCTTCCAGGAGGTGGCGGAGCTTCCCGGGTCGGCGCGGGCCGAAGGGGGCTTCGGGTCCACCGGCGGTCATGCCGCCGTGGACGGCACAACGGGTGGGAATGGATACGCTTCGGTCGGTTCCGACCGGGAAGGACGATGACGTGTTCGGACGTCGCCGCAAGCGCAGCGAGGAGGACGTCGAGTCGCTCGACGTGACCTCCGAGGAGTTGGCCGAGGATGCGGAGGACGCGGCGGATCCCGTCGACGAGGGGGACGCGGAGGCCACCAGGGTGAGCCTGCCCCCCGCGCCGCGCCCCGACGGCCCGTGGGACGTGTCCGAGGTGCGTGAGCCCGGCGAGGGCCGGGTGGACCTCGGCGGCATGTTCGTCCCCGGTGTCGAGGGCATGGAGCTGCGGGTGGAGGTCGCGGGGGACGCGATCGTCGCCGCGACCGTGGTGCTGCGGGACAGCGCCGTGCAGCTTCAGGCGTTCGCCGCGCCCAAGAAGGAAGGCATCTGGGGCGAGGTGCGGGACGAGATCGCCACCGGCATCACCCAGCAGGGCGGTGTGGTGGACGAGGTCGAGGGCCCGCTCGGCTGGGAGCTGCGGGCCCAGGTTCCGGTGCAGCTGCCGGACGGCAAGAACGGCGTCCAGGTGGTGCGCTTCATCGGCGTCGACGGGCCGCGCTGGTTCCTGCGCGGAGTGATCTCCGGCCAGGGCGCCGTGCAGCCCGAGACCGGCAGCCTGCTGGAGGCGATCTTCCAGGACACGGTCGTGGTGCGCGGCGAGGGCCCGATGGCCCCGCGCGACCCGATCGTGCTCAAGCTGCCGAACGACGCGCAGATGGTGCCCGACGGGGTGCAGCAGGACGAGGCGCAGGGCTCGCGGTTCGCGGGCGGCGCCGACCAGCTCCAGCGCGGTCCGGAGATCACCGAGGTGCGCTGACCGAAGGCCGCGCCCGCGTCACGAAATGCCAGGTCCGAAGGGGCCCGGGGAGACTTCCCGGGCCCCTTCGGCTTTTTTTCGCATCACGTTGAACATGCGTGCCGCCCGGGGCGTACTGATGGGCGAGAGACCCCCGGCGCGCCCGCCGCAGTGGGAGAGCGGGCGCGACGGGCATATCCCCTGTCCAACCTCAACGAGGTGAGTGATCAATGTCCCGAGGGCTTCCGTTACTTCACCGTCGGCGGATCGTCGTCGCTGGTGTGATCGGCGGTATTACCTGTGCGTCCGTCGCGGTGGGAGCCGCCATGGCGGGTCAGGACGACAGCAGCGGCAGCGGGAAGGCGTCGGTCAAGGCGGCGTCCTCCATCAGCTGCCCCGCCGTTGAGGGATCCCTTCCGGAGATTCCCGCGGAGGCCAAGGCGGAGGTGGACCGCAACCTCGCCCTTCTGGACACCCAGCTCGCCGAGGCGAACAAGCGGCTCAGCACCAGCCAGGGCGAGGGCGGCGCGAACTTCGTGCAGAACGCGATCCTCGGTCCGCTGGCGGACAAGCGGAAGTCCACTCTCGACCGCATCGCGATCTCCATCGGGCGCCGGGCCGAGAAGCCGACCGGCCTGGACGCGCTCGCCGAGTGCACGCTGTCCGGCGGCGGTGCCGGGGCGGGTGCCGACGCGGGTGCCGGGGCGGACCCGACGGCCGCCGCCAGCGGCGCGGCCTCGGCCGACCCCGCGGCGGAGTCCGGTGCCGACACCGGCGCCGGAGCGGACGAGGGTGCGGACGCGGGCGCGGGCTCCGGCCAGACGATCAGCTGCCCGGACGTCGCCGGGGAGGTCGGCGATGTCCCGGCCGCCGCCCAGGCGGAGGTGGACCGCAACCTCGCGCTGCTGGACACCCAGCTCGGCGAGGCCAACAAGAGACTCGCGAGCTCCGTGGGCCAGGGCGGCCCGAACTTCGTGCAGAACGCGATCCTGGGCCCGCTGGCGGACAAGCGGAAGTCCACGATCGACCGCATCAAGATCTCATTCTCCCGTCAGGGCTCGACCGCCCCCTCCGGTCTTGACGCTCTGGCGGGCTGCTCGCTCGCATCCGGCTGAGTCCCCGGCGTAAGGCCCGGCTGATGTGAGCGTTCTACCGGTGGGCCGTACTTTTCTCTGCGGAGTACGGCCCACCGGCTATTTCGCGTGCGCGGGCCCCGGCGTCCGCGGGCCCCGGCGTCAGGGAGGCGTCAAGAGGGTGCCCGCCGCCGTAAGGGAGCCGTCAACGGCGGGCTCCGCGCCCCGAACAGGGGTTTTGCTCTAGAGGTCAGCTCTCCACCGATCCTCTAGGAGCCCACGATGGCCGATCTGGCCTTCGTCGTCGCCACGCTCGCGGTGTTCGCGCTGGTGGCCCTCGTCGCCAAAGGGGTGACGAAGCTGTGACCGCCGAGAACGTCGTCGGCCTGGTCGTGGCCGTCGCGCTGCTGGGCTATCTGGTCCTCGCCCTTCTCTTCCCCGAGAGGTTCTGAGGGCGTCATGAGTTCCGAACTCGCCGCGGTGCTCCAGCTCGCCGCGCTCATCGGCGCGCTCGCCCTGGCGTACCGGCCGCTGGGCGACTACCTGGCCGCCGTCTACCGCTCCGGGAACCATCTGCGCCCCGAGCGGTGGATCTACCGCTGTATCGGCGCCGATCCGGACACCCGGATGCGCTGGCCCGCGTATCTGCGCGGGGTGCTCGCCTTCTCCGGCGTCAGCGTCCTCTTCCTGTATCTGCTGCAGCGCGTCCAGGGCGCGCTGCCGCTCTCGCTCGGCTTCTCCTCGATCACCCCGGCGCAGGCGTTCAACACCGCCGCGTCCTTCGTCTCCAACACCAACTGGCAGAGCTACGCGGGCGAGCAGTCCATGGGCCATGTCGTCCAGACGGCCGGGCTCGCGGTGCAGAACTTCCTGTCGGCGGCCGTCGGCATCTCGGTGGCCATCGCGCTCGTCCGGGGCTTCGCCCGCTCCCGTACCGGAGAACTGGGCAACTTCTGGGCCGACTTGGTGCGCACGACCGTCCGCGTCCTGATCCCGATGGCGGTGATCGCCGCGGTCGTGCTGGTGGCGTGCGGCGCGATCCAGAACTTCGCGGGCATCCACGAGGTCGGGCAGCTCACCGGCGGCAGCCAGCAGATGAACGGCGGGGCGGTCGCCTCACAGGAGGCCATCAAGGAGATCGGCACCAACGGCGGTGGCTTCTTCAACGCCAACTCCGCCTACCCGTTCGAGAATCCGAACGCCTTCACCAACCTCTTCGAGATCTTCCTGATCCTCGTCATCCCGTTCTCGCTGACCCGCACCTTCGGCGTGCTCGTCGGGAACGTCCGGCAGGGCTACGCGATCCTCGCCGCCATGGGCCTGATCTGGCTCGGCTTCACGGCGCTGATGATGTGGAGCGAGTTCCACCACGGCGGCCCGGCGCTCCAGGCCGCGGGCGGCGCGATGGAGGGCAAGGAGCAGCGGTTCGGCGCCGGCGCGTCCTCGATCTTCGCGACGAGTACGACGCTGACCTCGACCGGTGCCGTGGACGCCATGCACTCCTCCCTCACCGGCTTCGGCGGCGGCATCGCGCTGCTGGGCATGATGCTCGGCGAGATCGCCCCCGGCGGGGTGGGCTCCGGCCTCTACGGCATGCTCGTCATGGCCGTGATCGCGGTCTTCATCGCGGGGCTCATGGTCGGCCGTACGCCCGAATACCTGGGCAAGAAGATCGGCTCCCGCGAGATCAAGCTCGCCGCCTGCTACATCCTGGTCACCCCGGCGCTCGCGCTGTGCTTCACCGCGCTGTCCGTGGTGCTGTCCACCCCGCCGCACTCGATCCTCAACACCGCGGGGAACGCGGCGGGCCACAGTGGCGCGCACGGCTTCTCCGAGGTGCTGTACGCCTTCACCTCCGGCGCCAACAACAACGGCTCCGCCTTCGCGGGCCTGAACGCCAACACCGACTGGTACAACACCACGCTCGGCCTGGCGATGCTGCTCGGCCGCTTCCTGCCGATGGTCTTCATCCTGGCGCTGGCCGGTTCGCTCGCCGAACAGAAGCCCGTCCCCGAGACGGCGGGCACCCTGCGCACCGAGAAGCCGCTCTTCGCGGGGCTGCTGGTCGGCGCGATCATCATCGTCACCGGTCTCACCTACTTCCCGGCCCTGGCCCTTGGCCCGATGGCGGAGGGACTCTCATGAGCACCACCACCCCCGTACGCCCCGCCCCCGGCGGTGAGCGCCCGCACCAGCACGACGCGGGCGGCAGCCGGGTCTCCGGGGGCCTCTTCGACCCCCGCCAGCTCCTCACCTCGCTGCCGGACGCCCTCCGCAAGCTCGATCCGCGGGTGATGGCGAAGTCCCCGGTGATGTTCGTCGTGGAGATCGGCTCGGTGCTCACCACCGTGCTGGCCGCCATGAACCCGGGCGACTGGTTCGGCTGGGCCATCGCGGCCTGGCTCTGGCTGACCGTGATCTTCGCCAATCTCGCCGAGGCCGTCGCCGAGGGCCGTGGCAAGGCCCAGGCCGACACCCTGCGCAAGGCCAAGACCGACACCGAGGCCCGGCGGCTCGCGGACGGCGGCGAGGAGCGCGTCCCGGGCACCGCGCTGCGCGTCGGCGACCTCGTGGTCTGCGAGGCGGGCGACACCATCCCGGGCGACGGGGACGTCGTGGAGGGCGTGGCGTCCGTCGACGAGTCGGCCATCACCGGGGAGTCCGCGCCGGTCATCCGCGAGTCCGGCGGCGACCGGTGTGCGGTCACCGGCGGGACGAAGGTGCTCTCCGACCGCATCGTCATCAAGATCACGACCAGGCCCGGTGAGACCTTCATCGACCGGATGATCAGCCTGGTCGAGGGCGCGGCCCGGCAGAAGACCCCCAACGAGATCGCGCTCAACATCCTGCTGGCCTCCCTCACCATCGTCTTCCTGCTCGCCGTGGTGACCCTGCAGCCGTTCGCGATCCACGCGGGCGCCGAGCAGACGATGGTCGTGCTCACCGCGCTGCTGGTCTGCCTCATCCCCACCACCATCGGCGCCCTGCTCTCCGCCATCGGCATCGCGGGCATGGACCGGCTGGTGCAGCGCAACGTCCTCGCCATGTCCGGCCGCGCGGTCGAGGCGGCGGGCGACGTGTCGACGCTGCTGCTCGACAAGACCGGCACGATCACGCTCGGCAACCGGCAGGCCGCCGAGTTCGTCCCCGTCAACGGGGCCACCGAAGCGGAGCTGGCGGACGCGGCCCAGCTGTCCTCGCTCACCGACGAGACGCCCGAGGGCCGCTCGATCGTGGTCCTCGCGAAGGAGGCGTACGGCCTGCGGGCCCGCCACGAGGGCGAGCTGAGCGACGCCGGCTTCGTGCCGTTCACCGCCCAGACCCGGATGTCCGGCGTCGACGTGGACGGCACCAGGGTGCGCAAGGGCGCGGCGGCCGCGATCACCGGTTGGGTCGCCGAACGGGGCGGCCGGGTCTCGGACGACGCCCAGGAGAAGACCGACGCGATCTCGGCGGCGGGCGGCACCCCGCTGCTGGT
This sequence comes from Streptomyces sp. NPDC040405, assembly GCF_055595765.1. Classification (NCBI taxonomy): domain Bacteria; kingdom Bacillati; phylum Actinomycetota; class Actinomycetes; order Kitasatosporales; family Streptomycetaceae; genus Streptomyces; species Streptomyces sp. NPDC040405. The sequence goes on from NZ_JBVIVI010000004.1 coordinate 128,581, forward strand.
GGCCATCGACGACGACAGGGGCGCGCGCGTGCTCGGCGTGATCCATCTGAAGGACGTCGTCAAGGAGGGCATGCGGGAGCGGTTCGACGAGCTGCGCCGGATGGGCATCAAGACCGTGATGATCACGGGCGACAATCCGCTGACCGCCCGGGCCATCGCCGACGAGGCGGGCGTGGACGACTTCCTGGCGGAGGCCACGCCCGAGGACAAGATGGCGCTCATCAAGCGCGAGCAGGCGGGCGGCAAGCTGGTGGCGATGACCGGGGACGGCACGAACGACGCCCCGGCCCTCGCCCAGGCCGACGTCGGCGTGGCCATGAACACCGGCACCTCGGCCGCCAAGGAGGCCGGGAACATGGTCGACCTGGACTCCAACCCGACCAAGCTCATCGAGATCGTGGAGATCGGCAAGCAGCTGCTGATCACCCGCGGCGCGCTGACCACCTTCTCGATCGCCAACGACGTCGCGAAGTACTTCGCGATCATCCCGGCGATGTTCGCGGGCGTGGCGGGCTACCAGGGCCTGGACGCGCTCAACATCATGCGGCTGGCCTCGGCCCAGTCGGCGATCCTGTCCGCGGTCGTCTTCAACGCGCTGGTCATCGTCGCGCTGGTGCCGCTCGCCCTCAGAGGCGTGCGCTACCGCCCCATGAGCGCCGACCGGATGCTCCGCCGCAACCTCGCCGTCTACGGGCTGGGCGGGCTCATCGCCCCGTTCGTCGGCATCAAACTCATCGACCTGCTCCTCTCCCTCATACCGGGCCTCGGGTGACGTGACGACCATGACCCTTCTCAACGGCACAGCACGCTCCACCGCCCGGCTGGCGGGCGCCGCACTGCGCGCCCTGCTCGCCCTCACGGTGCTCTGCGGGGTGCTCTATCCGCTCGCCGTCACCGGCATCGCGCAAGCCGCCTTCCCGCACCGGGCGAACGGCTCCGAGGTGCGGGCGGACGGCCGGACCGCGGGCTCCTCGCTCATCGGCCAGACGTACACCCTGGACCGGAAGGACAAGGCCGGGAACCCGCTGCCGGACCCCACGTACTTCCAGCCCCGCCCCTCGGCGGCGGGCACCAACACCGTCAACACCCAGTACAAGATCATCGTCTCGGGCGGGTCCAACCTCGCCGCCGACTCCTCGGTGCTGCTCCAGCAGATCAAGGACCGCCGGGCGCAGATCGCCGCCTTCAACGGGGTCTCTCCGGCCGCCGTACCCCCGGACGCGGTCACCGCCTCCGCCTCCGGCGTCGACCCGGACATCTCGCCCGCGTACGCCGCCCTCCAGGTGACCCGCGTGGCCCGGGCCAACGATCTGCCCCGCGCCGAGGTCGCGCGGCTGGTGAAGGCCCACACCGACGGCCGCGCCCTCGGCTTCCTCGGCGAGCCGCACGTCAACGTGCTGGAGCTGAACATCGCGCTCCAGCGGCTCGCCCGCCGCTGACACCGCGGCGAACCCGGACAGCAAAAATGAGCGAACAGGGAAAATAGGGGCATGGGACGCGGCAAGCTTCGGATCTACCTCGGCGCGGCGCCGGGCGTCGGCAAGACCTACGCGATGCTGTCCGAGGGCCACCGGCGGGTCGAGCGGGGCACCGACCTCGTGGTCGGCTTCGTGGAGCACCACGGCCGCCGCCGCACCGAGGTGATGATGGCCGGTCTGGAGGAGGTGCCGCGCCGGGAGCTGGCGTACCGGGGCGGCACGTTCACCGAGATGGACGTGGACACGCTGCTCGCCCGCCGCCCCGGCGTCGCGCTCGTCGACGAGCTGGCCCACACCAACGTCCCCGGCTCGCGCAACACCAAGCGCTGGCAGGACGTCGAGGAGCTGCTGAAGGCCGGGATCGACGTCGTCTCCACCGTCAACATCCAGCATCTGGAGTCGCTGGGGGACGTGGTCGAGTCGATAACGGGCGTACGGCAGCGGGAGACCGTGCCCGACGAGGTGGTGCGCCGCGCCGACCAGATCGAGCTGGTCGACATGTCGCCCCAGGCGCTGCGCCGCCGCATGGCGCACGGCAACATCTACGCGCCCGACAAGGTCGACGCCGCGCTGTCCAACTACTTCCGGCCAGGGAACCTCACCGCGCTGCGCGAGCTGGCCCTGCTGTGGACGGCCGACCGGGTCGACGAGTACCTCCAGCAGTACCGCGACGAGCACAGCATCCGCTCCACCTGGCAGGCGCGCGAGCGCATCGTCGTCGGGCTCACCGGCGGCCCCGAGGGGCGCACGCTCATCCGGCGCGCCTCCCGGATGGCGGCCAAGGGCTCCGGCGGCGAGATCCTGGCCGTCTACATCGCCCGCAGCGACGGCCTCACCTCGGCCTCCCCGAAGGAGCTGGCGGTCCAGCGCACCCTGGTCGAGGACCTGGGCGGCACGTTCCACCACGTCATCGGGGAGGACATCCCGGGCGCGCTGCTGGAGTTCGCGCGCGGCGTCAACGCCACCCAGATCGTGCTCGGCTCCAGCCGCCGCAAGGCGTGGCAGTACGTCTTCGGGCCGGGAGTGGGCGCGACCGTCGCCCGTGACTCCGGGCCCGATCTGGACGTGCACATCGTCACCCACGACGAGGTCGCCAAGGGGCGCGGACTGCCGGTCGCGCGCGGTGCCCGGCTCGGCCGCGCCCGGCTGATCGCGGGCTGGCTGGTCGGCGTCGCCGGGCCCGCGCTGCTCACCCTGGCGCTCACCGGTACGGGGGCCACGCTCACCGCGGACGCCGGTCCCGGCTTCGCCAACGAGGTGCTGCTGTTCCTGTTCCTCAATGTGCTGGCGGCCCTGCTGGGCGGGATGCTGCCCGCCCTCGCCTCGGCGGCCGTCGGCTCCCTGCTGCTCAACTACTACTTCACCCCGCCCACCCACACCTGGACCATCGCCGACCCCGAGAACATCGTCGCCATAGTGATCTTCCTGGCGGTGGCGGTCAGCGTCGCCTCCGTCGTCGACCTGGCCGCGCGCCGCACCCACCAGGCCGCCCGGCTGCGCGCCGAGTCCGAGGTGCTGTCCTTCCTCGCGGGCAGCGTGCTGCGCGGGGAGACCAGTCTGGAGGCGCTGCTGGAGCGGGTCCGCGAGACCTTCGGCATGGACACGGTGGCCCTGCTGGAGCGGGAGAGCGATGTCGCGCCCTGGACCCGCGCGGGCAGCGTCGGCGGCACCGCGGGAGCGCCGCCGCCGGAGCGGCCCGACGACGCGGACGTGGACATGCCGGTCGGCGACCACATGGCGCTCGCGCTGTCCGGCCGGGTGCTGCCCGCCGAGGACCGCCGGGTGCTGGCCGCCTTCGCCGCCCAGGCCGCCGTGGTGCTGGACCGCCAGCGGCTGGTGGGGGAGGCGGAGCGGGCCCGTGAGCTGGCCGAGGGCAACCGCATCCGTACCGCCCTGCTCGCCGCCGTCAGCCACGACCTGCGCACCCCGCTGTCGGCCATCAAGGCGGCCGTGTCGTCCCTGCGCGCGGACGACGTGGCCTGGTCGCCGGAGGACGAGGCCGAGCTGCTGGAGGCCATCGAGGACGGCGCCGACCGCCTCGACCACCTGGTCGGCAACCTGCTCGACATGTCCCGGCTCCAGACCGGCACCGTCGCCCCCCTCATCCGGGAGATCGACCTGGACGAGGTCGTGCCGATGGCGCTCGTCGGCGTACCGGAGAGCGGCGTCACTCTGGAGATCCCCGAGGATCTGCCGATGGTCGAGGTCGACCCGGGGCTGCTGGAGCGCAGCGTCGCCAACATCGTCGAGAACGCGGTGAAGTACAGCCCGCCGGACCGGCCCGTGCTGGTCTCCGCGAGCGCGCTCGGCGAGCGGGTCGAACTGCGCGTCGCCGACGGCGGCCCGGGTGTCCCGGACGCCGCGAAGGACCGTATCTTCGAACCCTTCCAGCGCTACGGCGACGCCCCGCGCGGCTCCGGGGTCGGCCTCGGACTCGCCGTCGCCCGCGGCTTCGTGGAGGCGATGGGCGGATCGCTGGCCGCCGAGGACACCCCGGGAGGCGGGATGACCATGGTGCTCACCCTGCGGGCCGCCCCCGGCCGCCCGCGGCACGAACCGCAGGGCACAACGGAAAGGCAGGCCGTCTGATGAACCGGGTGCTCGTGGTGGACGACGAGCCGCAGATCGTACGCGCCCTCGTGATCAACCTGAAGGCGCGCAAGTACGAGGTCGACGCCGCGGGCGACGGCGCGACCGCCCTGAAGCTCGCCGCCGCCCGTCACCCCGATGTGGTCGTGCTCGACCTGGGGCTGCCCGACATGGACGGCGTGGAAGTGATCAAGGGGCTGCGGGGCTGGACCCGGGTCCCGATCCTGGTGCTCTCGGCCCGGCAGACCTCCGATGAGAAGGTCGAGGCGCTGGACGCCGGGGCCGACGACTACGTCACCAAGCCGTTCGGCATGGACGAGCTGCTGGCCCGGCTGCGCGCCGCGGTCCGCCGCGCCGAGCCGTCCGGTCCTTCGGACGCCGCGGTGGTCGTCGTGACCGACGGGTTCAGCGTCGATCTGGCCGCCAAGAAGGCGCACCGCGACGGCCGCGACGTCCGGTTGACGCCCACCGAATGGCATCTGCTGGAGGTGCTGGTGCGCAACGAGGGCCGCCTCGTCAGCCAGAAGCAGCTGCTCCAGGAGGTCTGGGGGCCCTCGTACGGCACCGAGACCAACTACCTGCGCGTCTATATGGCGCAGTTGCGGCGCAAGCTGGAGAACGACCCTTCGCATCCGCGGCACTTCATCACCGAGCCGGGGATGGGGTACCGGTTCGAGCGATGAGGTGCGTCCGTCCTCGAACGGTGAGGTACGTCCTCGAACGTGAGGTACGTCCTCGGACGGTGAGCGGCGGGGCGGGCCCGCGGCGGCGCGGGGTTTCGGCCGGGGCTCACCGGTACGCTGGCCGTATGAGTTCCGTACCCCAACCCCCCGGGAAGCGTGACAAGCCGGTTGGCCGCTTCCGGCGGATGATCGACCGGCTGTCGAGCTCCCAGGAGGAGCTGCACTCCGCCGAGCTGCAGCAGGACGCGGAGGACGCGGGCTGTACCAAGATCGGCGACTGCGGCGACCGTCAGATCGTCAAGGTGACGGGTACACTGCGCACGGTCACGCTGCGGCCGCGGGCCGGAGTGCCCGCGCTGGAGGCGGAACTCTTCGACGGCACGGCCGCCCTCGACGTGGTGTGGCTGGGCCGCCGCTCCATCATCGGCATAGAACCGGGCCGCAAGCTGATCGCCACCGGCCGGATCTCCATGAGCCACGGGCGCCGGGTGCTGTTCAATCCGAAGTACGAACTCCGACCACTCGGACAGGAGTAGCCGGTGACGTCTGACGACAAGACGACCCCGACCGACCATCAGGACGCCGCCGACACGCAGAGCAGGGCGGCGGCGGACACCGCGCTCCTGGAGGCGTTCGGCGGGGTGAAGGGCATGGTGGACACCACCGTCCCCGGGCTGGTCTTCGTCCTGCTGTACACCATCAAGCGCGACATCCACCTGGCCGCGATCGCCGCGCTCGGTCTGACCGTGCTGCTGGGGCTGACCCGGCTGGCGCGCAAGGAGACGCTGAAGCACGCCTTCAGCGGGGTCTTCGGGGTCGCGTTCGGCGCGATCTTCGCGATGATGTCCGGCGACGCCAAGAACTTCTACCTGCCGGGCATGCTCTACACGCTCGGCCTGGCGGTCGCGTACATCCTCTCGGCGATCTTCCGCTATCCGCTGATCGGCGTGCTGCTCGGGCCGATGCTCAAGGAGAACCTCTCCTGGCGCACCCGCAACCCCGGCCGGTTCCGCGCGTACACCCGGTCCACCTGGGCGTGGGGGCTGATCCTGCTCGCCAAGTCGGCGATCCTCTTCCCGCTCTACTGGTGGGGGGACGTCACCCAGCTCGGCTGGGTGAAGGTCGCGCTCGGCATTCCGCCGTTCCTGCTCTGCGTCTATCTGACGTGGATCTTCCTCGCCAAGGCTCCGCCGCCGATCGACGTGATCGCCGAGATGGAGGCCGAGGAGAAGGCGGAGCGGGAGCGCGAGAGCGCGAAGCGGGAGGCCGAAGCGGCCGAGCGGATCGCCGAACCGCTGCTGACGGAGTGGACCGACCAGATCGTGGACGAGGCCCGGACCGAGTCGGCCGACCGGCGCCCGCCCCGGCACTGACGACGACCGGAGAAGGCCCCGGGATCCCGCACAGGGAACCCGGGGCCTTCCGCGTGGCCGTCGCTGTGGCCGTCGCTCCGCGTGGCCGTCGTTCTACGTGGCCTGGCCCGCCGAGTCCTGGCGCTGGACGGACAGCAGCTGCTCCAGCTGCTCCTCGCGCGCCTGCGCCGCGACGAACAGCAGCTCGTCGCCCGCCTCCAGGATGTCGTCCTTGTTCGGGGTGAGCACCCGGGTGCCCCGGATGATCGTGACCAGCGTGGTGTCCTCCGGCCACTCCACGTCGCCGACCCGGGTGCCGACCAGAGCCGCCTCCGGAGGCAGCGTCAGCTCCACCAGGTTCGCGTCGCCGTGGCTGAAACGCAGCAGCCGCACCAGATCGCCGACGCTCACCGCCTCCTCGACCAGCGCCGACATCAGCCGCGGCGTGGAGACGGCGACATCGACGCCCCACGCCTCGTTGAACAGCCACTCGTTCTTGGGGTTGTTGACCCGGGCGACCACCCGCGGCACCGCGTACTCGGTCTTCGCGAGCAGCGACACGACCAGATTGACCTTGTCGTCCCCGGTGGCCGCGATGACCACGTTGCAGCGCTGGAGCGCCGCCTCGTCCAGCGAGGTGATCTCGCACGCGTCGGCCAGCAGCCATTCGGCCTGCGGCACCCGCTCCACCGAGATGGCGGTCGGCGCCTTGTCGATGAGGAGGACCTCGTGCCCGTTCTCCAGCAGCTCACCCGCGATGGAGCGCCCCACGGCGCCCGCCCCGGCAATGGCAACCCTCATCGGACACCCTCCTCGGGCCCCTCGTCGAAGGCCGCCTCGACCTTCTCGACCTCGTCGGTGCGCATCATCACATGCACCAGGTCGCCTTCCTGCAGCACCGTCTGCGAGGTCGGCAGCATCGCCTCGCCGAGCCGGGTCAGGAACGCGACCCGGACCCCGGTCTCCTCCTGCAGCTTGCTGACCTTGTGGCCGACCCACGCGGGGGAGGTGTGCACCTCGGCGAGCTGCACCCCGCCGCTCGGGTCCCGCCACAGCGGCTCGGCGCCGGACGGCAGCAGCCGCCGCAGCATCTGGTCGGCGGTCCACCGCACGGTGGCCACGGTCGGGATGCCCAGACGCTGGTAGACCTCGGCCCGGCGCGGGTCGTAGATCCGGGCCGCCACGTTCTCCACGCCGAACATCTCGCGGGCCACCCGGGCCGCGATGATGTTGGAGTTGTCGCCGCTGCTGACCGCGGCGAAGGCCCCGGCCTCCTCGATGCCCGCCTCGCGGAGCGTGTCCTGGTCGAATCCGACGCCGGTCACCCGGCGGCCGCCGAAGCCCGCGCCGAGGCGGCGGAAGGCCGTGGGGTCCTGGTCGACGACCGCGACCGTGTGTCCCTGCTGCTCCAGGGTCTGGGCGAGCGCCGCACCCACCCGGCCACAGCCCATGATCACGATATGCATGCGTCTTACCCCGCACTCCTGATGACCGTGCTGACCTGCGCAAACACCCTGCTCACATCTTCCTTCCAGGACCTACGGGGTGACAGCGGGGCGAGAGCCCCGATGCCGGTGCCGCACGGCGACGGGGGTCGTCCGCCACGGCGTCTGTTCCCACCGTATCCATACCCATGGGGCGATTCCCTGCCCGAGCGCACCCGGCCGGGAGGAAACGTGGTGCGCGGGCGGCCCGGCGGCTACCGTGAGGGGCGGGTGCCGATGACCGCAGTCGGGGGGTGCTCCCTCATCTTTGCCCGATATCCAGGATCTTCACTGAACGGTCACGGTAAAGGGCAATAGAGTCCCGTGAGTTCGAACTTTGTTACGGCTGTCGGACACTCGGTCACGGCGTGGCTAAGATGATCGACCGTATCCGTTTCCGGACGGGACATCAGGGCACTGAATCGTTCCTTCCACGCCCGCGTTCTCTGCACGAGGTTCCTGATGACAGATCACATAACGGAGGCGGTGAGCTGGTGCCTGGCCGTCGTCCTCCTCGTCGTCCTGGTGCTTCTGATGCGCCAGCGGCGGATCACCGCCGGAGTGCGCAGGCGTAACGCCGCGCTCGAGGACAGCCTGCGCGCCCGTGACGAGGAAGTGCAGCATCTGGTCGCGGTCCGCCTCCCGGCGATCGCGGACGCGCTGAGCCAGCCCACCCCGCTGCCCGGGCTGCGGGACGAGAAGCTGGCCGGGACCGCCTACGCACAGAGCCTGCACGCGGTCATGGAGCACTTCGCGCGGGCGGTGGACAGGGCGCAGTCGCGGGCCGACGCCTCCGCCAAGGCGGCGCTCAAGGCGTCGATGCGCGCCCTCCAGGGCCTCGCCAACGAGCAGCAGGTCTCCATCTCGGAGATGCAGGACCGGCACGACAACCCCGACGTGCTGCGCGACCTGTTGGAGATCGACCACGCCAACTCCCAGTTCGGCCGTCGCGCCCAGGCCATCGCCGTGCTGTGCGGCTCCTGGCCCGGCCGTCAGCGCACCGCCTCCCCGATGACCGATGTGGTCCGGGGCGCCAAGTCGCGCATCCGCGACTACCGCCGGGTCCAGGTGCACGCCCTGATCGACATCGGCGTGGTGAGCCGCACGGTGGAGCCCGTGGTGCTCGCGGTCGCCGAACTGCTGGACAACGCCGCCCGGCACTCCCAGCCCAACACCAGCGTCGAGGTCAGCCTGCAGCCGGTGCACAACGGCGCCTGCATCGTGATCGACGACGCCGGGGTCGGCATGGACGGCCTGGAGGTCCAGCGGGCCGCCGGGCTGCTGTCCGGCCAGCGCGCCGTGGACGTCTCGCGGCTGGGCGACCCGCCGCAGTTCGGCTTCGCCGTGGTGGGCCTGCTCGCCGCCCGGTACGGCTTCAGCGTCTCGGTGGACACCCGGTCCCCGTACGGCGGTGTGCGCGCCGTTCTGTTCCTCCCCAGCGCGCTGCTCACCCACATCGACGCGGACGCGCCCGCCGCCCCGGCGGCCCACGACCCGTACGAGGCCGAGGCCGCCCCGCTGCGCAGCTTCCCCTCCCGCCCGACCCGCCGCAGGGCCGCGCCCCAGGCCCCCGCGGAGGCCCCGGCGCCCGCCCCGGCCGCCGCGCCCGCCCCGGCGCCCGCTCACGCCCAGGCCGCCGCGCCCGCTCCGGCGCCCGCCGCGGACCACCCGGACGACGAGGCGGCACGCGTGTACGGGGAGACCGCGGGGGGTCTGCCCAAGCGCCGCCGTCGGCAGCCCACCGGTGCCGCTCCGGTGGACGCCGGGCCCACCGCGCCCGGACAGCCGTCCGGCGCCACCGAACCCGAAACGGGCTCGCACCGTGCCCGCTCGGCCGAAGAGACCGCCAAGCGCATGGGCGCGTTCGCGCGCGGTACGCGCTCCGGCCGTGGCAGGACACAGGACGCCGCCCCTCACTCCGAAGAAGGGAATCGCCAGGCATGAACGACCACATGAACAACGAGCTCGGCTGGATGCTCGACGAGGTGGTCAAGATGCCGGAGGCGCGGCACGCGATCCTGCTCTCCGCCGACGGGATGCTGCGGGCACACTCCAAGGGCATCGCGCGTGACGAGGCCGAGCGCCAGGCCGCGGCGCTCTCCGGGCTGCAGTCGATCAGCCGCAGCACCTCCGAGTTCTGCGACCGCGACGAGACGCCCTGGCAGCAGACGCTGGTCGAGTTCGTCGGCGGCTACGTCTTCCTCATCGCCGCCGGCCCCGGCGCGTACCTGGCCGTCTCCGCCACCGAGAACGTGGACATGGAGGCGGTCAGCTACCGGATGCAGAAGCTGGTCGACCGGCTCGGCAAGGAGCTGACCAGCCCGCCGCGAGAGGGCGTGGCCTGGCAGGGGATCGGCAGCCCCGCATGAGTCCGGGCAGGCGCGAACGAGGACTGGTACGGCCGTATGTCGTGACCGACGGCCGTGCCTACCCGAGCCGCAACACCTTCGACCTGGTGACCCTGGTCATGGCCCACCCCGACCGGCCGCTCGCCGGTCTCAGCCCGGAGAAGCGGGCGGTCATGGAACTCTGCCTCGGCGGCGCGCTGTCGGTCGCCGAGGTCGCCGGATATCTGGAGCTGCCGGTGAGCGTCACCAAGGTCCTGCTGAGCGATCTGGTCGACAGCGGCCACATCAGCACCCGGGCCCCCATCCCCCGCGCCGAACTCCCCGAGACCCAGCTGCTCCAGGAGGTGCTCGATGGACTCCGTGCTCGCCTCTGACCGCGGTGCGGTCTATCTCCCCCAGACCGTACGGACCGCCGCCAAGCTGCTGGTCGTCGGGCATTTCGCGGTCGGCAAGACGACCTTCGTCGCCTCGCTGTCCGAAATCCGCCCGCTGCGCACCGAAGAGACGATGACTCAGGCCGGTGCGCTCGTCGACGACCTCGCCGGTATCGAGGAGAAGACGACCACCACGGTCGCCATGGACTTCGGCCGCCTCACCCTCAGCGAGTCCCTCGTCCTGTACCTCTTCGGCGCCCCCGGACAGCAGCGCTTCACCCGGGTGTGGAAGGACATGACGCGCGGCGCGCTGGGCGCGCTGGTGCTCGCCGACACCCGTCGGCTGGAGCAGTCGTTCCCGGTGATGGCCGTCCTGGAGGAGCAGGGGCTGCCGTACGCCGTCGCCGTCAACCACTTCGAGGGCGCGCCCCGCTTCGCCGAGACGGAGGTCCGGGAGGCCCTCGATCTGCTGCCGGAGACCCCACTGGTCACCTGTGACGCCCGGGACCGGATCTCCTCCACCCACGCCCTGATCGCCCTCGTCCAGTATCTGCAGACCCGCCACACCCGTAGCGCTCAGGAGAATGTGTGACCAACCGTCCAGACCTCGAGGCAGTCTCCGGAAGCGCACCACCACCGGTCTGCCCCGTTCGCACGGGTGCCACCGTGGGCAGCCGCGGCACGATGCCGATGTACGGGCCCGACTTCGCCGCAGACCCGCACGCCGCCTACGAGCGGATGCGCACCGTCCACGGGCCGATCGCGCCGGTGGAGCTGTCGCCGGGGGTGTACGGCTCGCTCGTCACCAGCTATCAGCTCGGCCTCGAGGTCCTGCGCGACACCGAGCGGTTCGCCAAGGACCCGCGCGGCTGGCGGGCGGTGCACGACGGAACCGTCCAGCAGGACAGCCCGGTCGCGCCCATGATGATGTACCGGCCGAACGCCCTGTTCTGCGACGGCGAGGCGCACGCCCGGCTGCGCGGCGCGATCACCGACAGCCTGGACCGGGTGGACCCGCACGCGCTCAGCGAGTACGTCGAGCGCAGCGCGGAGACCCTGATCGACGCCTTCGCCTCCCGGGGCGAGGCCGATCTGCTCATCGAGTACGCCTCGGTGCTCCCGCTGCTGGTTTTCAACCAGCTCTTCGGCGCCCTCGCCGCGGACGGGCCGAAGCTGGTCGAGACCATGATGAAGCTCTTCGACAGCGGTGAGGAAGCCGCCCAGGCCAACGAGGACCTGCTCCGCTGGATCTCGGGCCTGGTGGCGAGCAAGCGCCAGCAGCCCTCGGCCGACGTCACCTCCTGGCTGATCGCGCACCCCTCGCAGCTGGCCGACGACGAGCTGATGCAGCAGATCATCCTGATGATGGCGGCCGGCACCGACCCCCAGCAGAACCTGATCGCCAACTCGCTGCGCCTGCTGCTGTCGGACGACCGCTTCGCCGGTGAACTGTCCGGCGGCAGCATGCCCGTGGAGGACGCCATCGACGAGGTCCTGTGGAACGACCCGCCGATGGCCAACTACGGTACCCGCTTCCCCCGTTACGACTGCGACGTCGCGGGCGTACGGCTGCGCAAGGGCGAGCCGGTGCTCATCAGCTACGCCGCCGCCAACCAGGACGCCGCCCGCGCCTCCGACCGGCGGTCCGGCAACCGGGCCCATCTGGCGTGGAGCGCCGGTGCCCACCGGTGCCCCGCGGAGCGGCCCGCCCGGTTGATCGCCACCGTCGCCATCGAGCGACTGCTCGACCGTCTCCCGGACATGGAGCTGGCCGTCCCCGTCGAACAGCTGACGTGGCGGACCGGCCCCTTCCACCGCGCCCTGGCCTCCCTGCCGGTGCGCTTCCCCGCCCAATTGGCGACTCACGCCGAACCGTTCGCAGCGTCCGCACCCGAGTCAGCCCGATTCGACGAGAACCCTGGAGACACCCCATGGAAACCCGTCCCATCGTCCTCGATCCCACCGGCCGAGACATCGTCGGAGAGGCAGCCCGAGTCGCCGCAGGCGGCGAAGCGACGCTTGTTGAGCTTCCTCACGGCGTGGTGGCGTGGGCAATAAGCACCCAGAGCACGCTCAAACGGCTGCTGACCGACCCCCGCGTCTCCAAGGACCCCCGGCAGCACTGGCCCGCCTGGATCAACGGTGAGATATCGCAGCAGTGGCCGCTGATCACCTGGGTCGCCGTCGAGAACATGTTCACCGCCTACGGCACCGACCACCGGCGGCTGCGCACGCTGATCTCCAAGGCGTTCACCCACCGGCGCACCGCCGCCCTGCGGCCGCGCATCGAGGAGATGTGCGCCGAACTCCTGGACACGCTGGCCGCCACCCCGCCGGGTGAGGTGGTCGACCTGCGCGAGATGTACGCGTACCCGGTGCCGATCCAGGTCATCTCCGAGCTGTTCGGGATGGACGACGAGCGCCTGCGCGACCGGATGCGCCGGGTCGTGGACAGCATCTTCCACACCTCCGCCACCCCGGAGGAGGTCACCGCCACCTACACCGAGCTGTACTCCGTCCTCGGCGAGCTGGTGGCCACCAAGCGCGAGCAGCCGGGCGACGACCTGACCAGCGGGCTGCTCGCGGTGCAGGGCGAGGGGGACGACTCCAAGCTCAGCGAGAAGGAGCTGACCGACACCCTCGCGCTGTTCCTCTCGGCCGGTCACGAGACCACGGTCAACCTCCTCGACAACGCCATCCACGCGCTCATCACGCACCCCGAGCAGCTCGCCCATGTGCGCGAGGGCCGGGCCTCGTGGGACGACGTGATCGAGGAGTCGCTGCGGCACTCCGCCCCGGTCGCCAACCTGCCGCTGCGCTACGCCGTCGAGGACATCGAGCTGGCGGACGGGGTGGTGCTGCGCAAGGGCGACGCGATCGTCGCCGCCTACGCGGCCGCCGGACGCGACCCCGAGATCCACGGCGAGGACGCCGCCACCTTCGACGTCACCCGGCAGATCAAGAGCCATCTCGCCTTCGGGCACGGGGTCCATCTGTGCGTCGGCGCGCCCCTGGCCCGGCTGGAGGCCATGATCGCACTCCCGGCCCTGTTCGACCGCTTCCCTCGACTCTCGCTAGCGTCCGGGCAGGACGCGCTGGAGCCCATGGAATCGTTCATTTCCAACGGCCACCGCAGCCTGCCGGTGCGGCTGTCCTGACCGTCGTACGGGCCGCCCCGCCGCCCGCCCGGTTCCGGGCGGGCAGGCGGGTGGGCGGGCGCCCCGCCCACCCTTTACGATCCTCAGCGTGTCCAAACTGACCGACCTCCCGAAACGGATCCTGATCGGGCGGGCCTTGCGCAGCGACAAGCTGGGGGAGACTCTCCTCCCGAAGCGCATCGCGCTCCCCGTCTTCGCGTCCGACCCCCTGTCCTCCGTCGCGTATGCGCCAGGGCAGGTGATGATCGTCCTTTCCGTGGCGGGTGCGTCGGCCTACCACTACTCTCCGTGGATCACGATCGCGATCATCGTGCTCATGTTCACGGTGGTCGCCTCGTACCGCCAGAACGTGCACGCGTATCCCAGCGGAGGCGGTGACTACGAGGTCGCCAACACCAACCTCGGCCCCAAGGCGGGACTCACCGTCGCCAGCGCCCTGCTGGTCGACTACATCCTGACGGTTGCCGTGTCGATCTCCTCCGGTGTGGAGAACCTCGGCTCCGCCGTCCCCTTCATCGTCCAGCACAAGACGCTCGTCGCGGTCGGGATCATCCTGCTGCTCACCCTGATGAACCTGCGCGGTGTCCGGGAGTCGGGCAAGCTCTTCGCGATCCCCACGTACGTCTTCGTCGGCGGCGTCTTCGTGATGATCTTCTGGGGCGCCTACCGCGGGCTCGTCCTCGGCGACGACATGAAGGCCCCCACCGCCGGTTTCGAGGTCCACGCCGAACAGACCGGGCTGGCCGGTTTCGCGCTGGTCTTCCTGCTGCTGCGCGCCTTCTCCGACGGCTGCGCCGCGCTCACCGGCGTCGAGGCCATCAGCAACGGCGTGCCCGCCTTCCGCAAGCCCAAGAGCCGGAACGCGGCGACGACGCTGGCGCTGATGGGCGGGCTCGCGGTCGCCATGTTCGTCGGCATCATCACCCTCGCCCTGGTCACCAACGTCAAGATGGCCGAGGACCCGGCGCGCGACCTGTTCAAGGACGGCGCCGCGCTCGGCTCCGGATACACCCAGAACCCGGTGATCTCGCAGGTCGCGGCCGCCGTCTTCGGCGACGGATCGTTCCTGTTCGTGGTGCTCGCCGCGGCCACCGCGCTGGTCCTGTTCCTGGCCGCCAACACCGCGTACAACGGCTTCCCGCTACTCGGCTCGATCCTCGCCCAGGACCGCTACCTGCCGCGCCAGCTGCACACCCGTGGCGACCGGCTCGCCTTCTCCAACGGCATCGTGCTGCTCGCCGGGGCCGCCGCGGTCCTGGTCTACATCTACGGCGCGGACTCGACCCGGCTGATCCAGCTCTACATCGTCGGCGTCTTCGTCTCCTTCACCCTCAGCCAGACCGGCATGGTGCGGCACTGGAACCGCCACCTGGCCACCGAGCGCGATCCGGCCGCCCGCCGCCGCATGGTCCGCGCCCGCGCGATCAACACCTTCGGCGCCTTCTTCACCGGGCTGGTCCTGGTCGTCGTGCTGCTCACCAAGTTCACCCACGGCGCCTGGGTGGCGCTGCTCGGCATGGCCGTCTTCTACATCACCATGTCCGCGATCCGGCGGCACTACGACGGCGTCTCCGAGGAGCTGGCCGCGGCCGAGGAGCAGCACGACGAGGACGAGGTCCGCCCCTCCCGGGTGCACTCCATCGTCCTCGTCTCCAAGATCCACAAGCCGACGCTGCGCGCCCTGGCCTACGCCAAGCTGATGCGCTCGCACCGGCTGGAGGCGCTGAGTATCAACGTCGACCCCGCCGAGACCAAGGCGCTGCAGGCGGAGTGGGGCGAGCGCGGCATCGACGTCCCGCTGAAGATCCTCGACTCGCCGTACCGCGAGATCACCCGGCCGGTCATCGACTACGTCAAGGGGCTGCGCCGGGAGAGCCCGCGCGACGTGGTCTCCGTCTACATCCCCGAGTACGTGGTCGGCCACTGGTACGAGCACCTGCTGCACAACCAGAGCGCGCTGCGGCTCAAGGGACGGCTGCTGTTCACCCCGGGCGTGATGGTGACCTCCGTGCCCTGGCAGCTGGACTCCTCGGAGCTGGCCCGCAAGCGCGCCCGCAAGCGCGCCGAGTGGAACGCCCCGGGCGCGGTCCGGCGCGGTCCCGTGGTGCAGCAGCGGCCGAAGGGCGAGCGCAAGGCGGACAAGGCGGGCGTCCGTACGTCGGGCCGGTAGCCGCCGCCCATTGGTGGGGGCCGGGGGTGCGGGGACGTAGACTGGTCGGCTGCTGTTGCCCCGCCCCGTACGTCCCCTCACCCCCTCTGGAGCCGAACCCGCCATGCAAAGTGAACCCAAGGCGTCGATGGTCGGCGAGGAGTACGAGGTCGAGGTCGGCCCGGTGGCGCACGGCGGCCACTGCATCGCCCGGACCGCCGAGGGCCAGGTGCTCTTCGTACGCCACACCCTGCCCGGCGAGCGGGTCGTCGCCAGGGTCACCGAGGGCGAGGAGGGCGCGCGCTTCCTGCGCGCCGACGCGGTGCGGATCCTCGACCCCGCCAAGGACCGGGTGGAAGCCCCCTGCCCGTTCTCCGGCCCCGGCCGGTGCGGCGGCTGCGACTGGCAGCACGTCGCCCCCGGCGCCCAGCGCAGGCTCAAGGCCGAGGTGATCACCGAGCAGCTCCAGCGGCTGGCCGGACTCACCCCCGAGGACGCCCGCTGGGACGGCACCGTCGAGCCCGCCCCCGGCGACAAGGTGCCCCGGGGCGAGGTCCCGGCCTGGCGCACCCGGGTCCAGTACGCGGTGGACGCACAGGGCCACCCGGGGCTGCGCCGCCACCGCTCGCACGAGGTGGAACCCGTCGACCACTGCCTGATCGCCGCGCCCGGGGTCACCGAACTCGGCATCGAGAAGCGGGAGTGGCCGCAGATCGAATCCATCGAGGCCATCGCCGCCACCGGCTCCTCCGACCGCCAGGTCGTCCTCACCCCCCGCCCCGGCGGCCGCCTGCCGATCGTGGAACTCGACCGCCCGGTCTCCGTCCTGCGCGTCGGGGAGTCCCGCGGCCGCGAGCGGCACCGCCTCGTGCACCGCGTCCACGGCCGCCCCTTCGTCCGCGAACGCGCCGCGGGCCGCACCTGGCGCGTCGGCGAGGGCGGCTTCTGGCAGGTCCACCACCAGGCCGCCGACCTGCTGGTCGAGGCCGTCATGCAGGGCCTCATGCCGCGCAAGGGCGACACAGCGCTCGACCTCTACTGCGGCGTCGGCCTCTTCGCGGGCGCCCTCGGCGAGCGGGTCGGCGAGCGCGGCGCGGTGCTGGGCATCGAGTCCGGCAAGCGCGCGGCCGAGGACGCCCGGCACAACCTCCAGGACCTGGACCGCGTCCGCATCGAACACGGCAAGGTCGAGCAGGTGCTGCCCCGCACCGGCATCACCGAGGCCGACCTGATCGTCCTCGACCCGCCCCGCGCGGGCGCGGGCAAGGACACGGTCGCCCACCTCGCCTCCCTCGGCGCCCGCCGCATCGCCTACGTAGCCTGCGACCCGGCCGCCCTGGCCCGCGACCTCGCCTACTTCCGCGAAGCGGGCTACGCCCCGCGCCGCCTGCGCGCGTTCGACCTGTTCCCGGTGACGCACCACGTGGAGTGCGTGGCGGTGCTGGAGCCGGTCGCGAAGGGTGCCTGAGCTGCGATTTCCTGTTTAGGGGCGTTTCTCGACCTGTTTCACCGTGTCCAACAGGTCGAGCTCCTCGCTACGGGCTCACCTGCGGTTTTTGCGTGGAGTGACGGGTGGGGCGGCAGGACGGGCGCTCGGCTTTCGGTGCTTTTGACGCTCGTATGACGCTCATGCTCTGCCGGTGAGGCCGGCTGAGGGGGAGTTCGCGATGCCTGTCATGGCCTTGTCTGGAACCCGCTGACGCGGCGCTGTTGCGATCCCCCTCCGGTAATTGTTGGACTCGGTACTCCCGATGTTGAGTAAGTGGGGCTAGGCAAATTCTGTCTAGGTAGAGTTAGACAACAGGTATTGGATCAGGGCGAGGGAGAGGACCGGTGGCCGAGAGCATGCTTGCCAAGCCCGACGACGTGGTCGACCGTGATCGTGAGTGGGATCTGCTCACCGAGTTCGTCACCGACCCGGATCCTGCGATGCGCCTCGGGATCGTGTCGGGGCGCAGGCGGCACGGGAAGTCCTATCTCCTGCAGGCCCTGTCCGAGCGTGTCGGTGGTCTGTACGTCACGGCGGTGCGGGAAGAGGGGCGGCTGCCGGCGATCCAGCGGTTCAGTGACGCGATCGCGGCCCATGCTGGATTGCGGCCAGGGACCCTGAGGTTGACCGACTGGCGGGAGGTTCTGTCCAACGCCCTCGACGTGACGGCTCGTTCGAACACCCCGCTGCTGGTGGTCGACGAGTTGCCGTATCTCCTCCAGCACTCTCCCGAGATCCCGGGCCTGCTCCAGCAGCTCTACGACGAGCGTCAGCGGGGCACCGGTTCAGGCCCCGGGCCTCGGGTGATCCTGTGTGGCTCCGCGATGAGCGTCATGCATGAACTGTTGTCGGGGACGAAGCCGTTGCGCGGCCGCGCGGTGATCGATCTGCGGCTGGGCGCCTTCGACTACCGAGCCGCGCGTGACTTCTGGCAGATCGAGGACCCGCTGACGGCCTTGAAGGTCCACGCCGTCCTTGGTGGGGCTCCCGGGTACAGGCCGGTGGCCGCTCGTCCGCACCCGAACGACGGCTTCGTCTCCTGGCTGGCCCGGACGCTCCTGGACCCCGGCCGGGCGGTCTACTCGCGCACTGAGACGGAGTACCTGCTGCGCGAGGATCCGCGGATCACCCAGCACACCCTGTACTACGACATTCTCACCGCGATCGCCCACGGCGCCTCCACCCCCACCAAGATCGGCGCGGCGCTGGAGCGCCAGCGTAACGCCGTCACCCACCCGCTCGAGGTCCTGGAATCCACCGGCTACATCCAGCGCGAGCAGGACATCCTGCGCCCCCGCCACCCCGTCATCACCCTGGCCGACCCCGTCATCCGTTTCAACCAGCTCATCACGCTGCCGCAGGCAGCCACCGTCGAGCAGGGCTTCGCCGAACAGGCATGGCAGGCCGCTGCACCGACCTTCAACTCCAAGATCCTCGGCCCGCACTTCGAGGACCTCGCCCGCACCTTCACTCGCCGGTACGCCCACACCCTGCTCCCGGGCGGCCTGCCCGGCCCGGTCGGTACCACTGAGGTGGCCGACCCGGCGGCCCGCACCAGGCACGAGGTCGACGTCATCGCCCTGACCCTGGGCGAGCGCCCGCAAGCTCCCCGAGCCAGGATCGCCCTCATCGGCGAGGCCAAGGCCACCGCCGCCCGCCGTGGCACCGGCGACCTGCAACGCCTGGAGCACATCCGAGGCCTGCTCACCGACCAGGGTTACGACACCACGGGCACCACCCTGGCTCTATTCTCCCTGCACGGCTTCTACCCGGACCTGATCGAGTCCGCAGCCCGCCGCGACGATCTGCTCCTGGTCGACCTGCCGGGCCTCTACGGGATCGGTTGACCTCAACTTGCATACCCGACGGAGCGGTGGCACTTTGAGAGGTTGCTGTCGTTCCGCCAGCCCGAAGTCGAACTGCCAGGGGCGCACAGATGCCCTGCGAGCTCTCGAAGCGGTGAGGCGCCGGATCCCGGTGGCTCGCCACGTATGGGAGTCGCCGTACGTGGCGCATCACGGGGCGTCAGACTCGGTGGCGGCAACGGTCTCCAAGCTCGGAGATGACGGCCTTCTCGCGTGCGTTGGCGGCACCGTCCACAGTGGCCACCCTGTCGGCCAGGTCGAGAATGTCGCTCAGATCCCCTGGCTCGGCGTCTATGCGCCGCCACACCTCGGCGGGGTCGATATCGACAAGGTGAGCGAGCTGTTCGTCAACGACCTGATGCTGCTCCCGGACCAGCCGCACCAGATGACGCATCAACAGCGTCTCATCGTCGGTAATCTTATAGTTCGCCCTAATGACGAGCCACGTGACCCACAGCATCAACTGAGGGTGCTGACTCTGCTCGCTCAGGTTCTCGGCGAGTTCGATCACCCGCGCCTCGTTCCGAAAGACGGCTTGCGCGTGCCGCCCCGCGAGCAGCGTTGTGTAGCGGTTCAACACCACCGCAAGGGGAACGCCGACCACCGGGATACCGATCTTGATGACGTTGCGTTGCAGGAGAAACTTTCCGACGAAGGGGAGCCCTTTCGCGGCGGTCAGTACCGCTTTGGAGTAGAAGCGCTTGATCACCGGCCGCACTATGAGCGGGATCGCCTTGACCACGCTTTCCCGAACCACTTCGCCGCTCTTGATGGTGAAGGCCACTCGAATGAGCTTCCACATGTCATCGGGGTCGGACAGGTCGAGCGGGACCCGATAGAGGACTGCGATGTCGTGCGCCAGGCGGAGCTGGAGCCGGGTGGTGAATGCGACATCGACCATCAGGGTCGCGACGGCGGCCGGGACAGTCGCCGGCGAGGCACCTCCAAGGCTTCCGAGGGTGGCGGCGACGGTCGCCGTGTAGGCTCCGGCAGAGAGACCGCCTTCGAGCGCCGCGTACCGAGTCGCCATCTTGATCCGCTGATCGACGATGGCGTCCGCGGGTACGCCCGCATACCGATCTTGGAAGTACTGCCAGTCGGCCTTGTTGGTGTAGGAATTCAGAGCATGAGCGCTGAGCTTGGTGAACCAGTTGCCCGACTTGATGTCGTCTGAGCTCAGCCCTTTGACGAACTCTCGTATCTCGTCCTGCCCCTGCTCGACAACCTTGCGGTCGGCATCGTCGCCGGTGCCGGCAGCGTCAATCGGAGCTTCGGTCATGTCGAGTTCCCCCCCAGATACTTCCGCGTCCAGCCAGATTGCCGCGTTCGGACCAGCCCGCTGACGTCTCATCACGGTGACTTCAGAACCAGCACATCTGTGGACGATGTCGCGTGAACTGCACAACCCTAGCGCGTCATCATGCAGTCAGAGCCGTCGCGTTGACCTCCGTCATGATTGCCTCTACCGCGGTCAACTGCGAAAACAGACGACCAAGACCCCGGAATCCCGCCCGCAACCCGCATGAGCACGCTCATGGAGCGTCGCCCCAGCCACTCCGACCGGCACGTTCGAAGATCGCGAACGTTCACTGCTGCTGCGAGGTGGGCGGGGAATAGGAGTTCACCTTCGGCCTCTTCTTCGCGCTGCGACTGCGGACGCGTACGGCCCGTTCGCGAGGTGTCTCGTCGCTCGTTTCGAACCCCATCATGACGCTGTACCCCTCGTGGGCACGCTGCAGCCCGAAGTCCCTCAACTGCTCAACGCTGGTCCCCACGGTTCCTACCCGGCCGAGTTTCACCAGCTCCGCGAACTCCGAGCCGGTGAGGTAGCTGACCGCTCTCTCGTAGCTGAAAATGCGCCCACCCCTGGGTCCGAGCGTGCAGTCGTCGTCCAAGAGCACGCGGGCGTAGGAAAGGGGGATGTACATGCCGTGGGCCAACTCGGTACTGGAAGCCGCCCCGTTCCGCCAGTGTGCGAACTTCAGGAAGCACGCGTCCGGGGAGAGGCGCCACTCGTGAGAGCGGGCGGGTTTTGAACTGAGCCGTGAAACCTGTTCCAAGCGATCCATCTGGTCCAGGAGCTGCTTGTCCACTCGGTATTCCTTGTGCCGGGATTCCAAGCGCTTGTACTGGACGAGGACGAAGCTGTGCGTGGGGTGGTGGTAGTAGATCATGTCCGTGCCCAGTCGGCTCTCTACCCGGGTGGCATTGACGTTGACGACCTCTAGACGACGTCCTGTGGAGTCTTCCAGCACGTGGATGTCGCATCGCAGGTCGCCGCGCTGTCGCCAGTCGTCGAAAAGGGGTGCTTCGCCGCTCAGCCCGGCCCGTACGTCATGGTCGATCAGGCTGTTCTCCACCGGGTCCGGAATGAGTCCCGCCAGATATGGCTCGTCCCGGGACGCGGGGCGTCCCCAGGCCGACAGCGCGGAGTGCGGGAAGTCGGTCACGCGAGTGAGGGACTGAGCAGCGTCCCTCTGTTCCTGCCACGCACGGTCCGCCGGGTCCTCGACGTTGAAGACGAGCGGGTTGAGCTGGGCGAGCAACCAGTCGATGTACCGGGACAACTCGGGGTGACGTCTCAGAAGTGCTTCCCGCAAAGCCTGCCAGGTCGCCATGCCGCAGTGACCCACGCTTCCGGAAAGAGCCCGCTCCACATGAGCCCGGTGTGTCGAGGACAGGGATGCGAGGATTCCGTCGGGACCGTCCAGGGGCACTGGCTTCGGACATCTGCGCATGGGCTCGATAGTGATGCTTCTGTCGACCGGCCCCACGGTATTGATGCGCTGGACCGACCCCATCCAGATGATGAAGCGGCCGTGTTCGGCGAGCCCATTGCGGCCGCTGTTCGCGGAACGCGCCTGGTTGTCGCAGACCAGGAACGCTAACCGGGTACCGGTGTCGGACGTGTCGAGCCCGGTGGGCAGTCCTTTCGTGAAGCGCTCCGAAACGAGCCAGTCGTCTTCGTTGTCGGCCACCTGGCCCGGGGTGAGGGTCACTATGTACGTCACGAGAGGACCCTACCGACGCCGCTGGCACCGTACGCGTACGGACGTCCCGCCTTGGCCGACGACATCTGGAGTGCGTGGCGGTGCTGGAACCGGTGGCTAAGGGCGCCTGACGTCCGGCCGGGGCGTGGGCGCTGCCCAGTCCCATAGAGCCCTGGCCAAGGCACTCACCGACAAGCAGTCCGCGTATGTGCGGGGATCAGCTGGGCCGACGGCTGATCGCTCAGTCCCCGCCGCACGGCATCGGATCGACGCTCGCCGCTCGGCTGGCTGGGAAGGGCATCCGTACGGCAGCCGACTTCACCGGGTACCGGTCTGGGCAGAACACCCACTACAACAGCACCGGCGCCGTGATCGTGCTGAGCAGCGGCCGTGCCGTCGACGTCCACGGTATCGGCGAGGCCAAGGCCATCGCCCTCGATGGTGGCGCAAACACCTGGTCGCCTCTCACTGACCAGCGCAAGGCGGTGGAGCCTGAGACCGATGCGTTGCGTGTGAAGGCACGGAAGCAGATGGAGGACGGACAGGAACGGCTCAACCGAGAGAACACCCTTGCGGGCGATCAGGCCCGACAGCAGCGGCAGGAGTTCAGTCGGCGTACGGTCGCGCTCCAGCAGAACAGCGCGCTCCACGGGACACTGAGCGCCTCCGTTGAGGCTGCCAGGCTCCGGCAGCGTGGACTGTCGTTTGCGTGCTACTTGCGATTTCTCTACGTCGGTCGCTGACGTCACGTACGGCTGAGCTGTACTTGTGCCGTGAGCTGTCCGATTTGCAGGAGCGCGAGGACGGCGGAGCGCGAGAAGCGGCCCCCGGGCCTCGGAGGTCGCCGCCCCGCCGACCCTCTCCGAGACCCGGCGTGGGCTCCTCCTGGTCGATACTCTCGCCGGCCGCTGGGCCGTGCTGGACGGCGCGCCCATCGGCGAAACCGTCCGCGCCGAACTGGACCTGCCACGCTGACGGGGCGCCCGCAGTCGGCAGCACCCATTCCCCGATCCCGGATGGCGCGGCTTCCGGGGCAAGAAGTCGCTCCGCACGCTTGAGCGTTGTTGTCAATAGGCTGTTCGGCGCGGGCCGGGACCTGTTCAGGGGGAGGGGCGGTAAATGGCGGACGTGCGTGTCAAATCGGATCAATTGGTGGGCATATCCGGTGGTTTCAGTACGCACATGAACTTCCTGGTGGAGGTCGTCAACGCTCTGGTTGTGGCGTTGGAGACATCCAAGGGCATGGCCGGCGACGACGAGGGCGGACGCAACTTCGCGAAGGTGTACCAGGGTGCTGCCCGTGAAGCCGTGGCCCAGATGTCCTTCTCCACGTACACCATGGGGAACCTTTCCGCCACGGTGATGGAGATGGCCTTCGACTTCCTCGCGACGGATAGCAAGATCGCGGCATCGATGATGGGGAAGTTCTCGCCGGACGAAGCCATCAACATGCTCAGGGGGCCTGCCACAAACAGCGAGTGCAATCCCGTGGGCAGCGAGGACGACCTTCCGGAAGTCGTGGCCAAAGAAGACTGGCTCGATGATTTCAACACCCAGGGGCCACGCGGAGACGCAGGCAAGGCCAAGGAAGCGGGCAAGGCTTGGCGTAAAGCGGGGGAGCTGCTGGATGACACACGTGTCAGCGCGCAGACAGGGCAGCGATTGCTGGTCAGGGACTGGGCCGGGCGAGCTGTCACGGGGTTCGTGGACTACTTCGACATGTTCATAGGGGCCGGAGACCGCTCGGGTGAAACTGTTGAGGGTGAGGCGTTGTTGGCGAACTTGGCCACGGCTTGTCACGAGATTGCTGGTGCCTGCGACGCCTACGCGGGGCATGTCGAGGATGCCAAGGCCGATTGGATGGCCGGTGGGATGTCCCTCGGTGACTCCTTGCTGGACAACGACAACGATCACGGCCTCAACGACGCTGTCTGCGGCGACACGCGCATCAACGGGCTCGGGCGCATCCCCGGTGTCCTCGACGGCTCGGGGCGCAAGGCGAAGCTGCCCGAGCCGTCGGGCCCCTGGGACCCGGGCCTCCCGTCGATCTTCCCGGCGGTTCCCTTGCGTGTGCCGATGCCCTCCGTTCCCGTGGTGGCGAAGGCGCCCGTTTCATCAGGAACGAGCGGCATCTTCGCTGCCTTCTACGGAAATCGCCAAACTCCGAGCCCAGGTCCACCACGCCCTGGTGTCAACCCCAAGGGGCCGCTGCCTCCTGAACCGGGCGGGACTCGGCTGAGCGCCAAGGAGCAGGCCGACTTCCGCAAGTGGATGTCCGGCCTGCATCAACATGACTTCGCCAACAATCGGACCGAGAAAGACCCGCCCAATCGCTACCAAGCCGATACCGCGGGCTACCCCGAATACGACCTGCCTCTGCCGCCCATGGAGGGCGAGAAGGGCATCCAGCAAGCGGATGGGCTGCGTTCAGAGGATGGGTACGCCCTCGATGCAAAGCACGTCAAAGAGCCGGACTCCTGCAAGACGCCGCGTACTTTGGAAAAGCTCCAACTTCCCGAAGACGAGAAGAAGCCGTGGGAGCAGGGACCGCATGAAGATGACGAAGTTGAGATCCAGGACTACGGCCGCGCGATAAATGCTGATGGCAGCAAGGTCAGGGGATTGGAGATCATTACGAACGGCCCGGAAACCATGGCGTACTGGCAGTACCTGATGGCAAAAGAGGGAGTGCCGGGTAGTGTCCGGTACCACCCCTGAAGGAACGACTGAGGAAAGAGTAGCCAATGACTCCTGATGAAGCCGCGCTCGTCATCACCAACTACTACTTCGCCCCGATCGAAGGTGAGCGATGGCAGGTCACCCCCGAGTATTTCGCGGAAGCAGCGAGGGACCGGTGGCCCGACTGCACGACGCGTCTGATCGAGGACGACTCCGGAACCGCTACGCGAGTTCGGTTTGCTATGACCTTCAGCAACGGTGCGCAGAGGTCTGGGAGTTATCATCCCCGCTCAGGTGTGAGTCTGCGCGGTTACGCGGCCCTGGACGCGGCCGAATTCATGGCCTGGTTCGTCGCGATGCTTGATCCCGATGTGCGTGTCCTGTTCAACAACCAGGAGTCCATCGAGGACGGCGACTACGACGATCACGTGCTCCCGCGCGGCATGGGGGTGCGGCCCATGGCCGAAGCGCTGGCCACGCACCTTGCCGGAGCGCTTGTCGGAGAGTGAGAACCGCCCGAACCGAACGGGGCCTGCCCCGCTGACGGTGTCGGCCCCCGTCTAACGTCCCGCGGTCGTCCGTGGACGCGTGGGAAAGGACCGACCGGGCCTGCCACAAGCGTGAGCTGCAGCGGTCACGCTCCCTTGCCGTCCGCATACGGGGTCAGGCGCCCGCTGGACAGCGCGCACTGCTCCGCCTCGTCCGGCCAGGCAATGCGCCTGGCGCTCGACCGTCTCCTGCTCGGTCGGCACAAGCCTGAGCACTTCATCGATCGTTCGTTGCGATCTGCGTGGAGTGCGTGGCGGTACTGGAGCTCGTGAAGTAACCGGCGGCACCACCTGGGTGTCGTGGTGGCGGAGTCACCGGAGTGGAACCCGAGCGAACCGCCCGGCGCTACTTGCCGATCGGCGACTCCGCGACGCAGCCACCGACGCTGCTCAGGCTTTCGCCATTCTCCTCGGCGATGACCTTGCCCTTGTGCAGGATCCTGCAGGCCACCTCGGAACCGAGGGAGACCGGCACCACCGACGACGGCCTGATGCCCCGCAGCGTCACCGTCTTCCTCCAGGGCAGCGTGGGCTTGTTCACGGTGGTGGTCTTGGGGTTCGTGGCCTTGCCGCCGCCCGAGTCGAACTCGATCGCGTCGACGTTCTTCCCCGTCACCTCGTAGGTGACCTCGTACGTCTCGTCCACCGCCTTGTCCACGGCGTTGATGGCCTGCTCCTCCGTACAGGCGGACAGGGCCAGTACGAGGCCGGTGAGGGCAACGGATAAGGTGGCGGTGCGTATGGTGCGCATCATGCGGAATCCCCCTGGATTTCAGAAATCAGACGCCGTGGCTCACTGCGGATAGACCGGTGGGGCACGTTGAAGGTTGCCCCCCCTCAACTGGCCGGGCCTGCCGGCGTGGCCGTGGTCGCGAGGCGCCGGAACTCGCTCGGGTTGGCGCCCCGGACCCGTTTGAACGCCGCGCTGAACCCGAACGCGTCGGAGTAGCCCACGGTGCGGGCGATGTCCGCGATCGTCGCGGCTTCCTGCTCGACCAGCAGGTCCGCCGCGAGTGTCATGCGCCAGCGGGTGAGGTAGGTCAGCGGCGGTTCGCCGACCAGGTCGGCGAACCGCTTGGCCAGCGTCGAACGCGACACCCCGGTGCGGTCGGCGAGCGCGGCGACCGTCCATGGCGCCGCCGGTTCGGCGTGCAGCAGGCGCAGCGCGTCGCCGACCACCGGGTCCCGCTGGGCGGCCCACCAGGCCGGGGGCTCGCCGCCGGGCCGGTCGAACCACTCGCGCAGGGTGCAGACCAGCATCCAGTCCAGCAGCCGGTCGAGCACCACCTGCTGGCCCGGTGTGTCGACGGCGACCTCGGCGGCGAGGTGGTCCAGCACGGGGTCGGACGTGTCCCCGGAGTCCACGCGCAGTACGACGGGCAGCGCGTCCAGCAGTCGGCGGCTGATCTCGCCGCGCACGGGATAGGCGCCGACGATCAGGGTCGTCGCGCCGGGGCCGTCGTCGCCGCCGTTCTCGCCGTGCTCGTTCTCGGCGTGGTCGCTCCAGCCGAGCCGGTGCCGGGTCCCGCCCTGTTCGGGCGTCGCGCAGTGCTCGCCGCACGCGATCGGCTCGGCCCGGGTGTCGACCGCGTCGACGAAGGTGAACGTCGCGGGGCCGCGTACGACGATCGTCTCGCGGGCGCGAAGCGGCTCGGGCGGGCCGTGCTCCGGCACGATCCAGCCCGCCCCGGTGAGGACGGTGCACAGGGTCAGCGGCGCGCCGTCCACGAAGTGCAGCGCCCAGGGCGGGGACAGGGTCGAGCTGCCGAACAACGAGCCGTGGGCTCGTACCCCCCGGATCAGATCACTGAACGCGTCCACCTCGGCGAGGGTAGCCGAATGCCGGACGAACACACATGTGATCCGGCCTCTGACCTATGGGTCCGTCCGAAGCGGCCGTGTTCAATCGACGTCATGAGCAACGACACCACTCTGGTCCTCGGCGCGACCGGCAAGACCGGCCGCCGGATCGTCGCCCGATTGCGGCTGCACGGCACGCCGGTGCGTACGGCCTCCCGATCGAGCCGCACCCGGTTCGACTGGTCCGACCCCGGCGGCTGGGACGCGGTCCTGCAGGGTGTCGACGTCGCCTACGTGGTGGCCCCGCGCGTGCCGGGCCCGGTGCACGAGTTCGTGGCCCGGGCCGAGGCCGCCGGAGTGCGGCGGCTGGTCCTGCTCTCCGGGCACGGCGCCGACACCTGGGGCGACTCGGCGTTCGGACTGGACATGCGGTCGGCCGAGGACGCCGTACGCGGCTCGGCGCTGGAGTGGACCGTCCTGCGCCCGTCGAACTTCGCCCAGAACTTCGACGAGGACGTCTTCCGCGCCCCGCTGCTCGCCGGGGAACTGGCGCTTCCGGCCGGGGCGGTTCCCGAGCCGTTCATCGACGTAGAGGACGTCGCCGACGCCGCGGCCCGGGTGCTGACCGAGAACGGCCGGCACGCCGGACGGATCTACGAGCTGACCGGACCGCGTGCGCTCACCTTCGGCGAGGCGGTCGAGCTGATCGCCCGGGTGTCCGGGCGGCCGCTGACCTACCGGCGGATCTCGCCCGCCGAGTACGCGGCGACGCTGGTCGAGGAGGGCTTGAGCGAGGAGGACGCCCACCACGTCGCCGAGATGTTCGTACTGATGGAACGCGGGGTGATCGCCGCGACGACGGATGACCTCGCCACCTTGCTGGGACGGGCGCCGCGGACCTTCGAGGACTACGTCGTACGGGCCGCCGCGGCGGGAGCCTGGGACCGCTGACCGGGGCTACGGCTGCTGCAGCGACGTCTTCGCGGCGTCCACGAAGTCCGTGAGGGCGGCCCAGAACGGGCTGTAGGAGTCGTCGAAGCGCCGTATCGCCTCCGGGTCGTCGGCGGCCATGGCCTCCAGCGAGCGGTGGAACCGTCCGGTCGCCTTCTGCAGCGCGTGCGCCGCCCCGCCCGCGGCGGCGGGCCCCTCCAGCTCGACCACCCGCGCACAGTGCCGCAGCTTCCCGTAGTGGTCCCGCTCGCGGATCAGCGTTTCGTCCAACAGGGCGGCGCGGCGCCGGAATTCGCCACTCCGCTGGAACTCGGAGATCTCCCAGTAGAACTCGCCCATGCGGTGGACCTGTTCGATCAATTCGAGGTACGCGGTGCGCCTGCTGTCGCGCAGCCGCTCAGCCTGCTGGGCCCGGGCCGCGGTGTCGGCCTGGATCTGGGCGGCGCGGGTGTTGCCGCGGCTGGTGACCCAACTGGCCAGGACGGCGGTGCCACCGGTGAGGGCGGCGATCCAGAACGTGCTGTCAGCCATCACGGCCGTCCCTCGCCGTTGCCCCGTTCATGCGCGCGCTCGCTTCCCCTCGGTCATCTTCGGTCACCATCACCATCCCCCGATGGTAGGAAGATACGGAAGGAGTAACGGTTCGGCGGTATGTCCCACAGATATGTTCCGGGCATGAGCGCATCCGGGCTGCGGCCCGCCGTGACCGAGTTGAGGCTGTCCGCCTTCAAGTCCCATCGACGTGCGGTCTTTTCCCTGGGGCCGCTGACTCTCTTCGCCGGGCCGAGCGGGAGCGGTAAATCGGGCGTGCTGGAGGCGTACGCGGCGCTCGCGCGCCTGGCGGGCGGCGCCCAGCTCGCGGAGGTGTTCCGCGAGCCCGCGTCGTACATCCCGCGCCGGGCGCGGCCGGACCGGCAGGGGCGGCGCGGCTTCCGCATCGGGTGCACCGTGGACGGCCCGGTGGGGCCGGTGCGGCTCGATGTCGCCGTACAGGCCGAGCCCGAACTGCGCATCGTGGGCGAGCGGTTGACGGGGGCGGGGGAGACCCTGCTGGAGACGGCGCTGCGCGACCCGGAGCGGCGCTCCGTCCAGGCCGCCTGGCATACGGCCGGGGCGGTCGCGGTCACCCGGGCTCCGCTGCCCGACGACCGGCTGGCGACGTCGGTGCTGCCGCTGCGGGTGGCCGGGATCACCGAGGGGCAGCGGCTGGCGCTGGCCGCCGCCGAGCAGGTGGTGATCGCGCTGCGTTCGGTGTTCGCCTGCGATCCGCGGCCGGATCGGATGCGGGCACCGGCGGCGCCGCGCGACGGGCAGCTGCGCGGGGGCTGCGAGAACCTGGCGGCGGTGCTGCGGCGCACCAGCCGGGAGTGCGTCTCCCGGCACGCGGCGCTGGTGGCCGCGGTGCGGGCGGGATGCGCGGGGCCGGTGAAGGGCCTGGTGACCGAGGGGGCCGGGGGCGGCGGGGTGCGGGCCCTGGTGGAGCAGGGGGAGCTGGGCGCGATGCCCGTGGAGCGGCTGGGCGACGGGGAGTTGCGCTATCTGGCGCTCGCGCTGGTGCTGCTGACCGGGCCGGGGGTGCTGGCGATGGACCCGGTCGCGGATGTGCTTCCCGCGCGGCAGGTGCTGACGGTCCTGGCCGACGGTTTCGACCGGTGTCTGGACCGGCGGCAGGCGCGGGAGCTGCTGGGGGTGGCGGTCCGGATGTGCGCACGGGGGCACATCCGGCTGGTGGGGACGGTGGGGGACGTGACGGGGGCGGTCGGGGACGCCCCCGTCACGGTGGTAAACCTGGAGCGTGAGCGAGTCTCTTGAACCCGAGTCCGGTGTGCGTTCCGCCGCGTGTGAACGACGATCCGACGACCTTGATGTGGCGGGCCTGCAGCGCAGGCTGGCGGCCTTCGCTGCGGTGCGCGACTGGCAGCAGTACCACACCCCGAAGAACCTCGCGGCGGCGCTGAGCGTCGAGGTGTCGGAGCTGGTGGAGATCTTCCAGTGGCTGACGCCGGAGGAGTCGGCGCGGGTGATGGAGGAGCCGGGGAGCGCGGCCCGGGTCGAGGACGAGGTCGCCGATGTGCTGGCGTATCTGCTCCAGTTCTGCGAGGTGCTGGGGATCGACGCGCTCGCGGCGCTGGCCGCGAAGATCGACCGCAACGAGGGCCGGTTCCCGGCCGCGGCGTCCGGAAGCCCCGTTCGTCACTCTTAGTAGTGGCGAGGTTATCCACAACGCAACTGTTGTCAACAGATTCCTGAATTCCCCTAGCTTTTTGGCCTGTTAGTCATCACTCTGGGTAGTGGAGGAGTGACGGGTGCGGAAAGTCCGTTGAGAGGGGTTCGGGGCATGGACGCGATGCGGCTGATCGGTGTCACCCGGCACGCCCTGGCGAAGGCCGGGAGTGTGCATGACATCGTGGCCGAGGCCTGGCAGGTCCAGGCGCTGGCGGAAGCGGTCGGCGGATACTTCATGGTGAGCGGCCCGGCGGCGGCGCGAGCGGAGGCGCGCGGCCTGTGCGAGGCGGGCGGCAGGGCGCGCGGGGCGCTGTTTCACCCGGCGCTGCACCATCCCGCGCTGCGCGGCGGGGGGTTACGGGCGGCGCAGTTATCGGAGGTGCGGGACCCCAGGGGCGTGCTGCTGGCGCTGGGGGATCTGCTGGCGGAGGCGGGATTCGCGCTGGTGGGCGTCGCCTCCAGCACGGAGGAGGAGGCGCTGTACTGGCAGTGCGTGGAGGCGATCGACGCGGCGGACGAGGCGAGGGACCGGGTGCTCGGGATGCTGGGGCATCTCACGGGGCTGGAGTGGGGTGGGGAGTGGGGTGGTGCGGCATGAGAAGGCAGGATGGGGAGCATGGATCTCCGCATTTTCACCGAGCCCCAGCAGGGGGCGACCTACGACACTCTGCTGTCGGTCGCGAAGGCCACCGAAGACCTCGGCTTCGATGCCTTCTTCCGTTCCGACCACTATCTGAGCATGGGGGATGTCGACGGGCTGCCGGGCCCGACCGACGCGTGGCTCACCCTGGCAGGGCTGGCCCGCGAGACCAAGCGGATCCGGCTGGGCACCCTGATGACCGCCGCCACCTTCCGGCTGCCGGGCGTCCTCGCGATCCAGGTCGCGCAGGTCGACCAGATGTCGGGTGGACGAGTCGAGCTGGGCCTGGGCGCGGGCTGGTACGAGGAGGAGCACACCGCGTACGGCATCCCCTTCCCGAAGGAGAAGTTCGCGCGGCTGGAGGAGCAGCTGGCCATCGTCACCGGCCTGTGGAAGACGCCGGTCGGCGAGACCTTCAGCCATGACGGCGCGCACTACCAGCTCACCGACTCGCCCGCGCTGCCCAAGCCCGCCCAGAGCCGGGTGCCGGTGCTGATCGGCGGTCACGGGCCGAGCCGTACGCCGCGGCTGGCCGCGCGGTTCGCGGACGAGTTCAACATGCCGTTCGCGTCGGTCGAGGACAGCGAGGCCCAGTTCGGCCGGGTGCGGGCGGCCGCCGAGGAGGCCGGGCGCAAGGGCGACGACCTGGTGTACTCGAACGCGCTGATCGCCTGCGTGGGCAAGGACGACGCCGAGGTCGCCCGCCGGGCCGCGGCGATCGGCCGCGAGGTCCCGGAGCTGAAGGAGAACGGGCTGACGGGCTCCCCGGCCGAGGTGGTCGAGAAGATCGGCCGCTATCGGGAGGCCGGGGCGTCCCGGATCTACCTCCAGATCATGGACCTCGACGACCTCGATCACCTTGAGCTGATTTCCTCCCAGGTCCAGGCCCAGCTGGGCTGACCGGCCCTTCAGCCGCTCGGCCGGTCCGACCGGCCAGCGGCCCGACCGACCCGTCGGCCCGGCACGGCCACCGGGCCGACCGAGCCGCGTGGCTCACCGAACCACCAGGAGTACCCGTGATGTCCGTCCCCCCTACGCCACTGGCCACCGCTCTGGAAAGCGGGCCGCTCGTCCTCGACGGCGGGCTGTCCAACCAGTTGGAGGCCCAGGGCTGCGACCTTTCCGACGAACTGTGGTCGGCCCGGCTGCTCGCCGATGACCCGGGGCAGATCCAGGCGGCGCACGCCGCGTATGTGCGGGCGGGCGCGCGGGTGCTCATCACCAGCAGCTACCAGGCCACCTACGAGGGCTTCGCCCACCGGGGCGTGGCGCGCGAGGACGCCACGGCGCTGCTGGGGCGCAGTGTCGAGCTGGCGCGCGGCGCGGCCGGGGAAGCGGCCGACCCGGCCGCCCCGGTGTGGGTGGCGGCCTCCGTGGGGCCCTACGGGGCGATGCTGGCCGACGGCAGCGAGTACCGGGGGCGGTACGGGCTGAGCGTGGCCGAGCTGGAGCGGTTCCACCGGCCGAGGATCGAGGCGCTGGCCGCGGCCGGGCCCGATGTGCTCGCCCTGGAGACCGTGCCGGACGCCGACGAGGCGGCGGCCATGCTGCGGGCCGTCGAGGGCTGCGGGGTGCCGGTCTGGCTGACGTACAGCATCGCGGGGGAGGCCACCCGGGCCGGGCAGCCGCTCCGGAACGCGTTCGCCGTCGCCGCCGGGAACGACCAGGTGATCGCCGTCGGCGTCAACTGCTGCGAGCCGGGCGACGCGGACCGGGCCGTGGAGATCGCGGCCGAGGCCACCGGAAAGCCGGTGGTGGTGTATCCGAACAGCGGAGAGGAATGGGACGCGACGGCCCGGAGCTGGCGCGGGCGGTCGACCTTCGACCCGGCGCGGGTGAAGGCATGGCGGGATGCCGGGGCGCGGCTCATCGGCGGCTGCTGCCGGGTGGGTCCGGACCGGATCGCCGAGCTGGCGGGCGTGGTGGGAAACCATTAGGTGAGGGGGCGTTCACCCGGCGATACTCGGACGGGTGTTCTTGACGATAACCACCACCGGCACCAGCGAGCGCCCCGCGACCGACCTCGGGTTTCTGCTGCACAAGCACCCCGACAAGGCGCAGCGGTTCTCGACCTCCCAGGGCACCGCGCACGTCCTCTACCCCGAGGCGGACACCGAGCGCTGCACGGTGGCGCTGCTGCTGGAGGTCGACCCCGTCGCGCTGGTGCGGCGGGGCCGGGGGAAGGGGCGGGGCGGCGCGCCCGACTCCGCGCTCGCCCAGTACGTCAACGACCGTCCGTACGCGGCCTCCTCGCTGCTGGCTGTCGCGCTGAGCACCGTCTTCTCCAGCGCCCTGAGGGGACACTGCAAGGCGCGGCCCGAGTTGCCGGAGCGACCGCTGCCGCTGCGGATCGAGGTGCCCGCGCTGCCCGCCCGCGGCGGCGCCGCCCTGGTCGAGCGGCTTTTCGCGCCGCTGGGCTGGGCGGTGACGGCCGAGCCGGTGCCGCTGGACGAGCGGTTCCCGCAGTGGGGCGACTCGCGGTACGTACGGCTGGTGCTGG
This sequence comes from Streptomyces sp. NPDC040405, assembly GCF_055595765.1. Taxonomy (NCBI): domain Bacteria; kingdom Bacillati; phylum Actinomycetota; class Actinomycetes; order Kitasatosporales; family Streptomycetaceae; genus Streptomyces; species Streptomyces sp. NPDC040405. The sequence continues at coordinate 161,884 of NZ_JBVIVI010000004.1, forward strand.
AGGGCGAGCAGCGGCTGGCCGACGCGCTGCGCCAGCTGTATGTGCTGCTGCCGGTGCTGGACGACGCGAAGCATTACTGGGTCGCGCCGGACGAGGTGGACAAGCTGCTGCGTTCCGGCGAGGGCTGGCTGGAGCACCACCCCGAGCAGCGGCTGATCACCAACCGCTATCTGGCCCGCCGCTGGTCGCTGACCCGCAGCGCGCTGGAGCGGCTGGAGCTGGCGCGGCTCGCGGAGACGGACGACGCCGAGGCGGAGGAGATCGACAACGCGGTGGAGGAGTCCGCCGCCGACTTCGCCGAGGAAGAAGAGCAGGCGGAGCAAGGGGGGCGAGGGGGAGTGGAACCGGAGGAGGGCCGCACGGCGCGGCCGGTGCCGCTGGCCGTGCGGCGGCGCGAGACGATCCTCGACACCCTGCGGGAAGTCGGGGCGTCCCGGGTGGCCGATCTCGGCTGCGGCCAGGGCCAGTTGCTGGGTGATCTGCTCAAGGACGCGCGGTTCACCGAGATCGTCGGTGTCGATGTGTCGATACGGGCGTTGAACGTGGCGGCCCGGCGGCTGCGGCTGGACCGGATGCCCGAGCGGCAGTCGGCGCGGCTCAAGCTGACGCAGGGCTCGCTCGCGTACACCGACTCCCGGCTGACCGGCTATGACGCGGCGGTGCTCAGTGAGGTGATCGAGCATGTGGACCCGCCCCGGCTGCCCGCCCTGGAGTACGCGGTGTTCGGCGCCGCCCGGCCCGCGGCCGTCGTGGTGACCACGCCGAACGTCGAGTACAACGTGCGCTGGGAGACCCTGCCCGCCGGGCAGGTCCGCCACCCCGACCACCGCTTCGAGTGGACGCGCGAGGAGTTCCGCGACTGGGCGCGGGGAGTCGCCGAACGGCATGGCTACGCCGTGGAGTTCCGCCCCGTCGGCCCCGACGACCCCGAGGTCGGCCCGCCGACTCAGCTCGCCCTCTTCCGGCAGGAGCCCGGGGAGACCCGTACGACGACCAGCACTGCCCCGACATCGAAGGAGGCCGCCGCATGACCGACACCACGACGCTCGACCGGCGCAGCCTCGGCGTGCCCGACCTGTCCCTCGTGGTCCTCGTCGGCACCACCGGCTCCGGCAAGTCCACCTTCGCCCGGCGCCACTTCCTGCCCACCCAGATCGTCTCCTCCGACGTCTGCCGGGGCCTGGTCGCCGACGACGAGAACGACCAGAGCGCCACCCCCGACGCCTTCGACCTCCTTCACTACATCGTGGGCAAGCGGCTGGCGGCCGGGCGGCTGACCGTGGTCGACGCGACCAACGTCCAGCCCGAGGCCCGCCGCGGTCTGATCCAGCTGGCGCGGGAGCACGACGTCCTCCCGGTCGCGATCGTCCTCGACATCCCCGAGGGCGAATGCGCGCGGCGCAACGCGGCCCGCCCCGACCGGGCCGGTCTGCCCAGCCACGTCATCCCGCGCCAGCGCCGCGAGCTGCGCCGTTCCCTGAAGTCCCTGGAGCGCGAGGGGTTCCGTAAGGTGCACATCCTGCGCGGCGCCGAAGAGGCCGAGGCCGCGGGGATCGCCACCGAGCGCCGCTACAACGATCTGCGCCACCTCACCGGCCCGTTCGACATCATCGGCGACATCCACGGCTGCCGCTCCGAGCTGGAGACCCTGCTCGGCAAGCTCGGGTACGGCCTGCGCCGCGACGCGCAGGGCCGCCCGGTCGACGCCGTCCACCCCGAGGGGCGCACCGCCGTCTTCGTCGGCGACCTCGTCGACCGCGGGCCGGACAGCCCCGGGGTGCTGCGCCTGGTGATGGGCATGGTCGCCTCCGGGGCGGCGCTCTGCGTGCCCGGCAACCACGAGAACAAGCTCGCCCGCTACCTCAAGGGCCGCAAGGTCCAGCTCACCCACGGCCTCGCCGAGACCGTCGAGCAGCTGGACCGCGAGCACACTGCGGACCCGGAGTTCGCCGACCGGGCGCGGGAGTTCATCGAGTCGCTGGTCAGCCACTATGTGCTGGACGGCGGCGCGCTGGTGGTCTGTCACGCCGGGCTGCCCGAGAAGTACCACGGCCGCACATCGGGCCGGGTGCGTTCGCACGCGCTGTACGGGGAGACGACCGGGGAGACCGACGAGTTCGGTCTGCCGGTGCGCTACCCGTGGGCCGAGGACTACCGGGGCCGCGCCGCGGTCGTCTACGGCCACACCCCCACCCCTCGGGCGTCCTGGCTCAACAACACCCTCTGCCTGGACACCGGTTGCGTCTTCGGCGGCCGGATGACCGCGCTGCGCTGGCCGGAGCGCGAGATCGTGGACGTCCCGGCCGAGCGGGTCTGGTACGAGCCGGTCAGACCGCTGGGCGACGAGACCCCCGGCGGCGCCGACGGCCGTCCGCTCGACCTCGCCGATGTGCGCGGCCGCCGTGTCGTCGAGACCCGGCACATGGGCCGGATCGCGGTCAAGGAGGAGAACGCGGCGGCGGCTCTGGAGGTCATGAGCCGCTTCGCCGTCGACCCTCGGCTGCTCGCCTACCTCCCGCCCACCATGGCGCCCGCCGCCACCTCCGCCGAGGAAGGCTATCTGGAGCACCCGGCGGAGGCGTTCGCCGCCTACCGTGCGGACGGGGTGCGCCAGGTGATCTGCGAGGAGAAGCACATGGGTTCCCGGGCGGTGGCGCTGGTCTGCCGCGACCCCGAGGTGGCGAAGGAGCGCTTCGGGGCGCCCGAGGGCGTATCCGGCATGGTGCACACCCGCACCGGGCGGCCGTTCTTCGACGACCCGCTGCTGACCGAGTCCGTCCTGGCCGCGGTGCGCGGCGGCATCGAGGGCGCCGGTCTGTGGCAGGAGCTGGAGACCGACTGGCTGCTGCTGGACGCCGAGTTGATGCCGTGGTCGCTCAAGGCCGCCGGGCTGCTGCGCAACCAGTACGCGGCGGTGGGCGCGGCCTCGGGGGCCGTCTTCCCGGGGGCGCTCTCGGCGCTGGAGGCCGCGGCGGCACGCGGCGTCGAGGTGTCCGCGCTCCTCGACAAGCAGCGCGGGCGGGCCGTGGACGCGGCCGCGTTCACCGAGGCGTACCGGCGCTACTGCTGGCCGGTCGACGGGCTGAACGGCATACGGATGGCGCCCTTCCAGATCCTCGCCGCCCAGGGCCGCAGCCTGGCCGCGCTCCCGCACGACCGGCAGCTCGCCCTGATCGACCGCATGATCGAGGCCGAGAAACCGGGGTCGGAGGGCGGCCCCCTCCTCGCCCCCACCCGCCGCCTGATCGTCGACACCGAGGACGACGCGTCGGTGGCCGAGGGCGTCGCATGGTGGCTGGAGCTGACGGAGGCGGGCGGCGAGGGCATGGTCGTCAAACCGCTCCAGGGCTTCGTCCGCAAGGGCGACGGCCGCCTGGTCCAGCCGGGCGTCAAATGCCGGGGCCGGGAGTACCTGCGGATCGTCTACGGCCCGGAGTACACCCGCCCGGACAACCTGGACCGGCTCCGCCAGCGCCACCTCGGCCACAAGCGCTCGCTCGCCCTGCGGGAGTACGCGCTGGGCCTGGAAGCGCTGGACCGGCTGGCCGACGGGGAGCCGCTGTGGCGGGTGCACGAGGCGGTATTCGCGGTGCTGGCCCTGGAGTCGGAACCGGTCGACCCACGCCTGTAGCCCCCGTCGACCCACGCCTGTAGCCCCGGGCGAACCCGCCGCCCACGCCGCGGGCCCGGGCCCGGGCCCGCGGCGTGGGCGGCGGGTCAGACGGTGGCCGACGCCGTCGTTCGGGCGCGGAACGCGCGGCGGTAGTCGTGGGGTGGTACGCCCACCGCCCGGGTGAAGTGGCGCCGTAGGTTGGCCGGTGTCCCCAGTCCGCACAGCTCCGCGATCCGGTCCATCGGCAGGTCGCCGCCCTCCAGCAGGACCCTGGCCCGCGCGATGCGCTGGCCTCGCAGCCAGCACAGCGGCGTCGTCCCGGTGGCGGCCTCGAAGCGCCGGGCCAGCGTGCGCGGGCTGGTGTGGGCGCGGCGGGCGAGGTCCGCGAGGGTCAAGGGTTCCGCGAGGTGCTCGGCGGCCCAGTGCAGCAGCGGGGCGAGCGAGTCGTCGGTTCGTTCGGGCAGCGGCGTCTCGATGTACTGGGCCTGGCCGCCGGGCCGGTGGGCGGGCGCCACGAGCTGCCGGGCCACGGTGTTCGCCGCCTCGCTGCCGAAGTCCTCGCGCACCAGGTGCAGGCATACGTCGATGCACGCGGTCGAGCCCGCCCCGGTGAGGACGTCGCCGTGGTCGACGTACAGCACCGACGGATCGAGGCGTACGGCCGGATAGCGCTCGGCGAACAGTGCCGCGTACATCCAGTGGGTGGCCGCCGTGCGGCCGTCGAGCAGCCCGGTCGCGGCGAGGGTGAACGCGCCCGAGCACAGCGACACGATGCGGGCACCGCGCCCGTGCGCCTCGCACAGCGCCTCGATCAGCTCCGCGGGCGGGTCGCCGCGTACGTCGGCGGAGGCCGGGACGATCACCGTGTCGGCGCTGACCAGCTCCGCCGCCCCGTACGGTGTGTGCGCGGCGAACCAGGAACGGGTGGCCACCGGGGCCCCGGCCCGTCCAGACTCCGGGCCGATCGCACAGACCCGCAGGTCGTACCAGTCGTCGGGGAGTTCGGGGCGGTCGGCGCCGAAGACATGGCAGGGGACGGCCAGATCGAAGATCGGCATGCCTTCGGTGACCGCGAGGGCTATCGAGCGGCGCATGGCAAGAATGTAGCGTGTGCTGTCGTTCTTGCCGCTCGTGGTGGAGGACCGCACCGCCGATGCTGGGTGGACATGACGATTCCTTCCGCGAAGGCACCGGGGAGTGGTGCGCCCACTCCGCCGCCCACATCCCCGGACCCCCGGCGCTGGCTGATCCTCGCGATCGCGTCGGTGGCCCAATTCCTCGCCGTGCTCGACATGATCGCGGTCAACATCGCCTTCCCCGCGATCGGCGCGGACTTCCGCTCGGCCACCACCGCCGAGCTGTCCTGGGTGCTCAACGCCTACACCATCATGCTGGCGGCGTTGCTGGTCCCGGCCGGGCGGCTGGCCGACGCGATCGGCGGGCGGCGCTCGTTCCTGACCGGCATGGTGCTGTTCGGGCTGGCCTCGGTCGCCTGCGGGGCGGCACCCGGGCTCGGCGCGCTCGTCGGGGCACGCGTCGTACAGGGCGCGGCGGCGGCCGTTCTGGTGCCCACCTCCCTGGCGCTGGCGCTGCCCGCCTTCCCCGCGCGTGAACGGCCCACGGCGGTCGGCGTATGGACGGCGGTCAGTGCGGTCGCGGCCAGTTCGGGGCCGGTGGCGGGCGGTCTGCTCGCCGCCTCCGACTGGCGGTGGATCTTCCTGATCAACGTGCCCGTGGTGCTGGTCGCCTGGGTGGCGGGTCTGCGGCTGCTGCCGCGTACCGGCCGCGCGCACGGCGAGCGCCGCCGCCTGGATCCGCTCGGCACCCTGCTGGTGCTCCTGGCCACCGGCGCCCTGACCACCGTTTGTGTCGAGGCCCCGGACTGGGGTTACGGCGCACCGGCCACCCTCGGCTTTCTGGCGGGGGGCGTGGCGATGGGCGGGCTGGCGGTGGCGCACATGCGCCGCCACCCCGACCCGGTGGTGGACCCGGAGCTGTTCCGGACCCGCGCGTTCACCGCGGCCACCCTCGGCCTGTTCAGCTACTTCCTCGCCTACGCGGCCATGGTGCTCGCCTCGACCCTCCTGTTCACCGGTGCCTGGGGCTGGTCCACGGTTCGCGCGGGCCTGGCCATCACGCCCTGGCCGCTGGCGGTGCTGGTGGTCTCGGTGCTGTCGGGACGGCTCGTACGGGCCCTGGGGGAGCGGCGCGTCGCCGCGCTCGGCGCGCTGTGCTTCGCTGCCGGGCCGGTGTGGTGGCTGCTGTTCGCCGGTGGCGACGGCGGGCGCTACGCCGTGGCGTTCATGCCGGGGCTGGTGCTCATCGGGACCGGCGCGGGGCTCTATCAGCCGGTCATGTTCGCGGCCGCCGGACTGCTTCCGGCTCGTCAGCTGTCCCTCGGCTCGGGCGTGCTGATGATGTCCCGGCAGGGCGGCTCGGCCCTGGGGGTGGCGGCGCTGGTCGTGATCACAGGCGGCGTCGACCGGCCGGATGTGGGGGCGTTGCGCGGGGGCTGGGTCTTCGCCGCGGCGACCGCGGGGCTCGCCGTGCTCGCGGCGACGGCCCTTCGCGGGGGCACCGACTCCGACAGAGGCGCCCATTCCGAAGGGCGGACGGGGGATTGCAGGGGTGTTCGAACGGATTTCGCCGCAGGTCCGCCCGTGGACACCGGTTCCGTCCGGCCCCATTGACGTGCCCGTGCCACCTGCCTAGCGTGCTCGTCATCCATCGGTTCTCCGCAACCTGACGAGCCACCAGTGAAGCGGGAGGGCGGATGAGTCTCTTCGAGGACGGTCGGCCCTTTCTGCACGCGCTTCCCGCCGACGACCGGCGTGCCCTGCTCGCGCTCGGGAGCGCGCGGACGTACGACCCCTCCGAGGTGGTTCTGCGGGAGCACGACCGCACCACCTTCGTCGTCGCGATCGTCTCCGGCTGGGCCACCGTCTCCGTGGAGACCGAACGCGGGGTGCGGCTGATCCTCGCGCTGCGCGGTGCGGGCGAGGTGGTGGGGGACCAGGCCGCGGTGGACCATGGCTCGCGCAGTGCCACCGTCACCGCGCTCGGCCGGATGGAGGCGGTGGTGGTCTCCGGTGACCGGTTCCGCGCCTATCTGGCGGCGCGGCCGGTGGCCACCGTGCTGATCATGCGTCAGTTCAGCTCCCGGCTGCGCAGCTCCGACGGCGAACGGCGCTCCCTGGCCTCCGAAAAGGTGCTCCAGCGGCTGGCCGCGCGGCTGGTCGAGATCGCCGAACGCACCGGGCGCGCCGGTCCCGGCGGGGCCATCGCCGTCGATCTGCAGTTGCCGCAGCACGACATCGCGGCCGCGGTGGGCTCGACCCGGGAGGCCGTCGCCAAGGCGTTGCGGCTGCTGCGCGACCAGGGCGTCGTACGGACCGCCTCGCGCCGCTTCGAGGTGCGGGACATCGGGCTGCTGCGGCTGTTGGCCGAGGGGCGCGCGACCGGGGAGCACATTCCGGCGCGCCCCTGCGAATGAGCGCGGGCGCGCACGCCCCGCGAATGCGCGCGACTGTGTAAACGGCTACAGCCCGCGCTCCGTCCCCGGCCCACTCTGGTGGAGGCGCGGGTGAACGGGACCGTGTGCGACGGGGGTGCACACGGCCCAGCGCCTGGCACCGGAGAGGGGCGGCGGGGCGGATCGAGGGAGAGGTTCCGCCGCCCGCTTCGGGCCCCTCCGAGAAACGCCACCCCCGAAACGGCCACGGCTGAAGGGCGGCGGGCGATGGACGGACCGGACGGCATCGGCATCCCGGCGGACCCGGGCCCGCGGCGGCTGGACATCCCGAGGGGCGGCCCGCTGGACGGCGCGGGGGAGGCGGGCGGCGCCCGCACGGCCCGCGAGGCGCGCGCGCATCTGCGCCTCACCGACTGCTGCCCGCCGCGTCCGCCCGAGGCGGACGAGCACCGTCCGCTTCCCGAAGGGCCGGTCGCCGGCGAGGAGCTGGCGCTGCTGCGCCGCGTCTACCGGCCCGTCCCCGGCTACGCCGGGATGCGGGAGCGGCTGCGGCGCACCCATCTCCTCGCCCTGTGCGGCGAACCCGGCACCGGCCGCGCCTGGACGGGGCTCGCGCTCCTCGCCGAATCGACGGAAGGAGACGAAGCGGCGGGCGGCCAGGTGGTCCGGCTCGGCCCCGCCGCCCTCCCCGCCGAGTGGCAGACCGAGCGCGGCCACGGCTACCTCCTCGAAATGCCCGCCGACGAAACCGACCCCGGGCCTCTCCTGGACCGGCTGCGCGCCCACTTCGCCGAGCACGCGGCGTTCGGCGTCATCGTGGTCCCGGACGGTCCGGCCGCCGACCGGCTGCTGAGCGCCCGCCGCCACGCCGTGCCGTACGAGCCCCCGGCCGCCGCCGAGGTGCTGGACCGCCGGCTGTCCGACCTGCTCGCCGACAAGCCCGCCGAGCTGCTGGACCTCGCCCGCGCCACCGCCGCCCGCCCCGATGTGGCCGACGCCCTCGGACTGGACGAGCCGCGTCCCGCGGAGGCCGCCCGGCTCGCCCGGCACCTCGCCGCCCACGCCGAGGGCCGGTTGTCCGACGAAGGGCTGCGGGAGCGCTGCCGGGCCTTCGCCCCGGACCAGGCCCGCGCGTGGTTCGACGGCGCGGGCCGCGCCGGAACCCTGCCCGCCGCGCTGCCCGCCCTGCGTACGGCGGCGCTGCGGATCGCGCTCGCCGTCTTCGACGGCTCCGCGCACAGCCTCACCGCCGAGGCCGCAGAGCTGCTGACCTGGGAACTGGCCGTCACGCTCGACCCCCAGTACGCGCCCGGGCGCCCGCTGTTCGCCGCCCGCCCCGGGGCCGGGCTCGCCGCGGCGCGCGCGGTGTGCTGCGACGGCGTGGAGGACCTGGGCGACGCGTCGGTCCCGGTGCGCGCCGTCCGGTTCCAGGGGCGGCGGCTGGCGTCCGCGGTGCTGTACGAGGCATGGGACGGCCACCACAACGTCCGCGGCCCGATGGCCCGCTGGCTGCGCGCCCTGTGCGACGACCCGCGCCCCCAGGTGTGGGTGCGCGCGGCGGTCGCCGCGGGCGTGCTCTGCGCCCGCGACTATCTGTACGGCTTCGTCGAACTGCTGCTGCCGCTGGCCCGCGCCGACAGCCCGGTGCAGCGGATGGCGGCCGCCACCGCACTCGCCGAGGCGTCCCGCGACGACGGCGTACGGCCCGCTGTGGACGGCCTGCTGCGCGGCTGGGCCCTCGGCGACGACGAACGCGAGCGCGAGACGGCGGTCCTCGCCCACGGCTACGGCCTCGCCGCGGGCTCGGTCCGGGCGTCCCTGGAGGAGCTGGCCGGGCTGGCGTACGCGGACGACGGCCGGATCACCTCGTACAGCGTGCTGCGGCTGCTGGCCGGAACGGAACCGGAGGCCGCGCTCGCCGGGCTCACCCACTGGCTGCACGACACCCGGCAGCCGCGCCGGGACCTCGCGCTGCTGACGGTGCTGCGCGCCGTCACCACTCGCACCTCGCATCTGTGGGGACTGTGCGAGGTGCCGGAGCTGGAACCGTACGCCGCCTGGCCGCTGGCCACCGCGCTGCTGGCTGCCCGCCCGGGCAGCGCACCGCGGCTCGCCGAACTGCTGCGCGCCGCCCTGACCTGGGCCCGCTCGGCGGCCGCGGCCGAAGACGCGCTGGTCGGCTGGATCCAGCGGGCCGCCCGCGACGACCGCCAGCTGGCGGTGTTGTACGGCTTCCTGCCCCGGCTGGCGCACGACGGTGACGAACCGCTCGACGTACGGGCGGCCACCCGGATCCGGGAGGTGCTGGAAGCGCTGTGAGGAGAAGGACGTCGATGGTGAAGGACACGGAGTACACCCAGGACGCGGAGTACACCTACAACACCCAGAACACCCAGAACACAGAGCGGGGACACGGCACGGAGAGCGGCCCGCCCCGGGCGCCGGTGAGCGCCGTACGCACCATGCGGACCCTGCGCGAGGCGTTGCGCCACGGCGGCGACGCCCTCCCCGCGGCGCTGCGCGAGGCCGACGACGGGCTGCTGCTGAGCGCGCTCGACGCCGGGCTGCCCGCCGACCGGGTCACCCGCGTCGTCGTCGAGCTGGTGCGCCGCGCTCCCGAGCGCGGGCCGCGGCTCGCCGACGCGGTCTGCGAGAAGGTGCTGGCTGCCCATCTCTACCTCGATCAGCCGGGCGGGAGCGGTCGCCTCCGGGTGCGCAACGCGCTGATGCTGTACGAGGGCCTGGTGCGCCCGTACGCCGACCGGGGCGCCGTCCCCGAGCTGATGGCGTGCGTCCTGCCCGGGCTGTGGGCGGCGGGCGACGGCGCGGGGCGCGAGGTGGTGCGCCGTATCGCCGCCACCCGGCCGGTCACCGGCTTCGGGGAGAAGGGCTGGAAGGCGCTGTTCGGCGGCCTGGCCGAGGAGTGCCGGGAGCATGAGGAGTGCCGGGAGCGGGCCGCGGCCGTCGCCCGCGGCGCCGACCGCTCCGCCAGGTGGCCCGCACGGTGGCGGCCCCTCCGCCGCCGCGGCACCGAGGACGGCGGCCGTATCGACCTCCAGCCCGGTCAGCTGTGGGTCTCGGCCCTGCTGGGCTTCCTGGCCGTGGCCCTGGTCCTGATCGTCGTCCTGGCCGTCGCCTAGGCCACGGCCCAGGCAGAGGCCCGGGCAGAGGTCCTTGGTCACGACTTGTGTCGCGGGACATCCGCGGCGGGCCCGAAGCGGCGAAGATGGAATCATGGGATTCCATGTGGATTCGGAGGCCGGGCGGCTGCGCCGCGTCATTCTGCACCGTCCCGACCTGGAGCTGAAGCGGCTCACACCCACCAACCGGGACGCACTCCTCTTCGACGACGTCCTCTGGGTGCGCCGGGCCCGCCAGGAGCACGACGGATTCGCGGACGTGTTGCGCGACCGGGGCGTCGAGGTCCATCTCTTCGGTGACCTGCTGGCCGAGAGCCTGGCCCTCGCCGAGGCGCGGTCCCTGGTGCTGGACCGGGTCTTCGACGAGAAGGAGTACGGCCCGCTGGCCACCGACCCGCTGCGCGCGGCCTTCGACGAGCTGACCGCACCGGAGCTGGCCGAGGCGCTGATCGGCGGCATGACGAAGCGCGAGTATCTGGCGCGGTTCGCGGAGCCGGTCTCCATCCGCTTCCACGCCATGGAGCCGGACGACTTCCTGGTGAACCCGCTCCCCAACCACCTCTTCACCCGGGACGCCTCCGCCTGGGTGTACGACGGGGTGGCCATCAACGCGATGCGCTGGCCCGCCCGCTGGCACGAGACGGTGCACTACGAGGCCGTCTACCGCCACCACCCGCTGTTCGCGAACGACGACTTCCACGTCTGGTCGGAGGGCCAGGCCGCCTACCCCTCGACCATCGAGGGCGGGGACGTGCTGGTGATCGGCAGGGGCGCGGTGCTGATCGGCATGAGCGAGCGGACCACTCCGCAGGCGGTGGAGATGCTGGCGCACCGGCTCTTCGAGGCCGGTTCCGCCCGTACGATCGTGGCGCTCGACATGCCCAAGGGGCGCGCCTTCATGCACCTCGACACGGTGATGACGATGGTCGACGGGGACACCTTCACCCAGTACGCGGGGCTCGGGATGCTCCGCTCGTACACCATCGAGCCGGGCGCGGGCAGCCGGGAGCTGAAGGTCACCGACCATCCGCCGGAGCACATGCACCGGGCCATAGCCGCGGCCCTCGGCCTGGACGCCATCCGGGTGCTCACCGCCACCCAGGACGTGCACGCGGCGGAGCGCGAGCAGTGGGACGACGGCTGCAATGTGCTCGCGGTCGAGCCGGGCGTGGTGGTCGCCTACGAGCGGAACGCGACGACCAATACGTTCCTGCGCAAGCGCGGCATCGAGGTCATCGACATCCCGGGCAGCGAGCTGGGCCGCGGCCGGGGTGGGCCGCGCTGCATGAGCTGCCCGGTCGAGCGGGACGCGGTGGAGTCGTAGCCAGGGAGTCATGGCCACGGAGCCGTAGCCGCGGAGTCGTCACGGCGGGGTTACCCGGGCGCCTCCATATATATACAGTGGCTCGTATACACTTCCATAAATTGTCCGACCGCTCGACCCGCTCGACCGCCGCGATCTAGGAGCCCACCCCATGGCGATTGACCTCACCGGCCGCCACTTCCTCAAGGAGCTGGACTTCACCGCGGAGGAGTTCCGGCACCTGGTCGACCTGTCGGCCGAGCTGAAGGCGGCCAAGCGCGCGGGCACCGAGACGCGTCGGCTCCAGGGCAGGAACATCGCCCTGATCTTCGAGAAGACCTCCACCCGCACCCGCTGCGCCTTCGAGGTCGCCGCCGCCGACCAGGGCGGCTCGACCACGTACCTCGACCCGACCGGCTCGCAGATCGGCCATAAGGAGTCGGTCAAGGACACGGCGCGGGTGCTCGGCCGGATGTACGACGCGATCGAGTACCGCGGGCACGGTCAGGGCGTGGTCGAGGCGCTGGCCACGCACGCCGGAGTGCCGGTCTACAACGGCCTCACCGACGAGTGGCACCCCACCCAGATGCTCGCCGACGTCCTCACCATGGCCGAGCACAGCGACAAGCCGCTGGACCGGATCGCTTACGCCTACCTCGGCGACGCCCGGTACAACATGGGCAACTCCTACCTCGTCACCGGCGCCCTGCTGGGCATGGACGTCCGGATCGTCGCGCCCAAGCTGCTGTGGCCGGACAACACCATCGTGGAGCTGGCGCGTCAGATGGCCGCGGCGTCCGGCGCCCGGATCACGCTCACCGAGGACGTCTCCGAGGGCGTGCGCGGCGCGGACTTCATCGCCACCGACGTCTGGGTCTCGATGGGTGAGCCGAAGGAGGTGTGGGACGAGCGGATAGCGCTGCTGGGGCCGTACGCGGTGACGATGGACGTGCTGCGCGCCACCGGCAACGACGCCGTGAAGTTCATGCACTGCCTCCCGGCCTTCCACGACCTGGGCACCGATGTGGGCCGGGAGATCTACGAGCGGCACGGGCTGACCGAGCTGGAGGTCACCGAGGAGGTCTTCGAGTCGGAGCACTCGGTCGTCTTCGACGAGGCGGAGAACCGGATGCACACCATCAAGGCGGTGCTGGTCGCGACGCTCGGCCGGTAGCCGCGGCTGTCACCCCTCCGCGGCTTCCGCCGGGGGAAGGGTGAACCAGACCGCCTTGCCGTAGGGGGTGGGGCGGTAGCCGGTGTCCGCGCTGAGGGCCCGGATGAGCAGCATGCCGCGTCCCCGTTCGGCGAGGGTGTCGGGTCTCTTGGGGCCCTCGGGGCGGCCGGGCCCGTCGGATTCGCGCGCGCCGTCGCGTACATCTTCGCGCGCGCCGTCCCGTACGCCTTCCCGCGCACGGCCCGGGCCCTGGCCGTCCGGGCCGCTGAACCCGCCGGGCGGGGTGGGGTCCATGTCGTGCACCTCCACCTGCCAGCCGCCGGTCGGCACCAGCTCCACCACCAGCTCTATCGGCTCGTCCCCGGCCGTGTGCTGCACCGCGTTGGCCACCAGCTCGGCCGTCAGCAGCTCCGCCGTGTCGCCGTCCACGGGCGCGCCGATGTCCGCCAGCGTGTTGCGGATCAGCGCACGGGCCAGCGGCACGGCGGCTGTGGTGTGCGGCAGTGCGAAGCGCCAGGTGGCGGCGTGAAGGGGTTCGGGCACGTACAGGTCCAGTCGGTCGGCGTGGAGCGGTATACCGCAGCCCTTGACGGTATGAAGCGGACGATAGTGCCGGAAGGGGCCATGGACCACTCTTGGGAGGACTTATGTCCTCACCGATCATGGTCTCGCTCTATCGCGCACTCGTGACGACAGTCACACAGCGGTGATAACTTCGAAGGGCAGGCACCCCGGCAGGCATCATCCCGGCAGGCACCAGGCAGACCCAGCCGTCCGGCTGAAGGAGGCCATGGCCCCCATGAGTCCATTCACCGGTTCCGCGCCCCGCACCGAGGACTGGCAGCACCTCCGCCTCACCCTCGACAAGGGCGTCGCCACCGTCACCCTCGCCCGCCCCGAGAGGCTCAACGCGCTCACCTTCGGCGCCTACGCCGATCTGCGCGACCTCCTCGCCGAGCTGGCCCGCGACGGCTCCGTACGGGCCCTCGTGCTCGGCGGCGAGGGCCGCGGCTTCTGCTCCGGCGGCGACGTCGACGAGATCATCGGCGCCACCCTCGCCATGGACACCCGCCAGCTGCTCGACTTCAACCGGATGACCGGGCAGGTGGTCCGCGGCTTAAGGGAGTGCCCCTTCCCCGTGGTGGCCGCCGTGCACGGCGCCGCGGCGGGCGCGGGCGCCGTCCTCGCCCTGGCCGCCGACTTCCGGGTCGCCGACCCGTCCGCCCGCTTCTCCTTCCTCTTCACCAAGGTCGGGCTCTCCGGCGGCGACATGGGCGCCGCCTATCTGCTGCCCCGCGTGGTGGGGCTCGGCCACGCCACCCGGCTGCTGATGCTCGGCGAACCGGTCCGCGCCCCCGAGGCCGAGCGCATCGGCCTGATCAGCGTGCTGGCCGACGAGGGGCAGGCCGGGGCCGAGGCGGCGGCGCTCGCCCGGAGGCTGGCCGACGGGCCCTCCCTCGCCCTCGCCCAGACCAAGGCGCTGCTCACCGCCGAACTCGACATGCCGCTGTCCGCCGCGATCGAGATGGACGCGTCGACCCAGGCGCTGCTGATGACCGGTGCGGACTACGCCGAGTTCCACGCCGCGTTCACCGCCCGCCGCGCCCCCCTGTGGCAGGGGCGATGACCACGGGCCCCGGCCGCCCCCTCCGTATCGCCATCGTCGGCGGCGGCCCCGGCGGCCTCTACGCGGCGGCGCTGCTCGCCCGCCTCGACCCGCGGCGCGAGATCACCGTCTGGGAGCGGGGCACCCCCGACGAGACCTTCGGCTTCGGTGTCGTCCTCTCCGACGAGACCCTCGGCGGCATCGAACACGCCGACCCGGTCGTCTACACCGCCCTCCGCGACGCGTTCGTCCGCTGGGACGACATCGACGTGGCCCACCGCGGCCATGTGCTCACCTCCGGCGGCCACGGCTTCGCCGCCGTCGGCCGCCGTCGGCTGCTGCGGATCCTCCACGAGCGCTGCCGGGCCCTCGGCGTACGGCTGCGTACCCGCACCCAGGCGCCGCCCGCCGAGCAGCTGTCCCGTACGTACGACCTGGTCGTCGCGGCCGACGGGGCGGGCAGCGCCATCCGTCAGACCTATGCCGACGCGTTCCGCCCCCGCGTCACCACGCACCGCTGCCGCTACATCTGGCTCGCCGCCGACATCGCCCTGGACGCCTTCCGCTTCGAGATCGCCGAGACCGAGCACGGCGTCATGCAGCTCCACGGCTATCCCTACGAGCCGGACGCCAGCACCGTCATCATCGAGACGCGGGAAGAGGTGTGGCGACGCGCCGGACTCGACCGGTGCGGCGAGCGCGAGTCCACCGAGCGCTGCGCCAAGCTCTTCACCGACGCCCTCGGCGGCCACCCCCTGCGCGGCAACCGCTCCCAGTGGACCGCCTTCCGTACGGTGGTCAACGAGCGCTGGTCACACGGCAATACGGTCCTCATCGGCGACGCCGCGCACACCGCCCACTTCTCCATCGGCTCCGGCACCAAACTCGCCGTCGAGGACGCCCTCGCGCTGGCCGCCGTCCTCGAAGAACACTCCGCACTCCCCGACGCGCTCGCCGCGTACGAGGCCGAACGCCGCCCGGTGGTCGAATCCACCCAGCGCGCGGCTCGCGCCAGCCTGGAGTGGTTCGAGAATCTGGAGCTGTATCTGGACCAGCCGCCCCGGCAGTTCGCCTTCAACCTCCTCACCCGCAGCCGCCGGGTCACCCACGACAACCTGCGGCTGCGCGACACGGAATTCGTGGAGACGGTGGAGCGCGAGGCCGCCGTCCCCGCCGCGACGCCGCCCATGTTCACCCCGTTCCGCCTCCGCGATCTCACCTTGCGCAACCGCGTCGTCGTGTCCCCCATGGACATGTACTCCGCCGCCCAGGACGGAACCCCCGGCGACTTCCACCTCGTCCACCTCGGCGGCCGGGCGCTCGGCGGGGCCGGGCTGGTGATGACGGAAATGGTCTGCGTCAGCCCGGAGGGCCGTATCACCCCCGGCTGCACCGGCCTCTACGCCGACGCCCACGAAACCGCCTGGCGCCGCGTCACCGACTTCGCCCACACCCACTCCCCGGGCGTGGCCGTCGGCGTCCAGCTCGGCCACAGCGGGCGCAAGGGCTCCACCCGGCTCATGTGGGAGGGCATCGACACCCCGCTCCCGCACGGCAACTGGCCGCTCGTCGCGCCCTCGCCCCTCCCGTACCGACCCGGCGTCAACCAGACCCCGCGGGCCCTCGACGCCACCGGCCTCGCCGCAGTCCGCGACCAGTTCGTCCGCGCCGCCGAACGCGCCGCCCGCGCGGGGTTCGACCTCCTCGAACTCCACTGCGCCCACGGCTATCTGCTCTCCAGCTTCCTCTCCCCGCTCACCAACCACCGCACCGACGCCTACGGGGGCTCCCTCGACGCCCGCCTCCGCTACCCGCTGGAGGTCTTCGACGCCCTCCGCGCCGTCTGGCCCGACGACCGCCCCATGACGGTCCGCATCTCCGCCACCGACTGGGCCGACGGCGGCACCACGGCCGACGACGCCGTCGCCATCGCGGCCGCCTTCACCGCCCATGGCGCCGACGCCATCGACGTCTCCACCGGCCAGGTCGTCCCCGACGAGGCCCCCGACTACGGCCGCTCCTACCAGACCCCCTACGCCGACCGCATCCGCAACGAACTCGGCGTCCCCGTCATCGCGGTCGGCGCCATCTCCTCCTGGGACGACGCCAACTCCCTGATCCTGGCGGGCCGCGCCGACCTCTGCGCCCTCGCCCGCCCCCACCTCTACGACCCCCACTGGACCCTGCACGCCGCCGCCGACCAGAACTACACCGGCCCCGCCGCGCCCTGGCCCCTCCCGTACCGGGCGGGCAGCCGCACACCGCCCACCGGCCGCACCGACGCCCCCAAGCCGCGCCTCGCGCTGTAGCGCTACAAGCCCAGCAGGGCGGTGGTGAGCCCGCACAGTGCCGTGACCAGGTCCTCGCCCAGGACGTGCCACGACTCCTCCGCCCTGGCCGGGTCGACGCGGCCGTTGGTCAGGTCGTACTCCAGCTCGGCGAAGGCGTGCACCGAGAGCTGGCGCACCATGGCGTCGTGCCGGGCCAGCAGGTCGGGGCGGATGTCGTCCCGGCGCACGGCGCCGATCTCGTGCAGGAGGCGGAGGGACGGGGTGTCGAGGTGTTCCCGCAGGACGTGGTCGCGCAGCGCGGGCTCGACCACGGTCTGGGCGAAGAAGCGCGCGTACCACGTGGGGGTGCCCGCCTCGATGTGCGTCCGGACCGTCGGCACGATGAGGCAGCGGTAGTGGTCCTCCAGGGACACCGCGCCCTGCCCGCGCAGCGCCTCCACCATGGCGATGCGGTGCTTCTCCACGAGGGCGGTGTGGTGCGACAGGATCGTCCTGATCAGCCCGTCACGGCTCTCGAAGTGGTACTGCACCGCCGAGTTGTTGCGCTGCCCGGCCGCCTCGCTGATCTGCCGCACCGATACGCCCGCGAAGCCGCGCTCGGCGTAGAGCCGCTCGGCGGTGCGCATCAGTTTGTCCCGCGCGAGCGCCGAGCGCGCGGACGGCGGGGCGGCCGGGCCGGGAAGCGTCATGCCGCTGAAGAGGTCGTTCTGTTGGAGGTACTTCTGTTGGAGGGTGTCATTCCGTCACGCTGATGGCCCCGGTCGGGCACACCGCGGCGGCCTCACGGACGGCTTCGTGGAACTCCGGCGGCGGAGCGTCGTCCAGTACGACCACGATCCCGTCCTCCTCCCGCTGGTCGAAGACCTGGTCGGCCCTGGCCACGCACATCCCGCTGCCGCAGCAGACTCCCTCGTCAGCAGTGATCTTCATGCTACCTTCCTCGCCGTCCGTCACCAGGTGACCCACATGTCCTCGAAACCGCCCGCGGCGACTCCCTCGCGGATGCGGAGCGACTCCGGAGCGTCCCGCAGCCGCAGCTCGGGCAGCCGCCTGACGAACGTCTCCAGAACCACCTGGAGTTCCACGCGGGCGAGGGTCTGGCCGACGCAGAAGTGCGGTCCCGCGCCGAAGGCGAGGTGCTGGGCGCTGTTCTCGCGGCGCGGATCGAACCGGTCGGGTTCGGGGAACTTGCGCTCGTCCCGGTTGGCGGCGTGCAGATTGACGAACAGCGTGCTCCCGGCGTCCACCGGCTCCCCACCGACCTCCGTGTCCTCGGTGATGAACCGGGGGATGCCCACCCCGCCGTTGGCGTCCATCCGCAGGGCCTCCTCCACCACACCCGGTACCAGCCCGGGATCGGCGACCACCGCTTCGTAGCGCTCCCGCTCCGACAGCAGCATCGCCGTCATCTTCAGGATCATGTTGGAGGTGGTCTCGTGCCCCGCCAGCAGGAGGCCGACCGCGGTGGAGATCAGCTCGTCGTGGCTGAGCCGCCCGTCCTCGCTGTCGGAGATCTGCGTCAGCTCACTGAGCAGGTCGTCGCCCGGCTCCGCCCGCTTGCGCTCGACCAGATCCGACGCGTAGGCGTGGAAGTCCCGCTGAGCCTCGTCCACTTCGGCCTGGGTGTAGCGGGTCAGCGTCAGCAGCACCTCCGACCAGCGCGCGAACTTGTCCTGGTCCTCGCTCGGCGCGCCCAGCAGCGCGCAGATGACCCGTACCGGCAGCGGAAGCGCCAGCGCCGCGCGCAGATCCGCGGGCGACCCCTTGGCCACCATGCCGTCCACCAGCCCGTCGGCCATCTCCTGCACGCGCGGCCGCCACGCCTCCATCTTCTTCACCGTGAACGCGCGGCTGATCAGCCGCCGCCAACGCCGGTGCCCCGGCCCCTCCTTGTTGTCCACCTGCCCCTGCGACGGCCGGCTGAACATGCCGCCGTCCTCGGTGGTCGACATGCGCGCCGCGCCCTCCCGGTCGAGGTTGCGGCTGAACCGCTGATCGGTCAGCAGCCCGCGGACCTCCTCGTACCCGGTCAGCAGGCCGACGACATCCCCACTGGGCATCCGCACGTGCGCCACAGGACACGCGGCCCGCGTCTCGGCCCACTCCCGCGGGGGCTCCAGCACATTGGGCTGCTCGAACGGGTAGTCGGGAACGGTCTCGGTCATGGGGGGACTCCTCCGGTGTCGGGGACCTCCGAGCACCGTAAGGCGACCGTCTTATTAAATCAACGGGTTTAGGATGGGTGGCCGACATTCGACCCGTGTCGAGC
The DNA here is from genome assembly GCF_055595765.1 of Streptomyces sp. NPDC040405. Taxonomy (NCBI): domain Bacteria; kingdom Bacillati; phylum Actinomycetota; class Actinomycetes; order Kitasatosporales; family Streptomycetaceae; genus Streptomyces; species Streptomyces sp. NPDC040405. Next base: position 180,752 of record NZ_JBVIVI010000004.1, read on the forward strand.
CCAGCATGCGCGAGGCGGTGTGGAGACCGGAGTTGAGGCAGGAGAGGGCGGTGACCAGGACCACGGCGTTGAGCAGGTCCGCCGCGCCGGGACGGTCACAGCCCGAGCACGAAGAGGCCGCCGAGAAGGATGAAGAGGACGATGGTGAGGTGGTGGTGGATCTCGTACGCGAGCCTCGCGCCGCCGGCGAGCAGCGGCGGGGCGAGGAGCTTCGCCAGAGCTGCCGTCTCCCCGCCCGCGTGAGCGCGTAGCCACAGCAGGAGGGCACCGGTGGCGGACAGGTGGAGGAGGGCCCAGAGCAGGCCGGTTCGGGTCTGGCGGAAGGGGACGGTGGCGGCGAGGGCCATAACCACGGCATGAGGGCGAACCCCAGGGCTGCGAGTGCCATCAGGCCGGTCTCACCGCCGCCCCGTGCAGGGCGGCCTCCGCGTAGTCCGCGGCCGCGTCGCGCAACCGCTCGTGCAGCGCCGTGAAGACCTCGGCGGAGCGGGCGCCGGGCCAGTCGGCGGGGAGGAGCGATGGGGGGAGGCCGGGGTCGGCGTAGGGGAGGTGGCGCCAGGAGTCGAGGGCCAGGAGGTAGTCGCGGTAGGCCGCTTCGGGGGTGGGGATGTGGTGCGTCCAGTGGGCGAGGACGGGGGCGTGGGCGGTGAGGAAGTCGTGGTGGAGGGCGGCCAGTTCGTCCAGGTCCCACCAGCGGCGGACCGCCTCGGCGGTGGGGGTGAAGCCCGCGTGGTCGCCCCGGAAGAGGTCGACGTAGGAGGCGAGGCCGAGGCGCTGCAGGGTGTGGCGGGTCTCGTCGTACAGGCGGTCCGGGGCGATCCAGACGCCGGGGGCGGCGGTACCGAAGCCGAGGCGGGCCAGGCGGGAGCGGAGCAGATGGCGCTTGTTGCGCTCCTGTTCGGGGACGGAGAAGACGGCGAGCAGCCACCGGTCGGGTGCGGGTGCGGGGCGGGGGTAGATGCGGTGGTCGCCGTCGTCGAGGAGCTGGCGGGCGTCGGCGGACAGGGCGTACCCGGCTGCGCCGGTGGCGGTGCGGTCGGCGACCAGCAGGCCGCGCCGCTTGAGCCGGGAGACGGCGGAGCGCACCGAGGGCGGGTCGACGCCGACCGCGCCCAGCAGCCGGATGAGGGCGGCGACGGGCACCGGCCCGGCCGGGCGGCCGGGGGTGCCGCGCCCGTGGGCGCCGTAGTGGGTGACGATGAGGGAGCGCGGGGTGTGCTGGCCGTTCACGAGGTCACTGTAAGGCGGTCACTGCAGAGCGCCGTCGCGGAGACGGTAGCGCTGGAGCTTGCCGGTGGCGGTGCGGGGGAGTTCGTCGAGGAAGACGAAGCGGCGCGGGCACTTGTAGGGGGTGAGCTCGGCGGTGGTGTGGGTCTTCAGGGCGGCCACGGTCTCCTCGGTGCGCGGGACGCCCGCGCGCAGCACCACATGGGCGACGACGATCGTGCCGCGCTCCGCGTCCGGCGCTCCGGTGACCGCGGCCTCGACCACATCGGGGTGGCGCAGCAGGGCGTCCTCGACCTCGGGGCCCGCGATGTTGTACCCGGACGAGATGATCATGTCGTCGGCGCGGGCCACATAGCGGAAGTAGCCGTCCGGGTCGCGGATGTAGGTGTCGCCGGTGAGGTTCCAGCCGTCGCGTACGTAGCCGCGCTGGCGCTCGTCCGCCAGATAGCGGCAGCCGGTCGGGCCGCGCACGGCGAGCAGGCCCGGTTCGCCGTCGGGGACGGGGCGCAGGTCGGCGTCGACCACCCGGGCCTCGAAGCCGGGCACCGGAACGCCCGTGGTGCCCGGGCGGATCGCGTCGTCGGCGGCGGACAGGAAGATGTGCAGCAGTTCGGTGGCGCCGATGCCGTTGATGATGCGCAGCCCGGTGGTCTCGTGCCAGTCGTGCCAGGTGGCGGCGGGCAGGTTCTCCCCGGCGGAGACGCAGCGGCGCAGCGAGGAGACGTCGTACGCCCCGGGGTCGGTGCGCAGCCGGTTCAGCATCGCCCGGTAGGCGGTCGGGGCGGTGAACAGCACGGACACCCGGTGCCGTGCGATGTCGCCGAGCAGCCGCTCCGGCCCGCCCCGGTCGGTCAGCAGCGCCGACGCCCCGGCGCGCAGCGGGAAGACGACGAGACCGCCGAGACCGAAGGTGAAGCCGAGCGGCGGGCTGCCCGCGAACACGTCGTCGGGGGCGGGCCGCAGCACCTGGGCCGAGAAGGTGTCGGCGATGGCGAGCACATCGCGGTGGAAGTGCATGCACCCCTTGGGCCGACCGGTGGTTCCCGAGGTGAAGGCGATGAGGGCGACGTCGTCGGCGGAGGTCGGCACGGCCTCGTACGACGCGGGCGCGCGGGCCGCGAGCCGCAGCAGGTCGTCGGGCGCGTCACCGCCGTAGGTGAGGGTGCGCAGCCCCGGCACCCCGGCCTTGAGTAAATCCTCCGCGCACCGCGCGTCGCACAGCGCGTGCCCGACCCGGGCGATGTCGCAGATCGTGGCCAGTTCGCGGGAGCGCTGGGCGGCCAGGACGGTCACCGCGACCGCGCCCGCCTTCATGACGGCGAGCCAGCAGGCGGCCAGCCAGGGGGAGGTGGGGCCGCGCAGCAGCACCCGGTTGCCGGGGACGACGCCGAGCGTGGTGGTGAGGGTGTGCGCGATGCGGTCGACGTGCGCGCGCAATTCGGCGTACGTCCACACCGCGCCGGAGCCGTCGCGCACGGCGGTCCGCTCCGGGCCGTAGCGCTCCATGGTCCGGTCCAGCAGCTCCGCCCCGCAGTTGAGCCGGTCGGGGCGGCGGGGCCCCGGCAGGTCGAGGAGGAGCCCGGGCCACTGGTCGGCGGGCGGGAGATGGTCACGGGCGAAGGTGTCGACGTGTGCCGACGGCCTGAGCTCCATCGAGGATGCGCCCCCTGCCTGCCCGATGTGCCTGCCGGATGGCTGTCTGAAGCCGCATTGTCAGCGTAACGTGATGGTGACGACAGTCAATATGCCGCGATAAGGGTTGTGTCGAGGGAGGGGCCCCGATGCCGTCATTCGCACTGGATCCGGAGCAGCGGCGCTGGTGCGCGCGGCTGCGCACGCTGGCCCGCGACCGGCTGCGCCCGCTCGCGGACGCCGGTACGCCGGGGCGGATCAACCGGCCGTTGACCGCCTGCTTGGGCGAACTGGGCCTGCTGGAGCGGCTGTTCCCGGAGGACGGGCCGGTCCGGGCGCTCGATCTGTGCCTGCTGCGCGAGTCGCTGGCCATGGAGTGCACCGAGGCCGAGACCGCGCTCGCCCTCCAGGGGCTCGGCGGGTACCCGATCGTGCTGTCCGGCGGCGAGAAGCTGTACGAGCGCTGGATGCCCGGAATCCGCGCGGGCCGCACCGTCACCGCCTTCGCGCTGAGCGAGCCGGACGCCGGGTCGGACGCGGCCGCGCTCACTCTGCGGGCCGACCCGGACGGGGCCGGGGGCTGGCGGCTGACCGGCGAGAAGTGCTGGATCTCCAACGCGCCCGAGGCCGACGTCACCACCGTCTTCGCCCGCACCACCCCGGGCGCGGGCTCACGCGGCGTCACCGCCTTCCTGGTACCCGCCGACCGCCCCGGACTCGGCGGCGAACCCCTGGAGATGCTCAGCCCGCACCCCATCGGCCGCCTCGTCTTCGACGGGGTCCCGGTCACCGCCGACGACGTGCTGGGCGTGCCCGACGCGGGCTTCCGCGTCGCCATGCGCACCCTCAACCTGCTGCGGCCGAGCGTGGGCGCGTTCGCCGTCGGCATGGCGCAGGCGGCGCTGGACGCCTCGCTGGCGCACGCCGGAAGCCGTACCGCCTTCGGCGGGCCGCTCAAGGACCTCCAGTCCGTCTCGCATCAGCTCGCCGAGATGGCCACCCGCACCCAGGCCGCCCGGCTGCTGGTGTACGCGGCGGCCGCGGCGTACGACGACGGCGAACCCGGCATCGCCCGCAGCTCGGCCATGGCCAAGCTGCTGGCCACCGAGACCGCGCAGTACGTCGTGGACGCGGCCGTCCAGATCCACGGCGCCCGCGCCCTGCGCCGTGGCCATCCGCTGGAACACCTCTACCGTGAGGTACGCGCGCCCCGGATCTACGAGGGCGCCACCGAGGTCCAGCGCACGATCATCGCGAAGGAGCTGTACCGATGACCGAACCCCTGCAGCGGATCAACCCCGCCGAACTGTCCCCGCCCACCGGATTCAGCCACGCCGTCACCGCAACCGGCGGGCAACTGGTCTTCCTGGCCGGTCAGACGGCGCTGGACCAGGACGGCAAGGTCGTCGGGGACACCCTTCCCGCCCAGTTCCGCCGGGCGCTCACCAATCTGCTCACCGCCCTGGGGTCCGCCGGTGGCAGCCCCGCCGACATCGCCCGGCTGACCGTCTACGCCACCGACGTCCCCGCCTACCGCGAGTGCGCCCCCGAACTCGGCCGGATCTGGCGGGAGATGGCCGGTCGCGACTATCCGGCGATGGCGGTCATCGGCGTCGTCCGGCTGTGGGACGAGGAGGCGCTGGTCGAACTGGACGGCATCGCGGTGCTGCCGTAAGACTTCGGGGCTTGCTCCGTTATTCCGGAATAACGTAATCTCCGGGCCATGGCCGACGAGTCCCTGCCCGAACGCGTCGCCGCGCTCGAAGAACGAGTGGCGCGACTGGAGTCCGCGGCGCCCGACACCCCGCGCAACGAGGTGTTCTGGGCCCTGGAGGGGCTGCGCCGACGGAGCGCGGGACACGGGCAGGTGCTGTTCACCGGTGCGGTCGAGCTGCCCACCGGCAAGCACTACGAATGGCAGCAGGGCGCCACGACCGACGGGCTGCTGGACGCCGACTGGTCCGAACACGCCGCGCCCTACGCCGCGCTGGGCCACCCGGTGCGGCTCACCCTGCTGCGCGCCGTGCTGGGCGGCACCCGCTCCGCGGCCGAACTCCAGGAGACCGCCGGGCTGAACACCACCGGCCAGCTCTACCACCACCTCAAGCAGCTCACGGCGACCGGCTGGCTCCAGGCCGAGGGCCGCGGCCACTACCAGGTGCCCGCGGGCCGGGTCGTACCGCTGCTCGTGCTGCTGTCCGCGGTGGTGCCACCAGGCAATCCGACAACGGGGGAATGACGCATGAACCGACGTAAGTTCCTGACCATGGCGACCGCGGCGACGGGAGCCTCCCTGCTCACCGGCACCGGCACCGGCACCGGCACCGCCGCCGCGGCCGACGACACCCTGCCCGCACAGGTGCGGCACGCCCTGGACCAGTTGCTGGCCGCCGGGGCGCCGAGCGCGGTGTGCGGCGTCATCCGGGGCGGCCGGACGTACGTGGCGGGCGCGGCCGCAAAGGGGAAGCGGACGCCGAACGGCCGGACCGTCTTCCAGCTCGGCTCGATCGGCAAGACGCTCACCGCCACCGCCCTCGCCCGCGCCGTCACCGCGGGCGAGACCCGCCTCGACGCACCGCTCACCCTGCCCGCCCGCTTCCCCATCCCCCGCAAGGGCCCCCGCCGCATCACCCTCGCCGACCTCGCGACCCACTCCTCCGGCCTGCCCCGGCTGCCGGAGGGCCTCCTCGACGGCGCGGACCCGTACGACCCGTACGCGCACTACACGCTGGACGACCTGGCCACCGGGCTCGGCAAGACCACCCTGGCCACCGAGCCGGGCAGCACGTACGCCTACTCCAACCTCGGCTTCGGACTCCTCGGCCAGGCCCTGGCCTTCGACCGCGTGGACGAGATGCTGCGGCACCGGGTGGCCGCGCCGCTGCGGCTGACCGACACCACGACGACCCTGCGCCCTGACATGCTGCTCCGCAAGGCCGTGGGCCACTACGAGGGCAAGCCGGTGCCCGACTGGCACGACCACGTGCTCAGCGCCGCGGGCTCCTCCATGTACAGCACGGCCGACGACATGCTGCGGTACCTGGCCGCCCAACTCCACCCCGAGCGCTCCCCGTTGCGGGCCGCCATCGAACTGACCCAGCGCCCCCGCTTCACCGCCGGCCGCGACCTGCGGGTCGGCCTCGCCTGGCACCTCAGCCCGATGCCCAGCGGCCGCACCATGACCTGGCACAACGGCGGCACCGGCGGCTTCACCACCTGTGCGGCGTTCCGGCGGAAGAGCGGAACGGCGGTGGTGATGATGACGAACACCTTCAGCACCGAGACCCTGCCGGTCGACCCGCTCACCACCGGCCTGCTCGACGACCTCGACGCCGCGGCCTGAGTCTTGAGCACTGAGTCCTGAGCCCTGAGTCCTGAGGCGGGGGGCGCGCGGTGCCGCTGCGCCCCCCGTCCGGCTCGGCTCAGATGTCGCGGAACGTCTCGATCTGCGCGCCGATCGAGTTCAGCCGCTCGGCCAGGTCCTCGTAACCCCGGTTGATCACGTACACGTTGCGCAGGACCGAGGTGCCGGGCGCGGCCATCATCGCCAGGAGGACGACCACGGCGGGGCGCAGGGCGGGCGGGCACATCATCTCGGAGGAGCGCCAGCGGGTGGGGCCCTCGACCAGGACCCGGTGCGGGTCGAGGAGTTTGACGTGGGCGCCGAGGCGGTTCAGCTCCGTCAGATAGATGGCGCGGTTGTCGTAGACCCAGTCGTGGATCAGCGTCGAGCCCTGGGCGGCGGCCGCGATGGCGGCGAAGAAGGGCACGTTGTCGATGTTGACGCCGGGGAACGGCATCGGGTGGATCTTGTCGATGGGCGCCTGGAGCTTGGACGGCCGGACCGTCAGATCGATCAGCCGGGTGCGGCCGTTGTCCGCCGCGTACTCCGCGCTGCGCTCGTGGTCGAGTCCCATCTCCTCCAGGACGGCCAGCTCGATCTCCAGGAACTCGACCGGCACCCGGCGGATCGTCAGCTCCGACTCGGTGACGACGGCGGCGGCGAGCAGGCTCATCGCCTCCACCGGGTCCTCGGAGGGCGCGTAGTCGACGTCGCGGTCGATATGGGTGACGCCGTGGACGGTCAGCGTCGTGGTGCCCACGCCCTCGACCTTGACGCCCAACTCCTCCAGGAAGAAGCACAGATCCTGGACCATGTAGTTGGAGGAGGCGTTGCGGATCACCGTGACGCCGTCGTGCCGGGCGGCCGCGAGCAGCGCGTTCTCGGTGACGGTGTCGCCGCGCTCGGTCAGTACGATCGCGCGGCCGGGGGAGACCGAGCGGTCCACACGGGCGTGGTACATGCCGTCGGTGGCGGTCACTTCGAGGCCGAAGGGGCGCAGCGCGGTCATGTGCGGCTGCACGGTGCGGGTGCCGAGGTCGCAGCCGCCCGCGTAGGGGATCCGGAAGCGGTCCATCCGGTGCAGGAGCGGACCGAGGAACATGATGACGCTGCGCGTGCGGCGGGCGGCCTCGGTGTCCATGGAGCCGAGGTCCAGCTCGGCGGGCGGCACGATCTCCAGGTCGTTCCCGTCGTTGATCCAGCGGGCGCGGACGCCGATGCTGCCCAGCACCTCGAGGATGCGGTAGACCTCCTCGATCCTGGCGACCCTCCGCAGCGTGGTGCGGCCCGCGTTGAGCAGGGTGGCGCACAGCAGCGCCACGCACGCGTTCTTGCTCGTCTTCACGTCGATGGCGCCGGACAGCCGACGGCCGCCGACCACGCGCAGATGCATCGGGCCCGCGTAACCGAGGGAGACGATTTCGCTGTCCAGCGCCTCACCGATACGGGCGATCATCTCAAGGCTGATGTTCTGATTCCCGCGCTCAATGCGATTGACGGCACTCTGGCTGGTGCCGAGCGCTTCCGCGAGCTGTGACTGGGTCCAGCCACGGTGCTGTCGGGCGTCACGGATGAGCTTGCCGATGCGGGAGAGGTAGTCGTCAGTCATGAAGTAGAGGCTATCTCAGATATGAGATGCGCACGCGACCGCAGTGAGGGGAGGTGTACGGGCTGTCCACTCGGGTATTGTTCTAGTAGTACGCGAACAATGGAGGTTGATGTGAACCGTCCCTGGCGGCGCGCGGTCGTCGTCGCTCTGCCCTTTGTGCTGGCCTGGGCTGCGGTTCTGGCCGCCTTCCTCGTGCTGCGGGACCGGCTGCCGGATCCGATGGCCACGCATATCGGCTCCGGCGGGCAGGCCGACGGATTCACCGGTCTGGGTGCCTTCCTCCCGGTGGCGACCACCCTTCTGCTGCTGTTCGGCCTCGTCGTGGGCGTCGTCGCGCACCGCGCGCCGATGCCGCTCAGCGCCCAGCGGATGCTGGTCGCCCTGGCGTACGGGACGGCCGCGATGCTCGGCTACGACTTCGTCGCGCTGCTGAGCGCCAACGCCTCGGCCGCCCGCGCCGCCGACGTGACCTTCTCCCTGTGGCACCTGGCCGTGTCCTTCGCCGCCGCCGGGGCCGTCGGCTGGGCGGCGTGGCTGCTGGCGGGCCGGGGCGCCGCCCCCGACGACGAGCCCGACGCGGCGGCCGGATCACCCCGGTTGCCGCTCGCCGAGGGCGAGGCCGCCGTCTGGACGCGCAGCGTCGGATCGCCGGTGCTGGCCGTCGTGGGAGCGGGCACCACCCTGCTGGGCGTGGTGCTCATCCTGACCACGGACGCGAGGGCGCAAGCGGCGCTGATCGTCGTCGGACTGATTTCCGCGGCGCTGTCCCGCTGCCGGGTCACCGTCGACCGGCGCGGCCTCTTCATCGCGCCGTGGTTCGCCCCGCGCCCGCGGCTGCGGATACCGCTGGAGCGGATCGCGAAGGCGACCAGCCGTGAGGCCCGGGCCCTCGGCCTGGGCGGCTGGGGCTACCGCATCCAGCCGGGGCGCAGGGCCCTGGTGCTGCGCTCGGGCGACGCGCTGTTCCTGCGGCTGGTCACCGGCAAGGAGTTCGTGGTGACGGTGGACGACGCCGCCACCGCGGCCGCCCTGCTCAATACCCTGGTCGAGCGCGGCCCGGCCGCGACCGGAGCGCGGGGCTGACCATGCTCTTCCGTGTCGACCTCGGCTCGCCGGTCCCCCTGGGGGACCAGATCGCCGCCTCTGTCCGCGGTGCCATCGCCGACGGCACCCTCCGCCCCGGCGAGCGCCTGCCCGCCGCCCGCACCCTGGCCGACTCCCTCGGCGTCAACGTCCACACGGTGCTCCGCGGGTACCAGCGCCTCCGCGAGGAGGACCTGATCGACCTGCGCCGCGGCCGCGGCGCCGTGGTCACCGGCGAACAGCCCACCGCCCGGGCGCGGCTCTTGGAGGGCGTCCAGCATCTGGTGGAGGAGGCCCGGGCGCTCGGCCTGTCGGACGAGGAGGTCCTGTCCCTGGTGCGCGCCCGGCTGGCGGGCGACTGAGCCGTTGGCGGCGGGCGCGTCAAGGGTGTGCGGCGGTGTCCTACCCGTACCGGTGACCGTCTCCCGTCAGCACCGCCGCCAGCGTGCGGGCCGGGCCGTCCACGGCGGGGCCGTGGAGGAGTTCGGTGCGGTGGACCAGGCGGGGTGCGGTCAGCGGGATCGAGGCGATGCCGGGGGCATCCTCGGCGGCCGTGTGCGGGAGCAGCGCCAGGCCGTGTCCGGCCGCGGCCAGGGCGAGGAGGGCGCGTACGTCCGTCCCCGCGTACGTCAGCGAGGCGCGGAAGCCGCCGGTGCCGCTCGCGGCGCGCAGGGCGCCGAGCGGCACCGCGACGTCCGGGGCGTCCAGCCAGCGGGCGTCGGCGAGGTCGGTCAGCCGCAGGCCGAGCCGCCGGGCCAGCGGGTGGCCGTGCGGCAGGACCACGACCAGCGGTGTCTCCGCGACCGCGACCGTGGTGAGCGTCCCGCCATCGGCCTGCGTCCCGCCATCGGCCTGCGGCCCGCCATCGGTTTGCGTCCCGCCAGCAGGCAGCGGTCCGGCGGCGGGCAGCGGAAGCGGGTCGCCGGGGGCGGCCGGGCCGTCGAGTAGCCCCAGGTCCAGCGCCCCGGCCGCGACGGCCGCCGGGATCTCCCGGCGGCCGAGGATCCGTACGGCGGTGCCCGCGTCCGGGCAGGCGCGGCGCGTCTCGTCCAGGGCCGCCGCGACGTTAAGCGTCATGGCCAGCGGTGCGGCGCCGAGGACCAGTCCCGCGGCGGCGGGTCCGGCCAGCCGCTCGACGTCCGCCCGGGCCGCCTCCAGCCGCCGCAGCAGCGGACCCGCGTGCTCCAGCAGCCGCGCCCCGGCAGTGGTGAGCGTCACCGGCCGCCGGGTCAGCAGCGGGGTGCGCAGATCGGCTTCGAGGGTCGCGATCTGCTGGGAGACGGCCGACTGCGTGGAACCGAGCTGGTGGGCGGCGTCGGTGAAGGAGCCGCAGTGGGCCACGGAGACGAAGGTGCGGAGCAGATGCGGATCCATGGGGACAAGTATCGCGGCTCGGCAGGGCCGGTTCGCGAGGTCCGGACATCACGACGGGCACCGTGATGTCCGAATCGTCACGGCATGACGGTGCCCCGGTGGCAGGGCTGACCTGACCGCCGCGAGGCCCATGTATTAGAGTTATCTCGACATCGAGATATCTGTCGACGGGCGCACCGTCGCGCCGCACCGGTAAGGGTTACCTAACTTAGCCCTACCTTAGCGGATCGGCGCGGGCATGTCGCGGCAGCATTGCGGTGGTACGCGCGTAATTCATGCATGAAGGAGACTGTCGTGTCGGCGAACAGCTTCGATGCCCGCAGCACCCTGCAGGTGGGCGACGAGTCGTACGAGATCTTCAGGCTGGACAAGGTGGAGGGGGCCGCCCGCCTCCCCTACAGCCTGAAGGTCCTGCTGGAGAACCTGCTCCGCACGGAGGACGGCGCCAACATCACCGCCGACCACATCCGAGCGCTCGGCGGCTGGGACTCACAGGCCCAGCCGAGCCAGGAGATCCAGTTCACGCCGGCCCGTGTGATCATGCAGGACTTCACCGGTGTGCCGTGCGTGGTCGACCTCGCCACCATGCGCGAGGCCGTCAAGGAGCTGGGCGGCGACCCGGCGAAGATCAACCCGCTGGCCCCGGCCGAGCTGGTCATCGACCACTCCGTGATCGCCGACAAGTTCGGCACCAACGACGCCTTCAGCCAGAACGTGGAGCTGGAGTACGGGCGCAACAAGGAGCGCTACCAGTTCCTGCGCTGGGGCCAGACCGCGTTCGACGAGTTCAAGGTCGTCCCGCCCGGCACCGGCATCGTCCACCAGGTCAACATCGAGCACCTGGCCCGCACGGTCATGGTCCGCAATGGCCAGGCATACCCGGACACCCTCGTCGGCACCGACTCGCACACCACCATGGTCAACGGCCTCGGCGTGCTCGGCTGGGGCGTCGGCGGCATCGAGGCCGAGGCCGCGATGCTCGGCCAGCCGGTCTCGATGCTCATCCCGCGGGTCGTCGGCTTCAAGCTGACCGGTGAGCTGAAGCCCGGCACCACCGCCACCGACCTCGTCCTGACGATCACCGAGATGCTGCGCAAGCACGGTGTCGTCGGCAAGTTCGTCGAGTTCTACGGCGAGGGTGTGGCGGCCACGAGCCTCGCCAACCGCGCCACCATCGGCAACATGTCGCCGGAGTTCGGCTCCACCGCCGCGATCTTCCCGATCGACGACGAGACCCTGAACTACCTCAAGCTCACCGGCCGCAGCGAGCAGCAGGTCGCGCTCGTCGAGGCGTACGCCAAGGAGCAGGGCCTCTGGCTCGACCCGGCGGCCGAGCCCGACTTCTCCGAGAAGCTGGAGCTGGACCTCGCGACGGTCGTCCCCTCGATCGCCGGTCCCAAGCGGCCCCAGGACCGCATCGTGCTCGCCGAGGCGGCGCAGCAGTTCGCCCAGGACGTCCGTAACTACGTCGCCGACGCGGAGGAGGACGAGGCGGGCAAGGAGTCCTTCCCGGCCTCCGACGCCCCGGCCGTCTCCAACGGCGTGCCGACCAAGCCGACCCTGGTCACCGCCCCCGACGGTTCGACGTACGAGATCGACCACGGCGCCGTGACCGTCGCCGCGATCACCTCCTGCACCAACACCTCGAACCCGTACGTCATGGTCGCCGCCGCCCTGGTGGCCAAGAAGGCGGTCGAGCGGGGCCTGACCCGCAAGCCGTGGGTCAAGACCACGCTGGCCCCGGGCTCGAAGGTCGTCACCGACTACTTCGACAAGGCGGGTCTGACCCCCTACCTCGACAAGGTCGGCTTCAACCTCGTCGGCTACGGCTGCACCACCTGCATCGGCAACTCCGGCCCGCTGCCGGACGAGGTCTCCAAGGCCGTCAACGAGGCTGACCTCGCCGTCACCTCGGTGCTCTCCGGCAACCGGAACTTCGAGGGCCGGATCAACCCCGACGTCAAGATGAACTACCTGGCGTCCCCGCCGCTGGTCGTCGCGTACGCCATCGCCGGTTCGATGAAGGTGAACATCACCACGGACGCGCTGGGCACCGACCAGGACGGCAAGCCGGTCTTCCTCGAGGACATCTGGCCGACCGAGGCCGAGGTCAACGACGTCGTGGCCAACGCCATCGGCGAGGACATGTTCAACAAGTCCTACCAGGACGTCTTCGCCGGTGACGCCCAGTGGCAGGCGCTGCCGATCCCCACCGGCAACACCTTCGAGTGGGACGGCGAGTCCACCTACGTGCGCAAGCCCCCGTACTTCGAGGGCATGACCATGGACCCGGCCCCGGTCGAGGACGTCGCCGGCGCCCGCGTCCTGGCCAAGCTGGGCGACTCGGTCACCACCGACCACATCTCCCCGGCCGGTGCGATCAAGGCCGACACCCCGGCCGGTAAGTACCTCACCGAGCACGGCGTCGAGCGTCGCGACTTCAACTCCTACGGCTCGCGCCGTGGTAACCACGAGGTCATGATCCGCGGCACCTTCGCCAACATCCGCCTGCGCAACCAGATCGCGCCGGGCACCGAGGGCGGCTTCACCCGCGACTTCACCCAGGACGGCGGGCCGGTCTCCTTCATCTACGACGCGTCGCAGAACTACCAGGCGGCCGGGACCCCGCTGGTCATCCTGGCGGGCAAGGAGTACGGCTCCGGCTCGTCCCGCGACTGGGCGGCCAAGGGCACCGCGCTGCTCGGCGTCAAGGCCGTCATCGCCGAGTCGTACGAGCGCATCCACCGCTCGAACCTCATCGGCATGGGCGTTCTGCCGCTGCAGTTCCCCGAGGGCGCCTCGGCCGCGTCGCTTGGTCTGACCGGTGAGGAGACCTTCTCGGTCACCGGCGTCACCGGCCTGAACGACGGCGGCATCCCCGAGACCGTCAAGGTCACTGCGGGCGACGTCGAGTTCGACGCCAAGCTGCGCATCGACACCCCCGGCGAGGCGGACTACTACCGCAACGGCGGCATCCTGCAGTTCGTGCTGCGGTCGCTGATCCGCAAGTAGGACGCTCGCACGTCACGGACGGGCCGCACCCCCGCGCAAGGGGTGCGGCCCGTCCGCCGTATCGGCTCCGCGACGCCTTCAGAGGAACGAGCTGGACGGGACGTACGGCTCCGGCGGCCGCATCCCGCGCAAGCACACATAGCCCCCGGTGGACACCTCAAGACCCGCCTCGAGGCCGACGTCCACCGCCCACTGCTGCTCGGCCGTCAGGCTCGGTACGCGCACGTCGGTGCCCTCCGGCAGGCACAGCAGCGCGGCGGTCAGCAGCCGCTTCGCCAGCCGCCGCGAGGTGGCGGCCACCAACTCGACCTTGCCGTCCTCGGCCACGTAGCAGTACCCGCTGCCCGCCAGGTCGTCCACGACCAGGAGATGCCGCTGGCGGCAGAGCAGCTCGTGATCCGGCCCGTGCGCCCCGCCCCTGAGACGGCGGTCCACGGAGTCCATCAAGTCCCGGTGCCGGGCAAGTCCCTCGTGCACGGCGCCGTCGGGCGGCGAGAGGCGTGCCTTGGTGTCGCGGTCGATGGTCCCGCGCAACCGCATCGCCGGGTGCAGGGTGAACCCGGCTTGCCGGTACGTGGCCGCGGCACGCGTGTTCTCCGACCCGACGATGATCCCGCGCAGACACGCCCGCCCATAGGCGAGCGCCGCCGCCAGCAGTTCCTTGCCCACGCCCCGCCCCTGCGCCCGGGGCAGCACCGCGAACATCGACAGCCCCCACGTCCCCTCGCGCCGCGAGGACAGCACCGCCCCGACCGGCATGCCCCCGTCGTCCACGGCGATCCAGCAGCCGCCGGGGTCGGTGGCGGCCAGATGGCGGTAACGGCTGCGCACGGCGGTCACATACTGCGGAGCCAACAAGCTGTCGGCCTCACCCGCGAGGGCATCGGAGTCGCCGAAGGCGGCAGCGGCCACTTCCCAGACCGCCTCGGCGTCCTCCTCGGTGTCACGTAGCTGGCGGAGGATCATGCGTTCCATCATGGCGCGGAATCTGCTGAGAGCCGACCCGCCGGGCCCATCCGGTGCTGGGCGGGCAGACTCTCCGTCATGAGGCTTCTGATGCTGGGCGGAACGGAGTTCGTAGGGCGTGCGGTCACCGAGGCGGCCGTGGCCCGCGGCTGGCAGGTCACGGTGTTCCACCGCGGTCGGCACGCCCCGCCGCCGGGGGTCACCGTGCTGCGCGGCGACCGCACCGCGCCCGGCGGGCTCGCCGCCCTCGAACACGGCGTATGGGACGCCGTCGTGGACACCTGGTTCGGTGCCCCGTCCGCCGTACGCGACATGGCCCGCCTCCTCGCCGACCGCGTCCGTTCGTATGCCTACGTCTCCACCCGCTCCGTCTACGCCTACCCGGCGCCCGCCGGACTCGCCGAGGACGGCCCGGTGGTGGAGGCGTCCCCCGACGACACCGATGACACCGACTACGCCCGCGCCAAGCGGGGCGGCGAACTCGCCGCGCTCTCCGCCTTCGGCGACCGCGCGCTGCTGGCCCGCGCCGGGCTGATCATCGGCCCGTACGAGAACGTCGGCCGCCTGCCCTGGTGGCTGACCCGCATCGCCCGCGGCGGCCCGGTCCTCGCCCCCGGCCCGCGCGACCTGCCCTTGCAGTACATCGACGCCCGCGACCTGGCCACCTGGCTCCTGGACGCCACCGAACGCGGCCTCGGCGGCCCGTACAACACGGTCAGCCCGCAGGGCCACACCACGATGGGCGAACTGCTGGAGACCTGCGTACGCACCACCGGCGCGCCCGCCGAACTCCGCTGGACCGACCCGGACCGCATCCTGGCCGCCGACATCGCCCCCTGGACCGACCTCCCGATCTGGATCCCCCCGGGCGAGCTGTACGACACGCTGCACGCCGCCGACGTCTCGAAGGCGGTAGCGGCCGGTCTGCGGTGCCGTCCCGTCGGGGAGACGGTGAGCGATACGTGGGCCTGGCTGCGGGGCTTGGGCGGCCGGGCGCCGCAGCGTGCGGAGCGCTCGGCGGTGGGCCTTGCGCCGGAGAGGGAGGCGGCGGTGCTGGCCGCCCAGCGTCAACGTCATTAGCGGCTGCATTCGTTCGGGTGACGCGAGGGCAAATGCCGTTGGCACTTGCCCTCGCGTCTTTAGTGTTCCACGCATGGTCAGTTCCTCGCATGAAGCCCTCCATAGAATTTTCCAGGAGGACACCGGGGCCATGGTCCGGGCCCTCCGGAAACTCCTTGGCGTTCCCTTCCCGGATACCAGCAGAGCGTTCATCGTCAGCCCCGACCTCACCGAGGTCGCCCCCGTCGAGAGACGTGTGGACACCTTGCTCCAGGTCGAGACCGAGAAGCACGGCACGTATCTGTTCGCCATCGAGTCGCAGAGCAGAAGGGACCCCGACAAGCCGTCCGCCTGGGCTTACTACCTCTCGTACATGCACGCGAAGTTCCGGCACCAGCCGGTGCTGATCGTGCTCTGCCCCGACGAGTCCACGGCCCGCTGGGCCGCCCGGCCGATCAACCTCGGCTTACCGAGCCACCCGTCGCTGACTGTTCGTCCACTCGTCCTCGGGCCTGGCAACGTTCCGGTCGTCACGGATGCGAAAGAAGTGGCCCGGGATATCCCGATCGCTGCCTTCTCTGCGATTACGCACAGTAGAAGCGAAGGCATCGATGACATACTGAAAGTGCTTGCGACCACACTCAGCAGCCTCGACCCCGTTCAGGGGTTCATGTACGCCGAACTCGTTGAGGCCGGTCTCGGAAACACCCCGGCGCGAGAGATCTGGAGAGACCTGATGCCCGTGCTGATGAATTTCTTCCGTTCCCAGCAAGCCCAGCACGCCTTCGCAGAGGTGCGCGCCGATGCTCTGCTTCGAGTCCTCACGGCTCGGGGGCTCGAGGTCACTGACGAGACACGTAAGCGCATCGAGTCGTGCAAGGACATGGACGTCCTCGGCACCTGGCTGGACCGCGCCGGGACCGTCTCTTGTGTAGAGGATCTGTTCGACTGATGTCCGCGCTGCTCAACTTCTTCTGCTCCGAGCATTCGCAGGTAGCCTTCGCCAAGGTTCGGGCCGAGAGCCGCGGCGAACATGTTCTGCGGGTCCTCGACCGACGGGGCTTTGAGGTCGTCGGCATGGCTCGGGAACGCATTCAGTTGTGTACCGACTTGGAGTTGCTCGGGGACTGGCTGGATGGTGCTCTGACGGTGTCTTCCGTGACGGACCTGTGCCACATGCTCGACGTGGAGCCCAACATTTTCTTCCGCTCCGACCTTGGCCAGCGGGCCTTCACCGATGTCCGGATTGAGAGCCGCGCCGAGGACATCGTGCGGATCCTTGGCCAACGGGGACTTGAAGTCACCGGAGAGACGCGTCAGCGCATCGAGGCGTGCAGAGATCTGGACGTCCTCGGTGTCTGGCTGGACCGCGCCGTGACCGCCTCCCGCGCCGAGGAGCTGTTCGCCGAGGGTTAGGGCTGGGGCCGTCGGACGGGGGAGACATCGATGTACCACTCTCGGCCCAGCAGGAGGCCGAAGAGTGGGGGCGGTAGGTGGATCATCTTCCGCATGACGGCGCTCATGCGGCCCGTGCCGTTGATCTGGGAGCGGTGGGCCGCCAGGGCCGCCTGCTTCTGGCGGGCGTAGCGGCGGACGTTCAGGCGGTGGGTGATGTCCGACCGGGGGCTGAAGCGGGTGCTCAGCTCCTCGGGGGCGAACCCGAGGGGGATCCGCAGGCGGTGGGCCAGGCGGACCAGGCGTTCGGCGGCGTCGCGGGGCATCGTCGCCTCCAGCACCCTCGGGGTCTTGGCCAGTTCGGCGGCGCGGCGGCCGACCTGGTGGACCTTGATGTGGTCGCGGTGGCCGTAGCCGCCGTGGGGGTCGTAGTGGAGCAGCATCGACGCGTCCTCGTCGCGGAGGATCGTGGCCAGCCGCTCGGCGGCCTCCTCCGTGTCCGCGCGGACGAAGCGGGCGCGGTCCGGCGGGTCGGGGTAGAGGATCGGGCCGTGGCCGCTGTCCGCGTAGCCGAGGTGGACGACGCGGTCGACGCCCAACACGGCCGCGCTGGTGCGCAGTTCGTGCAGGCGCGGGGATTCGGCCTCCGTCGGGGCGGCGTCGATCAGACCGTCCGTGGCGACCACGACCACCACTCGGTGCCCCTCGTGGGCCAGCCGGGCGAGCGTGCCGCCGGTCAGCAGCGCTTCGTCGTCGGGGTGGGCATGGAATGCCAGGACGGTAGCCATGCGGTCCATCCTGGCACTCTGGGGCGCACGGCGCCCTATCGGTCCTGGGTGAGCCCGTCGAACGCCCCGACCTTCGCCGCGCGTATGAAGGTGCCTAGCATGGCGGGCGTGGTGGTGAGGATGACGTCCGGCTCGTCGCTCTCCCGCAGCGCGATGGTGGTGGGGGGCGGGAGCGGCGACGTAGAGGCAGGCCGATCCCTCTCGGCTGTACGAGGACTCTTGCGAGCGCTTCGAGACAGCCCTTGCCGTAGTCGGGGTGGTGCCATTGGATCCGGTACGTGTCCCCGCCCATCGGTTCCAGTTTGGTGGCCTGCGGTGCCGCCTCGGCACACGGCCGCTGAACGGCCACCAAGGGGGTGTACCGGCGGTCGAGCACTCGTCCGTCGGTCAAGCAGAGATCGGGGGCCGTGACCGGGCGGCCGCTCAGCAGCGCCGACCCGGCGCCGGAAGGCGTGGACACGCACTCCGGTCCGCCCGCGAATCTCCTCGCTCCCGAGCCTGGAGCCACTGCTCGACCCGCCTCGCCAAGTTCCCAACCCTTGTTTCTCCATGCACTTGAGCGTCGCGTCCCACTCATGAGTCGTCAGTGACGAAGCCCGCCAATCACGATGGCCATGAGTACGCGGCTCCCCGCGACGAGCCACGGCTTCGGCCGACCGCGAGAAGGTCGCGGGACAGGCCGCTGATCAGCGCGGACACCAAGCGGGCTGTCCGGGACAGTCCAAGAGTGTCTAGGACGCCCGATCCCTGTTGTCCTCGCGTCCCGCCCTGCCCCAGGCTCATGCCGACCGCAAGATTCCGACGAAAAAGGGGAAACATGCGAACTCGACTTGTCCTCGCCGGCGCCGCGATGGGGGCCGCCCTCCTGACCGGAGGTACCATCGCCACCGTGCAGGCGGCGCCCGCGTCCTCCGCCACGACAACGGCCGTCGTACCCGGCGCCACCAAGTGGATCTACGTCGGCACCTACCCCACCCACCTGGCGTGCTACCGGGACGGGCAGAACTCCGCCTACGCCGACTGGGACTGCAAACAGAGCAGCAGCGGTAAGTGGCAGCTCTGGGTGGACGACGCGACGTGAGCGCGTGACGACCGAATGATTGCGGGCAGGCCGGGTCCGGACGCCGGACCCGGCCCACCCCACGGCTCAGCCGAGCAGTTCGACCTCGGCCAGTGTCGACTTGTCGTCCGGCACCAGGCGGTAGTGCGCATAGCTGCCTGGTGTGTGGACGGAGAAGACGCGGGTTTGCTTGTCCCAGGCGAAGGACTCAGCCGACCGCCGGTCCAGATCTCGCCACTTCTCGCCGTCGGGCGAGCCCTGGAGGACCCATCCCGTGGGGGCCTTCGTGCGGTCGGCGGAGGTGAGGGTGTATTGGACCGCGCGGCCCGCCTCGCCGACCGGTAGGTTCACCGACTCGAACGCCGCCTCCGTGCCCGACGTGTCGTCCAGCAGCGCCGTGCCGCCGCTCGGCACCGTCAGATCGCGGCGCGGGGTGGGCACCTTGTCGTTCTGGGTGATGGAGGACGGGGCGTCCTTCGCCCCCGTGCCCCACTTCGACGGCTTGGCGCCCATCGTGAACTCCAGCGTGCCGCCCCTGGCGAGGACCGAGTGGGGGAGGGCGGTGGAGTTCCAGGGCTTGTCGTTGACCTGCAGGGACTGGACGTACACATTCCGCGCGCTGTTGCGCGGGGCCTTGATGACCAGGTCGCGGCCGTTCTCCAGGTGCACCGTGGCCTTGGTGAACAGCGGCGAGCCGATCGCGTATTCGGAGCCGCCCATCACCAGGGGGTAGAAGCCGAGCGCGCTGAAGATGTACCACGCGGACTGCTCGCCGTTGTCCTCGTCGCCGTGGTAGCCCTGCCCTATCTCGCTGCCGGTGTAGAGGCGGGCCAGCACCTCGCGGACCTTCTCCTGGGTCTTCCAGGGCTGTCCGGCCGCGTCGTACATATAGGTGGCGTGGTGGGCGACCTGGTTGCTGTGGCCGTACATGCCCATCCGGACATCGCGCGCCTCGGTCATCTCGTGGATGACGCCGCTGTACGAGCCCTTGAAGTCGGGCGAGGCGGTCTCCGGGGTGGAGAAGTAGGTGTCGAGCTTCTTCGCCAGCCCCGACCGGCCCCCGTAGAGGTTGGCCAGGCCCCGGCTGTCCTGCGGGGCGGTGAAGGCGTAGCCCCAGCCGTTGGTCTCGGTGTAGTCGTAGCCCCAGATCCGCGGATCGTACTTCTCGGACGGCACGCGCCACTTTCCCGCTGCGTCCCGGCCCTGGAAGAAGCCCGCCTTGTCGTCGAAGAGCGTGACGTAGTTCTGGGCGCGGTGCAGGAAGTAGTCGGACTCTTCCTTGTAGCGGGGCTTCTTGGTCTTCGAGTACAGGGCGCGGCCCATCTTCGCCAGGCCGAAGTCGTTGAGGTAGCCCTCCAGCGCCCAGGACAGGCCCTCGTGGGTCTCGGTGCTGGTGTAGCCGAGGAAGGGCGAGGTGGACATGCCCTTCCTCCCCACACCCGGTGAAGGCGGCACGGCGGTGGCGTTCTTCAGCGCCGCCTCGTACGCGGCCTCGGCGTCGAAGCGGACGCCCTTGAGGTACGCGTCGGCGAAGGCCACGTCCGAGCTGGTGCCGGTCATGAGGTCGGCGTAGCCGGGGGAGGACCAGCGGGAGATCCAGCCGCCGTCCTTGTACTGCTGGACGAAGCCGTCGACCATCTTCCCGGCGCGCTTCGGGGTCAGCAGCGAGTAGGCGGGCCAGGTGGTGCGGTAGGTGTCCCAGAAGCCGTTGTTGACGTACACCTCACCATCGACGATCTTCGCGCCGGTGCGGGTCGGGGTGTTCTCCCCGGCGGCGGGCGAGAAGGCGCTCGCGTACTGGTGGCGCGGCTTCCGCGTGGTCCCGGTGTTCTCGTAAGCGGAATTGGGATAGAGGTACAGCCGGTAGAGGCTGGAGTAGAGCGTGGTGAGCTGGTCGCGGCTCGCTCCCTCGACCTCGATACGGCCCAGGATGTCGTCCCAGGCGCTCTGGGCACGCCGCTCGACCTGCTCGAACGACGTCGAGGCGGGGATTTCGCGCTCCAGGTTCGTCTTCGCCTGGTCGACGCCGATGAGGGAGGTGGCGATCCGGAGGGTGACGGCGCGGTCCGCACCCGGGCGGAAGCGGAAGTAGCCGGTGACGTCCTGTCCGCCGCCTCCGGGTAGCTTGCCGCTCGCGCTGACGGGGCTGTCGAAGACGCCGTAGACGAACATCCGGGTGGCGCCGGTGGACAGGCCGCTCTTGACGTCGGAGTAGCCGGTGACGACGCCGTGCTCGGGGTCGAGGGTGAGCCCGCCGTTGTTGTTGACGTTGTCGAAGATGACGCTCGCGTCCTCGCCCGGATAGGTGAAGCGCATGACCGCCGCGTGGTCGGTGGGCGCGATCTCGGCCTTGAGGCCGTTCTCGAACGTCACGCCGTAGCCGTAGGGCCGGGCGGTCTCCTTGTCGTGGCGGAAGGGGAGCGCGCGGGCGGTGCGGGAGGCGTCCGGGGTGCCGCCCGCGACGGACGGCATCACCTGGAACGTCTGCCGGTCGCCCATCCACGGGCTCGGCTCATGGCTCGCGCCGAACGCCTGGAGGGTGGGCAGGTTGTCGTCGTTGTTGGCGCGGGCGTACTCGTAGAGCCAGCTGGTGGAGCCCGCGTTGGTCACCGGCGTCCAGAAGTTGAAGCCGCCCGGGACGGCGGTCGCGGGGAAGTTGTTGCCGCGCGAGAAGCTGCCGCTGGAGTGCGTGCCGCGCGTGGTCACCGCGTAGTCGGAGAGGTGCTTCAGCGGCTTCTCGGGCGCCTTGGGGGCGAGCGAGATGTCGTCCACCCAGCCGCGGAACTTCGCCGGGCCGCCCGGGGAGTCGTACGCGACGAGGATCCGGTCGACGGTCTTGCCCGCCGCGACGGACCCGATCCGGGACTCCTTGTGGTTCCACTGATTGACGTACAGCGTCTTGGACGCCGCCTGCCCCTGGGGGCTCATCCGGGCGCCGTGCTGGTCCACCGCGCGGGGCAGCTCACTCAAGTAGGTGCCGTCGGTGAAGGCGAGGTCGACCGACACATGGGTGGCGGGGTAGCTCAGATCGGTCTCGGTCATCGACGGGAAGATCCGGTACGAGAACAGGGTGTCGCGGGTGACGGCCGTGTTCACGTCGAAGACCTTGTTGTACGAGTACGCCCGGCCGTCCGGCTTGTGGGTGCCCGCGTAGCGCAGGGCGTGGGTGCCGGTGAAGCCCGCGTTCCCCTTGGCGGTGGGGGAGCCGGACGGGCCCCGGTCGACCAGACTGCGCATGTCGGCGGGGGCGGGCGGGGTGGTGTCCCCGTTCGCCAGCTGCGTCTCGGCGAGCTGGGTGGCGTCCGCCCCCTTGTTGCGGGTGATCTCCAGCCGGAAGTGGCGATAGGCGGCGGCGCCCTCGACGGAGAACTCCCGGGTCTGCTGGCGCTTGCCGAAGACCTCGTCCGTGCGGGTGTCCAGCATGGTCCAGCCGGAGCCGTCGGCGGAGCCCTTGAGCGTCCAGTCGGCCGGGTCGCGCTCCGGGGCGTCGTTGGCGGAGGTGAGGGCGTAGCGGACGACGTCGACGGGCTCGGAGAGGTCGAATTCGAGCCACGGGGTCCTCTCGAACGTGAGCCACTTGGTGGTGACCTCGCCGTCGACCAGGTTCTCCTTGGTCTCGCCCGCGTCGGCGTACTCGCCGCTCGCCCGGACCTCGGTCACCTTGTCGGTCACGTTCCCCGGGATGCCGGAGGTGTAGCCGCCGTCGACCCCGTCGGCCTTCTTCGCGCCGTCCGGGGTGGTCTCGACGGTGTTGCGCCAGTCGGGCCGCGGATCGGCCGCTTCGAAGGACGAGGAAAACTCCGAAGCGGCCGAGGCCCGGTCCGCGGCCGCCGCGGGTCCGCGGGGAACCGCGGTCGCCGCGCCCTGGGCGGTCGCCGCCAGCAGAACGGCCGCCACCAGGGCGGCCGCTCGACGTAACGGAGGTCTGCGTCTGAGCCGTCTCTGTCGCATACTCGACCTCTCAACGAGTCTGACAACGTTGTCGATTGGGTGGGGCAAGGATAAGTAGGGCGCTGAGGGGAGGGTGGTGTCAAGGTGACTGCCGTGCACACCCCCTGCGGGTGATCACTCCAATGATCAATCCATTGATCACTCCATGCGAGTGATCTTGGGGTGGCGACCGCGCGACGCGGGCCGCACCCGCGCCGGGATGCGGCCCCAGTCCATGACGGCCGGTCAATAATCCATCAGCGAGCCATCAGCCGGGAGAGTCGGACTTGGTGGCCATCGACAGACGGCACTTCTTCGCCTTCTTGGAGGAGTCCGCCTGGAGGCCGGAGACCTTGACGGTCTTGTCGGAGTTCCCCGCCACCGAGGCGTCGGACTCGGTGCCCGTGGTCACGACCTCGTCGGTGCTGTCCACGAACCCGACGAGGAGGAAGTAGTAGGCCGTGGAGGAGCTGGAGTTGCTGATCTTCACATTGGCGTACGGCTTGCCGTCCGGGCTCCAGCCGCATGTGCCCATCTTGGCGTCCGCCGATATCAGGCCGGAGCCGCCGGTCGGCGTATCCGACGGGTCGTCGGTGGGGTCCTCGGTCGGTTCCTCGGTGGGCTCCTCCGTCGGTTCCACCGGGAGCCGGGCCATGCCCTTGCCGATCGCGGAGCCGCCCTTGGTGTCCCCGGCCGGAGAGCCGCCTCTGTCCGCCCCGCAGCCCGCGGAGAGCGCGAGTGTCGCGGCCACGACAACACTGGTGGCGAGGGGGAGCTGCTTCCGGGGCACGAGGACCGCCTCTCATGGGGCGCGCGCACGGCTGAATGCCGTACGGGCTGGGCCCCCCACGGTATGTCGGACAGGTCTCAACTCGGGAAAGATGCCACCCCGATGACCTCTCGATCTTGCCCTCTCGATGCCCAGTGGACTATACCTTTCGCCTTAGGGGGAAGGCCGTGCCGCGGCCGTGCCGAGCTGGCCTCGGCGGTTCTGAGCCCTCTCGGCGCACACCCAGCAATTCCGCTTCACGCTTCAACTGACCCGCGGTGTCGGGCCCCTCGCCCGGAGGCGAGCATGTACGGGAAACCGTTACACCGCCTGAGTCCTGACGAAGGCGAGGACTTGAGCATGGGATCCATCTCAGATTTCGGACGGCGTGACCTGATCAAACGGTCGGCGGCCCTCGGACTGATCACCGTGCCGGCGATGAGTGTGCTCTCCGCCTGTGCCAGTGGCGGCGGCGACAGTGAGAAGAAGGTCGACAAGGGCAAGAAGAGCGCCAAGAACCCGCTCGCCGTCAACGCGAGCGCGCCGCTCGACGTCGTCATCTTCGACGGCGGCTTCGGCCAGCAGTACGCCAAGGACGCCGAGGCGGAGTACAGCAAGGCGTTCCCGAAGACCGCGGGCAAGGTCAAGCACTCGGCGACCCAGAAGATCCAGACCGTGCTCCAGCCGCGGTTCAACGGCGGCACCCCGCCGGACCTGGTCGACAACTCCGGTGCCGAGCAGATGGACTTCGGCACCCTGGTCGGCAAGAACCAGCTGACCGACCTCACCCCGCTGCTCGACTCGCCCTCCCTCGACGACCCGGAGAAGACGGTGCGCGAGACGCTGCGCCCCGGCGTCGTGGAGATGGGCCAGTTCGACGGCAAGCCGGTCTGGATCCTCTACTACGCGTACACCGTCTACGGCGTCTGGTACTCCAAGACCAACCTCGCGAAGCTCGACGCGGAGTACCCGGAGACCTGGGACGACATGCTCAAGCTCTGCGAGAAGGCGAAGAAGAAGGGCGTCGCGGGCTGGACCTACCCGGGCAAGTTCCCGTACTACCTGCCGTTCAGCCTGTACCCCTTCATCGCCAAGATCGGCGGCAGGGACGTCCTGGACTCGATCGACAACCTGGAGCCGAACGCCTGGAAGAACCCGGCCGTGAAGGCCGCCTTCGAGGCGTACTACGAGCTGTACAAGAAGGGGTACATCCTCAAGGGCACCCCGGGGCTGACCCACATCGAGTCGCAGACCGCCTGGAACGAGGGGAAGGCGCTGTTCATCCCGAACGGCTCCTGGGTGGAGAACGAGGCGAAGAAGACCACGCCGAAGGACTTCCAGATGGCGGTGGGCGCGCCCTCCAGCCTCGACAAGAGCGACAAGATGCCGTTCGGCACCCTCTGGGCCTCCGGCGGTGAGCCCTTCATCGTGCCGAAGGCGGCCAAGAACCCCCAGGGCGGCATGGAGCTGCTGCGGATCATGCTCGGCGAGAAGTCGACCAAGAACTTCGTCAAGCAGGTCTCCTCACTCTCCTCGCTCAACGGCGGCACCGAGGGCTTGACCCTGCCGTCGGGGCTGTCGTCCGCGCAGCAGGTGCTGGAGAAGGCGGGCAAGAACGTCGTCAACCCGCGCCTCCAGGACTGGTACGTGACGCTGCAGAAGCAGCAGATCGGCGTGGGCGTGCTGGGCGAGATGATGGCGGGCCGGATGACTCCGGCCGAGGCGATGCAGAAGTGCCAGAAGTTCGCCGACGCCACGGCGAAGGACGACGCCGTCAAGAAGTACAAGCACGTCTGACCGAGGCACATCTGATGGGTTTCGATGCGTCACCGGCGGCATTATCCGTGAGGAAGTCCGAGGTCGGTAGAAATGCAGCATGGTAAATACCGGTTCATCGCGGGGTTCCTGGCCCTGCCGGTGATCCTTTACGCGGTCTTCGTGATCTCGCCGTTCGTTCAGGCCATCTACTATTCCTTCACGGACTGGACCGGCCTGAGTTCCGACTTCAAGATGGTCGGATTCAAGAACTACGACTGGCTGCTGCATGACGACCTCTTCTGGAAAGCGGTCGGGCACAATGTCCTGCTGCTGCTTGTCGTGCCGCTGGTGACGCTCGGGCTCGGACTCTTCTTCGCCTTCATGCTCAACGTGGGCGGCCGCAGTCGAAAGAACGCGGCCGTCACGGGGGTGCGCGGTTCGAGCGTCTACAAGGTGATCTATTTCTTTCCGCAGGTGCTGTCGATCGCGATCGTCGCCCTGCTGTTCCAGTTCACCTACAACCCGCGCAACGGCGCGCTCAACGCCTTCCTCGGGGGAATCGGCCTGGACGCGCTCCAGCAGCAGTGGCTGGCCGACCCGAAGCTCGCGCTGTGGTGCCTCATGGCCGTGATGGTCTGGAGCAACGTCGGCTTCTACGTCGTCCTCTTCTCCGCCGGGATGAGCTCCATCCCGAAGGACTACTACGAGGCCGCGCTGCTCGACGGGGCCAACCGCGTGAATACGTTCTTCCGGATCACCGTGCCACTGCTGTGGGACACCGTCCAGACCGGCTGGATCTACATGGGCATCATCGCCCTCGACGCGTTCGCCGTCGTGCAGATCATGACGGTGGGGCCGGGCGGACCCGCCGACTCCACCCAGGTTCTGGGCTACTACGTGTACACCAAGACCTTCCACGACGGGCAGGCCGGACGCGCGACCACGATCGGCGTCGCGATGCTGATCGTCACCCTGATCTTCGCGGTCGTCGTGGGCAGGCTCGGCCGTCGCGAACGGCTGGAGTACTGATGCCGGGGCCCGCGACCGTGACCGCGCACCACCGCTCGACCGCCGACCTGGGGGGACCACAGTGACCTCGCAAGCAGAGCCCTCGGAACTCCCCGGCGTCACCAAGGACGACGAGCCGCCGCTCGCCGCGCCCGTCGCCGAGCGGCCGCCGCGCTTCACCCCCGAGGGGCGGCTCGGCAGTGAGGGCAAGGTCCTCAACGTCTTCTCCCACGGCATCCTGGTGATCTGGGGAGTGCTCGTCACCATGCCGCTGCTGTGGGCGCTGATGAGCTCTCTCAAGACCGACAAGGAGATCTTCACCTCGCCCTGGGGGCTGCCCTCCGCGCTGCACTTCGACAACTGGTCGCGCGCCTGGGGGAAGTCGAACATCGGCGATTTCTTCCTCAACACCGTTCTGGTGGTGGGCTGTTCACTGCTCGGCACGATGCTGCTGGGGGCGATGGCGGCGTATGTGCTGGCCCGGTTCGAATTCCCCGGGAAGCGCGTCATCTACTTCATGTTCGTCGGCGGGATGAGCTTTCCCATCATCCTGGCGCTGGTGCCGCTGTTCTTCGTCATGAAGAACATGAGCCTGCTCAACACCTTCCACGGGCTGATTCTGGTCTATATCGCCTATTCGCTGCCGTTCACCGTCTTCTTCCTCACGTCCTTCTTCAGGACCCTGCCCACCTCGGTGGCGGAGGCGGCACTGATCGACGGCGCGTCCCACACCCGGACGTTCTTCCAGGTCATGCTGCCGATGGCGAAGCCCGGGATGATCAGCGTCGGCATCTTCAATTTCCTCGGCCAGTGGAACCAGTACATGCTGCCCACGGTCCTCAACACGGACGAGGACAAGCGGGTGCTCACCCAGGGGCTGGTGCAGCTCGCGGCCAGCCAGCAATACAAGGGCGACTGGTCGGCGCTGTTCGCCGGGCTGGTGCTGGCGATGCTTCCGGTGCTCGCGGCCTACATCGTCTTCCAGCGCCAGGTCCAGACCGGGCTGACCGCGGGAGCACTCAAATAAAATTCCGCATACTGTCTTTTATGTGAACGCAACGAATGTCATGTCAAGGTCTTGACGTGGCACAAGCGGGACGGCTCAGCTTAGAGTTCACATGTTGGAGACAAGGCGGGAGTGGATGGGCGTGGAGACTCCGGGATCGCAGTCGTCGCTGCACCGGGCCAACCTCGAACGGGTGGTCCGTGCGGTGCGCATGGCGGGCTCGCTGACCCAGGCGGAGATCGCCCGGTCCACCGGGCTGTCCGCGGCCACCGTCTCCAACATCGTCCGCGAGCTGAAGGACGGCGGAACGGTCGAGGTCACGCCCACCTCGGCGGGCGGCCGCCGGGCGCGCAGCGTCTCGCTCAGCGGGGACGCGGGCATCGTCGTGGGCGTGGATTTCGGCCATACGCACCTCCGGGTCGCGGTCGGCAACCTCGCCCATCAGGTGCTGGCCGAGGAGGCGGAGCCGCTGGATGTGGACGCCTCCTCCGCGCAGGGCCTCGACCGGGCGGAGCAGCTGGTCAGCAGGCTGATCGCGGGCACCGGGCTGAGCCAGGACAAGGTCGTCGGCGTCGGCCTCGGCGTCCCGGCCCCGATAGACGTGGAGACCGGCACGCTCGGCTCGACCGCGATCCTGCCGGGCTGGGCGGGCACCAACCCGCGCGACGACCTGGCCCAGCGGCTCGGGGTGCCGGTGCACGTGGACAACGACGCCAACCTGGGCGCGCTCGGCGAGCTGGTGTGGGGCTCCGGGCGCGGGGTCGCCGACCTCGCGTACATCAAGGTCGCCGACGGCGTCGGCGCGGGGCTGGTGATCAGCGGCCAGATCTACCGCGGCCCGGGCGGCACGGCGGGCGAGATCGGCCACATCACCCTCGACGAGTCGGGCCCGGTGTGCCGCTGCGGCAACCGCGGCTGTCTGGAGACCTTCGCCGCGGCCCGCTACATCCTGCCGCTGCTGCACTCCGCCCACGGCGCGGACCTCACCGTCGAGCGCATGGTGCAGCTCGCCCGGGACGGCGACCCCGGCTGCCGCCGGGTGATCGCGGACGTCGGCCGCCACATCGGCAGCGGCGTGGCGAACCTGTGCAATCTGATCAACCCCAGCCGCATGGTGCTGGGCGGCCACCTCGCCGAGGCGGGGGAGCTGGTGCTGGGCCCGATCCGCGAGTCGGTCGCGCGGTACGCGATCCCGAGCGCCGCCCGTCAGCTGGCCGTGATGCCCGGAGCGCTCGGCGGCCGGGCCGAGGTGCTGGGCGCCCTCGCGCTGGTGCTGAGCGAGATGGGCGACTCGACGCTGCTGGAGGGCGCGCTGGCGGCGGGCACCCCGGCGCTCGCCTGAGCCCCGCGCCGTACGTCCGGCGCGGGGCCGCCGTAAGCCCTGACGCCCCGACACCCTTCGTGCCCCCGAGGACCGTTTCCCTGTTCTCGGGGGCATTTCCCTGCCCGTTCGGGCAACTCTCCGATGCGTTCACTCAGATAACGAATGGCACCGTTGCCATCTCGTTAAGGATTTACTTCTTGACGTCATGACGGGGCCGGAGTTGACTTCACGCCACCTCGGCCGCAATGACGCGGCCTCGTCAGGGAGGTCACCCCCGTTATGAACGCAACGATGCGTCGCGTCGCCATTGCCACCGCCGTCGTATCGATGGCCGCCTCGCTCGCCGCCTGTGGTTCGGCGAAGGAAGCCGATGACAAGGGCGATAAGAAGAAGAAGTCGGGTCCGCTGAACATCGGACTCCTGCTGCCCGAGGACCAGACGGCGAGATACGAGAACTTCGACCGGCCGCTGCTCAAGAAGAAGATCCTGGCCGACTGCGCCGACTGCGAGATTCACTACGCCAACGCCAAGTCGGACCCCGCGGTCCAGCAGCAGCAGGTCGACTCCATGATCACCAAAAAGGTCGACGTCATCATTCTGGATTCGGTGGACTCCAAGTCCATCGGCGGTTCGGTGAAGAAGGCCGCCGAGGCGCACATCCCGGTCGTCGCCTACGACCGGCTGGCCGAGGGCCCGGTCTCCGCGTACACGTCGTTCGACAACGAGACGGTCGGCAAGGTCCAGGGCAAGGCGCTGCTGGAGGCACTGGGGAAGAAGGCCAAGGACGGCAAGGTCGTCATGCTCAACGGCTGGGAGGCCGACCCCAACGCCGCCATGTTCAAGAAGGGCGCGATGTCGGTCCTCAAGGGCAAGGTGGACATCGCCAAGTCGTACGACATCGACCGCTGGCTGGCCGAGGAGGCCAACAAGGCCATGACGGGCGCCATTTCGTCCGTCGGCAAGAACAACATCATCGGCGTCTACTCGGCCAACGACAGCATGGCGGGCGGCGCGATCACCGCGCTCAAGAGCGGCGGCGTCAAGCCGCTGCCCCCGGTCACCGGCCAGGACGCCGAACTCGCCGGTGTGCAGCGGGTGGTGAGCGGCGAGCAGTACATGAGCGTCTACAAGTCCTACGTGGAGGAGGCGACCGCGGCCGCGAAGATGGCCATCGCCCTCGGCCGCGGTGAGAAGGCCGCCGGGACCAGCACGGTCGACAGCCCGACCACCAAGGACATCCCGGCCACGCTCATCCCCCCGGTCTCGCTGACCAAGGACAAGATCAAGAGCACCGTCGTCAAGGACGGTCTGTACTCGGTCGGTCAGATCTGCACGGCGAAGCTGAAGGCCGCCTGCGCCGCGGCCGGGCTCAAGTAGCCCCTGCCGGACCGGAGCGGGCCGCCGTGACGTGTCCGGCGGCCCGCCCGTCGCCCCCTCTCACACCCCCCGAGGGGAGAGTTCTCTCCCCTCCGTCTCACAGCAGGGATCGCCCCTGCCCGGAACGGAGATGGCCATCGTGGGATCCGAACCCGTGCTGGCGTTGCGCGGGATCTCCAAGCGGTTCGGCGCCGTCCAGGCGCTCACCGACATCGACCTGGAGGTCCGCGCCGGTGAAGTCGTCGCCCTGGTGGGCGACAACGGCGCCGGAAAGTCGACCCTCGTCAAGGCGATCGCCGGAGTCGGCCCCGCCGACGAGGGCGTCCTCGAATGGCAGGGCAGGCCCGTCGAGATCGCCCGCCCGCACGACGCCCAGGACCTGGGCATCGCGACGGTGTATCAGGACCTCGCCCTGTGCGACAACATCGACGTCGTCGGCAACCTCTTCCTCGGCCGCGAGGTCCTGCGCGCCGGGGTGCTGGACGAGGTCGAGATGGAGCGCCGCGCCCGCGAACTGCTCAGCACCCTGTCGATCCGCATCCCCAGCGTGCGGATCCCGATCGCCTCGCTCTCCGGCGGCCAGCGGCAGACCGTCGCCATCGCCCGCTCGATGCTGGGCGAACCGAAGCTGGTCATCCTGGACGAGCCGACCGCCGCCCTCGGCGTCGAGCAGACCGCACAGGTCCTCGACCTGGTCGAGCGGCTGCGCGAGCGCGGCCTCGCCGTGATCCTCATCAGCCACAACATGGCCGACGTGAAGGCGGTCGCGGACCGGGTCGCGGTGCTGCGGCTGGGCCGCAACAACGGCACGTTCGACGTCCGTACCACCTCTCAAGAAGAGATCATTTCCGCCATCACCGGCGCCACGGACAACGCCGTGACCCGCCGCAAGGCGCGCAGCGGGGAGGCCGCCAAGTGAGCACCCGTCTCGACAAGACGCATGACACCGGCGGCGGGGACGGGGCCGACAACAAGGCCCCGGCCGGACCGGCCGACGCCAGCCCGGTCGCCAAGGACGCCGTCACCGTGGTCGACCCGCGGCTGCTGGTGCGCCAGGAGGGCTTCAAGGGCTACCTGAACGAGTTCGTCCGCAAGATGCGCAGCGGCGACCTCGGCGCGATGCCGGTGATCGTCGGCATCGCCATCATCTGGGCGGTCTTCCAGTACAAGGACAGCGCCTTCCTCTCGCCCAAGAACCTCTCCGACCTGTCGATCCTCATCGGCGGCACCGGCATGATCTCGGTCGGGATCGTCTTCGTGCTGCTGCTCGGCGAGATCGACCTGTCGGTGGGCTCGCTCAGCGGTCTGGCGGCGGCCACGCTCGCGGTGCTCAACGTGCGCCACGGCGTGCCCGAGGGCATCGCGGTGGTCGCGGCGCTGGCCGCCGGTGCCGCCCTGGGCGCGGTGCACGGCTTCTTCTTCGCCAGGATCGGCGTCCCGGCGTTCGTCGTCACCCTGGCCGGTCTGCTGGCCTGGAACGGACTGATGCTCCAGGTGCTCGGCACCACCGGCACCATCGGCATCGCCGACGACAGCTTCGTGCGCACGCTCACCGACCACTACTTCACCCAGCTCGTCGCCGCCTACGGCGCGGCGACCGTCGCCGTGGCCGGATTCTTTCTCGCCCAGTTCCTGGACAGCAGGCGCCGCAAGGCCGTCGGCGTGCCCTCCCGGCCGCTGAGCGAGATCCTGGTGCGCACCGCCGTGCTCGCGGTGATCGCCTACGCGGCGGCCTGGCGGCTCAACGAGTACATGGGCCTGCCGCTCGCCCTGGTGATCTTCGTGGTGGTGCTGGTCGTGCTCGACTTCGTGGTGCGCCGTACCCCGTACGGACGCAAGGTGATCGCGCTGGGCGGCAGCGTCGAGGCCGCCCGCCGCGCGGGCATCAACGTGGTCGCCGTGCGGATCTCGGTGTTCGCGCTGTCCGGGCTCATGGCCGCGTTCGGCGGTCTCATGATCGCGTCCCGGATCGGCTCCGCGAGCCAGCAGGCCGGTACCGGCAACCTGCTCATGGAGGCCATCGCGGCCGCGGTCATCGGCGGCACCAGCCTCTTCGGCGGGCGCGGCTCGGTGTGGTCGGCGATGCTCGGCATGCTGGTCATCGGGTCGATTTCATCCGGTATGAACCTGCTGGGTGTCGCGAACTCCCTGCAGTACATGATCACCGGCGCGGTGCTGCTGGCCGCCGTGGTCATCGACTCGGTGTCGCGGAGAACACAGCGCTCGGCGGGACGGGGATAAACCGTCTCCTCTCCGGGGACGTCTTCCGGGGCGGGGAGGGCCGACACCGGCCAACCGCCCCGGAGGCGAACCGGGCCCTACCGTAGGGCAGCATTAGACTCTCGGGGGCTACTCGCAAGGCTCGATGGAGACGCTCGACAGCAAGGAGGCACGGGTGCTGCTGACCGGCATCAGGGGACCGCGCGATCTGGACCGGCTCGCCCCGGAGCAGCTGAACCAGCTGGCCGCGGAGATTCGCACCTTTCTCGTCGACGCCGTGTCCAAGACCGGGGGGCACCTCGGACCCAATCTGGGCGTGGTCGAGCTGACCATCGCCCTGCACCGGGTCTTCGAGTCGCCGAAGGACAAGGTGCTGCTGGACACCGGGCACCAGTCCTACGTCCACAAGCTGCTCACCGGGCGCCAGGACTTCTCGCGGCTCAAGAAGAAGGGCGGGCTCTCGGGTTACCCGTCGCGCGCCGAGTCCGAGCACGACGTCATCGAGAACAGCCACGCCTCCGCCGTCCTCGGCTGGGCCGAGGGCATCGCCAAGGCGAACGAGCTGCGCGGCAACGGCGACCATGTGGTCGCGGTCATCGGGGACGGCGCGCTGACCGGCGGGATGGCCTGGGAGGCGCTGAACAACATCGCCGCCGCGAAGAACCGCCCGCTCGTCATCGTCGTGAACGACAACGAGTGGTCGTACTCGCCGACCATCGGCGGTCTCGCGAACCACCTCGCCACGCTGCGCACCACCGACGGCTACGAGCGCTTCCTGGCCCGCGGCAAGGACCTCCTGGAGCGCACCCCGGTCGTCGGGCGGCCGCTGTACGAGACGCTGCACGGCGCGAAGAAGGGGCTGAAGGACTTCATCGCCCCGCAGGGCATGTTCGAGGACCTGGGGCTGAAGTACGTCGGCCCGATCGACGGCCATGACATCGAGGCGCTGGAGTCCGCGCTGCAGCGGGCGAAGCGTTTCGGCGGCCCGGTCATCGTGCACTGCCTCACGGAGAAGGGCCGCGGCTACACCCCGGCCGAGCAGGACGAGACCGACCGTTTCCACGGCATCGGCCCGATCCACCCCGACACCGGGCTCCCGATCTCGGCGGGCGGCGCCGACTGGACCTCGGTCTTCGGCGAGGAGATGGTCAAGCTCGGCGAGGAGCGGGAGGACATCGTCGCGATCACGGCGGCGATGCTGCACCCGGTGGGCCTCACCGAGTTCGCGAAACGGTTCCCCGAGCGGGTCTTCGACGTGGGCATCGCCGAGCAGCACGGCGCCGTCTCGGCGGCGGGGCTGGCCACCGGCGGGCTGCATCCGGTCTTCGCGGTCTACGCCACGTTCCTCAACCGCGCCTTCGACCAGGTGCTGATGGATGTGGCGCTGCACAAATGCGGCGTCACCTTCGTCCTCGACCGCGCCGGGATCACCGGTTCGGACGGGCCCTCGCACAACGGCATGTGGGACATGTCTCTGCTCCAGGTCGTCCCCGGGCTGCGGATCGCCGCCCCGCGCGACGCGGGCCAGGTCCGCGCCCAGCTGCGGGAGGCCGTGGAGGTGGACGACGCGCCGACGGTGGTGCGGTACTCCAAGGGCGCGGTCGGCCCGGAGGTCGCCGCCGTCGGCCGGATCGGCGGCATGGACGTGCTGCGCGAGCCCGCGGAGAGCGCGGGGGACGCCCCGGACGTGCTGCTGGTCTCGGTCGGCGCGCTGGCCCCGATGTGCCTGGAGATCGCGGACCTTCTGGACAAGCAGGGCATTTCGGCGACTGTCGTCGACCCGCGCTGGGTCAAGCCGGTGGACGAGGAGCTTCCCGCGCTCGCCGAGCGCCACCGCGTCGTCGTCACGGTCGAGGACAACAGCCGGGTCGGCGGTGTGGGCTCCGCCATCGCCCAGGCGCTGCGGGACTCCGGCGTC
This sequence comes from Streptomyces sp. NPDC040405, assembly GCF_055595765.1. NCBI lineage: Bacteria > Bacillati > Actinomycetota > Actinomycetes > Kitasatosporales > Streptomycetaceae > Streptomyces > Streptomyces sp. NPDC040405. The sequence continues at coordinate 214,610 of NZ_JBVIVI010000004.1, forward strand.
GACATGCCGGTCCGCGACTTCGGCATCCCGCCGCGCTTCCTGGAGCACGCCTCCCGCAAGGAGGTCATGGCCGAGATCGGGCTGACCGCACCGGACGTCGCCCGCCAGATCACCGGCCTGGTGTCGCGGCTCGGCGGCGGCTACGAGGAGTCGGCCGGTACGGAGGAGCAGGGCGTCGCGACGCGCCCGGCGACCCCCGCCGAGCCGGTGCGCGACTGACGGCTTCCGCGTGACAGGGCCCCGGCCCGGACCACGAAGGTCCGGGCCGGGGCCCTGTCCGCTCCCGACCGGCTTCCTGCTCCGACCGGCCCAGCCCCGTCCCGCCCGTAAAGCCCCCATCGGGTGAATCGGCGAGGGCGCCGAGCGTGGGCGCTTCGCTCCCGGGTCGTTGGCAACACCATGACGCGCAGGGGCAGGCGTGGAGGTGTCACCGGTGAGCGATGAGGAACCAGGCGGCGACGGAGGCCGGAGCGGTCCCCGGGGCAAGGCCCGGCCCGCCTTTCTGCGGACGAAGACGATCGAGCAGTCCATCCAGGACACCGAGGAGCCCGAGTACGCCCTCACCCGGTCGCTGTCCGCGCTGGATCTCACCGTGTTCGGCGTCGGCGTCATCATCGGCACCGGCATCTTCGTGCTCACCGGGGCCGTCGCCAAGCAGGAGGCGGGCCCCGCGACCGCGCTGGCCTTCGTGGTCGCGGGCGTGGTGTGCGCGCTGGCCGCGCTGTGCTACGCCGAGTTCGCCTCGACCTTGCCGGTGGCCGGGTCCGCGTACACCTTCTCGTACGCCTCGCTCGGCGAGCTGCCCGCCTGGATCATCGGCTGGGACCTGGTGCTGGAGTTCGCGCTCGGCACCGCCGTGGTCGCGGTCGGCTGGGCCGGTTACGTACGCTCGCTCATGGACAACGCCGGGTGGCGGCTGCCCGACGTGCTCTCCGGCCCCGACGTGGCGAGCGGCTTCACCTTCGACGTCCTCGCCGCCGCCCTGGTGCTGGTGCTGACCGCGATCCTGGTCCTCGGCATGAAGCTGTCCGCGCGCGTCACCTCCGTCGTGGTCGCGGTGAAGGTGACCGTCGTGCTGCTCGTCATCGTCGCGGGCGCCTTCTTCATCGACGCCGACAACTACCGCCCCTTCATCCCCGAGCCCCAGGCCGCGCCCTCCGCCTCCGGGCTGCGGGCGCCGCTGATCCAGCTGATGGCCGGTTACCACCCGACGACCTTCGGCGTCGCCGGGATCTTCACCGCCGCCGCCGTGGTCTTCTTCGCCTTCATCGGCTTCGACGTCGTGGCCACCGCCGCGGAGGAGACCAGGAACCCGCAGCACGACATGCCGCGCGGCATCCTCGGCTCGCTCCTCATCTGCACCACGCTCTACGTCGCGGTGTCCATCGTGGTCACCGGCATGGAGAAGTACACCCGGCTGTCGATCGACGCCCCGCTCGCCGACGCCTTCAAGGCGACCGGACACCCCTTCTACGCGGGCCTCATCAGCTTCGGCGCGGCGGTCGGGCTCACCACCGTGTGCATGATCCTGCTGCTGGGCCAGACCCGGGTCTTCTTCGCGATGAGCCGCGACGGGCTGCTGCCCCGGGTTTTCGCCAAGGTGCATCCGCGGTTCGGCACGCCGTACCGCTCGACGATCCTGCTGGGCGTCCTCATCGCCGTGGTCGCCGGGTTCACCAGCATCAAGCAACTGGCGGCCCTGGTGAACATCGGCACCCTCTTCGCGTTCGTCGTCGTCGCGCTCGGTGTCGTCGTCCTCCGCCGCACCCGCCCCGACCTGCCGCGCGCCTTTCGCACGCCGTGGGTTCCGGTGCTGCCCGCCGTGTCCGTGGCGGCGTCGCTGTGGCTGATGCTCAATCTGCCCGCCGAGACCTGGCTGCGGTTCGCGGTGTGGATGGCGCTGGGCGTCGTCATCTACGTCCTGTACGGGCGCGGGCACAGCCGGGTGACCGAGGCGGGCACCCGCCGCTGACGCCCCGTCTACCCCCGGACGCTGCGCGGGCCCACGACCTCCGCGCCCAGCGCCGTCACCCGCTCCCGCAGCTCCCGGTCGGCCGTGACCACCAGACAGGGCCGCCCCGCCGCGCGCCCGGCCACCAGCTCCACGATCAGGTCGTCCGCGCTCCCGGGCGCGGCATCCACCCGTACGCCCTCCACCGGCTCCACCGCGCGCGCCGCGCCCTCCACCACCAGGACGATGTCCAGGGGCGGTTGACGGGCCCATTCGGGGACGCCCGGGCGCTCCGGGACGCCGCTCACCGCGACCGCGCCGAGCCGGTCGCGCAGCCGCTCGGCGGCCCCGTGCCGGTCGCGCCACCAGCCGTCCGGTACCGAGCCGACCACGTTCGCTGCGTCCACGACGACGAGCCCGACGAGATCACTCATAGACCAGGCAAAATACTATGGGCGGCGGGGATCAGGAAGATCGACGCGGGAAGGTTGGCGGCGGGCCATGGCGTTGCGGTTGCTCCGCGGCAAGGACGGCAGGCTCACGGCCTATGGACTGGTGGCGGGGGGTGTCGCCCGGTGGACCGAGGAACGGCCGGGCGGACCGGACTGGACCGGTCCCTGGCTGATACCCGTCCCCGGGCTGTCCCGGGTGACGGTCGCTCAGGGGGCCGACGGGTACGCCCATCTGGTGGGGCTGCGGCGCAGGGACGGCAAGGACGGCCCGCTGACCGACATCGTCCACGCCACCCAGTTCCAGACCGGCCGTGTGCTCACCGCATGGCACTCCCTGGGCACACCGCACCCCAAGGACCGCGACAAGGCGGCGCGGATCGGGGCACCGGCCGCGGCGGTGGACTCCACGGGCTCCCTCCGCGTCTTCGTCCGCAACGCCGGGGGCGGGGTGTGCGCGCGGCGGCAGGACCCCAAGAAGGGGACGTGGGACCGCTGGACCGACTGGAAGGGCACGCACGTGCTGGACGGTCTGTCGGCGGCCGTGACGGTCGACGGCCGTCTCGAACTGTTCGCACCGTCCTGGAAGGGCGTCGCGCTGCGCTGGCACCAGCCGACGCCCGGCGCCGCCCCGAAGCGGGCCGAGGACGTCCCCGCCGACGCCCAGCCGGATTCGGCGTCCGCGGTGGAGACCAGCCCCGGTACCGTCACCCACTACTGGCGTGACGTCCGCAGCGGTGAGGTCCTGGCCTGGCGGCCGGACGCCCCGGCCCCCGCGCCGCTGGGCGGGCTGACGGGCGCCGGGCCGGTCGCGGCGCTGCGCGCCCCGGTGGACGGCCACGACTGCACCGTACTGGCGCACAGCGACGCCGACAGCGGCCGTCTGGCCGTCGCCGCGTATCCGGCCCAGGACGAGGCGGCGGGCGTGTGGTGGACCCCGTCCGGCGACCCCGGCGCCCAGCATCCGGCGCTGGCCCTCGACGGGCGCGGGCTGGTGGTCCTGGCCGCGATCGCCCCGGACGGCGGGCTGCTGGTGGCGCGTCAGAAGACGGACGAGCGGGGCCTGGCCCTGCGCGCCTGGTCCCGGGTCGGGAAGTAGCCGCGGGAACGGCACGGGCGCGGAACGGCACGGGCGCGGAACGGCACGGGCGCGGAACGGCACGGGCGCCGGGCGGACCATCGGCCCGCCCGGCGCCCATGAACGGCGCGGCGTACGGCGTTACGCCGGGACGCTCGCGACCCCCGGGGCCAGGAACCGCTTCCCGTTCACCCGCTCCGAGACGCCCTCACGGTCCAGATACGGCGTGAGGCCGCCCAGGTGGAAGGGCCACCCGGCGCCGGTGATCAGACACAGGTCGATGTCCTGCGCCTCGGCGACGACGCCCTCGTCCAGCATCAGGCCGATCTCCTGCGCGACGGCGTCCAGCACCCGGGCGCGCACCTGCTCCTCCGTCAGGACCGCGTCGCCCTGCTGGAGCAGCGCGGCGACCTCCGGGTCCAGCTCCGGCTTCCCGGAGTCGTAGACGTAGAAGCCGCGCTTGCCCGCCTCGACCACGCGCTTGAGGTTCTCCGAGACCGTGAAGCGGTCCGGGAAGGCGCCGTGCAGCGTCTCGGAGACGTGCAGGCCGATGGCCGGGCCGACCAGCTCCAGCAGCACCAGCGGGGACATCGGCAGCCCGAGCGGCTCCACCGCGCGCTCCGCGACGTCGACCGGGGTGCCCTCGTCGATGACGTTCTGGATCTCGCCCATGAAGCGGGTCAGGATCCGGTTGACGACGAACGCCGGGGCGTCCTTGACCAGTACGGCGGTCTTCTTCAGCTTCTTGGCCACCCCGAAGGCCGTGGCCAGCGACGCGTCATCGGTCTTCGCGCCGCGGACGATCTCCAGCAGCGGCAGGATCGCGACCGGGTTGAAGAAGTGGAAGCCGACGACCCGCTCGGGGTGCTTGAGCTTGGACGCCATCTCGCTGATCGACAGCGAGGAGGTGTTGGTGGCGAGGATGGCGTGCTCCGGCACGACCGCCTCGACCTCGGCGAACACCTGCTGCTTGACGCCCATCTCCTCGAAGACGGCCTCGATGACGAAGTCGGCGTCCCCGAAGGCGGCGGCCTTGTCCAGCGAGCCGGTCACCGCGGCCTTGAGCCGGTTGGCCTTGTCCTGGTTGATACGGCCCTTGAGCAGCAGCTTGTCGATCTCGCCGTGGACGTAGCCGACGCCCTTGTCGACGCGCTCCTGGTCGATGTCGGTCAGCACGACCGGCACCTCCAGACGGCGCGCGAACAGCAGTGCCAGCTGCGAGGCCATGAGCCCCGCGCCCACCACGCCGACCTTGGAGACCGGGCGGGCGAGCGACTTGTCCGGGGCACCGGCCGGGCGCTTGGCGCGCTTCTGCACCAGGTTGAAGGCGTAGATGCCGCTGCGCAGCTCACTGCCCATGATGAGGTCGGCGAGCGCCTTCTCCTCGGCCTCGTAGCCGCGGGCCAGGTCGCCGTTGCGGGCCGCGTCGATGATCTCCAGCGCGCGGTACGCGGCCGGGGCCGCCCCGTGCACCTTGCCGTCGGCGATGGCGCGGCCGCGCACCACGGCCTCGTGCCAGGCGTCGCCGCGGTCGATCTCGGGCCGTACGATCTCGATCTCGCCCTTGAGGACGGACGCGGTCCAGATCAGCGACTGCTCCAGGAAGTCCGCGCCCTCGAAGATCGCGTCCGCGATCCCCAGCTCGTAGACCTGCTTGCCCTTCAGCTGCTTGTTCTGGTTGAGCGAGTTCTCGATGATCACCGAGACAGCGCGGTCCGGGCCGATCAGGTTCGGCAGCAGGGTGCAGCCGCCCCAGCCGGGGACCAGGCCCAGGAAGACCTCGGGCAGCGAGAACGCGGGCAGCGCGGCCGAGACCGTGCGGTAGGCGCAGTGCAGGCCGACCTCGACGCCGCCGCCCATCGCCGCGCCGTTGTAGTAGGCGAAGGTGGGCACGGCGAGCTGGGACAGCCGCTTGAAGACGTCGTGGCCGCCCTTGCCGATGGCGAGCGCGTCCTCGTGGCGCTTCAGCAGCTCCACGCCCTTGAGGTCGGCGCCGACGGCGAAGATGAACGGCTTGCCGGTGACCCCGACGCCGGTGATCTCGCCGTCCGCGGCCTCCTTCTCCACCTGGTCGATCGCCGCGTCCAGCTGGGCGAGCGAGGCCGGGCCGAAGGTGGTGGGCTTGGTGTGGTCAAGACCGTTGTCCAGGGTGATGAGCGCGAAGCGGCCCGCGTCCTGGGGGAGGTCGAGGTGGCGGACGTGCGCCTGCGTCACGACCTCGTCCGGGAACAGCTCGGCCGCTCCCTTGAGAAGCTCTGCGGTGGTAGTCACTTGTTCCCCTCGAAGTGCGGGTTCTCCCAGATCACGGTGCCACCCATGCCGAAGCCGATGCACATGGTGGTGATGCCGTAGCGGACCTCCGGCTGCTCCTCGAACTGCCGTGCCAGCTGCGTCATCAGACGGACGCCGGAGGAGGCGAGCGGGTGGCCGTAGGCGATCGCGCCGCCGTACTGGTTGACGCGCGGGTCGTCGTCCGCGATGCCGTAGTGGTCCAGGAACGACAGGACCTGGACGGCGAACGCCTCGTTGATCTCGAAGAGGCCGATGTCATCGATCGTCAGCCCGGCCTTGGACAGGGCCTTCTTCGTCGCCGGGACCGGGCCGTAGCCCATCACCTCGGGCTCGACGCCCGCGAAGGCGAACGACACCAGGCGCATCCTGACCGGCAGGCCCAGCTCCTGGGCGAACTCCTCGGAGGCGATCAGGGAGGCGGTGGCGCCGTCGTTGAGCCCCGCGGAGTTGCCCGCGGTGACCCGGCCGTGCGGCCGGAACGGGGTCTTCAGCGTGGCCAGGTTCGCCAGCGTGGTGCCCGGGCGCATCGGCTCGTCGGCGGTCGCGAGCCCCCAGCCGGTCTCCCCGCCCTCGGGGGTGGTGCGGCGCACCGAGACCGGCACCAGGTCCTGCTGGATCTTGCCGTTGGCGTACGCCTTGGCGGCCTTCTCCTGGCTGCGCACCGCGAACTCGTCGGCGCGCTGCTTGGTGAGGTGCGGCAGCCGGTCGTGCAGGTTCTCCGCCGTCATGCCCATGAAGAGGGCCGACTCGTCGACCAGCTTCTCGGAGACGAACCGCGGGTTCGGGTCGACGCCCTCGCCCATCGGGTGGCGGCCCATGTGCTCCACGCCGCCCGCGACGACCGCGTCGTACGCGCCGAAGGCGATGGAGCCCGCGGTGGCGGTGACGGCGGTCATCGCACCGGCGCACATCCGGTCGATCGAGTAGCCGGGGACGGACTGCGGCAGCCCGGCCAGGATGCCCGCGGTGCGGCCGATGGTCAGGCCCTGGTCCCCGATCTGGGTGGTCGCGGCGACGGCGACCTCGTCGATGCGCTCCGGCGGCAGATCCGGGTTGCGGCGCAGCAGCTCCCGGATGCACTTGACGACCAGGTCGTCGGCGCGGGTCTCGTGGTAAATGCCCTTCGGGCCCGCCTTGCCGAACGGGGTACGGACGCCGTCGACGAAGACGACGTCCCTAGCGGTACGAGGCACGTTGGCTCTCCTCCAGGTGCGGGATGGCACTGCTGCGGGCACGCCATCGGCGCGCCTCCACACCCTCATGCTACTTATGAGTAACCATGCTGCCCAGTCTTCGCCGCCGTAGCGTCGAAGGTCACAGGTTCGCAGCGGGGAACCGCGTGGGAACGGACCGGCGGCCGAGGCCGCCGGTCCACGCGCGTCACATCGCGCCGGAGGTCATCCCTCCGCCGCCCGCAGGGCGCCGGTCAGGACCGGCGTCACCTGGTCGATCTGCCAGGGACGGGCGCCATGACCGGCGAGCACGTCCGCCACCGCGTCCGTCGTCGGCTCCGCCGGGGGCTCCCAGCACAGCCGCCGGACCGTATCCGGGGCGATCAGGTTCTCCTGCGGCAGATTCAGCCGTTCGGCGAGCGTGGTCACCGCCGTGCGGGCCGCCGAGAGCCGGGCCGCCGCGGCCGGATCCTTGTCGGCCCACGCGCGCGGCGGGGGCGGACCGGCCACCGGCTGGCCGGGCTGCGGAAGTTCGGCCTCCGGCAGCGCCCGGGCCCGGTCCACCGCGGCCTGCCACTGCTCCAGCTGGCGGCGGCTCATCCGGTGGCCGAAGCCGCTGAGCGCGGACAGCGCCCGGGCGTTCACCGGCAGCGCCAGCGCGGCCTCCACGATCGCCCCGTCGCCCAGCACCTTGCCGGGCGACACGTCGCGGCGCTGGGCGATCCGGTCCCGGGCCGTCCACAGCTCGCGCACCACGGCCATCTGCCGTCGTCGTCTGACCTTGTGCATCCCCGACGTACGTCGCCAGGGGTCCTTGCGGGGCGGGGCGGGCGGGGCCGCGGCGATGGCCGCGAACTCCTGGTGGGCCCACTCCAGCTTCCCCTGCCGGGTCAGCTCCTCCTCCAGCGCGTCCCGCAGGTCGACCAGCAGCTCCACGTCGAGCGCGGCGTAGTGCAGCCACGGCTCGGGGAGCGGGCGGGTCGACCAGTCGACGGCCGAATGTCCCTTCTCCAGCGCATAGCCGAGGATGTTCTCGACCATGGCTCCGAGCCCCACCCGGGCGAACCCGGCTAGCCGGCCCGCGAGTTCGGTGTCGAAGAGCCGGTCCGGGACCATGCCTATGTCACGCAGACAGGGCAGATCCTGGGTCGCGGCGTGCAGCACCCACTCGGCGTCGGCGATGGCGGCTCCCAGACCCGACAGGTCGGGGCAGCCGACGGGGTCGATCAGTGCGGTCCCCGCTCCGGCCCGGCGCAGCTGGACCAGATAGGCCCGCTGTCCGTAGCGGTAGCCGGAGGCGCGCTCGGCGTCGACGGCGACGGCGCCGTGGCCCGCGGCGAAGGCCGCGACGACGTCGGCGAGCGCGTCCGGGTCGGCGGTGACGGGCGGAATGCCCTCACGTGGCTCCAGCAAGGGGACCGGCGCCGGGGGGAGGTCGTCCGGAGGAGCGCCCCCGGTGGTTCGCAGTGTCGTCTCTGCTGCGGTCTCTTGGGCGTCGGTCACCTGTCAAGGGTAGCTGTGTACGGGGGGTACACAGGGCGCCCGTCGACGGAACGTTCCGTCGACGGGCGCCGGGGCGGTGCGGGGCGGGTGATCTCCGCCCTACGGTTCAGTGGATGATGCCGGTACGCAGCGCGACCGCGACCATGCCGGCGCGGTCGCCGGTGCCGAGCTTGCGGGCGATCCGGGCGAGGTGACTCTTGACGGTGAGTGCGGACAGGCCCATCGAGACGCCGATGGCCTTGTTGGACTGGCCCTCCGCAACCAGCCTCAGCACCTCGACCTCGCGTCCCGACAGCTCCCGGTAGCCGCCCGGGTGACCGGGGGCGCCCGGCGGGCGGCGGTGCATCCGGGCGGCGGCGGCGCCGATGGGGGCGGCGCCGGGACGGCCCGGGATGCCCAGGTTGGTGCGGGTGCCGGTGACGACGTAGCCCTTGACGCCGCCGGCCAGTGCGTTGCGCACGGCGCCGATGTCGTCGGCGGCGGAGAGGGCCAGGCCGTTCGGCCAGCCCGCGGCGCGGGTCTCGGACAGCAGGGTGAGGCCGGAGCCGTCGGGGAGGTGGACGTCGGCGACGCAGATGTCGCGCGGGTTGCCGATACGGGGGCGGGCCTCCGCGACGGACGACGCCTCGATGACGTCGCGCACTCCGAGGGCCCACAGGTGACGGGTGACGGTGGAACGAACGCGGGGGTCGGCGACGACGACCATGGCCGTCGGCTTGTTCGGGCGATAGGCGACCAGGCTGGACGGTTGCTCGAGGAGAACAGACACCAGGCCTCCTGGGAAGTGGTGGGACGGGTCACCACTCCTTCGGCACCGATACGGTCCAGCTTTAGGGAATGATCACGATTTGGTGAGTAACAATTCGGGCAATCTCGGTCAGACGGGGTTCTCCGAGCGGCCGAAGCGCACAGCGGGACCGTGCGCCGGGGACCAGTCGGCGGGGCCGGGGACGGCTAAGCGGGAGCGGGGACGGCTCAGCGGGGCTGGGGGCCGCGGCGCTGGGGGAGGGAGACCACACCGGCCTCCGTCGTCCCGGCCGGGGGCAGTCCGGCGATCTGGCACAGCAGATCGCACCAGGCCGCCAGGTGCGCCCCGGTGTCCGGTCCGCCCAGCGGCTCCGCCGCCGCCTCGTCCGCCCGCTCCGGGTGGGCCGGCTCGGGGGGCGGATGGTCCGACGGCGTCCAGGAGGCGCGGATCTCGATCCGCGTCGAGGGCTCCCGCTCGCCGATCCCGCCGAAGTAGTGCGAGCTGGCGCGCGTCACCGTGCCGCTGGCCTCCGAGCAGCCGAGCCCGCGCGCGTCCAGCGCGCCGGTCAGCCACGACCAGCACACCTCCGGCAGCAGGGGATCCGCCGCGATCTCCGGCTCCAGGTCGGCGTGGATCAGCGTGACCAGCCGGAAGGTGCCGCGCCAGGCGTCGTGGCCCGCCGGATCGTGCAGCAGGATGAGCCGGCCCTCGGCCAGCTCCTCGTCGTCGTCGGCGGTGGTGTCCGCGACCACCGCTTCCAGTGCGTACGAGAACGGTGCCAGCCGACGTGGCGGTGGGGTCGGGTCGAGCTCCACCTCGGGCCGCACCCGTACCGCGCGCAGACCGGCGACCGCACGCCGGAAGGCGAGCGGGGCGCCCTCCCCGCCCGCGTCCGGGCCGTCAGCACCGTCAGCACCGTTCGAGAGGTGTCCTTGAACCGCTGCCATGCCCGGAAGACTAGGCGCAGTGAGGGCTCCAACCGGGGAGGAACACCCGGGTTGGCGGGTCACTCGTTCGGCCCGTGCGAAGATTTGGTGCATGAGCGCCACAGAGCGGCCCTCGGGCCAGCACCAGACCGGCCGTCCGGCGGCGAACCCGTGCGCCGATTCGGCCTTCCTCCGGGCCTGTCGGCGCGAGCCGGTGCCGCATACCCCGGTGTGGTTCATGCGGCAGGCTGGGCGCTCGCTGCCGGAGTACAAGAAGGTCCGTGAGGGCACCGCCATGCTGGAGTCCTGCATGCGGCCCGACCTGGTCACGGAGATCACGCTGCAGCCGGTGCGCCGTCACCGGGTGGACGCCGCGATCTACTTCAGCGACATCGTGGTGCCGCTCAAGGCGATCGGGCTGGACCTCGACATCAAACCCGGTGTCGGCCCCGTCGTGGAGCGTCCCATTCGCAGCCGGGCGGATCTGGAGCGGCTGCGTCCGCTCGATCCCGACGATGTGAAGTACGTCACCGAGGCCGTCGGGTCGCTCGTCGGCGAGCTGGGCGCCACCCCCCTCATCGGCTTCGCGGGCGCGCCCTTCACGCTCGCCAGCTATCTGGTCGAGGGCGGCCCGTCGCGCAACCACGAGCACACCAAGGCGCTCATGTACGGCGACCCGGAGCTGTGGGCGGACCTGCTCGACCGGCTCGCGGACATCACCTCCACCTTCCTGAAGGTGCAGATCGAGGCGGGCGCCTCGGCGGTGCAGCTCTTCGACTCCTGGGTCGGCGCCCTGGCCCCGGCCGACTACCGCCGCAGCGTGATGCCCGCCTCCACGAAGGTCTTCGAGTCCGTCGCCGGGTACGGGGTGCCGCGCATCCACTTCGGCGTCGGCACCGGTGAACTCCTCGGCCTGCTCGGCGAGGCGGGCGCGGACGTCGTCGGCGCCGACTGGCGGGTGCCGCTGGACGAGGCCGCCCGGCGGGTGGGCCCCGGCAAGGCGCTGCAGGGCAACCTCGACCCCGCCGTGCTGTTCGCGCCGCGCGAGGCCGTGGAGACCAAGGCGGCCGAGGTGCTGGACGCGGCCCGGGGTCTGGAGGGGCACATCTTCAACCTCGGCCACGGGGTGCTGCCCACCACCGACCCGGACGCCCTGACCCGGCTCGTCGAGTACGTCCACACCCGCACCGCGCGCTGACCCCCGGGCGGCGGTCGCCCTACCGGTCTGCCGCCTCCCGTACGACGGCGGCCGCCTTGCGCGCCGCCACCTGCACCGGGTCCCACACCGGGGAGAACGGCGGGGCGTACCCCAGGTCGAGCGACGCCACCTGCTCGACCGTCATCCCGGCGGTCAGCGCGACCGCCGCGCTGTCCACGCGCTTGCCCGCGCCCTCCCGGCCGACGATCTGCACGCCGAGCAGCCGCCCGGTGCGGCGCTCGGCGAGCATCTTCACTGTCATCGGGCGGGCCTCGGGGTAGTACCCGGCGCGGCTGGTCGATTCGGCGGTGACGGAGTGAAAGCGCAGCCCCACCGCCTCCGCCTGGGCCTCCAGCAGCCCGGTGCGGGAGATCTCCAGATCGCAGACCTTGCTGACCGCGGTGCCGACCACACCGGGGAACGTGGCATAGCCGCCACCGATGTTGGTCCCGATGACCTGGCCCTGCTTGTTGGCATGGGTGCCCAGCGGGATGTGCCGGGTGCGGCCGGACACCAGGTCCAGCACCTCGACGCAGTCACCGCCCGCCCAGATGTTGGCGTGCCCGCGCACCCGCATGGCCAGGTCGGTGAGCAGCCCGCCCGAATCGCCCAGCGGCAGCCCCGCGTCCCGGGCGAGCCCTGTCTCGGGGATCACCCCGAGGCCCAGCACGACCAGCTCGGCGGGGTATTCGCTGACTTTGGTGGCCACCCCGCGCACCCGGCCGTCCTCGCCGGTCAGCACCTCGGCGACCTCCGCCCCGGTCACGGTGTCGATGCCGAGCCCGGTCATCGCCTCCCGCACCAGCCGACCCATGTCGGGGTCGAGCGTGGCCATCGGCTGTTCGCCGCGCTCCAGCACGGTGACCCGGCAGCCGCGGCGGGTCAGCGCCTCGGCCATCTCCACCCCGATGTATCCGGCGCCGACCACGACCGCCCGCTCGACCGTCCGGCCCTCCAGGGTCTCCAGCAGCGCCCGCCCGTCGTCCAGGGTCTGCACCCCGTGCACCCCGGGCGCGTCGATGCCGGGCATGGCGGGGCGGCGCGGGCGGGCGCCGGTGGCGATGACCAGCTCGTCGAAGCCGTGCCAGTGCTCGGCGCCGCCGGTCGCGTCCAGCTCCCGGACCCGGACCCGCTGCCCGGCGAGGTCGATCTCGGTGACCTCGCTGCGGAGGCGGACGTCGATGCCGCGCCCGCGGTGTGCCTCCGGGGTGCGGGCGACGAGGTCGTCGGGCCCGTTCACCAGGCCCCCGGCCCAGTACGGGATGCCGCAGGCCGAGTACGACGTGAAGTGGCCGCGCTCGAAGGCCAGGATCTCCAGCTCGCCCCGCTTGCTGAGCCTGCGCGCCCGGGACGCGGCGGACATCCCCGCCGCATCGCCCCCGATGACCACCATCCGCCGCGCTGCCGCCATCGGATCCGCCCCTTCGCCGCCGTATGTCCCGCTCCGTCAGGGGTCAGGCTATGAGCGGGCGGTGGTTTCGCGTACCAGGACGTACAGAACAGCACTCGTGAGCATCAGCGCGCCGTCGATGTAGACGGCGAGCGTCCAGCTGCCGTAGTGGTCGAAGAGGGTGCCGCTGAGCGCCGGGCTGATCACCGCGCCTATCTCCCCGACCAGGTTGAACAGGCCGAAGGCGGCGCCGCGCTCGGACGCGTCGACCACATCGTTCAGCAGGGCGTGCGCCATCGGCTGGAGGGCGTTGAAGAACAGGCTGGTGACGAAGAGCAGGACGGACATCACCAGCAGGGACGGCTTCTCCTGGGCCTGGAGATAGGCCGCGAAGACCAGCACCAGCACGCCCTGGACCACGGTGAACGCGATCAGCAGCGGCCGCCGCCCCCACCCCCGGTCCTTCGCCACGTCCGACAGCCGGCCGCCCACGGGGAAGCCGAGGATGCCCGCGCCCGCGTTGAACGTCGCGACCAGCGCCGCGTTCTGGAAGGAGCTGTGGGCGGCGTCGGCGACGATCGACACCGACCAGAAGCTGAAGAACCACAGGTTCCACATGACCGCGATGAAGGCGAAGCTGAGCAGCAGCACATTGCGGTTGCGGGAGATGGCGCCGAGCCGCGACCCGCGCCGGGCGAAGATCGCCCCGATCAGCACGAACGCGAGCACGCACTCCAGGACGGCCACGCCCCAGCTCGGCATCCCCGCGCCGTCGGCGATCAGATAGACCGCCATGACGGCCGCGCACAGCACCGCCGAGATGCCCAGCAGCCGCAGCGTGGAGCCGGTGGCCTTCAGCGGGCCGCCGATGCGGCGCATATAGACCGTGGTGATCCAGCCGAACGCGAGCGTGGCACCGCCCAGCACCAGGAACGGCATCCGCCAGGCGTCCTCGTGGCCGAACACCTGGGCGCCCCAGTCGATGAGATAGGGCGTGCTGATGGTCGCGACCGTCAGCCCGATCGACAGCCCGGTGATGGCGACGCCCATGCCGAAGCTGGTCTTCGCGGGCGGGGTGCGCTGGGCGATCAGCGCGCGGTCGTTGGAGTAGAAGACGCCCTCGCCCAGCCCGGTCAGCACCCGCAGGACGACGAACGCGATCAGCCCGCTCACCACTCCGCTGGCCAGGGTCGCCACCCCGGCCCACACCAGCGACACGGCGAGCATCGTGCGGTGTCCGAAGCGGTCCCCGAGATAGCCGCCGGGGAACTGGGTGAGCATGTAGCCCGCGAAGAACAGGCTGCCGATCAGCCCGCCGAGGGCATGCGGATGGCTGGCGGAACCCAGCATGCCGTGGTCGTTCTCGATCAGCCAGGTGACCACCGGGCCGGTGAGGGTGCGGTCGGCGTAGGAGAAGAGCCAGCCGCCCAGCAGCATGGCCCACAGCGTGTGGTACGGCTGCCAGCCGGTGCGCCGGGCCGTCGGCTCCCGCGCGGCGGTGTCCTCGGTCGTCACTTCGGGCGCCCCCTTTGGGCGTTGGGTGTTCCGGCTCGGAGCGCGGTGCGGCCCACAGAATGTGGTGTGGATACACCTCCGGCAAGAGGGCGGTTCCAGGTCTTCCGTCAGCCGGAAGCCTCGGCAAGCGGCTCTTGCCCCCAGGCGGCGGCGAGGGTACGGGAGATGCCATGGGCGGCCACCCGCACCGCGGGTATCAGCCCCGGCGCCCGCCCCTCCGCGGCCGGGACCACCACCGACAGCGAGGCCACCACCTCCCCGCGCGGGCCCCGCACCGGGGCGGCGATGGACAGCCCGTCCATGGTGATCTGCCGGTCGCTGACCGCGATCCCGGTGCGCCGCACCTCGGCGAGCGTGGCCCGCAGCCGCGCCGGGTCCTGGATGGTCCGCTCGGTGAACCGGCGCAGCGGCCGGGCGCACACCCGCTCGCCCAGGCCGGGCGGCCCGTACGCGAGCAGCACCAGGCCGACGCCCGTGGCGTGCAGCGGCCAGCGGCTGCCGACCCGGGTGCGCACATGGACCGCGGAGCGGCCGGAGATCAGCTCGACGTAGACCACTTCCAGGCCGTCGCGCACCGCCAGCTGGACGTTCTCATGGGTGGCCTCGTACAGATCCTCCATGAACGGCAGCGCCGCTTCGCGCACCCCGACCCCGCGCGGCGACAGCGTCGCCACCTCCCACAGCCGCAGCCCGATGTGGTACGCCCCCGAGGTGTCGCGCTCCAGGGCGCCCCAGCGGGTGAGCGAGGCGACCAGCCGGTGCGCGGTGGCCAGCGGCAGCCCCGCGCGCCGGGCGAGGGCGGTGAGCGTCAGCGACCGGTGCGAGGCGTCGAACGCGTCCAGCACGGCCAGCACCCGGCCCGCCACCGACCGCCCGGATTCCGGGCGCCCCGCATCCTGCCGTCCGGCATCCGGGCGGTGGCCGAACGGCGGACTCGTCGGGGCCGTCATGACAGCGGAAGGCCGACGTAGTTCTCGGCGAGCTCGGCGGAAGCGGTGCGGGAGGTGGCGATCCGGTCCAGCTGGGCGATCTGCAGCCGGTCCTCGAACGGGCTCTGGTCCGGGCGCCGGTGCAGGGTGTCCGTCATGAAGTACGAGAAGCGCTCGGCCTGCCACACCCGCGCGAGGCAGGTCGCCGAGTAGCCGTCCAGCAGCTCGGCCGAGCCGGTGGCGTGGTGCTGGGCGAGGGCGCGGGCCAGGGTGACCACGTCGCCGACGGCGAGGTTGAGCCCCTTGGCTCCGGTCGGGGGCACGATGTGTGCCGCGTCGCCCGCCAGGAAGAGGCGGCCGTGGCGCATCGGCTCCTGCACGAAGCTGCGCATCGGGGTCACCGAGGTGGCGGTGATCGGGCCCCGCTCCAGACGCCAGGCGGCGTCGCCGCCGTCGAGTGCGAAGCGGGCGGACAGCTCGTCCCAGATCTGGGTCTCGGACCAGTCGGCGGGGTCGGTGTCGTTCGGCACCTGGAGGTAGAGCCGGGAGACCTGCGGGGAGCGCATGCTGTGCAGGGCGAAGCCGCGCTGATGGCGGGCGTAAATCAACTCCTCGCAGGACGGCGGCACATCGGCCAGCACCCCCAGCCAGGAGTAGGGATACGTGCGCTCGAAGGTGCGGACCCGGTCGGCCGGGACGGCGCGCCGGGCGATGCCGTGGAAGCCGTCGCAGCCCGCCACGAAGTCGCAGCTCAGGGTCTCTTCGCGGCCCTCGTGGCGGAAGCGGACGACCGGGGACTCCGAATCCGCCTTCTCGATCGCCAGGGCCTCGGCCCCGAACAGCAGCGGAGGGCCCCCGGGGTCGGCGAGCTGGAGCCGGACCAGATCCTTGACGATCTCCGTCTGGGCGTAGACCGTCACCGCTTTGCCGCCGGTGGCCGCGGGGAAGTCGATGCGGTGGCCGCGGCCCTCGAAGCGCAGCTCGATGCCCTGGTGCGGCAGCCCCTCGCGGTCCAGGCGCTCGGCCGCGCCGCACTCCCGCAGCACGTCCACGGTGCCCTGCTCCAGGATTCCGGCCCGCTGCCGCTGCTCGACATAGGCCCGGTCCCGGCTCTCCAGCACCACACAGTCCACCCCCGCGCGGTGCAGCAGACGGGCGAGCAGCAGGCCGGCGGGGCCGCCGCCGATGATCCCGACCGTCGTGCGCATCGAAAAGTCCCTTCGTCCGGATCCGGTGAAGCGAGGATCCCCACTTGTTCGCGGAGTGAAACTTCGTTCATAATCGACTGGTGATGAGTCTCGGTCCGGTGTCCCCACCTGTCAATGGCCCCGTCGGCCCGCTCGAGCGCGGCCTCGCCGTGCTGTGCGAGCTGGCCCGGCTGGCCGCGCACCGGGGCGAGGCCACGGTCCGGCCCGGCGACCTCGTGCGCGGCACCGGGCTCGCCCGGTCCGTCGTCGACCGCGTCGTGGGCACGCTGGAACGGCTGGGGTATGTGCGGCTCGACGGGCGCGACGTCAGCCTCGCGGCCCGGCTCATGGAGCTGGGCAACGCCTACCTCGACGCCAGCGGCCTGCCGGGCGCGCTCGGGCCGTTCGCCGAGCGGCTGGCCGACGGGCTGGACGAGTCGGTCTCGGTCGCCGTGCCGGACGGCGACGGGGCGCGCTTCGTCGTCCAGGCCACCCGCCGCCGCACCATGTCCCTCGCCTTCCGCATCGGCGACCTGCTCCCCGCCGAGCGCTGCGCCCCGGGCGCGCTCTTCGCCGCCGAGTGGGACGAGCGGGCGTGGGCGGCCTGGCGCGCCCGCCGCGCCGCCGACCCGCTCGACGCCGCCTTCCCCGCCGTTCCGCCGCGCCACCGGCCCGCCGCCGACACCGGCTTCGAGGGCACCGGCTTCGAAGGCACTGGCTTCGAGGCGCGCGTACGGGAGGCCGCCCGGACCGGCTGGGCGGCCGACGACCAGCTGATCGAGCCCGGTCTGGTGGCGGTGTCCGTCCCGGTCCGGGACGCCTCGGGCCGCACCGTGTGCGCGGTGAACGTCGTCAGTCACACCAGCCGCCACGACGTGGCCTCGCTGCGGGCCGCCGTGCTGGGCCCGCTGTCCGCGGAAGTCCCGGCGATGGAGGCGGCGTTGGCCGCCCCGCCCACGCGGCGGGGCGCCCCGGCGGGCCCCGCCGGGTCCGCCGCCGCGCCCGGCGAGGACCCGGCGCGGGTGGCCAAGCGGGAGCTGGGGGCCGGGTATCTGCAGTCGCTCGCGCGCGGACTCACCGTGCTGCGGGCACTGGGCACACCGGGGGAGGAGGGCGACGGCGCGGGGCACGGGCTCACGCTCACCGCCGTCGCCGAGGCCACCGGGCTGCCCCGGGCCACCGCGCGCCGCTCCCTGCTCACCCTCGTGGAGCTGGGATACGCCGAGTACGCGGAAGGCCACGGCCGGGCCTTCCGTCCGCTGCCGCGGGTGCTGGAGCTGGGGTACGCGCCGCTGGGCGACCTGTCGTTCACCGAGCTGGCCCAGCCCCATATGCGCGAACTGGCCCGCACCGTCCACGAGTCGGCGTCCCTGGCGGTCCTCGACGGCGACGACATCCGCTATGTGGCGCGCGTGCCCACCGTGCGGATCATGAGCGTCAACATCACCATCGGCACCCGCTTCCCCGCCTACGCCACCTCCATGGGCCGGGTGCTGCTCGCGGGGCTGGACCCGGCCGAGCGCGCCGGGTATCTCGCCGGGCTCGCCCCGAAGCCGCTGACCCGGCACACCGTGACCGCCGTGCCCGAGCTGACCCGCGTCCTGGAGAGCGCCGGGAGGGACGGATACGCCCTGGTGGACGAGGAGTTGGAGGAGGGGCTGCGGTCGCTCGCGGTGCCCGTTCGGGGCGCGGACGGCCGGGTGGTGGCCGCGCTCAACATCGCCACCCACGCGGGCCGCGGCAGCGCGGAAGCCACCGTCGCGGAGCTGCTTCCGGCGCTGCGGACCGCCGCCGCCCGCATCGAGGCCGACCTCGCCACCGCATCCGCCCATCGGCCCCTGGGGGCGGGTGAGAGAGTGGGGACATGAGCGCAGCGACCTCCCCGCCCCCCGGGCACACCGGCCATGCCGTCGTCATCGGCGGTGGGATCTCGGGCCTCGCGGCCGCCCACCGGCTGCAGGCAGGCGGGGCGCGGGTGACCGTGCTGGAGGCGTCGGGGCGGCTGGGCGGCAAGCTGTGCGCGGGCGAGATCGAGGGCGCGCCCGTGGACCTGGGCGCCGAATCGATGCTCGCCCGGCGCCCGGAGGGCGTGGAGCTGGCGCGCGCCGTCGGCCTCGGGGAGCGGCTGCAGCCGCCCGCCACCGCGAGCGCCTCCCTGTGGACGCGCGGCGCCCTGCGGCCGATGCCCAAGGGCCATGTGATGGGCGTGCCCGGCGACCTCGCCCCGCTCGCCGCGTCCGGGGTGATCTCGGACGAGGGGCTGGCGCGCATCGCCCGCGACGCGGAGCTGCCGCCCACCCCGGTCGGCGAGGACGTGGCGCTGGGCGAGTTCATCGCGGCGCGGCTCGGCCGGGAGGTCGTGGACCGGCTGGTCGAGCCGCTGCTCGGCGGGGTGTACGCGGGCGATGTGTACCGCACCTCTATGCGCGCCGCGGTGCCCACCCTCTTCGAACTGGCCCGCGCGAACCGCCCGCTGGCCGAGGGCGTCCGGGAGCTGACCGAGCGGGCCGCCCAGCGGCAGGGCGGGACCGGGCCGGTGTTCATGGGCATCGACGGCGGCATCGGGCGGCTGCCGCTCGCGGTGGCCGACGCCGTACGGGCCGCGGGCGGCGAGATCCGCACCGACGCGCCCGTACGGGAGCTGCGGCGGACCGCCGACGGCTGGACCGTCGTCACCGAAGGCGAGGTGCTGCGGGCCGACGCGGTGGTGCTGGCCGCCCCCGCGCCCGCCGCCGCCCGCCTCCTGGCGGCCGACTCCCCGGCCGCCTCCGCCGAGCTGGCAGGCGTCGACTACGCCTCCATGGCGCTGATCACCATGGCCTTCCGCCGGGCCGACGTGGTGTCGCTCGGCGAGGGCAGCGGCTTCCTGGTTCCGCCGGTCGACGGCCACACGATCAAGGCGGCCACGTTCTCCAGCCGCAAATGGGGCTGGCTCCGCGACGCCGCCCCCGATCTCTTCGTGCTGCGTACCTCGATCGGGCGGTTTGAGGACGAGGAGCATCTGAAGCGCGACGACGCCGATCTGGTAGGGATGTCGCTCGCCGATCTCGGCGCGGCCACCGGCCTCGCCGCCGCGCCGGTGGCGACCCGGGTGACCCGCTGGGACGGCGGACTGCCGCAGTACCCGGTCGGCCATCTCGACCGGGTCGCCCGGATCCGCGCGGAGGTCGCCAAGCTGCCCGGGCTGGCGGTGTGCGGCGCGGTCTACGAGGGCGTCGGTATCCCCGCGTGCGTCGGATCCGCCCGCACGGCCGCCGACGAGCTGCTGGGGGCGACCCTGGCGGCGGGCGCCGACGGCGGAGAGCGAGAATAGGCACCATGACTGCTGCTCCCGAGACCCCCGGCGCCCCCGAGACCGGCACTGCCGAGACCGTCCCGTCTCCCAAGGCCCCCCACGCCGGGAAGAAGGCCAAGGACCTCAACGAGGTCATCCGCTACACCCTGTGGTCGGTCTTCCGGCTGCGCGATGTGCTGCCGGAGGACCGCACCGGCTACGCCGACGAGGTCGAGCAGCTCTTCGCACAGCTCGCCGCCAAGGACGTCACCGTGCGCGGCACCTATGACCTCTCCGGGCTGCGGGCGGACGCGGACGTCATGATCTGGTGGCACTCGGAGACCTCCGACGCCCTCCAGGAGGCGTACAACCTCTTCCGCCGCACCCGGCTCGGCCGCGCCCTGGAGCCCGTGTGGTCGAACATGGCGCTGCACCGCCCGGCGGAGTTCAACAAGTCGCACATCCCCGCGTTCCTCGCGGACGAGCACGCGCGCGACTACGTCAGCGTCTACCCCTTCGTACGGTCCTACGAGTGGTATCTGCTGCCCGACGAGGAGCGCCGCACGATGCTCGCGGACCACGGCAAGATGGCCCGCGGCTTCCCCGATGTGCGCGCCAACACCGTCGCGTCGTTCTCCCTCGGCGACTACGAGTGGATCCTCGCCTTCGAGGCGGACGAGCTGCACCGGATCGTCGACCTGATGCGCCATCTGCGGGCCTCCGAGGCGCGCCGTCATGTGCGCGAGGAGGTGCCGTTCTACACCGGGCGGCGCAAGCCGGTCTCCGAGCTGGTCGCCGGTCTGGCCTGACGGCCGGCGACCGCCCGCGGATGGCCGGTCACGGCATCCCGGGCGCCCCGGACCCTCCCGGGCCCGGGGCGCCGGGCAGCGCGGGCTGCTTGCCGGACTCGGGCACCGGGGCCGGACGCGGCTGCGGTTCCGGCGCCGGGCGCGGCGCGCAGGAGGCCGTCCGGCCCGGCGTCTTCCCGGTCAGCAGATAGGTGTCGACCTTGCGGTTGACGCAGGCGTTCGGGCCGCCCCACAGGCCGTGCGTACCGGCCTTCCGCTCGGTCACCAGCGAGGCGCCGGGGAGTCTGCGCCACAGCTCCTTGGCGCCCGCGTACGGAGTGGCCGCGTCCCGTTCGGCCGCCAGCAGCAGCACCGGGGGCAGCCCCGGCCGGGTGGTCACGTCCATGGGGGTGTCGTGCCCCAGCGGCCAGTAGGCGCAGGGCAGGTTCATCGCCACGTTGTCCCAGGTCTCGAAGGGCGCACGGCGCGCGAGAGCGGTGTTCTCCCGGTTCCAGCTCGCCCAGCCGCGCGGCCAGGGCGCGTCGTTGCACTCCACGGCGGTGTAGACGGCGTTGCCGTTCTCGTCGGCCACCGCGTCCCCGGACTCGGACGCGGCCAGCGCGATCAGCTGCCGGGGACTGCCGCGCAGATAGGCGGCGAGGGCCCGGGCGCTGAGGTCCCAGTAGGCGTCGTTGTAGCCCGCCCGCACGAACGCGTCCTGCAGCTCCCCGGTGCCGACCCGGCCGCCCGCCGGTTTCCGGGCCAGGCGGTGCGCCGCCTTCCGGTACGCGGCGAGTACCCGGGCGGGAGTCCTGCCGAGGTGGTAGACGGCGTGGTGCCGGGCCGCCCAGCGCCGCCAGTCCGCCCAGCGCCGCTCGAATGCCAGGGACTGGTCGAGGTTGTTGCGGTACCAGATCTGCCAGGGGCCCGGGTTGACCACGCTGTCGAACACCATGCGGCGCACATGGCGGGGGAAGAGCGTCGCGTAGACGGCCCCGTAGTACGTGCCGTACGAGGCGCCCACGAAGGTGAGCCGCTTCTCGCCGAGCGCGGCGCGCAGCACATCGAGGTCGCGGGCGTTGTCGAGGGTGGTGATGTGCCGCAGGGCCGCTCCCGTACGGCGCGCACAGCCCCGGGCGTACGCCCGCGCCCGCGCCGCCATCGCCCGCTTGTACGCGGCGGAGGGGTGCTGCGGGGAGCTGGTCGGCGTCTTGGCGAAGGCCGTCGGCCGCTGACAGGACACCGTCGGTTCGGAGCGGCCGACTCCGCGGGGCGCGTATCCGACGAAGTCGTAGGCCGCGGCCGTCCTTCGGAAGGCGTCCTCGGCGGCGTACTCGGGGAACGTCATGCCTGACGCGCCCGGCCCGCCCGGGTTGTAGAGCAGCGCGCCCTGCCGCCGGGCCTTGGGACCGGAGGCGCGGACCCGGCTGACGGTGAGACGGATGTGCTTGCCGTGCGGCCGCGCGTAGTCCAGCGGTACGGAGACGGTGCCGCAGCGGACGTCGGACGACAGCTCCTCGGAGAGCGGGCATGGGCCGAAGGCGATGCCCCTGGCGGCCGCCTTCCGGGCCGCCACGGCCACCCCGCGCGCCTCGGCGGCGCCGCCCCGGGGCACGGCCAGCGCGGGGGAGGCCGGTACGGCGGAGGCGGGGGAGCCGAACGAGGCGGACCAGGCGGGCACCGCCGCCGTGACGGCGGTCGGCGGCGGAGGCCCGGCGGCCACCGCGGAGGGGTGCGCGGGGCCGGGCGGCTGGGTGAGTGGTCTGCCGGTGGCGGGGGTGGCCAGCAGCGCGGTCATGGCCAGGGACAGAGACAGCGGTCCGAGGATGCCGTACAGCGCTGCTGCTCTCACAAGCCATCCCTCCGCACATCACCCGACAAAAGGGATACTTGGTGCGGTATTCGGCCATGTAAAGCACCGGGCCGCGGTGTCGGGGTCAATGACCCCAATGCGCCCTCAGCGCCGCGCGCAGCGCCGGATCGGGCAGGGCGGCCGTGCCGTGGACGGCGAGCGCGGTGAGCAACTCGCCGTCGTCGTGCTCCTCGTCCGCCCCGCCCCCGGCGCGCTGGGCGACGGGCCGCCGGGGCGGCACATCGATCCGGCTCAGCAGCTGCTGCCCGGCGGGGGAGGCCCAGCGCGAGTACGGATGCACCTCGACCCGCGCGATCACCAGACAGCTCGCGGTGAGGAGCAGCGGAAGCGCGAACCACGCCAGCGCCGGTCCCGGCCCCGAGGCGGGCGGCACCATCAGCAGCGCGACGATCCCCGTCAGCAGCACCACGACGCACGCCAGCCGCACCTGCCGCACCGCCGCCGCCACGTTCGCCCGCGCCCCGGCGGGCACCGCGAGCCCCGCCGCCACCAGCCGGTCCGCCAGCGCCCGCACCGGGTCGGCGTCGGCCAGGAGGTTGCGGACCGGCGGCACGGGGGACTGGCCCTTCGGGCCTATCGCGGCGATGACCGAGCGTTCGAGAGCGTCCCGGCCGTCCGGGTCCACGACGGTGACCCAGCCGGTGTGGGCGAGCAGAAGACGGCGCTCACGGGCCATCGACACCAGGGCGAGGTCGGCCACCCGCTGCGGCCCGCCCGCCAGGAACGCCGCCTCGTACAGGCTCAGGGTCCGCCCCTCCGGCTGCGGACCGGCGTCCATCGGCTGGGCGGCCGCTACCGCGGCGAGGCACAGGCGGGTGCAGCTGACCACCGCCGAGCCCCACGCGACGAGCAGGAACAGGACCCACAACATGGCCGAGTTCTACTGGACCCGACCGGTTTCGCGCCAGAGATTTCGCGAAATGCGCGATTCGGGGGGGCGAGCGACGGCTGTTCCATCACCCTCCGCTCAGCGCGAGCCGGGCCCGGCGGGCGAAGCGCGCCAGCGGGTGCGAGGACAGCGGGGCGGGCCCGGAGCGCTCCTGCCACCACAGCGTCAGCCGACGCCGCGTCGCCGCGTCCCGGAAGTCGTCGGCCGCCAGCAGATGCTCGACGAACGCCATCGCGTCGCGGCGGTAGCCGCCGGTCATCGGGCGGCCGTCGGCGTACCGCTCGAACGCCCGGCGGTAGCCGTCGCCCAGGATCTCCGGCAGCTCGGGTGCGACCTTGGCGACCACCCCGGTCCGCTTGGCGGTCAGCGCCCGGCTCTGGACCCCCAGCCGCTCCCGGTCGAAGCCCTCCGGCGCCGGATCGCCCGCGACGAGCGCCGACAGCAGCGCGGTCTGGGCGCGCGCCAGCCGCTCCCGCGCGGCGTCGATATCCGCTATGCCCTTCCCCTCCGGGTCGCGCTTCGGCGCGGGTGCCGGAGCGTCGTCCGTGCCCGCCACCCCCGCCGCCGTCACCGCGCGGATCGCGTCCAGCTCGCCCGCCAGCTCCTCGGCCGCCGGGAAGTCCTCGTCCCGCTCCAGCAGCACCCCGGGCGGCGTCGTACGGGCGCACAGCTCGGCGAGCACGTCGAGCACCGGCTGCGTCACCGGGTGGGCGTGGCTGTCGTGCCACACCCCGTCCCGTTCGACGCCGCCCGCCACATGGACATACGCGATGGCCGACGTCGGCAGCTCGTCCAGCGCCGTGGCCGGATCCTCGCCCCGGTTGACGTGGTTGGTGTGCAGATTGGCGACGTCGATGAGCAGCCGTACGCCGGTCCGCTCGACCAGCTCGGCCAGGAACTGACCCTCGGTCATCTCCTCGCCGGGCCAGGAGATCAGCGCCGCGATGTTCTCCAGTGCGAGCGGCACCGGCAGCGCCTCCTGGGCTATCGCCACGTTCTCGCACAGCACGTCCAGCGCGTCCCGGGTGCGCGGCACCGGCAGCAGATGCCCGGCCTCGATGGCGGGCGAGCCGGTCAGCGGCCCCCCGGCCCGTACGAACGCGATGTGCTCGGTGACCAGGGGCGCGCCCAGCGCCTCCGCCCGCTCCGCGAGGGCCGTCAGCTGCTCGGGGTCCGGTCGCTCGGCGCCGCCGAGGCCGAGGGAGACGCCGTGCGGAACCACCGTCGTACCGCGCTCGCGCAGCCGCAGCAGCGCGTCGGGCACATGCCCGGGGCAGACGTTTTCGGCCACCACCTCCACCCAGTCGATGCCGGGCAGGCGCGCGATGTCCTCGGCGATTTCCGGTCGCCAGCCGATTCCGGTACCGAGGCGCGTCATGGCTCCCCCTTCTCCGTGCCGTCGTTCTCGTCTGCCGGGGTAATGACCCTCTGAGGAGAGGACGAATCCACGGCGCTCGCGGTTCAGAGGTTCATTTGAGCTTCGGGGTGTCACGCTACGCCCCCGCTCCTCGCCGACCGGGCACTGTTACAAAATTTTGGGGCCCTGTGGCGACAGATGTTCGGAGGGGAGAATAAAGTCATGTGGTCCGGGGGGATGGAAGATCACACCTTTGTGCCGCGCCCGCGCGCGGAGCGAGCGTGGGGGAACACACGTGCTGGGCAGCAACAATGCCATGGGGAAGCACCGCCGTAACGCACACCGTAAGCCACCGCCGCCGCCGGTCGGCCGGGGGATGCGGCTGCGTCGCTGGGCGGCCCGCCATATCCGGCTCGACTACCCCCGGGCCGGGAGACCGGGCGTGCGGCGGTGGCTGCCGTCGTGGCGTCAGGTGGGTCTCCTCTTCGTGTTCTGCCTCGGGAGTCTGACCGGTGTCCTGAGCTATCTCTACATGCAGACCGAGATACCCAAGAACCTCAACGACTTCGCCACCCAGCAGGACAACGTCTACTACTGGGCCGACGGCTCCGAGATGGCCCGTACGGGCCCGGTCAACCGTCAGGAGGTGGCGTTGTCCAAGGTGCCGGAAAAGGTCCAGTGGGCGATCCTCGCCGCCGAGAACGCGAGTTTCTACTCGGACAGCGGCGTCTCCCCGAGCGGTCTGATGCGCGCAGTGACACGGATGGTGACGGGCGGTGAGACCCAGGGCGGCTCGACCATCACCCAGCAGTATGTGAAGAACGCCTATCTGAATCAGCGCCAGACGTTCTCCCGCAAGCTCACCGAGATGTTCATGGCCATCAAGCTGGACGACCGGATGAGCAAGCAGGAGATTCTGGAGCGCTATCTGAACACCAGCTGGTTCGGGCGCGGTACGTACGGCATTCAGCGGGCCTCCTACGCGTACTACGGCAAGGACGTCTCCAAGCTCAACGCGAGCGAGGGCGCGATGCTCGCCTCGCTGCTGAAGGGCGCCGGAACCTTCGATCCGACGCTCGGCTCCAAGAACCACAAACGGGCGGTCGAGCGCTGGAAATGGGTGCTTGACCGGATGGTCGACATCGGAAAGCTCTCCAAGGCCGAGCGGGCAAAGTACACGACGTTCCCCGAGCCCCATCCCGAGCCCAGGCCGGCCGGGCTCACCGGGCAGGTCGGCTATCTGGTGGAGACCGCGAAGGCGTATGTGAGTTCCCATACCGCCATCTCCGACGCCGACTTCGACCTGGGCGGCTATCAGATTCACACCACCTTCGAGAAGTCGAAGGTGAAGGCGCTCGCCGCATCCGTGAAGAAGACCCGCGACGGCCTCGACCCCAAGAGCCGCGAGGAGGACCGCTACATACGCATCGGCGCCGCCTCCGTGACGCCGGGCGGGCGCATCGAGGCGCTGTACGGCGGCCCCGGCTATCTGGAGCAGGGCTTCAACGACGCGAACGCCTCCGTCGTCCCGGCCGGTACCGCCTTCACGCCCTTCGTCTACGCGGCGGCGCTGCGCGACGGCGTGCTCAAGGAGCGGAACAGCCCACGGACGCCCATCGCCCCCACCACGCTCTACGACGGCAACAACAAGGCCGCCGTGAAGACCCCCGAGGGGCCCTACTGGGACCGCAGCGGGAAGATCGTTCGGGGCGAGAACGACGGCGAGCACTCCTATGGGCAGGTCAGCCTGCGCCAGGCGATCGTCCAGTCCATCAACACCCCGATGCTGCAGCTCGGCATGGACGTCGGCCTCGACCGGGTCCGCCAAGCCTCCATCGACGCGGGGCTGTTGCCCAGCAGCTTCGGCGCGCGGGTGCCCATGTTCTCGCTCGGCACCGCGACGCCCAGCTCCATCCGGATGGCCAGCGCCTACGCGACGTTCACCGCCGACGGCACCCATGTGCCGCCGTACTCGGTGAGCGGACTGACCCGTAACGGCGAGAAGTTCGCCCTGCGCAAGGACCGCGCCAAGCGGGCGTTCAGCGCCCAGGTGGCGGCGCAGGTGGACGACGCGCTGCACGGCGCGGTGCAGGGCGGCACCGGGCAGGAGGCGGCCGTGGTGGGCCCCGATACGGCCGGTAAGACGGGCACGGCGCAGGACGGCACCTCGTCCTGGTTCGTGGGCTACACCGATCAGGTGTCCACGGCGGTGTCGCTGTCGCGGGTGGACCCCAAGACCCAGGAGCTGCTGCCGCTCAAGGGAATGGGCGGGGACGCCACCGGAAAGGCGAGCGACACCTATCCGCTGGACATCTGGACCCGCTATATGGCGGGTGCCGGGAAGAAGTAGCGGGAGAAGCGGCAAAAGCCCGGCCCGGCGCGTCGAACCGAACGCACCGGGCCGGGCTCTTTGTTTCTCGCCGTACGGCTACTTGGTGTACGACTTCCAGTCCGGCGATTCCGCCGGGTCGAGCATCCGCAGCTTGTCCAGGACCTTTGGGTCCTGCGCGTCCAGCCAGTCCGCGAGCTGCTTGAACGAAACGCACTGCACGCCCTGGCGCTTGCACACGCTGCGCATCACGTCTTCGATGGCCTGCATATAGATGCCACCGTTCCACGTCTCGAAGTGGTTGCCGATGAACAGCGGCGCCCGGCTGCCGTTGTAGACGCGCTCGAAACCGTTCAGATAGCCCTCGCGGGTCAGCCGCTCCCATTCGGCGTACTTCGCCGGATCACCGTCGGTGCTGTCACCGGACTGGTTGTAGAGGAAGTTGAAGTCCATCGAGAGGACCTGCTTCTCACTCTCCGGGTACGGAACCAGCTGAAGCGGGAAGTTCCATATGCCATCGATCTTGGACGGCCAGATCTGGAAGTCGCCCGGAGAACTCGCGTCGTAGCGCCAGCCCATCGACTTGATGGCCGGGATCAGATTCTTCTGTCCTTCGAGGCAGGGGGCGCGGCCACCGGCCAGTTCCTCGTCGTAGTCGAAGGGCAGCGGCTCGATGTCGGTGAAACCCGTATTGGTCTTCCACTGGTCCACGAAGGAGTACGCCTGCTCGGCCTCGCTCTTCCACTGCTGGGTGGTCCACTCGCCGCCGCCCTTGGAGCCGCAGAAATGCCCGTTGAAGTGCGAGCCGATCTCATTGCCCTCCTTCCACGCCCCGCGCAGCTGCTCCAGCGTCTCGCGTATGTGCTCGTCGGTGGGGAAGGATATGGCGGCCGAGCCCCGCTTGTGCATCGGCGGCTGATAGAGGTCGCTCTTGTACTTGGGCAGCAGATACATGCCGCTCAGGAAGAACGTCATCTTGGCGTCGGATTCCCTGGCGACCTGGCGGAAGCGGGAGAACAGATGGTCGCCGTTCTCCAGGGCGCCGTCCCAGGAGAAGACCACGAACTGCGGGGGTTTCTCGCCCGGCTTCAGTTTCTTGATCTTCGGCTGGTGGGGCTGGGGACCGGTGTAGGACGTGGAACCGTCCCCGATCACCTTCACCTCGCCGTCCCAGTTGGCGTACTTGTTCTTCTTCTTGGCGCCCTTGGGGATCTTGTCCGCGCGCGGCACGGGCACGGCGGCCTGGACGCTGCCGTCCATCGCGCCGCTCGTATCCCCCGGCGAGGTCAGGGCGATGAGCAGCGCCACGACCACGGCCACGGCCGTGAGCGCCCCCAGGGGCGCGGCCACGCCATAGGCGTTCCGCGCGGATAATTCCTTCAACGCCTTCAAGGACTGCGATGCCTTCAAGGTCTTCAACGCCTTCAACGGGTCCCGCCCCCTGGCAACGGTTCAGTTGTGTGCCCCGCTCAGTATCACAGAAGTATCACCTGCTCTTCACATCGGCCACTCATCAGCCGACACTCACCAACCGGTCAGCAGCAGATGGTTCACCAGCAGCGCGAGCCCCGCCTGCGCCACCAGCCAGCCGCGCAGGTCACGGGCGGGCAGCAGCGCGGCGGAGGGCAGCAGCCAGAGCACGAACGGCAGCCAGATGCGCTCCGTCTCGGCCTTGCTCATCCCGGACGCATCGGCGATGGCGAGCGCGAGCAGGGCGGTGAGGACGAGCACCACGAGCCCGTCCACCTCGCCGTCACCCCCGTGGCGCAGCCGCCGTACGACCCCCGGCGCGGCCCCCACCGCCCGGCGAGCCCCGGCGACGGAGGCGAGACCGGCCGTGACCGCCGTGCAGGCGAGGTTGGCCCACACCCAGTAGCCGTACGGGCGGTCCGCCGCGACCCCTTGGTAGTAGCGCTCGACCAGCAGGTCGTACCCCTCCCACCAGGCGAAACCGGCGAGGGTGAACGCGCCCGCCACCGCCGCCGCCCCGGCCAGCGCGTACGGCAACGGCCGTACGGTACGGGCGAGGAGGAGTGCGGCCGCCGCGGGCAGCGCGATGAGCGTGAGTCCGTACGACAGATAGGCGGTGAGGCCGAGCAGCAGCCCGGCGGCCAGCGCGACGGCGCCCGGCGCCCGGGCCGTACGGGTCGCCGCCAGCGCCAGCAGCGCCACCCCCCAGGCCGCGACCGCCGCGAAGTAGCCGTCCGCCGACGCCCCCACCCACACCGCGGCCGGAGCCAGCACGAGGAACGGCGCGGCGGTGCGCGCCGCCCGCTCCTGCCCCAGGGCGCGCAGCGTGACCAGGACGGCGGCCACCGCCGAGCTTCCGGCGGTGATGCAGAACGCCCCCGCCCATCCGCCGCCGCCGAGCCCCAGGCGGTCGAGCCCGACGAAGGTGAGCACGGCGCCCGGCGGATGCCCGGCGATGTGCGCGGGCCAGTGGTCGGGCTGGGTGATCAGGATGTGACCGGTGAAGCCGCGCAGCGCGGCGCCGATGTCCTGGAAGCGGTCGATGCCGCGCAGATACTCGTGCCGCTGCGTCAGCCGCCCGGCCACGCCCCGCCCCCAGCCGTCGACCAGCGCCAGCGCCCAGGTCCAGGCGAGCGCCGCCGCCCAGCCCGCCCACAGCAGCCGACGCCACGGCAGCGTCGCCGCGATCCGCGGGCCGTAGCCGACGACGGCCGCGGCGAGGGCCACGGCGGCGGGCGTGCCGGGGCCCGCGTGGGGCAGCCAGTCGGCGTACAGCGGCGCCCAGTCGACGTACAGGGTGTGATCGGTCCGCTGGATCAGGGTGCCGACGGCGGCCGCGACGGCGAAGAGGAGCGCGGCGGCAGCGGCGGCGAGCACATCCCGGCGGCGGCCGGTCCGCTCGTCGCCGTCCGGCGTACGAAGGGTCTGGTCATCGATGCGGAGGGGGAGCTTCACGGCTTCACGCTAAGCCGGTGACCTGCCCTGTCGGCCGCTGTGGCGCGCTCACGTCACCGAACTGTCAGATCCCGGCGAGGGGGTACCGCCAGCCGGGCCGACGTCAGCGTTTCGTCATGAGTCGGAGCCCCTGATGACCGGTCCGGCGGCCCTAACGTCGTGCCATGAACCCCAGTCGACCCGCTTGGCGGAGCCCCCTGCGCGGCCCCTGGCTGACGTCCGTGTTCGGTCTGGTCCTGCTGTGCGGGATCCCGCTGCTGTTCGTCACCGGGCTGCTGTCGTACGCCGCGTACAACCCGGATCTGTCCCCGGTCAACGACAAGACGCCGGACAAGGGGCTGCTCGGCTTCTACCTCTTCTCCTGGCCGACCCACCCCGTCTGGCTGTACCGCGTCACCCAAGGGGTGCACGTCACGCTCGGCATCGTGCTGGTGCCGGTGCTGCTGGCCAAGCTGTGGTCCGTCGTCCCCAAGCTGTTCGAGCGGCCGCCGGTGCGGTCCGTCGGGCACGGTCTTGAGCGGCTGTCGCTGCTCGCGCTGGTCGGCGGCGGGCTGTTCGAGTTCGTGACCGGGGTGCTCAACGTCCAGCTGGAGTACGTCTTCCCCGGGTCCTTCTACCCGCTGCACTTCTACGGGGCGTGGATCTTCATGGGCGCGTTCGTCGTCCATGTGGCGCTCCGGTTCCCCCGCATGGTGCGCGCGCTGCGCGGCCGCGATCTGCGGGCGGAGCTGCGTACTCCCGCCTCGCGCACCCGGCCGGAGGCGCCCGACGAGACCGGTCTGGTGAGCGCGGATCCCGCCCCGCCCACCATGTCGCGGCGGGGCGCGCTCGCGATGGTGGGCACCGGGTCGGCCGCGCTGCTGGTGGTGACGGCCGGGCAGAGCCTCGACGGGCCGCTGCGGAAGACCGCGCTGCTCGCCCCGCACGGCCGGGAGCCGGGCCGGGGGCCGAACGGCTTCCAGATCAACAAGACCGCCGCGGCCGTCGGCATCGGCGCCCGCGACATCGGCCCAGGCTGGCGGCTGGTGGTGCGCGGCCCGGGCCGAGAGGTCGTGCTGACCCGTGATCAGGTGCTGCGGCTGCCGCGGCACGGGGCGGCGCTGCCGATCGCCTGCGTCGAGGGGTGGTCCACCCCCGACCAGCGGTGGGAGGGCGTGCGGCTGTCCGACCTCGCCGGGCTGGTCGGCCTGGACGAACGGCCGCCGGGCGTCCTCGTCGAATCGCTCCAGCGGCACGGCTCGTTCCGCTCGGTCGTGCTGCGCGACAACCAGGTCCGCGATCCGCGCTCCCTGCTCGCCCTGCGGGTCAACGGCGCGGACCTGTCGCCGGACCACGGCTACCCGGCGCGCGTCATCGTGCCGGGCGCCCCGGGCGTGCACAACACCAAGTGGGTCGCCCGGCTGAGCTTCGGGGAGACGGTATGAAGGCCGCCACCGGATTCCGGCGGGGTTACGGCGACTCGCCGGCGCAGCTGCTCCTGCTGCTGTGCTCCTTCGCGCTGACCGGCTACGCGGGCGTGCGGCTGCTGCGCGGCGACTGGCTCGGGATCGTGCTCTGGTTCGTCGGCGCTGCCGTCCTGCACGACCTGGTGCTGCTGCCGCTGTACGGGCTCGCCGACCGGGCGCTGCGACGGGCGGTTCCGGCGCCCGCCCGGTACGTCAACCACGTACGGGTGCCCGCCTTCGTCTCGGCGCTGTTGCTGCTGGTGTGGTTCCCGCTGATCGCGGGGACGCAAGCGAGCCGCTACGAGCGCTACACCGCACTGTCCGCCGATGTCTTCCTGTCGCGCTGGCTGCTGATCACCGCCGGGCTCTTCGCCGCCTCGGCGCTGTGGCTGTGCGTCAGGGCGGCGGTGTGGCGGGCCCGGGCGCGGCGGCGCGGCGCAGGGTCATGAAGTCGCGGCCCCGGGCCGTCCAGCGTTCGACGGCGGTCCAGCCCGCCGCCCGGGCGTGCCGCAGCAGCGCGGGGGTGCCCACCCGGGCCCAGGGGAACGCGGTGCCGATCGGGCCGCGCCCGTCGTCCACCCGCACCCGGACCCGTTCGTCGACATCGGCCGCGGCCGCCTCGACGATCAGCAGCCCCTCGGGGGACAGGAGTTGTTCCACGCGCGCCAGCAGGGCCCGGGGGTCGCCGCCGATGCCGATGTTGCCGTCGAGCAGCAGCGCCGTGCCCCAGCGCCCCTCGTCCGGCAGCGGCTCGAACACCGAGCGGCACAGGGCCGGGCCGCCGGTGCGGACGGTACGGGCGACCGCCGCCCGGCTCACGTCGATGCCGAGGCAGGGGCGGCCGTACGGGGCGAGCGCCGCCACCAGCCGCCCGGGGCCGCAGCCGATGTCGAGTACGGGCCCCTGGCACCGGCGCAGCACCGTGCGGTCCGCCGCGTCGGCGTCCGCGCACCAGCGCTCGACCTCCAGGGGCAGCAGCCAGCCGTCCGCGCGGCGCAGGAACAGCGGGCCCCGGCCCGCGCTCAGCGCCCGCGTATAGGGGTCGGCGCGCCAGGACCCGGCCTTGGCGCCGCCCGCGTCTTCGCGTACCGCCGTGCTCATCGGGCGGCGGCCCGGGACAGCCCGGCGAGGGTACGGGCGAACCGGCTGCCCGGGGCGAGGGCCGCCACCCAGGCGGCGTCGTCCGCCGTGTCGACGTCGCGCAGCACGGGCAGTTCGCGTACCCGCAGTCCCGCTTCCGTGAGCCGACGCCGCTGCGCGGCACCGGTGCCGGGGGTGGACATCGGCACCCCGCGCAGCAGCTCCGGGTCCGGTTCCGCCAGGCCCAGCGCCCAGAACCCGCCGTCGGCGGCGGGGCCGAACCAGGCGTCGCAGCCCCGCCAGCCGTCCCGGCCCAGCGCGGGCGCCAGCAGGGCGGGGGTGATCTGCGGGGTGTCCATGCCGACGAGCAGCGTGGGCCCCTGACACCCCGCGAAGGCCGCGGCCAGCCGCTCGTCCAGGCCGCCGCCGCCCTGCGGCACGACCTCGATCCCCGGCGGCAGCCAGGGCCCGGGCGCCCCGTCGAGCGCCAGCACCCTGCGCCGGGCGGGCATCCCGAGCACGGCGTGCAGGGTGTCCCCGAGGGCGGCCTCGGCGAGCGCCGCGGCCTCCGCCGGGGTGTACGGGGGAGTGAGCCGGGTCTTCACCCGCCCGGCCACGGGTTCCTTGGCGATGACGAGGACGGTGCTTTCCGAGGTGCCTTCCCAGGTGTCTCCCCAGGTGCCGTCCGAAGCGCCGTCCGAGGTGCGCCCCGCGGTCACCGGGCGGCCCCCGCGCGGTCGCCGGGGGAGGTGGCCGCGGGCGGCTGACGCAGGACGGCCCGCATGTCGCGCACCGCGTGCCAGGTGCCCCGCCAGGTGCCGGTGACCTTCGATTTTCCGGCCCGCGGCCGGTACGGCACGTCGCGCTCCTCGATCCGCCAGCCCGCGTCGGCGGCCCGCACGACCATCTGCAGCGGGTAGCCGCT
Source organism: Streptomyces sp. NPDC040405 (assembly GCF_055595765.1). Classification (NCBI taxonomy): domain Bacteria; kingdom Bacillati; phylum Actinomycetota; class Actinomycetes; order Kitasatosporales; family Streptomycetaceae; genus Streptomyces; species Streptomyces sp. NPDC040405. The sequence goes on from NZ_JBVIVI010000004.1 coordinate 247,833, forward strand.
GCGGCGGTCGGTGAGGCCCAGATCCAGCAGCGGTGCGCGCCGCGCGGCCCGCAGGGGGCCGAGGTCGTGCAGTACGGCTCCGGTGCGCCGCCGCACCATCGAGGACAGGGCGAGGTTGCCGAGCCGGGCGTGTACGGGCCAGGCGCCGCGCTCCTGGGGGCGGCGGCGCCCCAGGACGAGGTCGGCGTCGCCGTCGGCGACGCTCCGTACGAAGCCCGTCAGCAGCCCGGGGTCCAGCGAGGCGTCGCAGTCGCAGAAGCAGACGACGTCCGCGTCGGCGGCGAGCAGCCCGGCGTGGCAGGCGGCCCCGAAGCCGCGGCGGGGCTCATGGACGACGGTGGCGCCGAGGGAGCGGGCGAGCGCGGCCGAGCCGTCCGTCGAACCGTTGTCGACGACGATGGCGCGCCAGCCGGCGGGGATGCGTTCCAGCACCCAGGGCAGGGCGGCGGCCTCGTCCAGACACGGAAGGACGACGTCCGCATGAGGAGTGGTCGAGTGGGTCACCCGGCCCACCCTACGAACGAAAAAGCCACATTACGGACTTCCAGTCCTTACGAAACACGGACGTCGCCGCCGTGCCCCGGTCATCGGCGGGACGGTCCACCCGGCCGGGTGCCACGCTGGAGCCATGCAGCAGACCCCGCCTCCCGGCCGCGTGCTCGTCGTGGACGACGATCCGACCGTCGCCGAGGTCGTCGCCGGGTACCTCACCCGCGCCGGTTTCGAAGTCGCCCGGGCCGCCGACGGCCCCGGCGCGCTCGCGCGCGCCGACGCCCAATGGCCCGACCTGGTCGTCCTCGACCTCATGCTTCCGGGCATGGACGGCCTGGACGTGTGCCGCACGCTCCGCGGCAAGGGGCCGGTGCCGGTGATCATGCTGACCGCGCGCGGCGACGAGGACGACCGGATCCTCGGTCTTGAGATCGGCGCGGACGACTACGTCACCAAGCCGTTCAGCCCGCGCGAGCTGGTGCTGCGGGTGGAGTCCGTACTGCGCCGCAGCCGCACCGGGCCGCGCGCCTCCGCCGCCCCGGCCGGTGCGCAGCGCCTCGAACGGCCGGGCACCGTGCTGCGCCGCGCCGGGATCACCCTCGATCCGATGGCCCGCCGCGCCACCAAGGACGGCCGGGAACTCGCCCTCACCCTCCGCGAGTTCGACCTGCTGGCCTTCCTGCTGCGCCACCCCGGGCTCGCCTGCACCCGCGAGGAGCTGATGCGGGACGTCTGGGGCTGGGACTTCGGCGACCTGTCCACCGTCACCGTCCATGTGCGGCGGCTGCGCGGAAAGGTCGAGGACGATCCCGCCGCGCCGCGCCTCATCCAGACCGTCTGGGGCGTGGGCTACCGCTTCGACGCGCCGGACACGCCGACTGAGGCTGATCGCCATGAGTGACGTCCTGCTGATGGCCCTGTTCGCGTTCCTCGGCGCCGCCGCGGCCGGGCTCTTCGGGGCGCTCGCCCTGCGGCTGCTGCGCGGCCGGTCCGTCGTCGTGTCCCTCGCCGTCGTGGCCACCGTCGCGGTGACGGCCATGCTCGCCGGGACCCTGGCCGTCGCCTGGGCGATGTTCCTGTCCACGCATGATCTGACGGTCGTCACCACCGTCTGCGCCATGGCCGCCGTGGTGTCCCTGGCCACCGCGCTGCTGCTGGGCCGCTGGGTGGTGGCCCGCAGCCATGAACTGACCCTCGCCGCCCGCTCCTTCGGGGACGGCGGCAGCTTCGCCGCCCCCGGCGGCGCGGCCACCGCCGAACTCGCCGAACTCGGCCGCGAACTGGCCGCGACCAGCGCCAAACTGGCCCGGTCCCGGGAGCGCGAACGGGCCCTGGAGTCCTCCCGCCGCGAGCTGGTCGCCTGGATCTCCCACGATCTGCGCACCCCGCTGGCCGGGCTGCGGGCCATGTCCGAGGCGCTGGAGGACGGCATGGTGGACGACCCGGACCGCTACCACCGCCAGATCCGCACCGAGGTGGAGCGGCTCAACACCATGGTCGGAGACCTCTTCGAGCTGTCCCGCATCCACGCCGGGGCGCTGTCCCTCGCCCCCACGCGGATCTCCGTCTACGACCTGATCGGCGACGCCCTCGCGGGCGCCGACCCGCTCGCCCGCGAGCTGGGCGTCCAGCTGATCGGCGACCCCGTGGACCCCATCCCCGTCGAGGTCGACGGGAAGGAGATGACCCGCGTCCTCGGCAACCTCCTCATCAACGCCATCCGCCGCACCCCGGCCGACGGCACGGTCGCCGTGGCCGCCCGGCGCGAGGCGGACACCGTCGTGCTGTCCGTCACCGACGGCTGCGGCGGCATACCGGAGGAGGATCTGCCGCGCGTGTTCGACACCGGCTGGCGCGGCACCCACGCCCGCACGCCCCCGGCGGGGGCCGGGCTGGGCCTTGCCATCGTCCGCGGCATCGTCGAGGCCCACCACGGCCACGCGGCCGTGACGAACGTGGCCGGCGGCTGCCGCTTCGAGGTCCGCCTCCCCGCCGCCCGGGCGTAGCCACACCTCCGCGGTGCCTCGTGGCGGGCGGCGGCAGCCATGCCGGGCCGCTCGGGCTACCGGACCGTGGCCGCCGGGCGCTGGGCCGCGCGGGCGAACTCGGCCATGCCCTCGGTGAACGGAACCGCGGGCCGCCAGCCCAGCTGTTCGCGGAGCCGACGCGACGAGGCCGTGATGTGCCGTACGTCGCCCAGCCGGTACGCGCCCGTGACCACCGGCGCGGGCCCGCCGCAGGCCACGGCCAGCGCCTCCGCCATCTCGCCCACCGTATGAGGGTCGTCGCTGCCGGTGTTGTACGCGGTGAGGCCGCCCGTGGCCGCCGTGGCGGCGGCCGCCGTGCCCGCGACCGCCTCCAGCGCGGCGGCGTTGGCCGAGGCCACGTCCCGTACGTGGACGAAGTCGCGGCGCTGCCCGCCGTCCTCGTAGACCGTGGGCGCCTCGCCGCGGGCGAGGGCCGAGCGGAAGAAGGAGGCGACGCCCGCGTAGGGGGTGTCGCGCGGCATGCCGGGGCCGTAGACGTTGTGGTAGCGCAGGGAGACTGCGCGGCCGTCCACCGACCGCGCCCACGCCGCCGCCAGATGCTCCTGCGCCAGCTTCGTGGTGGCGTAGACGTTGCGCGGGTCGGCCGGGGCGTCCTCGTCGACCAGGCCCGGCAGCAGCGGGGTGCCGCAGTCCGGGCAGCCGGGCTCGAACCGCCCGGCGGCCAGGTCGGCCTCGGCGCGCGGGCCGGGGCGCACCCGGCCGTGCCGGGGGCAGTCGTAGCGCCCCTCCCCGTACACCACCATCGACCCGGCCAGCACCAGCGAGCGCACATCGCGCTCGGCCATGGCCGCCAGCAGGACCGCCGTGCCCAGGTCGTTGCAGCCGACGTAATCGGGCGCGTCGGCGAAGTCCTTGCCGAGGCCGACCATCGCCGCCTGATGGCAGACGGCGTCCACCCCGCGCAGCGCCTCCTCCACCGCCGCCCGGTCCCGCACATCGGCGTGGATCCACTCGGCGCCGGACGGCCGCGGCGGCTCCGGATGGGCGGCGGGCAGCAGGGCATCGAGGACGACCGGCTCATGGCCGCGGTCGGTGAGTGCGGTGACGATGTGCGAGCCGATGAAGCCCGCGCCTCCGGTGACCAGTACGCGCATGGCCCCGACGCTAGGCGTTCGGCGGCCCCGGATCCCGCGTCCGCGCCGCGCCGTCATCGGTCCGTAAGACCCCGTTCCGGGCGGCTTTCCGCCCGCTGACCCCCTGTGCCCGCCCGATCGCCCCGTGTTCCGGTCACATAAAACACACAACCGTGACGTCCCGGCGTTGCTTGCCACTGCCAGCGTGGCCCGCGATTCACGTCTCTCCCGACCGCCTCCGAGGAACAGAGAGCACCATGACGGCCACCACCGCCGCAGCAGAGCAGCGTCCCCGCAGCCTCAATGACGTCAAGGGGTGGTTCCCCAGCCTTGACCAAGTGCTGTTCGATTTTTTCCTGAGGCGCCAGGAGCGCCTGGGGGAGCGCGGCGACCTCATGGAGATGGGCGCCTACATGGGCAAGAGCGCCATCTTCACCGCCGCCTACCTGCGGCCCGACGAGCGCTTCACGGTCTGCGACCTCTTCGACGCGGAGGACGCGCCGGACGCGAACAACGCGGTGGAGGCCCGGAAGTCGTACTCCACGCTCACCCGCACCGCCTTCGAGCAGAACTATCTGGCGTTCCACGACGCCCTGCCCCACATCCTCCAGGGCACGACCTCGATCGTGCCCAGCCTCGTGGACGACGACACCTGCCGCTTCGTCCACGTCGACGCCTCGCACCTGTACGAGCACGTGGAGGGCGACATCATCGCCGCGCGTGACGTCCTGCTGCCCGGCGGCATCGTCGTGCTCGACGACTTCCGCTCCGAGCACACCCCCGGCGTGGCCGCCGCCGCGTGGGAGGCGGTCTTCAACCGCGGCCTGCGGCCCATCTGCCTGACCACGCAGAAGCTCTACGGCATGTGGGGCGACCCCGGCCCCATCCAGGAAGAGATGCTCGAGGACGAGCAGTGGCGGCGCGGGATGAACATGAGCCGCCAGGAGATCGCGGGCAGCCGCGTGCTGCGGTTCGCCGGGAAGCCGAAGAATCCGGCGGCGCCGCGGTCCCGCTACGCCGACGAGGCGCCCGCCGCCCCCGCCCCGGCCCCGAAGGCGGGCCAGTCGCCCGCCGCCCCGGCCGCCGCCTCCGCCCCGCGCCGCCCCAGCCAGGTCCGACGGCTGGCCGCCGATGTCCTGCCGCCGGTGGTGACACGCGCGATCCGCAAACGCCGCCGCGCCTGACCCGCCCGGCGCCGGTCGGTCCCGGTGGGCCCCCACGCCCAACCGCCGGGCCCCGGCCGCTGCCCGCACGGCGGTGGCGTGGGCCCCGGCTGCGGTCGGTCGGGTACGTGCCGTGGTGGCCGCCGCGCTCGGTCGCCGGGCCCCCGGCCGCCGCCCGTCTGATACGCGCCGCCGTGGCCGCCGTGCTCGGTCGTCGGGCCCCGGCCGTTGCCCGCGTGGCGGTGGCGTGGGCCCCGGCTGCGGTCGGTCTGGTACGCGCCGTGGTGGCCGCCGTGCTCGGTCGTCGGGCCCCGGCCCTGCCTGCGCGGCGGTGAAATGGGCCCGGCCGCAGATGGTCGAGTACGCGCCGTCGGGGGCGGCGCGCTCGGTTGCCGGGCCTCGGCCGCTGCCCGCGCGGCGGTGACACGGGCCCCGGCTGCGGCCGGTCGGGTACGGGCCGTTGTGGCGGCCGCGCGCGGTCGTCGGGCTCCGGCCGTTGCTCGCGCGGCGGTGGCGCGGGTCCGGGCCGCTGTCCGTCTGGTACGGGCCGTCGTGGCCGCCGCCCGGCCCGGGCCGGTGTTCACCCGCGCGTGGCGGGCCTACGGGCGGCGCAGGGCCGGGTGGTCCGCTACCACCGTGCAGGAGCCCGGTGCGACCTCGGTGAAGCCCGCGTCCCGTACGACCGGCAGGCCGCTTTCGGTGAGCGCGCTCCACCGCTCGGCCGTCGCCACCCGCACCGCCAGGGGGAAACCGGCCTCGCGCCATGCCGCCCGCTGCGCGTCGTCCAGCTCCCACCACGCCAGTTGCGCGCCGTGTCCGGCCTGCGCCATCGCCTTGCCCGCCGACATCCCGACCTCCGGGCTCAGCCACAGCACCGGCCCGGCCGGGTCCGGCGCGGGTGGGGGCGTGGGGTCGTCCAGGTCGGTGCCGGAGACCTGGAGCTTGGCCAGCTCCTTGGGCCAGCCGTCCAGCGGCACCGGCGGGAACACCCGCACCTCGGCCGCCGGAACGTCCTCGGCCGCTTCCGCCCGGCCCGTGAGCGTGATGCCCGGCAGGGTCTGGGCCCGCCGCCACTCCGCGCCCCGGGCCCGCCGTACGACCTTGCGGATCCGGGCGTCCTGCCAGTCCCGCACGGCCTCGGCCCACTCGCCGTCCGCCGCCGTCGCCCGCTCGTCCGACAGCAGCACCAGCACCGCCCGCGCCGCCGTCTCCAGCGCGTCCGTACGGGCCGGGGGCGCGGCCTTCTCGATCCGCACCACCAACGGCAGCACGAACTGCGGCGCCGCGTCCCGGTCCGTCTCCGCATGCCGGAACGGGCTGCTGCGGGGGATCGCGGGCGGGCTGGTGGGCATGGCGTCTGAGCTGGTCACGCGCTCCAGTCTGCCAGCACCCGCCGACAGCACCCGCCGACAGCGGCAGCCAGCGGCGGCGGGCCGCCGCCCGAGTGCCTATGCTCAACCAACATGAGACTGCGAGGAGTCGGGCGCCGCTACGGCCTGGCCGGACCCTGGGTGCTGCGCGGCGTCGACCTCGACGTACCGCCGGGCTCGCTGACCCGGGTCGAGGGGACGAACGGCAGCGGCAAATCCACTCTGCTGCGGCTGCTCGCGGGGATCGACGCACCCACCTCGGGCCGGATCACCGGCCGCCCGCGCACCGCGTACGTCCCCGAGCGGTTCCCGGCCGAGCTGCCCTTCTCCGTCCTCGGCTACCTCACCCACCTGGGCCGGATCCACGGCCTGGGCCGGGCCGCGGCGGCGCGCGGGGCGGGGGAGTGGCTGGAGCGGTTCGGGGCGGACGCGTACGCGACCACGCCGCTGGCCGAGCTGTCCAAGGGCACCAGCCAGAAGGTCGCCGTCGCGCAGGCGCTGCTGGCCGCGCCCGCCCTGCTGGTCCTCGACGAGGCGTGGACCGGGCTCGACCGGACCGCGCGCGGCGTTCTGGACGAGGCGGTCGCCGAGCGGGTCGCCGACGGCGCCGCGGTCGTCTTCGTCGACCACGACCCCCGCCGCCTGGCCGGTGCGCCGGACGCGGTGTTCCGGGTCGCGGACGCCCGCCTGGAGCCGCTGCCGGGCCCGGCGGCCGGGTCCCTGCCGGACCCCGGCAGGCCCCCGGCCGCCGCCGGACCACGGATCCAAGTGGAGGCCGAGCGCCCGCCGGGAGCCACCCTCCCCGAGAACCTCCCCGGTGCCCCGCTGCACGCCCCCGGGCCACCGCCCGCGCCGGATGGCGAACCCGCGGTCGTGCGGCTGACGGTCGGTGCGGGCGACTCCGACGAGCTGCTTCGGGTGCTGCTCACCGCCCGGCCGCCCTGGCACATCCGCTCGGTGACCGAAGTCCCCGCCGATCCGGAGGTCTCATGATCGCCCTGCTGCGCTATCAGGCCGCGCTGCTGGTCCGTTCGCATCGCTGGCTGCCGCCGCTCCTCCTCTATGTCGTCTTCATGGGCATCGGGGTGCAGGCCGGGCAGCCGATCCTCGACTCGTTCGGGTTCGCCGCCGCCGGGGTGCTGCCGATCGCCGCCTGGCTGGTGCGGGTGTGCGTCACCAACGAGCCCGCCGCGGCGCGCTCTTGCGCGGCCGCCGCCCAGAGTCCCGGGCGGGTGCATCTGGCCGGTGTGCTGACCGCGCTGGGCGCGGCGGTCGTCCTCGGGGGCGCCGGGACGGCGTACGTCGCGCTGGTCGGCGATCCGCACAGTGCGGACGGCCGGGTCGGGATTCCCGTGGCCTCGGCGACCGTCGCCGGACTGCTGGCCGCGCTCGCCTGCGCGCTGCTGGGCACGGCCGTCGGCGCGCTGTGCAACAGGCCGCTGCTGCACCGCCCCGGCTGGGCCGTCCTCTCCACCGTGCTCGCCGCGCTACTCGTCTCCGTGGTCGGCGCCTCGCCCGCGAACGCCGCCGTGTCGGGGCTGGTCAACGGCTCACGCAGCGGCACCGTTACGGTGCCGCTGCTGCCCCTCGCCGTGACCGCCGTGCTCGCCGCCGGGGCGACGGCGCTCGCGTGTGCGCTCAGCTCACGCCGTCAGTGACGCCAGGGCCCGGTGACGGCGAAGGTGGTGCCCGGGGTGTAGCAGTTCACGTACATCGTGCGGTGGTCCGGGGCGAAGGTGACGCCCGCGAACTCACCCCACTCGGGCTTGTCCTCGGTACCGATGTTCTGGCGCCCGCGCGCCATCGGGTAGACCTCACCGCGCCGGGTCAGCCCGTAGACGTGCTGTGCGCCCTCGCCGTCCTCGCAGACCATCAGCCCGCCGCTGGGCGCGAGCGTGATGTTGTCCGGTGACTCGCCGGGCAGTTGGACGTCCGTGCCGGGGCCGAAGACGATCACCAGGGTGAGCCGGTGGCGCTGCGGCTCGTAGCGCCAGATCTGCCCGAAGTGGTCGGCGGCCGAGCCGTCGGCGCTCTTGGCGAAGCTGGAGACGAAGTAGACCGACGTGCCGCCCCAGTAGCAGCCCTCCAGCTTCTGGGCGTGGGTGATGCCGCCCGCGCCGAAGTCCTGGAACCGGATGGGCGTTTCCTTCGCGAGCGGATCGGGGACGGTCACCCACTCGATGCCGCTGAAGGACGTCCCCGGCTCCTGCACGGTGGACAGGTCGGCCACCCCCGGCACCCGCAGCGCCTGGAGCTTGCCGCCCGCGCGCAGCGACCCGGTCCCGCCGAGGGGTTTACGGGGCAGGAAGCGGTAGAAGAGCCCGAAGGGCTTCTCGAAGGCGTCCTCGGTCTCGTAGACGACGCCGCTGCGCGGGTCGACGGCGATGGCCTCGTGCTGGAAGCGGCCCATGGCGGTGAGCGGTGTAGCGCCGGTGCGGCGCGGATCGTACGGGTCGACCTCGAAGATGAACCCGTGGTCCTTGGTGTAGCCGTTCGTACCGGCCCTGTCCTCGGTCTCCTCGCAGGTCAGCCACGTACGCCAGGGCGTCGGGCCGCCCGCGCAGTTGACGGCCGTACCGGCGATGGCGACCCGCTCCGACAGCACCCGGTTGGCGGAGTCGAGCGCGAGGGCGGTGCAGCCGCCCATGCCCATCGGGTCGTAGGTGAGGCCCTTGACGGCGGGGACGCGGATCGCGGCGTCCTTGCGGTTCTCGTGGTTGCGGACCAGATGCGTACAGGCCTCCCGGCCGCTCGCGCGGCCCGGGAAGGCGGCCATGCCGTCGCAGTGGCTGGGGACCTTGCCCTCACCGGAACGCAGCGCGTCGCCCTCGCGGGACAGCACGCGGTAGCGGAAGCCCTCGGGGAGGTCGAGCAGGCCGTCCGGATCGGGCACGAGCGGGCCGTAGCCGCCGCGCGCGGCGGTGTCCGGGGCCGCTGGGGCCGCCCGGTCCGGTGTGTCGGCCGTGGCCGTACCGGCGAAGAGTTCCTGGATGCTGCCGGTGAAGGCGATGGAGGCGCCCAGCGCACCGGTACGGCCCAGGATCTGACGTCGTGTCGCTGACATGCGGTAACTCCCTGCTGGCGGACAGGAAAGATGACCGCACGTGTGTATCACGCGCCCGGGCCGCCCGGGAACCATCTGATCGATACGGCGCGCACAGGCACCCCCGGCCTACGCTCCGGCCAGTTCCCTCGCGTCGCGGGCGAGCGCGGTGAGCCGGGATATCGCCCGGAAGTACTTCTTGCGGTAGCCGCCGTTCAGCATCTCCTCGCTGAACAGCTGGTCGAACGGCACCCCGGAGGCCAGCACCGGCACCTCGCGGTCGTACAGCCGGTCCGCCAGCACCACCAGCCGCAGCGCGGTCGACTGGTCGGGCACGGGGCCGACCCCGGTCAGGCACACGGCCTGGATGCCGTCGCACATCGCGCCGTAACGGCTCGGATGCACCTGCGACAGGTGCTCCAGCAGGGCGGGGAAGGCGTCCAGGGAGGCGCCGGGGGTGCGCTTGGCCGCGCGGGTGACCGCCTCGTCGGAGTGCGGGGCGGGGGCCTCGGGCAGCCCCCGGTGGCGGTAGTCCTCGCCGTCGATGCGCACCGGCCGGAAGTGGGCGGACAGCCCCTGGATCTCGCGCAGGAAGTCGGCGGCGGCGAACCGGCCCTCGCCGAGTTTGCCGGGGAGGGTGTTGGAGGTCGCGGCGAGCGCCACGCCCGCCTCGACCAGCCTGCCCAGCAGGGACGAGACGAGGACGGTGTCGCCCGGGTCGTCCAGCTCGAACTCGTCGATGCACAGCAGCCGGTGATCGCTCAGGGTCTTCACGGTCTGCTGGAAGCCGAGCGCGCCCACCAGGTTCGTCAGCTCCACGAAGGTGCCGAACGCTTTCTGCTCGGCCGCGGCCGGGGTCGCGTGCCACAGGGAGGCCAGCAGGTGGGTCTTGCCGACGCCGTACCCGCCGTCGAGGTACACCCCGCGCGGGCCGCTGGGGGCGGGCTTGGCCGCCCGGCGGAACCAGCCTCTGCGGCCGCCCTTGCCCGCGCAAGCGCCGCTGCCGCCCAGCCCCTCGGCGAAGCCGCGCAGCACGGTGACGGCCTCGGTCTGGCTGGGCTGGTCGCGGTCCGGGATGTAGTTGTCGAAGCTCACCGTGGCGAACCGGGGCGGCGGCACCATCTCGGCCACCAGGCGCTCGGCAGGCACCTGCGGCGCGCGGGCCGTGAGGGCGACGGGGGCTTCGGCGGCTATGGAGCCTGCCGAGCCGGACGTGGTGATTGGTGCAGACACGGGTGTCCAGGGTAGTCGCTTTTCCCGAGAGGACCGTCCCGGAGGGAGCCATGTCACACTGCGGCCATGCGACGCCTGTTCCCCTTGGCCACCGAACCGTCCGAACCGTCCGCCGCCCCGGAAGATGGCACGTCCGCCGCCGCCTCCGCCGCCGACCGCGAGTGGGGGCTGGACGAGCTGGCCGACGCGTACGCCTATCCGGACCGGCCGCAGAGCGCCTCGGGGGCGTATCTGCGGGCCAACATGGTGTCCTCGCTGGACGGCGCGGCACACCACGACGGCCGGTCGCAGCCGCTGTCGTCCGACACCGACATGCGGATCTTCGGGGTGCTGCGCGGGCTCGCCGACGCGGTGGTGGTCGGCGCCGAGACCGTGCGCCAGGAGGGCTACCGGCCCGCCCGCGCCCGGGAGGCGTTCGCCGAGCGCCGGGCCGCGCTCGGCCAGCCCCCGGCGCCCGCGATCGCCGTGGTCAGCGCGAGCCTGGAGCTGGACTTCGCCAGGCCGCTGTTCACCGAGCCGCTGGTGCCGACCGTGGTGATCACCGGTGCGCAGGCCGCGGAGGAGCGGATCGAGGCGGCGCGGGCGGCCGGGGCCCGGGTGGTGCGCGCGGGGGCCGGTCCCTCGGGGCGGGTCGACGTGGCGGCGATCCCGGCGGCGCTCGCCGAGCTGGGCCACACCCGGCTGCTGACGGAGGGCGGCCCCAGGCTGCTGGCGCAGTTCGTGACCGCGGGGGTGCTGGACGAGCTGTGCCTCGCCGTGGCCCCGCTGATGGTCGCGGGCGACGCGGCACGGATCGCGAACGGCCCCCTGGCCATGGAACCGGAGCGGTTCGCTCTCGCTTCCGTACTGGAGGACGCCGGTTTCCTTTTCACCCGCTACCGTCGGATTTACCCATAGTTTTGCGCTAAACGGACTGCATTCCCACCACGCATTCCCACCACCCCGTCCCCACCGCATTCCCACCGCTTCGTTGAAGGCTTGAAGAACGAGAGGGCGCACGTCGTGTTCACGAGCATTTTGATGATCGAAAAGCCGCTGACCGCTGCCGACGTGGAGTTCGTCACCACCCTGCACGGCGACGACCCGGTCTCCTTCGTCGTGCTGATGCAGCCCCGGGGCAGCAAGGACCGGCTGCTCCGCGCCATCGACGACATCGCCCTCGGCGAGCTGGAACAGGCCACCCAGGAGGGCGAGGAGCCGGAGGGCAGCGAGGCGCTGGAGCCCGCCGAGCGCGCCCTGAACCACTCGGTGGCGGCCCTGCGTGCGGCGGGCAGCGAGGCCCGCGGCCACGTCGTACAGCGGCGCCCCCTGGACGTCCTGCGCGGGGTGGTGGAGGAGACGGGCGCCGACGAGGTGATCGTCCTCACCGCGCCGCACTTCGTGGAGGAGTTCTTCCACCGCGACTGGGCCTCCCGGGCCCGCCACAAGGTCGGCGTCCCGGTGCTGAAGCTCTTCTCGCACACGGACGACGAGGTCGACGAGGGGCAGGCCACCACGGGCGGCTGAGCGCCGTAAGGGGAACCGTGGGGGAGGAGCCCGGCGGGGTGCGAGAATCGGGCCGACAGAACCCAGAAGACCGCTCACCCAGGGGAGACCCGTACATGGCACCGGCCGGCATTGCCCCCGACGCGCTGGACCGTCCGCATTTCATCGGCATCGGCGGCGCCGGTATGTCCGGCGTCGCGAAGGTCCTCGTCCAGCGCGGCGCACGGGTCGCGGGCAGTGACTCCAAGGACTCCCCGATCGTCGCCGCGCTGCGCGAGCTGGGCGCGACCGTGCACATCGGCCACGCCGCCGGGAACGTCGCGCCCGACGCCACCAGCGTCGTCGTCTCCAGCGCCATCCGCGCGGACAACCTCGAACTGGTCACGGCCCACGAGCGCGGCATCCCCGTCGTGCACCGCTCCGACGCCCTGGCCGCCCTGATGGACGGCCACCGCCCGATCGCGGTCGCCGGTACGCACGGCAAGACGACCACGACCTCGATGCTCGCCGTCTCGCTGAGCACCCTCGGCCTCGACCCGTCGTACGTGATCGGCGGCGACCTGGACGTGCCCGGCTCCAGCGCCGAGCACGGCGGCGGCGAGATCTTCGTCGCGGAGGCCGACGAGAGCGACCGCAGCTTCCACAAGTACGCGCCCGAGGTCGCGATCATCCTCAACGTGGAGCTGGACCACCACGCCAACTACGCCTCCATGGACGAGATCTACGACTCGTTCCGCACCTTCGTGGAGCGCGTCCGGCCCGGTGGCACCCTGGTGATCTCCGCCGACCACCCCGGCGCCCGCGAGCTGACCGCCGAGCTCGCGGGCCGCGAGGGCCTGCGGGTGCTCACCTACGGCGAGGCCGCCGACGCGGACGTGCGGGTCCTGGAGGTCGTCCCGCACGGGCTGACCAGCGAGGTCACCGTCCAGCTCGCGGAGGCCCTGAGCGGCGGGGAGGACGACGGGAAGATCACCTTCACCGTCTCCGTGCCCGGCCGCCACTACGCGCACAACGCCGTCGCCGCGCTCGCCGCGGGCGCCGCGCTGGACGTCCCCGTCCGCGACCTCGCCCCCGCCATCGCCTCGTACACGGGCGTCAAGCGGCGCCTCCAGCTCAAGGGCACCGCGGCCGGGGTGCAGGTCATCGACTCGTACGCGCACCACCCCACCGAGATCGCCGCCGACCTGGAGGCGATCCGCGGCGGCGCCGGGGAGGGCCGGGTCCTGGTGGTCTTCCAGCCGCATCTGTTCAGCCGTACGCAGGAGCTGGGCGCCGAGATGGGCGAGGCCCTGACGCTGGCCGACGCCTCCGTCGTCCTCGACATCTACCCGGCCCGCGAGGACCCGGTCCCCGGCATCACCAGCGACCTGGTGATCGACGCCGCCGCCCGCCACGGCGCGGACGTGACCGCCGAGCACGACCGCTCCGCGATCCCCGGCCTGATCGCCGGAATGGCGGGGCCCGGTGACCTTGTTCTCACCATGGGCGCGGGCGATGTCACCGACCTCGGTCCGGAGATCCTCGCCCGTCTGCAGACGCGGCGGGCCCGGAGCGCCCTGAGGAGCCCGGCGAGCCGGGAGAGCTGAGGAGGGTCCGTCCATGGCGTACGAGATCGACAAGCCGGATGAGCAGTGGCGCGCGGAGCTGACCCCGCAGGAGTACCAGGTCCTGCGCGAGGCGGGCACCGAGCGCCCCTTCACCGGTGAATACACCGACACCAAGACGACCGGCGTCTACTCGTGCCGGGCGTGCGGCGCGGAGCTGTTCCGCTCCGAGACGAAGTTCGAGAGCCACTGCGGCTGGCCGTCCTTCTACGACCCGGCGGACTCCTCCGCGGTCGAGCTGATCGACGACCGTTCGCTCGGCATGGTCCGCACCGAGGTGCGGTGCGCCCGCTGCGGCTCGCACCTCGGCCATGTCTTCGCGGGCGAGGGCTATCCGACCCCGACCGACCAGCGGTACTGCATCAACTCCATCTCGCTGCGGCTCGCCCCTCAGGAGGCCCCTCAGGAGGGCTGAGTCCGTAGTACGACGGCCGTCTCCGGCGGCAGCCGCAGCGCGCCGTCCGGGCCCGGCGGCTCGACCGGCCGCCAAGCGGCGACCACCTCGGCGGGGCCCGGCTCCAGCCGGGCGTCCGCCGCCCGGTTCTGCGGGTTGAGGACGATACGCAGCGGGCCGCGCCGGAAGCCGAAGCAGCCGTCCGGACCGGTCGCCGCCTCCGTGCGGGACCAGTCGGGGTCGGTCAGGGCGGGCTCGGCGCGGCGCAGCGCGATCAGCCGCCGGTGCCAGTCCAGCAGCGCCCGGTGCGGCTCCCGGCCCGGCTCCGCCCAGTCCAGACAGGACCGCAGCCGGGTCGCCGGGTCCTGGGGGTCCGGGATGTCCGTCTCCGCCCAGCCGTGGGCGGCGAACTCGCGGCGCCGCCCGCGCCGTACCGCCTCGGCCAGCTCCGGGTCCCGGTGGTCGGTGAAGTACTGCCAGGGCGTCCCCGCGCCCCACTCCTCGCCCATGAAGAGCATCGGGGTGAACGGCGCGCACAGCACGACGGCCGCCGCGCAGGCCAGCAGCCCGGGGGAGAGGCGGGCGGACAGCCGGTCGCCGGTCGCCCGGTTGCCGATCTGGTCGTGCGTCTGGGCGTAGCCGAGGAGCCGGTGCGCCGGAGTGGTGGGCGGGTGCAGCGGGCTGCCGTGGCGGCGGGCCCGGAAGGCCGAATACGTGCCGTCGTGGAAGAAGCCCTTCCGAAGGGTCTTGGCCAGGGCCGCGGGCCCCCCGGCGGCGAAGGCGGCGAAGTCCGCGTAGTAGCCCTGCCGTTCGCCGGTGAGGTACGTGTGCAGGGCGTGATGGAAGTCGTCGTTCCACTGGGCGTGCAGACCGTGGCCGCCCGCCTCGCGCCCGGTGGTGGTGCGGGGGTCGTTCAGATCCGACTCGCCGATCAGGAACAGCGGCCGCCCGACCCGGGCCGCCAGCGCGTCCACCGCGGCGGACAGCTCGGCCAGGAAGTGCCGCGCCCGGGTGTCGTGCAGCGCGTGCACGGCGTCCAGCCGCAGCCCGTCCAGCCGGTAGTCGCGCAGCCAGGCGAGCGCGCTGCCGAGGAAGTACGCGCGGACCTCGTCGGAGCCGGGCGCGTCCAGGTTGACCGCCGCGCCCCACGGGGTGTGGTGGGTGTCGGTGAAGTACGGCCCGAACTCCGGCAGTCGGTTGCCGGACGGGCCCAGGTGGTTGTGCACCACGTCCAGCACGACGCCGAGCCCGTGCCGGTGCGCGGCGGCCACGAACCGGGCCAGCCCCTCGGGTCCGCCGTACGGCTCGTGCACGGCCCACGGCGCGACCCCGTCGTACCCCCAGCCGTGCGTCCCGGGGAACGGGCAGACCGGCATCAGCTCCACATGCGTGACGCCCAAGTCGGCCAGGTGGGGGAGCCGTTCGGCGGCCGCGTCGAAGGTGCCCTCCGGGGTGAACGTCCCGATGTGCAGCTCGTACAGCACCGCGCCCGGCAGCGGCCGCCCGAACCACTCCCGCTCCCACGGGAACCGGGAGTGGTCCACCACCGCGCTCAGCCCCTCCGGGCCTTCCGGCTGGCGGCGGGAGCGCGGATCGGGCAGCGGGGGGCCGCCGTCCAGCGCGAAGCCGTACGCCGTCCCGTGCCCCGCCTCGGCCTCGGCCCGCCACCACCCGTCCCGGGCGGGATCGCGCTCCATGGGATGCGTACGGCCCTCCACGTGAAGCCCCACTCGTTCGGCATGCGGCGCCCACACCTCGAACAGCACTGGCGTCTCCTCACATCGTCCTGCGGACGGCTTCGGAAACCATGCTGTGGGACGGAGCACCTGACGCGCAGCAGGACGACACCGGCCACACTCACACGAGCCGGGCTCACACCAGGTCGATGCGCTCCTGCGTGACGGGGTAGCCCGCCTTGGCGAAGTGCGCGGCCATCGGCCGGTTCCCCTGGTCGGTCGCGGCGGCGATCTTCGTCGCGCCGCGCTCCACCAGGTCGTGGGTGCACTCCACGAGCAGGTCGTACGCGTAGCCGTGGCCGCGCTGCCCGGCGACTACTCCGATGAAGCCCACGCACGGACCGGCCGGATTGTGCGCGGGCACCTGGATGCCGACGAGTTCCCCGCCCGGCGTCCACGCCAGCCGCCACCAGTCACGGGGCGACGGGTACCAGTGGAACTCCCTCAGGTTCTCGGCGACCGCGGCCTCGATGCCGCCCTCGGCGATGAGCCGCCGGTCGTGCGCGTCCAGCGTGCCCTGGTGGACGCGGCGCAGTACGTCGGCGATCACCGCGTCGTCGGGCTCCGGCCGGAACTCCAGCCGCCCCGGCCGCTCGGGCAGCCCGAGGGCGGGCGTCCAGTCGTAGCGGTAGCGCTCGACAAGGGGGGTGAGCCCGCCCGCCACGGCCGCGTCGACCCGGGCCCGCACCGCCGCGCTCTCCTCGGGCCGGTCGCGCCAGCCGGGCGGCGCCAGCAGGCTGTACTCGGCGCGCAGGGGCGCGGTGCGCAGCAGCTCCGCGGCGGCCGCGGCCTCGCCCTCGGCGAAGTCGAACCAGTCCAGCGCCACCGGAGCGGTGTCGTCGGGCCCGCCCCACCACGCGGCGCGGGCCACGACCCGTTCCCCGCGCAGCGCCACCCAGGTCCACTCCGGGCGGTATTGCCCGCCCTGGCCGACGGTGGCGTAGGTGTGCCCGAAGCGGCCCCGGCCGACGAGCGCGGGGTCGGGCAGTGTGTGAAACAGACGCGCGTCGCCCTCGGCGAGCGCGCGGAAGACCAGACCGGTCATGGGGTTCCTTCCAGAAGCCTTGCGCTCCCGGTCGGATGCCTGATCAGACGGGGGTACGCCCTGGGGAGAGGGGGCGGGAGCGCGGAATGACGTACGTGTTCATGGCTCGGCGCCTCCTTCCTCGTCTCGCGGGCGTACCGCGCACCTTAAGGACCCCAACGCGCCCCTGTCCACGGCATTTCCGCCGCCTGTCGGTGGCCGCCTCTAGAGTCACCTGACCATCGTGCTTCCCCGCGTTTCGACCAGTGAAGAGGGACCATGTTCGAAGAACGGCTCGCAGAGTTCTCCCGCGAGCGGCTGGACGGCCGTCCGATTCCCGACGACCTGCGCACGATGCTGGTCGCGCAGTGGGAGAACCGCACCGACTTCCGCTACCTCCTCGACCTGACCTTCTTCGAACCCGGACAGCTCCACCCGCTCCTCGACACCAGCTATCAGAGCGAAGCGGAACGCGCGGACCCCGAGATGCAGGCCATCAATGCGGGAGCCGCCGAGATGGCCGCGTACGTCAAGCTCGTCGCGGAGGGCGGCAAGGGCTGGATCGGCTACTGGCTGCACCCCGACGAGCCCGCCGACCGCCCCTGGCCCGTCATCGAGCTGGACACCGAGTTCTCGTACTGGAACCTGGCGGGCAGCACCCTGGCCGAAGCCTGCGCCGCCGACCGGGCCTCCTACGACGACGAGCCCGACGAACGGACCGCGTTCTCCCAGCTGTCCGCCCAGCTCGCCGCCCTCGGCCTCCCCCTCAGCGGGCAGGACTACGACGACCTCTACGACCCCGAGGACGGGGTGGATCCGGAGGAGCTGATGGAGGAACTCATCGATGCCGAGCGCGCGAAGCGCGGAATCGCCTGAGCGGTGGCCCAGGACTGGCAGATATATTTCGTAGCTCGATATATGCTCGGCGCATGACACGACGGAACCCGTCCCTGACGGAACCGCAGTACTTCATCCTTGCCGCGCTCATGGACGCACCGCTGCACGGTTACGGCATCATCAAGGCTGCCGAGCAGGCCACCGACGGACGGCTCCGGATCGCCGTCGGCACTCTCTACGGCGCGCTGGAGCGGTTGGAGCGGGCCGGGCTGGTGGCCGCCGGACATGAGGAGATCGTGGACGGGCGGGCGCGGCGCTACTACCGGATCACCGAGGACGGCTCCGAGGCGCTCGGCCGGGAGGCGCTGCGGATGCAGCAGGCGGCAGCCGTCGTCATCGGACGCTCGCGGGATGCCGGAGCGGCCCCGGCATGAACCGTTTGCTGCTTGTGGTCTATCCCGAGCCCTACCGTTCCCGGCAGGGAGAGGAGGTGCTGACCTGCCTGGCCGAGGTGTATCCCGGCCGCTCCTGGCCCCCGCCGCGGGAAGTCGCCGCCTTGGCGCGTGCCGGGGCGCGGGCCCGTGCCCGTGCCGTCGTCGACGACACGGCCCGGCCGTGGTGGCTGGACGGCATCCATCTGGCCGCCCTGGCCCTCGCCGCGCTGGCGCTGGTTCCGTACCTGCAGGACGTGTGGCACTGGGCACTGCGCATCGACCCCGGACAGCACGCCATCGCCTTCCACTTCTCCGGCTGGTACCCGTGGGCCGAAGGTCCCACGCGGATAAGGCTGTTGCCCTACGGGCTGCTCCCGCTGGGCTGCCTGATCGCTCTGCTGCGCGGCAGACCGTGGATCGCGCTGCCTGCCGCGGCAGCCATGATCTGGGCCGGTGCCACGTCCCACGGCCGCACCCTCTTCGGCGATGAGGGCAAGGCGGGCCTGAGCTACTACGGTCTCGGCGCCCCGATAACGGCCCGTGACCTGGTGCTCTCGGGGACACTGTGCGCCGCGTGCGCCGTGCTGGCGCTCTGCCGTCCCAACTGCCTGCGACGCCGCTCCTACCGTTGGCTGGCCCCCGTCGTGCTGGCCATGTTCATGGCCGGGGGCCTGCACATCATCTCCGTCAGTCCGGCTTTCCAGCGCGGCCTGTTCGTCCTCGAAGCCACCGCGCTGCTCGGCGCGTGGGTGGCGACGGCCGCCACCGGCGACTACCGGTGGCTGATCCCCGTCGCGGCGGTCGCGATCGTCCGCACGCAGGCGATCGTCGTCCAGCCGGACGCGTTCATGCAGTCCTTTCCGGACCTGGTCGTCCTCCTCCTGCTGATCGCACCCCTCCCCGCCCTGGCGGTCACCGCCCAGCGCCGACAGGGGCAGGCACTCGCCGAATGAGGAGCAGAACGATGACTCAGCACGATTCTCCGACCTTGCCCGCGCACAGTCCGGGGAGCTCAAGGCAGGCCCCCGACGACCCCAGCCCGTCGCGTGCGACACGGCTGTGGATGCCGGCCCTGCTGTACACCCTGGGGTTCCTGACGGTCTACCTGCTCGCCATCTGCACCCCGTGGGGGCAACGAGCTGAGAACGCCCTGTTCGGTCTCGGTAAACAGGGCAGCGAAGAAGCATGGATCTACCCCCTGTCAGGAGCGGCCTACGGCTCGACGCCCCTGCCGCCGATGGAATTGAGCGCCAAGCCCACCCTGATGGTGGGCCTGGCCGTCATCGTGGTCCTCACCTTGGTGCGGCGGTGCTGGTGGCAGGGGTGCGCTGCGCTCGGGGTCGTCATTCTCACGACCGGAGGCAAGGAGGTGCTCAAATCGACCATGCCCCGTCCCGATCTGGTGGGCGCGCCCGAGAATCTCCTTGATCAGGGTTTCCCCAGCGGGCACACGGCCATCCCCGCCGCGCTGACCCTCGCCGCCGTCCTCGTGGTTTCCCCCCGCATCCGCCCCTACGTCGCCACGGCCGGTGTGCTGTGGCTCGCCTGCATCGCCGCCGCCAGCGCGACCATGGGCGGCCACCGGCCCAGCGAAGTGCTGGGAGCCACACTGCTGGCCTGTGCCTGTTACGGCCTCGCGACCTGGCTGCTGCCGTCGGCCGCCGCGCTGGGCGGCACGCGGAGCCCCCGTGCGCTGCCCTTCACCACCCTGACGCTGGCCTTGGCCGTCGCCCTCGTTTCCGGCGCACGGAGCGACACCCTCACAAGGTCACTGGTCTCCGCGGCGACGGCCTTCACCTGTGCGGCCCTGGTCTGGTACGCCGCAGTCGGGCGGCCCGCACACACCGATGGCCGGTCTGCCGTCCGGAGGGGACGGGGCGGCAGACCGGCTGGGTGAGGTGCACCTGACATTCCTGAGAGCGGATCAGGGCACTCCCGGCTCTCGGGAAGGGTCAGTGCACCATGCAGACCGGCGCGGCCGCGGTGTCCGGGGCTCCGCCGCTGGCGGCGTAGCCGAAGGTGGTCGAGGCCCCGGCGGCCAGGGAGCCGTTCCAGTCGGCGTTGGTGACCGAGACCGCCGTACCGCTGGTGGTCAGCTTGCCGTTCCAGGCGCTGTCCACCCGCTGTCCGGAGGGCAGGGTCCAGTCGACCATCCACGAGGAGATGGGCGTGGCGCCGGTGTTGGCCACCGTCACCTCGGCCTGGTAGCCGCCGTTCCAGGTGCTGGTGGTCTTCTGAGTCGCCGTGCACTTGGAGGTCGGCGGGTCGGTGGGGTCACCGCCGCCGGAGCTGGCGCCCGGGACGGTCACTTCACCGTTGCCGCCGTCGAAGACGACGTCGGAGCAGCTGTAGAAGGTCTCCTGGCTGTCCGAGCGGGTCCAGACGGTGTAGATGATGTGGCGCCCGCTCTTGCCCGAGGGCAGGGTGGCGTTCCACGTGTACTTGCCGTCGACCGTGCCGACCGGCCCGGACTGCGGCGGGTTGGTCACCGTGTCGAACGGCTGGTCCTCCAGGTCGTTCCAGGTGAGCGGCTTCGTCGGGTCGATCGGGTTCTTGGTGACGTAGCTGCGGAACGAACCCGGGTGCGCGGCCCAGGCGTTGTACGAGAACTGCATCGACTTGCCGGAGGTCAGATGGGTCACCGGCCAGTCCTTGCTGCCCAGGTCGAAGCCGGAGAAGTCGTAGACGGTGGCCGCGCCGCTGCACAGCTTGCCGTCCGGGATGAAGCCCTTGGTCCGGCCCGCGCCGTCCGAGCGGAGCACGGCGAACCAGTTGTAGAACGGGGTCGCGCCGCTCTTGTTGAACGCGGCCTTGCAGGCCGGGTTGGTCGGCTTGACCTCACCGGTGCTGGACAGGCTGTACTTCCAGCACAGATAGGTACGGCTGCCCGGCGCCATGGGCGCGCCGT
This sequence comes from Streptomyces sp. NPDC040405, assembly GCF_055595765.1. NCBI lineage: Bacteria > Bacillati > Actinomycetota > Actinomycetes > Kitasatosporales > Streptomycetaceae > Streptomyces > Streptomyces sp. NPDC040405. The sequence goes on from NZ_JBVIVI010000004.1 coordinate 268,677, forward strand.
GGGCGGAGGCGCTGCCTCCGGAGGTGAAGACGAGGCCGAGGGCGGGCAGTACGGAGAGCAGTACCAGCAGGGCGTATCGGCGGGCGCGGGAACTGCCCGGCGGGTGTGGGGGGCGTGCGGGGGCCAGTAATCGTCGAGCCATTGCGCTGGTCTTCCCTTCGACGTGATCGGGTCAGGAACCGTCGGTATGGGAGCGCTCCCAAGTTGCTTTGTGAACGTAGCGCGCCGGGGTGTGACTGTAAATGCTTCAGGACGCGAACACGTGTGCCCTGTTTTCGGACACGGCTCAGATGTGGCTCAGACGCGGACCAGGAGGGCCACCGGGAGCCGGGTCAGCAGATCGCCGAGCGGGGTCGCCCCCTCGGCCGGGCGCCCGGTCAGGACGTCCCGCCAGGGGCCGGGCGGCAGGGGCAGGCGGGTGCGGGGGGCCCAGCCGCCTGTCTCCGCGAGGCGGCGGGAGAGGCGGGTGACGACGGTGACCGCGCCGCCGTCGCCGCCCGTACGGTCCGCTCGTAAGAAGGCCACGCAGTGGGCGGTTGCCGGACCCGCGGCGATCAGGGGGGTGTACGCGCTCCCGGGACCGAACCACTCCGGGTGGTCCCGGCGCAGCCGCAGCGCGGCCCGGGTGAGCAGCAGCTTCTCGGTGGACAACGGGTCGTCGGCCGCCGGGGTGTCCAGGGTGGGCGGGCGGCGGTTGTCCGGGTCGACGAGCGCCCGGTAGGCACGCTCGGTGTCCATGTAGAGGTCGGGTACACCCGGCATGGTCAGGTGCAGCAGGGCCGCGCCGAGCGTGTTGGCCCGGGCGGGGGCGGCGACTTCGGCCTCGAACGCCGCCCATGGAGGAGAGGCCGGATCGCACGGCCCGGCGGCCTCCAGGAAGGCGGTCACGGCGTCCTCGTACGCGGCGTTCTGCTCGGTCCAGGTCGTGTGCAGCCCGGCCTCCCGGACCGCCTTCAGGACTGCCGGTACGAGCCGTTCCGGGTCCGCCGTGCCCAGGCCGAACGCGGTCTGCCAGGCCGTCCAGGCGAGCTGCGGATCAGGGGCTTCGGCTTGTGGGGTCAGTTCCGCCAGCAGTCGGCCCCACCCGGCCGGGGACTCGGTGAGTGCCGCGATCCGCGCCCGTACGTCGGCGCTGCGCTTGCTGTCGTGGGTGGAGAGCACCGTTCCGGTCGTGGGCCAGTCGCGCAGCAGCCGGGCGGCGAAGGCGTGGAACTCCTCGGGCGAGACGGCCGGGCGCCCCGGGTCGCCGCCCACCTCCGCCGCGGAGAGCAGCGGGGTGTAGCGGTAGAAGGCGGTGTCCTCGACGGACTTGGCGCGCAGCGCGGCGGCGGTCTGGGCGAAGCGGGCGCAGAAGTCGCGGTGGTCCGGGCCGTCGCCCAGCCTGCCGAGCGCCGCCTCTCGGACGGTGTCCACCGCCCGGGCCTCGTCCATGACCGTGAAGGTCGTACGGGCGTCCTCCGCGGCCCGGTGCAGCATCTCCGCGTCGGCCGCCGCGTCGGCCGCGACCAAGGCGTCTGCCCCGGCCGCCCCGGTGGGGCCCACCGTGGCGTACGGGCGGTAGACCGGCAGCCGTACGAGCAGCGCGCGGATCGCCGTGCGCAGCGCCCAGGGCGCGTGGTCGCGCAGCGGCGGCGAGGCGGCGCAGATCCGGGCGGCGGTGCGGGTCAGGCGCGCCACCTCGGAGGCCAGTTCGTGCGTGACGACGTGGTGGGCGGCGCGGCGGACCGTCGCCGCCCAGTCGCCGCCCTCGTCCGGCGGGGCGGCGGTGAAGCTCCGGTAGACGGCGGTCAGCTTCTCCAGCCCGTCCGGGTCGACGAAGAGCCCGTCGATGTGGTGCAGCGCGTCGTAGCCGGTCGTCCCGGCGACGGGCCAGTGGGCGGGTAGCGGTTCGTCCCGGGCGAGGATCTTCTCCACGACGGTCCAGCGGCCCTCGCCGCCCGTCGCCGCCCGCACCGCCTCGTCCAGCGCCCGCAGATAGCCCCCGGGGTCGGCGAGGCCGTCCGGGTGGTCCACGCGCAGCCCGTCGAGCACCCCGTCGCGCATCAGCGCCAGCAGCGTGCCGTGGGTCGCGTCGAAGACCTCCGCGTCCTCGACGCGCACCGCGATCAGCTCGGAGATGGTGAAGAAGCGGCGGTAGTTCAGCTCGGTGCGGGCCAGCCGCCACCAGCCGAGCCGGTACCACTGGGCGTCCAGCAGTTCGGGCAGCGGCAGCCGCTCGGTGCCGGGCCGCAGCGGGAACTCGTGGTCGTAGTAGCGCAGCACCCCGTCGTCCCCGGGCCGCAGCCGCTCCCACTCCTCGCCCAGCGGCCCGCCCAGGACGGGCAGCAGCACCTTGCCGCCGTGCTCGCCCCAGTCGATGTCGAACCACCGGGCGTAACGCGAGGCGGGGCCGTCCCTCAGCACCTCCCACAGCGGCCTGTTGAGCCGCTCCGGTACGGGCACCGCCATGTGGTTCGGCACGATGTCGGCGATCAGCCCGAGGCCGTGCGCCCGGGCCGTACGGGCGAGGGCGCGCAGGCCCGCTTCGCCGCCCAGCTCCGCGCGTACGGCGGTGTGGTCCACGATGTCGTACCCGTGGTCCGACCCGGGGCGGGCCTCCAGCACGGGCGACAGATGCAGATGGGAGACGCCGAGCGAGGCCAGATACGGCACGGCCCGCTCGGCGGCCGCGAAGGGGAAACCGGGCTGGAGCTGCAGCCGGTAGGTGGCGGTGGGCGCGGTGCGGTCAGCCGTCATATGAACGTAAGTACCCACGCGAGGCACCTGATGAGATGCCGCACCCCCATCCGGCGCAGACCTTTGCCGGGATGGCATGTTGGAGCCGAGACCGTCTCTCCCGGGGGAATGCCGAAGTGCCCGTCCTGCATCGACAGCCGACCTGCTCTCCGCTGTGCCTCTCCCGGGCGCAGCGCGCCGTCGCCGCCGCGCTCTGGCATTACACGGCCGCGCCGGTGGCCAAGCCGTACTACGTGCGCGGCTGCGTCCCGGGCCCGGAGCTGGACCCGGACCCGTACCCGGAGCCGGACGGGGCCGCGGTGACCGTCGCCCTGTGGACCGGCCCCGCGGCGCGGGACAAGCGGAACCTCTTCTTCTACGTCCCGCTCGTCTCCGGCGGCCTGCCCGTTCCGGCCGTGCGCGTCGTGGCGGGACTCATGCGGCTGGGCCGGGGCACGCACCTGTTCGGTGTCACCGGCCGCCGTTTCGACGGCAAGCGCGTCCTCAACGGCAGGGGGCTGGTGGCGGGGGCACGGGACGCGCCGTGCCTGTGCGGAGGGACGGCCGAGCGGGAGGGGCCGCGCGGGTTCTACTTCGAGCGCCCCGGGGAGCTCAGGCGCTACGGCTGAGATCCCTCACGCCGGGCGCTGGAGCACCGTCAGGCTGCGGTCCACCAGGGTCAGCCGGTCGCCCGCGGCGACCTTCTGCCCGCTGCCCGGTTCCACGCCCCCGGGAACCGCCGTGTCCACGATGACCTGCCACTGCTTGCCGTGATCGACGGGCACGACGAAGTCCAAGGGCTCGTGGTGCGCGTTGAAGAGCAGCAGGAACGAGTCGTCGGTGATGCGCTCGCCCCGCACCCCCGGCTCGGAGATCGCGCTGCCGTTGAGGAAGACCGCGAGGGACTTCGCGTGGGCGGCCTGCCAGTCGCGCTGGCGCATCTCCTCGCCCTCGTGGGTGAACCACGCGATGTCGGACAGCTCGTCGTGGGTGCCCTCCACCGGGCGGCCGTGGAAGAAGCGGCGGCGGCGGAAGACCGGGTGGTCGCGGCGGAGCCAGACCAGGGAGCGGGTGAAGCGCAGCAGCTCCAGCGCCTCCCGGTCCTCCTCGGTGGCGTCCTTGCCGGGGAAGGGCCACCGCACCCAGGAGGTCTCGTTGTCCTGGCAGTACGCGTTGTTGTTGCCGCCCTGGGTGCGGGCGAACTCGTCGCCGTGGCTGAGCATGGGCACGCCCTGGGAGAGCATCAGGGTGGCGATGAAGTTGCGCATCTGACGGCTGCGCAGGGCCCGCACCTCGGGGTCGTCGGTCTCGCCCTCGACGCCGCAGTTCCACGAGCGGTTGTAGCTCTCGCCATCCTGGTTGGACTCCCCGTTGGCGTCGTTGTGCTTCTCGTCGTAGCTCACCAGGTCGTGCAGGGTGAAGCCGTCGTGGCAGGTGACGAAGTTGACGGAGGCGAGCGGGCGGCGGCCGTCGTTCTGGTAGAGGTCGGAGGAGCCGGTGAGCCGGGAGGCGAACTCGGCCAGGGTGCGCGGTTCGCCGCGCCACAGATCGCGCACCGTATCCCGGAACTTTCCGTTCCACTCAGTCCACAGCGGCGGGAAGTTCCCCACCTGGTAGCCGCCCTCGCCGACGTCCCACGGCTCGGCGATCAGCTTCACCTGGCTGACCACCGGGTCCTGCTGCACCAGGTCGAAGAACGACGACAGCCGGTCCACCTCGTGGAACTGGCGCGCCAGCGTCGCCGCCAGATCGAAGCGGAAGCCGTCCACCCGCATCTCGGTCACCCAGTACCGCAGCGAGTCCATGATCAGCTGGAGTACGTGCGGACTGCGCATCAGCAGGGAGTTCCCGGTGCCGGTGGTGTCCATGTGGTACCGCCGGTCCTCGCTCAGCCGGTAGTACGAGGCGTTGTCCAGCCCCCGGAAGGAGAGCGTGGGGCCCAGGTGGTTGCCCTCGGCGGTGTGGTTGTAGACGACGTCGAGGATGACCTCGATGCCCGCCTGGTGCAGCGCCCGCACCGCCGATTTGAACTCCAGCACCTGCTGCCCGCGGTCGCCCCAGGAGGCGTAGGCGTTGTGCGGGGCGAAGAAGCCGATGGTGTTGTAGCCCCAGTAGTTGGCGAGCCCCTCGTCGACCAGCCGGTGGTCGTGGACGAACTGATGTACGGGCATCAGCTCCAGCGTGGTGACGCCCAGCTCCGTCAGATGCTCGATGATCGCCGGATGGGCCAGCGCCGCGTAGGTCCCGCGCAGCTCGTCCGGAAGCCGCGGATGGCGCATCGTCAGGCCCTTCACATGGGCCTCGTAGATGACCGTGCGGTGGTAGTCGGTGCGCGGCGGCCGGTCGTCGCCCCAGTCGAAGTACGGATTGACCACGACCGAGGCCATCGTGTGGGGGGCCGAGTCGAGGTCGTTGCGCTTGTCCGGCCGGTAGAAGTGGTAGCCGTAGACCTCCTCGCCCCAGTCGATCTTCCCGCTGATGGCCTTGGCGTACGGGTCCAGCAGCAGCTTGGCGGAATTGCAGCGGTCCCCGTGCTCCGGCGCGTACGGGCCGTGGACCCGGAAGCCGTAGCGCTGGCCCGGCATGATGCCCGGCAGATAGGCGTGGCGGACGAACCCGTCGGTCTCGCGCAGCTCGACCGCCGTCTCCGAGCCGTCGTCGTGCAGCAGACACAGCTCGATCCGCGTGGCGGCCTCGGAGAACACCGCGAAGTTGGTTCCGGCGCCGTCGTACGTGGCGCCCAGGGGATAAGCGTGTCCCGGCCAGACCTGCATACGCCGACTCTTCCACTTCTTCTCCCGGGGCCGCGAGCACCGCGGGCCCCGGCCGGAACCGACCGACGACGCATCCTTTCCCAACTCGGCCCGGAGAGCGGCGGTTTCGGCGGAACTTCCTCAAGCGGCAGGCAACCTACGGCCATATCGGTTCGTCCTACCGAGTGACCTTGACGTATGCGTTATGTAGCTATGCATGTGTATACGGCTTGATGCACGACAGGGGGGATTGGGGAAGATTGTGCGCAAGATGAACCATCGCCATCTGGGGAGAGCGCTGGCGGGCGCGGCCGTGGCCGCCACGGCCGCGGCGGTCATGATCGGGGTGTCGCTGCCGGACAGCGCGACCGGCAAGGAGGGATCGGGCGGCGGACCGCAGGGTTCCGCGGCGGAGCAGGGGCAGGCGGCCCGCCAGCTGCCCGGCGTCGTCGAGGACGCGCCCGTGCAGGCAAAGACCGGCACGGGCCGGGACCCGCTCACCGACGCCGAGCTGAAGCGCGCCCAGACGCTCGCGCTCGGCCGTGCCTTCCGGGACAGCAGCGAGGACGTCACGGGCGGCAAGGGCCCGGAGCAGCTGTCCACCGACCTCGCCGAGCTGACCCCCGACGAGGTCGAGGCCGCGAAACCGCCGCGGCGGGCCGACGTCACGTACTACGACTACCGCGACGACACGTATGTGACGAAGACCGTCGACCTGGGCTCGGGCAAGGTCGAGCACACCGACACCCAGCGCGGCGTCCAGCCGCCGCCCAACCGGGACGAGGCGCACGAGGCGGCCCGGCTCCTGATCGCCGACAAGCTCGGCCGGGAGCTGAAGAAGGACTTCAAGGACGCCACCGGCAAGACGCTGACCAGCCCCGACCAGCTGGTCGTCACCGGCTTCGTCTACCGCACGGGCGTGGACGGCCCGGGCCCCGCCGCCACCCGGGACTGCGGCAAGCACCGCTGCGTACGGCTGTTCACCAGGGTGGCCGGCGGCCCCTGGATCGACACCCGTCAGCTGGTGATCGACCTGAGCGCCCGGTCCGTCGCCCGGCTGGGCTCTTGAGACCCCGGCGTCCGCGCCCCCTTCTCCCCTCTCAGCAACAGGAGTCACCCATGCGTGAAAGAAGGCTGCGCCGGGCCCGTGCCCGCCTCGCGGCGGTCCTCGGCGCCTCGGCGCTGGTCGGCACGGCGGCGGTCGCCGCCGGACCCGCCCAGGCCGCGCCGCGCGCACCGGCCAAGGCCCCGGCGGCCGCAGCGGACTGCAGCGCCGCGTACAAGGTCCAGGAGACCCTGGACGGCGGCACCACCTGGCGGATGTGCTGGCACTACGAGAGCAAGGCCGGGCTGGTGCTCGACAACATCTCGTACCAGCCCAAGGGCGAGGCCCGGCCGATCAAGGTGCTGACGTCGGCGAAGCTCGGCCAGATCCATGTCCCGTACGACGACGGCAAGGCCGAGTACGACGACCTCACCGGGCAGGGCTTCGCCCAGGGGCTGCAGCAGCTGGCTCCGGCCGAATGCCCCGGCGGCACCATCAAGACCGTGCGGGTGCCGGACTCCTGGGATCCCGCCCATCCGAACGTCAAGGGCCTGTGCGCCACCACCCGGGCCCGCGGCCATGCCTACCGCATGAACGACGGCCAGAAGGTCTACCAGGCCCAGGGCAAGGACCTGCTGGTCTATACCGTCAACCAGGTCGGCTGGTACGAGTACATCACCGAGTGGCGGTTCGCGGGCGACGGCACCATGTCCATGCAGGTCGGTGCCACCGGCGCGCTCTCCCCGATGGACTACGACGCGGGCGACGGCCGCGGCTGGCCGATCGGCAAGGGCGCCAAGGACTACGCCACCAGCCACGCCCACAACGTCTTCTGGCGGCTGAACTTCGGCCTCGACGGCTCGCCGAAAGCCAAGGTCGAGCAGTACGACTCCAAGACCACGGCCACCGCCGGACGGATCCCCACGACCAAGACCACCCGCACCCCGGTCGGCAAGGAGCTGGCGGGCGACGCGGCGGGGGCGCGCTGGTGGCGCGTGGTGAGCACGGCGGGCAAGAACAAGGACGGCCATCCGCGCAGCTACGAGATCGTCCCCGGCCACACCACCAAGTACCAGGGACGCAGCTACACCAAGCACGACGTCTACTTCACGCAGTACAACAAATGTGAACAGTTTGCGAGCAACAATCTGGCGAACTGCGGTGCCGGGGCCGGTAAGAGCGTCGACAAGTGGGTCAATGGCCAGACGCTCACCCACCCTGTGGTGTGGGTCAACATCGGTTTCCACCACATCGCCCGTGATGAGGACCAGGAACCGATGCCGCTGCACTGGCAGGGCTTCCAGCTCGCACCCCGCGATGTGACCGCGATGAGCCCGCTCACGCCCCCTGCACTCTCCCGTCACAACGGCCATACAGAAGACTAAGGTTGACCTTCAGGCCGACCGGAGTGTCGCACCGCCCCCGCCCGAGCAGTAGTCTGCGGTGATCGTTGGAGCGGGGGCGGAAGGCGGTGCGCAGGTGAGCTCGGGCGGGCTGGAGCTGCCCCCTGGTGACGGAGGTCCCGGGGGTGACGGCTCCACCGAGGCACCCCCCGGTGCGGTGTCCCTGGCGCGTCCGATGGAGATCGGAGCGGAACTGGACTGGGGCGCGGACGCCTGGGACGAGGTGCGGACGCGCGCACGCCGGGCCGGGCGGGCCTACATCTGGCTGAATCTGGTCGAACAGCGGCTGCGTGCGGTGGTCGGCGCGGTGCTCCGGCCGATCTACGAACCGGTCCACGGCGACGACTGGGTCATCGCCGCCGCCGGTCCTGCCGGTCAGGAGTGGGTGCAGCGGGCCGTGGCGGTGCGCGAGGTGAGCCGCCGCAAGGGCTATCTGCTCGACCCGGCCGACGACAACACGCTCAGCTTTCTCACCCTGCCCCAGCTGCGCGAACTCCTCGTCCAGCACTGGCCGTGCTTCGAGCCCTATCTCGACGACCGGCGCGAGGTGGAGCTGGCCCTGGACGAGCTGGAGGTCGCCCGTAACGTCGTCTCCCGCAACCGCGCCCTGTCCGGGACCGTGCTCGCCCAGGCCGAGCGCGCCTCCGCCCGGCTGCTGGAGATCCTCGGCAGCGGCACCGGAAGCCCCTCCACCGACCGGCTGCCCATCGACGCGGTCGAGGACCTGGTCGGCGACCGGTACGCGGACGTGGTCGGCGTCCACCCCGACCGGGTGCGGCTCCAGCGGCAGCTGCCCGTGGAGGACCTGTTCGCGGGCGCCCGCCGGCTGGACGCCGTCGGCATCGGGCTCAACCTCCTGGTCCAGAACTACTCCGGCCGCCGCCTGGTCCGCCTGGCCGAGTCCGGCTGCCGCGCCCGGCTGCTCTTCCTCAACCCGGCGAGCAGCGCGGTACGGCGGCGGGAGCGCGAGCTGGGGCTGAAGAAGGGCGAGCTGAGCCGCTCGGTGGAGATGAACATCCTCCACATGCGCCGGGTGCGCGCCGCCCTGCGCGACCCGGGCGCCTTCGAGATCCACGTCTTCGACGAGACGCCCCGCTTCACCGCCTACCTGGTCAACGGCGACGGCTCCGACGGCCTCGCGGTCGTCCAGTCGTACCTGCGCAAGGCCCGCGGCATGGAGGCCCCGGTCCTGGTCCTGCGCGGCGGCGGCCGGGGGCGCGCGGTGGTACGCGAGGGGCGCGACCCGAACGAGGGCGACGGCGGGCTCTTCGGCACCTACCGGGAGGAGTTCGAAAGCGTCTGGTCGGACTCCCGCCCGGTGTCCTGAGGCCCGCATCCCCTAGGGGCGCGCTTCGCCTATTCCGTCGGCCCGGTCAGTTCGTCCCGCAGTGGCCAGACCTCGACCACGCCGTGTGCGACCGCGCAGGGGGTCTTCGCCACGAGTTGGGCGGCCTCCTCGATGGTCGCGGCTTCGATGATCCCGAACCCGGCCACCGGGAGGGCCGAGGACATGAAGGAGCCGCCCTCCACGATCGTGCGGGCGCCGTCGTGGTTGCGCACCTGTACGGGCGAGCCGGCGATGCCCGCGACGGCCCCGGCCGCGAGCATGCGGGCCTCATGCGCATGGGCCTCGTCCCGTACCGCCGGGTCGGTGCGGTCGTAGCCGTCCTGGTCGCCGTATCCGATGGTCACGAATGTCGCCATGACAGGGCCCTTCTCTCGTGCGTACGGAGTGCTCACGCCTACCGACTCCCGACCGTGCCCGAACTCATCGGTGCGCTGCGGGTCCGCACGGTGCGGGCCGTCCAGCGGCCTTCGGTGCGGGTGATGTGGACGGGGTGGTCGAAGCACTTGGTGATGTGGTCGGTGGTCACCACCTCGTCCACGTCGCCCGACGCCAGGCACTGCCCGTCGCGCCGCAGCAGCATCGCGTGGGTGGTGGACGCGGGCAGCTCCTCCAGGTGGTGGGTCACCAGGACCGTGGCCAGCTCCGGGTGGGCGAGCCGCAGCGCGTCCAGGCTGTCCAGCAGCTGTTCGCGGGCGGCCAGGTCGAGGCCGGTGGCCGGTTCGTCGAGGAGCAGCAGCCGGGGCTCGGGCATCAGCGCCCGGGCGATCAGCACCCGGCCGCGCTGCCCCTGGGAGAGCGTCGGCCAGCGGGCGTCGAGCTTGTCGGCCATGCCCAGGGTGGTCAGCAGCCGCTCGGCCCGCTCGCGCTGGGCGGGGTCGGGGTGGCGGCGGGGGACCGGCTCGACGGTGTTGGTCAGCCCGGTCAGGACGACGTCCCGCGCCCGCAGCGGGGAGCGCAGCGGATGCCGGGGGTCGACATGGCCCACGTACGCGCGCAGCTCCCGCAGGTCGACCCGGCCGAGGGTGCGGCCGAGCACCTCGACCGCGCCGCGGGTGGGGTGGGCGTGTGCGCCCAGCAGACCGAGGAGGGTGGATTTTCCCGCGCCGTTGGGGCCGAGTAGGGCCCAGTGCTCACCCTGGCGGACGGTCAGCGAGATCGAGCGCAGCAGGTGGGTGCCGTCGCGGACCACGTCGACGTCGTCGGCCTTCAGGACGGGGGTGCGCGTCGTCATTGTGCCTCCTCGGCGATGAGCGTCATCACGGATTCCAGGTTCTTCACGGTGGCGGCGATCGCGGCCTCGGGGTCGCCGTCCGCCAGGGCGTCCAGCAGCGCCGTATGGGCGCAGGTCAGATCGGGCAGCCCGGTCTCGTGGACGACCATCTCGACCAGCTCCTCGCGCAGCACCGGCAGGACGGAGGTGAACAGGCCGAGCAGCACGGCGTTGCCGGACAGCTCCACGACCGTGCGGTGGAAGGCCAGATCGGCGTCCACGAAGGCGGCGGGACCGGCTCCGGCCGCCTTCTGGCGGCGCTTGAGGTCCTCGGTGAGCCGGGTGAGGTCCTCGGGGCGCACCCGTCGCGCGGCCAGCCGGGCGGCCTCCACTTCGAGCGCCCGGCGGACCTCGTAGACCTCCAGCAGCCGGGCGCGGCGCAGCAGCTGCCGTACGTCGCGCTCTTCCCGCGGCTCCTCGGCGGCGTAGGTGCCCGAGCCGTGCCGTACGTCCAGCAGGCCGTCATGGGCCAGCAGCCGGACGGCCTCGCGCACCGAGGAGCGGCCGACGCCCAGCTCGGCGGCGAGGGTCACCTCGCTGGGGAGGCGCTTGCCGGGCTGCCAGCGCCCCTCGGCGAGCATGGCGCGCAGCGCGCTTTCGACCTGCGGCACCACGCGTCCGTGCCGCAGAGGTGAGGCTTTCGCCATCTCGTCTCTCCCGACGGGTGTTGATCATGTCCGATGGCCCGGCGGACTCTAACAGAAGTCCTCAGACGTCTGAGGAGTCAGCCCCCGCCGGTGGGCGAAAGAGGTGTGCAACCGCCCGCAAACCGGCGCCCAAGCGGCCGGGCGCACGCTGCCGTTGGGTCACATGCCAGGACGGAACCGGGGGGAGTGGTCCCGTGCACCTGCTCGAACTGCTCGCGGCCCGTGCCGAACCGGCGGCCGCGGTCCTGCTGACCGTCACCCGGCGCTGCCCGCTGGCCTGCGCGCACTGCTCGACCGCCTCCTCGATGGGGAGCGAGCAGATCGACGCCGCCGTGCTGAAGCGTTTCGTCGGGACGTTCACCCCGGCCGACCGCCCCGCGTACGTCCTGCTGACGGGTGGTGAACCCCTGCTACGGCCCCGGCTGGTCCGGGAGCTCGCGGAGCGGGTACGGGACGTGGGCGGCCGGACCCAGCTGCTGTCCGGGATGTTCTTCGCGGTCCACGGCCGGACGCCCGCACCTGTGCGGCGCGCCATCGACGCGGTGGACCACTTCGCGGCGAGCATCGACGCCTTCCACGAACGCGAGGTGCCGCGCACCGCGGTGCTGCGCGTGCTGCGACGGCTCCTGGACGAGGGCAAGGACCTCAGCGTCCAGCTCACCGGGCGCACGCCCGACGATCCGCATCTGCGCGAGGTCGCGGACGACATCCGCCGCGAGCTGGACGACCGGGTGCCGATCCTGGTCACGGTCGTCAAGCGCGCCGGACGCGCCCGGACCTGGCTCCCGGAGCCGGGGGCCGGGTCCGGGAGCGGCCCCGGCCATCCGGCCACCGTGCCCGCGCCCTGCGCGCTGGCCGCGTGGCCGGTGGTCTGTTTCGACGGGACCGTCGTGGCCTGCTGCAACCAGGACGTGGTCGACGCCGCCGCGCTCGGACGGCTCCCCGCCCATCTGCGGCTCGGGCACATCGCCGACGACGGCTGGGCGGCGATCCGCGAACGGCTCCTGGAGCGCGAACTGCTGCGCGGCATCCGGGCCTTCGGGCCGCGCCATCTGGCCTCGCTCGCGGGCGCCGGCTGCGACGGCTACTGCGCGGCGTGCGTGACCGGCCTGGCCGAGCCGGGGACCGCTGCCCGGGCCGGGGCGCTGCTGGAGCGGCCGGGGGTGCGCGCGGTGGAGCGGCGGCTGAACGAGCTGGTCCGCGAGGGCGGGGCGGAGGGGTTTCTGCGGCGTTATGGAACCGAGGGGTACCGGGAGTTGGCCGCCCTCGGGCACGTATCGGACGGTGCGCCGTGACCGCCACCGCGGGCGCCGCGCTCGACGCCAGGATCGGACTGCTGCGGCCGGGGCTGCGGGCGACCCTGGCCCGGGTCTGGGCGGTGCCGGACCCGGCCGCCGTCTATCCCGAATACCTGCACCTGACGCACCAGATCATCCGCGCGACCGTTCCCGTGATGGAGGCCGCCGCCGCCCGCAGCCGGGAGCTGGCCGACCGGGCGGGCGATCCGGTGGCGGCCGCGCTCGTCCCGTACTGGGCGCGGCACATCCCCGAGGAGCGCGGCCATGACACCTGGGTGTGCGAGGACCTGGCCGCCCTCGGCCACGACCCCGGCGAGCCCTGGCGGCGGTTCCCGCCCGCCCCGGTGGCGGCGCTGGCGGGCGCCCAGTACTTCTGGATCCGGCAGCTCCACCCGGTCTGTCTGCTCGGCTACATCGCCGTACTGGAGGGCGACCCTCCGCACCCCCGGGCGGCCGCGCGGCTGAGCGCGCGCACCGGGCATCCGCGGGCCGCGTTCCGCACCCTCGCCCGGCACGCCGAGGAGGACCCCGGCCACCGGGACGCGCTGCGCCAGCTGCTCGACGCCCTGCCGCTCGACGCCCGGCTGCGGCGCGCCGTGAGCGTGTCCGCCCTGAACACCGTCCAGCTGCTGGTGGCCGCCTTCGGCGCACTCGCCGACCGGTTCACGCCGCCGCGCAACAGGGGGAGCGTGTGATGGAACGGCTCTCGCTCACCGCCGCCCTGCGCCACCGCCGCTTCCGGCTGCTCTACGGCGGCCAGGCCATCTCCAGCGTCGGGGACTGGCTGGACTATCTCGCCCTCGTCGTCCTCCTCACCTACACCTGGGGCCACGGCGCGGGCGCGCTCGCCGCGCTCAGCGTGGCGGTGGCCGTCCCGATGGTGGCGCTCGCCCCGGTGGCCGGGGCGCTCGCCGACCGGATGAGCGACCGGATCCGGGTGCTGGTCGGCTGCGATCTGGTCCGCGCGGCGCTGGCGCTCGGCTATCTCGCCGCGCCCGATCTGTCGGTGCTGCTGGGGCTCGTGGTGTGCAAGGTGTCCTTCGGGGCGCTGTTCAACCCGGTCCACCAGTCCACGCTGCGCTCCGTCGTCCCGGAGAAGGACCTGCTCTCCGCGATGTCCCTGACCGTCTTCACCCACCAGGCCGCCAAGGTGGCAGGACCGGCGCTGAGCGGGCTGATCATCGCCGGATGGGGAGTGCGGGCGGCCTTCATCGTGGACGCCGCGACCTTCGTCGTCTCGGCCGCGCTGCTGTCCGCCGTACGACTGCCACCGCGGCCGGACCCGAAGGCGGCGGCACCGGCCAGCGGAGAACCCACCGGGCTGCGCGCCGACATCGCCGAGGGCATACGGTTCATCGCCCGCACCCCCGCCCTGATCGCGCTGATCGGCAGCGTCGCGGCGACCCTCTTCCTCGTCCTCACCTTCGACACGCTCTCCCCGCTGGCCATGCGCGAACTGGGCGTCGGCGAAACCTCCCTGGGCTACGTGGTCGCCGCGGTGGGGCTCGGCGCGGCGCTCGGCACCCTGGCGATCAGCGGGCGCGTCATGCGGGCGGGGCCGTTCGTGGTGCTGGGCGTGGCACAGATCGTGGTCGGCGCGGCGGTCAGCGGCATCGGCACCGGACTGGGCCTCGGCGTCCACGGCATGGTCTGGCTGTGGATGCCGATCGCCGGAGTGCTCGGCTTCGCCGCCGCCGGGATCATGGTCGTCTTCCCGTACGTGCTGCACCGCGAGACACCCCCGGAGCTGACCGGCCGGGTCACCGCCATCGCCAACGCGTTCCCCGTGCTGCTGCAACTGGCCGCCCCGCCGCTGGGCGCGGCGCTCGCGAGCTGGTCGGGCGTCGGCTTCGTGTTCCTGACCGCCGGACCGGCCCTCGCGGCGCTGGGCGCGGTGGTCTGGCTCTACGGGACGCACGTCCGGAACCCGGGCCCGCACAGGGAGGACGACCCACCCCCACCACCCACCGAGAGGGCGGACACCATGCCGGACATACAGCGCCTGGACGCCCTGCGGGCCGCCGGGTTCCCCGTCGACGGACTCACCCCGGGGCAGCTCGACGCGCTCCACGGGCTCAGCGACGAGGAGGCCGACCTGCTGATCTCCGTACAGCTGCGGCTCCAGGCCACCGCCGACGAGGTGGAGGCGCACAGTGGGGAGCCCATCATCGGCGGGGTCCTGTTCTGAGTCCGACCTTCTGAGCTCCGACCCGGCCGAAGGGGGCGCCGTGCACGACATGAGCCGCAAGACCATCACCGTCGTCTTCTGCGACATGGTCGGCTCCACGGCGCTCAGCGAGCGGCTCGACGCGGAGGCGCTGCGCCATGTGATGCTGCGCTACTACGACCTGCTGCGCGCCTGCCTGGAGCGGCACGGCGGCACCGTCGAGAAGTTCATCGGGGACGCGGTCATGGCCGTCTTCGGCATCCCCGTCGTCCACGAGGACGACGCGCTGCGCGCCGCCCGCGCCGCGCTCGACATGCTCGCCGCCGTCGAGGAGTCGGGGGAGGAGCTGGAGCGCGAGACCGGGGCGCGGATCGCGGTGCGCATCGGCATCCACACCGGCGAGGTCGTCACCTCGGGCGCCGCCGACGCGGGCCACGCCCTGGTCTCCGGGGAAGCGGTCAACGTCGCCGCCCGGCTCGAACAGCACGCCCCCGCCGGGCAGATCCTCATCGGCGCCGACACCCACGGGCTGGTCGCGGCGCACGCCGAGACCGTTCCGGTGGAGCCGCTGACCGTACGGGGCAAGTCCGAGCCGGTGCCCGCCTGGCGGCTGACCGGGCTCCGGCCGCGGGCGCGGGCGCTCGCCGGGCCGCCGGGTGTCCCCATGGTCGACCGGGGCGACGAACTGGCCCAGCTGCGCATGGCGTTCGCCCGGGTGGTGCGCGACCGCTCGTGCCATCTGGTGACCCTGTTCGGCGACCCGGGCGTGGGCAAGAGCAGGCTGGCGCGGGCGTTCGCGGCCGAGGCGGAGCGCGACGGCGCGCTGGTCGCGGGCGCCCACTGCCCGCCGTACGGCAGCGCGGGTCCGCTGGCCCCGCTCGCGCCGCTGCTGACGCAGGCGTTAGGGGGTGTCCGCACAGTCGCGTCGGGTCAGCCCGCGGCGTCTGGTGCGTGCGATCGCAAGGCGGAGGGTCGTCCTCGTAGTGGGCCTACTTGGACGAGCCCGACAACGCAGCGAGCGTGCGTGCCAGGCGTCGCGGGCCCGGCGGGACTGTGCGGACACCCCCTCAGCCCGGACCCGCGGGCGCGGCTGGCCGAGGTGCTGGGCGGCGGCGACGCCGAACGGGACGCCGCCACCGCCCTGGCGCGGCTCGCCCGCACGGGCGTCTCCGGCACCTCGTACGACGAGACCCGCTGGGCGCTGCAACTGCTGTGCACCGCGCTGGCCGGGACCCGCCCGCTGGTCGCCGTCGTGGACGATCTGCACTGGGCCCACGAGGACCTGCTGGGCGCGCTCGACCACCTCGCCGACTGGGTGCAGGGCGCCCCCGTGCTGCTGCTGTGCGTGGCCCGGCCGGATCTGCTGGAGCGGCATCCCCGGTGGGGCAGCGGCAAGCTCAACGCCACCGCGCTGGTGGTGCCGCCGCTCGCCGCCGACGACTGCCGCGAACTGGTGCTGCGGCTGTACGAGCCCGCCGCCGACCCCGAGGTGGTGCCGCACGCGGTGGCCACCGCCCATGAGCGGGTCGTGGAGCGGCTGGTGCACCGCTCCGAGGGCAACCCGCTGTTCGTGGAGCAGATCGTGGGGATGGTCAGCGAGAGCGACGACCCGCGCTTCGTACCCCCTTCGGTGCGGGCCGTCGTCGCCGCCCGGCTGGACCGGCTGGAGCCCGCCGAACGGGCCGTCCTGGAGTGCGCGGCCGTCACCGGTGCCGAGTTCACGGCCGCGGACCTCACGGCGCTGCTGCCCGCCGGGGCCGGTCCGGTCGGGCACGCGGTCCGCACCCTGGTGCGCCGCCGCCTGCTGGAGGCCGCCGGGGCGGCGGCCCCGGCGGAGCCCGGCGCGGCGCGCTGGCGCTTCGTCAGCCAGCTGATCCGCGACGAGGTCTACAGCGGCATGTCCAAGCTGGTGCGCGCCCGGCAGCACGAACGGTTCGCGGAGTACCGCGCCGAAGGCGCCCCCGAGGACCATCACGCCATCGGCACCCATCTGGAGGAGGCGTTCCGGCTCCGGCTGGACCTGGGCCCCGCCGACGCCACCGCCCGGAGCACCGGCGCCCGCGCCGCCGGCCACCTGGCGGCGGCGGGCACCGCGGCGCTCGGCCGCGGCGATGTCCGCTGGGCCGTCGACCTGCTGCGCAGGGCGCTCGCCCTCACTGATGCCCTCACCGAACCCCAGCCCGGTGCGCCTTCGGAATCCCCGTCCGGCACCCACGCCGGTCTCGCCGTACGGACCGCCCTCGCCGAGGCGCGGCTGGCCGCCGGGGACGCGGCCGAGGCGGTCGGCGCGCTGCGGCAGCTGCTCACCGACGCGCGCGCCGCGGGCGACCGCGGTGTCGAGGCCCGGGTCCGGCTCCGGCTCGCCTACCTCGAACCGGGCGCGGACGGCTTCGGCGCCGTCCTCGACGCGGCCCGCGACGCGGTCGCCGTCTTCACCGCGACCGACGACGCGCTGGGCCTCGCCCGCGCCTGGCTGGCCATCGGCCAGGAGCGGCAGAGCCGCAGTCGGCACGGCGAGGCCGCCCGCTATCTGACCCGCGCCCTGCACGAATCGGTCCGCGCCGGGGCCGGTCTGGAGCGCGCCGGAAGCCTGGGCGCGCTCGCCGTCTCCCTGTGGCTCGGCCCGGAACCGGCACCCGTGGCGCTGCGCCGCTGCGGGGAGTTCCTGGACGATCTGCTCGCCGGGCGCCGGATGGCGCGCGCCACGGTGTCCTGCCCGATGGCCGCGCTGCTGGCGATGCGCGGCGACCACGCCGAGGCGCGGCGGCTGCTCGCCGACGCCGTACGCACCCTCAGCGACCTCGGCCACCTCTTCGCCGTACCGGCCGTCCACCTCTTCCAGGCCACGGTGGAGGAGTCGGCGGCGTGCTGGGACGACGCGATACGGCTGCTGCGCGCCGCCCGCGCCGAGCTGGAGCGGCTGGGCGACGGGCAGTTGCACGCCACCGCGACCCGCGACCTGGCCCGGGTGCTGCTCTCCCGGGGCGGCGCCGAGGACGAGGTGGCGCGGCTGGTCGGCGGGCTGTCCGACACCGACCTCGACGCCCTGCCCGCGGCCGCCGCCGACGTCCACGGGATCCGCGCCCGGCTGGCCGCGGCCGACGGCGCAGCGGCCGCCGCCGCCCGCCACCTCGACCGGGCCCTCGACGCGGCCCGCAGGACCGATTCGCCGGTGTGCCTGGCGGGCGCCGAGTTCGACCGGGCCCGGGCCGCCGCCGCGCTCGGCCGGGAGCGCGAGGCGGTGGCGGCGGCGGGTGAGGCGCGCCGCCACTTCATCGCCAAGGGCCATCTGGTCGGGGCGGAGCGGGCCGCGGCGTTCGCCACCGCGCTGGGAGGTGACGCCTGATGACGGCCACCGGCGCACGGCTCACCTGGAGCCTCCTCGGCCGCGACCGCACCGAGATCGAGATCCGCACCGACTGGGCGGGAGCGGGCGCGGGCGGGGCCGAGTGGGCCTGGGGCGGCGCCGACGGCCGGGGCGTGCGCGTCTGCGTCCTGGACAGCGGCGTGGACGTCGGCCACCCCACGGTCGGCCCCGTCGCGTCCTCGCACACGGTCCGCGAGGCGGTCGGCGGCGGGGTGGAGGTAGTGGCGACGGAAGGGGGCGACTCCTGCGGACACGGCACCGCCTGCGCGTCGATCATCCGGATGATGGCTCCGGAGTGCGAACTGCACAGCGTGCAGGTGCTGCGCTCCGGCTACCGGGGCAGCGGGGACGCGCTGATCGAGGGCGTGCGCTGGGCGGTCGAGCAGGGATACGACGTGATCAACATGAGCCTGTCCACGACCCGCCGGGAGTTCGCCCAGGCCCTGCACGAGATCGCCGACCGCGCGTACTTCGGCCGCAGCCTGCTCGTGGCCTCCGCGCACAACATGCCGGTGGAGAGCTTCCCGTGGCGGTTCTCCTCGGTGATCTCGGTGGGCAGCCATGAGGAGGACCGCTCCGATCTGCTGCTCTACAACCCGGCCCCGCCGGTGGAGTTCTTCGCCCGCGGCGTCCGCGTCCCCGCCGCCTGGCCCGGCGGCACCACCCGCCGCTGCACCGGCAACAGCTTCGCGACCCCGCATGTGGCCGGGATGTGCGCCCAGATCCTCGGCAAACACCCGGACATGACGCCGTTCCAGGTCAAGCAGGCGCTCTTCCTCGCCTCGGCCAACGTCAGGAGGGCCTAGATGACCGCGTACGAGCAGGACGGGCAGGACGGGCAGGACGAGCCCGAGGCCGAACACCGGCTGCTGCTGCAGTCCGTGGTGGAGACCGCGCGGGCGATCTTCGAGGCCCAGGCCAGCTCCATCTTCCTGCTGGACGAGGCGGACGGCGCGCTGGTCTTCGAGGCCGTCTCCGGCAAGGGGGAGGGCGATCTCGTCGGCCGCCGCTTTCCCGCGGGGCGCGGGGTGGCGGGCTGGGTGCTCCAGTCCCGTCAGCCCATCGAGGTCGACGACGTGGACGAGGACGAGCGCTTCGCCCGGGACCTCGCCGAGTCCACCGACTACGTTCCGCGCGCGCTGATGGCCGCTCCGCTGCTGTACGGGGACGAGGTGCTGGGCGTCCTCGAAGTCCTCGACCGCAGCCGGGAGATACGGACCACCCTGGCGGCCATGGACCTGCTGGCGCTCTTCAGCGCCCAGGCGTCGGTGGCGCTGCGGCTGGTGCGCCACGGCCGCCGGACCCGCCCCGTGAAGGGCGGGCCCGGCGCGGACGGTACGGGCCGTACGGGCGTGGACGGGCTGGCGCGGGCGCTGGCCGCGCTGCCCGGCGAACGGCGCGAGGCCGGACGGCGGCTGGTCGGGGCGCTGGAGGAGCTGCTGAGCGGGGAGCGGTGACCAGCCGCCGGGTCTTCAGGTCCCGCGACCGGGCCCCGCTCCTACAGCCCCAGCAGCTCCACATCCGCCCGCATCTGCTCGCGGGCCAGGTCGAGCACCAGGCGGGGCAGCCGGAACCGGCAGTGGCCGTCCGGGCCGGGGTCGGGGGCGAAGCCGATCAGCTGGGCGTCCAGCAGTCTGCCCAGTACCCGCCGGGCCTCTGAGGGGCCCGCCCCGAGCCGGTGCAGCGCCTCCCGGAAGGAGAACTCCCCCTCATGGGCGAGCAGCCGCACCGCCGACCAGTCGGCCTCCCCGGCGGCCGCGTAGCCGCGCATCAGGCGCTTGCGCAGATCGACGTCCCCGACCGCGAACTCGTCCAGCCGGTCCGGCGACTCCAGCGCGTCCGCCAGCCCCTCCATGGGCCAGCGGCGGTGCGCGGCCAGCCGTCCGCCCGCGATGCGCAGCGCGAGGGGAAGCCCCTCGCACGCCTCCACGATGCGCCGGGCGGCCGCGGGTTCGGCCGCGACCCGCGGGGCGCCGACGATGCGGCGCAGCAGGGCCAGGGAGTCGTCCGGGGGCAGCGGGTCCAGCTCCACGACCCGGGCGCCGTCCAGCCCGGCCAGCGGGGTGCAGCTGGTCACGAGGGTGGTGAAGACGGGCGAGTTGGGCAGCAGGGGCCGTACCTGGGAGGCGCTGGTGGCGTTGTCGAGCAGCACCAGGGCCGGTTCGACGTCGTCGGCGTGGGCGCGGTACCGCCACAGGAGTTCGCTCAGCTCGCACAGGGGAGGGGCCGCGTGGTCGAGTTCCTGGAGGAGCTCGGCCAGGGCCTGGGAGGCGTCCTTGGGACGGCCCTGCGGATCCATCAGATCCACGTAGTACCGGCCGCCCGGAAACACCCCTTCGGCGGCGTGCGCGGCGGCCACCGCGAGCGAGGACTTGCCCACCCCCGGGCGGCCGGTGATCAGCGTGATCTGCCAGGGAGCGGGCGCCTCCGCGGTGTGGGCGCCGACGTCCGGGAACAGGTCGGCCAGCTCGCGCCGCCTGCCGGTGAAGTCCGCGAGGCCGGGCGGCAGCTGGACGGCGGCGGAGTCCCGCCCTGGGGGCTCGGCCGCCTGCGGGGGCGCCGCGTACAGCGTGTCGCGCGGCGCGGGGGTGGGGGAGGTACCGGCGAGGATGTCCTGCTGGAGGCGGCGCAGGACGGTGCCCGGCTCCAGCCCGAGTTCGAGGGAGAAGAGCCGCCGCGCGTCGTCGAAGGCGATGAGCGCGTCGCTCTGCCGCCCCATCCCGTGCAGGGCCTGCATGTACTGGGCGCGCAGCTGCTCCCGGTACGGGTGGGCCAGGATCAGCGGCTCCACCTCTTCCAGGACCTCGTGGTAGAGCCCGAGGCCCAGCCGTGCGGTGAACAGCACCTCCAGCGCGGACAGTCGGCGCTCCTCCAGCCGGGCGGCCTCGTCCTCCAGCAGCGCGGGTCCCTCGAGACCGGTGAAGGGGCGGCCCCGCCACAGCGCCATGGCGTCGCCCGTGAGCCGGTCGACGCGGGCCGGATCCCCCGCGGTGGCCGCGCGGCGCGCGAGGTCGACGGTGTGCTCGAACCGCACCGTGTCGATCTTCTCGGAGTCGATGGCCAGCCGGTATCCGGGGCGCTGGTGGACGACCCGGGCCGTCTCGTCGGCCGCCGCGAGCGTACGGCGCAGATGGTGGACGTAGACCTGGATGTTCTTCGCCGCGCTCTTCGGCGGGACCTCGTTCCACAGGGCGTCGACCAGGAGGTCCACGGAGACGACCTGGTCGGGCCGGCACAGGAGTGCGGCGAGCAGGAGCTGTTGTTTGTGCGGACCCAGTGGTAAGGATCCCGTCGCTGTTGTGGCGATGAGCGGGCCGAGCACACTGAACTGCATATCCCCGCGTTTCCTTCCCCGTCTTTGTGGTGCCCATTGAAATGCAATGGCCGCAGGGCCCAGGCGGTACACCGCCTGGGCCCTTTTCCTCACGGTGTCCGGCCGACTACCAGACGAAGGCGCCGCTCAGCGGGGCGTCCACGCCGTGCGGGACGACGTCCTCGGCGGAGTCCAGGCGCTGCTTGATGGAGTTGAGCAGGGTCACTTCCTCCTGGCTGAGGGAGGAGATGGCCTCCAGCTGCTGCGGGTTGGCGCCCTTGAAGTTGTGCCCCGCGGCGGCCAGTTCCTTGAGCGCGTCGAACGACATGGTGAATCTCCTTCGTAGGGTGTGATTGCGGGAAACTCTCGCGTTGCGCCGTTGCCTTCTTGTTCGGGCGGCGATCTGCCGCTCCCGTCCCCCATGTCCCTCCTCGGACCTAGGCGTTGGCGGTCGTGACAAGCGTTCGGGTATCGACCACCGCCGCGAGCGCGCTGTTGGCGGCGTCGATGGAATGGAGTGCGCTGAGCCCGATCGCCGTGACCAGCTCCGGCGTGAGCGGCGCCTCGTCGAGGGTGCGCATCAGTTCGTCGCGGTGCTTGATGTCGAGCGCGGCATGGCGCTCCAGCGTGCGGAAACCGGTCCGCGGGTATCCGGTGCGGCGCATCAGCTCGGGCACCAGTTCCACGGACGGCGGATTTCCCTCCAGAACCGCGATATGGCCGAGCAGACAGGCCGGGTGGTAATGCTGGATCCAGTAGTACTGGGCGCCCACCAGATTGGCCACGGAGGCGGTCGGAAGACGGCGCAGCGGCTCGTCCGGGTCGCATCCGATCGCCGCCAGGTCCTGCCGGAGCCATTCGTCGTGGCCCTGCTCCTCGCGGATGTGCCGGGTGAAATACGGTACGAGCGCGGCCGCGACCGGATCGTCATCGGCCAGCTCCCGGCAGCGGGCCAGTGCGCATTCCATCAGCGGCACCGTCGAGCGAATGGAACTGTGCAGCATGCAGAGATATTCGGGATACAGCTCGTTCAGTCGCGGGGAATTCCAGAACCTACGGGTCGTCGCCATGAGTCGAGGGAGAAGGAGGCCGGTTTTGGCGCGCAGTGACTGGCTGTGCCGTGTCATATCAGATCGTCTTTTCCGTGAATTTTCCTGTGGATGATCCCGTGGCTCAGGAATTCAGGGTGGCGATCGCCGCCAGCATCCGGTCGCTTTCTCCCGCGGACCTGCGCTTCGTCATCGTCCAGCACAGTCCGCAGATGGAGGAGAACTGCCGGTCGGCCAGGTCGCCGAAGCCCGGCAGGGCGGTGAGCGGGCCGGGCCCGACGGACCCCAGCGCGGTGAAGAAGGAGTCGTTCGTGAAGCCGGTCACCGCGGCCGCCACCTCGGAGCCGTCCGCGCAGTCCCGGCGCAGCGCCGCCGGGCCCGCGCCCATGATCACGGACTCGTTGCAGCAGGCCGTGACCCGGCCGTCGTAGCGCACCACCGCGGCGTCCACCACGTCACAGGGGCCGAAGGAGCGCCCGGCGTGCCGCACCGGCCGGTCGTACAGCCCGGCGCCCCTGCCGTGCGGAAGGCCGTGGGTGGGCACCAGTTCGGCGTGGTCGGCCCAGCCCGGGCCGAGCGCCGCGGCCAGCGACTCCCGGGTGCGGTCCAGGGTGTCGCCCTCGTCGATGGCCTGGACCACGATCGGCACCCCGTGCCGGGCGATGATCCGCGCCGCGTTCCGGAACCGCTCGGGCCCCTGGCTCGCGACATGGTGGGCGTCGGTGCTCAGGTAGACGGCCGCCGACTGCGCCAGGACCCGGTGGATCCACTGCGGGGCGTGGTCGCTGCGGGCCCAGAAGCCGCTGGTGTAGAGCACCGCATGCTTGCCCGCGGCGGCCAGCCTGGTGACCGCGAGGGCCAGGGCGCGCCGCTCGACGAAGGGTTCGCCCCCGGAGATGCCCACCATCCGCAGCTCCGGCAGGGCGGCGAGCTGGTCGACGATGGAGGCGAAGAGCGCGTGGTCGGTGATCCGCGGGCTGTCCGGGCGGGAGTCCACCGAGCAGTGGGCGCAGCCCACCGGGCAGCGGTCGGTGATGAACAGCAGCACCGAGGCGCCCCGGGTGCGCCGGATGCTCAGCACGTCCCGGTGGCCGAGCCCGCTCATGCCAGGCTCCCGGCGGGTGTTCTGCGCGACGGGTCGTGGCCCAGGGACACCAGGTTCGCGTACTTGGCGATGCCGTACTGCCGGGCGAAGGCCAGCGGTCCGGCCTCCACCAGCAGCGATTCGGTCTGCCGCTCGATCAGCCGGGTGGCGGGCCGGTCGGCCAGCTCCCGGATCGCCCGGGGTACGGCGCTGTCCTTGGAGAGCACCCAGCAGGTCTCGCAGTACCCGGCGGTGCCGCAGCCGTCGCCGATGCTGCCGCCATTGCCGCCGCTGCTGGCGCTGGCGTTGTCGCGGCCGGTGCTGCCGTGGCGGTCCATCAGATATTCGGGCCCGGCGGCGCGGATCGCCCGCACCATCGGGTTCTCCAGCGCGCGTTCCTTGATGGTGGGCCAGTCGTCGCGGGCGATATGACCCAGGTACAGATGGGGCGGCAGCGGTACCTTGCCGTCCATCACGTCCTGGTTGCCGCAGGCCGTCACCTGCCCGTTGAAGCCGATCACCGGCCAGGCGGAGACCGCGCAGGGCGAGGGGTCGACGGTGGACTTGGGCAGCGGCACGCGCTTGAGCAGCCAGGCGTCGGCGCGCCCGTGCGGGCTGATCGGCGCCACCAGCATCGGCACCCGGTCGTCGAAGACCCGCCGCACCTCGGCGGTGATGTCGGCGAGATACGGGTCGTCCGGGCCGAGGCCGGTCAGCTGGAGGCTGACGTCCTTGCCCTCGTCCAGCAGCTCCCGCAGGATCCGGAAGACCGAGGCGCGGGGCACCTCCTCCTCGTGGAAGCGGTCGAGGCTGGCCGAGAAGTGGTCGACCGCGTCGATGGCCCGCTTGAGCGGCCGTGGAATGCGGCCGCGGTCCGCGAAGTAGAGGCCGGACAGGACATGGGAGCGGGACCCGGCGGCACGTGCCAGTTCGGCGATCTCCCGCACCAGGCGCGGCCGCAGCAGGGCCTCGCCCCCGGACATGAGCACGAACTCCGGACGGTTTTCCGGTGTGAAGGATTCCGCGAATTTCCGGAACATCGCTTCCGGATATTCCTCACTGTCCAGCATGGAGCTGGTGGAGCAGTGCTTGCAGTGCAGCGGGCACCTTCGGGTGATACCGAAAAAGACGGCGGAGGCCGGCACCGGTCGGTAACGCAAGATCTCCATGAGGTGCACCAGGAATCCCCCTCCTGTGACGGCTCATTGGGTGTTGCGCTTTCTATGGTGCGGCGCCGGCCTTGAATCGAACTTTGGCGCCGGTTGCGAACTGGTTTTCTAGTGTGCTGTTGAAATAGGGGTCAGGCCGCCGGAAGGGCGCCGTCCGCCCGATTGCGCAGGGCAAGTGCGGCCGGAAGTGCCGTGGAGACCAGGGCCAGTCCGGCGACGCCCGTGAGCACCAGGGCGTATCCCCCGGGAGGAATGCTGAATTCCATGGAGCCGGTGAGCGCCCCGTTGGCCCCCGCGAGGCCCGCGCAGGCGATGGCCGTGCCGACGGCGGCGCCGATGAGGACCGCGATGAAGGTCTCCAGATAGAGCATGCGGCTGATTTGTCCCCGGCTCGCGCCCAGCAGCCGCAGCAGCGCGAACTCCCGGGCCCGTTCGGCCGTTCCCATGAGGAGTCCGTTGACCACCGAGACCCCCGTGAACATCACCAGCACGGACAGCACGAGATAGGTGCCGGTGGTGTTCTGCGCGAGGGCGGTGCGGGTCGCGGAGGCGTATTCCCCGACGTCCGTCACTTTCGCCGTCGGATGGTCGCGCACCAGCGCCGCGGCCGCTTCCCGCAGCCGCTTCTCCTCACCGGATTTCGCCCGCACCAGCACCGAGTCGTCCAGTTTCTGATGCATATGTGAGGCGAGATAGCGCTCGGAGAGCAGAATGTCCCCCAGCCCCAGCGGCCGGTCGAATACCGCGCCGACGGTCAGCGACACCTTCGTACCGTCACCGAGCCAGCCGCGCAGCCGGTCGCCCACATGCAGCGAGTGCTCCTTGGCATGGGTGCGGCTGACCGCCACCGTGCCGTCTTTCGCGAGGCTCGTCAGCGACCCCTCCCGCAGCCCCAGGTCGAGCACCTTGGCCGCGGCGGCCGGGTCCAGCGCCTGCGCCCCCAGTACGTCCGGGGTGCCCAGCACGTACGACACGAAGGTGGTCGAACGGGTCGCCGCAACCGCCTCCGCCCCGGGCAGCCGCCGCGCCGCCGCCACCACATCGGGCGGCAGCCCCGGTGCGTCCCGGGGCAGCAGCACCACATCGGCGCGGGTGCGGCGGTCGGTCTGCTCGGCGGTGATGCGGTTGAGCGACCCGGTGACCAGCAGCACCGTGCACGCCATCGTCGTGGTGAGCATCAGCGCCGACGCCACGGAGGCCACCCGGCGCACCGAGGTACGGGAGTTGGCGTGCGCCAGCCGTCCGGTCGCGCCGATCCAGGACACCAGGGCGCCCAGCGGCGGCTCCAGCACCCGGGTGAGCAGCGGCCCCAGCAGCACCGCTGCGCCCATCAGCAGCATCACGACCAGGTACTGGAAGGCCACCCCGACCTCGCCGCCGATGTGCTGGGTGGCGAGGAACAGCGCGATCCCGCCGCCGAGCGCCACCAGGGCCAGCAGCAGCCGGGTGACCGGCATGGTCCGGCGCGGCGCGGCCGCCTCCTGGAGCGCGTCCGCGGCCCGGATGCGGGCCACCCGTCCGGCGGCGAAGACCCCGGCGAGCAGCGCGAGCAGCAGGGTCGCGGCCGCCGCGATCAGGAACGGCAGCGGCCCCACCACCAGCTCGTACGCGGACGGCACCGACCCGCGGTCCCGCAGCGTGCCGAGGACCACCTTGGCCAGTGGCACCGCGAGCGCGAACCCGGGCACCAGCCCGACGACCGAGGCCAGCACGGTCTCCCAGGTGACGACGCGCCGGACCTGCCAGGGCGTCGCCCCGACCGCCCGCAGCAGCGCGATCTCATGGGTGCGCTGGAGGACGCCGAGGGCGATGGTGCCGCCGAGCACGAAGACGGCGAGGAAGCCGCCGAACCCGGCCATCGGCCCGAACAGCAGTGTCGCGTCGTCCAGTTGCCGGGCGGTGTCCGGAGCTCCGGCCTCCGCCCGGGCGTCCCCGGTGAGCACGTCGGTGCCCGGTCGGTCGAGCGCCTTCTTCAGCTTCCCGGCCAGCTCGTCCGCGTCCACTCCCCGCGCGGGGAAGACGCCGACGGCCGCGGCCTCGCCGCCGGACCGGGACAGCCGCTCGGCGGTGGCCGCGGAGAAGAACAGTGCCGACTGGTCGGGCAGCGCGTCCCGGCCGCTCGGCGCGGCGATTCCGGAGACCCGGAACCGCCGGGTGCCCGAGTCGGTGACCACCGTGACGGTGTCGCCCGCCTTCAGCCGCGCGCGGGCCGCGACCGAGGCGTCCACGGCGACCTCGTCGTCCGCGCCCGGCGCCTGCCCCGACCGCAGGGTGAACGGGGTCAGCGCGGCGGCCTCCCAGGCGTGGCCCTGTGCGGGCCCGTCCTCCGGTCCGGCCAGCGGGACTCCGCCCGGGCCGACGGCCTGGGCGTAGAACGGGGTGTCGGCGACCACCCGGCCCACACCGCCGACCGCCCGCACCGCGTCGACGGCCCGCTCGCTCAACCGCGGCGGCTGGTCCAGTGGGTAGTGCTCATGGTCGACGTTCTGCCCGGATCCGGTCCGTACGACGAGATCGGGATCCATGCGGACGACGGCCGCCGTGGCGCCGAAGCGGTCCGTCTCCGGGACGGCCCGCAGCCCCGACTCGATCAGCACCCCGCACGCGGCGAGCAGCATCGCGGCCAGGGCCGAGGCGCACAGCGCGCCGATGAATCCGTACCGGTGGTGCCGGATTCCGCCGAGGGCAAGGCGCAGCACCGTCAGGCCCCCATCCGGGCCATGCGGTCGGCGACCCGCTGCGGCGTCGGGTTCTCCATCGCGTCGACCAGGGTGCCGTCGGCGAGGAACAGCACCCGGTCCGCGTACGCGGCGGCGCCCGGATCGTGGGTGACCATGATCAGCGTCTGGCCGGTGGCGTCGACCACGTCGCGCAGCAGCCGCAGCACGTCCTGGCCCGACGACAGGTCCAGCGCGCCGGTCGGCTCGTCGGCGAAGACCACCTCGGGCCGGGTGACCAGGGCGCGGGCGACGGCCACCCGCTGCTGCTGGCCGCCGGACAGCTCGGCGGGCCGGTGGCCCAGCCGGTCGCTGAGCCCGGTGCGCAGCACCACGTCCCGCATCCAGTCGCGGTCCGGGCGCTTCCCGGCGAGCCGGAACGGCAGCAGGATGTTGTCCTTCGCGGTCAGCGACGGCACCAGGTTGAACGACTGGAAGACAAAGCCGATCCGCTCCCGCCGCAGCAGCGTCAGCTTGTGCTCGCGCAGCCTGCTGATCTCGGTGTCGCCCAGGAACACCCCGCCGGAGGTGGGGCGGTCCAGACCGGCGGCGCAGCGCAGGAAGGTGGACTTGCCCGAGCCGGACGGGCCCATGATGGAGGTGAACGACCCGGGTGGCAGTGCGACGGTGACGCCGCGCAGCGCGTGGACCGTGCCGTCCCCCCGGCCGTAGCGCCTGGTCACGTTCTCCAGCCGCATGGCGGGGACCGCGCCCCGCGTGGTCATGCGCGCCGACTGATCCGGCAGCGTCATCAGTTGCCTTCCTCTCCGTGGTGGTTCATCGCGTCGTTGCGGGATCTCGCTCAGCGCGCGGGCCGCTCGCGCAGCATCCGCCAGGCCGGAACCAGGGCCGAGGCGAGCGCGAGGGCCACCGCGCCCGCGCCCGCGGCGAGGAGGAATCCGGGCGGGCCGCTGATGTGGACGCCGCCGGTCAGCGCCAGGCTGGTGGCGGACAGCACGATCGCGGCGACCGCCGCGCCCAGCACCACCCCGCATCCGGCGACGACCAGGCTCTCCCAGGCCACCAGGGCCAGGACGTTGCGCCGGGTCGCCCCGATCAGCCGGAGCGTCGCGAACTCCCCGGTCCTGACGAGCGTCGCCATGACGACCGTGTTGGCCAGCGCGAGCGCCGTGAAGGCGGCGATGAGCGCGCTGAAGAGATAGACCGGCCAGGTCTCGTCCACCGCGCCCGCCGCCCCGGCCTTCCGCATCTGGTCGCGGTCGGCGGCCCGCGCGGACGGCCAGGCTCGCGTCAGCCGCGCCAGGTCCCGGTCCAGGGAGGGCCGGTGGTCCGGGCCGGTGATCAGATAGACGGCGTCCAGCAGCGGGTCGGGGGTGTGCGGGCGCAGCACGGCGGCGGGCACGACGAGGTCGGCGAAGCCGAGGGAGCGGTCGAAGCGGGCGCCGATCGTCAGCTCCCGCCGGGTGCCGTCGGGCAGCCGCAGCCGGATCCGCTCGCCGGTCTTCCAGCCGTACTCCTTGGCCTGCTCCTCGCTGACCGCGACCGCCCGCCCGGCGGTCAGCCCGCGCAGATCCCCGTCCTTGAGGTGGAGGTCCAGGGCGTGGGTGAGGTGCGCGTCGGCGCCCAGTGCCCGCGCGGTGACGCTCTCCGCCTCGTCGGTGTGCACGGACGTACGCACCCACGCGCTGCTGGTCGAGGAGACCGCGGTGACGCCCGGCAGCCGCGCCGCGTCCTCGGCGACCCCCGGCGGCAGCCCCTCCGCGTCGTGCGGCAGCAGCACATGACCGGCCGTCAGCCGCTGTCCCGCCCAGTCGGCCGCGACGTGTCGCTGAGTGGTCTGCATGAACAGGGCCGATACGGCGAAGCCCACCATCAGCACGATCGGCACCGCGGCGGCGGCGACCTGGCGCGGCGCGGCCGAGGTGTTGGCCAGCGCCAGCTGTCCGGTGCGCCGGGAGAAGGTCCGTAGGAGCGCTCCCACGAACGGCGTAAGGGGGCGCACCAGCGCGGGGCCGAGCGCGGCGGCCGCGATCAGCAGCGTCAGCACGCCGCCGAACGCCAGCCCCGCCCCCGACACCCCGCCCATGGAGATGCCGAACGCCAGGAACAGCCCGGTGAAGACGAGGAAGGCCAGCCCGGTCAGCAGCCGCGACCGCGGCATCCGCCGCTCCGGCGCCGCGGCCTCGCGCAGCGCCTCGGCCGGGCGCACCCGGGCGGCGCGGCGCGCGGCCGACCAGACGGCGAGCCGGGTGATGACGAGCCCGGCGACGGCGGCCCCGGCCAGCGGCCACGGCCCGGCCTCGACCGTCAGCTCCTCGGGCGCGATCCCCAGCGAGACGAGCGCGTCGGCCAGCGGCCCGGCCAGCGCGGCGCCCGCCGGGATGGCGATCGCCCCGCCGAGGATCGCGACCAGCAGCGTCTCCCAGCCCAGCATGCGCTTGATCTGACGGGGCGTGGCGCCGATCACCCGCAGCAGCGCGATCTCCTGGTAGCGCTGGAGGATCGCGAAGGCGAAGCCGCCCGCCATCACGAACAGGGCGACGAACACGGCCAGCGAGCCCATGGACACCACGAAGACCAGGGTGTCGATGAAGAGCACATCACTGGAGGAGACCTCGGCCTCGCCGGTGTCGGTCAGCACCGTCACCGCCGGATCGGTGCCGATCGCCGCGCGCACCCGGTCGGCCACCGCGCCCGGATCGGCGCCCGCGGCGGTGGTCACCGCGATGGCGTGCACCCGGTCGCCTGGCGGGGCGAGCCGGGCGGCGGTGTCCGGCGCGAAGAACAGCGCCGACTGATCCTTCGTCAGCCCCTCGCGCGGCCCGGCGGCGATACCGCTCAGCCGGTACGTGGCGCGGCCCTCGGCGCCGGTCAGCACGGTGACGGGCCCGCCGACCCGTAAGGCCCCGCGGCGCGCCGTGGCCGCGTCGACCACCACCTCACCGGCCGCGCCCGGGGCCCGGCCCGCGCGCAGGGTGTACGGGGTAACGCCCGCGCTCGCCCAGGAGTGACCGTAGGACCGGGTGCCCCGCTCGGGGGTGACGGGGCTGCCGCCCGAGCCCACCGCCTGCGCGTAGAAGGCCAGGTCGGGGACGGCCGAACGGACGCCCTCGACCCCGCGCACCCGCTCCACCAGCCGGGCCGGGACCTGCGGGCGCGGCACCAGGGGCGCGTCCACATCGCCGAACCCGGGCTTGTGCTCCTTCCCGTCCAGGCCCACGTCGGCGTTGCCCGCGACCACCAGGGACGCCCCGTGGAAGCGGTTCGGCTCGCCGTGGCCGCGCAGCGCGGACTCCAGCAGGATCCCGGCGGAAGTGAGCAGCATCAGGGCCAGCGTCACCGCCGCGAGGGAACCCGCGAACAGGGAACGCCGGGCGCGAAGCGTACTGAAGGCGAGCCGCAGCACGGCGCTCCTCATGTCGTGATTCGTGTCGACCCAGGGGGTGTCTTGGCAGGATCCTCCGGTGGTCTGTCCGAATTCTGTCCGCCGTCTGTCCGCCTGGGCCGTTCGTGTCGGCTGGTCCGGGCCGGTTCACGGGACAGCCGTACCCCTCCCATGGTCCGATATCACCCATGGAGTTCGAATTACTCGGCGACCTCACGGTTCGTAACGGCTCCGGGGTGGCCCTCGCCGTCGCCGGGTCCCGGCCGCGCGCCCTGCTGGCCCTGTTGCTGCTGCACGCCCCCTCGGCGGTCAGCACCGGCCGGATCCTGGACGAACTGTGGACGGGGGCACGAGCCAAGGACCCGATGGCGGCCCTCCACACGGCGGTGGCCAAGCTCCGCCGTGCCCTCCAGCCGCACGCCCCTGGCCTGGTGGTCACGGGTCCCGCGGGCTACCGGCTGGACCTGACCGGGCACACGGTCGACGTGCGGCTGCTGGAGGGGGAGCTGGCCCGGGCCCGCGCCGCCGAGGACCCCGGCCGCCGGGCGGCACTGCTGCGCGCCGCGCTCGACCGGTGGTCGGGGACCCCGCTCGCCGGACTGCCCGCGCTGCCGTTCGTCCAGGCCGAGCGGGCCCGGCTGGAGACGCTGCGGCTGACCGTCCTCGAAGAGCGCGCCGACGCCGAACTGACCGCGCACGCCGCGGCGGACGGGCCCGCCGGTGGAGCGGATCCGGCCGATCTCGTCGAGGCGCTACGGGCCGCCGCCCGGGCCGACCCGGACCGCGAGCGGCTGCACGCCCTGCTCATCCGCACGCTCCAGGCGTGCGGTCGGCAGGCCGAGGCGCTGGGCGTGTACCGGGCGGCGCGCGCCGATCTGCGCGAGCGGCTCGGCATCGAGCCGGGCCCCGAGATGCGCGCCGCCCAGCAGGCCGTCCTGCGGGGCGCCTCCGTGCCCGCGGCGGGGGCCGGAGCCGCGCCCGGTATCGCGCCCGCGCCCGGTGCCGCGCCCGGGGCGGGGACCGCGACCGGCACCGTGCCGCCGCGGCGCGCGCCCGCACCGGACCACGGGGACCGGCGGAACCCCGCACCCGGCGCCGACTTCGTCGGGCGCGGCCCCGAACTCGCCGCGGTCGCCGCCCAGCTGGCCGAGGCCCGGCTCGTCACCGTGACCGGCACCGCGGGCATCGGCAAGACCCGGCTGTCCCTGGCCGCCGCGGCCCGCGAAC
Organism: Streptomyces sp. NPDC040405; assembly: GCF_055595765.1. Lineage (NCBI taxonomy): Bacteria > Bacillati > Actinomycetota > Actinomycetes > Kitasatosporales > Streptomycetaceae > Streptomyces > Streptomyces sp. NPDC040405. Next base: position 300,595 of record NZ_JBVIVI010000004.1, read on the forward strand.
AGGAGGCCGGTGCCACCGTCTGGCGGGTCGACCTGGTGCCCTGCTCACCCGCCGACGTACCCGGCGCGGTCGCCGCCGCCCTGGGCATCGCGCCCGGCCCCGCCGAAACCCTCGCCGACCGGATGCGGCTCGCCGTCGACCGTGCCCCCCGATGTCTGCTGCTCCTCGACAACTGCGAACACCTCACCGAGGCCGCCGCGGACCTCACCGCGCGCCTGCTGGCGGACTGCCCCCGGCTGCGGGTGCTGGCCACCAGCCGGGAAGGGCTCGGTGTGGCCGGGGAATCCCGGCTCGCCCTGCGCCCGCTGACCGGCCAGGACGCCATCCGGCTGTTCCTCGACCGGCTCGCCAGGGTCTCCCCGCCCGCCGCCCGCGCCGCCGACTGGGACGAGGTCCGAGACCTGTGCGAGGCCGTCGACCGGCTTCCGCTCGGCATCGAACTCGTCGCCCCCAAGGCCGCGTCCACCCCGCTGCCCGTCATCGTCCGCCAGCTCCGCACCCGCCGCGGGCTGCTGGAGGTGCCGCTGCGCTCCGCCGACGCCCGCCACGGCACTCTGCGCGCCGCCCTCGACTGGAGCTACCGCCTCATCACCGACGAGGAGCGGGAGGTGTGGCGGGCGGTGTCGGTGTTCGCCGCCCCCTTCACCGTCGACGCCGCCGAGGCGGTCGCCGGGCCCGGCGCGGGCGACACCCTCGCCCTGCTCGCCGAGAAGTCGCTGCTGGTCTACGACCCCGGCCCCGGCAGCCCCCGCTACCGCGTGCTCGTCTCCCTGCGCCAATACGCCCGGCAGGCGCTCGCCGAATGCGGCGAGGAGACCGGCTGCCTGCGCCGCCACGCCGACTGGGTCGCCGCCCTCGCGCAGCGCACCGACGCCGCGCTGCGCACCGGAAGCGGCCCGGCCGCCTTCGCCGAGATGAACGCCGTGACCCCCGAGGTGACCTGCTGCCTGGACTGGCTGCAGGACAGCGCCGACCCCGTCGACCGGCTGCTCGGCTCCCGCATCGCGACCCATCTCTCCCTCTACTGGATGGCCGCGGGGCAGCGCGAGGAGGGCCACCGGCGGCTGCTGCGGGCCCTGGAATCCACCCCTCCCACCGCCGCCTGGTACGCCGAGACCCTGGCCTGGTGCGGCTGGCTGGGCGTCAACATCCGCCGGGCCGGGGACGACGACGAGCTGCTGCGCCAGGCCGTTCCCGCCGCCGAGAAGCACGGCGACCCCGCCGTGGTGACCCTGGTCGGAGCGCTCGCCCTCACCGCCCACGTCCGCCAGGAGCGGCTGACCGAGGCGCGCGAGGTGGCCCGGCGCACCGCCGCCGCCCTCGACGAGCACGGCCACCGCTGGGAGACCGGGGTGTGGCAGCTGTTCCACAGCGAACTCCTGGTCGCCGAGGACGAGCGGCGCGCCGCCCTCACCTCGGCCATGACCGCCCGGGAGCTGCTGGCCACCCTCGACCCGCACTCCGCCGCCACCGCACAGATCATGACGGGCATGGCGTACGAGCGGCTGGGCGAGCGGGCCCTGTCGGTGCGCGCCTTCCGCGCCGCCCACGACGAACTGCGGCTCATCGACGCCGAGCACGAGGCCGCCTACGTCAAGACGGTGCTCGCCTGCGCGGCCGCGGGCGACGGCGAATGGGACGACGCCACCTCCTTCGCCGACGCCCTGGAGACGTACGCCCGCGAGAGCGCCGAGGGCTTTCTGCTGGCCAAGGTGGAGACCGTACGGGCGCTGGCCGCCCGCGCCCGCGGCGACCTCGACCGGGCCGAGCGGCTGCATCTGCGCGCCTCCGAGCGCTACCGGGGCGGCAACCGCCCCGAATGCGCGGCCCACGACCTCACCATGCTCGGCGTGGTCGCGGCCGAGCGGGGCGAGGCGGTGCTCGCCCAGGTCCGCTGGGAACACGCGCTGCGCGTCGCCCGGCTGTCCGGCCGCCGCTACGCCGAGGCACTGCCGCTGCGCGGCCTCCTCACGCTGCGCGAGGCCCAGGGGGACGAGACGGCCGCCGCCGAGCTGCGCGACCGGCTGGAACGCACGGTCCGCGAGGCATCGCCGTCGCGCACCACCGAGTGCCCGTTCCATCTCGCGGTGTCCTCGGTCGGGCCCGTCGCGTGGGACGCGACGGCCCGCGCCCTGCCGGGCGGTTGAGGGCAGCGGCGTCCGTTGTCAGTGGTGCGTGCGAAGGTGGCGACACCTGGGGGAAGCACAGCAAAAGGGAGGGCGTTCGCCATGGGCTGGCACAAGGAGCTGCTGATCGGGTTCGATCTGGAGACCACGGGCACCGACCCGGGCACGGCACGGATCGTGACGGCCGCGGTGGTCGAGGTGCGGGGCGGGGAGCCGATCGGACGGCACGAGTGGCTGGCCGCGCCGGAAGTGCCCATTCCGGACGACGCGGTGGCCGTGCACGGGATCACCAACGAGCGGGCGGCGGCGGGCCGGCCCATACGCGAGGTGGCCGACGAGATCGCGGACGTGCTGGTGGCGCACTGGCGCGCGGGCGCCCCGGTGGTGGCGTACAACGCGGCGTTCGATCTGAGCCTGCTCGCCGCCGAGTTGGACCGCCACGGGCTGCGCTCGCTGAGCGAGCGGCTGGGCGGCGAGCCGACCGGCCCGGTCGTGGATCCGTACACGATAGACCGCGCCGTCGACCGCTACCGCAAGGGCAAGCGCACGCTGGAGGCGGTCTGCGGGGAGTACGGGGTGGCGCACGAGCGCGCCCACGAGGCCGGGGCGGACGCCCTCGCCGCGGTGCGCGTCGCCTGCGCGCTCGCCGAGCGGCACGGGCAGGTCGCCGGGCTCGATCTGTGGGAGCTGCACCGCAAGCAGGTGGGGTGGTACGCGCACTGGGCCGCCGACTTCCAGTCGTGGCTGCGCCGCAAGGGCACCCCGGACGCGGTCGTGGACGGCGGCTGGCCGCTGCGCGAGGCGCGGTCGGCGGTCGGATGACCCCGGCGGCACCGATGAGTTTCCGCCGCCCGGCCCGTCTGTACGGGTGTGGGGGAGCAGACAGTGGACAAGGGAGACGTGCCCATGACCGACCAGACCGCCCGTATCGACCTCGGTCCCGTGGCCCAGCGGGTGACGGCGCTGCTCAGCGGCGTCTCGGACGACCAGCTCGGGGCGCCCACCCCCTGCCCGGCGTACTCCGTGGGTGCTCTGCTCGACCACTTCATGGGGCTGACCGTCGGCATGCGCCGGGCCGCGGAGAAGACCACCGAGCAGGACCCCGGTCAGGGACAGGCCGGGAAGCTGGACCCCGACTGGCGCCGTGAGCTGCCCCGGCGGCTGGAGGCGATGGCCGCCGCCTGGCGGGACCCGGCGGCCTGGGAGGGCAGCACGCGGGCCGGGGGCGTGACGCTGCCCGCCGAGGTCATGGGCGTGGTCGCGCTGGACGAGCTGGTGATCCACGGCTGGGACCTCGCCCGCGCCACCGGGCAGCCCTTCGACTGCGATCCGCACAGTGCCGAAGCGATCATCGGGTGGCTGTCGGCGTTCCCGGACGAGGTGCGCGGGAGCGCGTTCGGCTCCGCGCGCACCCTGCCGCAGGACGCGTCCGCGCTGGACCGCGCCGTCGCGCTCAGCGGCCGCGACCCCGCGTGGACGGCGTAAGACGGCTGGACGGCTTCAGAAGGCGTACCAGCGCACCGCCGCGTCGCCCTCCCGCAGCGAGGCGACCCGACGGCGGAACTCGGCCAGCGCCGCGGGGTTCCCCGGCGCGTGCTGGGCCACCCACGCACAGCTGGCCGTCTCCCGCGCGCCCCGCAGCACCGCGCACCCGGGCCACTCCCGCACATCCCAGCCGTACGCCGCGGTGAACTCGTCGTACGCCGCCGCGCCGAGCCCGTAGCGGTCCCGGAACAGTGCCATCACGACGAGATCGTGCTCGCGCAGATCCATGGCGAACGTCTCCAGGTCGACCAGGACCGGGCCGTCCGGACCGATGTGCACATTGCGCGGCAGCGCGTCGCCGTGGATCGGGCCGGGTGCCAGGTGCGGGGTCAGTCCGGCCGTGGCCGCCGCGATGTCGTCGCGGCGGGCGCGCAGATACGCGGCGTCCGCCGGATCGATCGCGTCCCCGGCCAGCCGCAGCCATCGGTCGACCCCGCCCAGCAGGTCGCGGCGCGGCAGCGCGAGGTCCGGCGGCGGTTCCGGCAGGGCGTGCACCCGCCGCAGCAGCGCGGCGAGATCGCCCGGCCCGGCGGGGCGCTCGGGCGGCGGGAGTTGCTGCCAGTAGGTGACCAGGTGGCCGTCGTACGCGAGCGGCTGCTCCGGGCCGAAACGGCGGTCCGGGCGCACCGCGGGCACCCCCTCCCGGGCGAGCCAGTCGGCGACCCGCAGCTCGCGCGCCGCCCGCTCCCGTACGCCGAGGTCGCGGCTGACACGGACCACCAGGGCGAGGTGGTCGAGGGCGAAGACGGCGTTCTCGCCGAGCCCCAGCAGCCGGGCCCCGGCGGCGTCGTCCGTGCCGTGCGGAGCCGCGGCGGCGAGCACCGCCCGCGCCCGTTCCTCCGTGAACCCCGCGTCCGTCACGCCGCACCCTCCGCTGTCCGCTGCCGGAGCGCTGCCCGGCCGGACCGGACCGCCCGGCCCCGGACGGCCCAGTCTCGCACCCGGCCGGGGGAGCGCCCCGAGGCGTTAAACCGGGCTGAAGATCTTCAGGCGGTCGCCCACGTCGGGGGCCTGGCGGCGGCGGGTCGGGCGGCCCGGCTCCACGGTGCCGATGTAGAGCCAGCCCAGGGCGCGTTCGGGCTGGTCGAGGTCGAGCAGTTTGCGGACCGGTTCGGCGTCGAGCTGAGCACCGGTCCGCCAGATACTGCCGAAGCCGCGGGCGTGGAGCAGCAGCATCAGGGAGGTGGTCATCGCGCTGACGGCGGCCATCTGTTCCCATTCCGGCACCGGGGACACGGGGTCGGGGGAGAACACGAGCGTGGCCAGCAGGGGCGCCCGCCGGGTCTTGGCGCGCATCGCCTCGACGCTCTTGCCGTTGTCCTCGGCCAGGGCGGCGGCCAGCGCGTCCCGCGCGTCGCCGGACATCAGCAGCCAGCGCCAGGGCCGCAGCATGCCGTGGTCGGGGGCGCATGAGGCGGCCTTGAGCAGGTAGCGGAACTCCTCGGGGCTGGGTGCGGGACCGGCGAGCTTCTGCTCGCTGCGGCGGGTGAGGATGGCCGTCATCACGTCCATGCGGGTTCCCTTTCCTGGTGGGGCTCGTGGTGGGGCGTGCCGTGCAGCAACTGTTCGGGGCCGGTGGGCAATTCGCGGCCCGTCAGGGAGTGCAGAAGCGGGTAGGCGCTGGTGTCGCCCGCCAGGACGCCGCCGAGCAGGGTGCGGGCGTCGTCGGCGAGGACGAGCTTGGCGTAGCTGCCCGCCCGGTGGTGGTGGCGGATGTATTCGAGGGCGCCGGGTGTTTCGGCGTGGCAGTCGCCGAAGCTGGCGACGTCGACGCCGAGCAGTTTGAGCCGGGTGGAGGTGTCGGCTCCGGCGAAGGGCCGCGCCGCGAGGCCGAGGAGCTGCGCGGCGACGCTTTCGGCCATGCGGTAGCCGGGGGCGACGAGCCCGTAGCAGCGCCCCTCCACGGCGGCGCATTCGCCGATCGCCCAGATCCGGGGGTCGGCCGTGCGGCAGTGGTCGTCCACGAGGATGCCGCCGCGCGGCCCGCGCGGCAGACCGGACGGTTCGGCCAGGTCGTCGCGGGGGCGTACGCCGGTCGCGAAGACGACCAGTATCGCGTCGAGGCGGGTGCGGTCGTCCAGCGTCACCGCGCAGACCCGCCCGTCGGGGCCGCGGTCGACGGACCGGGTGATGGTTCCGCAGTGCGACTGCACCCCGAGCTTGCCGACGAGGTCGGCGAGGACCTGTCCGGCTCCGGCGTCGGTCTGGAGCGGCAGCAGATGCGGCGCGGTCTCCACCACATGCGGCCGCATGCCCAGCAGCCGCAGCGCGTTGGCCGCCTCCAGGCCGAGGAGCCCGCCGCCGATGACGACGCCCGCCCGGCCGGGGACGGCCGCCGCCCGGATGTCCTCGATGTCCTCGACGGTCCGGTACCGGAAGCAGCCCGGCAGGTCGCGGCCCGAGATCGGCGGGACGAAGGGCCGCGAGCCGGTGGCCAGGACCAGCGCGTCGTAGCCCGTCACGGTGCCGTCCGCGCTGGTGACGGTGCGGGCGCGGCGGTCGACGGAGACGGCGGTGGTGTTGAGCCGGATGTCGGCCATGGGGTCGTCGAGGAGGTCCGGGCCGGTCAGGTCGAGCGCCCCGGCGTTCCCGTCCTCCCCGTCTTCCAGAACCGACGAGAGCGAGGTCCGGTCGTAGGCGGGCCGCGGTTCCTCGGCGAGGACGACGATGCGCCACCGGCCGTCCGGGTCCCGGTCCCGGATCCGCTCCACCAGCCAGTGGCCGACCATGCCGTGGCCGACGACGACGAGGGTGCGGCTCACCGGACCGCCTCTGCCACGGCGGGCTCGGGCCGTGGCCCGGCGGCGTGCAGGGCGGCGCACAGGTCGCGGACCGCGCCCGCGCAGCCGCCGCAGCCGGTGGTCGCGCGGGTGGCCGCGGCGAGCGCGGCCGCGTCCCGGGCGCCGCCGCGCCAGCTGTCGGCCAGGGTGCGCTTGGTGACGTTGTTGCAGTGGCAGACGACCGCGTCGTCGGGCAGCTCCACCGGTCCATGGCGCCCGGCGGGAGTGCCGAGCAGGAACGCCAGCCGGTCCGAGGGCATCGGCAGCCCCTGGTCGCACAGGGCGCCCAGGGCGGCGATGGCCTGGGGGTAGCCCACCAGGACGGCGCCGACCAGCCGCCCGCCGTGCAGCTCCAGCCGGGCGTAGCCGCCGCGGGCGGGGTCCTGGAGCGTCACCGTCTCCTCGATCTCCTCGGTCGCCGCGGACGGGCCGAACGCCGCGACGTCCATCCCCGGCGCCTTCAGCCGGGTCACGGGCGCGCAGGCGCGGGGCCGGGTCCGGCCGTCGCAGAGCGTCTCCGCGAGCCGTTCCGCCTGGTGCCAGGCGGTGGCGGCGAGCCCGGGAACCGTGCCGTGTTCCTCGGCGCAGTCACCGATGGCGTGGATGCGCGGATCGTCGGTGGTCAGCGCGGCGTCGACCACCACGCCGGTGCGGACGGCGAGTCCGGCGGCGCGGGCCGTGCGGGTGTCCGGCCGGACACCGGCGCACACCACGACGGCGTCGGTGCCGATGGCCTGGCCGCGGTCGAGGGTGAGGGTGCCGGGGGCGTAAGCGACCGCCTGCCGGGACAGTTCCAGCCGGATGCCGTGGTCGCGCAGCTTGCGGGCGAGGATCGCCCCGGCCGCGGCGTCGAGCTGGCGGTTCATCGGGTACGGGCGGGGGTGCACCAGGGTGACGCGGGTGCCGCCGCGCCGCAGGGCGAGCGCCGCCTCCACCCCGAGCACCCCGGCGCCGACCACCGCCACCTGGCCGCCGGTCACGCGTCGGCAGTCGGCGACGGTACGCAGCGGGGTGACGCCGTCGGCGAGCCGCCCGGCTTCCGTCAGCAGGCCGGGGACGGCGGGTATCCGGGGCCGGGCGCCGGTCGCGAGCACCAGGTGGTCATACGGATGGGAGGCGCCGTCCGAGGCGTGCGCCAGGCGGCGTTCCCGGTCGATTCCGGTGACCCGGGTGCCCAGCCGCACCACGGTGCCCTCCGGCGGACCGGGCAGGGCCAGGGCGCGGGCCGGGAGCGTGCCGTCCAGCACCGAGGGGAGCAGCACCCGGTTGTACGCGGCCACCGGCTCCGCCCCCAGGACGGTGACGGTGCCCTGGTGGCCGTGGTGGTGCAGCCGGTCCACGAGGCGATGGGCGGCGATGCCGTTGCCCACGACGACGACGGCGCTCATGCCGTGGCCGTCCAGGGGTCGAGCCGGACGGCGCAGACCTTGAACTCGGGCATGTGGCTCTCCGGATCGAGGGCGGTACTGGTGATGAGGTTGGCCCGGCCGTCCGCGGTGAAGTGGAACGGCAGGAAGACGGTGTCGGCGCGCAGGGTCGGCACCAGCCGCACCCGGGCGACGGCCGTGCCGCGGGCCGAGCTGATCCGTGCCAGGTCGCCTTCGGCGAGCCCGGCCCGCTCGGCGGTGTCCGGGTGCACTTCGAGATACGACTCCGGTTCGGCCGCCAGCAGTTCGGGGACCTCGCGGGTCTGGGCGCCGGACTGGTAGTGCGCCAGCACCCGGCCCGTCGTGGCGAACAGGGGGAAGCGGCCGTCGGGGAGTTCGGCGGCGTCCCGGTGGTCGACCGGGCGGAACCGGGCCCGGCCGTCGGGGTGGGCGAAGCGGTCGAGGAAGAGCCGGGGCGTACCCGGGTGCGGCGGCTGCCCGGGCGGGGTGGCGGGGCAGGGCCAGTGCAGGGCCTCACCGGCGTCGAGCCGTTCGTAGCTGACGCCGGAGTAGTCGGCCCGGCCGCCCCGGGTGGTGCGGCGCAGCTCCTCGAACACCTCGCGCGGTACGGCAGGGAAACGTTCCGGCGGCTGACCCAGCCGGATCGCGAGCCCGCGCAGCACGTCCAGATCGCCGCGTACCCCCGGCGGGGGACCGGAGAGCCGTCGGCGGCGCAGCACCCGGCCCTCCAGATTGGTCATGGTGCCCTCCTCCTCGGCCCACTGCGTCACCGGCAGCACCACATCGGCGAGCAGCGCGGTCTCGGAGGGCATGAAGTCGGCCACCACCAGCAGGTCCAGCGCGGCCAGCCGCTCGGTGATCCGCGCGGCGTGCGGTGCGGACACGGCCGGGTTGGAGCCGAACACCAGCAGCGCGCGCGGTCCGCCGGGGCGGCCGAGGGAGTCCAGCAGCTCGAACGCGCTCGGCCCGGCGCCGGGCAGCTCCTGCGGCGGCACGCCCCAGACGGCGGCCACCTCGGCGCGCGCCCCCGGGTCGGTGATCGACCGGTAGCCGGGCAGCTGATCGGCCTTCTGGCCCATCTCCCGGCCGCCCTGCCCGTTGCCCTGCCCGGTGAGGCAGCCGTAGCCGCTGCCCGCCCGGCCGGGGAGGCCCAGGGTGAGCGCCAGGTTGATGAAGGCCGCCACCGTGTCGGTGCCCTTGCTGTGCTGTTCGGCGCCGCGCCCGGTGAGGACGTATGCCCGCCGGGCCTCGCCGAGCAGCCGTACCGCCTCGCGCTGGGCGGCCACCGGCACCCCGGTGACCCGTTCGACGCGCTCCGGCCACCAGGCCACCGCCCGCTGCCACGCGGCGTCGAACCCGGCGGTGCGCCGGTGCAGATAGCCCTCGTCCATCCGGCCCTCGGTGACGACGAGATGGAGCAGGCCGAGGGCGAGCGCCAGATCGGTGCCGGGCTGCGGCTGAAGGTGGAGGGCGGCCGCCTCGGCGGTCCGGGTCCGGCGCGGATCGATGACGATCAGCCGCGCGCCCGCCAGATGGCGCATCAGCGGCGGCATGGTCTCGGCCGGGTTCGCCCCGGCCAGCAGGATCACCTCGGCGTCGTCGAGGTCGCCCACCGGGAACGGCATCCCGCGGTCGACGCCGAAGGCGGCGTTCCCGGCGGCCGCCGCGGAGGACATGCAGAACCGGCCGTTGTAGTCGATGCGGCTGGTGCCCAGCGCCACCCGGGCGAACTTGCCCAGCAGATACGCCTTCTCGTTGGTCAGCCCGCCGCCGCCGAACACGGCCACCGCGTCCGGGCCGTGCGCGTCCCGGATCCGCCGCAGCCGGTCCGCGACGGTGTCCAGCGCGTGATGCCAGCCGACCGGTTCCAGCGACCCGCGGGCGTCCCGGATCAGCGGGTTGTGGAGCCGTACCGGGTTGTCGAGGAGGGCGGGGGCGGTCCACCCCTTCTGGCACAGCCCGCCCCGGTTGACGGGGAAGTCGGAGGGCGTGACGACCACCGCGCCGTCCTTGTGGTCCAGCCAGGTGCCGCACTGGAGGGCGCAGTACGGGCAGTGGGTCGCCACCGCCGACGCGGCGGGCAGGGCGCGCCCCGCGGGTCTGGCGGTGGCGGCCGAGGACGGCGATTCAGACATGGGAGACCTCCGGACGCCGGGCGGAGCGGCCGGCGCCGGGCCCGCCGCCGGGGTCGCCGCGCAGATAGACCGCCCAGGTCACCACCGCGCAGAGTGCGTAGTAGCCGAGGAAGGCGGTGAACGCGGCGTCACCGGAGCCGCCGGGGCCGTCGTAGCAGGCGCGAAAGGCCAGGTTGACGGCGACTCCGCCGAGCGTGCCGACCGCGCCCGTCACGCCGATGACCGCGCCGGACAGCTCGCGGGCCCGGGCGAAGGCGCGGCCCGCGTCCTCGCCCGCGGTGACGGCCTTCTCCGCATCCTGCGCGAAGACCGCCGGAATCATGGTGTACGCCGAGCCGTTGCCGATCCCCGACAGCACGAACAGCACGCAGAACGCGGCGACGAACAGGGTGAACGAGTGGCGTGCGGAGGCCAGCAGCAGCACCCCGGTTCCGGCGGCCATGGCGGCGAGGTCCACCAGGGTCACCCGCGCGCCGCCCCACCGGTCGGCAAGCCACCCGCCGAGCGGCCGGAACAGCGAGCCGAGCAGCGGGCCGAGGAAGGTGTACGAGACGGCCTCCAGCGCGGAGGCGCCGAACTCGTACTGGAGGACCAGGCCGAACGCGAAGCCGTAGCCGATGAACGAGCCGAAGGTGCCGACGTACAGCATGGACATCCACCAGGTGTGGCGGCTGCCCAGGGCCTCGCGCAGCGCCCCGGGCCGGGCCCGTACGGTCGGGAAGTTGTCCATCCGCCGGGCGGCGAGCACCGCCAGCAGCGCCGCCAGCGGCAGATAGCCCGCGGCCAGGTACTCGGCGTGGCCGAGCCCGGCGGTGGCCGCCACCAGCAGCCCGAGCAGCTGCACCACGGCCACGCCCATATTGCCGCCGCCCGCGTTGATCCCCAGCGCCCGGCCCTGGTGGCGGCGGGGGAAGATGCCGCTGATGTTCGTCATCGACGAGGCGAAGTTGCCGCCGCCGAGCCCGGCCGCCGCCCCTGCCAGCAGGAACACCCACAGCGGGGCGTCCGGCCGCTGGATCACCCAGACCGCGAGCGCGAGGGGGAGCAGCAGGGAGGCGGTGGCGACGACGGTCCAGTCGCGGCCGCCGAAGCGGGTCACGGCGTAGCGGTAGGGCAGCCGGAGCGCCGCCCCGGCCAGTGTGGGGACGACGACCAGCAGGAACTTCTGCCCGGCGTCGAAGGCGAATCCGGTCGCGGGGGACATGAAGAGGACCAGGACCGACCACAGGCTCCAGACCGAGAAGCCGAGGTGTTCGGTCGCGACGGACAGCATCAGATTGCGCCGTGCGACGCGGCTGCCCTCGCGTTTCCAGAACTCCCGGTTCTCGGGGTCCCAGTGAGCTATCCAGCGGCCGGAACCGGCCCGAGCCTTGCCCATGAGTTGCCTCGGCCTCCACTCGCATCTGAACACGGTCACAGTCATCAGTGGTGGTGATGGTGATGGTGTTGAAGGTGGTGCTTGGTGTGGCACGAGAATGCCGATGCCGGATTCCTCCACGGGCTGTGGAAGCTCCAGAGGCATATCCAGACTGCCGGGAGGCGGAAAGTGGTCTCAATTGACCTTTGGTACACACGACGGACCGGCCTCACGCGGGGCAGCAGAGGCCGGTCGGCTCTTGGAGGTGGGTACCCGTCACATGGTCGTGCGCAGTGATTCGATCCAGGCATAGGAGACCAGGCCCGCTTGCAGCCTGGACTCCACATGCAGCTTGGTCATGATTTGCGCCACGTGGGCTTTGACCGTGCGTTCGGTGACGGCGAGCCGGGACGCTATGGACCGGTTGGACTCCCCGTCACCGAGCAAGCGGAACACGTCGAATTCGCGATTCGAGAGCGAGGGCACCCGGTCCAGCTCTTCCTGCCAGGTCCGGCGAGCGCTGGGTGCCAGTGGTACTTTCCTGTGGGCTAAACCGATCAGGCTTCCCTGTGTGGCCATGTATCTCCCTCTCCCGAAAACACGGGTCGCGGGGTCCGGGTAATAGGTGAATTCACGTCAGCCTTATGGGCCCGGGCAGTATACGGAGGCGCCGATGTCAGGGCGGTGTGACGAGCTTCACTTCCCGTTCGCGCAGCCAGCCGGATGCCGTCGTCCACCTGCGGGTCTGTGGTGGCGGGCGATGCGGAATCGTCTTGCTCTCTGAGACGGCATCACCGGCGGGCCGCAATGGCGCATTCTCGCTCAAGGCGCGGACGGGCGATCATGCTAGGTTCACTCGATTTCCGGTCAACTGCGCCGGTCAACCGGGCCCGGCCAACGGCCATCGGTCAACCGCCCCCGGTCAACCGCTTTCCGTCAACCGCGCTCGGTCAACCGTGACCCGTCAACCGCGCCGCTCAGCGCTGGCGTTCGCGGTCCTCCGCGTCCGCGGCGGTCACCGCCCCGGCGGCTTCCGCGGGCTTCGGCCGCGCCCGGCCCTGGGTGACCGCCAGCACCGCCCCGGCCAGCAGGACCACCGCGCCGATCGCCTGCACCGCGCCGAACGTCTCGCCCAGGAAGAGGTAGGAGCACAGGGTGCCGACCGCGGGCACCATGAACATCATGATCGAGGCGGAGGCCGGGCCCACCGCACCGACGCCCCGGTAGTAGAAGAGGTTCGCCACGGCCGTCGGCCCGATCGCCACGAACACCGCGTTGATCCAGGTGATGGTGGGCACCGCGCCCCAGTCCGCGTCCATCGCGGAGGGCACGCTGTACAGCCCCAGCAGGATGGCGCCGCAGGTCATCGCGTACGCCGTGGCCCTGAGCGGTTCGATCCCCGCGAGCACCCGGGGGCCGAGCAGGGTGAACGCCGCCCAGCAGCCCGCGCTCAGCAGGAACAGCACATCGCCGAGGAACCGGTCGCCGCCCGCGCCCGCGTCGGTGCGCGCCCCGATCAGGAAGATCACCGCACCGGTCAGCCCCAGCGCGAGCCCGGCGACCCGCCCGGCCGACGCCCGCTCCTTGCGGGTGAGCAGCAGGAATCCGGTGGTCAGCACCGGGCTCATGACCGGGATGATGGTGGTGCTGTCCATCGCCGGGGCCAGCGAAAGCCCCCAGAAGAACAGCAGGTTGTACAGGAAGACGCCGAGCACCCCCGCCCCGGCCGCGCGCCCCACGTCCCGCTTGGACGTGGTGTGCTGGGCGGGGACGAAGCGCAGCGCGATGAGCAGGACCACCGCTCCGCCGCCGAAACGCAGCAGGGCCGCCACGGCGTGCGGCAGATGGTCGACGACCACCTTGGAACTGCTGAAGCCGCTGCCCCATAAGACCATCGTGGTCGTCAGTAAGAGATAGGGATTCGTGCCCCCTCCGGGCCTCTGCTCTTTCTGTTGCATGCGCCTTCCCCCTTTGCCTGCTGCTGCGTTGCGGCTGGTGCGGCTGATGCCGATGTGGCCGAGCGCTCCGGTCGCGCCGGAGCGGGGCCGTCCAGATGACGTCCCGTCATCTGTGGTGGTCGGGCCACAGCGTAACGGGCCGGTGTAGGGCCTGTGCGTCCCGCCTCGCCGACGGCACCGGAACCCGCCTGTACGAAGGTTCAATTGAGGCTCCCGAGACGCCGCGGTGATAGTGAATCGCATCCCGGCCCGGCGCCGGGACATCGCGAACACTCCTGGCGGGCACGGCCCCACGCGGTGCGCGGCGCACCGTCTTCTGTCCTCTCCGACGGCCGCAAGAAGGGTTTCCCGAAATGCAGCTGCAATCCATGACATCGGACCCCATCACGCGGAATTCCGATCTTGTGAGCCTTTTCCGCGAGGTCGCCGCGACGACACCGGAGCGGACCGCGCTGTCCGCCGAGGACGACCGCCTCTCCTACCGGCGGCTCGACGCCTGGTCGGACGCGGTGGCCCGGGCCCTGCGCGCCGAGGGGGTCCGGCCCGGGGACCGGGTCGCCCTGCGCATGTCGCCGGGGGCCGAGGCGATCGTCGCGATCCTGGCCATCCTCAAGTGCGGTGCCGCGTACGTCCCGGTGGACCTGCGCAACCCGGTCTCCCGGAGCGACTTCATCCTCGCCGACAGCGGCGCGAGCGCCCTGATCGGCGAGCCCTACGAGGGGTGCGCGGTCACCAGGGTGGTCGGCACCGCGGCCGTGGCGGAGTGCCGGGACGCGCGGCCGGAGCCGGTGGCGGACGCTGGGCACCCGGGCGCCGATGACCTGGCGTACGTCATCTACACCTCCGGGACCACCGGGAATCCGAAGGGGGTCCCGGTACGCCACGCCAATGTGCTGGCCCTGCTCACCGGCGCCCCGTCGGTGTTCGACTTCTCGGCGGACGACCGCTGGCTGCTGTTCCACTCGCTGTCGTTCGACTTCTCGGTGTGGGAGATCTGGGGGGCGTTCTCCACCGGCGCGGAGCTGGTGGTGCTGCCGCACTGGGCGGCCCGTACGCCCGAGCAGTATCTGACGGTCATCATCGACCGGGGCGTCACCGTCATCAACCAGACCCCCACGGCCTTCCTCGCGCTCACCGAAGCGGCGGTGCGCGGCGGCCGGGACGTCTCGGGGCTGCGCTACGTCATCTTCGGCGGCGAAAAGCTCACCGCACCCATGCTGCGGCCCTGGGCCAAGGCGTTCGGGCTCGACCGGCCGCGGCTGGTCAACGGGTACGGGATCACCGAGACCACGGTGTTCACCACCTTCGAGGAGATCGGCGAGGCGTATCTGGAGCAGGACGCCTCGGTCATCGGGCGCGCGCTGCCCTCGTTCCGCACCCGCGTCGTCGGCGACGACGGCCGGGACGTGGCGCCCGGCGAGACCGGCGAACTGTGGCTGGCCGGAGCCCAATTGGCCGAGGGGTATCTGCGCCGCCCGGAGCTGACCGCGGAGAAGTTCCCGGTGGCGACCGACGAGAAGACCGGCGAGTCCGTCCGCTACTACCGCACCGGAGACCTGGTCAGCGAGGTGGCGGGCGGCCGGTTCGCCTACGAGGGCCGCGCCGACCTCCAGATCAAACTGCGCGGCTACCGCATCGAGCTGAGCGACATCGAGACCGCCGTGCGCCGCCACGACGACGTGCTCGACGCGGTCGTCACGGTGCGCGAGTTCAAGCCCGGCGACCTCCGGCTGGTCTGCGCGTACGTGGCCCGTGAGGGCAGCGCGACCACCGCGCGGGAGCTGCGGGACCACATCAAGACCCTGTTGCCGGCGTATATGCACCCGGCGCGCTATCTGCCGCTGCCGGGGCTGCCCCGCACCGTCAACGGAAAAGTCGACCGGGCGGCCGTCGCCCGGTCCTGGGAGGAAGAGGTGGCACGTTCATGACGGGACAACAGATCACCGACGCGCAGACCGCGCACCCCGACAGCCTGGCCGTCGCCTGGGTGGGTGAGCTGCTGGAGGAGACCGACCTGTCCGCCCAGGACAACTTCCTCGACCTCGGCGGCCACTCCGTCCTGGCCCTGGAGCTGAGCGAGCGGGTCAAGAAGAGCTTCGGCGTCGAGCTGGACATGCAGATCCTCTTCGAGCGCAGCATCGGCGACGCCCTCGCCGACGCCGTCGCCCGCGCCCGGACCGCCAAGTAGCGATAGGAGAACCCCCATGACCACTGTGAGCGAGCAGGCCAACTTCACCTTCAGCCCCGAAGAGGTGGCCCGGTTCGAGCGGGACGGCTACATCGGCCCGGTCAAGGTCTTCGAGCCCGAGGAGATGACCCGCCGCTGGAACACCATCCGGCGCCAGCTCCTCGACCGCTCCCTGGCCATCTACCCGGACAGCGCGGGCAAGGCCAACATCTCCAACTACGACCGCCACCTCGACATCGACCTGCTGGCCGAGCACATCATGCGGCCCGAGATCGTGGACCGGGTGGGCTCCCTCATCGGCCGCAACCTGCTCTGCTGGCGCAGCGAGTTCTTCCCCAAGTACCAGGGCGACGAGGGCACCGACTGGCACCAGGCCGCCACCTTCGCCCACGCGACGGGCAAGCCGCAGATCATCTGGCCGTCCGACGAGGGCCGCCCCGCCTTCATCGGCACCATCACGGTGTGGACCGCGTTCACCCACTCCACTGAAGCGAACGGCTGCCTGCAGCTGATGCCGGGCACCCACACGTCGATGAACTACGACGAGTCCAAGGGCATGGACTACGACGCGGACGCCATCAACCAGCGCGAGAAGGACGGCGTCAAGCGCGGCTTCTTCGGCTACGACTACCGGTCCCTGCAGAAGGACCCGAACTGGAAGCCGGACGAGTCGCAGGCGTACCCGATGGTCCTCAAGCCGGGCGAGGCCGTCATCTTCTGGTCGAACACCATGCACGCCTCGCTGCCGCACACCGGCAGCAAGACCGACTACCGCATGGGCTTCGCCGCCCGCTACGTGCCCACCCAGGTGCAGGTCTACCCCGGCACCGAGAACCTGACCGAGTACGGCGACGGCATCAACCTCGAAAAGTACGGCGCGGTCCTCGCCTCCGGCACCGACGAGTACAAGCACAACCGGATGGCCACCACCAGCCAGCGCGGCTACGAGTTCGTACCGCGTCAGATCCCCAGCTGACCGGCGGCTGAACCGCTCAGGCACCACGGCGGGGCGGCCCCGAGCCGCCCCGCCGTGCCCCATTCCCGCCCTCGCGCGGTGCTCGCCGCGACGGTCCGCAGGAGGTACGTATGACGCCCCGCCCCCTCATCATGCTGCACCACGCGGGCGGCTCCGCCGCCGTCTTCGACCGGCTCGCCGAGGCCCTGCCGGACGGCATCCAGCCGCTGCCGCTGGAGCTGCCCGGACGCGGCAAGCGGTGGCGCGAGGCGCCCGTCACCACCATCGAGGACGCGGTCGACGACCTGCTGCGGGCGGTCGCCGGACAGCGGGACGAGATCGCCGTCTTCGGCCACAGCGTGGGCGCCTACCTCGGACTGTGCCTGGCCGCCCGGCTGGCGGAGACCGGCGGGCCGCGCTGCTCCACCGTCTTCGCCTCCGCCAACGCGGGCCCGGTGAGCGCCGAACTGCCCTGTGAGGGGTCGCCGTTGCTCACCACCGACGAGGAGATCTTCGCCATCGCCGAGAAGTCCGGCGGCACGATCTCCCCGCAGATCCGCGCGCACCCCGTGCTGCGGGAGCGCACCGCGGCCCTGCTGCGCGCCGACTTCTCGCTCGGCGACTCGTTCCTGCGCAAGCGCCGGGCCACCACGGTGAGTGCCGAACTCGTGGTGTGCTGCGGCACCGAGGACGTCTTCACCGACGCCCAGCTGGACAGCTGGCGCATGAGCACGACCGGGCGTACGGAGATCACGCCCCGCCTCCCCGGCGGCCACTTCTACCTCGAACAGCCCGCCCAGGCGGCCGCCTTGGCCGAGACCGTCACCCGTACCCTGCTGGGATCGGGCGGCCGGACTCCTTGACGGCGCCGCGTACCGTCCGCACGATGACGGGCGTGAGAACCACGACCGCGACGGCGCGGTCCGACAAGGCCCACGGCGCGTGGTTCCTGGTGCTGCCCGCGCTGCTGCCGATCCTGCTGCTCAGCGTCGGCCCGCTGCTGTACGGGATCGGGCTCGCCTTCACCGACGCCCAGTCCGGCCGCACCGAGCCGACCCAGTGGACCGGGCTGCTCAACTTCCAGGACCTGGCCCGCGACACGCTCTTCTGGGAGTCGTTCCGGATCGGCCTGGTGTGGGCGGTCGCGGTGACCGTTCCGCAGTTCGCGCTGGCGCTCGGACTGGCGCTGCTGCTGGCGCAGAACCTCCGCTTCCGCTGGCTGGCGCGGGCCCTGGCGATCGTGCCGTGGGCGATGCCCGAGGTGGTCGTCGGCATCATGTGGCGGCTCGTCTACCACCCCGACGCGGGAGTGCTGGGCGAGGTGCTGGGCACCGACCGGGACTGGCTCGGCAGCCTCTCCACCGCCCTGCCCGCCGTGATCGTCGTCGGCATCTGGGCCCGGCTGCCGCAGGTGACGGTCACGCTCCTGGCGGCGCTGGCCAACGTACCGCGCGAGCTGCACGAGGCCGCGGCGATGGACGGCGCGGGCGCCTGGCGCCGCTTCCGTACCGTCACCTGGCCCGCCATCCGGCCCGTGGCCCTCGCCATCAGCGCGCTCAGCCTCATCTGGAACATCAACTCCTTCGCGCTGGTCTACGTCCTGACCGGCGGCGGGCCCGGCGGGCGCACCCGGCTGCCGATGCTCTTCGCCTACGAGGAGGCTTTCCGCTACGGGCAGTTCGGGTACGCGGCCGCCATGGGATGCGTGCTGGTCGCGGTCGTCTCCGTGCTCCTCGCCCTCTTCCTCGTCGGCCGGCTCAAGGGGGACGACGCATGACCAGGGGGGACGACGCATGACCAGGGGGGGACGACGCATGAACCGGGCCGCCGTCGTGCGCAGGCGCCGGGCCGCCCGCGCCGGGCAGTACCTCGCCCTGCTGGGCTATCTCGTCTTCCTCGCGTTCCCGCTGCTGTGGCTGCTGTCCACCGCGTTCAAGCCGCCGCGCGAGCTGGCCAGCCCGGACCCGACCTGGATCCCCGACCACCCCACCCTCGACAACTTCCGCCAGGCGTTCGACGAGCAGCCGCTGCTGCGGGCGGCGGCGAACAGCCTGACCGCCTCCGTCGCCGCCGCGGCGATCACCGTCGTCATCGCGACCCCGATGGCGTACGTCATGGCCCGGCACCACCGCTCCCCGCTGTCCCGGGCGGCCACCGGCTGGGTCGTGGTCAGCCAGGCGTTCCCCTTCGTCCTGGTGATCATCCCGCTGTTCCTCGTGCTCAAGAACCTGTACCTGATCAACTCCCTGACCGGCCTGATCATGGTGTACGTGGTGTGGTCCCTGCCGTTCGCCCTGTGGATGCTCGCGGGGTACGTCCGGGCCGTGCCCAGGGAGCTGGAGGAGGCCGCGGCCGTGGACGGGGCGGGGCGGCTGCGCGCCCTCGTCTCGGTCACCATGCCGCTGCTGGCGCCCGGCCTCGTGGCCACCGCCCTCTTCGCCTTCCTCACCGCATGGAACGAGTTCTTCTTCGCGCTGGTGCTGCTCAAGACGGAGCAGAAGCAGACCATGCCCGTCGTCCTCACCCACTTCATCGGCGCGGAGGGCGTCGCCGACCTCGGCCCGCTGGCCGCCGCCTCGCTGCTCGCCACCCTGCCCTCGCTCGTCCTGTTCGCCGTCATCCAGCGGCGGATCACCAGCGGAACCCTGGCCGGGGCGGTGAAGTCCTGATGCGCCGCCGCACCCTGCTCACTGGCGCCGCCACCGCTCTGGCTGCCGGGTGCGCGCCCGCGCGCCGCCGGGCCCGAGGGGGAGCGGTGACCCTCCGCTTCCAGTCGCTGGCCTGGCAGAAGGAGTCCGTCGAGGCCAACAAGCGGCTCGTCGCGGAGTGGAACGCGGCCCACCCGAGGATCCGGGTGGACTACGTCCAGGGCAGCTGGGACGGCGTCCACGACCAGCTCCTCACCTCCTTCGAGGGCGGCGAGGCGCCCGACATCATCCACGACTCCGCCGACGACCTCGCCGACTTCGCGTACGGCGGCTACCTCGCCGATCTGCGCGGGCTGCTGCCGGACCGCTTGACGGCCGACATCCCGTCCCGCACCTGGGCGACCACCACCTTCGGCGACGGCGTCTTCGGGGTGCCGTTCCTCCAGGAGCCGCGCGTGATCATCGCCAACCGGGCGCTGCTGGAGCGCGCGCGGGTGCGGATCCCGACCGTGCGCGCCCCCTGGAGCTGGGCGGAGTTCGAGGACGTGGCGCGGGCGCTCACCGGGGACGGGACGTACGGGGTCGCCTGGCCGCTCAAGGAACCCGTCGCCGCGACCCTGGGCCTCGCCCTCTCCACCGGCGGCCGGGTCTTCCACCGGGGCGCCGACGGCAAGGTCACCGTCCGCTTCGACGCCGCCGACCGGCGCGTCCCGCGCGCCATCGCCCGTACGGCGGCCAAGTCCACGCTCGGCATGGGCGGTTCGGACACCCTCCCCGGCTTCTTCGGCGGAAAGTACGCCATGGTGCCGCTCGGGTTCTCGTACCGCCAGCAGATCGTCCAGCAGGCGCCCGAGGGCTTCGACTGGACCGTGCTGCCCGCGCCCGCCGGGCCCGGTGGCGACCAGCGCCAGGGCGTCAGCCCGCAGACCCTGTCCCTCGCCGAGGACAGCCCGTACCAGGAGGAGGCCGCCCGCTTCCTCGACTTCCTGCTGCGCCCGCGCAACATGGTGCGGCTCGCGCGGGGCGACTGGATGCTGCCGACCGGCACCGGCGCGCTGCGCGACCCGGCGCTGCACACCGCCGAACACGGCTGGGCGACCGGCACCGCCCTGGCCGCCCAGCTCCGCCCGACCCCCGCCCTGTCGGTGCGCGGCTACCCGGAGTGGAAGGACAAGGTGGCCACGCCCGCGCTGCAGGAGTACTACAGCGGTGCGATCGGAGCGCAGCAGCTCAGGAAGCGGCTGGTCGAGGACGGCGGCCTGGTGCTCGCCCGGTACCAGCGCTAGGGGGTGTCAGCCCGCCTGCGGCAGCCGGAGCGTGGCGACGGCTCCGCCGTCGGCGGCGTTCGAGAAGAGCAGCGACGCGCCGATGACCCGGGCCTGGCCCGAGGCGACCGTCAGCCCGAGGCCGTGCCCGCGGCCGCGCTCGGCCGCGGCGGTGCGGAAACGCTGCGGCCCTTCGGCGAGGAGGCTGTCGGGAAAGCCGGAGCCGTGGTCGCGGACGACGACGGTGGTTCCCTCGACGGTGATCTCGACCGGCCCGGCGCCGTGGCGGTGGGCGTTGACGATCAGATTGGCGAGGACCCGGTCGAGTCGGCGGGGGTCGGTCTCCACCACGGCGTACCCGGCGTCGACCGTGAGCCGTGCGTCGAGGCCGGTGCGGGCAAGCGAGTCCCGGACCACGTCGGGAAGGGGCACGGGCCGCAGATCGGCGCGTTCCACTCCGGCGTCGAGGCGGGAAATCTCCAACAGGTCCTCGACGAGGGTGCGCAGCACCCGCACCCGGTCCCTGACCAGATCGGTGGCCTCGCTCTCGGGGAGCAGTTCGGCGGAGGTGACCAGACCCATCAGCGGGGTGCGCAGTTCGTGCGCGACATCGGCGGTGAACCTCTGCTCACCGCGCAGCCGGTCCCGCAGGCTGTCGGCCATCGAGTCGACGGTGGCCGAGATCTCGGTGATCTCGTCGCCCGCCCGGCCGCCCGCCCCGGTTCTGGCGGCCAGATCGCCCGAGGCGATGCGCCGTGCGGTGCGCGCCACCCGCCGCAGTCGCCGGTTGGGGAGTTCGGCGGCGAAGGCGGACAGGGGCACGATGACGGCCAGCGCGACCAGTGAGTACTTCCCCATGTGCCGGTCCAGGGCGCGGCGGCTGAGCTGGTCGGGAGTCATGTCGACCGAGACCGCCACCGGGCGGCCGTCCGGCATCCGCTTCCCGGCCCACATCCGCGGGCGGTACTCGTCGCTCTCGTCGTACAGGGCGCCGTCCCCATGTTCCCGGATCATCCGCACCAGGTCCTCCGGCATCTCCCGGGGAGTCCGCAGCAGGCCGTCGGCCTCGCTGCCGCTCTCCGCCGAGAGGGCGGCGTCCAGGACGGTGTGCGCCTTCGACGCGCCGTCGTTCATGGACCGCTCGTACGTGCTGTGGTGCACCAGCAGCCCGACCGTCAGCGCGATGCCGCAGCATGCCACGGTCACCAGCAGGGCGATCTTCCAGCGCAGCGAGCGCCAGTTGAACAGGGTTTGTGGGGTTTCCATGTCAACGCCTGAGTTTGTAGCCGAAGCCCCGGACCGTCTCGATGCGCTCGGCGCCGATCTTCCTTCGCAGTCGCTGCACGCACAGGTCGACCACACGGCTGTCGCCGTCCCAGCCGTAGTCCCACACGTTGCGCAGCAGTGTCTGCCGGTCCAGGACGATGCCGGGGTGTGCGACGAACTCCAGCAGCAGCCGGAGTTCGGTGGCGGCCAGCGCGACCGGCTCACCGGCCAGGAACACCTCCAGACCGGCCGTGTCGATGGCCAGGTCTCCGACGATGAGCCGGGCCGGATCCGCCGGTGCCGCGACCGGTCGATACGTGGCGCGGCGCAGCAGCGATCGGATCCGGGCCACCAGCACCGCGGTGTCGACGGGCTTGACGACATAGTCGTCGGCGCCCGCCTCCAGGCCGGACACGATGTCCAGCGAGTCGCCGCGGGCCGACATCATCAGGATCGGGGCCGTGCTGGTCTCCCGGATCCGGCGGCACAGCCCGATGCCGTCGAGCTCCGGCAGCATGACGTCCAGCAACAGCAGGTGGTGCCCGCCCTCCCTGAACCGTTCGAGACCGGTCAGCCCGTCACCGGCGGGGGTGACACGGTAGCCGTAGCGCTCCAGCGCCATCGTGACCGATCTGCGGATCACCTCGTCGTCCTCGACGAGCAGGATCGACACGGGCGCCGGGACGTTCCCCCCGGCCACTGGAACCGACATCTCTCCCCATCGGACGTGGTGGCTGCTGGGGCCCATGATGCGGCGAGGAGTCCCACCTCGCCGAATCCCGCCTCCACCGCGCCCGCGCCGGGGCCGGGTTGCCGGTGCGACCGACCGGATCAGTGTCGCGGTGTGGCACCGGTGAGTGCGCAGCCCTGTTGGGACAGGTCCAGCTTCGACCCTTCGGTCAGGCAGGACGCGATCAGGTGGACCTGCTGGCCGTAACCACGGCCCTGTACCGAGGTCACGGCTCCGTCCGGGCCCACCTCGCAGGGGTTGTTGTCGGTGCACTTCTCGCCGGCGTCGTTGTGGGTGTTGTGGATCCCCACGACCGTGGTGCCGTCGGGGGCCAGCAGCGCCGAACCCGAGGTGCCGTGCCAGGGGGCGCACCCCTTGCCTGTGGCGTAGCGGATCGAGTCGTCCTGCTGGTAGCCGCCCTCCCGCAGGTGTGTGACCACGGCCTCGGCGGTGCAGTCGAGGCGGCCGGCGGTGTGCGCCAGGGTCAGCGGGTCGCCCGCGCGCACGGGGGTGGAGGCGAGCCGGAAGACTTTCGCGCCCTCGGCCTTCAACTGTGCGTAGGTCTGGTCCAGTCGGTAGAGCGCGACGTCGGTGCCGGTCATCGTCGCGTACACCAGCCGCTTCGCATGGGCGGTGGTGCGCGGATAGCCCTGGCGGTCGGCGATCGGCACCTCGCGGTCGGCCGGCTGGTCCATCAGCGCGGCGCCGGGCGCGGGCCGCTTTCCCTGCACACAGTGGCCGTTGGTCAGCAACAGCGCCGGGTCCCGCGGCCGGGAAGCCGGGGTGCTCACCACCGAGCCCACGCAGCCGCCCAGGTCCGCCGCGCCTTCCACGTTCGGGATCTTGTCGTCGGGCGGCATGTGGGTGCCGTCGATGATGCCGTTGATCCAGTCGGCGTGCCGGGTGACGTCGGTGTACAGCGTTTTGCCGCTCTCGTCGGGGCCGCTGACCACACCGGCCACCGCCCACTGGCCGCTCTCGCGGACCAGCGCGGGCCCACCGGAGTCCATGTTCGACGCGGCGACGCTGCCGTCGGCGCTGCCGACGCACAACTCGCCGGTGTTGTGTGACGGACATGCCGAGGCGGGCTGCACCACGGTGTCGGCCTCCCGCAGCTTAGGGGGGAAACACGCCGGATCGGCGTAGTCGTCGCAGGTCATGCCCCAGCCCATGATGCGCACGGGCGTCTTGTCCGCCGGTGTGGTCGAGGCGATCCGTACGGGCTTGGCCCGAACCGGCGTCCTCAGGTGCATCAACGCCATGTCCCGGCCCCAGAAACCCCCCTCGTCGTTATTGGTCGCCAGCCGGTAGTAGTGGTCGACCTCGGCGACCTCGCCTCCGGAGGTGGTGTCCAGTGACCCGACCCGGACCTTCCAGCCACGCGGGACGCCCGTCTTCGCCCCGGTCGGGTTCCTGCCGGCGCAGTGGCTGGCGGTCAGAACCCATCGCGGCGCGAGGACCTCCACCCCACAGCCGTGTCCGTCCGGGCGCGGCGGCGCGGGATAGGACGGCTGGAACGAGCCCATGAACGAGTAGGCCCGGGTCGACTCGGCGCCACCCACGATGGCCTGTGCCGATGGGGTGGCCAGCACGGCCGCGGTCACGGCGAGCCCCGTCGTCAGGGCGGCGGCCGCCCTCGGGCTGATCCACTTGCGCATGAGTGACTCCTCTTTCGTCCGAAGCGCCTGCCGCCCGCCGGCCATCGCTCCGGCGGGCTCGTACGGACGAACAGCACCCCGGCCGTCCCGTCCGGCCCTTGACCTTGGCCCCAGCGATCCGCCGGCGGGTCTCATCCGCGTATCGGGCGCCGCACGGCAGCCGCTCAGTTGTGTATCAGCGCGCGGCCCGCTGCCGTTGTCCGCCGCCGAGCGAGCCCGGCGGGACGGTGGCCGGGGGCGCGCCGGGCGCCGCCTCCTCGTGGGTCAGGTCGGGCAGCCACCGCAGCCACTTCGGCAGGTACCAGTTCCGGTCGTCCAGCAGTGTCATCACGGCGGGCAGCAGTACGCCGCGGATCACGGTGGCATCGATGAGGACGGCGGCCGCGAGGCCCACGCCCATCTGCTTCATGGACTGCATCGACAGCGTTCCGAAGATGGCGAAGACGGCGACCATGATGACGGCGGCGCTGGTGACGACGCCCGCGGTGGTGACCACGCCGTGCGCCACCGCGTCCCGGGTGGTGCGCCCGGCCTGCCGCGCCTCGCGGATCCGGGAGACCACGAACACGTGGTAGTCCATGCTCAGCCCGAACAGGATCACGAAGAGGAACAGCGGCAGCCACGACACGATCGCGCCGACCCCCTCCGCGCCGACCAGCCCGGCGCCCCAGCCGTGCTGGAAGACGGCGGTGAGGATGCCGTACGCGGCGCCCACCGACAGCAGGTTGAGCACGATGGAGGTGACGGCGATGGTCAGCGACCGGAACGACATCAGCATCAGCAGGAAGGCGAACACGACGACGAACGCGAAGACCGGGGCGACGGCCGAGCCGAGCGCGTCGTTGAAGTCCTTCGACGCGGCGGTGGAGCCGCCGATCGGCGCGTCCACCCCGTCCACCGTCCCGAGCGTCCGGTCGCGCACCTCGTCCCGCAGGACGGTCAGGCTCTTCGCGGCCGCCTTCTCATCGGAACCCCCGGTCAGCGGCACCGACAGCACCGCCACCTCCTGCCGCTCGTGGAACTCCACCGTGACCGGGCCCGGGGAAGCGCCCTTGGCGACGGCCTCGGTACGGAAGCGGGCGATGGCGTCCCGTACCGGCGCGGCGTCGATGTCCTCGGCCTTGACCACGACCCGCGCCGGGTCGGGCCCGCCGGGGAACGCCTCGTCCAGGTGCCGGTACGCCACCACGACCGGCACGGAGTCCCCGAACTCCTGGTCCAGCGTGAGGTTCGCGGTGTTCATGCTCACCGCGGGGGCGGCGATCGCGATCAGCGCACCGGCGGCCAGCGCGAGCGACAGCTTCGGCCTGCGCAGCACCCGGCCGAGGACCGCGCGCCACACCCGGCTCTCGCCGTCGCCCTTCCGCTTGGCGCGGCCCACGAACGGCACCCTGCCCTTCTCGACCCGCTCGCCGAGCAGCGACAGCAGCGCGGGCAGCACCGTCACCGAGCCCACCATGGCCACGGCCACCACCATCAGGGTCGCGAGCCCCATCGCCTGGAACTCGGCGATACCGGTGAAGAGCATGCCCGCCATCGCCACGATGACCGTGACACCCGAGACGAGGATCGCCCGGCCCGAGGTCGCCGCGGCGATCCGCAGCGCGGTGTCGGCGTCCCGCCCGGCGGCCCGCTCCTCCCGCTCCCGGCGCAGATAGAACAGGCAGTAGTCGACGCCCACGGCCAGACCCACCAGCAGCATCACCGAGTTGGCCGTGTCGCTCATGTGCACCCAGTGGCTGACCACCGCCACCAGACCCGTGGTGGCCAGGAACGCCGTCATCGCGAGCGCCACCGGCAGCAGCGCCGCCACCAGCGCGCCGAACGCGATCAGCAGGATGCCGAGCGCCACCGGCACCGCCGAGTACTCGGCCTGCTTGAAGTCGGAGCCGAACGCCTCGTCGCGGGCCTTCTGGCCGCTCGCGTCGCCGAACTCCTCGATCCTCAGGGCCCGGTGGTCCCGCTGCGCCCGGTCCACGGCGTCCAGCACGGGCTGGACGCGGTCAATGGCGGTCTCGGGGTCGCCCCGCAGATCGAACTGGACGAGCGCGGAGCGCCGGTCGGCCGAGACCGCCTTCGTCTCGTACGGGGACGTCACCGCGGTGGCCTCGCCGGTGCCGCGCACCGCGGCGAGCACCGCGTCGACCGCGCCGCGGAACGCCGCGTCGTCCGCGGTCACCCCGCCTTTCTTCGCCTGAATCAGCACGGTTTCCCCGGCCGGTTCTTCGATGCCCGCATCGTCGAGAATCTTCATGACACGCCCGGACTCGCCGGGAAGCTGCTCACTTGCCGTCGAATCGACGCGGCCCGTCATCGACCCCACGGCCAGCGCGAGGATGACCAGCAGCAGCCAGCCCCCGACCGCCGCCCAGCGGTGCCGGGCGCTCCAACTGCCCGCGCGGGCCGCCAGCCCCCGCGGCCGGTGCAAGCGTCCTGTGTCCCCCACGACGTCCCCATTTCCCCTGGTGGCGACCCCCTGCCGCCATCCCCGGACGACGCTAGGGCGCGGGTGCGCCTGGGCCCATCCTGCTGACCGGCGATACGGGGGACGGGGCTCTCCACCTCGGGGAGGGGGGCCAGCCCTACCCTCACGGTCCAAGCCCCTTACAGGTAAAGGGACTTGTCGTGATCGTGCCGCCATGACGTTGCATATGTCACACGTGGACCAGGATCTTGAATTGCCCGGTTCGATCCGCCAGGGTTTCGTCTCAGCCCGGAGTGATCCGAACACGCTCCGGCGCCACCGTGTCCGCGTGTGAAAACACCGGGTGCGAAATCCCCCCACAACCGCACGAGGAGGATCCCTCGTCATGGCAGTACACAAGCAGCGCAACGCGCGTCGACTCACTCTGGCGATAGCCGCGGCGGGTGCCATCACCGCCGGTGCCTTCGTGGCCGTACCGGCCGGAGCCGCTACCGCGAAGCCCGCCGAGGGCACCGTCTACGGCACGCAGGCGAAGAACGCCGTCGACGGCAGCTACATCGTCATGCTCAAGGGCGGAAAGACCGTCAAGGCCGCCGCCCAGGGCGAGGACCTGGCCGAGCAGTACGGTGGCAAGCTGCGCCGCAGCTACGACTCCGCCGTCAACGGCTTCTCCGCCACCAGCCTCAACGAGACCGAGGCCAAGCGGCTGGCCGCCGACCCGTCGGTGGCCAAGGTCGTCCAGAACCACCGCTACTCCATCAAGACCACCCAGGCGGACCCGCCGTCCTGGGGCCTGGACCGGATCGACCAGGACGACACCAAGGGCGACAAGAAGTACACCTACCCGGACAGCGCGGGTGAGGGTGTCACCGCGTACGTCATCGACACCGGGGTCCGCGCCTCCCACAAGGACTTCGGCGGCCGCGTCACCTCCGGCTTCGACGCCGTAGACAACGACGAGGACGCCGACGACGGCAACGGCCACGGCACCCATGTCGCGGGCACCATCGCCGGTACCGACCACGGCGTGGCCAAGAAGGCCAAGGTCGTGGCCGTGAGAGTCCTGGACGACCAGGGCTCGGGCACCACCGAGCAGGTCGTGTCCGGCATCGACTGGGTCACCAAGAACCACAAGGGCCCGTCCGTCGCCAACATGAGCCTCGGCGGCACCCCCGACGAGGCCCTGGACGCGGCCGTGCAGAAGGCCATCGACTCCGGTGTCACCTTCGCCGTCGCGGCCGGAAACGAGTCGGCCGACGCGAGCGAAAGCTCGCCCGCCCGGGTCGAGGACGCGATCACCGTCGCCTCCAGCACCGACGCCGACGAGCAGTCCGACTTCTCCAACTTCGGCAAGGTCGTCGACATCTACGCCCCCGGCTCGGACATCACCTCCGACTGGAACACCGGCGACGACGCCACCAACACCATCTCCGGTACGTCGATGGCCACCCCGCACGTCGTGGGCGCCGCCGCCGTCTACCTGAGCGGCCACCAGGACGCCAAGCCCGCCGACGTGGCGAAGGCGCTCACCGACGGTGCCACCGCCGACAAGATCTCCAACCCGAGCGAGGGCACCCCGAACAAGCTGCTGAAGGTCGTCGAGTAAGTCCCATACGACGCACCTGATACCCGGCCGTCGTGTCCACCCCACTGGGCACGGCGGCCGGTCGCGCGTCGACGGCGCGCGACTGCTCGCGGGCTACCCGGACTTCTTCAGGCGGTGAGCAGAGCGGGCCGCGCCGTGCGGGACTCGTCGTAGCGGGTCAGCAGCAGGCGGGCCAGCTCGGGGGCCGGGCCGAGGACGTCGGCCAGGGTGTCCGCGCCCGCCGCCTCGGCGCCGTGGGCGATGCGGTCGGGGAGGCGGCCGGGGGCGATGACGTACGGGGCCACGGCCACCCGGTCGACGCCCTCGGCGCGCAGGGCGCGGACCGCGTCCTCGGTGCGGGGGAGGGAGGCGGAGGCGAACGCGGGTCGCACGGCGCACCATCCGGTGTGCCGCCACTCCCGCGCGATTTCAGCGATCACCGCGATCGCCTCCGGGTCGGTGGAGCCCGCCGAGGCCAGGACGATGCCCGTCCGGTGCCGGTCGGCGGGGCGCAGACCGGCCTCGTACAGGCGGTGTTCCAGGGCCGCCACGAGAAGTGGCGAGGGGCCCAGTACGTCGGCCTGGCGGACGGCCAGGCGGGGGTGGCGGGCCGTGGCCTCGCGCAGGACCGCCGGGATGTCGGCCTTCGCGTGGAAGGCGCGGGTCAGCAGGAGGGGGAGGGCGATGACCTCGTCCGCCCCCTCCGCGGCGAGCCGGTCCAGGACCTGGCCCACCCGTGGTGCGTTGAACTCCAGGAAGGACGGTTCGACGCGCAGCCCCGGCCGCAGCGACCGCACGCGTGCGCACAGCGCGCCGACGGTCGCCGCGTGGCGGGGATCGCGGCTGCCGTGGGCGACGATGAGGAGGGTCGGGGCAGACATGGTGGTTCCGTTCAGCGCGCGTTCGCGAGCAGGCCTCGGCTGCGCAGCACCCGCCGCTCGATCGGCGCGAAGATCAGCAGCTCGATGCCGATACCGACGACGAGGATGAGCAGGATGGCGGCGAGCACGAGGGACATGTCCTGGTCCACGCGGGCCTGGTCGAGGAGCTGGCCGAGGCCGGTGCCCAGGTCGGGTGAGGTGGCGATGAGTTCGGCGGCCATCAGGGAGCGCCAGGAGAACGCCCAGCCCTGCTTGAGCCCCGCGATGTAGCCGGGCAGCGCGGCCGGGAGCAGGATGTGCCGGATTCCCGCGATGCCGGTCGCGCCGATCGTACGGCCCGCGCGCAGGTACAGCGGCGGGATCCGGTCGACGCCGGAGACCAGGCCGTTGGCGATCGAGGGGACCGCGCCGAGCAGCACCACCGCGTAGATAGTGGAGTCGGTCAGCCCGAACCAGATGATCGCGGCCGGCACCCAGGCGACCGACGGAAGCGACTGGAGGCCGGACAGGATCGGGCCGATGGCCGCCCGTACGAACCGCACACGCGCCACCAGCAGGCCCAGCGGCGTGCCGATGACCAGCGAGGCGGCGAAGCCGAGCGCGCCACGCGAGATGCTGTGCCACACATAGCCCAGCAGTGTGCCGTCCAGCCACTTCTCCTGCAGCGAGTGGCCGACGTCGGCCGGGCTGGGCAGCTGGTAGTGCGGCTTCAGCTCCAGGGTGTAGGCGAGCTGCCAGAGCGCCACCACGATCACGATGGCGACGACCGGCGGCAGGACCTTGTCGAGCAGTACCCGGCTGACCGGCACCCGGTCCTTGGTCCGGGTCTCCAGGGCGTCCAGGCCCGCTTCGAGCCCCGCCAGCTGGTCGGGGGCCTCCTCGGCGTCGGCCGGGGTCTTTACGGAGGCGTCCTGCTGGGCCTCAGTGCTGGCCATGTCGGCGAATCTCCCCACGGAGCTGTTCGGTGATCTCGACGGACAGGTCGGCGACGGCCGCGTCCTCGATCCGGCGCGGCTGCGGCATCTCGACGTCCCACTCGCGGGCGATGCGCCCGGGCCGGGAGGACATCAGGACCACGCGCTGGGCGAGCCGGACCGCCTCGCGCACGTTGTGCGTGACGAAGAGGACGGACAGGTTGGTCTCGCGCCAGATGCGGGTCAGCTCGTCGTGCAGCACATCGCGGGTGATGGCGTCGAGCGCGGCGAACGGCTCGTCCATCAGCAGCAGCCGGCTGTCCTGCGCCAGCGCGCGGGCCATCGCGACCCGCTGCCGCATGCCGCCGGACAGCTCGTGCACCCGCTTGCCGTACGCGCCCTTCAGCCGTACCAGCTCCAGCAGCCGCTCGGCCTCGTCGCGCCGCTCGCCGCGCGGCACGCCGCGCATGCGCAGCGCGAGTTCGATGTTCTTGCCCGCGGTGAGCCACGGGAAGAGCGCGTGCTCCTGGAACATCAGGGCGGGCCGTCCGCCCGGGACGTCGATGCTGCCGCCGGTCGGCTTGTCGAGACCGGCGACCAGGTTGAGGAGCGTGGACTTGCCACACCCCGAGGCCCCCAGGAGGCAGACGAACTCTCCTGGTGCGACATCGAGCGTGATGTCGTCCAGCACCAGCTGCTGTGCGCCGGGGCGGCCGAACGACTTCGACACGTGGTCGAAACGCGCGGCATGGGTACCCGTGCCATTCTTCTCGACGGGCTTCTTCTGGGTGAGCGTAGCGGTCATGGCCGTCACCTCCTGAGGACTGCGTTTGCTGACGGGATCCAAGGCGGCGAGGCCCTACTTGCTGCCGAGTCCGGCGGAGTCGACCTCCGGCTCGCCCTGGGCCTTGAGCACCTTGTTGAGCAGCGTGAGGTCGTAGATGCCCTTGAGCCGGGGCTTCTCCAGCAGACCCGCCTTGACCGCGTGCCGCGCCTCGTCCTGGAGCGTCGGGGCCAGCGGGTCATTGGTGACGTCGATGTTCTTGAACGCCGGGTCGAGCACGTTGGGGGGCAGGTCGCTGCCGGAGATCTGCTTCAGCGAGGCGTTGATGTCCTGGGCGGCCTTGTCCGGGTGGGACTTGATCCAGGCGTTGGTCTTCACCGAGCCGCGCAGCACCGCCTCGACGACCTTCGGGTGCTCCTTGAGGAACTTCTGGGAGACGATCATGTTCGTGATGACGAACTTGCCGTCCTTCCACAGCTTCTTCTCGTCCAGCAGCACCTTGCCGCCCTGGGAGACGATCTTCGACGCGGTCGGCTCGGGCACCCACGCGCCGTCCACACCGCCCGTCTTGAAGGTCGTCGGGATTTCCTTGTTGTCCTGCCGGAGGACGTTCACCTCGCCCTTGCCGGTCTGCGGGTCGACCTTGTAGCCCTTTTCGGCAAGGTAGTTGAGAAGGGCCACGTCCTGCGTGTTGCCCTTCTGCGGCGTCGCGATGGTCTTGCCCTTGAGGTCGTTGACGGACTTGATCTTGTCCGGGTTGACCACGAGCGACACGCCACCGGACGTCGAACCCGAGATGATCTTGAGGTTCTGGCCGCCGGACTTGGTGTAGCCGTTGATGGCGGGGGAGGGGCCGATCCAGCCGATGTCGATGGACTTCGCGTTGAGCGCCTCGATCTCGGAGGGGCCCGCGTTGAAGATGAACGGCTTGACCTTCGTGCCGCCCAGCTCCTTCTGGATCAGACCTTCCTGGCGGTCGACCATCGGGGTGGCGTGGGTGACGTTGGCGAAGTAGCCGACCTTCACATCGTCGAGGCCGTCGAGCTTCTTGCCCTTCGCCGCCACCTTCGGTGCGTCGTCGGTCTTCTTCGAGCCGTAGCCGCAGGCGCCGAGGGAGCCGATCAGCAGCGGGAGGACGGCGGAGGCCGCCAGCAGGCGGGAGGTACGGCGGCGGCGCGAGGGCGCTATGGCCCCGGGAGCGGCAGACGACACGGAAGGTGTTCCTCTCGGAGGGCCGGGCGGCCCGATGTCATGGGACGCCCGGCAGTTCAGACGGTCTACGTAGGGGGTGGGACGGCAGAGCGGCGGGGGTGCGCGTCAGCGCACACATCGCCCGACTCCGCCCTGGCCACTGCCCCGGGCGCCGCTGCCTACGCGGCCGCCCTCCTTCGCGAACGTCGAGAACACCTCACCGGCCATGGTCAGAAATCCCACCCGTCGTCGTCGCCCGCGCCGTCCGCGTCATCCGCGGCCGGCGCCTGCTCGGCGAACGAGTCGCCCGCCATGCCCGCGGTCAGCGTCGTGCCGTCCGCCGGGTCGATCAGCAGGAAGGACCCGGTGCGGCGGGAGGCGGCGTACGCGTCCAGCGCCAGCGGCTCCGACGTCCGCAGGACGACGCGGCCGATGTCGTTGGCGGCCAGCTCACCCGGCGCCGGGTGGTGCGACAGGTCGGCGAGCGTCAGCCGGTCCGGGATGTCCTTGACGATCGCCTTCACCGTCCGGGTGGTGTGCTTGAGCAGCACCCGGTCCCCGACCCGCAGCGGCTCGTCGTGCAGATGGCAGACGGTCGCCTCGACGTCCTGGGTGGCGGTGGGCGCGTAGGCGCTCGGGGCGAGCACATCGCCGCGCGAGATGTCGAGGTCGTCGGCGAGCTCGATCGTCACCGACTGCGGGGCCCACGCCTGCTCGGCGGACTGGCCCAGCACGTCGATCCCGGTGATGGTGCTCGTACGGCCGGACGGCAGCACCGTCACCTCGTCCCCGACCCGCAGCACACCGGAGGCCACCTGGCCCGCGTAGCCGCGGTAGTCGGGGTGCTCGGCGCTCTGCGGACGGATCACGAACTGCACCGGGAAGCGCGCCGGGTCCTGCGACGGGTCGGTGCCCACCGGCACCGTCTCCAGGTGCTCCAGCACGGTCGGCCCGCCGTACCAGTCCATGTTCGCGGACGCGGTCACCACGTTGTCCCCGGCCAGCGCCGAGATCGGGATCGCGGTGATCTCGGGGACGCCCAGCGAGGCCGCGTACGTCGTGAACTCCTCGGCGATCGCGGCGAACACCGGCTCCGCGTAGTCCACCAGGTCCATCTTGTTGACGGCGAGGACGACGTGCGGGACCCGCAGCAGGGCGGCGACCGCGGCATGCCGCCGGGTCTGCTCCACCACGCCGTTGCGCGCGTCCACCAGGACCACCGCAAGCTCCGCGGTGGAGGCTCCGGTGACCATGTTGCGGGTGTACTGCACATGGCCCGGGGTGTCGGCGAGGATGAACCGCCGCCGCGGGGTGGCGAAGTAGCGGTAGGCGACATCGATGGTGATGCCCTGCTCGCGCTCCGCCCGCAGCCCGTCGGTCAGCAGCGCCAGGTCCGGGGCCTCCTGGCCACGGCTGCGCGATGCGTGCTCGACCGCCTCCAGCTGGTCGGCCAGCACCGACTTGGAGTCGTGCAGCAGCCGCCCGACGAGGGTCGACTTGCCGTCGTCCACCGAACCGGCGGTCGCGAAGCGCAGCTGGGAGGAGGCCGCGGACTGCTCCACCGCGGCCACCACGGCCTGCTCCTCGGCACTGAGATTGCTCGTCATGGCTTAGAAGTACCCCTCGCGCTTCCGGTCCTCCATCGCGGCTTCCGACAGCTTGTCGTCGGCGCGCGTCGCACCCCGCTCGGTCAGGCGGGACGCCGCGATCTCATCGATGACCTGCTCGATCGTGACCGCGTCCGACTCGACGGCACCGGTGCAGGACATGTCGCCCACCGTGCGGTAGCGCACCTGGCGCCGCTCCACCGTCTCGTCGTCCTTCGGGCCGCCCCACTCACCGGGGGCCAGCCACATGCCGCCGCGCCGGAACACCTCGCGCTCGTGCGCGTAGTAGATCTGCGGAAGCTCGATCTTCTCGCGCTCGATGTACTGCCACACGTCCAGCTCGGTCCAGTTGGACAGCGGGAAGACGCGGACGTGCTCACCGGGGGAGTGGCGGCCGTTGTACAGCTGCCACAGCTCGGGGCGCTGACGGCGCGGGTCCCAGCCGCCGAACTCGTCCCGCAGCGAGAACACCCGCTCCTTGGCGCGCGCCTTCTCCTCGTCCCGGCGGCCACCGCCGAACACCGCGTCGAAGCGGTTCTTGTCGATGGCGTCCAGCAGCGGCACGGTCTGCAGCGGGTTACGGGTGCCGTCCGGGCGCTCCCGCAGCCGCCCGGCGTCGATGAACTCCTGTACGGACGCCACGTGCAGCCGCAGCCCGTGCTCGGCGACGGTGCGGTCCCGGTACTCGATGACCTCGGGGAAGTTGTGCCCGGTGTCCACGTGCAGCAGCGAGAACGGCACCGGCGCCGGCGCGAACGCCTTCAGCGCCAGGTGCAGCATGACGATGGAGTCCTTGCCGCCGGAGAACAGGATCACCGGCCGCTCGAACTCGCCCGCCACCTCGCGGAAGATGTGCACCCCCTCGGACTCCAGCGCGTCCAGGTGGGAGAGCGCGTAGAGGTCGCCCTCGTCCGCACCGGATCCGGTTCCATTGATCGGAGCCACGGTCGTCATGCCAGTCCCCTCTCGCTCAGAAGCGTTCGCAATGCCGCCGCCGACTCCTGCACACCCTGCTCATGCGCCGCGATCCGCAGATCCGGGTCGGCCGGGGCCTCGTACGGGTCGTCCACCCCGGTCAGCCCCTTGATCTGGCCCGCCGCCTGCTTCGCGTACAGCCCCTTGACGTCGCGCTCGGAGCACACCTCGACCGGCGTGGCGACGTGCACCTCCAGATACGCGGTGCCCTCGGTCTGGTGGCGCTTGCGCACCGCCTCACGGCTGTCCGCGAACGGCGCGATGACCGGCACCAGCACCTTGACCCCGTTGGAGGCCAGCAGCTCGGCGACGAAGCCGATCCGCTGCACATTGGTGTGCCGGTCCTCGCGCGAGAAGCCGAGCCCGGCGGAGAGGAACTCGCGGATCTCGTCGCCGTCCAGCACCTCCACCCGGTGGCCCTCGCCGCGCAGCCGCTCCGCGAGCGCGTACGCGATTGTCGTCTTTCCGGCGCTCGGCAGCCCGGTCAGCCACACGGTGGCCCCGGTGTGTATCGGCGCGCTCATCTCGTTCTCCTGGTCGACAGCCATCAGCCGTGCAGTCCGCATTCCGTCTTGTTGCTCCCCGCCCAGCGGCCCGACCGGGCGTCCTCGCCCTCCAGCACCCGACGGGTGCAGGGCGCGCAGCCGACGGAAGGATATCCGTCCATGAGTAGGGGATTGGTCAGTACACCCTGCTCAGCGACGTAACGGTCCACGTCGGCCTGCGTCCAGCGGGCTATCGGTGCGATCTTCACCTTCCGCCGCCGCTCGTCCCAGCTGACGACCGGGGTGTTCGCCCGGGTCGGGGACTCGTCGCGGCGCAGCCCGGTGGCCCACGCGTCGTATTCCTTCAGCCCCTCCTCCAGCGGCTGCACCTTGCGGAGGGCGCAGCACAGGTCGGGGTTGCGGTCGTGCAGCTTCGGCCCGTACTCGGCGTCCTGCTCGGCCACCGTCTGCCGCGGGGTGAGGCTGATGACGTTGACGTCCATCACGGCCGCCACCGCGTCGCGGGTGCCGATGGTCTCCGGGAAGTGGTAACCGGTGTCGAGGAACACCACATCGACACCGGGGAACACCCGGGAGGCGAGGTGGGCCACCACCGCGTCCTCCATCGAGGAGGTGACGCAGAACCGGGGCCCGAACGTGTCGGCCGCCCAGCGCAGGATGTCGAGCGCCGAGGCGTCTTCAAGGTCGCGGCCCGCCTGGGCGGCGAGCGCTTCGAGGTCGGTGTGCTGCTGAAGCTGGGTCATATCGATGTGTCCCCTTCTCCGGCTTGGTCGCGCCGCAGGCCCTTGGCCAGCAGCCCGAGGAACGCCAGACGGAACGCCCGATTGCAGGACGCGCATTCCCAGGACCCGTGGCCTTCCTCGGAAGGCCGCAGGTCCTCGTCCCCGCAGTACGGGCAGTAGAACGGCGCGGCGCGCTCGCTCATTTGAGAGCATCCTCACTCGCACGCCCCGCCCAGGTGGCGAACCGCTCGCCCTCCTCGCGCTCCTCCTCGAAGCGGCGCAGTACGCGCTCGATGTAGTCCGGGAGCTCGTCGGCGGTGACCTTCAGACCGCGCACCTTGCGGCCGAAGCCCGCCTCCAGGCCCAGCGCGCCGCCCAGGTGCACCTGGTAGCCCTCGACCTGCTCGCCGTTCGCGTCCATGACCAGCTGGCCCTTGAGGCCGATGTCCGCGACCTGGATGCGGGCGCAGGCGTTCGGGCAGCCGTTGAGGTTGATGGTGACCGGCTCGTCGAACTCGGGCATCCGCCGCTCCAGCTCGTCGATGAGCCAGGAGCCGCGCCCCTTGGTCTCGACGATGGCGAGCTTGCAGAACTCGATGCCCGTGCAGGCCATCGTGCCGCGCCGGAACGGGGACGGCTTGACCTGGAGGTCCAGCGCCTTCAGCCCGGAGACCAGCGACTCGACCTGGTCCTCGGCCACGTCGAGCACGATCATCTTCTGCTCGACGGTGGTGGTCAGCCGCCCGGAGCCATGGGCCTCGGCCAGCTCGGCGATCTTGGTGAGGGTCGCCCCGTCCACCCGGCCGACGCGCGGCGCGAAGCCGACGTAGTAGCGGCCGTCCTGCTGACGGTGGACGCCCACGTGGTCGCGCCACCGCTGGACGGGGTCCGCGGGCGGCGGGCCGTCGGCCAGCGGGCGCTTCAGGTACTCGTCCTCCAGCACCTGGCGGAACTTCTCCGGGCCCCAGTCGGCGACCAGGAACTTCAGCCGGGCGCGGGTGCGCAGCCGCCGGTAGCCGTAGTCACGGAAGATCGAGACGACTCCGGCCCAGACTTCGGGTACGTCCTCCAGCGACACCCAGGCGCCGAGCCGGACGCCGATCTTGGGGTTGGTGGACAGCCCGCCGCCGACCCACAGGTCGAAGCCGGGGCCGTGCTCGGGGTGGCGCACGCCGACGAACGCGACGTCGTTGATCTCGTGCACGACGTCGAGCACCGGGGAGCCGGAGACCGCGGTCTTGAACTTGCGCGGCAGGTTGGAGAACTCCTTGCTGCCGATGTAGCGCCGGTGGATCTCCTCGATGGCGGGGGTGCCGTCGATGATCTCGTCCTCGGCGATCCCGGCGACCGGGGAGCCGATGATCACGCGGGGGGTGTCGCCGCACGCCTCGGTGGTCGACAGCCCGACGGCTTCCAGCCGCTTCCAGATCTCGGGCACGTCCTCGATCCGGATCCAGTGGTACTGGACGTTCTGCCGGTCGGTGATGTCGGCGGTGCCGCGCGCGAACTCCTCCGAGATCTCGCCGACGACCCGCAGCTGCTCGGTGGTCAGCCGCCCGCCGTCGATGCGGACCCGCATCATGAAGTGCTCGTCGTCCAGCTCCTCCGGCTCCAGGATCGCGGTCTTGCCGCCGTCGATCCCGGGCTTGCGCTGGGTGTACAGGCCCCACCAGCGCATCCGGCCGCGCAGGTCGGCACCGTCGATCGAGTCGAAACCACGGTGGGCGTAGATCGTCTCAATGCGTGTCCGCACGTTGAGACCGTCGTCGTCCTTCTTGGTCTGCTCGTTGCCGTTGAGCGGGGTGAAGTGACCCGCGGCCCACTGGCCTTCGCCGCGATGGCGTCCGGCCTTACGGCGGGGCGTGGCTGCTGCGCGTTCCGGTGTGGCGGGCATGGCGGTGGGTGTCCTTCTGAGCGACTCGGTGCGGCGGATGATCTCGCGCGCACGCTCTGACCTGCGCAGGAACGCAGGCGGGCACGGCGCTGCGGCGGATACCGGTGCGGGTGGGTGACGACAGGGAGGTGTCGAGGCGTGCGCGCTCGCCCACGTCATCGGGGGCGGCGGGAAGTGCGGGGAGGCTGTCCGGGGGGCCGATCCGGCCCTGCTGAGTGCGTCAGCGCGCCGGACAGATCGCGCTGGACATGCGGCCGAGGTCGACGTGGCGTCGACTCACCAAGGCAATTCCAGCTCGAGACATGAGGGAAGCGTGGCACGCCCCTCTTCGGCGAGTCCACCGTTGTCCAGTATTCGGACGTCTCAGTCTCGTTCTGTGGGACGGTGTGGGGTTGGTCACCCTTCTGTCTCGGTCTTGACGTCGAAGACCCGGAAGCCCCGGCGGCGGTAGTTGTCCAGCGCGTACGGCCCGTCCTTGCTGCACGTGTGCACCCACACCCGCTTGGTCGGCGGCACGGCGGGCCAGCGGTCGGCCAGGTCCCAGGCGCGGCGGACGCCCCAGGTCAGCAGGTGTCCGCCGATGCGGCGGCCCCGGAAGGCGGGCAGCAGCCCGAAGTACGCGATCTCCACGACGCCCGCGTCCTGCGGGTCCAGCTCGATGTACCCGGCCGGGGTGCCGCGCTCGTAGGCTACCCAGGTTTCCGCCCCGGGCCGGTCCAGGAACGCGAGCCACTGCTCGGGCGGCCACTCCAGCCGGTCGGTCCAGTCGTTGTCCGCGCCGACGGCCGTGTAGAGGAAGCGGCTGAACGCGGGGCTCGGCACCTCGGCCCGGACGATCCGCACCCCCGCCTCGGCCGCGGGTTCCCGCGCCGCACAGAGGTCCGCGGACGAGGTCTGCTCCAGGGACCAGGTGGTCACATCGATGGCCATGGGGAAAGCCAACCATGGATCGTGCAACGCGACGCAACCTTTGCCGCCCGCCGATCCGGGCGCGACAGTGTCCGCAGCGGCGGAGGGCGGTGCCGAGTCGGCGCGGCGTCCCCTCCGCCGACGCGTTTTCCGGCCGTGAGCACGGGTGACGTGTCAGCCACCCCGAAGAGCGGCCGATACGGTTGGGGCGTGCAGCCAGCAGAAGACATCCCGAAGCCGTCCGGGCGGCTGAACAAGGCCCGCGCCATGTACCGCAACGTGTCCAAGCGCAGGATGGCCTGGCTGCTGCTGAAGGACACCATCAACTCGTGCATGGAGTACCGGGTCACCGGCCTCGCCGCCGAGGCCGCCTTCTTCACCCTGCTGTCGCTGCCACCGCTGCTGCTCGGCCTGATCGGGCTGCTCGGCTACTTCGACGCGTGGACCGACACCGACACCGTGGCCACCATCCGGCAGAACATCCTCGACGCGTCGGGCACCGTGCTCTCCGACAAGGGCGTCAAGGAGATCGCCCGGCCGCTCCTGGACGACGTCATCGAGGGCGGCCGCCCCGATGTCATCTCGATCGGCTTCGGCATCGCGCTGTGGTCCGGCTCCCGCGCGGTCAACGTGTTCGTGGACACCATCACCATCATGTACGGGCTGGAGGGGCGCCGCGGCATCGTCCGGACCCGGCTGCTCGCCTTCAACCTCTACCTGGTGGCCCTCGTCATCGGGGCGGTGGCGCTGCCGCTGATGGTCATCGGCCCGGAGACCGTGGTGGACCTCGTGCCGTCCAGCGCCACTCTCGTGCGGTTCCTGTACTGGCCCACCGTGATCCTGCTGTCCGTGGCCTTCCTCACCACGCTCTACCACGTGTCGGTGCCGGTGCGCTCGGCCTGGCGGGAGGACATCCCGGGGGCGCTCGTGGCGCTCACCATGTGGGTGCTCGGCAGCTTCCTGCTGCGGATCTACCTCATCCACACCGTGGAGGGCCCCACGATCTACGGATCGCTGGCGGCGCCCGTGGCCGTCCTGCTCTGGATCGGCGTGTCCGCCTTCGCGGTGCTCGTCGGCGCGGCCGTCAACGCCGCCATCGATCGGGTGTGGCCCTCGGTGGCCACCGCCGCCGGGCGCGCCCAGCGGGAGGCATGGACCCGGGAACAGGTGGCCCTGGAGCGCGCCAAGGACCAGCGCACGGCCGACGACGGATCAGCCGAGAGCACCCCGCCGTCGGAGTTCCCCGAGCGCTGGGCCCAGTTCCTGCCCCACGCCGACATACGGAGTCGGCTGCACCACCACGGCAAGCGCGAGCCGAAGCCGACGGAGTCCACTGAGCCCAAGCCCCCCGAGTCCTCTGCGCCCTCCGAGACCTCCGAGCCCTCCGAGCATCCCGAGGTCAGGCGCCCCGACGTCAGGGCCGCCGAGGACGGCGCCACACGGGACGGGGCGCCCCCGGCGTAAAACGCGTCGCGCCGCGTCCCCGAGGCCCCCGATACTGCGACGCATGGTTTCCTTCTCGGACTTCGACACGCGTGGTTACCGCATGGTGGACGTCGCCACCGGCTACGGACAGTGGGTCGAGACCTACGAGCAGAGCGTCGAGGACGTGATGGACCTCGCCCTCCTCGACGAACTCACCGGACTCCCCTGGGGCTCCGTCCGCCGCGCCGCCGACCTCGGCTGCGGCACCGGCCGCACCGGCGCCTGGCTGCGGCGGAGCGGGGTGGCCGCGATCGACGGCGTCGACCTCACCCCCGAAATGCTCGCCCGCGCCCGTACCCGTGGCGTCCACGACCACCTGATCGAGGGCGACGTCCGCGCCACCGG
Source organism: Streptomyces sp. NPDC040405 (assembly GCF_055595765.1). Classification (NCBI taxonomy): domain Bacteria; kingdom Bacillati; phylum Actinomycetota; class Actinomycetes; order Kitasatosporales; family Streptomycetaceae; genus Streptomyces; species Streptomyces sp. NPDC040405. Next base: position 340,817 of record NZ_JBVIVI010000004.1, read on the forward strand.
CCTCGACACGGGCGCGTACGACCTCGTCATCGCCTCGCTCATCGATGAACACCTGCCCGAGCTGCGCCCGTTCTACGACGAGGCGTGGCGGCTCGCGGAGCCCGGCGCGGCGTGTGTCGTGGTGGCCTTCCACCCGCATTTCATCATGGCCACGGGCATGCCGACCCACTTCACCAGCGGCACGGGCGAGTCGGTCGCCATCAGCACACATGTCCATCTGCTCAGCGACCACATCACGGCGGGGCTGGGCGCGGGCTGGACACTCGCCGAGATGCGGGAGGGCGTGGTGGACGAGCGGTGGCTGGCCGTGAAGCCGAAATGGGAGCGTTTCCGCCACCACCCGGTGTCCGTGGCGATGGTGTGGCGCAAGGGCACTTGACCTGGGCATATGCCGTTAGGTGCTGCTGCAAACGGGTGCTATGTTCAGGCGCCGCCTTGTGGATCAAGGTGTCCTGTCCCTGTAACTCAGCTCCCGCAGAGGGGTCTTGTGTCCAATGCAAGGCGCGTTTCCGTCGTCATGGCTGCCACGGCCGTATTCGTCATGACACTGGCGTCGGCGGCTTCAGCCGCACCCTCGCAGTGGATGTGGTGAAGCGAGAAGACACCGCAATCGCTCCGCCTCGGCCTCCGCTCCCAGTCGCTCGTACAGGGTGATCGCCCGCCCGCCGTGGTGGTGGGCGTTCTCCCCGTCCGCGGCGGACAGCGCCGTACGGGCCAGGCCCGCGAGGGCGTGGGCGCAGCCGAGCGGGAAGCCGATGCCCTGGGCCAGGTCCAGCGCCTGCCGGTAGACCTCGGTGGCGGTGGCCAGGTGGCCCGAGCGGTGGTGGGCGTCGGCCGTGCCGATGAGCGCCCGCTGCCGTTCGTACGCGTTGTCGATGCTGCGGGCCGCCCGGTCCGCGGCATCGAAGTGGCGTAACGCCTCGTCCGTGCGGCCGCTTTCGGCGTACGCGGTCCCCATGCTGATCAGCACGTTCGCCTCGCCGAGGGTGTCGCCGCCCGCCCGGTGGCTGTCGAGGGCGTGGCGGAAACACCTCAGCGCCAGGGCGGTGTCCCCGGTGGCCTGGTGCACCCGGCCGAGGTTGGTGTCGAGGATGGCCAGCTCCTGACGGCCGCCGAACTGCCGCGCCAGGGTGCGGGACCGCTCGTAGTGGGCGCGGGCGTCGTCGTAGCGCCCTCGGAGGTAGTGGAGTTCGCCCAGGTTGTTGAGCGCCTTGGCCTGCCCTTGGAGGTTGCCGAGCGCTTCCTGGACGCCGAGTACGGCCCGTACCCGGTCCAGCGCTTCGCCGTACCGGCCCGCGATGTGCAGCGCCGCGCCCTGGGTGTTGAGGCAGTCCGCCTCCCCGCCGCTGTCGCCGACCTGCCGGTAGCGCCCGATGGCCCGGTCCAGGACCCGTAGGGCCATCTCGCCGTGGCCCGCGGCGAGATGGGCGCGGCCGGACTGGAGGAGGGCGTCGGCGCAGCCGTGCGGATCGCGCAGGCCGCGGAAGAGGATCAGCGCCTCGGTGGCGCAGCGCTGGGCCTCGTCGTGGCGCTTCTGGGCGAGCACCTCCGCGCGTTCCACGAGCGTCCTGGCGAGGGCGGGCCGGTCGCCGCGGGTGCGCAGGACGGTCAGGGCGGCGCCGTACAGCTCGGCGGCGATGTCCCAGGTCCCCCAGGTCTTCAGCGCGCCCGCCAGGACGTGCGGGAAGAGGGCCGCGTACGAGGGGGAGCGGGCGGGCGCGGCGCGGGCCGCGGCCAGCAGGTTGGCGCGCTCCAGGGTGAGCCACACGCCCGCCTCGTCGGCATCGGCGAACTCGGGCGCGTACGGGGACTCCTGAGGCGGTCCGGGCGGCTGTGGCCGCCGATGCGGATGGACGAGGCGGTCGGCGCGGTGGGCGGCGGTGAGGTAGTAGCCGAGCAGCCGCTCGACGGCCTCGTGGCGGGCGGGCTCGGGCTCCTCCCGGGCACAGATCTGGAGGCCGAACGCGCGGCCGAGGTCGTGGAACCGGTAGCGGTCGCTCACCGATTCCTCCAGCAGATGGCTGTCCAGCAGCTCTTCGACCACCCGCCGGATCCGTGGCGCGGGCTCCGGTCCGGCGAGCGCGGTGGCCGCGCGGAGGGTGAGGTCGGGGCCGGTGTGCAGGGCGAGCCTGCGGAACAGGCGCTGCGCGGGGGTGCTGAGTTCGGCGTACGAGAGCTGGAAGGCCGACGCCACCGCGGGGTCGAACTCGTCCAGCGGGTCGATGGCTTCCGCCAGCAGGTCGAGGAGGTGGTGCAGGTCCCAGGCGTCCCGGTGCCGGAAGCGGCTGGCGAGCAGCTGGACGGCGAGCGGGTGGCAGCCGCACGCGGCCACCACGCGCCGCAGGGCTTCGGCGTCGGAGGCGGAGGCGGAAGGGGAGGCGGCCAGCCGGGCGGGGCCCGCGATCCGGGTGAAGAGCGCGATGGCCTCCGCCTCGGAGAGGACGTCCAGATGGAGCGAGGTGGCGCCGTTCAGCCCGACCAGCCGGTTGCGGCTGGTGACGATCGCGCGGCAACGGGGGGAGCCCGGCAGCAGCGGGCCGACCTGGGCGGCGTCGCGGGCGTTGTCGAGGAGGACGAGCACCCGGTGGCGGGCGGTCCAGGCCCGCCACCTGGCCGCGCGTTCGTCGAGCGTGTGGGGGAGCGGCCCGGGCGCGCCGGAGGCGTGCAGCAGGTCCGCGAGCGCCTCGGCGGGGTCGCAGGGCTGCTGTCCGCCGTAGCCGTGGAGGTCCACGTAGAACTGTCCGGCCGGATACGCGCCGCACAGCCCGTTCGCGGCGCGGATGGCGAGCGCGGTCTTGCCGACGCCGGGCATGCCGTGGATGACGGTGAGGGGCAGCCCGCCGTCGTCCCCGGGGGCGGTCGCGGTCAGCAGGATGCGCAATTCGCTCGTCCGCCCGGTGAACTCCCGCACGTCGCGCGGCAGCGTGTTACCGGCCTCGCGCACCGCCGGGGGCGCCGCCGGGGGCGCGGTCGGGGGCGCCGCCGGGCGGCCGTAGTCCAGCAGCGCGCTGTCCTGATCGAGGATGCCCTGATGCAGTGCGCGCAGCTCCGCCCCGGGTTCGCTGCCCTGCTCTTCGCGGAGCAGGCGCCGGGCGTCCCGGTAGACCATGAGCGCCTCGTCCTCCCGGCCGGAGCGGTAGAGCGCCAGCATCAGGGAGGCGCTCACCTTCTGGGCGTACGGGTTCTGCGCGGCCAGCTCGCGCAGCTCGCCGATGAGGTCCGCGTGCTGCCCCAACTCCAGCTGGATCCGGATCCGTTCCTCCCGCACCCGCCGGTGGTCCTCGACCAGCCGGGTGCGGGCCGCCGCCGCCCAGGCGCCGGTGAACTCCGTCAGCGGCTCGCCCCGCCACAGCTCCTCGGCGGCCCGCAGCAGTCCCACGGCCCGCTCCCGCTCGCCCCTCGCGGCCGCCGCGCCCGCGTCGTCGCGCAGCCGCTGGAAGTGCAGCAGATCGATGTCCTCGGGATCGAACCGCAGCCGGTACAGCCGCGGGGACGGCCGCTCGACCTCCGCCCGGTCCCCGACGGCCTGGCTGAGCCGTCCGCGTATCCGGGACAGATAGCTCTGGAGCGTGTCCACACCGGTCGGCGGCGGATCACCGTCCCAGACCCGCTCCATCAGCGCGTCCGCGGTGACCGGCTCGCCACGGGCGTGGATCAGCACGGCGAGCACACAGCGCTCTTTCACCGAACCGAGCGTGCAACGCCGCTCGTGATGCCATAGTTCAAGGGGTCCCAGAGCGAGCAGTTTCACCGTCGGCCCCCCGATGGGTGTGCTTTCTCCCCGCCGTTTCCGGCGGCCCGCGCACGTTCGTACGGCACTCAATTCACTGTTGCCGTGAGGCCGGGGGTGGCGGACAGAGGCGCACGGGTGCGTGGTGGGCGCACGTCCTCGCCGCTGTGATCAGGTCGTTCGGCCCGGCAGGGCACACGCAGGGCCGCAAGGCGGATGCAGGATTTCTGCAACCTCCGCGTCCAGTCCCCCGGGCACGCCCTCCTCCGGCGGCCGACCGGGTCGCCGACCGGAATCGGGCGTACCCCGCCCGAAGGGAAGACCGGGGGAAGTCGAACGATGAGCGTGACCATGCTGGAAACCCACCCGCGCCATGTGCCGGTGCGCCCGGACGTCGAGTACTGGGCCACCCGGGAGATCCGTCGAAGGGTCCTGGCCGTGGTGCACACGGTGACCGCCGGACAGCGGCTGCTGGACGCCATCCGCCTGCTGGAGGGCGATACGCGGGTACAGGTGTTCTTCACCGCGGCGCCCGATGTGTTCAGCAACGGAGTCGCCGCGTTCCTGGAGGGGCTGCGGGGGCTGGTGCTGCCGTGGAGCCAGGCGGTGCAGACGCCGTTCGACCTCGCGCTGGCCGCGGGCCACGGGAGCCTGCACGAACTGAACGCGCCCGTCATCGTGCTGCCGCACGGCGCCGGACACAACAAGATCGTGCCCGGCCGGCGGCGGGGACGCGTCGCGATGGCGCCGCGCAGCGTCTACGGGCTCAGCAGGCAGCGGCTGGTCCGGGACGGGGCCGTGGTGCCCGAGGCCATCGTCCTGGCGCACCAGGAGGAGCTGGCCCGGCTGGGCCGGGAGTGCCCCGAGGCGCTGCCGGTCGCGGAGGTGGTCGGCGATCCGTGCTTCGACCGCATCACCGCGAGCCTGCCCGCCCGCGCCCTGTACCGGGAGGCGCTGGGCGCCCGGCCCCGGCAGCGGCTCGTGCTCGTCTGCTCCACCTGGGGGCCGAACTCCCTGCTGGGGCGCAGCCTTGAGCTGCTGGAGCGGCTGGTGACGGAGCTGCCGAGGGAGGAGTTCCGGGTCGCCACGCTGCTGCACCCCCATGTGTGGAACGGGCACGGCGAGTGGCAGGTCCGCAGCTGGCTCGCCCGGCTGGGCCGCTCCGGGCTCACCGTGCTCAGCCACTACGCCGACTGGGTCGGGGCGCTCGTCGCGGCGGACTACATCGTCGGCGACCACGGTTCGGTCACCCTCTACGGCGCGATGACCGGGGTGCCCGTACTGATGGGCACGCTGCCCGACGGCGATGTCGACCCCCGGTCGCCGCTGGCCGAACTGGGCTCGTTCGCGCCCCGGCTGCACGAGGACCGTCCGCTGCGCGAGCAGTTCAAGCGCAGCTCGGCGACGTACCGGGCGCAGCGCCACCAGCGGGTGGCGGCCCGGATCACCTCGGAACCGGGCCGGTTCGCCCGCAAGATGCGCGCCCTGCTCTACCGCAAGCTGCGGCTGCGGGCCCCCGCCGGCCGGCCGACCACCGAGCCCGCGCGGCTGCCGTTCACGGTCCCGTACGACGAGCCGGGCAGCGTCGTGCCGGGCGGCATACGGCCGGGGGCCGTCTCATGACGCCGCTGACCGCCGTGGTGACGGAGCCCGCCCGCGGTGTCCCGACGGGCCGCGTCCGGGTCGCGCTGCTGCGCGCGGGGCGCGGTGCGCGGGGGACGCGGGTCTCCCGGACCGAGGACGAGCACCTGCGCGTCCTGCTCCCCGCGCCGATGCCCTCGCTCTCCCCACTCGCGGACGTGCTGCTGGCCGAGGCCGGTGGGGGCGCGGGGGAGGGGCGTCGGCAGGCCGCCGCGCTGGCCGCCCGGCACCCCGGTGCGCTGGTGGTGGCGGTGCACCGGGGGCTCGACCTCTGGATGCGGCTGGGACCCGACGGGGTCGCACTGACCCTGCGCGCGCGGTGCCCGGCGGCCGGGCCGCCCTGGGCGGTGTGGGCCTCGGTGGCCCACACCTGGCTGGTGGCCGGGCTCCCCGCCGCGCGGCTGGGGGCGGCGCCGATGCGGCTGGTGTGGATTCAGTCCGCCGAGTCCGCCGAGTCCGCGGTGCCGTCCGTGCCGTCCATGCCCTCCATACCGTCCGTATCCCGCGCCTCCAACTGCCCGAGCCGGGTGCGTACGGCCTCGGCGTGGGCCGACTTCGAACGGCCCACCGCCGAGTAGAGGTCCAGGGCCTCCCGGTAGCGCTCCCGGGCCAGGTCCGGCTGGCCACGCCGCTCGGCGAGCGTGGCCAGGCTCTCCACGGCGCGCGCCGTCTCGTAGTGCGCGGCCATGCCGCGCAGGGTGGTGAGCGCCGCGGACAGCCGCTCCTCCGCGAGGCCGAGCCGGTCCCCGCCGAGGTGGGCGCGGCCGAGGAGGGTGGCCGCGCGGGCGGCGTTGTACGCGTCGCCCGCCCCGTCCAGCGTGGCGTACGCGGCGTCGGCGTCCGTCACCGCCTGCTCCCACCGCCCCCGCTCCAGGGCGATGTCGGCGAGGTTGAGCCGGGCCAGTCCACCGGCCCGCGGGTCGCCGACTCCCGGCAGCTCGGCGGCGGCCCGGGTGAACAGTTCGACCGCCCGGTCCAGGCGGCCCAGCCGCTGATGGGCCAGGCCCTGGTAGTTGAGCGTACGGGCGTGGCCGAGGGCGTTGCCGCTGTCGTGGAACGTCCGGGCCGCGCGCTCGAACATCGCCAGGGCGCGTTCGTGGTCGCCCATCCCCAGCTCGCCCATCCCGCCGGAGGTCAGCATCCGGCACTCCGCGACCGCGTCGCCCAACTCCTCCGCCGCCAGCAGTCCTTCGCGGTGGGCGGACCGCCAGTCCTCGTAGAACTTACGGCGCAGGAACAACGGCCACAGGGCGTCGGCGAGCTGCCAGGCGACGGCCGGGAAACCGGCGGGACGGGCGACGCGGATCACCGCCATCAGATTGGGCAGTTCGCTCTCCAGCCAGCCCAGCGCCGAGTCGGTGTCCTCGCCGAACTCCGCGCACACCGGTTCCGGGCCCGAGGGGGCGTATGTCCGGTCCAGCGTCCGATGCTGCGGATCGACGATTCCCTCGGCGCGGGTGGCGGTGGCGAGGTAGTGGTCGGCGATGCGGCGCAGCGCGTCCGCGCGCCCCTCCTCGGTCTCGTCCTGCTCCGCCTTCTCGGCGGCGTGCAGCCGTACGAGGTCGTGGAAACGGTAGCGCTCGTCCCCGGCGTCGATGAGCAGGTTCGCGTCGTACAGCAGATCCAGCGGCCCGGCCGCGTCCCGGTCGCCGAGCGCCGCTTCCGCCGCCGCGCCCGCGAACTCCGGGCCCGGGTGCAGGCTCAAGCGCCGGTACAGCCGGGCGGCTTCGGGCGCCAGCCCCTGGTACGACAGGTCCAGAGCGGCTCGTACGTTGTGATCGCCGTCGATGGCCAACGCCTCCAGTCGGCCGCGCTCCTCGGTCAGGGCGCGCACCATCGTCGTGATGTGCCGTCGTGGCCGCGCCGCGAGCCGGGCCCCGGCCACCCGCACCGCGAGCGGCAGCCCGGCGCACAGCTCGACCAGGGCCCGCGCCTGGTCGGGCTGCGCGGCCACCCGGCCGTCGGCGAGCGTGACCTCCAGCAGCTCGACCGCGGCGTCCGTGGCCAGCGGATCGAGATGCACCGCGTAACACCCGTCGACCGTCAGCCCCGGCATCCGCCACCGGCTGGTCACCGCGGTCACGTTCCGGCCGCCCGGCAGGAGCGGCCGGACCTGCGCGGCGGTCGCGGCGTCGTCGAGCAGCACGACCAGCCGCCGGTCCGCGGTCAGCGACCGGTACAGACCCACCCGCTCGGCGAGCGCCGTGGGTATCTGCCCGGTCGGTATCCCCAGCGCCCGCAGGAACCGCCCCACCACCTCCTCGGGCGTCGCGGGCCCGGCCGCGGACTCGGCGCCGAGGTGGGCGTAGAGCTGCCCGTCGGGAAACCGCTCCCGCAGCCCGTGCAGCCACGCCAGCGCCACCGCCGTCTTCCCGACCCCGCCCAGCCCGCTGACCGCGGCCAGCGTCCCGTACCCCTCCGCGGCCGCCCGCTCCCGATGCCCCTCCAGCGCCCCCAGCTCCGCCGTCCGGTCGGTGATCCGCACAGGCGGCGGCAGCTGCCACGGCACATGGGCCCGCCGCCCCTCGCCGGGGCCCTCGGCCCGGAAATGGATTCCCCCGTAGACCGCCCCCGCCTGCACGGCTCCGCCGTGCACCGTCCCGCTCAACTCGTTGTGGTCACCGCGCGCTTGCCCCTGCACCCGTCCCCCTCCGAACGCATGCGTGACCCGGCCGTCGAAGAGCATCTTTTCCCTCGCCCGAACTGATATGCGCCGTTTTGCCGGTCACTTCCCGTGGGCGAGGTTAATGCAATTGCCTCTGTCATATGCCTACTTGGATAATCGGGGGGCGGTACGGTACGGACATTCTGAGCGCTGCTGGTCGCGGCGGCCTTGAAGCCGCGGCACGCGCGTCAGGGACGGCCGGGGCCGTCGGCGAGGGACTTCAGATGGGCCGAGAGGTCGTCGACCATCCGGCCGAGCAGGCGGCCGAGGTCCTGGCGGTCCTCGGCGGGCCAGTGCGCGAGGGCGCCGGTGAACCAGCCGAGGACCGTGCGCAGGTAGCGGTCGGCGGTCGACGCGCCCTCCGGGGTGAGGTCGATCAGCCGGGCGCGCTGGTCGTCGGGGTCGGCGATGCGGTGGACCAGGCCGCGCTGTTCCAGGCCCTGCACCTGGCGGGTGGCGTGCGGTCCCGCGACCTGCATGCGGTCGGCGATCTCGCCGATGCGCAGCGGCTTGTCCGCCGTCTTGAGGACGCCGAGCACGGCCATCGCCGGTCGCTCCAGCGAGATCCCGGCGGCCGCCGCGGCCTGCTCGTACATGCGGCCGCGGTTCAGCACGTTGCTGAGCTGGGACAGCCGGGGGAGCAGGTCGGCGAGCAGGTCGTCGTCATGCATTCTCTTGATTACCTAACCTAGGTACATGGCCGGGGGTGGAGCGTACCGCTTGCGCGAAAATCCGGGCCGCAGCCGGTGTGACGTGGTCATCCAGTCGCTACGGACGGCGCGGCGGCACGCCCAAGAGTGTGGCGGAGCTTGCACGTTCGAATCTCGTAAGACCCGCCAGGGTCTCTCCCAATCGACGTTCAGATTGTTCTGCATCTCTGGTACCCGATACCGTGACACCCAGTAATTTATTTGTCACACCAGATGGTCGGACTCAGGTGTACTGGTGGCCGGCTGCCTTAAGGAGCCGATGTGGCCGACGAAGCGTTCAGTATCGACAAGCGACCGCTGCGCGACCTGCTGCAGCAGGTCGAGGTCGGCAAGGCGCAACTGCCCGAGTTCCAGAGGGGCTGGGTGTGGCCCTACCCGAACATTGCCAGTCTCCTGGCGTCGATCTCGCTGAGCTATCCCGTCGGCACTGTCATGTTGCTCAAGGCGGGTGGCGATGTCCGGTTCAAGTACCGACCGATCGAAGGGGCCACTCCGGTCGGCATGCCCGAGCCCGACTCGCTTGTGCTCGACGGGCAGCAACGGCTGACATCGCTGTTCCAGGCTCTGAAGCTGAAGGGGCCGGTGATCACCCAGGACCTGCGCAAGCAGCAGGTGTCCGGCTGGTTTTACGTCGACATGGTCCAAGCCCTTGATGGCAACGGCGACCGCGAGGACGCCATCCGTTTTCTGCCCGAATCACGCAAGGTGCTCAACTTCAGAGGCCAGGTCGTCGAGGACTACTCGACTCCCGAGCGCGAATACGAGGCGCATCTCTTCCCGCTCCACGCGGTCTTCGACCGCGGCGACTGGGGTTATGGGTTCACCGATCACTGGGATGACGACAGGGAGAAGCGTAGACTCTGGCGCGACTTCGACGAGGCATTCGTCCGCCCTTTCGACCGCTACCACGTGCCTGTCATCGAGCTGGGGCAGGCGACCCCGCGCCAAGCGGTTTGCCAGGTGTTCGAGAAGGTCAATACCGGCGGCGTCACCCTGACCGTCTTCGAGCTGCTGACGGCCACCTATGCGGCGGACGAATTCGACCTGCGCAATCACTGGGAGCAGGAGTGCCGGGCAGCCTGGAAGGCACCTGAGTACCGCATCCTTCGCGAGGTCTCCAACACCGACTTCCTTCAGGCGGTCACCCTGTTGGCCACGGCCGAGCGGCGCAGGCACGAGGCCGAACAGGGAACGGAGGAGGAGAGGCTGCCGCGCATCGGCTGCAAGCGCAAGGACATGCTCGCCCTCTCTCTGGAGGACTACGTACGCTTCGCGCCATCGGTCATCGTCGCGTTCAAGACGGCTGCGAAGTTTCTGCGTCAGCAGTTCCTCTTCGATACGAAGTTCCTTCCTTACGGAACCCAATTGATACCGCTCGCCGCGATCCTGGCCCTCGCCGGGGATGCCGCGCAGAGCGCCGGGGCCCAGCACAAGCTTGCCCGTTGGTACTGGTGTGGTGTGTTCGGGGAGCTCTACGGCGGCTCGACCGAGACCCGCTTCAGCCAGGATCTGCCAGACGTCGTGGACTGGATCCACGGGGATGCGGCCGAGCCCCGGACCGTCACCGCCGCACAGTTCACTCCCGGACGCCTGCTGACCCTCCGTACCCGCAACAGCGCCGCCTACAAGGGGATTTACGCGCTACTGCTCAAAGCGGGGGCCGTGGACTGGCGCACCGGAGAGAAGGCCGAGGTCACCGGGTATTTCGATGAGTCCATCGACATCCATCACATCTTTCCCAAGACCTGGTGCGAGAAGGCCGGATACGAACCCGCCGACTACAACTCGATCATCAACAAGACCCCACTGACCGCCCGTACCAACCGGATCATCGGAGGCGTCGCTCCTTCCGACTACCTGGGTCGGCTGGTCAAGGCAGCGGAGACTCCTCGCGAAGACGTCGCCGAGCGCATCCGCTCCCATCTCGCGCCACCGGAACTCATGGCCGCCGACGACTTCGACCGGTTCTTCGCTGCTCGCAAGACCGCGCTGCTCCGCAGCATCTCGACCGCGATGGGTAAGCCAATCCTCGACGACGAATCGCCTGCCGGTGATCTGGGGATCAACCTCGACGTGGCGGACGACACCGACGATCTGTGATCAATGCGAGGCGGACGGTGGGCCTGGCGTGGCACGACTCGGACCGGCGGGGATGACCGGCTACGCGGCCACGAGGCGGACCTTGTCGCCGCAGAGCTTCGTCATGTCGTCGATGTCCGAGGTGAGAACGACGACTGGGCGGCGTTGCCGCAGTGCCATCTCGGCTACGGCGGCGTCGATCGCGTACTTGTGGCCGTGCAGTCCGGCGTTGATCAGCATGGCCGATGCGGTCTTGGCCTCCTCGTCGCCGATGTGAACGATCCGCATACCGGACAGGACCCAGGCGAGCCGAGCCTTGTCGGTACGTTGATGTGCGGCCTCGATGATGGTCAGGGCGCTGATCACTACTTCCATGCCCCGGCTGCGGGCTTCCGCGACCAGGGCGACGACAGGCTCGTGATCGTTGACGAGCTTGGACAGGCCCTCGCAGTCGAGCACGATGGTGCCTTCGTGGCTCAGCTTGCGGCGGGCCACTGGCCCTCCTCGGCGAACACCTCGTCGAAGACCTGGCGCGCCCGCTCTTGCTCCTGCTCGGAGACTGGCCCCCTGCGGCGTTCGTAGTCCGCCAGGTATTCGTCCAGGATCTGACCGCGCAGGTCACGTTCGACGGCTGCGGTGATGAACGCGGAGAACTCGCGCTTGCCCACCCGCTGTCGAATCGCCTCTGCCGTCCCTTCGGGGAGGGAGAGGCTCACCCGGGTAGCCGGCCCCTCTCCAACGCTGTAAGGAGTCTCAGTCATGGCTTAACTTTATCAAAAGAGTAGGAATCTGGTCGCTGTGGTGACGGCGACGCTCTGGACCATCCCAGGCGCCGTGATACCGGTCTGTGGGGCGGTGGTCAGGACGGTGTCGCCGAGTTCGGCTGCGCCCGGTGGCTAATTCGATGGCGTCGCGGCCCGCACATCTCTAAAGTCGGAGCTGTTCGAGCGGCGACCGGAGGGCTGTCGCGGGTGACTTGGCTTGGGAGGTGTGACTGATGGCTGTCTTTGAGATGGGCACTGCCCGCATCCGGAAGTTCATCAGGTCCACCTCCGTGGTCTCCGGCTGATCTCTCTCTTCCCGCGCCAGTGAGCGCGGTGCCGGGGCCACCCTTGTGAAGGGGCACCCCCTTGTCTTTCTCTTCCTTTCAGCTTCCTGCTTCGCATCCTCTCGCCCTGTACGGCTGGGACGAGGGGTGGGAGGCCGAGTTCTCTCCGTACGCCGAGCAGGGGCTTCTGCCCGGTCGTGTCGTCCGGGTGGATCGCGGGCTGTGCGACGTCGTCACCCCGGCCGGCACCGTCCGCGCCGACACGGAGTTCGTCGTTCCCCGTGACCCGATGAAGGTCGTGTGCACCGGCGACTGGGCCGCCGTCGACGCCGCGGGCGAGCCGCGCTACGTACGGACGCTGCTGCCGCGCCGTACGGAGGTCGTACGGTCGACCTCCTCCAAGCGCTCCGACGGCCAGGTGCTGGCCGCGAACGTCGACCACGCCGTGATCGCCGTGTCCCTCGCCGCCGAGCTGGACCTCGGGCGGGTGGAGCGGTTCGTGGCGCTCGCCTGGGAGAGCGGGGCGCAGCCGGTGGTGGTCCTCACCAAGGCGGACCTGGTGGACGCCCCGGACGCGCTCGCCCACCTGGTCGCCGACGCCCAGGCCGCCGCGCCCGGGACCCAGGTGCTGGCGGTCAGCGCCACGACCGGGCAGGGGATGGATGTGCTCGGCGCGCTGCTCGCGGCCGGGACGTCCGTACTCCTCGGCCAGTCGGGCGCGGGCAAGTCGACGCTGGCCAACGCCCTGGTGGGGGCGGACGTTCAGGGCGTCCGCGCGATCCGGGACAGCGACGGCAAGGGGCGGCACACCACGACCACCCGCAACCTGCTGCCGCTCCCCTCCGGCGGTGCCCTCATCGACACGCCGGGGCTGCGTGGCGTCGGGCTGTGGGACGCGGAGGGCGGGGTGTCGCAGGCGTTCGCCGAGATCGCGGCGTACGCCGCGAACTGCCGCTTCCACGACTGCGCGCACGAGACCGAGCCGGGGTGCGCGGTGCTCGCCGCGGTCGAGGACGGTTCGCTGCCGCCCCGGCGGCTGGACAGCTACCGCAAGCTGCTGCGCGAGAACGCCTACCTCGCGGCCCGCACCGACGCCCGGCTGCGGTCCGAGATGCGGCGCGAGTGGAAGCAGCGGCAGGCGCTGGGCCGCCACATGGTGGAGCGCAAGCGCGGGCCACAGCGGTAGCGCTGCGCGGGTGTCCGGTTCGGGTGGCCGTCGGCGGTGACTCGACGCGAGGATGGTGGAAGCGTCATCCCACGGTCGGGCACACCGTCGGCGGCCGGCACGGTCGGCCGCCGACAGAGAGCGGGTCGCGATGAATTCCGGTACGGATGAGTACGACGTCGTCGTCCTGGGCGCGGGCCCGGTCGGGGAGAACCTGGCCGACCGCGCCCACGCGGCCGGGCTCTCCACGGCGATCGTGGAGAGCGAGCTCGTCGGCGGCGACTGTTCGTACTGGGCCTGCATCCCCAGCAAGGCCCTGCTGCGCCCGGTCATCGCGCGCGCCGAGGCACGCCGTACGCCCGGGGCGCGGCAGGCGGTGAGCGGGCCGCTGGACGTGGCGGCCGTCTTCGCTCACCGGGACGCGTTCGTATCGAACTGGAAGGACGACGGCCAGGTCAGGTGGCTCGACTCGGCGGGCATCGACCTGGTCCGCGGCCATGGGCGGCTCGTCGAGCCGTGCCGTGTCGCGGTCACCCAGCCGGACGGCGAGGAGCGCTTCCTGGCCGCCCGGCACGCCGTGGCCGTCTGCACCGGAAGCCGGGCCGCGCTGCCGGAGCTGCCCGGCCTCGCGGAGGCCCGCCCGTGGACCAGCCGGGAGGCGACCAGCGCGTCCACGGTGCCGCGGCGGCTGGCCGTGGTGGGCGGCGGGGTGGTGGCCGTCGAGATGGCCACCGCGTGGAGCGCCCTCGGCGCCGAGGTGACCATGCTGATCCGCGGCCGGGGGCTGCTGGAGCGCATGGAGGCGTTCGCGGGCGAGCTGGTGGCGGAGTCGCTCGCCGAGGCGGGCGTGAAGATCCGTACGGGGGTGTCCGTGACGTCCGTACGGCGCGACGGCGAGGGCGGGCCGGTCGCGCTCACGCTGGAAGGCGGGGAGACCGTCGAGGCCGACGAGGTGCTGTTCGCCACCGGCCGCGCCCCGCGCACCGACGACCTCGGCCTGGAGACGGTCGGGCTCACGCCCGGCGGCTGGCTGGACGTGGACGACACCTGCCGGGTGCGGAACGTACCGGGCGGCTGGCTGTACGCCGCGGGCGACGTCAACCACCGTGCGCTCCTCACCCACCAGGGCAAATATCAGGCCCGGATCGCGGGCGCGGCCATCGGCGCCCGCGCCCAGGGCGTACCGCTGCTGGAGACGGACCGCTGGGGCGCCCACGCGGCGACCGCGGACCACGGGGCGGTGCCGCAGGTCGTCTTCACCGACCCGGAGGTCGGCGCGGTCGGCCTGACCGCCGAACAGGCCGAGGCCGAGGGCCGCAGCATCCGGGTCGTCGACTACGACATGGGCCAGGTCTCCGGCGCCGCCCTGTACGCGGACGGCTACCGCGGCCGCGCCCGCATGGTCGTCGACCTGGACCGGGGCCACCTGATCGGCGTGACGTTCGTGGGCCCGGGGGTGGGCGAGCTGCTGCACTCGGCGACCGTGGCGGTGGCCGGTGAGGTGCCGGTCGAGCGACTGTGGCACGCGGTGCCGTCGTTCCCCACGGTGAGCGAAGTATGGCTGCGGCTGCTGGAGGCATACCGGGGATAGCCGACCGTGCCGCCCCCGCTCGGCGGGCTGACCGCGACCGTGCCGGGGGTGGGCCTCCTCGGGGGCCCCGGGGGCATTGCGTGGTGTTCGCGTGACGGCTCGCTGTGGACAATGTGGGGATGAGTCAGCAGGGGGACGATCGGCGGCGGCGGGAAAACGACTGGTGGGGTGCGTTGTATGACCCCGCGCGGGCCGATGCCGGGCCCGCTGCCGCGGCGGACTCGGTGGATGAGCGCTTCGATTCGGCGTCCCGCACCCTCGGCCGCAGACGGTCGGCGGGCGGGGAGCAGATGCCCGCCGAGGGGGCGCCTTGGGGCGCGCCGGAGGGTGAACCGGGCGGTGTCGCGCCGGGTTCGGACGGCGCTGCGGGAGGTGGCCCGCAGGGGTGGCGACCTCCCGAGGGCGGCGACGGACCCGGCGCGGCACCGCCCCCTGCTCAGGCCCGGCCCTGGCGCGCCGCCGCGTCCCGGTTCGTCGGGGACGAGCCGCCGGTCTACGAGGCGGAGCCGACCACCCTGCCCGTGGCCGACCCGGAGGAGCCGGGCGGGCCCGTGCCCGACACCGTGCTCGACGGCGCCCGCTACGGGACGTTCACCCTGCGGGCCGTATCGCTGCGCGGCGACGCGGCGCGCTCGCGCGGCGAGCCCCGGCGGGACGCGCTGCTCACGGCCCGGTTCGGGACCGGGGACGGCGCCCTGGTCCTGGTGGCCGTGGCGAGCGGGGCGGGCGGGGCGTCGCCGGGCGCCGCTCGGGAGCTGTGCGACTGGATCGGAATGGCCGTCGGCCGCAGCCACGCCCGGCTCGCGGAGGACATCCGCGCCGACCGGCGCGCCGCGCTCAAGTCCGGGCTGCACCGGCTCACCGACCGGGGCTACGGCCGGTTGCGCACCCGCGCGGCCGAACGCGGCGCCGACCCGGCCGCGTACACCGCCCCGGTGCGCTGTCTGCTGCTGCCCGCCCATCCGGACTGCCGGGTCCGGGTGTTCTTCGGGGTCGGCGGCGGCGGGCTGTTGCGGCTGCGCGACGGCGCCTGGCAGGACCTCGAACCGGAGGCGGGGGAGGGCGACACCGTCGGCGACGGCCGCTCGCCCGGGCCCGAGCTGCCCGTCGCATGGGAAGCGCGCGACGGTGGCCCGCCCCCCGTCGATCCCTTCCGCTTCCGCGCCTCCGTCGCCCGACCGGGTGACACCCTGCTGCTGTGCGGAACGGGCCTCGCCGAGCCGCTGGGCGCCGAGCCCGCGCTCGCCGCCCACTTGGCGGAACGCTGGGCGGCGACCGAGCCGCCGGGCCTCGCCGGGTTCCTCGCCGACGCCCAGGCGGGGGTGAAGGGGTACGCCGACGACCGTACGGCGGCGGCCGTCTGGGAGGCGTGAGCGTCCCGTCCGTGGGTTGATGGTTGATAAACCACAGCGAAACGGGACGGAAGGCGCCGCGATGGGCAAGCAGACCGTGGCCGAGCAATTCGTGGACATCCTGGCGCGCGCCGGGGTGCGGCGGCTGTACGGGGTGGTCGGCGACAGCCTCAACCCCGTCGTGGACGCGATCCGCCGCAACTCCGCCATTGACTGGATCCAGGTGCGGCACGAGGAGTCCGCCGCGTTCGCCGCGGGCGCCGAGGCCCAGCTCACCGGCAAGCTCGCGGGCTGCGCGGGCTCCTGCGGCCCCGGCAATCTGCACCTGATCAACGGGCTGTACGACGCCCACCGCTCCATGGCCCCGGTCCTCGCCCTCGCCTCGCACATCCCCGGCAGCGAGATCGGCACCGGCTACTTCCAGGAGACCCACCCCGACCAGCTGTTCCGCGAGTGCAGCCACTACAGCGAACTGATCTCCAGCCCCCAGCAGATGCCGCGCGTGCTGCAGACCGCGATCCAGCACGCGGTCGGCCGCCGCGGCGTCAGCGTCGTCTCGCTCCCCGGCGACATCGCGGCCCGCCCGGCGCCCGAGCGCGCCGAGGAGCACGCGCTGGTGACCTCACGCCCCACCGTGCGCCCCGGCGACGCGGAGATCGACGCCCTCGCGCGCATGGTGGACGAGGCGGAGCGGGTCACCCTCTTCTGCGGCAGCGGCACCGCCGGGGCCCATGAGGAGGTGATGGCCTTCGCCGAGCAGGTGAAGGCACCCGTGGGGCACGCGCTGCGCGGCAAGGAGCACATCCAGTTCGACAACCCGTACGACGTCGGCATGAGCGGCCTGCTCGGCTACGGCGCCGCGTACGAGGCCACCAACGAATGCGATCTGCTGATCCTGCTGGGCACCGACTTCCCGTACAACGCCTTCCTCCCCGACGACGTACGGACCGTCCAGGTCGACGTCCGGCCCGAGCACCTGGGCCGCCGCTCCAAGCTCGACCTGGCCGTCTGGGGCGACGTCCGCGAGACGCTGCGCTGTCTGACCCCGAAGGTGCGCCCCAAGACCGACCGCCGGTTCCTGGACCGGATGCTGAAGAAGCACGCGGAGGCGCTGGAGGGCGTGGTCAAGGCGTACACCCGCAAGGTGGAGAAGCACATTCCGATCCACCCGGAGTACGTGGCCTCGGTCCTGGACGAGGAGGCCGCCGACGACGCCGTGTTCACCGTCGACACCGGGATGTGCAACGTCTGGGCGGCCCGCTATCTGACCCCCAACGGCCGCCGCCGGGTGATCGGTTCGTTCACCCACGGCTCGATGGCCAACGCCCTGCCGCAGGCGATCGGCGCCCAGTTCCTCGACCGCCGCCGCCAGGTCATCTCGATGTCCGGCGACGGCGGGTTCACGATGCTGATGGGCGACTTCCTCACCCTCGTCCAGTACGACCTGCCGGTGAAGGTCGTCCTCTTCAACAACTCCTCCCTCGGCATGGTCGAGCTGGAGATGCTGGTCTCGGGCCTGCCCGCCTACGGCACCGGCAACCACAACCCGAACTTCGCCCAGCTCGCCCGCGCTGCCGGGGCCTACGCCGAACGCGTCGAGAAGCCCAAGCATCTGCGGTCCGCGCTGCGCACCGCCCTGCACCACAAGGGCCCCGCGCTGGTCGACATCGTCACCGACCCCAACGCCCTGTCCATCCCGCCGAAGATCAAGGCCGAGATGGTGACGGGATTCGCGCTGTCGGCCAGCAAGATGGTGCTGGACGGCGGCGTCGGGAGGATGGTCCAGATGGCCCGCTCCAACCTCCGCAACGTCCCCCGCCCCTGACCTGATCAGCCGGACTTCCGCCAGGCACAGCTGCCGAGCGTGGCCCGCCCCTTCGCCACCAGCGGGTCGGCGACCTCGGCGGGCGGCATGGCGCTGTGGCCCCGGTAGCAGACGACGGTGCGGCCCGGGTATCCGGCCAGGTCGACGAGGATCTGGTCCCAGTGCCGGTACTGCACGTCGTGCCCCGAGTCCGCGTAGCCGCGCACGGCCGGATCGCCGGGCAGCCGCTCCTTCCAGGTCCCGATCGTGCTGGGCGGCACGGTCGTGTCCTTCTTCCCGCTGTAGAGGATGACGGGCGCCTTCAGCTTCGACAGATCGGGCCCGGGCCGCTGGCAGTACAGCTTCTGCTCGTGCACCTGCGGCGCGGGGTCGGCCTTCTGCCCGCGCTGGTTGTAGGTGCGGGCGCCGTCCTCGTACGCGGTGTCGGCGAACCCGGGCACCTTCCTGGTCGGGCTGTCCTCCGGAAGCGCCCACCAGACGCGCGGATCGGCGATCTGCTTCTCCAGCGACTTCCCCAGCTCCTCGTCGGACATCGAGCAGTACGACGGCCTGGCCCCGTACGGCGGCAGCGCGGCGGCCAGATGCAGCGACCGCACGCGGTCCGGCGCCCGGGAAGCCAGCTCGGCGGCGTAGGGCCCGCCACCGGAGATGGCGATCACGCCGACCTTGCGCACTCCGATGCGGTCCAGCACCTGAAGCGCGTCCTCCACGAAGTCGGCCTTCCCCAGGCCCTTGTCGAACTCCGTGTCCCCGAAGCCGTTGCGCTCGACGGATATCAGCCGCAGCCCGAGGGACTCCCGCGTGCTGCGCAGAAAGTCCGTCATATGCGCCGCCCGCGCGCTGGTCCCCGTGCCCCCGAGGTAGAGCACCGGCTTCCCGTCCCGGGGCCCCTCGTCGATGTAGTGCGCGGTGCGCCCCGAATCCAGCTTCATCGCCCGCACCTCGGGCCCGAGCGAGTCGAACTCGTCCTGAATGCGGACCTGATCGGCGCCGGTGGCGCGGGGCTCGCGCGGCGACGTGGCGGTGGCACTGCCCCCCATGGCCCCGGAGCCGGTGAGCAGGAGGGTCGCGGCGGCGGTGGCGACGATACCGGTGACGAGCGGTCTGGGCATGTGTCTCTCCTGGCCGTATGCGGTGGGACGACGCCTCTTTACCCCTCCTGATCGAAAAGACTCCTCACGCGCGGTGCGCGCCCCACGACCGAGGCGCGCACCGCTGCGAGACCTGCTGACTACGCGGGCACCGGCCGCAGCCGCAGGGTGAGGATCTGGTGCGGCCGCAGGGCCAGGCTCAGCCCGGCCGGGCCGGTGGCGGCCGGGTGCAGCGGGCGCTCCAGCAGGTCGGTGACGTCCGCCGAGAGCACCGGGAAACCGGCGACGAGCGTTCCCGCCGCGCGGCCGCCGTGCGACTCGTACAGCCGCACCACCACATCCCCGCTGCGGTCCTCGGCGAGCTTGACCGACTCCACCGTGATCGCCGGGTTGTCCACGGAGAGCAGCGGGGCGGGCCCGGTCGGGCCCGTGGGCAGGGTGCGCAGCGGCAGGTTCAGGGCGAGGCCGCCCTCGACCGCGTCGCCGACGCTCGCGCCCGGCAGCAGCGCGTAGCGGAAGCGGTGGGTGCCGAGGTCGGTTTCGGGGTCGGGGCTGTGCGGGGCGCGCAGCAGCGTCAGCCGCACGGTGGTGCCGAGCACCTCGCCGTCATCGCTCTCGTGTGCCGTACGGGTCACATCGTGGCCGTACGTGGAGTCGTTGAGCAGCGCGGCCCCGTACCCCGGCTCGGCGACCCGCAGCCAGCGGTGGGCGCAGATCTCGAAACGGGCCGCGTCCCAGCTGGTGTTGGCGTGCGTGGGGCGCTCCACATGCCCGAACTGGATCTCCGCCGTGGACTCCCGGGCGTGGACGTCCAGCGGGAACGCCGCCTTGAGGACCTTCTCCGACTCGTGCCAGTCCACCTCGGTGGCGATGTCGACGCGTCCGCTGCCCGCGGCCAGCGTCAGTTCCTCGACGACGCGCGAGGCGCCGAAGGCCCGGACCACGCGGACGGTCGCGCGCAGCGGACCGGACTCGGTCAGCTCGACCGACTCGGCGGCGGTGAGGTCGGTGTGACTGCGGCGGTAGTGGCGGTCGATGTCCCAGGCGTCCCAGTGGTTGGGGTGGTCGGGGTGGAGCTGGAGGAGGTTGCCGCGCGCGCCGGGGGCCAGCACCTCGCGGCCCGCCGTCAGATCGAGGACGGAGGTGAGCAGCCCGTCGCCGTCGATGGTGACCCGCAAGCGATCGTTGTCGAGGACGATGGCGTGGCCGTCGCTCAGCGAGGTCACCGGCGGCGCGCCCCACGTCGTACCGGCGACGGCCGCCGTGCCCAGCGCGCCCACCCGCACCCCGGCCGCCGCGCGCCCGTCGCCCAGCGGCTGCACCGGGGCGTCGGTGGGCAGCGCCGCCGCGGTTTCCGCGTCCAGCACGGCGACCTCCTCGCGCTCGTACGGCGAGGCGTTGAGCACCGCCGGGGCGCCGGGACCGGCGGCGCCGAGCGCGCCCACCGCGTCCGCGACGATCCCCTCCAGTTCGGTGCGCACCCTCGCGTACGTCTCGCGCGCCTCGCGGTGCACCCAGGCGATCGAGGAGCCCGGCAGGATGTCGTGGAACTGGTGCAGCAGCACCGTCTTCCAGATCCGGTCCAGGTCGTCGTACGGATAGGCGTACCCGGGCACGTGGAGCGCGGCGGCCGTGGCCCACAACTCGGCCTCCCGCAGCAGGTGTTCGCTGCGCCGGTTGCCCTGCTTGGTCGCCGCCTGGGTGGTGTACGTGGCCCGGTGCAGCTCCAGATACAGCTCGCCCGACCACACCGGCGCCTTCGCGCCGTACTCCCGCTCCGCCTCGGTGAAGAACACCGACGGCTTGTGGATCTCGACCCGCGGCGAGCCCTCCAGGGAGCCCAGCCGCCGCGCCTTCTCCAGCATCTCCCGGGTGGGGCCGCCCCCGCCGTCGCCCCAGCCGAAGGGGACGAGGGAGCGGGTGGCGAGGCCCTTGTCGGCGAAGTTCTTCTCGGCGTGCGCGAGTTCGGCCGCGCTGAACTGGGCGTTGTAGGTGTCCACCGGAGGGAAGTGGGTGAACACGCGGGTGCCGTCGATGCCCTCCCACCAGAAGGTGTGGTGCGGCATCTTGTTGGACTGGTTCCACGACAGCTTCTGGGTGAGGAACCACCTCACCCCCGCCAGCTTGGCGAGCTGGGGGAAGGCCGCGGTGTAGCCGAAGGAGTCCGGCAGCCAGATCTCCTCGGTGTCCACCCCCAGCTCCTCCAGGAAGAACCGCTTGCCGTGCACGATCTGCCGGGCCAGGGCCTCGCCGCCGGGCATGTTGGCGTCCGACTCGACCCACATCGAGCCGACCGGCGCCCAATTGCCGTCCGCGACCGCCTTCTTGATCCGCTCCCAGATGTGCGGCTGGTTCTCCTTGACCCAGGCGTACTGCTGCGCCTGCGAGCACGCGAACACCAGCTCCGGATAGTCGCCCGCGAGCGCGGTGACATTGGCGAACGTACGGGACGCCTTGCGCACGGTCTCGCGCAGCGGCCACAGCCACGCCGAGTCGATGTGCGCGTGCCCGGTCGCCGAGACGCGGTGCGCGCTGGCCTGCGCGGGGCTGGCGAGCACGCCGGTCAGCTCGGCGCGGGCGGCGGCCGCGGTGGCGGGCACGTCGTGCAGGTCGAGCGCGTCGAGGGCGCTCTCCAGCGCGCGCAGGATCTCGTGGCGGCGCGGCCGGTCCGCGGGCAGCTCGCGCATCAGCTCGGACAGCACCTCGATGTCCAGGACCAGATGCCAGACGTCCTCGTCGAGAACGGCCACATCGGCGGAGGCGAACCGGTACAGCGGCCGGTCCCCGGCGGTGAGCACGTCCCCGAGCGGGGTGGGGGCGAAGCCGTCGCGCAGCACGTGCGGATTCGCGGCCGCCTCCAGCAGCAGCCGCACCGGCTCGCCCCCGGCGGCCGGGGCCGCGACGGGGATGTGGCGGTTACGGGGGTGGATGCCCTTGAGCGGTACGCCGTGCGCGTCGTACACCAGCCCCTCGGCCTGGAAGCCCGGGCCGTCGTCGGTGAAGCCGGGGTCGACGACCACCTCGACCCGCCGCCCCGCCCACTCCTCCGGCACCGCGCCCTCCAGCCGGAACCACCAGGTCGACCACGGCGCGCCCCACTCCGTACCGGCCGTGAACGGTTCGTACGTCGCGTCGAGTGCTTCGGCGACCGGGACCGGCTCGCCGGGGGCGCGCCAGGCGTAGAGCGAGAGCGGAACGCGCGCCGGGTACTGGGCGGGCCGGATGAACTGGTGCAGCGCCCGCTCCAGGCGCCCCTCCACCAACAGTCGGTCGTCGTGCATCACGGCTCCTCGGGCTCGGCGCTCGGCGGATCAGCTCGGTGATCAGCTCGGTGGATCACTAGGGGTGTCTTCCCCGGTGTGTGGCACGCCAACAGGCGGGAATGCATTCCGTGAGCATGTTCGACGGCATTCGACGCTGGCCGCGCCGAGCGGCCGGGGCGGGGGAGGATGAAGCGTCAGCCTGTACAGCGGGGCCGGATGATCAACCGGCCGGACTCTGGGGCGGTGGCCATCGAAGGGGAGCGGGGCCGGGTCCTCACCAAGCGACTG
This sequence comes from Streptomyces sp. NPDC040405, assembly GCF_055595765.1. Lineage (NCBI taxonomy): Bacteria > Bacillati > Actinomycetota > Actinomycetes > Kitasatosporales > Streptomycetaceae > Streptomyces > Streptomyces sp. NPDC040405. The sequence continues at coordinate 363,265 of NZ_JBVIVI010000004.1, forward strand.
AGGCATGACGACTACGCGGCGGTGGCGGGCGTCCGCGCCGCGCTGCGGGAGATGCTGCGGCACTGGGGCGACCCCGGCCGGGCCGATCTCGCGGAGCTGCTGACGAGCGAGCTGGTGACGAACGCGCTGGTGCACACCGACCGGGGTGCGCACGTCAGGGTCACGCTGGGCGGCGGGGCCGCCGGGCCGGTGGCGGGCCGATTACGGGTCGAGGTGCGGGACTTCGTGTCCCGGCACCCGAAGCTGCGCGGCCACCCCCCGGAGGACAGCACCTCCGGGAGGGGCCTGCTGCTGGTGCACACGCTCGCGGACGCGTGGGGCATACGGGCCCACGGCGTGGGCAAGGCGGTCTGGTTCGAGCTGGACGCGGACGGCGGCTGACGCCACCGGCCGTCCGTGACGAGCCGCGGACTCGGTCTCGGCCTCGGCCTCAGCCGAACTGCCGCTCGATCTGCGCGAGCTTCTCCTCCAGGGAGTCCAGGCGCGGGATGGTCAGGGTGTCGTCCTCGGCGGTGAGGTCGACGGTCCGCCCTTGGTCCGTGTCCTTGCCGTCGTTGTCCTTCGCCTTGTTCTTCGCCTTGTCCTGGTCGGCTTCGGTGGCGTCGGCGTCACCGAAGCCGAAGCTGAAATCCAGGTCACGGCTCCAGTCCCGGCCGCGGTCTTCGCGGTGTCCGGTGTCAGCCGCGTCCGCGGACTGCAAGGCGGGCCGAGCTGAGGGCGCGGACAGCTCGGCCGCCTCGGCTTTTCCCAGCGCGTTCTCCTCCATGGCGGGCTCCGCGCCGAGTTGCGGGGGCTGCGCCGCGGGGGCGATGTCGACCTGGCGGCCGCCGCCCCGGCCCCACGCCCGGTGCTGCCGGTTGAGCGCCCGTATCCGCGCCTTGTCCAGCTTCTCCTGGCCGCGGCGGCGGTCGCGCGTCTGCTCCTTCTCGCGCCGGTCCTCGCGGACCTCCTCGACCGCCTCGTCCAGCGTCCGTACGTTCTCCAGCAGCATCAGCGACCATGCGCCGAAGGTCTCGCGGGGGGCGCGCAGCCAGCGGACGATACGGATCTGCGGCAGCGGGCGGGGCACCAGACCCTGCTCGCGCAGTGCCGCCCGGCGGGTCTGCTTCAGCGCCCGGTCGAAGAGGACCGCGGCCGACAGCGACATGCCAGCGAAGAACTGCGGCGCACCGTCGTGGCCCATGCCGCGCGGCGCGTGCACCCAGTTGAACCAGGCGGCGGCGCCGGCGAACAGCCACACCAGCAGCCGCGAGCCGAGGGCCGCGTCACCGTGGCTGGCCTCGCGCACCGCGAGCACCGAGCAGAACATCGCGGCGCCGTCCAGCCCGAACGGCACCAGGTACTCCCAGCCGCCCGAGAGGTTCAGGTTCTGCTGCCCGAAGCCCACGAGGCCGTGGAAGGAGAGCGCGGCCGCGACCGCGGCACAGCAGAACAGCAGGACGTACGAGGCCATCCCGTAGACGGCCTCCTTGCGCCGCCGGCGCTCCTCGCTGCGCTCCCAGGAGTCGGTGATCCCGTTCTCCTCCTTCTTCCCGTTACGGCCGCGCGCGAGGACAACTCCCGCCCCCACGACTCCGACGAGCGCTATGACGACTGGCAGGGCCCAGCCCAGCGATATGTCCGTCAGTCTCATCCGGTGCCCCTTGCCTCGCTTCCGTGAAGTTCTGGCCGCAGTGCGGCCCTACTCGCGCGACATCCTGGCGGAATCCTGCCGGGCCTCAAGCGGTTTCTGGACAAGAGGCCGCCAAGTGGGCGGGGGGACACGCGGATAGGTGCGATACGGTTCGAACGCTCGCTCGTTGCAAGCGGCTTGATTCTATTCACGTAACCCGATCGTGGGTAAATCCGATCCATCGGGCTGTCGTCGACCTGTCGTCGGCCGTCCGAACCCCTTGGTGATCTTTCCCCGCTCCTGTCCGCTCGTGGGCGCTTCGGGAGGGCCGTATCCGTGGCCGAAAGGGATCGCTCCACGTGTCCGGTCCGGCCGGAACGCGGGGCGGGGAATGTGGTCAGGGTCATGCCGAGACTGCCGCGTCACCGTCGTGTCCGGAAGATCGTACCGAACGGTGTGTGAGTGGGCTTTGTCCTCGGGCGGCATCCGCATATCGTTCGATGGGATGTCAGGAGGACCCGAGTGGAGCAGGCCGAAGCCGAGGCGGCAATGGAGCCGCGGGACCCCTCCGGTGTGCCCGCGTCGCGCAGGCCGCCGCGCCGCCACTCCGTGCGCGGGCAGATCCTGGACGCCCTGCGGGACGCGCTGGTCGGGGGCGAGCTGACCCCGGGCGAGGTGTACTCCGCCCCGGCCCTCGCCGACCGTTTCGGCGTCTCGCCCACGCCTGTGCGCGAGGCGATGCAGCAGCTCGCGGGCGAGGGCGCCGTCGAGGTCGTCCCCAACCGCGGCTTCCGGGTGGCCCGGCGCAGCGCGCGCGAGCTGGCCGAGCTGGCCGAGGTCCGCGCCCTGCTGGAGGTCCCGGTGATGCTCAGCCTGGCCCGGGCGGTCGCGCCCGAGCGCTGGGCGCTGCTGCGGCCGTTCGCGGAGGCGACGGCGGTGGCCGCCGCGAAGGGCGACCGCGCCGCCTACCTGGAGTCGGACCGCACCTTCCACCAGTCGGTGCTGAGCCTGGCCGGGAACCAGCAGCTGGTCGTCGTCGCGGACGAGCTGCACCGCCGTGCCCAGTGGCCGCTGGCCTGCGGGCGTGCCGTCCGCACCGCGGATCTGGTCGCCGATGCCGCGGAGCATATGGCGCTGCTCGATGCGCTGGCCGCGCGGGAGCTGGACGTGGTGGAGTCGCTGGTCCGCGAACACTTCACCTCCGGCGCCTGATCTTTCCCCTACCCGCCCCTCCCCGAACCTGGGGCTCCGCCCCAGCCCCCGCTCCTCAATCGCCGGAGGGGCTGGGTGGTGTCCTCAATCGCCGGACGGGCTTGGTTGCCCGCCCGGAGGGGCTGGAACGTGTGGACCAGGTTGTGGGCAATCGTTCCGCGAGGGGGCACCTCCCAGCGGTAGCTGGGGGAGGAACCGGTGGGCACAACCCGGCCACCGGGCCGCACCCGGCAGCGAAACCCCAGGGCGCACCGGGCGGTGCCGTCACCCGGTCACCGGCCCGCGCCCGGCAGCGAGACCCCAGGGGGTGCCGTCAGCCCGGATCGGGGCTGGCCGGGTGGTGAGTTAACTGCTCGGCCAGCCACACCGGGACGCCGCCCAAGAGCCGCACCAGCCGTCCCGCCTCGGCGCGCAGCCGCCGCGCCTCCGGCTCGTCCTCGACATCCGCCAGGGAGGCCAGCGCGGGGGCGATGCCGACCAGGTAGCCCAGCTCCTCGCGGATCCGCAGCGACTCGGCAAAGCCGCGGCGGGCCTCGGCGAGGTTGCCCTCCTCCTCGGCCATCCCGGCCAGATGCCGCCAGGTGAAGGAGCGCAGCAGCGTGTCCCCGTGCGCGGCGGCGCCCGCGTGGGCGCGCTGGAAGGCGGCCTGGGCGCCGGTGGGGTTGTGGGCGAGGTGCTGGGAGATCAGCCCGCGGCGGAAGTCCAGCAGCGGACGGGTAGCCGAGCCGGGCCCGAGCAGCGCGGCGGCCCGCCCGAGGGCGGTGCGCGCCTCGTCGGCGCGGTCCCGGCTCCCGACCAGGGTGGAGGCGTACGCCAGATAGCCGCGCTCGCACGCGATGGCGCCCCGCTCGTCGTCGGTGAGCGCCAGCGCCTCCGCGGCCCGCAGCGCGTCCTCGGCCTCGTCCCAGCCCTGGGAGGTGTACATGCACCGCTCGATCAGGATGGCGCTGCGCTTGAGCGCCGCGGCCGCGTCGTCCGCGGCGTACGGGGCGAGCAGCTCGGCGGCGTCCTTCCAGCACGCGCGCGAGCGCAGCCGCCACACCGCCGTATCGAGCGGATCGTCCGCCCGAGGCGGCCCTGCGCCGGGATCGAAGTTCGATGATCCAGGTGGTGACATGGCGGTGTCCGCCACATTGCCCTCCCCAAGCGCGCCATCGAGCCGGAAGCCGTTGCCGAATCTCAACACGGAAGCGCGGGCCCGGCCAAGAGGTTGGTGTGAATGAATTCACAAACCACCGTCGAGAGTGGTGGTTTTCCGGGTGCCCGAGGTGTGCGGGGGCGCGGGGGTGCGTACGGGGGCTCGTCCGCGAAGGGGCTCGTCAGCTCATCCGCAGGGCGAGGAAGAAGTCCAGCTTGTCCTCCAGCCGGGCCAGATCGCGCCCGGTCAGCTGCTCGATCCGGCCCACCCGGTACCGCAGCGTGTTGACGTGCAGATGGAGCCGTGCCGCGCACCGCGTCCAGGAGCCGTCGCACTCCAGGAAGGCTTCCAGGGTCGGGATCAGCTCGGCCCGGTGGCGGCGGTCGTAGGCGCGCAGCGGGTCCAGCAGCCGGGCGGTGAAGGCGCGGCGTACGTCGTCCGGGACGAAGGGGAGCAGCAGTACGTGCGAGGCCAGCTCCTGGTGTCCGGCCGCGCTGACCCGGCCCGGCCGCGCGGCGGCCACCCGGCGGGCGTGCCGGGCCTCCTCCAGCGCGCCGCGCAGCGCCTCGGCGGAGTGCACGGGGGCGCTGACGCCCAGGGTCAGCCGGGCGTCGTCGCCCAGCCCGCGCGCGAGGGGTTCGCCGACGGCGGCGAGCAGCGCGTCCGCGTGCAGCCCCGCCGCCTGGTCCGCGGCGTCCGCCGCGTCCGCGGCATCCGCGTCGGCCGACGCCACGTCGCCGGAGGCGGGCAGCGGCAGGAGCGCCACCGCCTCGTCCCCGGTGTGTGCCACGGCGATCCGGTCCGAGGGCCCGGCCCCGGCCGCCCGCGGGTCCACCAGGATCTCCTCCAGCAGCGCCTGGGCGACCGGTCCGCCGTCGGCTGTCCCCTCCAGCCGCGCCACCACGACCTGCCAGTGCGGCGCCTCCCCGCCGCCGACCCCCGGCAGCAGCACCGGCGCCGCCACCCGCAGCCGGGCCGCGACCTCGGCGGGCGGCGCGCCCGTCTGGACCAGCTCCAGCACCTCCTGGGCGAGCTGCCGCCGCACCGCACCGGCCTCGTCCTGCCGGTCGCGCTCGACCGCGATCAGCTGGGTGACCCCGTACAGCAGGTCCAGCCGCTCGTCCGGCCAGTCCCCGGCGTCGGCGGCGACCGCCAGCAGCCAGTCGGCGAGCGGGGTCCCGTGCGGGGCACCGGTGTCGCCGCCGCCCGTACCGCCGCGGATGGGGAAGAGGGAGTACGTCACGCCGTTCGCGGCGGTCAGCCGGTGCGGGCCGGGGCGTCCGGCGCGCTGGGCGGCCAGATGCTCACCGGCCAGTTGGGCGCGGACCGGCCGCGGCAGCTCCGGGGCCTCGGGGCCGGTGGGGCCCGCGATGGGGCGGCCGGTGGGGGAGAGCACCCAGGCGGCCAGATCGAGGTCCGAGCCGAGCAGATCGAGTACGACCTCGGGGCCGCCGCCCGCCGCCCCCGGGGTCATCAGCCGCCGGTGCCGGTCCACCACGGCGGCCAGATCCCCGGCCCGCTCGCCGGAGACCTGGCGTACGACATGCTCGGTGATCGTCGCGAACGCCACGTCCTCGACCACGGAGAACAGCGGCAGCCGGTGCCGCGCGCAGGCCAGCACCAGATCCTCCGGTACGGGGCCCAGCTCCGCCTCGCCCGCCGCGAGCCCGGCCACCCCGGCGGCCGCCAGGATCCGTACGAACGGCTCGGAGTCGTCCGGCTCCCGCCGCCACGCCAGCCCCGTCAGCACCAGTTCGCCACCCGACAGATAGCGGCTCGGATCGCGCAGATCGGTGGTCATCACGCCGCGTACGGTGCGGTCCAGCTCGTCCTCGCCGCCGAGCAGGCGCAGGCCGAGGGCGTCGGTTTCCAGCAGTGCGCGCAGCCGCATGGGTGCCAGCCGATCTTGTCTTTGTCGCCGGTCGAATACCGCGAGGCTTCCGCTCCCCGTCGTTCGTTCGAATCTACAAGACCTGCGCGCTGGCCAGCCAATTGCTTCATGCCTTCGGTGACTGCACCGGGGCCCTCGATGGGGGTCTACTTGAGAGGGAGCCGCGTGCACGAGTTCCCGCGGACCGGTGAACCGGTGAACTGGTGAGAAGAGAGGCCCATGGACTTCCTGCGCCCCGCCGACTGGCCGGAGGCGCTCGCCGTGAAGGCCGAGCACCCCGACGCCGTACCCATCGCGGGCGGCACCGATGTGATGGTCGAGATCAACTTTGATCACCGGCGGCCCGAACGGCTGCTGGATCTGACCCGTATCGGCGCACTGGGGGAGTGGGAGACCGGTGAGCGGACGGTCCGGCTGGGCGCCGGGGTTCCGTACACCCGGATCATCGAGCGGCTGCGGCCCGAGCTGCCCGCCCTCGCGCTCGCCTCGCACACCGTCGGCTCGCCGCAGATCCGCAACCGCGGCACCGTGGGCGGCAACCTCGGCGCCGCCTCGCCCGCCGGGGACGCGCATCCGGCGCTGCTGGCGGCCGGGGCCGAGGTGGAGGTGGCCTCGGTGCGCGGCACCCGGATGATCCCGGTCGAGGAGTTCTACACCGGGGTGAAGCGGAACGCGCTGGCGCCCGACGAGCTGATCAGGGCCGTCCACATCGACAAGGCCGACGGGCCGCAGCAGTTCTCCAAGGTCGGCACCCGCAACGCCATGGTCATCGCGGTATGCGCGTTCGCCCTCGCGCTGCATCCCCGCACCCGCACCGTACGGACCGGCATCGGCTCCGCCGCGCCCACGCCGGTCCGGGCCCGGGCGGCGGAGGACTTTCTGAACGCGGCGCTCGCGGACGGGGCCTTCTGGGACAGCGGCGAAACGATTCCGCCCGCGGTCGCCCGGGAGTTCGCCCAGCTGTGCGCGGGCGCGTGCGACCCCATCGACGACGTACGCGGCAGCGCCGCCTACCGCCGCCACGCGGTGACGGTCATGGCGCGCCGCACGCTCGGCTGGACCTGGCAGGCGTACCGCGAGGGTGAAGGGAGGGCCGCGGCATGCGCGTGAACATGACCGTCAACGGACGGCCGCAGCAGGCCGACGACGTCTGGGAGGGCGAGTCCCTGCTGTACGTACTGCGCGAACGGCTGGGCCTGCCGGGCTCGAAGAACGCCTGTGAGCAGGGCGAATGCGGATCGTGCACGGTCCGGCTCGACGGCGTGCCGGTGTGCGCCTGCCTGGTGGCGGCGGGACAGGCCGAGGGGCGCGAGGTGGTGACCGTCGAGGGGCTCCCCCGGTACGCGGAGGACCGCGCGACGGGCGAGCCGGGCGCGGGGCAGGCTCCGCTGGCCCCCGTCCAGCAGGCGTTCATCGACGCGGGCGCCGTGCAGTGCGGCTTCTGCACCCCCGGTCTGCTGGTCGCCGCCGATGAGCTGCTGGAGCGGCACCCCGACCCGTCCGACGCCGACATCCGCGAGGCGCTGTCCGGCAATCTGTGCCGCTGCACCGGCTACGAGAAGATCCTCGACGCGGTGCGCCTCGCCGCCGCCCGCACCGGTGCCACACCGGGGGAGACGAGCTGACCATGGGACCCGACCGCGCCCCCACGAGGATCACCCAGGCCCATCTGACCGAGAGCCGGGGCAAGGGCCACATCGGCGAATCCACCCTCCGGCCCGACGGCACGCTCAAGGTGACCGGCGAGTTCGCGTACTCCTCCGACCTGTGGCACGAGGACATGCTGTGGGGCTTCACCCTGCGCAGCCCCCACGCCCACGCCGAGATCCGGTCCATCGACATCAGCGGGGCGCTGGCCCTGCCCGGCGTCCACGCCGTCATGACGCACGACGACCTCCCGGCCGCCACCCACTACGGCCTGGAGATCCACGATCAGCCCGTCCTCGCCAAGGACCGGGTCCGCTACCACGGCGAGGCCGTCGCGATCGTCGCCGCCGACCACCCCGAGACCGCCCGCCGCGCCGCCGCCCGGATCAAGGTCGAGTACGCCGAGCTGCCGCTCGTGGTGGACGAGGCCACCGCCACCGCGCCCGGCGCGCCGCTGCTCCACCCCGGACGCGCCGACCACTACGCCGCCCACGCCCCGCACCCCAACGTCGTCCACCGCCAGCCCGTGCGGCGCGGCGACGTCGCCGCCGCCAGGGCCCGCGCCGACGTCGTCGTGCGCCGGGACTACGAGGTCGGCATGCAGGACCAGGCGTTCCTGGGCCCGGAATCCGGGCTCGCGGTGCCCGCCGAGGACGGCGGCATCGACCTCTACATCGCCACCCAGTGGCTGCACGTGGACCGCGACCAGCTCGCCCCGGTGCTGGGCCTGCCCGCCGACAAGGTGCGGCTGACGCTCTCGGGCGTGGGCGGGGCGTTCGGGGCGCGCGAGGACCTGTCCATGCAGGCGCACGCCAGTCTGCTGGCGCTCCGTACCGGCAAGCCCGTCAAGATCGTTTACAACCGGTACGAGTCGTTTTTCGGCCATGTCCACCGGCACCCCGCCAAGCTCACCTATGAGCACGGCGCCACCCGGGACGGCCAGCTGCTCTACGTCCAGTGCCGCATCGTGCTGGACGGCGGAGCGTACGCCTCCTCCTCCCCGGCGGTCGTCGGCAACGCCGCCTCCCTGGCGATCGGCCCCTACGTCGTGGACCACGTGGACGTCGAGGCGCTCGCCCTCTACTCCAACAACCCGCCCTGCGGCGCGATGCGCGGCTTCGGCGCGGTGCAGGCGTGCTTCGCGTACGAGGCCCAGATGGACGCCGTGGCCCAGGAACTCGGGCTGCACCCCGTCGATTTCCGGCAGCGCAACGCCATGGCGCAGGGCGCCGTCATGCCCACCGGCCAGATCGTGGACTCCCCGGCCCCCGTCGCCGAGATCCTGCGCCGGGTCCGGGCGCTGCCCCTCCCGCCGGAGCGCGCCTGGGAGACGGCGGGCGGGGACGTCGACGTCCGCGCCCTGCCCGGCGGCCTGTCCAACACCACTCACGGCGAGAGCGTGGTGCGCGGCGTCGGCTACGCGGTCGGCATCAAGAACGTCGGCTTCTCCGAGGGCTTCGACGACTACTCCACCGCCCGGGTGCGTCTTGAGGTCATCGGCGGCGAGCCCGTCGCCCTGGTCCACACCGCGATGGCCGAGGTCGGCCAGGGCGGCGTCACCGTCCACGCCCAGATCGCCCGTACCGAACTGGGCGTCAGCCGGGTCACCATCCTCCCCGCCGACACCCGGGTCGGCTCCGCCGGTTCCACCTCCGCCTCCCGGCAGACGTACATGACCGGCGGCGCCATCAAACACACCTGCGAGGCGGTCCGGCAGGAGGTCTTCCGCCGCTGCGGTGCCCCTGGCGGTGACACGGAGCTGGTGTTGCGGGACGGCAAAGTGGTCACCCTCGGGGGCGAGGTCGTCGCCGACCTGACGGACGTCCTCGGCGACGACGCGATCGACATCGAGAAGGAGTTCCGGCACCGCCCCACCGAGCCCTTCGACCTCACGACCGGTCAGGGCTTCGGCCACGTCCAGTACTCCTTCTGCGCCCATCGCGCCGTGGTCGAGGTCGACACCGAACTCGGCCTGGTCAAGGTCATCGAACTGGCGGCCGCCCAGGACGTCGGCAAGGCGCTCAACCCGCTCTCCGTCGTCGGCCAGATCCAGGGCGGCTCCACGCAGGGCCTCGGCCTCGCCGTGATGGAGGAGATCCTCGTCTCGGACGGCGCCCGCGTCCGCAACCCGTCATTCACCGACTATCTGATCCCCACCATCCTCGACACCCCGACGATGCCGGTCGACATCCTCGAACTGGCGGACCGGCACGCCCCCTACGGCCTGCGCGGTGTCGGCGAGGCCCCGACCCTCTCCTCCACCCCTGCGGTCGTCGCGGCCATCCGCGCCGCGACGGGCCTCCGGCTGGGGCGGGTGCCGGTGCGGCCGGAGCATCTGACGGGCAGGTAGCCCCCCGAGGGCGTCCCGGACGGATTGTCCGACGGAGTGCCACCCCTGGGCGGGAATCCGGTTGCGCCACTCGGCGGACGCTCGCGTTGCCGGGTCCCGGTTTCTGAGTGAGCCTCAGAAACCGACCCATGCGACCCGCCCCTTGGAGTACCCCTGTGCGAACGAGACGGAAGACCCTCGCCGTGTCGATGGCCGTTCTGGCCGCAACTGCCCTTCCCCTATTAAGCGGTTCGGCCGTTCAGGCTGCCGTGCAGGAGCGCGTCGCCGCGCCCGCGCGCGGCAAGCCCCTGTACGTCCCCCCGGCCGACCGCGCCTCATACCGTCAGGTGACCCGGCTCGCCTGGCGGGGCGACTACCGCACGGCGGCCGGGCTGCTGTCCATGGTGCGCACCCCGCAGGCGGTCTGGTACGGGGACGAGTCCCCGGCCCGGGTCGCGCGCCTGGTCCGGATGACCACGAGCGACGCCGCGCGGCGCGACAGGCTGCCGGTGCTCGCCCTCTACAACGTCCCCGGCCGCGACTGCGGCAGCTACTCCGCCGGGGGAGCGCGTACCACCGACGAGTACAAGGCGTGGATCGACGCCGTGGCCCAGGGCATCGGCGACCGCGAGGTGATGATCGTCCTCGAACCGGACTCCCTGGCGCTGCTGCCGTCCGACTGCGGTGAGCAGGCGAGCGAGGACACCCCCGCCGAGGCGACGACCCCGACCCCGGCCGTCACCCCGTCCGCCCCGGCCGACGCGGCCGCGGCCGCGGGCGTGGGCACGGCTGCGGACCCGGGCACGGCTGTGGACACGCCCGCGACCGAGCCCACCACGGCCCCCGCGCTGACCGAGCCCACCACCGCCCCCGGCCCGGACCCGCAACTCGGCACCGTCCCCACCCCCACCCCCGGCGCGGCCGTCGCCGCCGAGACCCCCGCCCCGGATCCGGCCGCCCAGACCCCGGCCCCCAGCCCCACCCCGTTCCTCCCCGCCGACCCGGCCGACCTCGACAGGGAGCCGGAGGTCATCGACCAGCCCGTCACCGAGCCCCAGCCCGAGCCTCAGCCCGAGCTCGAACCCGGGACGGAGACCCAGACCGGCCTGGGCGCACTGACCGCCGCCCGCTTCACCGAGATCAAGTACGCGGTCGACACCCTCATGGCCCTCACCAACGCCAAGGTGTACCTCGACGCGGGCCACGCGGACTGGCATGCCGTCAGCAGCATCGTGCCCCGCCTCGTCAAGGCCGGTATCGACGAGGCCACCGGCTTCGCCCTCAACGTCTCCCACTACCAGACGGACCAGGCCAGCGCCCTGTACGGACGGCTCGTCTCCGCGTGCCTGGCCTACGTCGCCGACGGCGGCGACCCGGACGCCTGCGCCGAGCAGAGCTGGTCGCGGCGGCACCTCCGGGCCTGGCTGCGCGCCCACGAGCCGCACGACTCGTCGGAGATGAAGCACTTCGTCACCGACACCAGCCGCAACGGCCGCGGCCCCTGGACGCCGCGGTACAGCCGCCACGCGGACACCCAGTCCTGGTGCAACCCGCCCCGCCGCGGCCTCGGCGCCCGCCCCACCACCGCCACGGGAGACCCGCTGCAGGACGCCGCGCTCTGGGTGAAGACGCCCGGCCAGTCCGACGGCCGCTGCTTCCGCGGCACCTCCGGCCCCTCGGACCCGGTGCGCGGGGTGGTGAACCCCGAGGCGGGCCAGTGGTTCCCCGACCAGGCCCTGGAACTCGTACGCTTCGCCCGCCCCTCGGTCACCCCCTGACCCCGGCAACGGTGCGGTGGGGGGGGGGGGGGGGGGGGGGGGGAGGGAGAGGGAGGGGGGGGGGGGGGGGGGGGGGGTGATCAGGGAGTGGAAAAGGGAAGAAGAGGGGGGAAAGGAGAA